>CAVWLW010000065.1:0-79913 GCA_963755715.1 uncultured delta proteobacterium
CTTTATGTTCGGCTCGGTTCGTCTTGCTTAGAAAACGCTTGGGGAATATCGGCGACATGGCGATGACGGACGGCACGCCTTTGTTGATGAGGAACACGAGCAATATCGCTGTAAGGGCTGCGCGAATGCTTGTTTCTCATAAACAGGCTCGAAAAACCAGTTCAGGAGCATTTGAAAGGCTCAAAGAAGTCGGACGAATATCGTTCGTTGAAAGGAAAGGAACTATTTCGAAACAAACAGGCTTTTCTGTGAATCAACCTTTGCCGAAAATCCAAAGCTATGACCATTTGGTTCAACTTCGTAAAGCATGCAATCACTTAACTTATAAAATCTTTGATCGGCACTCCTTCGCATACAATGAGAAGGGCCGACGAAAATGGGGACCGAGGCGGAATAACATCGCTCAACAAACGGGGATGCTTATTAAATCCTCCAAGCAGGCCAATGTTGTCAAAGGACTCTGTCAGTTCTGCAGCAAACTCGTATTTTCTAACCATCAAGGACGAGCTCCAGAGGGTGCATGCGAAGTGCTATCAGGACTCGGCAAATGGCAAACTTCTAAAAGGCATTCCAGCTAAATCCGCGAGTCCTGGCAGACCGGCGGAACTCCGAAAACACTACTCTTGGGCACTTCGGCACAAATTGGGCGGAGAAACTCTTGGCGATATCGCCCGCGAATTTCGTGTTACAAGGGACGCGGTAGCAAAGGGTGTTGAATTTATCATCAGTCGTTTGCCTGATCCCATGTTAGTTAGGAAGTAGTTTCGGGATAGAATTTCACGCCTCCACCCACCCGAAAGCATTTAAACCACACGCTTCGCGCCCGTTCGCGCCCGTTCTCCGATTTTACTATACAGTTTCAACCAGTTTTTATGCTGGTTCCTCGCAATCTTTTCTTGCCAATTAATTTGGTTTCTCGGACACTACCCTTGTAAGAAATCTTGTACGGGAGGGATTTCCGATGAACATCGATCTCAAAATTGCACTGATTCGCCGCTACGGTTCTCAAGCGGCTGCGTCACCACAGCTCAAAATTCGCGAGGCAAAACTCTCATCCTTGTCCGCGGCCACGCCGAGCCAAACGAACGCGAGAGGACATTCTAAAAAAAGTGTATAGGTGAAGACTATTTCGGCGAGCAGCAACCCTCTTCTGCTGCGTAGATAATTATGTCACGACTTAAAACACAAAAAGCCGACGTTTTGGGCGCCGGCTTTCTGCATCTAGTGCTTAACCCGCCGACTGTGAATCAGCGAGGAAGGAAGAAAACCAATGGCTCACTCATATCGTAGCGCACAAAATAAATCAAATTTAAAAGTCGTCCAAGGCGGTGCTGGAAAAATCTCCAACCTGCATCTTGGCGGACTCGCGCCGAGTGAGAGCATGGCAGCTGGTCAATACCGCGTTGCATGTGACTCGGCTTGGACAGAGCAAATCGGCAAGGGTGTCCGGGTGGTTTTGCAATTCCGGGTTATCGATCGACCGCACACCGGTACCGCTCTTCGGCAGTGGTTGATGGCGTCCGAAGGCGGGGGAGTGGTTTCCGCGACTGGTCGTTATGCAAAGTACTGCGCTATCGCACTTGGTCGGCCGCTTGATGTTGACGATAACGTTGGTGACCCGGGCTCGATTTTTTCGGGCGTCATTTTTTCGGTCGATGTCGGATTTCGGAAGACCGAGCAACCAAGAGGCGGAAAAGCTACCGACGAGAATGCGCTGCGGTGCAAGGACGCCTCTGACTTCCTGCGCGTGCACGAAATTCTTTCCCGAGGGGAGCTGTGAAGATGCCGTGCTGGTTATCTGCGGTGCAGTCGCCGTGCTGTTGTGTTGAAGTGCTACTGCACTGCTACTGCACTGTAATCTGCAATGCAGTGCAGTGGGGCTAATGGGGCATATGGCCTACATATATATGGGTTGTGACTTGCGGATCTCACACAAGCCTTTAGCAGGGGCTGAGCACGAGCACCCGCAGCCCGCGGGAGATTGGCTTTATGCTGGTCTCTCGCGGGAATCTGAAAAGACGAAAGGGATGGATTAGAAAAGCAAATGGAAGCGACCGACCTGAACTAATGTCGAACGAGAATAAAAGCCGGCAACATCGGCAACGCGAACTTGCTCGCCGGGAAAAAAAAGAAATGCGGCGTCAAGACAAGGAAGCGCGTCGAGAACAGCGCAAGCGCGAACCGGATGCCGCTGGCGCGCTGAAGTGACATAAATGCACGAGATCAAAATCACAAAAGGAGAAAAGTTTCCGATGCAAAAACAGAAACAAAAGACAGTCGACGAGGCAATCGCGGGCGGTTGTACTTCAGAGTAGAAGCGTAGTGGGATAGAGTCAGCGTTCGGATTCTGTGTGGAAGAGCGCACGGAATTTTTCCCAGATATTGAGATTATCCTCACCTCACTAAAGGACAATCGATGAGGCAGTTCAAAGAATCAATGATCGTCGCGGCAATTCGAGCAACGCGGATTCAGAACAGGGTCTATTCCTTCGTGCACATTCGATTTAAACGGCAAGTGGAATGATCCTTTCAGGCGGTCAAGTCGTTGCTTATCAGCGCTACATCGCTGAGAACTTCCCGGAATTGGCTGAAGCCGCCGATCAGCCAAGACAGCGCAAGGCGTCGTAAAAAGCAGAACAGCAAAACAAGAAAGGGAAACTAAATGACATACGAAAAAGCAACCCGATTTGGCCGAAGCGGTCCATGCCGGCGATGATTAACAATGCGACGCCGAAGCGGGATTTAGCTGAGCAGAAGCGTCGCGAAATTTTTGCGCGATTATCGACTTCGGAGACTGGATGAAATGATCGAGCGACACAAAGACGACATGGATTATGATTCTGTGATGTCTGCTTGGCGCCGGGAAAAGTGTGATTTGCTCGAACAGGAGATCTAACACCGCAGCAGAAGGTAGGGTGGCCAAAATCTCGGGGCTCTTTCAAGGTGTTTACCAGTTGGCGGTTCGGGCAGAGTTAGTTCGTGAGTGAGAACAGGATTTTAGGGGAGAATTAACAGTGCCGTGGAAAGCGAAAACATTAAAGCCTTTAGGCTGGGTTGATCCGGAAAAGCGGCGATTGCCAGCAAACCTCCGCGGTTATGGTTATCACTGGCGAAAACTCAGAGCCCGAATACTCGAACGCGATCCAATCTGTAAAAAATGCGGAGAAGAACCATCGAACACAGTGGATCATATCGTCACGAAGGCGCGAGGCGGAGGCGATGACGAAGGCAATTTGCAGGGCTTATGCCGTCGCTGTCATAGCCGCAAAACTGCCGTGGTTGACGATCGATGGGGCCAAAGGCGGTAGGGCTATGCAAATCTCCAGCGCCTTTCAACTCAAGTACCAGCGTGCTGCTTCATTCATACGGCCGCAAATTTCCCATAGGGGGGGTCAAAACCACTTTTTACCCAATTTCGCGGTCGTGAACGTATGACCTGGGAAGCGAAAAGATTTTGGGAAGCGCAGCTTTGGGAAGCGCGAAAGGCTGCCAAATAAAGCCGGCGAAACCATGCGATGCAGCCGAAACCATCAACCGAAGCGAGAAAGTGCGTCCTGAAAGCGTTAACGCTTTAATCAGTTATGCCTGAAGCCTGTGACAACCCACTTTGCAACGTACGTTGATTCACCCGAAATCGACGCGGGGTCACCCACGCTGGTACTGTAATGAGAAATGCCGGCTAACCCGCTGGATTTTGAAAAAGGCCGCAACTCTTCTGGCGCCGCTTGAGCAGTCGCGGGGCTGGGAAATCCTGTTAAGGCTGAGTCGAGGCCGGCGAGGATTTTTAACCGGTGAGTGACAAGGAGCTACAAGTTTACCATGAACGCTATCGTCAACATCGGACTTGTCCTTCAGCGCATCCGTGAAAAAAATGCGCCGGTTTTAGCGATGCGGCCGCGCTCTGCCGGACTAGCCCGAATAACTTCAAAAAGCTTGCGAGGGGCGAACTTCCAAGACTCGACGCATTACAGCGGATCTGCCGCGGCCTTGGTATCACCGAGCAAGAGTTGATCATCGGCATGGTAAAGCAAAAGCCGACAGGAACCGGCGAAGTGTTAGAGATGCGAAAAATTCGGCTTGATGTTGTGTGACATATGTTACAAGGCGAACGTGACACCAAAGCAGATCTTAGCGTTAAGAAAAGCGCTTGGGTTAACTCAAAAGCAGCTTGCCGAGCGAATCGGCGCGACTCGGGAGAGCGTAGCCAGGTGGGAACTAGGAATGCACCCGCCGCGCGGCGCGAACCTGAAAGGGCTTAAAGAGTTGGCAGCAAAGCGGAAGGGCAAGAGTTAATGCCGGCACATCTAAAGCAGAACAAATACGGCGTCTGGTATCTGGTTGACGGCTATCTTTTCAAGTCGCTCAAGACGAAGATCAAGCGCGAAGCCGAAGTCAGGCTCAAGCAATATCAGCAAGGGAAGTTCGGCTTGATTCAAACGCCGACGGTGCAGAAGTTCTACGACGAATGGATCGCCACAGAAGATCCCGCCATTAGTCCGCGAGTCCCAGGCCAAGGATTATCGCCAGGCATTCAACGCGCACATATTGCCGCGCTTCAGACATACCGTTTTGTCCGATATCAAGACAAAGGATTTGGGCCAGTTTCAAGCCGAGCTGATCGCCAAGGGACTTGCCGTCAAGACTTGCCGTAATATCATCGATGGATCATTTCGGGCTATGTATCGCGATGCAAGGGTCGAGATCGGCGGTGATCTAGAAGGCAAAGACCCGTTTATCGATATCCAATGGCCGCGCCTGCCAAAGATAAAGCCGGATCCATTCACCGCAGAAGAGCGGGACAGAATTATCCAGTGGTACGTCGAAAACGACTTTTTCTATTATCCCTTGGTCGCCTGGCAGTTTCACACCGGCATGAGGCCGTCTGAGACTTTCGGACTCACATGGCGCGACATCGACCTCGAAGCCGGAACAGTCTCGATCAACAAGTCGCGCAACATGGGCGCCACGTCGGCAACCAAGACGGCCAACAGCGAGCGGATCATCAGATCGACGAAGCGCTGATCGGTATCTTAAAATTACTGCCGTCGCGAGAATTGGGCATCCCGCACGTATTCGTTGGCAAGCGCGGCACGCCGATGACAAAGAAGTGGGCTGAGCACTTCTGGAAAGGGCCGATAAAAAAGGCTGGTATCCAACGGCACCGGAAATTTTACGCGACGCGGCACACTATCATCACCGAGCTGGTGAGAGCAGAGGCAGAACATCTGAAGGCGATCGCCGACTACTGCGGGACCAGCGTGGCAATGATCGAGCAGAACTACTGCGCGAGACTGCAACTTAAACCTGACAATCGAGAAGTGTTCGAGAAGTTGGCGAAAAAAGTTAATGAAATTATGGTTGCGGGGCCGGGATTTGAACCCGGGACCTCAAGGTTATGAGCCTTGCGAGCTACCAGACTGCTCCACCCCGCGGCAATAATTTTGAGGTTTCTTTCTACCTTGCGCTTTCCATGGAGTCAAGGTAGGGAGTCGACATGAGCGAAAAATACCGAAACCCGTTGCCGACCGTCGATATCATCATTGAGCTCGCCGGTGGCGCCATCGTTTTGATCGAAAGAAAAAATCCTCCGCATGGCTGGGCTCTGCCCGGCGGATTCGTCGACTACGGTGAAAGCATCGAAAATGCCGCGCGGCGCGAAGCCAAAGAAGAAACATCGTTGGATGTAACGCTGACGGAACAATTCTATGCTTACTCGGATCCTGCTCGGGACGCGCGCCATCATACGATTTCGACGGTTTTTATCGCGTCCGCAGCCGGGACGCCGAGCGGCGCCGATGATGCCAAGAGCGCACGGCCGTTCGGTGAAAATAATTTACCAAAACCCCTGGTCTTTGATCACGCGCAGATCTTGCGCGACTACTTTGCTTTTAAGCGGACCGGCCAGCGCCCAAAGCCGTGAGTCGTCTGCGCCTTAAACTAGTTTTAGCGCAGCTTGACGAATCCGCTCGCAGCCCTTTTCGATATCGGCGAGCGCCGTCGCATAAGAAAAGCGAATATGTTCGTGCGAGCCGAAATCTTCCCCTGGCACTCCTGCCACTTGAGCTTCTTCGAGCAAATAGTCGGCTAACTCACAAGGCGAGTTGAGCTTTTTCTCGCGGCCGGTTTTACCCAGCAGGCCGGCGATGTTCGGGAAAACATAAAAAGCCCCTTCAGGTTTGCGGCAACTGATGCCGTCGATGGCGTTGAGCCTGTCGACGATCACGTCGCGGCGCTTGTGAAATTCGCGCACCATGGTCGCGACCTCATCTTGCGGACCGCGTAACGCTTCTAAAGCAGCGAATTGGGCGATGGAGGTCGGATTGGATGTGCTTTGACTTTGAATTTTGCTCCCGGCGGCGATGATCTCGCTCGGGCCGAGCGCATAACCGATGCGCCAGCCGGTCATGGCATAAGTCTTCGACACGCCGTTGACGATCACCGCGCGCTCGCGCAGCGCCGGGCAGAGCGTTACGATGTTATGCACCTCGAAGCCGTCGTAGACGATCTTCTCGTAGATGTCATCGGCAAAAATCAGACAATCGTGCTTTTCCAGGACCCTCGCGATGGCCAGCAACTCATCGCGAGCATAAGTCGCGCCGGTCGGGTTGCATGGGCTGTTTAAGAAAAAAACTCGCGTGCGCGGTGTCAGCGCCGCTTCGAGTTGGTCCGGCTTAATGCGGAAACCGCTGGCCTCGTTCGACGGGATTAGCTTCGGCACGCCGCCCGCGAGTAAAGCCATATCGGCGTAACTGACCCAATAAGGCGCGGGGATCAGCACCTCGTCCCCCGGATTCACTACGGCTTGCAAGATATTATACAGCGAATGTTTCGCGCCGCAGCTGACCAAAACGTCTTCCTTCCGATAAATGAGGTCATGCTCGCGCCGGTATTTTTCACTAATCGCTTCGCGCAGCGGCTCGATCCCTTTCACGTCGGTGTATTTGGTCATGCCTTTGCGCAGCGCCTCGACCGCGGCCGCCTTGATATGCTCGGGAGTATCGAAATCCGGTTCGCCGGCGGAAAAATTGACCACATCAATCCCTTCGGCGCGAAGCTTGTTCGCCTTCGCGGCGATCGCTAAAGTCACCGAAGGTTTAATCAGTTTGGTTCTTTCAGCGAGTTGAGCCATTGACAAAATTCCTAACGCCCAAACTTTTGATTGAGCCTTTTTAAAACGTTGTCGGGCACCAGGCCGGAAACGTTTCCGCCCAGGCTGACCACTTCTTTGACCAAACGCGAGCTGGTATAGAACTCGGATTCACCCGTCATCATAAACAAGGTTTCTAACTGCGGTTTCAGGCGGTGATTCATCATCGCCATTTGAAATTCATACTCAAAATCCGAGATCGCTCGCAAGCCGCGGATGACGACCGTCGAGCGTTTCTTTTCGGCATAGTCGACGAGCAGGCCGTGAAAGGAATCGGCCTGGACGCGGTCCTTAACATCGACGAAAACTTCGGTGATCATTTGCAATCGTTCTTCGACGCTAAAGAGCGAATGGTCTTTGTCCGGATTGGTGGCGATCGCGATGATGATTTTATCGAACACCCGCAAAGTGCGCTTGACCAGATCCACATGGCCATTGGTGATCGGATCGAAGGAGCCGGGGTAGATAGCAACTTGAACGAGTGGCATAGAAAAATGTCCTCAAGCAGCCGGATCGGATGTTGCTGCGGCTTTAAAAAATGTCAGGAAAGTATCACCATATCGCCGTTGATCATTCAAGATGAGCGAGCCATAGCTCGGTTTCACTTCTTCGCGCCGGCTGTGCTCCGCCACCGCTGTGCCTATCGGATCGAGCAAATGGTTCTGCGCGATCAGCTTGAGCGTGGCGCCGACCAGCCGTCGGTCGTAAGGCGGATCGACAAAAATCAGATCGAAAGTCTCACCCCGCTGCGCCAGCGATCGCAGCGCCCGGGCCACCGGTAAAACCCAGACTTGCGAGCGCGCGCCGAAGCCGAGCCGGCGCAGATTTTCCCGGATCGCGGCGGCGGATCGCGCCGAAGCGTCGACCAAAACCGCTTTTTCCGCGCCGCGGCTGAGCGCTTCAATGCTGACGTTGCCGGTGCCCGCGAACAGATCCAGCACGCGTAATCCGGAAAAATCGCGCGGCAAGATGTTAAAAAGCGACTCTTTGACCTTGCCGGCTGTCGGTCGCACCGCTCCACCCTTGGGCACAACCAAGCGACGGCCTTTCGCCGTTCCACCAATGATTCGCATGGGATTTAGCTCTTCGAAACGACTCTGAGTCTAATCATAGGACCGGCAATTTCGCCAGCGAGCCGGCTACTCGTCCATGCGCAAGACGATCTTGCCGAACGATTCGCCTTTTTCCATGCGCTGGTGTGCTTTGGCCGCATCGTGGAGCGGGTAGATGCGATCGATGATCGGTTTGGCGCCGCTCACCGCGAAGAAATTTAGCAGTTGGCGAAACTCTTCACGCGTTCCCGCCGCCGCTCCGAATACCTTTAAGTGGTTCCAAAAAATCCGCCGTAGATCGGTTGCGGCAGCGGCTCCAGCGACTGCGCCGCAAGTCACCAACCGGCCGCCCCGAGCGAGCGAAGCGAGACTTTTACTCCAGCTCTCGCCGCCGACGCAATCGACGACGACGTCGACGCCGCGCTTGCCGGTGAGACTTCGTACCTCCTTGGCGAAATCCGTATGGCGATAATTGATGCCATGCTCGGCGCCGAGCATTTTCGCTTTCGCTAACTTTTCCGCGTTGCCCGAAGCGATGATGATATGAGTCGCGAGTGAAGCGGCGACGAGCAGCGCCGCGGTCGCGATGCCGCCGCCGCCGACAATCAAAAGCGATTCGCCGGGCCGCAGTTCGGCTTGAGTGATCAACAGGCGCCACAGCGTAACATAAACCAAGGGGAAGGCGGCGGCTTCTTCGAAAGACAGGCCGGCGGGAATTGCGAAACAATTTTTACCCGGCATGCTCACGTACTCCGCGTAGGTTCCGTGCCTGCGCTCGCCGAGAACGGATCGGGTCGCGCACATGTGATCTCGTTCACTTGCACAGAAATCGCACCGTCCGCAGCCGAGTGACAGGGTAAAGGCAGACGCTGTCGCCTAGGTTGACGTGGGTGACCGCGCGACCGACTGCGACGATCGTCCCGGCGCCGTCGCTGCCGATGATATGCGGAAAGGATAATGGAGCGCCGTTTTGGCCGGAGCGAATTGCAATATCGACTCGATTGACTGCAGCGGCACGTAGCTTGACGATGACGTCGTTCGGTGATTCAAGAGCTGGATCGCCAGTCTCTTCAAAGCACAACTTGTCGACCCCGCCGGGGGAGTGAATTTGGATAGCTTTCAAGCGTATGCTCAATCGATCGATTGCGTTGACAAGATCAACCGGCTGCGTCGACGGGAGTCCCAAGCAGGCGCTCTCAAACTTTTAAGTTCGCAAGCACCGAAGCTATTGAAAGAAGCTGATCGTCGCGCACTATGCGGAGAAGGACGTGCCGCAGCCGCAGGTGGCGGTCGCGTTGGGATTGGTGAACTTAAAACCGCCGCCGTGCAGGCCGGTGACAAAATCTATGACGGTGCCGCTCAAGTAGGGAGCGCTACTGCCGTCGACGTAGACTCTGACGCCGTCAAGCTCGAGGACCACGTCGTCAGGCTTGGTTTGGTTGTCGAAATCCAGCTTGTACGAAAAGCCGGAGCAACCTCCGTCCGATACACCCACGCGCAGGCCGTTTCCTTCGCGCTGGTCGCGCGCCAGGAGTTTTTTGACCTGCGCAATCGCGCTGTCCGTTAGGCTTAAATCTAGACCATTGGCGGTGTTTTCCATAATTGCTGCTCTTTGGTGTCTTTAAGGTTAATGCTCTAAAGCCCGCGTGTCAACGGGACCCGCGCCGCGGGTCTGACGGGTCATTGACCGAGCAACGCTTGCACGAAATCCGCCGGCTCGAACGGTTGAAGATCTTCGATCTCCTCACCGACGCCGATATATTTCACCGGGACGCCGAGCTCTTCCTGGATGCTGATGATGACACCGCCTTTAGCCGTGCCGTCGAGCTTGGTCAAAACGATGCCGGTAATATCGGTCGCTTCTTTGAAGACGCGAGCTTGTTGCAAGCCGTTTTGCCCTGTTATCGCGTCCAACACCAGCAGCGTTTCGTGTGGCGCATTCGGCTGCTCGCGGGCGATTACCCGGCGAATTTTTTTCAGCTCTTCGATCAAATGCAATTTGGTGTGCAGCCGGCCGGCGGTATCGATCAGTAAAACGTCTATGCCGCGGCTTTTCGCGGCTTGCATGCCGTCGAAAACCACGGCGGACGGATCCGCGCCTGGGCGATGCTTGACGACATCGACGCCAACGCGCTGTCCCCAGATATCGAGTTGCTCGATCGCCGCAGCGCGAAAGGTGTCCGCTGCCACCAGCAGGACCTTCTTGCCCGCGCTTCGGTATTGGGCGGCGAGTTTGCCGATGGTGGTTGTTTTGCCGACGCCGTTGACGCCGAGAAAAAGTATCACCCAAGGCCGCGCTGAAAGCGGCGCAAGCTTAGGCGGGGAGGCGGATTCTTGCAGCATTTGGATCATGCTGGCCTGCAGCCGCGCTGACATTTCCTCGGCGATATCGCCGTTGCCGTCAGGAGATTGCCGCCGCAGCGCTTCCATCAGCTTGTCGGTCGCTTTGACGCCGACGTCCGCGGCGATCAGGCTCTCTTCCATGGCGTCGAGCGACTCCTCGTCCCAGCGGCGGTTTTGAAAGATCGAGCCGATGTTCTGAAGCAAGCTCTCGCGGCTTTTAGTGAGCCCCTGTTTTAAGCGTTGAAAAAAAGATTCGCCCGCCATGTAAGGACACTCTTTCTGAACTCGACTTTGGAGTCAACGGGCTGGGTGACGGATCGGCAGGCAGAGGGTGAAGCGTCAATGCATGCGCACAGAAACGACCTTGGAAACTCCAGGTTCCGCCATCGTAATGCCGTAAAGAACCTCAGCGGCCTGCATGGATTTCTTGTTATGCGTTACCAAGACGAATTGCGAATGCTCACTCATCTCTTTGATTATCTCGATGAACCGATCGATATTGGCGTCGTCCAACGGCGCGTCGACCTCATCGAGAAAGCAGAACGGACTCGGTTTGGTCAAGAAGATCGCGAACAACAGGCTTACCGCCGTCAGCGCTTTTTCACCGCCGGACAAGAGCGTGATCGACTGAAGTTTTTTGCCGGGCGGCTGCACAACGATATCGACGCCGGTCTCGAGGTAGTCGTTATCATCGGTCAGCACCAGCTTGGCTTTGCCGCCGCGGAAAAGGCGCGGGAAGATCACCTCGAATTTTTCGTTGATCGCTTCGAAGCTTTCCTTGAAACGCAAGCGGCAAACCCGATTGAGCTTGACGATGGTCTGTTGCAAGTCGGCGATCGATTTTTCCAAGTCTTCTTTTTGACGGCTCATAAAGCCAAAGCGCTCGGTGAGCTCTTCATATTCGCCGATCGCCGCCAAATTGACTTCGCCCATTCGCTCGAGGCGGCCGCGCAGATCGTCGATCTGTTCCGTCAAATCGGCTTGTGAAAGGGTGTCATCGGCTGATTCGATCGATAGCGTTTCAAGCGCGACATCGTATTTTTCCCGCAGGTTGGCGGCCAGGTGCTGCAGCTCGAGCTGCTGTTTCGCCAGCGCCAGTTGGATGCGGTTCTTGTCTTCCTGGCAAGCTTCGCCGCGCGGCCGGAGCTCTTTGATGGCCTCGCCGATCTCGGCCAGTTGCAAAGAAACTTTCCGGTAGCTCTGGCGGTCTGTCTGAAGCTGCGCTTCGAGAGCTTGAAGTTCCGTTCGCCGGCGTCCGAGGGCTTCTTCGGTGTTCGCCATTTCTTGCTCGAGGTCGCGCCGGCGCTGGTGAAACTCGGCGATACGTCCTTGACGCGCTGCGATTTCCTGGGCGGTCTCTTCCTGAAGCTTTAGTCGATTGGCCAGGTTCGTGTGCGTATTCTCTTTTTTCTCGCCGAGGGCTGCGTGGCGTATGCGCGACTGGGTCACCGCTGCTTCGGCGGCTTCGACGGTCTGGTGAAGCTCGCTGAAGGTCGTCTGTTTTTGTGTGAGGCCGCGCTCCCGTTCCGTCTTCTCCTCGATCCGTGTTTGCATGTTGCTGTAACAGCGTTGAATTTCCTCGTCGAGCAAATGGACCGCTGTCGTCAGATCGGTTTGCTCCTGAGTGAAGGCTTGCATGGATTGGGTGATCCGCTCGCACTCGCGCTCCGCGGAACTCTTTTCGAGCTCGAGCCGCACGCGCTCGATTTCGAGGCGATGGCTCTCGGCGGTCAGTAAAGTTTTCTGGGTCTCAGCCTGCTCGAGTTCTTGTTTGAGCTGCGCGCTTTCCTGTTCTTCTTGGGGCAGCCGAGTTTCGAGGGCAGCGAGATTTTGGCTCAGATCGCGGATGCGACGGCGCTGCGCTAGAAAGCTCGCTTCGAGCGGCGCGCCGCTGCCGCCGGTCACGATACCCATCGGATCGATGACTTCGCCTTCGGCGGTTACGAGAGTGCTGTAGTAGCCGTTACGGTTCCACAGCGATAATCCGGCTTGCAGATCGCGCACCACGACGACGTCGGAGAGAAGATACTCGGCGACATCGTGATAACCTTCTTTGACTGAAATCACGTCCATCATCGGCGCGATCACTTCGGCTTCGCCGAGCGGCAGCTCTTTGTGCGTTTTGCGCGACAACTCGAGCGGGATGAAGCTACTGCGTCCCGACGCTTGATGCTTTAAATACTCGATGGCTTCGACGCCATCCTGGTGACCTTTCACGATGACGCACTGCAACCGATCGCCTAAAACCGCGGTGAGCGCCTTCTCGTAGTGCTCGGGCGCCTCGATGACTTCGGCGACCAAACCATAAATGCCGTTGGGCGAAGCCGCCTGCTGCTTTTTCAGCATGATCGCTCGCACGCCTTCCTGGCAACCTTCATAGTTCCTTTGGATATCTTCCAAGGACGCCAAGCGCGAGCGATTTTCCTGGAGGTGTTCTTTGAGGCAGGCGATCTTTTTTTCTTTTTCGTCGAGAGCGCCGCCCAGGGACTGGATCGAGGCGGTCGCGAGCGCGATTTCGAACGAGCGCTCGCGAATTTTTTCGAGACAACTTGCCAGCAAGTTTCCGGTTTCGCTGATCTTGGTCTCGCATGCAGCCAACAGCGCCGTGGTTTGAGTCAGTTCCACACGGCTTCGCGCCAATTCGTTGCCGATCTCGCCGCGCCGTTTTTCCTTGCTCAGGGCATCGTTTTTAAAATTTGCGATCTGATTGGCGGCGTCGATTAGAGATTCTTTTTCGCGCTCCAGTGCGCTTTGCAATGAGCGGATCTGCTCTTGGAGGCTTTCCAGTTCGCTTTCCTTGTCGCATAAAAATGTTTCCTCAAACAGCGACAATTGGATAAAGCTCTCTTTGGCCTTCTCGAGCTCCTCGATTTCCAGGACGACCGTCTTGGTTCTTTCTTCGAGCTGCAAAAGCGAAGCGCGGGTTTCGTCTTCGCTCTGATCCAATTGAGCCAAGTCTTTTCTGAAAAAGTCGCACTTCTGCTCGTCGGTTTGAATCTCGGTGCGGCGCTGGTAAAGGGTTTCTTGCTGCAGGCCGATTTGCTTGTCCGCTTCCAGGAGCGCCAGGCGCACCGATTCGTTTTCCGCTTCCTTGGCGTGCAACGCGGCGAGGATTTCCGCCCATTGATTCTCGACGCTAGCCAGTTGCGCTTGCTGTCGGCTGATATCCTGATGAAAAGCTTCCCGCTGGAGAAAAGTGAAGGCAAGGTCCTTTTCTTTAAGCTCCGATTTCAACGCACGATAACGCTCGGCCTTCTTGGCTTGCAGTTCCATCGAGCGGATTTGGCGCTCGATCTCGCGCACGATGTCGGTGACTCGAAGCAGATTTTGGTGGGTGCGCTCCAGTTTCTTTTCAGCGACGGTTTTGCGGCTTTTATACTTGCTGGTGCCGGCGGCTTCCTCGATCAAGCCACGGCGCTCCTCCGGCTTGGAATTGACCAACTCGTCGACTTTCCCCTGCTCGACGATAGAGTAGGCTTTACTACCGACGCCGGTGCCGAGGAACAATTCCACGACATCTTTTAGGCGGCAGCCGACCTTGTTGATCGCGTATTCGGATTCCCCGGAGCGAAAGAGCCGGCGCGTCACCATGATTTCACTAAAGCTGCTGTACTCCGCCGGGCTGCGGCCGTCCTCATTGTCGAAAATAATGGAGACTTCGGCCATGCCGGTGGCCGGCAGGCTATCGCTCCCGTTAAAGACCACGTCTTCCATTTGTTGCCCGCGAAGATGGCGGGCGCTCTGCTCGCCCATGGCCCAGCGTAAGGCGTCAACGATATTGGACTTGCCGCAGCCATTGGGACCGACCACCGCCGTGATACCCGGATTCAGCTCGACGATAGTCCTTTGAGCGAAGGACTTAAAACCAATCATTTCAAGGCGTTTTAAACGCATAAGTCATTCTATCCAGGGAACTTTGGGGAGTTTTCGACAGCGAAATTAACTGCAATATTCCATAGCAAGGATGGGGTGTCAAGGAGAAAATCACAATATACGGTGCATTTGTTAGTCTTTTACCGCAAGATATGGGACCGAATAATGGTCAGGTAAAAGGTTGGCAAACCCGACGGCTTTGGAATCAAAGCATAAGATTGGCGCGGGGGCGGAATAAGCCAAATAAAACTACTTTTCGAGGAGCTCGGTGTTCCAATAGGAGACATCGACAGTGTTGAGAAAGGGCATCCATTCCTTGTACCGAGACATGCTGAAAGTCTCCTGCATGAACGGCGTCCACTGCGGCTTCAGTGGCTTACGCACGAGCGGCATACTGGCCTGGTGTGGGGTCCGACCGCCTTTCCTGCGATTGCATTCATGGCACGAGCAGACGACGTTCTCCCAAATGGATGTGCCGCCTTGGGAACGCGGAATTACGTGGTCGAGATTAAGCTCATGACGCGGCAAGCGTCGGCCGCAGTATTGGCAGGTGCACTTGTCGCGCGCGTAAATGTTGTACCGGCTAAAGCGCACCTGGCGCTTGGGTACGCGATCGTAGCTGACCAACAAAACTACCCGCGGAACGCGGATCACCCGATTCACCAACCCCACGGTTTCGTCATGTGCCGAGATCGACAGATCGCTCCAACTGTCGAAATCGAAGGTTTGGTACTGCTCGTTGACCGCCTTTGCGATCCCCTGATAGAGAAGCACGAAGGCGCGGCGAACAGAGGTAACGTGGATCGGCAAATAGGAACGGTTGAGAATCAGGACCTTGGTGTTCAATATGCCATACACGGGCGCGACGGCCGGATAAGTCATAGGTTACTTTCACTGCTCGACATGGGTCGGCGTGAGCCAGGGGTAGTCCTCTCAAAGTACCGAGCGGCGGTCATAAAGTCAAATAAAGCTAAGGATTGTACGCCGTAGCATGCTTGAAGTCACGGCTGAATTCCTCTATAACCACAACTAATTTCATTTACGCGTTAGTGAGTTCACCCGGTCGACGGGTGATACCACCTCACAACACCTCTCCCTCCTGGAATCCATTTACAGAGTCTTATGAAACAAGAGATATACATCAATTCGACGCCGCAAGAGAGCCGCATCGCGCTCATCGAAGACGGTCAACTGGCCGAATTTCTGATCGAAAGAAAAGAAGAAATGGGCGTCGCGGGCAATATCTACAAAGGCAAAGTGGCGCGGGTTCTCCCCGGCATGCAGGCCGCCTTCATCGATATCGGCATGGAAAAGGCGGGCTTTCTCCACGCCTCGGATTTTTCCACTGAGCCGGAAGACGTTCAGCTGATCGGTTCCTCGGGCGACGACGTCGAGTTCGAAGAGGCGCCAAAACCGGCGCCGTCACGTCGGCTGCCGCTCGAAAAACAGCTTGCTCGGGGCGAAGAAATTCTCGTCCAGGTCGCCAAAGACCCGCTCGGCACCAAAGGGGCGCGGGTCACTTCCCATGTGTCGCTTCCGGGCCGCTACATGGTCTTTATGCCGGGCACCAAACATATCGGTATCTCGCGACGGATCGAGAGCGAGGAAGAGCGCAAACGGTTGAAAGAAATCGCCCAGGCGCTCAGGACTGAAGAGGGCGGATTCATCCTGCGCACGGCTTGCGAAGGACGGAGCAAGAGGGAGATCCAACGGGATCTAAGCTTTCTTACGAAGCTATGGAGCCGCATTCACAAAAAAGCCGAGTCCGCGCCGTCGCCGTCGCTGATTCATCAAGACCTCGATTTGATCGTGCGCACAATCCGCGATTTCTTCAGCGCCGACACCGAGCGGGTGGTCGTCGATTCACCGAGAGACCATCGGCGCATCACCGACTTCGTGCGCAATTTCATGCCGCGCCTCAAGTCGAAAATCGTGCTGTATGCCGACAAAGTGCCGCTCTTCGAGCAACAGGGGATCGAAGAAAAAGTCGCCAAGGCGTTGGAGCGCCGAGTCTGGCTGCGTTCGGGCGGCTCCATCGTCATTGAGCGCACCGAAGCGCTCACCGCGGTGGACGTAAACACGGGCCGATTCGTCGGCAAGCGCAATCAGGAAGAGACGATTTTTAAAACCAATTTGGAAGCGACGCAGGAAGTCGTACGCCAATTGCGCCTGCGCAACGTCGGCGGCATTATCATTATCGATTTCATCGATATGGAGAAGGAAGGGAACCGGAAGAAAGTCTACGATGCGCTCAGAGAGGCGCTCAAAAAAGACAAAGCGCGCACCAATATTTTAAAAATTTCCGAGCTCGGTTTGGTCGAGATGACTCGGCAACGAACGCGCGAAAGCTTGGAGAATCAGCTGCTCCGGCCTTGCCCTCATTGCGACGGCCGCGGCCGGATCAAATCCGCGCCGACGATCGCCTACGACGTCTTGAGAGCGATTAAACGCCAGCACTCACAAGTCGAGGACGGCAAGAATATCGTTGTGCGGCTGCATCCGGATATCGCGAATTTTCTCTACGACGAGAAAAACAACAGCCTGGAAAATCTCGAGCGCGAGATCAACCATCGCATCATCATCAAAGCCAGCCAGGACTTACATCAAGAGAAATACGAGATCACCGAAGCCTAACCTCAATTTTTCGGCCACGGATGAACGTCGGCGTCGCGCCGAAGCTTTTTCACATCATGAGCTTGTATGTGCGTGAAAACCGCCGTGCTCCGTTGCGGTTTTGCTTTCGTGGTTGGACGCGTGCCAAAAACACATAGGGGCGGGTTTGTTTGAAACCCGCCCCTATCGTGACTCAAGATGATCTAATGCGTTTACTGCGATTGTCTCACTCAGTGGTATTCCACGCCGGGTAAAGGATTGGCAACCGCTTCTTCCAACGTCGTGGCGCGCTTCCACTCGTTTGCCGGGCGGCTGCGGCCGTCGGTGCCGATTTGATCCATGGCCGCGTAGATTTCGATCTTGTAACCGTCGGGATCATAGAATTCGAGCCCCGGATTGCCGCCAGGACCGCGGCGTCCTTCGTAAAAAATCGTCACGCCCTTCGCTTTGAGAAAATCGCGGATCTTGAAAAGCTCCGACACGGTAGCGACTTCCAAAGCCATGTGGTCGAATCCCACTTGGCCGCGCTTGGGCAGTTCACTTTTCTCCGTTGCCTGGACTAACGCGACGGTGTGGTGGTCGGTGGTGTTACGGAAAAACATCATCCCGCCCTCGTTCCGGTCGGAAAACTTAAAACCCATGACGTCGGTCCAGAACTTCGTGCTGCGCTCGATGTCGCTAACCGTGAGCACGACGTGACCGATTTTCTTGATTTTGATCGGAGATTTTTCTTCTGTCATAAAATGCTCCTTTCGGTTGTTAAGATTGGCGCGGTTGTATGCCGCCAAAGCTACCGATTTTCTAGCACGGAATGTCGGCTTAAGGCAAAGCGGAAAGAATCGGGGATTAGCCGGTCGGCAAGATCAGCCGCGCGTGAATTTAGCGACGATCTTGCGGCTGTAGTTGCGCACCGAACTTAGGTCCAGCGAGCGGCGCTTGAGCATATCGAGGCGGATCATTTTCCATTGAATGCTTTTGGCCAGCGCGCGGCGCTCGCCTTCGTCTTCGACGTGTTTGATCAGGTCCTCGAGCGTATGAATGTCTTTCAGTAGTTCGACTTCGGGCGGCAAGACATGGGCGTTCTTGAGCACGTGATAGCCGATCCGTAGATCTTCGGGCACCCAGCTTAGGTCTTCCAATTCCAGCGGTTTGCCTTTGCCTGGAAGGTTATCAAATGCGCCCTCACGCTGTGCTTCGAGAATGCGTTGTTCGGCGATCCTGTGCATAAACGACACGGCGCCCGTTTGTTGTGGCGGTCTTTTCATCCGCTTAGCTCCTTCGACTGACCGATCTTTCCGCTTGCATTGCCGCGAGCTCTTCCGGCGGCCGGACGTGGCGGAACATCAGAAAAAATGCCACGTCGTTGACCAATTGTAACCCGCCGCCGATGAACAAGGGAAGCGTCAAGCGAAACGGTTTGCATGAGATAAGTCGAAATGGTCGGGCTGATGCCGAACGGCACGATGCGCGCCAAGCTGGTGACGCCGGCCGCGGAGCCGCGTTCGTTGGATTGGACCATCGCCATGGTGAACGAAGCTCGTAAAGGATTGTCCATGTAAGCGAAAAATGACCGAATGACAATGAGCGCGGCGGCCACGTTAAGAATCGAGGCAAATGGTAGGCATAGCCAAATCAGCGACGCCAAACCGTGGGAAAATGCCATGGTTTTGACGACGCCGATTTTGCTCGCGATCAGCGGCGCGCTGAGAAACGACAGCGCCGCGAGAAAATAGGAAGCAAAGAAAATCACGCCGAGAGATTTGAGCTCGACGCCGAAACGAAGAAAGAACCAATAAGCGACCAACGAACCCGCCATACCGGCGCCGAAGTTGTCGACGATTGCAAGCAAAGACATCTTGGTGACAAAGACACCGGTGCTTTTGGACATCTTTTTTTCGGCAGGCCTGGGTTGGTGTTCCTCCTCGCCGATGGCCCGATACACGAACAGGAGCGCGACGCTAAAAAGTATGGTCAAGCCGAAAAGCGGCTTGTAGGAGTCGACCGCGTTCCAGCCCTTTGTTTCTTGAAGAAACTGCGGCAGGCCGCTGGCCAACGCGCCTAAAGAGCCCATGATCGAGCCGACGCACGAATTGACCGCGAAGATCTGATTGCGATTCTCCGGCCGGCATTTCTCGGCCAGGAGAGCTTCTTCCACCGGATTGAACGGACCGCCGCCCGAGCCGCCGCCGCCGGATCCGCCGGCGCCGACGTTCGCGACGATAACTGCAGCCAGAATAAAGAAGAGACTGCTAAAATAAATAAGGATGAGGTTGGACAGGATCGTCAGAATCGCAAGCAGCATCAAAATTTTTCTGCGACCGACCCGATCCGACAAATATCCCCAGAGCGCCGTGAGCACGGCGCCGCTCAGATACGCGACGGTGAAAATGACCCCGATCATCACCGGCGTATATCCAAGCCGGTCGAGATAGATGGCGAACACGACGTTCAAATACGAAAAAGCGAAGGCACGGATGCCGCGCGAGGCCATCAGCAACTTGGCATCGCGGTGTAAGTTTCGCAGCAGTCCCATAATCAAGCCGTCGCGGTTTGCGGCGTAGCCCCTTCTTCTTCGGGCGGTTTCACGTCGCGGAACATGAAATAGAAGACGCAATCGTGAAAGAACTGCAGGAAGCCGCCGATAAATATCGGCACGTTCAACGTGAACGCCTGCATTAAGTACGCCGAGATCGTCGGACTGATCGCCACCGGAACATGCCGTGAGAGAGTGGTGAAGCCGGCGGCGGAGCCGCGATCTTCGGGCCGAACGACGCCCATGATGAAGGAACTCCTGAGTGGACTGTCCATATAAGCCAGATAGGAGCGAGCGATTGTCAGGGCGGCGGCGATCGCAAACGTCGGCGCCAGCGGCAGGCAGAGCCAAATTGCCGACGCCAAACCGTGGGAGAAAGCCATGGTTCGGACTACGCCGATTTTGCGCGCGATGATCGGCGCGGTTAAAAACGACATGGCGGCGAGAAAGTAAGATAAAAAGAACATAAAGCCGAGAGACTTGAGCTCAACGCCGTAGCGCAGAAAAAACCAGTAGGAGATCAGCGGGCTGACCAATCCGCCGCCCAAATTATCGATCATGCCGAGCAGCGACATTTTAAGCACGAAGGCGTTGGCTTTGGTCACCATTGGTTTCTTCGCTCGTTTTTTGGCGACGTGATGCTCGTCGATTCGCGAGTAGGCAAAGATCAGCACGGCGCTAAAAACGATCGTTAACGCAAAGAGCGGCTTGTAAGAAGCGATCGGTTGCCAGCCCCAATTTTCCTGTAAATGCTGCGGCAAACCGCTCAACAGCGCGCCTAAGGCGCCCATCATCGAGCCGACAAAGGCATTGGCGGCGAAGACTGCGTTACGGTTCTGCGGCGTGCATTTTTCTGCGAGCAGGGCCTGCTCGACCGGACTCATGGGGCCGCCGCCTTGGCCGCCACCGCCCGAACCCCCGGCGCCCACGTTGGCGATGATGACCGCGGCGATGATGAAAATCAGATGACTGGAAAAAATGTAAATAAGGTTAGACGCGATGGTGAGGACGGCCAAAAGCATCAGAATATTTTTCCGGCCAAATCGGTCCGACAGATAGCCCCACACGGCGGTTAAGACAGCCGCGCTGGCATACGCCGTGGTGACGACAAAGCCAACGGTGATCGTCGAGTAACCGAGCTGACTCAAATAAATCGTGAAAATGACGCCCAAATAGGAGAACGCAAAGGCTCTGACGCCGCGGGAGATCATCAAGATTTTCGCGTCGCGCTGCAAATCCCCGAAGAAATGTCGGATCACTGCGGCCTCGCCGCGTTGTAATGGTCGCGCTCGAAATCGAGCTCGGTATAGATTCCCAAGGCGTGAAGCGCGTCGTTGGCTTCATCCAATGACGAACTCGTACGCACGGCTTGCGCCGGGCGCGAAAGGCTTTCATATAATTTTTCCGGCGACATGAAAAAAGTCAGGGTGGTGAGCGGCGTAAGCTTGAGAGTGCGCCGATCGCCGCGAATGCGCTTTGTTCCCCATGCGCCGCGGAAACATTCCACCGGGATGGCGCTCGCTTCGGTGGGCACGGTTTTGATGACCTCCTCGATTTCGGCGGCGATTTTTGGCGTGAGCGCCCATGCGCCCTGCAACCCATTGACAGCGGCGAGTTTGCTCAGCGCCGCTTCGATTTCATCCACGGTCAACTCGCCGTCGCTGCCGTAGCCAAACACGCCCCATAAGGTGCGGCGGCCGCGTTTTGCCAATTCCGCAAACGCGGCCAACATGATCGAATCTGCCAACGGACTGCGCAATCCGGGCTCATGACCTTGCGCCAGCGAATCGCCGCCAACGTCGATGCCGACCAGCAAGTCCGCTTGGAGTTCTTGCATCGCGATTTCAATTCCATCCACCACGCCGGCGGCGCCGCCGTTGATGTCGATCAGTAAAACTCGCCTGGCCGATCGCCGCCGCCATTCTCGATTCGGCGAAATAAACACCGGTATCGGTTTGACTATCGGCATTCGCCATCCAGGCGAAAGGATGCAGCACCCGAACGTTTCGTGTTTCGCTAAGCTTTCGTGGCCCGGGTATCGGATCGTAGACGTTTCGTTCCCAGGAAAGACCGCCGAGGATGAATTCCAAGCCGCAAAATTCAAGGAAGCGCGCAGTCGCCAAGGCGCCGACCACGTCGCCGCCGCCACCGACGCCGATAACCAGGGCGCGCGACGATGCGCGGATGAGAGTTTCCAACGATTGCATTTATTATGTTGTTCAGGCTGGCTCTTCGACGTCTTAATGGCTGTCATCCTGAACGACGTGAAGGATCTCGGCCGAGATTCTTCGCCTGTGGCTCAGAATGACACGCCATCTTTGCCATACTCTCGTTTGCCTTTGCTCGCGTAATTCTCGAATGATCATCATTTCGGAATATGCGTATCCTGTCCCGGCACAGGATTAGCAATTGCTTCTTCGAGCGATTTGACGCCGTGCCATTCGTTGGACGGCCGCACGCGGCCGTCACTGCCGACTTGATCGACACCCCAGTAAATTTCTAGAGAATGATTGTCCGGGTCGCGAAACTCCACGGCGATCTGACAGCCGGCGCGGCGGCGGCCTTCAAAGTCGATCTTGGCGCCGCATTCACGCAAGCGATCGCGCGCGTGCAGGACTTCGCCGAGCGTCGGCACCTCGAAAGCGAGGTGATGTAATTCTCTATTCGCGTTCTTGCCGTCACCGGCGCCGACGAGAGCGAGGCAATGATGGTCCGTGTTACAACGCAAAAACACCATGCCGCCGGGCATCATCTCTTCCGGATAAACGTCCGAGACTTTGAAGCCCAGAACCTTCGTGTAAAATTCGGTCGAACGTTCGAGATCCGAGACTTGCAAGACGACATGACCGACTTTGCTGATGTGAAAATCCATGCCTTTCGGCGGCGTCATACTTTTCAGCTTTTCGATATTGACGGCCATAACGATTCCTCCATCTCTGAGTCAGCTCCGCAGCGATGAATCGGCAAAGGCCGCGCTCAACTCGCCGGCTTTGGCATGAGATTGTTGGCGCGCAGGAAATCAATGACAAACTCGTCGAAACTGGCAGGATCTTCGATGTTACAGGCGTGACCCGTCTTCGGTAACACCTTGTGCACGGCGCCAGGAATGAGCGACGCCGTCAGTTTTCCGCCTTTGAGAGAATTATCGTACTCACCGTTGACCACCAGAGTCGGCACTTTCATCGTGCCGAGCCGAGGCGTCATGTCGAGACCGCCGCGGGCGCGAAAAATCTGGCCGATGGATTCACCCGAGAGCCACGGGTCGCGTTCAACGAACGTGTTGAGCAGATATTTACCTAACTTTGAATCGGCGAACTCGGGCGCCACCAAGTCGCGCAGATGTTGGATGTGATATTTCTCGATGCCGACTTTTGTGTAGCCGTGGATGCGTTCTTCGATCGATCCGCCCGGTCCGCTGCTGCCACCGACGAGAATAATCGCTTTGAAAATCTCCGGGTGATCGAGACCTAACAGAATCGCCATGCCCGAGCCGACGCTGACGCCGCCGAGGATCGCTTCCTTGACGCCCTGGTCGCGACAAACAGCGAGCACATCATCCGCCATGTCTTTTAGGCTGAACGGTGTTTCAGGTTTGTCCGAGCGCCCGTAGCCACGAATGTCGATGGCGATGACTTTGAAGTAGGTGGAAAAGTGCGCGATCTGGTACATCCAGAGGTTATGATCGAAGGGATTGGCATGAACCATGACGAAAGGAAAACCTTCGCCGGAAACTTCGTAATAAATCTTAAGTCCGTTGGCGGTGCTGTAGGGCATAGATATTGGGTTTTGAATGCCAGAGATATGGCAATTGGTGTAAAAACTCTTATCTGGAGCGCCAATCACTTGTCAAGAAATGAAACTTTCTCATGCACCGAGCTTCACTTGCGGACATACATTTCGCTTGTTATGTGGGTAGGCGGCTCAGGGTGTTCATGAATCAAGCCGAGGAGTGTTTTTTACTATAATGACGTTGCTTTTATCGGTCCTCGTTATTTTCTTTGGTTGGCGCTTGCAGCCGCTCGCTGCGCAGGAATTACAAAAAGTCCGCATCTCCTATTCGAGCCGCAGCAATTCGACCACTGTTTACCAAGTCGCTTTGGCCAGAGGTTTCTTCAAAGAAGAAGGACTGGAAGCGGAGATGATTCAAATGAATCCGCGCCTCGGCGGTCTGGCGGTGATGAACGGTGACATCGAGTTCACGACGACGTTCGGCACCACGCTGCGCGGTATTATCCAAGGCTTGCCACTCAAATTTGTCGCCATATCCGTTCGCAAGACCGATCATTTCTTAATCAGCCGCCCCGAGCTAAAGACGATCCAAGACCTGCGCGGTAAGCGCCTCGGAGTCTCGACGCTATTTGGCACCGATCAACTGGCCGCCGAGGACATGATGCAGTCCAAAGGGTTGAACCCGAGCGCCGTGCAGGTGGTGGCCTTGGGCGATGCCCCAGTGCGGGTCCAAGCCTTGCGCGCAGGCATTGTTGAAGTCATCGCGATGAACACTCCCTACGATATGGTCTTGATGAAAGACGGTTATAACGCTCTTGCCGGGCCGCAAGATCTCAAGCGTGCGCTGCCACTGGCGGGCTTGGCAGTAAAAGATAGTCTGCTTAAGGAAAAACCTGCTTTGATCAAACGCGCGCTGCGCGCGGTTTTAAAGTCGCACCGATTCATTTTCGACAACAAACAAGAAACCACCCGCATCATGATGCAGTGGTTGAGCCAGCCGCCGGATATCGGGTCGCGCGGCTATGAGCTGGCGTTACTGGCCCTTTCTCGGAACGGCGAGATTCCCGACTCCGACTTGGAATTGTTAACGGAGAAAAAACGGCCGTTGAACGAAGTCCGCGATTACAGTTTGCTACGCGAGGCGCAGAAAGAACTGGGCATGCGTTGATCAGGATTGCATCCGACAGATTCGGTTAGGAGCGAATCGCCATGATGAGAAAGACTCGCGGTTTCGTCAATCGGTGGCTGTTTCTTCTAGTGACCGTAGTGCTTAGCTTTAGCCAAGCAGGCGTGGGACTTTGCGCCGATGACAGCTTATTTTCCGAGGCGCGCCGAGAGCGGGGAACCGTGCGTTGGTACACCGCCTTGAACGTCAATGGAAGCAAGCCCCTCGCCGATGCTTTCGAGAAAAAATATCCGTTTCTAAAAGTTGACATCAATCGGCTGAGCAATGAACGCATCATGAACCGAATTTTCGCCGAAGCGAAATCGGCGGCGCCGCAATTCGACGTCACTTCGTTCGCTTACTTGCCCTTGCTGGCGGAGAAAGGTCTTTTGGCCAGTTATCAAAGTCCCCAGACCAAAGCTTACCTGGAGGGATTTTTTGATCCCAAAAGCCATTGGACGACGATGTATTCGAATCTTATCGTGTTGGGCTACAACACGCGTCAGGTCAGTGCTGCCTCGGCGCCGAAGGACTGGCCGGATCTCCTCGCTTCGCAGTGGAGCGAGAAAATCGGCATGGATCCCGAAGTCGGCATCTGGTACGGCGCGATGCTGCACTACATGGGGAAAGAAAGAGGAGAGAAGTTTTTTCGCTCGCTGGCGCAGCAGAAAATACAGTGGCGTCGCGGCCATTCTTTGCTCGCTCAACTGATGACGGCCGGCGAGTTTCCGCTCGCGCTCGTCTATGCCTTCAACATCAGCCAATTGCAGCAAAGCGGCGCGCCGGTGAAGTGGGTGACCTCGGCAAAACCGATCGTTGCTACCACCAGCGGCATCGGCATTTCGGCAAAGACGGACGCGCCGGCATCGAGCAAGCTGTTCATCGATTTTGCGCTCTCTTTGGAAGGCCAGAAAATAATCACCGAGACCGGGCGTTTTTCCGCGCGGAAAGATTTACAGACCATCGGCGATCTCAAGACCTATGCGGTCCCTGATGCGGTGGTGCTGAATCTTGAAAAGTACTTGCAAGAATTCACCCAACTATTTCGCCCGAAATAACCGGGCAATTACCACTGGACCAGTCGAAAGGAAAACCGCATGCAAGATCTGAGTACAAAATCCGCCTATGAGCTGAAGACCCCCTATGCTTTTTGGCAAGACGGAGAAGGAATTCCGGCCTACGGCGGCTACTGGATCGAAGACGTTCGAACCGTCGAGTTGGCAGATTGGCAAAGGACGGGCGGGCGCGGCGCGTTCGTCAATCTCAACGGCGCGGGCATGAACTGCGACGCACATATAAATGAAATACCGGCAAAACAGCAGCTAAAGGCGGAGCGGCATCTCTATGAGGAAATCATTTTTATTTTGAGCGGCCAAGGTGCGACCGTGATTTGGAACGATGGCGGACCAAAACACACCCTCGAGTGGCAGGAGGGAAGTCTTTTTTCACCGCCCCTGAATGCTTGGCATCAACATTTTAACGCCGATGCTGCCAAACCGGCGCGCTTCATCTCGCTGACCAGCGCGCCGCAGGCGATCAATCAATTCCGCAATCTCGATTTTATTTTTAACAACTCGTTCATATTCGCGGATCGATATCGTGGCGAAGCCGGCGAATTGACGAAGGCGGGTCAATACATTCAAAAAGGCGTCAAGCCGGGGCGCGTGTGGGAGACTAACTTTGTCGCCAACCTATTGGAGTTCCAGCCCAAGGAGCACTCGGCGCGAGGCGCGGGGACTCGGAATAGTCTCTTCGAGTTTGCCGGCAACACCATGAGCGCGCATCTGTCGGCGTTCCCTGCGGGGAAGTATAAAAAGGCGCACCGTCACGGGCCGGGCGCGCACATCGTCATTTTATCCGGCAACGGTTATTCGCTGATGTGGCCGCACGATACCGAACCCCAACGGATCGACTGGCGTCCGGGAAGTTTGGTCGTGCCGCCACTCGATTGGTATCATCAACATTTTTGTCCGGGACCCGAAGCGGCACGGTTTATCGCCCTAAAGCCATGGGGATTTAAGTATTTGGTCGACGACCTTGCCAAGTCGGACAAGGACGAAAACGAAGGCGGCACGCAGATCGAATACCAAAATCAAGATCCAAAAATTCACCGGATCTTTGTCGACGAGTGCACCCAGCGGGGCGTGCTTGCGCAGATGCCGATGTTCGCTTAATCAGGCAAATATCGACGCGCCGAGCTGCGGGCGCAGAACCGAACTTCATTTCTGATGGAGAAAAAAGAACATGGCTTCTATGAACTCACTGAGGGACGAACTTAACCGAATGGCGAATCTGCAGTTTGAGACGCCGGAATTCGAGCGCCTGCTGTCCGTTCGCTTGACGCTGCCGCGGGCGCGTTTTTACATCAAGCACAATGCTTACTACAACAAGAACCGCCGCGACTGTTGGGGATTCGTGCTCGGCGCCGCTCCTTTGGACGTCAAGAAACTCGTGTGGAAACACGAGGAGGACGAGCTTATCACCGACAAGCGGGAAGGCGAGGATCACTATTCGTTGGTCGTGAGGCAGGCGCAGATGGTCGGTGTGACGCGCGAGGAAATCGAACAATCGGAACCCATACCCGGGGCGCGCGCCGCCCAATACGCCTGGCTTCATATCGCGCGCAACCGGCCGTGGTTGGAGGCGTTCACCAGCTCAACGATGCTCGAGCGACGCAACAATGGCGAAATCATCAAAGGCGGCGGTCTGTCGGCGCGCATCGCCAAGCGTTGGGTGGAAGACTTGGGCGTTGCCATTGAAAAGGCGCCGTCGCTCAAGGTTCACGCGGTTGCCGATGTGGAGCACGCCGATATGATGTGGGAAGTTTTTGAAAATCATGCAGCGAGCGATGAAGCGCAGCGCGCGGTTCTTAGCGCTGCGCACGACTGCATGGAGATCGATCGCGCCTATCGCGGCGCTCTTGCCGACGCCATGCTCAGGATCGATTGAGCCGCTGCGCAATTGCGGAGTTTGGGGTCTCTCGGTAGTTACCCCTCGCCTTCAGACGAAGAGAAGTTTCGTCGTGCCGGCGCAGGCCGGCATCCAGGTTCGTTTCAGTGGCAGTTCAAAGGTCCCTGGATTCCGGCATCCGCCGGAATGACGGAAGGGAGAACTGTCGACCCAAGTCAACGCCTATAACCTCGACTTTTAGCCGAAGGGCCATTTAAGTCAGGGGACCTTTCTCGGCCGCTCTTGTTTGATCTTCTCTTTAACTTCTTGAAGCTTCATCACGTCGGTGTATTTGTGGTGCATGTCGAAGAGATTGACCTTGTGCGACAGCGGACTGCGATCGAAGACGCATTCTTCAACGATCGACACGTGATAGCCGAGCGAGTATCCATCGACGCAGCTGGCACGTACGCAGCCGCTGGTGCTTTCGCCGCAGACGATCAAACTGTCGACGCCGAGTTGCGTCAGATGAGCGACGAGCGGCGTGCCGAAAAAGCCGCTGGCGCGTTCTTTGAAAATGACCACATCGCCCGATTCGGGTTTGAACTCTTCCTTGATCTCGAATGCTTGCGGATCGATCTTGACCCGTTGGCGATTGGTCGCATGAACGGCGCCGGGTTTCGCTTCTTTGCGGGTTTCGGTGGTCGTATAAAAGACCGGGATTTTCAGTGATCGCGCCAACGCAAACAGCTCTTGCGTCGGTTTGATCGCGTTGTGCGCATAAACACCACACGAGCTTTTGTAGGTATCGACGAGCTCATGCGGCTCTTTGGCGCCGCCTTCATACGCGAGATTATAAAGATCGATGGCCAAGAGCGCCGGTCTTTGACCGATATAGGTTTCACGATGGTACGGAGTATAGGTTTTTAATATCTCCGGCGTGACAACGTCTTTCCAACAGTGATCTTCGAATTCGGCTGTCATGATTTTTCTCCTTGTCGATGGATTCCGCGATTGACGGATCGCGCGAGTATCTTTTCCTCTACCTGGTGCCGAGCGGTGTTGTCAAGGAATAGAAAAGACAAAGCATGCGAATGGATTGACACGCCAGCGCTCGTCGGTTAAATGGTTGCGGGCGGAAATTTCGGGATGCGCAAAGGGGATCGATATGTCAAAGCATAAAAACAAAGCCAACTCCGGCTTGCGGAACTCGACGCTCAACCGGCGACAGTTCATCAAGCTAGCCGGCGTGTCGGCCGTCTCGGTCGGTGCGATGTCTTGGCCCCGGGCGCCGATCTTTGCCGCTCAACCGTCGCGCAAGCGAATCGTCATTCACGGCGAACGCCAGGTGACCAGTCTTGGATACCACAACCGGCGTGAAACCGAACATGTCTCGATGGTCGATGCCGGGCTCGTCGGACAAAACCCTGTGACGCTAGAGCGCGTGCCGATGCTCGCCGAAGAGTTGCCGTCGGTGAAAAAGGGCACCTGGAAAATCGACATGCAGAAAAAGACCATGGTCACGGTCTATAAACTCCGGCCCAATCTCAAGTGGCATGACGGCAAGCCGTATACTTCGAAAGATTTCGAATTCGGCTGGCAGATCTCCAAACATCCCGGAATTTCCCATGCCCGATCGGCTCGTGCCGGAGTTGATTTCTAAGATCGAAACGCCGGATGACCGCACGATCGTGATCCATTGGAACGATCTCTATAACGAGGCTTACGCAATCCAATATACCCACGTGCGCGCGTTTCCGCGTCATCTTTTGCTCGACGCGTTCAGCGGCGGCGACATGAAAGCATTCGCCAATCTGCCCTTCTGGAACAAAAACTTCATCGGCGCGGGCCCCTATCGCGTCGCCGAGTGGGACGCCGGCACACGCATGGAGCTCGAAGCATTCAAAGATTTTCCCCTTGGCCAGCCGAAGATCGAGCGCATGACCTACAAAACGGTGGAAGACAGCAATACCAACCTCGCCGCCGTGCTCGCCGGCGAAGTGGATTTTTGCATGCGCAGCACGATTTCGTTCGACGGCGCGATGATTTTGCGTGACCAATGGGAGAAGGCGGGGAAGGGAAAGATTTTGATTAGCCCAGCGTCCTGGACATGGCTGAGTCTCAGCCGCGACAATCCATTTTTCAGCGACGTCCGGGTACGGCGCGCACTGCTGCATGCGATCGATCGCGATGCGATGGTGCAAAATATTTTCAAGGGAGAAAAAGTGGTGTCCGATTTGCCGCTTTCCCGAGTGCGCAAGAGTTATAAAAAGGCGTTGGCCGCCTCGACCGTCTACAAATTCGACGCCGAGCGGGCAAAAAAGCTGATGGCGGAGGCGGGCTGGAAACCGGGAGCCGACGGGGTTCTCACCAATGCGAAAGGCGAGCGCATGGAATTCGAGTTTCGCGTCACCGCGGAGCGGCGCGATCACGAACAGGCGCAAGCGATCATCGCCGACTACTGGAAGAAGGTCGGTGTTCGGACCAACATCAAGAATATGCCGAACCGGCTGCTCAACAGCGCCGATAACCGCAACCGCTGGCCCGGCGCCTACATCGGTTCGCATAACGTCACGGTTGAAGAGTGGCAGGAGCGTTTTCACAGCAAAAACATCCCGACGGCCGAAAATAAATATGCTCCCGAGAACGTGTCGGGCTGGAATGATCCAAAAAAAGACGCGATCTTGGACGAGCTCAGCTCGATCATTTCGCCCGCGCGCTCGGAGCAGTTGCAGATCGAATTTTGCAAGATGTTCAGCACGGCGCTGCCGCATCTGCCGCTAAGCTATTCACCCGAGGTGCTAGTCGTCAAAAAAGGTCTGACCGGCATCACGCCGCGGCAAGAGAGTGGTGGGCAGAACTCGAGCAGCTGGAACACGTATCAGTGGGACAAAGTTTAAGAGAACAAACGTTCCAGAAGTTCCAATCGTTCCAGCCGTTCAAAACGTCGAAAACGTCGGGCGCGATTGATCACGCGTTAAATCTAGAGGCGTCTGCTAAAAAATAGAAAATCATGCTTTTGTACGTGATTCGGCGACTCCTGCAGATCGTGCCACTGTTGCTGGTTATCTCGGCCCTGATTTTCGCTCTGCTCTATGCGATGCCGGGTGATCCGCTTTATCGCATGCTGCAGGACATTCCGCATCTGCGGCCGGAGGATTATGAGCGTTTACGCAAGCTCTACGGTTTCGACGATCCTTTCTATGTGCAGTATTGGAAGTGGCTCTGGCAGTTGCTGCAATTGAACCCCGGCTATTCGCGCGAGTACGGCCAGCCGGTTTTCGAAATTATCTGGCCGGCGCTCAAAAACACTCTGGTGTTGACGGTGTTGGCGGTAGTGATCGGCAAAACCATCGCCATTCTCCTGGGCATTTTTTCCGCCGTGCGCCAGTATTCGCTCGGCGACTATTTTTTAACCGGCGCCACTTTCATTGCCTACTCGGTTCCTGCTTTTTGGCTCGGTCTCATGTTGATCATCGTCTTCTCGGTCAAGCTCGGTTGGTTGCCGACCTCGGGTATTGTCAATGCTGATTTCACGCCGGGAAGTTGGGAGGCGACCGTCGACTGGTTAAAGCATTTGATCTTGCCCGTCGCCGTGTTGGCGATTTCTGAAATTATTCAAGTGCAGCGCTTCATGCGCTCGAGCATGCTCGAAGTGCTGCGCCAGGATTATTTAACGACCGCGCGCGCTAAGGGATTGAGCGAAATCATCGTCGTCGGACGACATGCTTTAAAAAATGCGCTGATCCCAGTGGTCACTATTATCGCGGTCACGATGCCGCGCGTGGTCGGTGGCTCCACCGTCGTCGAAACTGTCTTTGCCTATCCCGGCATGGGACGGCTGCTTTACACTTCGATCATGGGTAACGATTACGTCGTCGCGATGACTGTGGTCATGATCATCGCCGTGACCGTGGTGTTTTTTAATCTGCTCGCGGACATTATTTATGGCTGGCTCGATCCAAGAATTCGCTATCAGAGCTGAAGCGGCGCCAGCGCCGACGTTGACCTCTGGCTATTGGCGCGTCGTTTGGCAGCGCTTTAAGCGCCACCGGATCGCTTACGTCGGCTTTTTTTTCTTTGTTTTTTTGCTCTTTCTGGTTATTGCGGGACCGTACATGGCGCCTTACGAGCTCGATCAGATTTCCTTGTCCGAGCGCATGCAGATGCCGTCGCTCAAGCACTGGCTCGGCACGGATGAGTTGGGACGAGATACCTGGGTGCGCATCATGCACGGCGGGCGGGTTTCCCTCGCCGTCGGGCTCACGGTCGGCCTCAGCACGGTGATTCTTGGCGGTTTGATCGGCATCCTCGCCGGTTATGTCGGCGGCGTTTTGGACAACCTGCTCATGCGCCTGGTCGACACGATTTACACGATTCCGCGCATCGTGCTGTTGTTGGTTCTGTCGAAATTGGCCGGACCCGGGTTGCTCAATATCATCCTCATTCTCGTCGCGCTGGAATGGACCAACGCGGCGCGCCTGGCGCGCAGCGCGGTGTTATCATTTCGCGAGCAGGAATTCGTCCTCGCGGCGCAATGCTTGGGCGCTTCGCGCTGGCGCGATCATGCTGCGTCATCTGCTGCCGAATTCGCTTGCGCCGCTGATCGTCGCCGCGACTTTAGACGCCGGCGCGGCGATCCGCGCTGAAACGACGTTGAGTTTTCTCGGCCTGGGCATTCAGCCGCCGACGCCGAGCTGGGGCAACTTGCTCACCAACGCCGCGACCAATATCTTTCATCGCGCCGTTGCAAGTTTTTCTGCCTGGACTTTTTATTTTCTTTGCTTTGATGAGCTTCAATTTGCTCGGCGACGCGCTGCGCGATGCGTTGGACCCGCGCCTGGCCGAACGCGGCAAGTGAACTCTCGTCGTGGCGCGTGGCAATTATTGCTTCGCCGCGCCCAGGCTCTGCAAAAAACCCGACGTCTTGAGATAATCCGCGAAAGAGTTGTCGAAAAATTCTCCGGCGCGCGCGTCTTTGGCGCGCGGGAACTCTTTTTCATCCAGGTACATCAATTGGCCTTGTATCGGCTCGCTGTGCACCGCAAGGTTGGCGTCCCAGTAGGGCGCGAATTGCTCATAGGTGCCGTCGATGATGTTAGCGTCGTTGGTGTCGGTGAATTTGCCGATCGCCTTTTTCGCTACCGCGGGATTTTGCCGCGCCAGCATCGTCGCTTCGGCGGTGGCTTTCATAAAGGCGTAAAGCAAATTCGGGTTCGACTTGATGCTCTTTTCCGTGGTGCCGTAAGCGAGATGGAGGCCAGGTACGTTGATCTGCGCGATGTCGATCAATAGACTGAGTCCGGCGTCGCGCGCCTTCAAAGTATTCGGCGCTGAGAGAGTTCCGGCTGAAGTCTTGCCATTGATTATCGCGGTCAGAATGGCAGGGATACTTTGGACGTAGATAAAACTTACGTCTTTCTCCGAGATCACGCCGGTTTTCTTGATCGCTTCGCGCGCGGCGATCTCGGTCGACGTGCGCGGCGTCGTCACGGCGATGATTTTGCCTTTCAGGTCCGCGAGAGCGCCGACGCCCTTTGCGCCCCATAATTGAAAGATGAAGCGTTGCAGCGAGCCGCCGATGTACTTCACCGGAACGTTTTGCAGGCGCGCGTTGACGAGATCCGGGCCCGAAGAGATCACATCGACCTCGCCGGCGACCAGCGCTTGCAGCGCAACTTGCGAGTTGAGGAGTTTTAAACTCGCGTCCAGGCCGTGTTTTTTGAAAAGCCCGGCTTCCTGCGCCACCCACAGAGGGGTGAACGCGCCGCTCGCCTGTGTGTAAGAGACCGTGAAGTTGCTTTTTTCGGGCTTGCCGCCGAGCTGCGCACCGGCACGGGATGAAAGTGAAAAGACGGCGAACACAAGCGCCAATGAAAACCAAAGTTGCCGGTATCGGCGCTCTTTGTTTCGTCCCATCGTGACCATGGCTCACCTCCTGGTTGGCGTCTCGATATCAGAAGAGCAAAGCTGGCGTCAAATGGCTCGTGCCTGGTGGATTTACCATTGAGAGGTGATTTTGATGATGGGCAGGAGCAGAGTGCCCAGCGCGCGAGAGTCAGTGGTTGACAGTCAACCGGTTCTCTCTGTAGATTTTCTTGAGAATTCGCGATCTGAGCGCAAACGCGACGGAGGAAGCACAAAATGGCAGAAACCAAAGCAGAGAACGCAGGGCAGAGCGCCTATCAAAAATTGCTCGATGATTTGCCGCGCACCGGGCCGGGGACTCGCGGCGGTGAGATGCTCAGGCGCTATTGGCATCCGGTGTGTTTGTCCTCGAGCCTCAGCGACATTCCCATTGCAGTTCGGATGCTTTGCGAAGATTTGGTTGTGTTTCGCGATGGCCAAGGACGGCCCGGTTTGTTGGGCATCCGCTGTCCGCATCGTTTGGCGTCGTTGGAGTATGGCCAGGTGCAAGAAGACGGGCTGATGTGTTCCTATCATGGCTGGAGATACGACGTGAAAGGGCGGTGCATCGACCAGCCGTTGGAGCCGCGCGACAGCACTCTCAAAAACAACATCCGCCATCTCTGGTATCCGATCGAAGAGTGGGGCGGTGTGATCTGGACCTACATGGGACCGGAAAAAGAAAATCCGCCGCCGCTGTCGAAGATCGACGTGCTGGCGCGCACCGATGGCGAACTGAAGCTTGTCGACGGCGACGTGCGCAATTACAACTATCTCAACTGGATGGAAAACTTCGCCGACATGGGGCACGCGACGGTGCTGCACGGACTAGTCGTGCGCGATCTACCGGAAGCGCTCAAACCGTACAACGACTGCAGTATTAAAAACTGGACGCCGCTGCCGCTGGAGCACGTCGAGACCGACTACGGCATGAAGACGGTATCCGTGCTCGACACCGGCGACCCGGAAATTAAGTTCGTTAATACTTGGGCGCTGGCGATGCCGATTCACTGGAGATTCTCAGGTCTCCGATCCGGTTTTCCCCCCGATTTTACGGACGAACGCCAAGAAGGCGGCGGTATGATTCGCATCATCGATGACACGCACTTCGAGCTGATTCGTTACAGCCTCACGCGCAAGGGAAATTTCACGGGCGGCTGGCTGTTCGGCTTGCCAAGCGACCTGAAAGGCACGGCCGAGCAAAAGGCGCACGACAAGCGAAAATATAAAGGTTGGGAGGGAATACCTGCGTTAGAAGATCTCGTGTTGCAGGAATCGCAAGGCGAGATTCCCGATCGTCGACTCGAGCATCTGGCCAGCTCGGATCGCGGCGTCATCATGTTGCGCAGAATCTGGCACAAGGCGATGGCAGATGTCGCCGCCGGTAAAGACCCGAAAGGCGTAAGTCGCGGGGTCAATGGCATGCTCGAAGTGGATACCTTTCACGGCCACGTCAAGGCGAGCGAGCTAAAGATCGGTCCCGAGAACATGCCGTCTTCGACGGACGGCAGAGGACTGATTCGCGATAAGAACGGCGATCTGGTTTTTGCGTGAGAAAATAATCAAGCCGCACGGATCAAGATCGGCCGCGACTGCGGTTCACTTCTTGTAACTGATTCGATAGATAGCGCCGGCTTCATCATCGGAGACGAGCAAGGCGCCGTCGGGCATAACGACCACATCGACGGGCCTGCCCCAAGCTCGGCTTCCTTGCAGCCATCCTTCGGCGAAAGTCTTGTACGATACGGCTCGGTTACCTTGTAGCTGCACAAGGGTGACGCGATAGCCGATCGGCGTGCTGCGATTCCATGAGCCATGCTCGGCGATGAAGATCTGGTTTTTATATTCCGACGGAAACATCGAACCGGTGTAAAATCGCATGCCCAGCGCGGCGACGTGCGGACCGAGCTTTTGCGCCGGCGCGGTAAATTCGCTGCAGGGACGCTTCTTGCCGAACTCAGGATCGGGGATATCGCCGCCATGACAGTAGGGGTAGCCGAAATGCAGCCCCGGCTTCGGCGCATGATTCAATTCATCCGGCGGAACGTCGTCTCCCTGCCGATCCCGTCCGTTGTCGGTGAACCAAAGCTCCTTGGTCTGTGGATGCCAATCAAAACCGACCGTATTGCGAATGCCGCGGGCAAACACTTCGACACCGCTGCCGTCGGCTTTCATGCGTTTGATTAGCGCATAGCGATCCGCATCGGGCTCGCAAATATTGCACGGCGCGCCGACCGGTATATAAAGCCGCTCGTCCGGACCAAAAGCGATAAATTTCCAGCCGTGTTGCCGATCGGCTAGGAAAACTATTGTTGACCGACGACAGGTTTGGGGACATCGTTCAGCCGAGATTCGATGCCATCGTAGCGCAGCACTCGACTGATTTCCGCGACGTAAAGCGCGCCATCTCTGAATGCCACACCGTTGGGCGTATTGAGTCCCTGGGCGAGCACCATCGGTTTTTTGTTCTGCTCGCCGCCGCGCGTTTGAATCGCATATACCTTGCCTGCTTTTTGAGTGCCGATGAATAGCGTGCCGCTCGGACTAAGAGCTCATGGATCGAGCACCAGGTACTTCGGCATACAGGCTGATCTCGAAGCCGGGCGGCAATTGAATTTTGTCCAAAGGAAGTTTTTCGGCGCCAATCGAATCAGCCTTCATCCACAACAGAATCGAAACGAACCAAGACGGCGACGCCAAAATGCGGACAACGTAAACTTGTTTGTTTTCATTCATTTCTCTCCGGCCGAGGATCATTAAAAATTCAAACCGCTGGAGCGAACCGCAACCCGCATGCCAAGAAGCTGATTGCCGTACGTATATCGCAACTGATGGAAAATTCTGGCTATCGATTTGTACTGACTAAAAGCACGTCCCAAATTCGCGACAGACTAGCGCGCAAAAATCTCTGCATATTGAAATTCTCTGTCTAACTCAATGGCGATTCGGCGTAGTGGTCGAGTAAATCGGCGGGATCGCGGTACACAACGACGCAACCCGCCTGGCGCAATTCTGCTTCTTGCCAGCCGCCGCAGAGTAAACCGACGGTGGTTAGATTTACCTTGGCCGCCGCCTCGACATCGTAAGGCGTGTCGCCGACGACCATGACTTCTTTGGCTGCTATCCCAGCCAACTTCTTCAGCGCTGCTTCAAAGATATCCGCATGGGGTTTGGATCGCTCGGCATCGTCGGACGAGGTTTCAGCGTCGACCAGATCATCGATCCGTGCGATTTTCTTGTAACTAGCGAGCTCATCTTCCTTAGCCGAAGACGCGAGCGCGATGCGCTTGCCGCCGTGTCGGATCCGCTCGAAAAGCTCGCGCACTTTTGGGAATGCTACGACGCGCGGCATATATTGTTTTTTAAAAAGCGCGCCACGATACTTGTCCAATATGGCGCCGAACTCATCGAGCTCACGCTTGGAGAAAAAAACCGGCAGCAACTGATCGGCGCCTTTGCCGATCTGTCTGCGTAGTGCCTCCAGGTCGACTTCTTTGCCGAATTTCTTGAACGCTTCTTGCCATGCTTCGGCGTGTAGATCCACCGAATCGACAATCGTTCCATCGACATCGAATACGACTGCTTTGATCATATTTCTTGTTCCTCAGCGGAATGAGAGAGCAAACGATAGACCAAACGCCGCGGTGTGAGTCGGGTGTGGCATTCGAATTGCTGTCCCGCATCATCATCATGATTCGAAAGCTATTGAGGGCTCTAGTCCGACGACCTACGGTAGGGGGCATTGTTTTTCTTGCAGCCATGCTGTCGGCAAATGCCATCACGAGCGCGGAACCTGTCGGGAAAAATCCCGACAATCATGAGTCGCTTTCGAAGATTGTCGAAAGCCTCAAGTCGGCCTGGAATAAAAATGATGCGGATCGCATCGCCGAACTTTTTCTTCCCGATGCAATTTTGGTGTTGCCCACCGGCTCTGTCACCCGCTCCCGTTCCGAAATCAGGCAGCGCGTTATCGCCGAATGGCGCGGTAAGTTGAAAGACTCTCAATTGAGCTATGCCGTGGAAGATGTTTCCCTGCTGGATAACGATACCGCGGTTGTCACCGGAAAGTATCGGTTAAGCGGAGTGAAGATCCTTGGCTTTGATCAAGCGCCGGAAGGACCTTTCATCTTCCGCCACAAGAAACAGCGCGGTCGCTGGATGATCTCGAAAGCGGAGATTCTTGGCCATAAGGCGAAATAGACATAGATCGAGGTCCAAAGAGATAAACACAGGTTGGTGAAAATCAAAGCCCTGAAGAATTGGCCACCTCAGGAGTGGAGATCTGAGGCGCAGACTCTCGCCCCGGAAAATGCCCTCGATGCCGCGGACGTGAGCGCCTCGGTTGAAGTAAACCAGCCCGGCGTGCTTATTTTATCCGTCACCCATAATGACCATTCGTTACGGCGCTTCACTTTCCCTTCTGGCGCAACTTGCGACTAAGGTCGCGCTCATCATCAGCGGCGTCAGCCCAAACAAGCCGCTGCGGGAAATCGGCGAGCTGGAAATGGATTCCGAGTTGTCCCAATAATTCCCTACGCTCTAGCAAGGTCCGGGCGTTTAGGTATCATCGAGCAATCCTAGGAAAAGGGGGCGAGACATGCTCATCATCCGGTGCTCGAGGGGAGACCGCCTTGAGGAAATCAGTCGCGAGGCGGCAACCGATCTTCTGTCGCGCCGCGATGCCAATTTGTGGCTTCACTTCGACACGCCCACCGAAGAGGAACTGGATTTTCTAAAAGAAAATTTCGCGATCCATCATCTGACGATCGAGGACATCGTCAACCAAAACCAGCGACCCAAAATAGAGCCTTTCGAAAATTACGTCTATTTGGCGATCCACCCGCTGCGACGCGAGGCTAAGTGGGAGATCGAACCTTCGGAGCTCGATCTCCTGCTCGGACGCGGCTGGATCGTGTCCGTCCACTACGGTCCCTTGCCGGGCCTGATCGACAATTCCCAGTTACATGAAAGAATCCCGGCTGCGCTCGGGCGCGGCGCGGACTTTCTTCTTTACACGTTGGTGGATCTGGTGGTCGATAGTTATTTTCCCGTCATGGACGACGTCGAAGACAAGATCGAGTCGCTCGAAGACCGGCTGCTCCTGCGAGCGCACCCCGGCGATATGAACAGGCTTTTGTCGTTAAAGCGCTCGATCGTTCACATCCGGCGCGCAGTCACGCCACAACGAGAGGTTCTCAATCAGCTCACACGCCATGATTTTCCATTCGTTCGGCCGGAAAATCTGGTTTATTTCCGCGACGTCTACGATCACTTGATTCGGATCGCCGAAGAGCTCGACAGCCTGCGGGACATTCTTTCGAGCGTGCTCGAGATCCATTTGGCTTCTACTTCGAATCAGCTGAACGCGACGATGAAACGGCTCACCGCCTACGGCACGATCTTCGTCATGATTACCGCGATCGCCGGCATCTACGGCATGAACTTCAAATTCATGCCCGAGTTGGAGTGGCGCTACGGCTATTTCGTCGTTCTTGGGGTCATGGCGGCGATTTCGCTTGGGCTGTATTTCTATTTCAAGAAACGCGGTGATCTATGAGGAATCTCGCACCAAGGTCGATATTCGTTCAGGCAACACAACATTCTCTCGTGAATCTAGCGTGCCGCCTGGGTTCGGCCGATTTTCTGGCAATTTTCCAATTCCCGGAGTTTTTTTGTTAGAAACGTTTGTTCCGACTCGATCGTGACCAGCTCCAGGGCTTGACGAAAATAATTGGCCGCAGCCTCGCGATTGTCCAGACGCGTTTCGAACTCACCCAGAGTCGCATAGAGCAGATAATAAGAGTTCAACTGCTCCCGTTTGTGGATCGCTTCGATCGCTTCGATGCCGGTTCGCGGACCGTGAACGGCGGCCACGGCCACGGCGCGATTGAGCGCCACCACGGGAGAATCGTCGATCTCGATCAAGCGGTCGTAGAGCGACAGGATACGCGGCCAATCCGTGGATTCGTAATCCTGCGCCGCGCAGTGGCAGGCGGTGATGGCGGCTTGAAGATGATACTCGCTGGCTTCGTCGCCGGCGGTAGATTGCATCAGGTGATAGAAGCCGCGCGCGATCAACGACTGATCCCATTGTGAGCGGTTCTGCTCCTCGAGGCGAAGAATGTTTCCTTCGGCGTCCACTCGCGCCGGCAGGCGCGCGCCGTTCAAGAGCATCAGCGCCAGGAGCGCGTGCGAACGCGGTTGATTACCCGCGGGGTGTTCGGCTACCAACGCTGTCAGCCGTATCGCTTCATGACAAAGTTCGGCCCGGATCAAATGCTCGCCGCCTGAAGCTTTGTAACCTTCGTTGAAAAGTAGGTAAAGCGTTTGCAGCACGCCGTCCAAGCGCCGGGTCAGTTCTTCCCCGCTAGGAATTTCGAAAGCAATGCGCGCGTCACGGATTTTTTGCTTCGCCCGCGTCAACCGCTTGGCGATCGCCGCTTCAGAGGTGAGAAACGCCCGCGCGATTTCTCCGGGACTGAAACCGCAAAGGGTTTTGAGCGCGAGCGCGACCTGCATCTCCTGCGGAATGAGCGAATGGCAACACGTAAACATCATGCGCAAGCGGTCGTCTTTGATTTGATTTTCGGCAGTCGTGGAGCCTTCGTCGGTGGCGTCTTCGGAGACTTGCTCCATTAAGTGGGCGATTTCGGCTTCCTTGTTGCGGAAAACTTTATCGCGCCGGATGAGATCGAGGGCCAGATTTTTTGCCACCTGGGTGATCCAAGCGGAAGGATTTCTCGGGATGCCGTAGTAGGGCCAAGTCTGTAACGCCCGCGCCAACGTTTCTTGCACCACGTCCTCGGCACGGTTCAGGTGCTCGATTCCGAAAATCCGCGTCAAGGTCGAGATTATCTTTCCCGCCTCGTGACGGAAAAAATGCTCCACCACCTGAGTAACTTCCCCAGGTGGCGCAACCGGAGCCGTGGTTTCAGAAATCGTCATTGTCGAAGATCGGTTTCGCGAACGCGTTTGTAGACGATGTTAGAATTTGTTCCTATTTTATTCTTGCTCGTATGCTCGCTTTAGACCTGCTATGTCGAGTTTATTCATTTGCATCATGGCGTTCATGACTCTTGTCGATTTGCCTGGATCCTTGTCGTGTAACAAAAATAGAGGTTAAAAATTCGCCGCCTCTTCGGCTTTGCCATCGAACCACAAGAATGGGGTGATTTTCTGCATAACTTTTTAATCCTGCTGACCGGAAGATTATGCGCTTGCCCGCGCCGGTTGCGCGTTGCTCGGGCTCAGCGCTAGCGGACATTCAGGAGCGACGGGTCGCACTTCCACCGACGCGCCGTAGTTCAGGCCGGGAAAGTTCTTGGCAATCTCCGTGGCTTCGTCCAAACTGCCGACTTCCAGCAAGAAAAAGCCGCCGATCGCTTCCTTGGATTCGGCAAACGGACCGTCAGCGACTGAGCGACCCTTCTTCTGGGAAACAACTTTGCCCTCTGGAAAGAGAGGTTTGCCGACTTTGGCCTTGCCCTCTGCGGTCAAGCGGTCAAGCCAGGCGTACATTTGTTTCACAACCTCCTGAATCTCTTCCGGGGAAAGGCCCTTGTGCCAATCTGTGCCACGGAATAGCAAGATGTATTCTGATTTTGCCGGTGCGCTCATATAGATCTCCTTATCAAGTAATGGTTTTTATTGGCCTACAACAATACGACGAACGGGCAAGCGGCTGCAGGACACTCTATTAATTTTTTTTGGAACTTTTACCGATCATTTGCCGAGCTTCATCGCTTTGGGGCGCGCCAGGAGACGATCCACGTAAGCCTCCAGCTTGGGCCGGTCCGGCGGTTTGCCCCACATTCGCTTCCAAATAAACATAGAGCCGATCATGATGTCAGCAGCGGTGAACCAGTCGCCGAACAGGTAAGGTCCGTTGCCCAGTTCGCTTTCGATCACGTCCTTGGCCGCTTCGAACTCCGTCCAGCCGCGTTGGGGCAACGTTTGTACATTCAACAAAGCGTCGCCCATGGCGGGCTCGAGTTGCGCGGTCGAGTAGACCATCAACGAGAGGTAGCGGCCGCGTTCCGGCGCGTCGATTTTGGGCGCGAGGTTGGCTTGCGAAAACTTGTCGCCGAGATACAGGCAGATCGCCGTGCCCTCGAAGATCTTCGAGTCGCCATCGACAAGCGCAGGTAGCTTGCCAGCCGGGTTGATCTTAAGAAACTCCGGCGTCTTGTGTTCACGCTTTGTGAAGTCGATGGGAACGATCTCATATTCTGCGCCGCACTCGTCAAGCATCCACTTGGCGATTACAGCCCGGCTCTGAGGATTGTAGTAAAGCTTCATCGCAGCACCTCTTAATTCAAGAACAAGAGTGGGATGGAAAGAGTTCAGTCTGTGAAAGAAGCGCGCGAAAATCAACCCATCACTGAAAACTTAATCTTGCGAAAAGTCTTTCGGTGAATTGCGAGTCTCCGGTATGTGGTTTCTCGAGCAACGCCGGCTTATCGCTGTGTGTTCTGAAAGCCGGAGAAGGAGAGATGGCTGCTTCTTCGCGCGCTTAGTTCTTTAGCCTATACCCCGTCTTGAAAATCCAGCCCACTATCGCCAGGCAGATCACGAAAAATCCCAGCGTCATCGCCAGAGCTAACTGCCACGCTCACGTCGGACGATTCGTAGAAGCTCCAGCGGAATCCGCTGATGAGATAGACGACCGGATTGAACAGCGCGACCGTGCGCCACCCCGGCGGCAGCATATCAATCGAATAAAAGGCGCCCCCTAAAAAGGTCAGCGGCGTCACGATCAGCATGGGGATGAACTGCAACTGCTCGAAGCCTTTCGCCCAAATGCCGATGATGAAGCCGAACAAGCTGAAAGTCGTCGCCGTTAGCACCAGGAATGCGATCATCCAGAATGGATGCAGAATTTTGATCGGCACGAACAGTGACGCCGTGGCCAGAATGATCAGTCCCAGAGTGATCGACTTGGTCGCCGCGGCGCCGACGTAGGCGAGGACGATTTCTAGATACGACACGGGCGCGGACAAGAGTTCGTAGATCGTGCCGGTGAACTTCGGGAAATGGATGCCGAATGAGGCATTGAAAATGCTTTGGGTGAACAATGACAGCATGACCAGCCCCGGCACGATGAAGGCGCCGTAGACGACGCCATCGACCTCGGTCATGCGCGAGCCGATCGCGGCGCCGAAGACCACGAAATAAAGCGAGGTTGTGATCACGGGCGTCACGAGACTCTGCCAGAGCGTGCGTAGGGCACGCGCCATCTCGAATTTGTAAATCGCCCAGACGCCGTACCTGTTGAATGCCAACGAGCTCATTGACGATCGCTCACCAAGCTCACGAAAATGTCCTCGAGCGAGCTCTGACGAGTGTTCAGGTCCTTGAACCCGATTCCCAGTTCGCTCAACCGCTCGAGCAACGTTGAAATGCCCTTGCGCTCATCACCGGAGTCAAACGTGTACTCCAGCTCATGCCCGGCGGCTTTCAATGCCAGGCGCCAGTCACTCAACTCGAGAGGAATCGAGGCCAGCGGCTTCAGCAGACTTAGCGTAAGCTGTTTTTTGCCGAGCTTTTTCATGAGCTCGATTTTCTCCTCGACCACGATCATCTCGCCTTTGTGAATCACTCCGATCCGGTCCGCCATTTCCTCGGCTTCGTCGATATAGTGAGTGGTCAAGATAATCGTCACGCCGCTTTCGCGCAGCCGCCGCACGAGCGCCCACATGTCACGGCGCAGCTCCACGTCCACTCCCGCCGTCGGCTCGTCCAGAAAGAGGATCTCCGGTTCGTGTGCAAGCGCTTTGGCGATCAGCACGCGCCGCTTCATGCCGCCCGACAGCGTCATGATTTTACTGTCGCGCTTTTCCCAGAGCGAAAGATCGCGCAGCACTTTTTCGATAAGCGCCGGATTCGGCGCGCGCCCGAACAGTCCGCGGCTGAAGGTCACCGTCGCCCGTACGGTCTCGAACGTATCGGTGGTGAGCTCCTGAGGCACCAGGCCGATCTTCGCGCGCGCGGCGCGATATTCACGCGCGATGTCGTGACCGTCGACGAGCACAACTCCCGCACTCGGCGTGACGATGCCGCAAACGATATTGATCAAGGTCGTCTTGCCCGCGCCGTTGGGGCCTAACAGAGCGAAGATTTCACCCTTGCGGATTTCGAGGTCGATGCGCTTTAGCGCATGAAAGCCCGAAGCATAGGTCTTGGTCAGATGCGAAATCGAGATGACCGGCGGCATCGCGCGGTTTTGGCGAGATTGCAAAACGGCTCGCGCGCCGGACGCGCCTGCCGTTTGTTCGTGCCTTCCAGCACCACCCAGTGGTAACATTATAGACAACGCAATGACTCCCGACCGAAAGCTTCATCGCATCACCTCTCATAGAGAACAGGAAATGCAATTTATATTAGTCTGTGGGAGAAACTTGCCTAAATCAACTCCAGCGCTGATCTTCGTTTGTCTTTACAGCTTCAACGCGCAGCTTTATCATCGCTAACTGATACGCAGCATTAGAACAAAAGCCGATCCGTATCTTTAAAATATTTAACCTTGCGCTTTCTAAAAGCGAGAAAAGGAGATCCACGATGACATTGAACCATTCGATTCACGCGCTGATGGTTGGCATGAGTGAAAACTGGTGGCGTGCGGGGATCATGCCTTGCGTGCGGAGCGATTTGGAACGGGACAAACCGGTGGCTTATATTTTTTGGCTCGTCGAAGGTCCCAACGGCCCGGTGGTTGTCGACACCGGATATCATCCCGACTACGTCGCGCCGGAATGGGCTAAAGGGAAAAATTTTATCGATGCGCCGACTCTGCTCCGAGAGCTAGGCGTCAAAGCGGAGGAGATCAAGACCGTCATCGTCACGCATTTTCATCAAGATCATTTTACCGGCTTCGATTATTTTCCCGGCGCCAAATTCGTCATGCAGCGCGCCGAGCTGGATTTTTGGACCGGACCGCTCATGCGCCACGAGATCTTCGACAGGCAAATCCGTCCCAAAGTGCGCCCAGCGCTGGAACGATTGAGGCAAGAAGGGCGGATCGAATTAATCGACGGAGACGTCGAGCTTTATCCGGGACTGGAGCTTCTCAAGGCCGGGGGGCACACACCTGGATCGCAGATGGTGGCGCTGCAAACGGCAGCGGGCAAGGCCGTCCTCTGCGGCGACATCGCGTACACTTATAAAAATGTTCGCGATCGTCACCCGGTGGGTTGGTATTACGATTTGGGCAATACTGTGGTTGCGCTCGAACGCGCTCTTTCCACCGCCACTCGGCCTGATCTCGCTTTTCCTAACCATGATACGGAAGTCATGGAAGGTAAGCGCGTCGTCCGCGTTGTCTGACGAAGTCCCTGGCAGTGGCTGAGGATATCAAGAATTTACGAAACGGCACCTTCCTTGTGTAGATTTTTTGGTTTGTTAGTAGTTTTGAGCTATGGTTGCTGGTGCTCATGGTTGTGACGCCATTTTAAGCTTAAAGTTCAACGGCTCGTCGAAAAACGAGAAGAAAAATGACAGAAAAAATACTTGTCGTGCAAGGTGGAAAACTGATCGACGGCACCGGCCGGGCGCCCGTCGAGAATTCCATCATCGTGATCCAGGCAGGCAGGTTCCAAACAGTCGGCAGGAGCGCCGAAGTCTCTATTCCCGCCGACGCTGAGGTCATTGATGCCAGGGGCAAGACCGTCCTGCCTGGCTTCATCGATGGTCATGGCCACTTGGAGGATTTTCACGGCGAGCTTTATCTCCATTTAGGAATTACTACCTGCGCCAATATCGAACTGTACCAAGACGGCCCGTGGACGCGAGCGCAAAAACAGGGAACCGCTCTGGGAAAAATTCGCGGTCCACGGATTTGGATGTCGGGCCGGGCGATCGGCGGCGTCAGCACCGGACATGACGCTTTCGGCTCGCGGACCGCGCGCGATAACATCATCGTCACGACGCCGGAAGAAGTGCGCCGAGCAGTGCAGCGCAAAAAGGAACTTGGCTGCGATATCCTCAAGGTCAATGAATTTCTCTCCATGGACTTGGTGAAGGTTGCTTGCGACGAAGCTCATCGGCTCGGTATGCCCGTCGCCGCGCACAGTTGGGATGTGGTCGGCTCCGCCAATGCGGGCGTTGACGCCATCGAGCATATCTGGTCGGTAGGTTACAGCTCCATTCCCTACGCTCCCGCCAGGCGCAAACTCGCCGAGGATCGACTCGGCGGCGTCATCGATCAAGAGCTCGCCGGCGCTTACTATCAGACGGAAAATTACGACGCGGTGATCGGCGCGATGGTGGAACACCAGGTCGCGTGGACTCCGACCATTGCCAAATGGCTGCGGCCGCTTTCGTCGAACGCCGAACGCTTTCAGAAAAAGAGAAAACGAGATCTTGAACGATCCCAATGCCGATCTTCCTGCGGCGGTGCGCGCGGTCACCGACAATTCTTATGACAAGTTGTTCAAGCGCTACACGCCTGCGCAGCGCGATCAAGCCAAAGTCGGTTATGAAAAAGCCAAGGAATTTATCCGGCGCTTCGTCGAAGCAGGCGGCATTCTGAAAGAAGGCTCGGACCCGCCGCGCGGTATGGCGGCCTTGTTGATGCATCAGGCGCTGGCGATGGACGTGGAGGCCGGCGTGCCGCCGATGACCGCGATCCAAGCGGCTACGCTCAACGTCGCGAAGACTTTCAAGAAGGACAAAGACTACGGCAGCGTCGAGGTCGGCAAGGTCGCGGATCTTTCCATCGTCGAAGGTGATCCGCTGCAAGACATCTGGCTGACGCAAAACGTTAAGATGGTCATCATGGACGGCAAGGTCATCGATAGCGGATTTACGAAATACAAGAATCCGATCGCGTCATTCTATTCCTACCAGAGCTTGCCGCTGGATCTGGAAATAGCGCCGCTGTTTCTCATCGAGGGCTCCGGTCCGACGACATTGAAGGTGCGGGGGCAGGGCGGCATGTGGCCATTCCACCATGTAATGCTGAACGGCGAGCCGCTGCCGACGAGCTTTGTCTCGAAGGACGAGCTTAAGGCGACCATTCCACCCGAGGCAATTGCAAAGGCGGGCACGTACGTCGTCACGCTCAAGTGCGAAGGGGAAGCGTTCCCCGAGTCCCATCGCGCCCATCTCGTGGTGGGGTTTAAGCCATAGCATTTGTGTTGTCGGTAAATTCTATGACTCGGTGATCTCTGAAGGCTGCACTCGCCTCCTTACGCGCGAACTACGTCTTGAGCAAGGTTGCTGCTGGTTATCTTCGGGCTTTTCGGCTTGACGCTGACAGCAGTCCGATGGCCGCGATGATACATATGGCGGCGGACACTGCCAGCGTGTGGTCGATGCCGATGATCGCGGCAGCGCTGCCGATCGCGAGCCCTCCAAGCGACCATAATCCGATGTCCATGAAGAACAGACTCAGAACTCGGCCGAGCAAATGCGGCGGCGTTTCCACTTGAATCGCGGTATTCGAAGCGGCGCGACCGGCGACTTGGCAACCGCCAACCAGAGCCAGGAACACCAAGGACAAGAAAAAGGAGTGTGAGAAGGTAAATAAGCCGAGGAAAAGGCCGAAGCCGGTCACGCAACAGCAGATCCAGAAAATCCCCGGGCGAAAGCTCCGCGTGGAGGCGAGGGACAAAGCCGAAACGATGGCGCCGGCTCCCGGAGCGGACATTAGAAGCCCGAACCCGGTTGGTCCGACATGCAAGATATTGGTCGCGAACATCGGGATGAATCGCGAATAGGGCGCGCCCACGAGCGCAACGATATAAGAAAGCGAAACAATCGAAAAAATCCGGCGGTTGTTGCGCAGATAACCGTAGCCCTCTTTGATTTCTTTCCATACGCCCTGCTTATGGGTCGGCGCTTCCCAGCGCGGCAATTTCATTAGATAGAGATTCCAGATGAGGGCCACGAAGCTAAGAGCATTGAGAAAAAAGCATCCAGATATCCCGAGGAACGCAATAATGGCTCCTCCCACGGAAGGGCCCAAAATCTTCGAGAGATTGAAGAAAGACGATTGAAGTCCGATGGCATTGAGCAATTCTTCTTTGGGAACCATGCCGTTAACCAGCGACTGGCGCACGGTTTGATTGATCGTGTCGATACAGCCCAAAAAAAACGCCAAGACCGCGATGTGCCAAAAGAGAATGACTTTGAAATACACGGCGAAGCAATAGACGATTGCTTGAACCATCGCCAAGCTTTGAGTGATGATCAGCACTCGCCTGCGGTCGAAGCGATCCGAAATGGCTCCGCCGATGGCGCCGAGAAATAATCGCGGCACGGTATCGAAAAAACTTACCAAGCCAAGCAAAAAGGGCGAATGCGTAAGCTGCCATACGAGCCAGCTTTGGGCGATGCTCTGCATGAAGTCCCCGGAGGTCGAAATAACATTGCCCTCCACGAGCAGGCGAAAATTTCGATGTCTGAGGGAGCGAAAAGTTGAGAAATCGTAGATGCTGCGCATTACGTGCCGAGTTGTCTGAAGACTTTCAAATTCAGTGTGACGGTAAAAGGGGCAGAAAGCAAAGACCGGCTGACTCGCGGTCTGATAAAAACGCTTTTGCGCTAAAACTCTAAAGTCCGAATACCCACGCCACCGCTACTCCACGATCTCATCATAGCCTCGCCCAAGGAACTGGACGAAGCAGAACCCGTGGCCGAAGGGATCGGCCATGAGAGCGAGCTTGCCCCACTTGTGCGTGGCGATGGGCTGCTCTAGCTGCGCTCCAGCCGATAGAGCTCTCTGAACCGCCGGTTCGATTTCATCGACCACAAAATCAAGATGGACCGGCGTCCAATGGCGCTGGTAACTTCGACGCTGTGAGGTTGTTTCTGAAGCGAGTGTGCCAGGTATTTTGACGAGCAGGTAGATTGGCGCCGAACTTCCGAGCATCTCTACTCCAAGGGCTCCGAAGCGACGGCCGACCTTTAACCCAAACGTATCTCCGTAAAAGCGGACTGCTTTATCGAGATCGTCAACGTCCAGATTTATCAAAAGATCCATGACATATATTCGCGTCCTCACCTAGAGTTGGCATAGAAGGCTCGTTCTTTCCCCGTCAGGCCGATAAAAACCGGCATCCAGAAAGGGCGTATGCCATACGCCCCTACCTAAAATCCTGGATTCCGGGTCGCGCTAGCTATCGCCAGCTTGCCCGGAATGACGCCCGTCCAGCAAACTTCTGAAGTTCCCCATGAACCGCCGCCGGTCATCCGCGGCAACGAAGGAATCGGCGTCGCTTGATTTCACAACGACCGTCCGTCGAAGTGTTGGAGTGGGAACGCTTTCTAGGTCGATTCCTCGAGCACGGACAAGATATTGCCGGCGGGATCTTTGAACCACGCGATCAATGGTCCGCCACCGCGAAAGATTCCCTTCTCATCTGTTTTGAGCTCACCCTCATAGCGTTCGAAGCGCACACCTTTCTTTGTTAGCTGGTCCACGGCTTCCTCAATATTGCCGACCGGGAAATTGAGAATAGTGAAACTTGCCGGAGCGTGGTTTGGCTTGGGGTAGACGAGCACCTTAGTGCCGCCCGCGAAGTGCAGGTTCAATAGCCCATGAGTTTCAGAAACCTCCAACCCGAGTGTTTTGCCGTAAAACTCCTTCGCCTTTTGGATGTCGTTTACCGAGAAACCACTAAATGCTTTAGTGTCTTTGAACATAGCATTACCTCCGTGTGTCGCCGATTCTACATCGATCGTCCGTCGAAGTGTTGAACCGGAACGCTTTCCAGATCGATTCCTTCGAGGCAGCGAATATTGATTGCGGCCATCCGATTGCCTTTGGGATCGGTGCCTTCTCCGTACGGATGAATGCCGCACGTCTGACAAAATCGGTGCTTGATAACGTGCTTGTTGAACGTGTACGTGCCGATGTCTTCTTCCGCTGTGAGCGCATGCAGCTGTTCACGCGGCACAAACCACAGGAGAGATCCTTTGCGGGAACACATCGAGCAATTGCATGCCATCGCGCCACTAAGTTCGCCTTCCACCTCGAATGCAACCTTGCCGCAGTGACAGCTACCTTTATAATTCATGTGAGGTTCTCCTTTTGCTCTGCTAGCAGTTCGCTGATAACCGAGCAGCGCCCAAAGAAGCGCCGCTCGCCGCTTATTGAACCGCGCTTGGTTCCATATAGATCAGTTCCCAAATGTGACCATCCAAATCCTGAAATCCATGGCCATACATAAAGCCGTGGTCCTGCGGCTCATTGTAGGTCGTTCCTCCGGCGGCGACTGCTTTTCGAACCATCTCATCGACCTTTGCTCGGCTTTCCATGGATAAGCACACCAGCACTTCAGTGGCTTTCTTTGCGTCGCAAATTTCCTTTGGAGTAAAGGTCTTGAACTTCGCTTCAGTTAACAGCATGACGAAAATATCGTCAGTCACGATCATGCACGTGGCCGTCTCATCGGTAAATTGCTGATTAAAAGTGTAGCCAAGCTTGGTGAAAAACTCGATTGACTTGTTGAGATTTTTCACTGGCAGATTCACGAAAATTTTTGTCGCCATGTTTTCTCCTTGTGTAGATTCATTACACTACGAACTATCAGCGGAACGGCCGCATAATGCCGCCGTTGATGCCGCTCGGGCCGCCGGTTTCGACCCGGTGGTAATTCATTTCGGCAATGTGCCGAATCTTGCAGTCGAAGGTCTTTCCGTAGAACTCCGACAGTTTCGCCGGCTCCTTCGATAATAGCTGCCAGTGAACAACCGGTTTGCCCATGACGATCTCCTTTCTTTTTTGAGGGTTTACGATTTTATCGCTACAGCGTTTTGATTTGTTTCATTAATACGACGAATGAGCGCGTGGCTCCGGGACACCTGGGATAAATGTTTCAGGGCTACTTAATAAATTGTGCAGGATTAAAAGAAGAATTAAAGGAGGGTGCCGGGGAAAATGGACGGGCCGAGAGAAAAGAAAATTTGACTCATATAGAACGTTGAGTCCATATATTTCATTGATTAAGGCGCGGTTTAGGGTACTCTCAAAGAAACCTGTAAGGAGTAGCTTTTGTATGAAATTGAAAACCCGGTTGTTTTTATCAATTGTCGCGGTTTTGACGTTGTTTTGTGTTGGCAAATCGGCCAACGCAGGCGAGCCGACTGAAGCCATTCGCGGCGCTGTGAATCAAGCCGTCGAGATTCTGAAGGACGCCAAGCTCGACAATCAAAAACAACGAGGTCAAATCATCGATCGATTGCGGCAAATTGTTTATCCGTTATTCGACTTCAATGAGATGGCGATGCGCTCGCTAGGGGCAAATTGGCGCCCCCTGAATCCGCAGCAGCGGAAGGAGTTCGTTTCGACTTTCACGGCTTTGCTGGAAAAGACCTACGCGGACCAAATCGATCTCTACCACGGCCAACAGGTAGTTTACACCGGCGAAAGCATCGACAGTGATTACGCGCAAGTCGATTCCCGTATCATCGACAAGAACGGTCAAACGTATTCCGTCGTTTACAAGCTGCATAGAGTCGATGGCAAATGGAGAATCTACGACGTCGTCGCGGAGAATATCAGTGTGGTCAACAACTATCGCGCGCAGTTCAATCGGGTGATTGCCAAGTCCTCATTCGAAGAACTCTTGAAAATGATGAAGCAGCAGGCGAGTTAGCGCGGGAAATCAAGGCAAGTCTGGTCCGGGTTCCGCCTCCAATCGGCAGCCAAGGCGAATCGAGATGCCCCGACCCCTCAAGTCGCCGGCTGCTCCAATGCGAAAGCGATTTGCCTGAGCACATTTTTTTCTGCCTCTGAGACTCGCTCACCGCCGAATCCGAAGATACCGCCTTCGTTTGACGCTTCGGCGACCCGCCGGCCAATGGCTAATAGCCATTTTTTAAACTCATCTGCTTCCTCGGGCTTGACCTTGCGCTTGAGGAGATCGTTCACGGCTCGCACGTGACTTAGCGCCGACTCCTTACACTGCTCCGGATCTTTTAATCCTTGGGGAGGTTCTGGTTTCGTTTGGCGCGCCTTTAGATCGGCGGCCAACTCGGCAATAAGCGGATTGGAGCTACCTTTTTGCAGCATTTCCGCCATAGCCATGCCCATGGATAACATCTCTTTCATCACGCCCCAGGGTCCATTCGGACTCGCACAGGTAACCGCCAGTCCAACCATCGGCGCAGCGGCGACAATTGTTTTCCACTCTTCCGGCGTGAAATCAGCTTTGCTTGCCATCGAAATTGCCTCCTGCTTCTGGCGTTGTGAATACTGCGGCACGCTGTGTCTAAATAATACGATGCACTAACCATCTGTCGATATCTAGAGCAGAACCCACTTCGAGAGGGAAAGCGGGTACGAACTCTTTTCTTAATCGGAGAAAGGGGATCGATGCAGCATTTATCATAGCAGATCCGGGTGGTGCGCGGAGGCCTGCGGTTGCTGCTGGTGGAAGTCAGATTATTTTACGCCGTACTTGTCGTGGTGACGGACCCACATGTCGCCCTGTTGGTTGAGATCTTCGGTGCCGCTCCAACCCTCCTGTCGGCCAAGCGGCGTCAGATCGAGATAGTTATAGGTGCCGATGAGCAGATCGCCGCCGCGCGCATAAGTCGAGTAGGTGTGAAAGACGTCGTCGCCCTCGCGCACGAAAAACGCTCAAGCCCGGCAGCTCGCCCTTCGTGAACCAGGGCATGCCGGCTTTCTCGTGCGCCGCCTTGTCCCGGTAGTTGTATTCGACGGGCGCGACGTTCTCGTCCAGGGTGACATGGAAATCGTAATTGAAGTCGCTGCCGAACGAGGAGTACCAGGGGAAGCTCCAACCCATCTGCTTTTTAAACGGCTGGATTTTGGCGAGCGTCGCGCGCGAAACGACAGCCAACGAGGTGTCGCGCGCGTGCAGATGGGCGAGGTGGCCGATGTTGTCGACCAGAAACGAGCACATCGGACAGCCCTCGTCCCAGCTGGGGTCGAACATGAAGTGGTAGACGATGAGCTGGCGTCGTCCGCCGAACAAATCGAGCAAGCGCAGTTTCCCGGCCGGGCCCTCGAAGACATACTCTTTGTCGATCTTGACTCTCGGCAACTTACGGCGCTCAGCGTTCAGCGCGTCGCGCTGGCGGGTGAATTCCTTTTCTTTGGCAAGCAGCTCCTTGCGGGCGACAAGCCACGCATCTCGCGAGACGACTTTCGGATAATCCATTTTGCTCTCCTTTTTTGAGTTCGATAGGCTTCGCGGCGATATTCGCGGCACGATGAGCGCATTCGCTCGACGGAGGTCGCGCCGCGACTTTCAGTTAGACGGTCATAATGGCCGAGGCATATCGAGATCATTTCGTTCTATCAGTACGACGGATGAGCAAAACATTTCAGGACAATTGCCTTGATTTTTTTTGGCTGCCAAGTGAAAGCTCGTCATGCCGGCAAACGCCGGCATCCAGGTTCGTTTTCGAGTTCAAGTTCGAAACCCGCCTGGATTCCGGCTTCCGCCGGAACGAGAGGAACAAGAGTCGACTTCCAGTCGACAAATTCAGAACCCCTCGGTTTGGAACCGAGGGTCGTTCAGAGGCTACCGCAAGCGACGCAACTGGATTGTTCGATCTTCAGGCGGCCTGCTCGCAGTTAACCATCCACGGAATCCCGAATTGATCGACAAGCATTCCGAAACGCACGGCCCAGAAAGTCTTCTGGATCGGCATTTTCACTGTTCCGTTTTTTGCCAATGCGTCAAATATGCGTTCCGCGTCTGTCGGGTCGTCGATGCCGACCGTCACAGAGAATCCTTTTGATTCTTCATAGCGGTCAGGTGGAGCGTCGGAACCCATCAACACCTCGTCACCGACGATTAGACGGGCGTGGAGGATCTTATTGCGCCATTCGGCTGGCACTTGTTCCTCCGCCGGCGTACCCACATGTGTGACCATTGCGACGATTTTGCCGCCAAGGCACTGCTCGTAGAACTTGAACGCTGCCTCGCATTGGCCGTTGAAAGTAAGATAAGAATTCAATTTCATAATGCGCTCCTTTGACTAATGGGTCATCCAGAAAATCCGTTTGCGTGAGGGTCGCCGGAAATCTTGAGGTTCCACGAAGTCGACACTCGACTGACTCCGCGCTCTAACTGTACGATGAACGAAGCCCGAAGAAATCGACACGGCAGACGATCTTTTTTCTACAAGCTATCGAAGATTTGCTCAGACCGTAGATTTTTCATCCTTCGAGCGCTCAAGATCGGGTCGAGGGAGGCGTCAGCCGCCAGCGGCCGTAGGCGACGAAGGCCGCGAGAATCCCGACCACCAGCGGGATCGGCGCCGATGCGAAATCACCGGCCGCCAGCGTGTACACGGTGGCGCCGATCATAACGATCACCAGCCCCGTGGCGGCCAACGGTGTCAGAGCCGGCCGTATGCGCAGGAGCCAAGGGAGGATCACTCCGATCGCGCCGAGCACCTCGACGATGCCCGTGAAACGGAGGAACCACCCCGGCAACGGTATCGGCATCTGCTTCGTCATTTCCTCGATCGGTATGACTAGCTTCATTCCTCCAGCGAACAGAAAGATAGCCGCGAGCAGCGCCTGAGCGATCCATAGTGCAATGTTCATGATCGGTCTCCTTCGTTGTGATTCGCAGCTGTTATTGCTCTACACTGCGGAATACTTACTGTTATCGATTCTTCTCCGTTACGTGCTTGTAATAAAGTTCAACGATCTGTGAATTATGAGTTTTATCTTTGATCAATCTTAGTTTAATGCCGTGACGCGAGTCTTTAAACACGGCGAACATGAAAATTTATTTTCAGCGGGTAACCGCAACACCGATGACGATTTGTGCGAAAACTAGTTTCCTTTGAAGCCACTGCGCAGTGGAATGAGCGCGCGCAACCGGTCATCGCGCACGTAAAGCCCGCCCCAAATCAGCACTGCGATATAGACTGGGAACAATGTGTGGCTGAAGAGCGGGCTTCCCACGCGCACATGCGTGGCGATGGCGCCGCCGAGATAGCCGGTTAGCAGAATCGCGCCGAGAATAGCCGTGCGCGGAATCATGTAAAGAACAGTGCAGGTAAGGAGGACGATTCCAAGACCGAGCAAGACGCTTTCGGGATAGCCGAGCTGAACGGTGCCCTCCACGACCGGTGCGGGTTTCACCAGTTTTCCGACGCCGTCTACGAGCAGGAACAGGGCAGGGAGACCGCTCATAATGCGTCCGGTCCAGAGCCTCCCCTTGGAGAGGGGCGTGGATTGAGCATCTGCTTGGCGGGCGTGCATTGTCGTAGTTGCTTCCATGGCGTCTCCTTTCAGCTTTTCGTCCTAGGGTTACCAGATCTTTTTGACACTTTCGGATGGATCCTCAGTGGAATTTATTTGTGTTGTAGTCATAGCTTTCTGGTTGGCGATCTTCTTCCGGTCCAATTCTACGACGAGCGAAATGAGCTCTTCAGGACATCTCATGTTTCGTCTTCGTGCGCGCTCAGGCGTCGACCAGGACCTTGAATCCGCCCCAGAACATGCGCTTGCCATCGAACGGCATCGACTTTGGATCCATCATCTTTGCCAGGCGCGGGTCCTTCATGACCTTCGCGTTGACACGGTCGCGATGCGCACGCGACTTGAACACAATCCACGAGAACACCACCGTCTCGCCGGGCTTGAGCTTGACGCTCTGCGGGAACGACGTGCGCTTGCCCGGCTTCACGTCGTCGGCGACGCACTCGGTGAACTCGAGAGCGCCGTGATCGCGCCAAACTTTTCCAGCCTTCTGGGCCATGCGACGATAGGCCTGCAGCTTCTTTTTCGGCACCGGCAAAACGTAACCATCGACGTAGCGCATAAAAATCTCCCTTGGTTTGCTGAAAAAATATAGAAACAGATCACTATCGCGATGCGACGAATCTCTAGCCGCCGGCGATTGCCCCCACGATCATAAAGGGCTCGGCGCCACTCGCGACAGCCTGGGGCAGCGGCGCGTCCGGCGCTTCGTGGGAGAGATCTTCCCCGCACGCGAAAAATCGCACGAATGCTCGGCGTTTTTTCGTGGTGTGGTCGCGGATCGTGCCGCGCAACATCGGATAACGAGCCTCGAGCGCGTCGAGCACCGAACGCTGCGTGACCTCACCCTCGACGTCGAGCTTCACCTCGCCGTCGACTTGCGCGAGCTTGCGCAGATGTGCTGGGAGCGTGACACGGATCATGGCAGCGTCTGGACCTCGACGGACACCACGGCCGGAAGATCGCGGACAATGGGCGCCCAGTTGTCGCCCGCGTCGGCGGATGCATACACCTGCCCGCCGGTCGTGCCGAAGTACACGCCGCACTTATCGAGCGAGTCGACGGCCATGGCGTCGCGCAGCACGTTGACATAGCAGTCGCTCTGCGGCAGGCCTTTGGTGAGCGCTTCCCACTCGTTGCCGCCAGATCGGCTGCGGTACACGCGGAGCTTGCCGTCGGGCGGAAAATGTTCCGAGTCGCTCTTGATCGGCACGACGTAGATGGTCTCCGGCTCATGCGCATGAACGTCGATCGCGAAGCCGAAGTCGGTCGGCAGATTGCCGCTGATCTCATGCCACGACTCGCCGGCATCGTCGCTGCGCATGACGTCCCAGTGCTTCTGCATGAACAGCACGTCCGGGCGCGAGCGATGCATCGCGATGCGATGAACGCAGTGGCCGATCTCCGCGGTCGGATCAGGGATATAGAGTGAATGCAGGCCGCGGTTGATCGGCTGCCAAGTCTTGCCGCCGTCATCGGTGCGAAACGTGCCAGCCGAAGAGATGGCGACGAACATTCGTTCCTGGTTACTTGGATCGAGAAGGATGGTGTGCAGGCACATTCCTCCGGCGCCCGGCGCCACATTGTCACCTGAACCGTGGCCTCGCAGGCCGGCGAGCTCGCGCCACGATTTGCCACCGTCGGTGGAGCGGAACAGGGCAGCGTCTTCGACGCCGGCGTAAACCGTGTCGGGATCAGTCAGCGACGGTTCGAGATGCCAGACGCGCTTGAACTCCCACGGATGCGCCGTGCCGTCGTACCATTGGTGCGTGGTGAGCGGCTTGCCCGTTTCGGCGGATGTATCGTAAACAAACTTGTTGCTCTCGCCCTTGGGCGTGCCGTCCGGGGCGGTGGTCGGTTCGCCTGGCGGCGTTCCCGGTTGGTGCCATGTCTTTCCGCCATCATCTGAGCGTTGAATGATCTGCCCAAACCAGCTGCTGGACTGCGACGCATACAACCGGTTCGGATCCGCTGGAGATCCCTTGAGGTGATACATCTCCCAGCCGGCAAAGTGGGGGCTGCTGACCTCCCATTTTTCACGCTTTCCGTCCGACGTGAGAATAAATGCGCCTTTGCGCGTGCCTACCAATACTCGTACTCCGCTCATGTCTTTCTCCTTATTGATTGAGTTTCGCGCGCCGCGTTATTTTATTGTTGCTCGTTTGCTCTCTTCAGACTTGCGATGTCGAGCTTGTCCATTTGCAGCATGGCGTTCATAACTCGCTTCGATTTCTCGGCATCCTTGTCTTGCAGCAATTGACCCAGGACGGTCGGCACAATTTGCCACGACACGCCGAATTTATCTTTAAGCCAACCGCATCTCTGCTTTTCCCCGCCCTCGGAGAGCTTTTCCCAGAATTTATCGACCTCTTCCTGCGTCTCGCAATGCACGAAGAACGATATGGCCGGCGAGAAGGTGAACATGGGACCGCCGTTCAATGCGATGAACTCTTGTCCCTGGAGTTCGAAGGTCGCGGACATGACCGATCCTTTCGGTCCGGGTCCTGCCTCGCCAGAGCGCATCATGCTCACAATCTTTGAGTTTGGAAAGATGGAAGTGTAGAAGTTCGCGGCCTCTTCGGCTTTGCCATCGAACCACAAAAACGGTGTGATTTTTTGCATATCGTTTTATTCCTATGCTGATTTCAAGGCGCAACCGTAACCATCCAGCCGACGCCGAAGCGATCTGCAACCATGCCGAAGCAGGGCGACCAGAAGGTTTTGCCGAGCGGCATTTGCACCTGCCCGCCTTCGGCCAGCGCGGCGAACTTTCGTTTCGCGTCGGCTTCATCAGCCGCCGTGAGCGATAATGAAAATCCCTGAAAATTTGTCCCTTCGCTGCAACCGTCGGAGGCCATCACATTAGCGTTGCCGATGCGCAAGGTCGCGTGCATGATCTTGTTCTCCCAGCCCGGCGGCACCATCCCCGGCGGCGTGGGTTCCGGACTTTCTTTGTAACGCATCAGCATCAAAACCTCGGCGCCAAGCGCCTTTTTGTAAAACTCGATCGCCTCTTCGCAGCGGCCGTTAAAAAATAGATAGGGTTCGATAGCCATAATCGCATCTCCTTTTTGTGGGTTGGTATTTCTTGATCGTTCTAATGGGTTTTTTAAACAGGCACGACGCCGAGCGACATCGCTCGCTCACGGATTCTCGGCGGCATTGACCTTTGCGGTAGATTCCTCGTCGAGGGCGCGGATCTCGAAAGTCGCCACGCGAATCCCCGGATGTTTCGACATCAATTCGGTTGCGTGATTTAGATCGATGGCATCGAGCAAGAGAACACCGCCGATTTGTTCCTTGGTTTCAGCGTATGGGCCGTCGGTGATGGATACCTTGCCATTCCGGTAGCGCAAAGTTCTCGCGTTTTGCGCATTTTGCAGCGCCTCCAGGCGAACGAAATGACCATTCCTTTTAAGGACGTTGTCGTAAGCGAAACATTCCTTGATGAAGGTCTCACGCTCGCTATCAGACATGACGTCGAACTTTTGTTCATCTATGTGTGACAGACAAAGAAGCTTCATAATCTTTTCCTTGCGGCATTTACCTACCGATATCCAGTAGTCGTTCAGCCGCCACGGAATCGACATCCTAAACTAAAAATATTCGACCCAACGGCAGCTTTTACGGTAATTCAGCACTCCAACTCGGCAATGCAACGCACTTCGACCGTGCCCCCCGCCGGAAGCGTCGGGATGCGCGCCGCGATCGACATCGCCTCGTTCAGATCCATGCAATCGATAAGGTGGTAGCCGCCGAGTTGCTCTTTGGTCTCGGCGAAGGGCCCATCGGTAAGTACTGTCCTGCCGTTCTTCATGCGCACTGTCTTCGCTGACGGCGCCGGGTGGAGTTTTGCTCCGCCGCGGAAGTGGCCAGTGTCGACGAGATTCTGTACCCAATCTCCATAGTCCTGCATAATCTTGTCCTTCTGCGCGCCGGGTAAGTTGTTCCAGGCAGTCTCGTCGAAACAGCACATCAGCATATATTGCATAGTGATCTCTCCATTCTGAAACTCGGCAGTAGCAGAGCGGCATAAAGCTGCTTCTGCACAAACCCCAGATGATTTAGCTTACCGAGTGGCGAAACTTCCCGACATGGGTTCACGCTTCGAGCGGAATCCAAATCTCCATTCCGCCCATACCGGTTTTGGGATTGAACTCTTCGGTGTAGCGCTCGAAGCACGGGGCGCTCGCCACTTTGAGCCCCGCTTGGGGCACCCACTCGTTCCATATTTTGTCGATAGTATTGCCGATGGCAGAGACATTGTCCGGGTGCGTGAAGACCGCATATTCGCGGGCGGGGAGTCGTACGGTCGCGAACTCAGCCGGGAGTCCCTTGGCGTCCTTCACTTCGACACCCGAGAGATACTCGAATCCACGCCCCGGCGATACGTTCCAACAAACGCCGTAGGAAACTTGACCCATCTGTCCGGGGACCTTGCCGATTTTCGGGGCAAACCGTTCCCATTGTGCGGGAATCTTGGCCCGGGTTTCGAACGTGTAGCTCTCGTTCAAACCGGCGACAACGATCTCCTTGGCATGCTCAAAGCGGGGTGCTCCGAGCCCCAGCGCCTGGGCGCGAATGCTGGCTTCTTGCCTGCGCAGTTCCGGCGTAAACTCGGCGCCGAAATCTTCCGCCTCGAAAAGTGGGCGAATCTCGACCTCGCCATCCTCGTTGTACGGATTGGGGCAGCGCTTGACCCACTCGATCGCCTCTTCTTTGGACTTGCACTGCCATAGCCAGTAGCCGGCGATCAGTTCTTTGGTCTCGGCGAAGGGCCCGTCGATCACGGTGCGCTGGCCGCCGGAAAACCTGACACGCGCGGCTTTGGAGGTCGGATGCAGTCCCTCCCCAGCAAGCATCACGCCGGCTTTCACCAGCTCTTCATTGAATTGGCCCATCTCGGTGAGGAGTCGCTCGCTCGGCATCACGCCTGCTTCCGAGTCCTTAGTGGCCTTGACCAAGATCATGAATCGCATCGTCGTATCTCCTTCTGTCTTTTTGATCGGCCGCGCCGTGGCTCTGGGGTTAAATCACTGCTGATATTCCTTAGTCGATCGGCTCGGCGCAAAATCGACAGCCGTTCACTCTGCGCCGGGCGTGTTAAGTCCGAGCGCGAGCGTCTGCGCATCCTCCGCGATCGGCCGCACCTCGACGCAGCCGAAGCGCGCGCCCGGGATCTTGGCGGCTACCCGGATCGCCTCGTTCAGATCCCTGGCCTCGATGACGTAATAGCCGCCGAACTGCTCCTTGGTCTCGGCGAAAGGTCCGTCGGTTGTCGACACCTTGCCGTCGCGCACGCGGACAGTGATCGCCGTATCGGCGGGGGTCAGCCGATTGGCGCCGATAAAGTGACCGTTTCTTTTGATGTCGGCCGTGAACTCAGCGTACTCCTGGAAGTGCTGCTCCGCATCGGCCGGCGCCATTTGCTCCATCACGGTCTCGGCGCAGATCAGGCAAATGAATTTCATCTCGTCTCCTTTTTTTGTCGAACGGCGTCAATCAACCAACGACCCACAGCCCACGTCGCCGGCATTTCGTCGTGGCCCGAGGACTTAGGGATGTTCAGGCGCGCTGGGAGCATCAGGATGGTCACGTTGATCTGCGAGAACCGGGTTTCTCACATCATTCGCCCTTTGAACGGCGCCGCTCACTCTCGTGGATCATTTCGGTCAAGTCCTCAGCCGGCCGAATCTCGAAGGGTCCTGCCTTCACACCTGGATGCTTCGACATCAACTGGATGGCGTGGTTAAGGTCTTTGGCCTCGAGCACGAGGATCCCGCCCAACTGTTCTTTCGTCTCGGCATACGGGCCATCGGTGATGGACACCTTGCCGTTCTTCCATCGCAGCGTGGTAGCGTTCCCAGCGCCTTGGAGCGCTTCTCCACCAACAAAGTGACCTTTTTTTCGCAGCACGTCGTCGTAGGCGAAGCACTCATCGACCATGGCGTTCCGCTCGGTTTCGGACATCGTTTCCCACTTCTTCTCTTCCATGTATCCAAGGCATACGTATTTCATAATTTCCTCCTGATCGTATTTGATTGGTCGTTTCACCCTGTAGTCGTTCAGGCGAGCCCAGAATCGACAACGGGACTTTAGAAAAACTGCTTTCGCGGTCTCAGCCCGGCAGTTCGGCTAGACGCCGCTTCAGAAACCGCCGCTCCGGCTCCTGCTCCGTGAGGCTCAGCGCTCGTTCGTAGGAGGCTCGGGCTTCCGCGATTCGCCCCAACCGCCGGCAGAGATCCGCCCGCGCTGCATGGGCGAGGTGGTAGCCGGAAAGATCACCGCGTTCCAGGATCGCGTCGATCAGCGCAACTCCCTCAGACGGACCGTCGCGCATCGCCACCGCCACCGCCCGGTTCAGCTCGACCACGGGCGACGGCTCCGCCAGCGCTAGCAGGTCATAAAGCGCGACGATCTGGGTCCAGTCCGTGGCGGCGGCGTTGGCCGCATTAGCGTGCACGGCTGCGATCGCTCCTTGGACGGTGTATGGGCCAACCTGGTTTGCCGCCAGCGCCCGTTCCACCAGCGCTGAGCCCTCCGCGATCTGATCCCGGTTCCAAAGCGAGCGGTCCTGGTCGTTAAGCAGGATCAACTCCCCGCTCGACGATGTGCGCGCGGCGCGGCGCGAGTCGTGCAGCAGCATCAGCGCGAGCAGTCCCAGCGCTTCCGGCTCCGGCAGCAACTCCACAAGCAGCCGACCGAGGCTGATCGCCTCGCTTGAAAGATCGTGCCGCGTGAGTGCCGCACCGGATGACGCGGAATATCCCTCGTTGAACACGAGGTAGACGACCCGAAGCACGGCATCGAGTCGGTCCGGCAGCTCGGTCGCCGAGGGTACCTCGTAGGGAATGCGCGCGTTACGAATCTTTGCTTTGGCGCGGACGATGCGCTGCGCCACCGTGGCCGGCGATGAAAGAAACGCGCGCGCAACCTCCTCCGTTGTCAGGCCGCAGACTTCGCGCAGCGTCATCGCCACTTGAGCGTCCGGCGACAGGGCTGGATGGCAGCAGGTGAAGATGAGGCGCAGCCGATCGTCTTTGATGCTTTCGTCGTTCCACGCCTCGGGATCATCGGTGTCCGCCACGAGTCGCTTGTCGATATCGTCCGGCAACGGCGTGAATCGGCTGCGCCGGCGAATTGCGTCGATCGCCTTGAAACGGCCGGTCGACACGAGCCAGGCGCGTGGATTGGCGGGGACACCATCGCGCGGCCATTGCTCCAAAGCCGCCCTGAAAGCGTCGTGCAATGCCTCTTCGGCGATATCGAAGTCGCCGAGTAGGCGGATTAACGTGGCGAGGACGTGGCGCGAATCGGAGCGGTAGACGGCGTCCACCGTGTTGCGCGCGTGTTCAGGCGCGATGCCTAAGCCGGTTTGTGGGTCGCGATCCATAACATGTTGCCTCTCATTTAAGGTTAGCGTGGGGTAGCGACTCAGAGCGGAGAATCGCTTTGGCATTTTCCGCCCATCCGATCGCACTCTAAACTCTGCCAATTTTCTCGCAATCGGTGCCAAAATCAATGAGGGAAAGTAAATTGGCGGCGAGGCGAGTCCCATGAAACGATAGAGGTCTTATCGAAGACAAACCAAACGGATTCGCAGCGCAACGATTTGAACGGCTGGAACGAATTAAACGACTGTTGTTTCAGCGCGCAACCAGCAACGTGGGATCTGCGCAGTGACCCGCCGATCCTCGGGTTCGGCGGCGCTTTCGAACACGACTACCGATTTCCGCGCTCGGTGAGTAGATATTTATGAAAGTTAAAGCGCGGCGGCTTCCAGTCGTCGCCGCGAGTCAGGAAAGAGCCGGTTTGCGTTTCGCTGACGACCGAGGTCTTCGCAAACACGGAAACATGGTTGCCCTAGTAACCGGCAGAATCGCGCGATCTCCTGGTTCGATCCCGGCTCCTGGCCGCCGATCACGGCTTGATGGCGGCGAAAGCTTCGGCGATGCGCGTCGGCGCATTTGGGCGGGCGTACATCCGCTTCATGTAGGTGAGCAGCTGCGGGCAATCGTCGAGCAACTGGTCCTCGTTGGCCCAGTCGAGCGTGTATGCCATCACAAAATCGGCGACCGTCACATTGTCGCCCACGATGAACTGCCGCCGTTGCATGTGCTCCTCTAACACAGATGCCATGGCCTTGAACTCCTGGCTGGCGGGGACCACGTCCGCCGGCAAGCGCTGCTCTTCCGGATACAGCATCGTGTTGCGAGCGATGCGCCAGAGCGGCTGCTCCAACTCCGTCGCCGCGAACAGAAGCCAGCGGTTGACCTGCGCCCGCTCCTTAAGGTCGGTGGGGATCAGGCCTTTGTTGGAATACTTGTCGGCCAAGTAGAGCACGATGGCCACAGACTCGGTCAACACGAGGTCGCCGTCGACGAGCACTGGAATTTTGCCTGCGGGATTGATCTTGAGAAACTCGGGGCGCTGGTGCTCGCCGGCTAAGAGGTTGACGCGAATGGGTTCGAAATCCACGCCCAGCTCCTGGAGTGTCCAGCGCACGCGGATCGATCGGGTAGGGCCAAACTCGTATAGTTTCATCTTCATCGATACCTCCTTCTTCGGCCGCGCTTTGCGGCCGATCGCGATGTTTGAACCTAAGTTCTCGGCGAGCGCTACGGCTTCAAGTCGATCGCGGCTTTGAAGCTGCCGTCCATGTAGAAGGGGACCGAGCTACGCTCATGTGTGATCGTCCACTTCCCGTCGATTTTACGGAAGCCGAGGGTCTCGCGAAACCACAAGTCCACGTTCTGTCCGTCTAGTCGTTGTTGCCATCAGCCACGTCATCTTCGATGGGTTTACTGGTTGCCGTCATTTTTTCTCCTCTCTAGCTTTTGTCTCGTTTCATTAATACGACGAACGAGAAAATACCCTCGGGACATCATGCAGCGATTAAATTGTAAATCGCGTGCCAGTGCAAAGGCGGCAGCAAAAATAATTGCGACGTCGTTAGAAGCAAGTCCTGTATGGATTTTTATAATTGCTAATCGGAAAAATCCTTCAACTCAGCACTGCCAGTTTTTATTTTCCATCCTTTGGGGCGATGCGACGAGTTGAAAACTCCTTCATATTTAGTGTCTTCCAAATGACCTAAAAAATTCTAGGCTGTTGGCATATGCATTGCGGCTCTGCTGTCAGAAGATTTTCGGCCTTTCATCTGTGCGCAACCCCCAAGTAGTCACGTGTGTGATGATCCAAAGTAAACGGTGAATCGGTTGATTAAACCGAAGGAAATGAAGATCTACAGAAAAGGAGGGCAAGACTATGGCTGACCAAAATATGGCTGCCGAAGAGACCTTATTAGACGTCCGAGTAGCGGAGGCTTCCAAACTCTATAAGTTCTATCTCAACCAGGAGAAGTTGATTCTTGGAACCCTCTCCGTAAGTCTTTTTCTTCTCGTCTGGGAGCTGGTCGGAAACGTATTTCAACTTATCAATCCGATGTTTATGAGCGCCCCATCGCTCATCTGGAAAGCCGCTGTGCAGCTATTCGGCTCGGGCGAGATTTGGAATGATCTTAGCGTCAGCGGCATCGAATTCGGGTGGGGATATTTCTTATCGATTTTTGTTGGTGTCCCCTTTGGGATCGCTATTGGTTGGTACAAGAAGTTCGCTTATATCTGTGATCCATTCGTCAACGCGATGAACGCAACGCCGCGGGTTGCGCTTTTGCCTCTGATCATTATCTGGTTGGGCATCGGCATTCTTTCCAAGATCGGAATTATTTTTCTCGGCGCGGTATTCCCCTTGATCATCAATACGCGAGACGGTGTGAAGACCACGCCTGTCAGTCTCCTCAACGCCGCGAGAAGCTTCGGTGCTTCGGAATGGCAGTTATTTAGAAGCGTGGTAGTGCCCTCGACGGTGCCATTTATCCTCACGGGATTGCGGTTGGCGATCGGCAGGGCGCTCATCGGTGTCATGGTTGGCGAGCTGTACGCCGCGACTGCCGGGATTGGATTCATGATCACAGTAGCCGGCGCGACGTTCCAGACCGACAAGGTTTTTGTCGGCGTCCTTATATTTGCGCTCAGCGGCATGATCGCTACGGATGTTATCGATAGGATAGAGCGGAGATTCGATAAGTGGCGACCTAAGGTAGGGTCGGATGAGTAGTTTCGGGGGTGAATCGCGAGGGGCCGTTTCATTTGCACATTGGTGTGAGGATGGAGACGTTGCTTCGGACGTTGGCAGCGCGGTGTCCGGTTATGGTGTGTGGGCTAGCTCGAGGAATTCCGCGGCCAGCTTCGGACCGATGCCTTCATCCTCGTGTTTGAAAAATACATACGCATGATCCCACGGCTGCGAGAGGATTCGCCCTTTCCAATTTAATAAATCGGCGCGGCTGTATTCCGAGCGCCGCAGCCGGACGTAGCCCCATGTTGCAGTGGCGATCAGATTAGAAGTTTCGCTCTCATCCATTTCGGCCATACAGAGCGCGCAATTGTGCTCCCGTAGGGAGGCGAAGACCTCGTCATCGAACCAGGAAAGATGGCGGAACTCAAAAGCCACCGCTCGGTCTGCGGGCAAAATCGACAAGAAATTTTGCAACGTATCCAAGTTTTTTCGCAGATACGGCGGCAGCTGGAAGAGAACTGCACCTCTAGTCGAGCCCAACATTGTTTCTGCACGGAAAAGATATTCGACTTCGCTTGCCGCATCTTTGAGTCGTTTCACGTGGGTAATTTTCTGCGGCGCTTTAAGAACAAAGCGAAACTCGGCCGGCACCCGTTCGGCCCACGTCTGCAGCACGCTTTCTTTCGGCAGTCTATAAAATGTGTTGTTGATCTCGACCGCAGGCAGCCGCGCGGCGTAGAATCGCAGCATCTCTTTCGCCGCGAGGCGCTCGGGATAAAAGTTTCCGAGCCACGCTTTGTAGCTATAACCGCTGGTCCCTACCCATAATTTCACGGCCTCTCGCGCCTCCTGTCAAAAACCAAGATCCCGGATCTTGTGCTTGAATCATACCATCTACGGCTGCCGCTTTATAATCGGCGATCCCCATTCGGTCGCGTGTTATTCCGGTTGGCGGCCGAACCCTTGCATAACACTCTAATCCATTAAACTGTTGTTTCCGACTTTACTTCACTAAACTAGCCGTTAATCTGAAGCGCTATGGTTACGATAGTCTTTGCACTTCTCTCGGCGACTTTGTATGGCAGCGCCGATTTCCTCGGCGGCTTGGCGACGCGGCGATCTTCGGTGATGCCGGTGATGATCTTCTCCCAACTTGCCGGACTGATCATGCTTCTCCTGGTGTTGCCGTTCTTGCCTCCCGCAACCGCGACCCACGCCGACTTCGCTTGGGGCGCGCTGGCGGGTGGGGCGCTCGGCGTAGGATTGATGCTTCTCTATCAGGGGCTCGCGACCGGTAAGATGAGCGTGGTCGCTCCCGTCACCGCCGTCTTGGCAGTTGTGGTGTCGGCAGTCGCGGGAATCGTGCTCGGAGATCGTTTGTCGATGGGCGCGTTCTTAGGCGTAGTGCTCGCCATCGGTGCAATTACGCTGATCAGTCAAGACGGAGCGCAGAAGGCTACGAGGGAGCGAGGACTGGGCATCGCGCAAGGTCTTGCCTGCGGCGCTTTCAGCGGGGGTCTTGATCGGCGTGTTCTTCGCTGCGCTCAAACAAAGCAGCCCCACCTCCGGCCTGTTGCCGCTCGTTTCGGCGCGGCTGGCCGCGCTTGTCGTCCTCGGTGCCGTCACCTTCTGGCGACGGCCGCCGTTGCGCGTCGGTCGCGACGCGGTGTGGCTGATCATCGTCGGCGGCGCGCTCGACATCTTGGCAAACGTGCTCTATCTGCTTGCCACGCGTCTGGGCATGTTGACCATCGCTGCGACACTGACCTCGCTTTATCCCGCGAGCACGATCCTTCTCGCGCGCTTGGTTCTCGGTGAACGGCTCCGCCGTATTCAAATTACCGGCTTGGCGTGCGCAGGAGTTGGCGTCGCACTCATCGGCGCAGGCTGATGACCGAGGGTGTTCATGGGGAAATTTTTTGCCGACGCACGAGGATTGCCGCGTACGATTACATGATAAAGCAAGGCCCGGCGCAAACACTCTGGGCGCCTGCTGATGCTCTTTGAGACTTACTTTAAAGGGACTTGAAACAGTCCCTTTTGCTCCAACTTGCGAACCGTTCGGTCGTCGATAAGATCTTCGGCGCGCAGCCCGCGAATCTTTTCGTTGCTCGCGCCTAGCAGTCGAATCGTATTGCGCACGCCATCCGCGCTCGGATAAATCTTCTGCTCGTAAAGCGTCTTGATGACTTCATACCCTTCGGTTGTGTCCTCGGGTTTGGACAAGCGCAAGCCTTTTGCGAGGCTGCGCATGACCGCGGCCTTATTAGCCGGCTCCCGGATAAAGGCGATCGCCTCGACGATGGCGGTCAATACCTTCTCGGCGACATCGGGATATTGGTTCACAAAGCTGCGCCGGGCGAAGACCGTTGTGCCTTGATACGGAATACCCAAATCCGGCAAATCGGCCAAGACGCGATACCCTTGCCGTTTCAACGCCGTTGCGTAGGAATAGGTTGAGAGTTGCGTCGCGTCGATGGTGCCGGTGGTGATTGCTTGAGCGCGCACGGCATCGTTGCCGATCACACGGATGCTGATGTTGTCGCGCTTGGGATCGAGACCCCAATGTTCCAGCGCGAGCATCGTAAATACCCAATTGCCGCCGCCGATGCTGGTAACGCCAATGGTTTTGTTTTTGAGATCAGCGGGCTTTCTGATATCGGGAGCCGTGACAATCGTGCCGGTCAATTTGTTCACCAAACCGGCGATGAAAGCGAGATCGAGCCCGCCAGCCATCGCGCCTAGAATCGCGCCGGACGTCGAGCCCGTATTGATCTGTGAGTCACCGTGCGCAATCGAAGCCAGTGCCACCGGCGCGCTAGCAACATAGACTAGATCCACGTCGAGCCCCTGCTTGCGAAAGAGGCCTTGATCGCGTGCGACAAAAAGCGCGCCTTCGCGTTCGCTCAAGATCGCATAGCTGATCACGATTTTGCTTGGTGCTGCAGCAGCCCGAGAAGAAGTCGTCCAAAACGGAAACGCCAAAAGTGTTGCGATTAGAAATATCAAAGATGTTTTTGCCATTCGCTTAGTTTGCCTCGTTCCTATCAAAGCACTGCGCGTCGCCTGCGAGCGGCGAACTTTTATGCTCATTCATCTTGTCTGCAATTTTGATTTTCGCAGCTTAACAGTTGGCGAGAAATCTTGAAAGTCGTAAGTGACTTTGCAAGCGACCCTTGTGTCTTCTCGGATCTATTTTTTTCAATTTGTTATCAGCTTATTCAAACCGAAATGACGCATCCGTGCCGGTCACCGCGCCCTTGAGCGATAAATTATTGAGTGTGCCTTTGAATTTGAGGTCATCGATGGTGTAGACGCCGTCAAAGCGCAGTGCTCTCGGCAAAGACTTTCTGAATTGCGGCAGAACGGCATTGACCTTTCCCAGATCGAGGGCATCAACGTGGATGTCGCCATCGAGGAGAACGTTGCGATAATCAGAATTTTCCGCGATAGGACCGACACGGCTCTTAAACTTTACGTTGGGTTTAGCGGCCATGACCGCAGCCTCTAGCTCGATGTCAAAGGGCTCGTCCCATTCGAAGTCATTCACTTTCAGGTTGATCTGCGTCGCCGTTAGCTCGCCGCCGTTCTTGAGATCGCGATAACGCAGCGTGCCATCCGAAACATTCATCGATGCAATCAAAAACAGCAGGCTGTTTTGCTTCTTGGCAGATGCGTTTTTGCCACTCTCCGCGCTCTCCCGGTCGGTTTTCTCATTGCGAGCGCTGCTCGCGAAGTTGTATTGCCCTCTGCCATCGCGAACAATCGTTATAAACGGCGACTCAAGCACAAGTCTTTTGAACCGGAACTGGCCGATCAACAGCGGCAGAAACCGAAAATCTACGCGAAGATCCTTAGCGAGCAGAAAGGCGTCGGCGGAAAAGGCCGGATCGTCGGCCATGGCAAAATTTACCAAACGAGCGCCAACCGGGCTGAGCGTCACCTCGATCTTGTCCACGGTAATCTTGCGCCCGAGTGCCTGCTCCAGCCGGCTGGTCAGATAATCTTTATTGCGCCGAACCAGGAAATTGACGTTCAACACCGCGAGAATCAAAACGCCACTCAAAGCCAACGCAACAGCGCCGATGATCCGTTTACGCATAGGCAGCTTAGTTTGATATCCCTTTCGAGGATGGTTGAAATCCCTCGCCCCTTCGACCGTGCTCAGGACATGCTTCAGGCGAAGTGAGAGTTCGTCATGCCTGTGCACGGCATCCAGGTTCGGTTCAAGTTCGAAAACCGCCTGGATTCCGGCTTCCGCCGGAACGACAAAAACAAGAGTCGACGACTCGCCCGCGCCGCAGCTTCAACGTACCCGATTACACGTTGTCGCGATACAAAGCGCAACCGCAATGACCCGATCTCTGCAATCGGAATTATCCCGAGCACTTGACTCATCCGTGGCCGCGCGGTTAAAAAGTCGCTAGCACGTCACCGCGCATTTACTCCTTACCTGCGGAAAGGAGTCCTATTATGTTTGAAACCGAGCGATTCATCCAGGATTGTCGCGATGGTCTTCGCGATCCAAACCCACACGCCGCGATGCGAGAGATTGTCGCGCGAGCGGTGAGCGAACCGGGCCAGGTTTTGAAGTCGCTGGGCGAGCCAAAGCTTTCGGGTATCCAGACGCTTTACCGATCCGATACGCTGACGATTCTCAACGTTCTGTGGGGACCCGGCATGACTTTGTACCCGCATGATCATCGCATGTGGGCGGTGATCGGGATCTATAGCGGGCGCGAAGACAATGCGTTTTATCACAGGAGCGAAAGCGGTCTCGTTTCACACGGCGTAAAGACGCTCAGCCTCAAAGAAACGATTCCTCTCGGTGAAGCGGTAATCCACGCCGTGACGAATCCGCTCGATCGGATCACAGCAGCGCTCCACGTCTACGGCGGCGACTTCTTCGCCGTGCCGCGAAGCGAGTGGGACCCGCAGACGTTCCAAGAGCGGCCTTTCGATATCGAGCACGCCCGAGAGGTGTTTGCGGAAGCAAACAAACGTCTTGGTCATTCCGAGTTGGAAACCGACTAACGGAAATAAAAACTTCAGATTGCTTCCCCGACGAATCACGCAATATCGCAAAGGTAGAACTTGACGGGCAGAACCTTCGGGGTCGAGCTTCGATTTCTTTCAGTTGCTGCGCGCATCTTAAGCTTTGCGTAGAATCCAAACTTCGATTCGACTCCATATCTGCGACGAATAAAATGCAAATCTGAAAAACAGCAAAGTTAAAGATCTGGCCCTACTGACGCCATAAATCGGCGCCCAACAAACGGGCAGAGGAAAAAGATTTTTATGACTGAACCAGCGGGCGCTCAACCCGCCGATCTTCCGGTCGAGCTGCCGAAGAAGTTCGAGTTCGTGATTAAGCTGAAGGCGGCTCAAGCCAATCGGTCTCCTGGCGAGAGCGGATAAGTGATGAAGTAATCCAAGAAAAACGACGGGGGCGATGCTAGGATTGAATTGAATGCGCCGACTACACAATCGCGGTGAGACCTATTGAACCATCCGGTTCAGATTTTTCACGGTATTCGAAGAGATCAATGAACTGCTCCCCCATTCTCAGGACAAGGCTCTTTTGAAGTTTTTTGCTCCGGCTCAGAAAATACCGCGCCCCCGGATAGTTGCGGTATTTCCCGCGTTTGCGTTATAGAAATAACCGTAAATAATTGCGCCTCCGGCAATGTAGACGGTTTTTTCCGCTTCCAAACCTATCCCTGATCCGTTTCCGTGCACACCGGGCCCGAAATAGAGAATATTCGGATCCGAAGGTCTTGGCACGTTTTGCTCCCTAGGGTTCGCAAGAGATGAAGATTGTGTCGGTCGTCGCCGTTGATCTCTAATGATAGGTTAGCAGGATGAGAAAGAGAAAAGCTGATAGTGTCGGCGTTTATAGTCGGCTGGATATTATGCCGCAAAGGACGGATGGTAACGGTTGATACCGGAAAACAGCCGAAGCTTATCTGCACATTGACCGTACCGCTGAATTCAAAATACGCATCGCCGCAACTTCATAACTGATGGGTTCATGGTGTATATCCTGAAAATTGCCTAGAAACCTTAACACTGATAGAAGTCGACATGCTGGCCGTGCGGTAACCGCAAAATTAGAAGATACAAGGAATGCCATCTATGGCGCCGGGTACGTTACTACCGATGCATCCGCATGCGCAGCGAACAAAACGGAGCCGATTATAATAAGGCCGATGATAAGTTGCGCATGCCACTTATGTGACACTCACTCAAGTATGTGTTTGAAAAAGTCATTAGGTTGATAATCTCCGATTCTGACTTGGTTGGATGAATTCGCATAGCATGAAAGCTTAATAAGGATCTTGCACACCCATGAGCTGCGTAATTCTTCGAGCGTAAGTAATGGAGCAAAAATGCCGTATTTAAGAACGCAAAAAGCGCCCACAAGCAGCAGATTTTATCCCATAATCTTTGTTTCCGACTATCTCGGAGAGTCTTTTAAGTTTTCTCACTTTGTCTGACACTCACCTGGCGCGATGCTCTTTACCGCAGACGAGTGGTTTGCGTCACTTGAAATCGATTTGATCCCTGACCATCTACCCAGCCATTAACGACCTTTGAATGTTGCGCGGAATTCCTTTGCAAGATCATTGGCTTGATCGGCCAAAGACAGATCCGTGGGGATCAGCTTTAATCCTTTGGTAAGCTCGGGAGGATCTGGCGGCACATCGGGGCGGGATGAAATCCGGCTGCGATCGCGCAGGATCGTTTGAGCTTCTTTCGATAGCAGAAAATCAAGGAACAGGCGCGCCGCATTGGGGTGGGGCGCCCGCGCGCTGACGGCCAGCGGCTCGACTGTAGTGAGGACGAATTCCATCGGTACCCAATCAACAGGGGCGCCTTTTTTCTTGAACTCTTCAGTGTGCGTTCCGTATAAGTTCATGCCCAATGGAATCTCGCCGGACGCTACCCCCTGGACGGCCAGAGTAAAGCTGTTGCGAAGATCCACGCCCTGAGCTCCCAACCGCCGCATAAAATTCACGCCTTTTTCCCGGCCCATAACCTTCAGCATCATGCCGAAGGTCTCGAAATCTTCGTCGCGGAGAACGATCTTGCCTTTCCACCTGGGGTTAATGAGCTCCTCGTAGGTGCGAGGCAGTTCTTCTTTTTTGACGAGTTGTGTGTTGTAGACGAGCACCAGCGTGTGAATAAAAAAGCTTGTCCAGGTGCCGCCGGAGTCTTTCATCGATGCCGGGTAGGCTTTTGATTCAGGCGAAACGTACTTATCGAACAGACCTTCCTTTTTAAGAATATTCCCGGCGATGCCCGGTATCTCGATCACGTCGGCATTATAAACACCTGCTTTAGTTTCCGTCAGAATCTTCGTCAGTAAGGCGTCGGTTACAAGTCGAAGCGTTTCGGTTTTAATAAAAGGATATGTCTGCTCGAACCGTTTGGTGAGTAATTCAGCATCTTGAATCGACAAGGCAGTGTACCAAACGACCTTGCCTTCCTTTTTTGCTCCTTCGATCAGGCGTTTTGTCTGGTCGGCTTGACCCCATGCAAGCGGCGTATTGGAAAGCGCGATTAAAAAAACTAACGCAAAGAAAGTAATTCTAGATTTCATTGTCGGGTATTCCTTCCAGGGCGATTGAACGGTTGGACGATTAATCAGTTTGCCCGGTCGAACACTAAACGGCCATCAACGTAGGTCTGATCGATTTTTATCTCGCGAATTTTTGTCGATGCCACTGACAGGATGTCGTCAGAGAGAACCGCCATGTCGGCCAGTTTTCCTTCTTCGAGCGAGCCCTTCTCGTCCTCTTCGAACGCGGTATACGCTCCGTTATAGGTATAAACTCGAAGCGCCTGCAGAACGCTCAGACCTTCTTCTGAATTCAACACCTCGGAGTTTTCTTCCGGACCGAAACGATGATTGACGAGAATATCGAGACCGATCAATGGATTGTAAAGACCAACCGGCCAATCCGAGCCCCCGGAGATAATCACGCCGCGTTTGATCAAAGATTTGAAAGGAAAGGCAAACCGCGCGCGGTCCCCCCATTGGCTATAAACTCCTTCACGGCCGACGATTTCCATGAGCACAGGTTGCGTGTTCCAGATGACGCCTAATTCGGCCATCCGATCCATCGCCTCAGGATTCCAAAGGTAGGCATGCTCGAGACGGTGACGCAGATGGCGATTGGGCGCTTGCGTGCGCGCGTAAGCGACTGCATCGAGGCCACGCATAATGCCTCGATCGCCATGACAGATGAGACCGGCCTGCCAATTGTTGGAATGAACTTTCAACATCAATTGGTTCGCCGCATCCTGGTCGAGTCTGAAGCTACCGTACTGCGTGCCGGTGGGGTCGTTGCTATACGGTTTAGAAAGAGCTGCGGTTTGCCCGATGACGCCTCCGTCGATGCCGATTTGGACGGCGCCAAATTTCAGCCAACCGTCGCCAAACCCCGTGGCGAACCCGGTGTCGAACATTTTTCCGCCGGTCGTATTCGCTTCCCATTTATCTCCGTAGACTGGATAAGGACCCAATACGACGCGCAGCGGCAGCGGTTGTTCGAGCCGAAGGCGCTGCCACGCAATGGTCTCTATTACGTTTCGGATCGCCGCCTCGAATGCCGTAGTGATCCCGTATCGATTTAGTTCGCCGCCGATCCAACGATAGCCTTCGAGCAAATCCTCGACGCTATACTTTGGCAGATTCGGCTTTATGAAGACCTCGCGCGTGTTGTCCCACATGGGTCCGAGAGGCCGGCCTTCACGATCGCGTTCCATGGGGCCGCCGGGCGGATCCGGCGTATGATCCTCCACGCCGATCCGTCGTAGTCCGCAGGTATTGAAGGTCCAACCCATGCCTTCACGGTTGGCAATACCGACCGGATTATTCGGCGAGATCGCATCTAGATCGAAACGATTAGGATTGCGCCGGTCCTTCAGGCGAGCCGATTGAAAACCTCGTCCGAGTATCCATTCACCCGGCTGCGCAGCGCGAGATCGCTCGGCAATTTTTTGAGCGATATCCGAAATTGACGGGCACGCCGCATAGCTACAGTTCACCCATAGGCGCTGCGGCGAGTTCGTCATATGGATATGGTTGTCGATGAAGCCGGGAACTAGAGTCCGGCCATTTAGGCTGACGACTTTTGTATCGGGTCCTATGGTTTTTTCAACGTAAGCACGAGTTCCGACGCGCAAGATTCGATTACGGCGGATCGACAACGCCTCGGTGACCTCGTCAGTTGAATTGACTGTGACGATCCTTCCGTTCACGAAAACGGTATCGGCTTGGGGCACTGAAAAGGCTATTTCTGACGTAGACATCGAATGATCCTATCCTTGAATCTTATTAGTGGGCCGTGCGTCAACAAGCAATCAAGTATCAAAAACGGCTGGCAACAAAATCCACGATCAAAGCCAAATCATTTGATACTCCTGTGATGACAACGCGAGTTCCATAACAGAAGCGAAGCACGGAATGCAAGGTGACAAAATAGCTTTAAGAGATCGGCTTTCGTGCGAGGGTAAAAATACGGAGGGCGCGCTGCCCTCAAAGCATGACGTAACCAACGCTGAATATAATGCTCAAGTAGATTAGCCAGAAGGTCACGAACGGCCAATTGCCGTTTCTTGTGTGGGGGGATTTCATCTCGCTGTCCCCCTTACTGCCAATCTATCTGGCCAACTTCCCGTAATTAATCTTTAACAATTCACTTACATGCTGGCAAAATTCTCGACGATCGGAGACAGGCCGCCCGACACAGTCGCTTCCAGCGTACCCAATCGTGAGAAAGCACGTATCTGGATTAAGAGTTGATTGTCGTGCGTTTTTGAGGACTCCAATCTCACCGGTTCGATGAATACGCGTTAGCGCCGAATGTCCAAACCCACTCCGGCGGCTAATTTGGAACAGTTCTAAATGACATAAGAGGGTGTTCGCGAAGTTTCATGTTCACCACCATGCTTAGTTATATGAAGAGAGCCTCAACCAAATCATACGGCATTGCGGCATTCGCCCACTTCAATTGCAATCAGAAGATTGCCCAAACAAGAAGGCAATGCCAATTGCTAGTCGTGCTGATCTGAGCCCTTTCATGGTCTCGCCTTCGGTTTCAATCGTGTGTATGAGAGTCAAGGCATCACGATATTCTTACCGGTCACGATTGCTGTCTGTCTAATATTAGACCAAATTCAAAATAAACTATCGTCGTCGAAACGGAATCAACGCGCAGCAGTTGACGTCATTTCAGTCTGCTCGAACGCAGAAATAAGATTTGTCCACAACATCTGTTGATAAGTCCTTGATAACTCCCCTCAGTGCCGTGGACAAAGTGGCTATCGATGGGTGTCTCGGCGAATTGCCTAAATTGTCCCCACAGAAACGCGAGCATAAATAACCTTGTGAGTCCTTTCTTCATGGTAGACGCCGCGGTGATATCTTCCATGTATAGGCCGCCAGGCGATTCAGCGACTTAATGATAGTGATCCGGAAACGGCCAAATGTGAATGTTTCGCCGCCCCTGAGATTGAACTGAATTCTCCTACTAACGAATCCTATGAGATTTGATCGTTGCGTCGATCATTTCGATCCCACGCCAAATTCCGAATTGATCATTCCAATCGCCAAACAACATCTCGTCTCCGTGCCCCGATCGGGAATAAAAGTGAATAGCCAGCGGTATCATAGAAAGTAAGGCGTTCTTTAGCGGTGCGCTGTTTGCCGTTCCGAGTAACAAGGAGGTTTCCATGTTCCCAAGATCACAATACTTGCTGCGCCGGATCTCGTATACCGGCGCTATCTTAGCCACTTTGGTGGCAACTCCCATTTTCGCCGCAGGTCCGAAGGCCTACGTTGGCAATTTCAAAGACAACACGATGAGCGTGATCGATGCCGACGCCGGCGCAGTCGTTGCGACGGTGCCGGTTTCCACAGGACCGCACGGCATGGCGATAACGCAGGACGGCCGCACCGTCTACGTAAGCGGCGACGGCTCTTCCTCGGTCGACGTCATCGATACGGCCACCGACAAAGTCGTCAAAACGATCAACGTCGGCAAGGCGCCGAACGGCATTGCGCTCACTCCCGATGACCGGCTGCTGCTGGTCACGGTCTACGGCGAGGACCGCATCGCCTTCGTCGATACCTCGACACAAACCGTGGTTGCCACAACAGCGGTACCCAAGCCACACACTGTCGCGATCAACCCCAACGGCAAGCTAGCGTACGTCACGGTACAGGAACCGGGCCACTTCGGGCTCGCCCTCATCGACCTGGCTACGCGCAGTGTGGTTCGCACCCTGCCGCTCGATAAGACGCCGCGCGACGCCGAGTTCGGTTACGACGGCAAGTTGTTCTACTTTACCCAGGCCGGGGTCAGCTCAGTCCAGGTGCTCGATCCGGCCTCCGACAGGATCGTCGCGCAGATTCCGACGGGCGTATCGCCTCATTTTGTTAGTTATCCGCGCGGCTCGGCGTTCGGTATCGTCGTCGTGCAGGGGCCGAGCGAGCTGCTCTTGTTCGACCCGGCGACGAACAAGCCGGCGCGCAGCGTGGCGGTCGGCAAACAGCCGCACTGGGCGACCACGTCCAGCGACGGCAAAACCACATACGTGACTAACGAAGGCTCGAACGATGTTACCATCGTCGACCTCGCAACTGGCGAGACCCAAACAATCCCTGTCGGCAACGCGCCCCGTAAGGTTGTCGTGCAGCGCACCGCCGGGAGCGCAAGGTAATCCGATGTTCACAATATTGACGATGCAAATCCAAAAACACTTGTGGCCGTTGTGCGCCGTGATGGGCATCCTTTTGACTAGCGCTTTCACCCTCGCCGTCCGTGCACCCATGGGACGCGTTAGCGATCGCTGACTACCTCAAATCTATTCCGCCGATCAAAAATAAGATCAAATAACGGGATCCGCATTTTGAGACAATAGTTGAAAGGAGTTTAAGGACGCGGGCCGAGCGGATCGTCCGGTAAGTGTGATGCTCGCGGAGGGATGACGATGAGCCCAGGACCAACACGGATCCTCATCTTGGGGGGCGGCTTCGGTGGAGTCTACACGGCGCTAACCCTGGAGCGGCTTCTACGGCGCGACCTTCGACGTGGGACTGTCGAGATCGCGCTGGTGAACCGAGAGAACTATATAGTCTTTCAGCCGATGCTCCCGGAAGTGATTTCTGGCAGCATCGGTCTCGTAGACACCATTAATCCAATTCGACGTCTGTGCCCGAACACGAATCTGTATACCCGCCCGATCGAAAAGATCGACATCCAGAGCAAGCGCATCCTCACTGGCGCAGGCCTCGGTACGCGGCCTTGTGACATCGAGTACGACCATCTCGTGATTGCTCTTGGCAATGTCACGAACTTAGCCGATCTGCCCGGCCTTGCAGAGCATGCGCTTCCGTTCAAGTACTTGGGGGATGCGCTCACCCTGCGTAACCGTGTCATCCAGACTCTGGAGGAGGCTGCCATTGAGCCTGATCCTCAGGTGCGCCGCTCTCTCCTGACGTTTGTGGTCGCTGGCGGCGGCTTCTCGGGTGTTGAGGTCGTGGCCGAATTGAACGATTTCGTCCGCGCCGTTGCTCGGAACTTCCGCCACCTAAATACTGGCGACATCCGCGTCATCCTCGTGCATGCAGGCGAACTCATCTTCCCGGAGCTTCCGAGGTCGCTCGCCGAGTTTGCTCAGCGCCTGCTGAGCAAGCGCGGCGTGGAGATCCGGCTGCGCACGCGTTTGGTCGGCGCCACTGCCGAGGCCGCACTGCTCGAAGGCGAGGAGCGCATCGCTACGCGGACAGTCGTGAGCACGGTGTCCTCCGTGCCAAATCCTCTTGTCACAGCCCTGCCCGTCAACAAAGACCGCGGCAGGATTATCGTCGATGGTCATCTGGCGGTTCCGGACTATCCTGGGGTATGGGCCGCGGGCGACTGCGCGTTTGTCGTCGACGGGGGGAGTGGGGAGCCGTGCCCACCGACGGCCCAACACGCCATTCGGCAGGCGCGGTGCCTTGCGGAAAACCTCATGGCCACCTTGCGAGGTGCGCCGAAGACGAGGTTCGCGTTCACAGCGCTCAGCAAAATGGCGTCGCTCGGGCACCGTTCCGCAGTGGGCGAGATCTTCGGGGTGCAGGTCTCAGGGTTCCTCGCGTGGTGGCTCTGGCGGACGATGTATCTTATGAAGCTCCCCGGGCTCGATCGAAAGATCCGAGTTGCTACGGATTGGACCCTTGATCTGATCCTGCCTCCCGACATCGTCCAGCTCTCAACTGAGAAACCTCTGGCGATCCGGCGGGAGCACTTCGAGCCGAACGAGACCATCTTCCGCGAGGGCGACTTGGGTGACTCACTGTATATCATTCTTGACGGCGAGGTCGAGATCACACGAGATGCTCCGGGTCAAAGCGATGTGCCGCTCGCTCGGCTCGGGCGTGGGGAATGCTTCGGAGAGATGGGATTGGTCAGGCAGATGCCACGGTCGGCGACGGTTCGCACTGTGACCCGAGTCAACATCTTGGCGATGGACCACTATACGTTCCAAGCCCTGTTTGCGCACCTGCCGCCGCTGCGGCTTTTTTTCGAACAGCTGATCCAGCTGCGCTCCAAATAGCACGGGTCGACGCTGACTCGGTTTCCGGATAAGCGGGTTTGAAAGTGCGTTGACGCCTTCGACAATAGTGAGAATCGCCCTGTTTCTCGAACATATTAGGAGCGGTTGTGCCGACCAGCATACTCAAGTTAAGCCAAGTGACTAAAAATGGACGTAACGCATGTGTTCGAAGGAATCTCGTGAAGAAGCGTATGATCTGGTTGAGCGTAACCGCCAGGACGATCATGGCGTTGAAGCTTTGGGCCTCAGTGTAGCGGCGCGATTTAAACACTCTAGCCGGACTTGGCATAGGTTAAAGAAGTGCTTCGCCATAATCTTGCTTTCAAAGTCACGTTGTTGATTGTCGGTATCCTGATCGCCGGATTCGCCACCCTGCTGGTCCTCAACATAAAACAAGAGGCCGAAGCTCTTGTAGTCAAAAACCAAGAAACAGCCCGTCTGTTGGCCTCGTCAGTAACGGAGACGATCGAGATCGGAATGCTTAGAGTACGGCCGGACATCGTCCGGCGACTCATGCAGCAACTGAAAACCGAACTCAAGGATGTCAGGCGCATCGGGGTTTACCGGCGAAATGGCGTTGAAGCTTTTGCCGACCTCGCAACTTTGGAGGAAGTGAACCGCAAGGTGCATCTCGATCCAGAGCTGGTGAAGAGCATTTCTGCAATGAGTCGGGCGCCCGGGCCGCCCAACAAAAACCCCTTGTTCCGCCGCGCTGTCGAGACTATTCTTCCCGAGCAAACCTACGAGACCATTGACGGCGCTCGTGTGCTCACTCTTTTTCAGCCTCTACGGAATCTTAAAGAATGTCAGGATTGTCACGGCACGGATCACGAAGTCCGCGGGGTGCTCCAAATCAGCTTGGGATTGGAAAAGTTGGATGCGCAACTCCGAGCGGTCCGAAACCGCCAAATTCTCGTAGCTCTTGTGACTATTGTCGCCGTGACCGTGACCCTTTTGATTGCGATGGGTCGTTTGGTGCTCCAGCCGATTGCCCGCGTGGTAGCAGCAGCGCGGCGGATCGGTGGCGGCGATTTCGAGGCGCGAGTACCTTTGGGCAGTAGAGACGAGATCGGACAGCTTGGTACAGTGATCAACGATATGACCGGCCGACTTAAAATGGCATACGGGGAGCTAGAAGCAAAGAACAAGACTTTGGATGAGACGCTCCACAACCTGCAGGATTCCATGAAGCGAGTGGAGCTGCTGGAACAGTTAAAGGACGAGCTATCGAAGTTCGTGCCCGACTCGGTGAAGCGAATGCTCGAGCAGAACCCAGAAGCCACCGAGCTGGAACAACGCGAAAAAGATGTCTCGGCGATATTTCTCGACATCGCCGGTTACACCCGCCTCTCTGAGCAGATGGATACCAGGCAGGTAAACCGGCTGCTCCAGAGGTATTTCTCCAGCTTCCTCGAAATTATCCATGACTATCAGGGGGACGTGAACGAGACCGCTGGCGACGGGCTCATGGTGATTTTCCAAAATGATCGCTCAGCCACTGAGCACGCCCTAAACGCTATCCGGAGCGCGCTCGCCATCCAACGCCAGGTGGAAGAGTTAAACCAGGAATTCGCCGGCGTGTTCCAGCCAATATCGCTCCATATGGGAATCAACAGCGGGCCGGCCTTAGTAGGGGCCAGCAAGCTGACGTCCAGCGCTGGGCCGCGTTGGATCTTTACCGCCTTGGGGCCCGTCATTAATGTAGCTGCCCGCGTCGCTGGTGAGGCTACAGGAGGCGAGATCCTCATGACTTCCTCCACGGCTGAGCGCGTCAAGGGACA
>CAVWLW010000066.1:0-11284 GCA_963755715.1 uncultured delta proteobacterium
GCATGGCGCGACTGCCGCGCACGATCTGCAAGGAACGATAAATGAGAAAAGTGATGATCCCGATATCGATCAGGTCCTGCCAACGAAACTGGCGGATGAGCTCCAACATCGGCCTATGCCTGCGGCTCGCTGGGGCCGAAGCGGATCGCGTCGGCGATCCGCGCGGCGCGGCAGGTTTCGCTCACGTCATGGACGCGGACGATGTTGGCGCCCGCCAAAATCGCTGCAACCGCCGCAGCGAGGCTGCCTTCTAAACGGCCGGGCGGGTCTAGATCCAAGATCTTGCCGATAAATCCTTTGCGCGACACGCCGACGAGCAGAGGCTGGCCCAAGGCGGCGAGCGCCGGCAGGCCGCGCAGCAATAGCAAATTGTGCTCGAGGTTTTTGCCAAAGCCGATGCCTGGATCGAGGACGATGTGATCCTGGGCAATGCCCGCGTCCATCGCTTCGAATATCTGCGCCGCAAGAAAGTCCCGCACTTCGCGCACGACATCGGTGTAATGCGGATCTTGCTGCATGGTTTGCGGCGTCCCCTGCATGTGCATCAAAATCACCGGCACCTTCTCCGCGGCGAGCATCGGTGCCATCGCCGCATCGAAGCGCAGCGCGCTCACATCGTTGACGATATCCGCGCCAGCGTCGAGGGCCGCGCGCGCGACCGTCGACTTGTACGTATCGATGGAAATCGGCGCGCCGACCGCCCGGCGCAAGCCGCGCACCACCGGCAGCACACGCGCAAGCTCTTGTTCTTCGGATACCGGCTGAGCCCCCGGACGGGTCGATTCGCCGCCGACGTCGAGAATATCCGCACCGCTCGCGGCCATCACCACGCCATCGGCGACCGCCTTCTCGGGATCGTAACGCCGCCCGCCATCGAAAAACGAGTCCGGCGTCACATTGATGATTCCCATGATCAAAGTGCGGCGCGCGAAATCGAGCTGGCCGTGGCGAGTCGACAAGGAGCCGCGCTCAGCTGCCATCGGTGCTGAAACCGCGGTCAACTGATTCAGGGCTCCGGGCAAATCCGGTTTTTCAGACGTCATCGATATTCCGTTCCCAAAATCACAAAAGCGACTCGAATCGAGTCGCCGAAAGTTTGCGAGACACTCTCTCCCGCATCCGACGAGATCGGCTTTCGGGAGAGTAGGATCGGAGATTTGGAACGTGGAGTTTTCGGAGCCGATGGCTCCAGCAAGGAAAGCGCCTAGGCGATAGCCGCTGCGGCCGACGAAGCAAGCGGGTCTCCACCGTTCCCGCCAAACTCTTTGACGATCGCGTCGATCTCGGATCCGTCCAAAACTTCCTTCTCGAGTAGCGATTCAGCAACTTTATGGAGGAGCCGTAGATTGGTTTTCAACAGGTCCTTGGCTTTATGATAGCTATCTTGAATGATCCGTCTGACCTCGGCATCGATCTCGATCGCAGTGCTCTCGGAGTAATCCACTTTCTGGGTAAAATCTCTCCCTAAAAAGATCTCTTCCTCTTTTTTCCCGAATGTCATCGGACCGAGTTTTTCGCTCATGCCCCACTCGCATACCATACGGCGCGCCAACTCCGTCGCCTTTTCAATGTCGTTGCCGGCGCCGGTCGTCATGTGGTTGAGCACGAGCTCTTCCGCGACTCGGCCGCCGAAGAGAATCACTAGGTTATTGAGCAAATAATCGCGCGGATAAGTGTGTTTTTCATCCATCGGCAGCTGCTGGGTCAAACCGAGAGCCATGCCGCGCGGAATAATCGTCACTTTGTGAATCGGATCCGCCCCCGGTAAAAGCTTCGCCACCAGTGCGTGTCCCGCTTCGTGATAGGCCGTGTTGCGCTTCTCTTCGTCGCTGATGATCATGCTACGCCGCTCAGCTCCCATCATGACTTTATCTTTGGCCAGCTCAAAGTCGCGCATATCGACTTTTTCTTTGTTGTTGCGCGCCGCCAGGAGCGCCGCTTCGTTCACCAGATTTTCCAGATCGGCGCCGGCAAAGCCTGGGGTCGAGCGGGCAAGCACGCTGATATCCACATCCGTTCCGACCGGTACTTTGCGCGTGTGCACTTGCAAGATTCCTTCGCGACCCTTGATATCGGGTCGTGGCACGACAACGCGCCGATCAAACCGTCCCGGGCGGAGCAGGGCCGGATCCAACACATCGGGACGATTGGTCGCGGCGATGAGAATGACTCCTTCGTTCGCTTCGAAGCCGTCCATTTCGACCAGCAGCTGGTTCAGCGTCTGCTCGCGTTCGTCATGGCCGCCGCCGAGACCAGCGCCGCGATGGCGCCCAACGGCGTCGATTTCGTCAATGAAGATAATGCAGGGTGCATTCTTCTTGCCCTGAACAAATAGATCGCGCACTCGCGAAGCGCCGACGCCAACGAACATTTCGACGAAGTCCGATCCGCTGATGCTGAAGAACGGCACGCCTGCTTCGCCGGCGATGGCGCGGGCCAACAAAGTTTTCCCTGTCCCCGGAGGGCCAACCAAAAGGCAGCCCTTGGGAATCCGGCCGCCCAGCTTGGTGAACTTCTTGGGATCCTTTAAAAAGGCAATGATTTCCTGCAGGTCGTCTTTCGCTTCATCCACCCCGGCAACGTCGCTAAACGTCACCCGATGCTGGTTTTCGGTGAGCAGTTTCGCCCGGCTCTTGCCGAAGGACATCGCCTTGCCACCGCCCACCTGCATCTGGCGCATGAAAAATATCCACACGCCGATCAGCAAGAGCATGGGAAACCAGTTAAGCAAAAGCACCATGTACCAAGGCGAATCTTCCTCGGGCTTAGCAGCGATCTTAACTTTTTTCTCACGCAGTGATTTCACCAATTCGGGGTCGTTCGGTGCGAAAGTGCGAAAGCGTTCGCCGTTTTTGTATTCTCCTTGAATATTATGGCCTTGAATCGTGACCTTCTGCACGTCGCCGCGATCGACCGACGTCATGAACTCGCTGAAAACGATTTCCGGTTCGCGCCCGTGCTGTTTATTAAAGACACTAAAGATCGCGAGGAAAATCAGTGCCAGAACTAGCCATAAGGCGATATGTTTCGATGACTGACTCAAACGCTCCTCCAAAGTCTAAGAACGAAAAAAGTGTAACACACGCGACTACTTCGATCAATAATATCTTATGGAAAGCTAAGTCTCGATAGGGACCGCCTTCACGCAAATACAGGCAGCCGTTTTTTCCGATACTCGAGCTATTTCGCTTCTGCCAAAGCCGGGGATCCAGAGAATTTCTTCGCCCATGGTCAAAAGCGGGCATCGGGCCCGGATTGAAAGGGGAACTTTCTTTTCAATGAAGAGATCTTTAATTTTCTTGTGGCCGGCCATGCCGAGAGGCTGAAATCGGTCGCCGCGGCGAAAATTGCGCACCGCCAAATGCCCAGTCAGGCAAGAAGCGTCAAATGCCGCTTCCATGAGACCACCTTCGAGCTGGAGCTGTGTTTTCGCGGCCAATTCGCTTTGAAATTCTATAGACGCTTCATCAATGCGCAACCTGGTGCCGACTTCTAAGCGGTAACTATAACAGACCGGTTTTAATCCTCGGGACCGGCGCTCCAATCTGAGCTTTTCATATTTGCGGACCAATTCCCATCCGCCGGGAATCGACAAGCGCCCCTGCGCCGGTCCCTCTTCAATTAGACGCAGCAGCGCCTCGATGTGAACGAAATCGATACCACGCAAATGGCCGCGCGTTTGCTCCAGCCAAAAGCGGAGCACTCGCCTTTGCAGCGCCTTCGGCTCTCCGAGCAGCGCCGTCCGGCTAAGACCGGTCCCATCGTGAATCCGGTCATGGCGTTTTCGCGCCACCTCTTCTAAAAATAAATCCTCGTCGCGAAACACCTGCGCCTGCTGGCCGAGCCGGCTGGACAAGCCATCGTCAACACGCTCGTGAATCTTTGGCATCAGTTCCAACCGAATCCAGTTACGAAGAAACGCCGAGTCCTGATTGCTCCGGTCGATTCTGTAGGCGAGCCCCTTTTCTGCCAGATACGCGAGGATCTCTGATTTCGAAGTTTCAAGCAGCGGGCGAATGACGGTCAGTGTATCCGGTGAGCCATTGGCCAGACGAAGTTGTTGCAGCGGCGACATGCCACCCGATCCCTTCTTGCCCGCGCCGCGCAAAAACCACATCATCACCGTCTCCGCCTGATCATCCCGGGTATGCGCGGTAGCAACCTTGCCCAAACGGCGATCTTTGACCATCTCGGCAAAGAAACGATAGCGCTCCACCCGAGCCAGCGCTTCAAGATTGCCCTTGCCCGCGTCCGACTTCATCCGTGGCAGATCGACCTCTTTTAGGTGGAATGGCAGACTGAGCTTCTCCGCCATTGCCGCCACAAATTCAGCATCTTCCTTCGCTTCTTCGCCGCGAATCCCATGCTGCAAATGCGCGACTTCGAGGGATAACTTAAATTCTTCCCGAAGCTCGCACAGCAGGTGCAACAGCGCCACCGAATCCGGCCCGCCGGAGACGGCAACGAGAACGCCATCGCCGGGTGACAGCAAGCTGTATCGGATCGCCAGGTTTCTTAGATCCCGTCCAATTGCCATCGCTAGATGTTTAGTTTCCCCGCGTACCCGGTCATTTCAACGTAACCATTTCCGGTCACGGATTTTTTCCTAAACTCTCCTGTGATTCCAACCGCCCCCTCCCAATAGGTCACTCTCGTGCTGCGATTAGTGATCAACTCTTGCTCTGGAAAGGCGGGACTGATTTCCAGCTCGATGTTCTCCGAGGGAATCATCACTTTCCATTTCATCGGATAGTTCGCGCCGCTGCTGGGGCTTTTCCAGCGATCCATTACTTCAACACGGTAGTCCTTGAGATCAAGGTGTTTGGATGTACCGTCTGCATTCACCAAGGTACCACTGGAGTACGGATCGACCGAACCATCCTTTCGGCGCATCAGGTAGAGCATCAATTCGGTATTGTTGTCGAGCTGAATGCTAAACCAGTCCCAGCCGACCTGATCCTCGCCCAGTTGATTGCTGCCGAACTCGTGGTCCATCCAGCTCACACCGCGGACCGTTTCCTTCTTGCCGTCAATGATTAATTCGCCGTCGGTTTGTATGCGCGTCAATGAATAATAATAGGACGCTCGTCCCTCGCCCTCTGCTTTTCTGCTCAAGCCATTCTCCCCGTGCAGCACGGCAGGTTTGAATGACTTGAGCGACAATCGGAGCTGCGTTCCGCGGTCATTGACTTGAACGTGGTGAACCTTCTCATCCCCTTCGACTTTCCAATTTTCGTTCCAAACTAAATACCGGTCTGTCGCGGCGCCGGCCTTGTTATTGTAACCGCGATTGATTCGTTCGCGGAACGTGAACTTCTTCGCAGCTATGTCCGAAAGCGCAAAATGCGCCATGTACAACTCAGTGAACAGCGGCGACTCTTTTGTTTCCTTCTGCCGGTCGCGCACCCCGAAACGAAAAAAAGTAACTTGGTAGCCGTACTTTTTGCCGCTCTCGGTTTGCCAAATGACCCGTGTAGTACCACCATTCGGTTTTGAAGTCGGGATGGGAATAGTGAGCGGCGGGAAATGTCAATTTTCGTCCGGGCAGGGCAAGCTGGTAAGTGAAGCCGACAACGAATAAATAAATACCCATCAATACCGCGGCGACCATTGCAGGGCCGGCGAATTCACGGTTCGCTTTGTTAATTTGCAGTGCCATTTCGACTAGTGTTATAGGGAGCCTATGGATAAACAATATACGCGCGAAACCTTGCTCACAACAGCAAGTGAATTGCAGCGAAAACTCGGCGCTGAAAATCTTTGCATTATTGACGTGCGACCGGCGGAAGATTACGCCAACGGGCATATTCCCGGCGCGACGCACTTCGACTTGTTTGGCCTCAGCTTGATCGACACCAGCGACGCGCCGCTCAAGGCCTTCATGTTCATGATCCATCACGTGCTCGAACTGCGCGGCGTCAACGAATCGAAGGAAGTCGTGTTTTACGAAGACAATTCCGGCATGCGCGCAGCGCGGGGATTATGGTTTCTCGAATATTATCGGCCATCCGAATGTCAAAGATGCTCGACGGCGGGTTTCCAGCCTGGAAAGCCGCCGGTGCGCCGGTTACGTCGGATGCGACGCCGCCCAAAGCTGCGTCATTTAAAATCGCGGAGCGCCGAGACGTTTTAGCGACGCACCGATGACGTGCTTCGCTCGCTCGATCAGAAGCAGATCGCCATCCTCGACACGCGCAGCGAAGGTGAATATCTGGGCACGCATGTGCGCGCGGCGCGCGGCGGCGCGATTCCCGGCGCGATTCATATCGAGTGGACCGACAACATCGCTCGCCGACGGCAAATTCAAATCCAACGACGAACTTAAAGCGATGTACGATAAAGCCGGCATCACGCCGGACAAAGAAGTCGTGTCTTACTGCCAGGGCGGCTATCGCGCGGCGCATAGCTATGTCGCCTTGCGCTTGCTCGGCTTTCCGAAAGTTCGCAACTACATCGGCTCGTGGAAAGAGTGGGGCGACCGCGCCGATCTGCCGATCGAAATTCCCAAGCCGGCGAAATGATCTTACGCGAGCGCATTTATTTCTTTTCGCTGTTAGTCGCGCTGTCCGCCTTGGCGAATCCACGACTGGCAGCGGCAGCTGATTTAAGAAAAGTCACGTTCTCCTATTCGGCGGTGAGTATGACTTGGTATCCGGTGAAGGTTGCGCTCGAAAAAGGCTTCTTCCGCAGCGAAGGAGTGGAACCCCAGCTGATTCAGATGAATGGCAACGTCGCCACGGTGGCTCTGGCCAACGGTTACATCGATTTTTCATTGAATATTTCCCCCGTGCTCAACGGCGCGATGCAGGGCTTGGGGACAAAACTCGTCGCAGCGCTAAATTCCCGTCCGCTGTTCGCCCTTGTGGTGCGGCCGGAGATCAATGCGCCGAACGATCTCAAGGGAAAAGTGTTCGCGGTGAGCTCTTTCGGCAACACCCAAGCGATCCTGACGGAAAAGCACTTACAGCACTTGGGGCTGAAGAAAGGTGAATACCAGCTGCTGGCGATGGGCGCGACGCCGGCACGGATCGCCGCTTTGGAGAAAAACATCGCACAGGGAAGCTTGATGCCACTGCCGACCAATGTTCAGCTCGAAAACAAAGGCTATCGCCTGCTCGGCAACACAGCCGAAATCGTCATCAATCCGATCGCCGGTCTCGGCGTCCACGAAGACAAGATCAAGAAAGATCCCGACCTGATCAAACGCGTGCTTCGCGCGTCGCTGCGAAGCCTGCAACTTTTGCAAGCGAATGCCAAAGACACGGTTAAAACTCTCATGGCTTGGACTCGCGCCACAGAAAAGGACGCGCTCCGTTCGCTGGAGTTGGCCAAGCCCGGTTTCAGCAGGAACGGCATGCTGACCGACGACGATCTCAGTATCGAATGGAATTTCATTCAGCAGCAGACCAAGAAAACCAGCGTACCGGTGTCGATCGCGCACGACATGACACTGCTAAGAGACGTGCAGACCGAGATGGGGCTTCGCTGATTCGAGGTGTGATTAGGCGACTAAGACTAGACGCAACGAGTTCTGTAGTTAAATTAATCTAACGGGAATAGAAGGAGACAAATCATGCGCACACTAGATCTTTTGGCCAGCGACTCATCGCACCTGCCCTTTCTCTATGTCTTCAAGGAATCCAAGGTGATGGAAAAGTACGGCTATGAAATCGATCTGCATATTGTCGGCGGCGCCAAGGCGCCGACCATGGCGCACCGCGCCAAGCTCGCGCTCGCCGGCGAAATCGATTTTCTCAGCGGCCTGCATCACGAAACCTATCGCGAGCGCGCCAAAGGCGAAAAGCGCCTGACCTATCTCGCGCAAGCGCAGAACAATTGGGACGACCGGCTGGTCGCGTTGCCGGAAATCAAGAATGTGGAAGATCTGAAAGGCCGCAAGATCGTCTGCCACTCTAAGGCGCCCTGCGTGTCCGGCAATCTGCGCGCGGTGTTGGAAACCTGCGGGCTCAAGCCCGAGGAGATCAACATGGATGTGATCAACGACACGTCGGGTAAATTTTTGGATTTCGTCGATGAAATCACTTCGGGTAAAGCGGTGGCGGCGCTGGTTGACATGCCGTTTGACCTCTACGGCATCAAAAAGGGGTTGCATGTCGTCGATCTGCCGGATCGCCCGGTGATTCATAACACAACCTTGCTCGCGACCAGCGATTACATCAAAGCCAACGAGGAAACGGTCAACGCATTCATCAAGGGATTCATCGAAGCGCTGCACTTCTTCAAAACCCAACCGGCTAAAGTTGTGCCGATTCTGAAAAACAATCTCGCCAAGCGCTATGGCTTGCAAGACGACGAGTACTACATTCATCTGCAGCGCGAATGGGCCAAGCTGCTCAACAAAAAGCCCTATCCGCTACCGGCTGCAATTCAGAACGTCTATGACCTCGACGTCGGCAAAGACCCCAAGATGCATCACATCGGTCCGATGGAACCGTGGGATTTACACTATCTCAGGAAAATCGACGACAGCGGCTTTATCGATCAACTCTACGCCCAATAGGAATCATGCCGAGTATCGATCTGCGCCACTTTCTCGGCGTGCTGAGCAGGCACGGCGAACTGCTCAGGGTGGCCGACGAAGTCGATTTGCGCTACGAGGTCTGTGAATTTCTGCGGCAAGCCGACCGCGCCTGCGGGCCGGCGCTTTCCTTCGAGCGCGTCAAAGGCCATTCGATGAAAGTCGTCGGCAATCTCGTCGGCACCAAAAGGCGCCTGGCGCTGGCCTTCGGCCTGCGCAGCGAAGACAAACTGCTGGAGATTTATCGGAAGCGACGCGGCGCTGGAGGCAAACCGCGGCGCGTTAAAGACGGACCGGTCAAAGAGGTCGTACTGCGAAACAGCAAGCAAGTCGATCTGAATGCTCTGCCGATCCCGATCTACCACGAAGAAGACGCCGGCCCGTACATCACTTGCGGCATTCTCACCGCCAAAGATCCGGAAACCGGATTGAGAAGCATGGGTTTACATCGGCTCCAGGTGAAGGACAGTCGCCACTTGGGCATCCATTTGGCGAACCCGCCGATCTCGCGCTTCGTCGCCAAGGCCGAAGAAAACAATCGCCCGCTCGATGTCGCGATCAGCCTGGGAGTTCATCCGATTCTCTTGCTCGCCTCCATCGTCAGCTCACCGACTGAAGATAAAGTCGCCATCGCCGGCAATCTGCTCGGCAGCCCGCTGGCGTTGACCAAATGCGAGACTTCGGACGTCGACGTTCCGGCGCATGCCGAAGTCGTCATTGAAGGAAAAATTCTGCCGAAGGTACGAGAACCGGAGGGTCCGTTCGGCGAGACTTCGGGATACTATTTCAGCGATCAGAGCCATGTGATCGAAGTCACGGCGATCACGCACCGAAAGGATCCCATTCTGCAGGCGCTTCATCCCACATCACAGGAAGTCGCATTGCTCTGCGGCCCGGCGGGCGAAGCCGAGATCGCTCAAATGCTGCGCGAAAAGGGGTTCGCCGTGGCCGATCTGGCGCTCAGCGCGCCGAGCGGCCGAACTCACGTGGTCGTGTCGTTAAAGAAGCGCCACGACTCGGACCCGAAACAATTGTTGCATTTTTTGCTCGCCGGCGTGCCGTATATCAAGCACGCCGTCGTGGTCGACGACGATGTCAACGTCCAAGATCCGGGAGATGTCGAATGGGCGATCGCCACCCGCGTTCAAGGCGATGCGGATCTCGTTATCATTTCCAACCTGCGAGCCAGAAGCATCGATCCGTCCAAAAAAGATGGCATGTTCACCGCCAAGGTCGGCGTCGACGCGACCGTGCCGATAGCCGAACGACATAGATTCAAAAGAATCGGCGTTCCCACCGAGGTGACGCAGTCCGTGACGAAGCGCCTGGCCGCGATCATGCCCGTAACCACAGCGACGCGAAGCTAAGCCTGAGTTCTGCTGGCTGAAAAGTAAGTGTTTCTCACCAGGAACCGAAAACGAAAATCAATCATGCCGAAGACGGCTATTTCATTTCTGATCGGCATCGCCTGTTGGCTGACCGCTGCGTCACCTTTTTTCGCTGCGGAACCTGAAGCTCAGCGAAAGATTGTCCTCACAAGCGCGGCGTTCCAACATGGCGCGGACATTTCGCGCAAATACACTTGCGACGCCGAAGATGTTTCGCCGCCGCTTCGTTGGACGAATGCGCCGGCGGCAACAAAATCATTTGCGTTGATCGCCGACGATCCCGACGCGCCGGGCGGAACATGGGTGCACTGGGTGATTTACGATTTGCCGGCGGATACGAAAGAACTCCCCGAGGCCGTCGCAAAAACGGAGGCTTTGCCCAGCGGCGCCAAACAAGGCGTGAATGATTTTCGCAAGCTCGGCTACAACGGCCCCTGCCCGCCTCCCGGGTCGGCGCATCGTTACTATTTCAGGCTCTATGCGCTCGACGCGCCGAGCGATCTCAAGGCACGGGCGACTAAACTGCAGGTGCTGGAAGCAATCAAGGGGCATGCGCTCGGCGCAGCCGAGCTCATGGGACGCTACAAGCGATAGCGCGGGACTGTGATCGCCGGTTTTAGCGTTCCCTGCCGGCGCGCGGTAGCTCAAAGCAGCGGGTCAAAGACAAAAAACTATCTCACTTCGATGATCAACGGCGCAGCGCGTGTCGGCTGCGGCTGCAGAATTTGCGGCGAGTTGTCGCTAAACACCATCGGCTCGCCGATCCGCCACAGATACAACGGATGCTGGTCGCCAACCGAGTCACGATAGGTTTCCGCAACTTTCGGCTGCCAATCGCCCATATCGAAGACGTAGGAAACCACCCGCGCGCCCGGCTTGAGCTGCCGCAGCAGTTGCGGCCGGACCGCGAGATTGCCGTCATAGGATAGGTAGAGGGTCACCACCGATGCGGGCGACAAATTCGCGGTTAGAAAATCCTGTTCGCGGATCTCCACCAGTTTTTCCACGCCTTCCCGCCGCGCGTTCTCACGGGCCAATTTCACCAGACCGGGATCGATCTCGAAGCCGACGCCCCGAACTCCATATTTCTTCGCCGCAGCAATGAGAATGCGTCCGTCGCCCGAGCCGAGATCATAAACCACGTCGCCTTTTTTGACTCCGGCAAGAGTGAGCATGCGCTGCACCACTTCCTGGGGCGCCGGATCGAACGGCGCCACTTGACCGGGTCCGCGGGTTCGCTCATCGCCGGGCGCATTATCGGCATAGCGGCGATCGGGTTGGGGTGTTCCCGGAACATAGGGAACATACGGCGCATAGGGTGTAACGATTGTCGTGTCGAAGTAGCCGGGAACGTCGT
>CAVWLW010000067.1:0-109420 GCA_963755715.1 uncultured delta proteobacterium
AAACGTTTATTTTGCTACTTGTAAGAGCTTGAGGTGAAGGCTGTATGAAATGAAGCCCATAATACTGACAGTAGATGACGATCCAGGAGCATTGATAGCTATTAAAAGAGACTTAGAAAGACAATATGAAAAGCGTTTTCGAATAGTCGGTTCAGACTCGGGAGTAAAAGCTCTGGAATTAGTACAAAAATTAAAGGCACAAAATGAAGTTCTGGCGTTAGCCATAGCTGACCAAAGAATGCCTCTGATGACGGGTGTAGAATTTTTACAACATTTAACTAACATTTTTCCAGACGCAAAGCGCGTGCTGCTTACAAATTATGCAGATAGAGAAGCAATTATGATGTCGATAAATAAGGTCAGGATTGACTATTATTTGGAAAAGCCATGGGAGCCACCTGAAGTCAATCTCTATCCGCCCCTAAATGACCTACTGGATGACTGGTGGGCATGTTTCAAACCTCCGTTCGAAGGCATAAAGGTTATTGGGCCTAGATGGTCACCGAGATCACATGAAATTACCGATTTTCTCGCGAGAAATGGAATAACGTTTCAATTTCTAGATATAGAGGTTAACGCAGAAGCTCATACTTTACTTTCCTCTCTAATAGGATCTGATACTGCAGCTTCAACGGCCACAGATCCACAAGGGTTGATGCATTTTCCGTACGTAATTTTTCCCAACGGATCATACCTAGCTGAACCGAATATTACAAAGATCGCTGAAAAAATTGGTTTAAAGACTCGGGCGCACATGGCCTTTTACGATTTGATTATTGTTGGTGCAGGTCCAGCCGGTTTGGCTGCGGCAGTATATGGTGCCTCAGAAGGTCTCCATACGTTGGTAATAGAAAAGGAGGCTCCAGGTGGTCAAGCAGGCACCAGCCCAAATATCGAGAACTATCTAGGGTTTCCATCAGGCTTACCTGGTATTAGTCTTGCTAGACGGGCTGTAGCACAAGCGATTAAGTTTGGTGCTGAGATACTTGAGCCGCAGGAAGTTATAGGGATAAGAACTGACGGTCAATATCGAATAGCTAGATTGACTGATGGAACTGAAATAAGATGTAATGTAATGTTAATTGCTTGTGGTGTGACTTACCGCAAACTCCAAGGAGTGAATGGAATTGACAGACTGTCGGGGGCCGGCGTCTATTATGGGGCTTCCTTGGTGGATGCATTAGACTATAGAGAGAAGGATGTCTATATCGTTGGAGGTGGCAATTCAGCAGGACAGGCAGCAATCTTTTTTGCAAAATATGCTAGGACAGTAACACTTGTGGTCCGCGATAGTTCCTTACTCCAAAAAATGTCACAGTACCTTGTGCATCAAATAGAAGAAACAGAAAATATTAAGGTTTTATTAAATTCAGTAGTAAGCGAGTTACGGGGAGAGCGTATGCTTGAGGGCCTAACAGTAACTAATAGAAAAACAAACGAGCAGCAAGTATTTACAGCAGATGGTCTCTTGATTTTCATTGGCGCTGTACCACATACTGAATGGCTTGCTGAAAGCTTAAATTTAGACACACATGGGTTTATAGTGACTGGTTCTGACTTGCTTCAGGATAGCCATACAACAGCAGACGCCTGGACTCTGGACAGGCAACCTTTTCTCCTCGAGACTATTATTCCGGGAATATTTGCGGCTGGAGATGTCCGACATGGTTCCGTAAAAAGGATCGCTGCAGGAGTTGGCGAAGGCTCCATGGCTATACAACTGATTCAGGACTACTTAAGGAAGGGTGATTCATATTCTCCTTCCTAACTCAATTGAATAAGGAAGATAAGAAACCATAAGGTGCGGAGACCAATCACGGATGGTGTGAATTATAGGCTATATCAGGAATTCGATCTTAATTTGGAGCAAATCCAAGAAAAATCGGTTACACGATTATATCACACAAGGTTTCAGAATCGTCTTACTTACCTTTCCATCTTACCTTTTATTACTGATAGTTCTTTGAGAAATAATGATGAGAAAAGAAATCATCTTTATTTTTCCTATCTTGGCAGCTGTCATTTCTGCGTTAACTGCTGCAATTGGCGTAACCTCAGTTGACGCACAGAATCTGACTGGGAACGAAACAGGAGGAAATATGACAGGAGGAAATATGACAGGAGGAAATATGACAGGAGTCACTGTGTCAGGAGTAATAAACATGACAAATTTCACGGTGAGTGGAAATATGACTGGTACGTCGTTGAATTTGACCACGCCGACAACACCATCCCCAACACAATAGTTCGTAAACAGTAAACCAGTCCTTCAAATTCCTTTTTTACTTCACTTTGTTCTGTACATACCTAAATTTTCTGCTCCATTTGAAAGTGTAGAAATAGTGCCTTATCTAAAGACAATACATAGATAATTGATATAAACTTCTTGACATAAATAGCAGATATTATTATTAACCCGTCTTAAGGCACTGTGACTCCCTACCAACTATCGTTCCATCATGAAGTAAAGTGGTAGCATTGTTTATTTCCTTTCGCCCCCTCGTATACATTTAGGGAAAGACTAGGTTACCTACTAAGTTGTAAATTACTACGTACTTAAAATAAGATGCCTTCGTATCTTATTTAAATGGCAACTAGCAATGACAACCTCTTAAAACAATGGATAGAAGCGGAAAACGCCCGTGATGTTGAAAAAGTGCTCACACTTTTAACGGACGATATAGTGATCGAAGATGTGACATTTGGACTCGTCATGAAAGGAAAAGATGACTTTAAGCAATTTTATCCCACTTTTATCACGGCAGCTCCAGATTTCAAGCTAGAGCCAAAAGCTTGGGTCACTGACGATAAGTCATTTGCTATGGAAATAGTGTACTCAGGTACACAGAAGGGAGACTTTCCCGGTCTGCCAGCAACAGGTAAGCGCTTCTCCGTTAGGACGTGTAGCTTTGGAGAATTTGAAAACGGCAAGATAAAAGGAAGAAGAGATTACTGGGACATGGTAACCTTGAGAGAACAGCTGCTAGGAAAGCAAGACAATTCGTGAAGGCGAATACGAATTAGAGAATTACCTGAGACCTTCAACTGGCAGGTAGAGATTGATTCATTACGACAAGATATATCACTAAAGTGATTGTTACGATAGTGGCTATTATGGCGGCAACCAGAAATTTTAGTTTCACGGACTATGCTTCATTATTCCACTAGATTAGGTTTCTGTAAGATGTTTAGATTTTCAAGATAACTCCCCTCTTGGCCGGTACGATGCCCGATGTTAATTCGAGTATTATCTAAGTTACCTACTAAGTTATAAATTACTACCTACTTAAAATAAGATGCCTTCGTATCGACTTATATCAACAATGAAATCTGCTCAAATCAATAAATACGGAAGTAGCGAAGTTATCAAGATTAATCAAAATACACCTGAACCAACTGTATCTCCTGGAAAAGTTCTAGTCACCATAAAAGCAGCAGGGGTAAATCCAGCAGATTGGAAAATTCGTGAAGGGGGTATGCAGCAATTGATACCACTTCAATTCCCATCAACCTTGGGGATGGATTTTTCGGGGGTTATTAAACAAGTAGGAGAAGGAGTCTCTCCTCCCGATTTTAAGCAAGGAGATGAGGTATACGGACAGGCCGGTGTAATAAGTGGCGGATCGGGTGCATTTGCAGAAATGGCATTAGCAAGCGTGAAAAGTATCGCAAATAAACCTAAGTTAGACTATCCTGAAGCGGCAGGCTTACCAACTGTGGGCGTTGCTACTTGGCAAGCACTCAAGGAAAATATCGAATTATCAAAAGGTCAAAAAATTCTAATTCATGGCGGCGCAGGAGGCATAGGATCAATGGCTATTCAACTTGCCAAGTACTTGGGAGCATACGTCGCGACGACTGTAAGTGCGAATGATAAGCCGTTTGTCCAAGAATTAGGTGCAGATGTAGTAATAGACTACAGAACCCAAACCTTTGAAGACCTGCTGCAAAATTATGATGCGGTTTTTGATACTGTAGGCGGTGACACGTACAGAAGATCTTTCAAAGTTTTGAAGAAAGGCGGCGTAATTGTTTCGATGCTAGAGCAGCCCAATTCAGAGCTAATGAATCAATACGGCGTCAAAGCCATATTCCAATTCACACAAGCCGATAGAGAACGGTTGACAAAAGTGGCACAATGGGTAGATGAAAATAATATAAGGTTGAATATAGAGAAGAAGTTTTCATTGGATGAAACGGGTGATGCACTTGATTACCAAAGGGATGTACATCCTAGAGGCAAAGTGGTCTTGGCTATGTAAATCGTAATTGCTCATAAGTTCAAGAATTCTTTGTGCCGTCAGAGTATAAAATCGGAGAGCATTGTAATTTGTTGCTACCGCATAAAGGACATATCATCTAGGAACAAGCAACGGGAGATGATAGGACAGTTTGCAAAAGGATTTTCAAAAGAATATTATACTCTGTGCAGACGTGGCCCTTCTAACATCAAGCCTTCCTGCGATGGTGTAGAACAATTCATTTTAAGGATGGCGAAAATTAATTGAAATCGGTACCATGTCTTTTAATGATAAGCCAATTTGATGGAGCATTTGGGAAAATTGGTAAGAAGCGACCATCAGGCTACTTTGCAAATTGTCCGTCTGTTTGCTATTAATCCTGTATACTTGTATAACTCAAGTTAAAGTTTCCATCTTTTAGATTTGTTGGCCCACCATCAACTACATGCCAGGTTTCAACCATTTTTCCGTTTTGAATTCGGTATATACTTATTCCTCTGTAATTAATTTTCTTCAAAGTTTGAGCAGGGGTTGCTTTTGGCGTCAATGTTCCTTTCCAATAGGCACCCACGAGGTCTGGATAATTTGGTGATGCAATTAATTCTTCAATGAAATAACTGAGTTCATCTAATTTATCCAATGAATATTTGAGGTCATTCTTTGCTCCCGCAACTCCTAATCCTGGAGCGCCCATATAGGCAGACTGGCCGTGGTCTATGTAATCGGGAGAAATTATTTCATCAAATATCGCTTCATTTTTGTTATTGTATGCTTCAAAATAGCGTTGAATAATTCCCTTATTGATTTCCACTTGTGTAAATTCACGAAGCGTTTCACGACCGACCTCTGATCAGCTCACCTGAAATTCACCGGGCACGGGGCTGAGCATTTCGTTTTTTGCCGGATCGCGGATGATTCCCACCGGATCTTTACCATTCTCTACCGCTTCGATGCATTGTTTGAACATGCGCCGAAGAACGATCACGCCTTCGTCCGACACGCCGAGATGTTCGCCACTGCGGTCGAAAACCGGCCCCTGGCTTTCCTGAGCGCAACGATCCTGGTCGCCGCGCGCGATCCAGCCGGTCTCTTCGTCCCAGCGATATTTGCCCGGTGTGCTATCGCCCAAGCCCTGGTCCGACTGGTCCTTGGGCATTTTCGCAGTCATTTTGCCGTCGACGATCGGCGCGAAGTAGAGCGTGAAGTGCATCGTATTCGTATCATCGATGGGCACGCGCCAGCGCAGCGCCTCGTAACCTTCGTGGGTGGCGGCGAAGGCGGCTGGATGTTCTTCGTTCAAGTGATAGCCGACTTTGTTCATGTTCGGCATCAAGAAATGACTGACCGTCATGAACGAACCTTCGGGCACAGTGCGGGTGAAGGTGTCGCGGATGCCGAACTCGGTAATTTCGGAAGTGAGTTTCTCGTCGCTCCAAGCGCGGGTCTTAGGCGTGCGATGAAGCCATTTAAAATGATGCTGGTCGACGCTGTTTTCGACCGTCTGCAGATAGTTGCAGTGAATCACTCTCGCAGCGAGGGAGCGTACGCCGTCTGCGCGGATCAAAACATCCCAGCGCGGCAAGAGCGGCGCAGGCTCCGGGCCGATGTAGGCGAAAATAATTCCGGCCGCCTCCTGCGCCTTGTAAGCCTTCTGGCGTATACGATCTTTGAACGTGCTCTCCGCCGGCTCGCCGGGCATCTGCAAGATCTTTCCCTCGACGTCGTAGAGCCAGCCGTGATAGCAGCAGCGCAAACCGCCGTCTTCGATATGGCCGAATTCCAGTGACGTGCCGCGATGGGAGCAGCGCAGCGCGAGAAGTCCGACCCGGCCCTGATCATCGCGAAAAACGACCAAGTCTTCGCCCAGCAAGCGACGGCGAAGCGGCCGACCTTTGAGCTCGGCGCTGAGGCCGATGGGATGCCAATAGCGGCGCATCATTTCGCCGCAGGGCGTGCCCGGACCGACGTGGGTGATCAGTTCGTTTTCTTCAACGCTAAGAGCCATTGGGAGTCTCCTGGATTAAAGCACTAAAGTCGCGCGTGATGCGCTATTGAGCCAGATATATTCGAGCAATGAGCAGGGTGTCAAGATTTCTCACTGCGTTCGAAATGACAACGATCGCTCATAGTGCGTCATTCCCGCATGTTTTTAGCGGGAATCCAGGCGAACTCCGATTGGTGCTTGAAAGCCCGTTGGCGCTCCGCGCGCTCGACGCGGCTCCATTCGAAGATCACCGATATTTTAACGGATTCCCTTGCGCTCTAGAAATGCTTTGAAACCTTCACGCGGCGAGTTGGCTTTGAGTTTGTTCTTGCGCGCGTTTTGCTCGGCGTCGAAGCGTTCGCGCCATGCCATGCCGACGCCGTCATCGAGGAGCCGCTTGATTCCCTGCACCATGCGCGGATCGTTTTCGCTGATCTGTTTGGCCATTTCTAGCGCGGCGCTGCGCAACTGCGCGGACGGCACGACTTGATTCAGCAAGCCGATGCGCTCGGCTTCCTCCGCTTTGACCGGCCGTCCGGTGTAAAGCAGCTCTTTCGCCTTGGGCATGCCGACGACCAGCGGCAAAGACCAAGTCGAGTTCGCCCGTCCATACTTGGCGGCGAGGAACTGGATTTCGGTGTGTTCGCAGCCGATGCGAATGTCCAGCATGGTCGTCAACTGTGCGCCCGCGCCGTAGGCCAGGCCGTTGATCGCGCCGATGATCGGTTTGGCAAACGTCGCGAGATGCCAGTTCGCTTCGCGACGGATATCGGTTCGCGCGGCCATCTCCTCGGGCGTGGATTTCACCATCTGCATGATGTCGCCGCCGGCGGAAAACGCGCGCGGGCCGGCGCCGGTGAGAATCACGACGTGAACGTCGTCATCGTTTTCAATCTTGGCGAGTTCTTCGTCCAGCTCGCAAGCGAGCTCATAACTCAGGGCGTTTAGTTTTTCCGGGCGGTTCAGCGTGATGATGGCAACTTTTTCGACCCGTTCGGCGAGAATGTTTTGATAGCTCATGTGACTTCTCCTCTGATCCACCGCGCATTACAACAGAAAGGCGAGCACCGTGCAAATTAACGCGATGTCAGCGATGACAATGACGGGAAAGAAGTCAGCGCGTGTAGGGGCAACCCCGTGGTTGCCCGTTCGAGGGGTTCGAAGAGGGCAGGCACGGCGGCCTGCCCCTACCTTCAGGTCCGATACGGCTCGTAGACCACCGCCTGTTTGATGGCGGCGTCGATTTGCGTGGCCATCGGGTTGCGAATTTCTTCGGCGATATGGCCGATGGCGCCGAGGGTTCGGCCGATCAGAGCGAAAGCCTTGGTGATCTGCCAAGGATAACCCAGGTCGAGCGCGATGGCGGCGATGGCGCCGGTGACATTTACCGGGATCAAGCGTTTGCGCCTCTCGCTCGAGAGTTTCGACAGGTGCTGAATCAGCTCGCAGTACTTTCCATAGACACCGGTGTCTTTGGCGATATTGAACAACGTCTCGGCGCGCGGGTCGCCTTCGGCGTGAGTGCGATGGCCGATGCCGGGCATGCGCTGTTTGCGCGCGCTGTAGTCGTCGATGATTTTGGTCGCGATCTCGTCGTATGCGGGATTCTGCGTGTCGGCGGGCAGGACGTCGATCAACATTTTTGCCGACCATTCCGACGATCCCAGATGGACGCTGCCGGCGCCGCACAGCGCCGCGGCGACCGCGGCTTGCATCGCTTCCGGCGCGCAGTGATAAATCAAACGCGCGGCGATGACATGGGACACCATGCCATGCTCGACCAGTATGATCATCAGCGCGTCGAGCATCTTCGCTTCGTTGGCGGTCGGCAAACGGCCGCGTAAGATCAGCGAGGTCATATCCGTGAAGGTGATCTTGCCGACTAAGTCTTTGTTGAGGTCATAGCCGCGCACGAGAATTCGATGCAGCTCCGCTTGGCCGATGCCTGTGACGATTTTTGCTTGTTCCGCCATCTGTGATTCCTCCAAGAAAAAAATTTATGCGACTTCGATACTAAGCCAGGCTCTTAGCGATCGTCAAATGGCGACCTATCGGTCGGTTTATTTCCGCAGCTATTTGTGAATAATATGTTCGCAAGCTTCGAAATTCTAACCGCTAACCGAGCGCGAGCGAGGTAACGCATAGGACGATGGGCGATTATATTAAGGAACACTACGATTTCCCGCTGACCCAAAAAAGCGCGAACAAACCACTGAAAGGCGTGCGTGTCATCGATGCCGGCAACATGGTCGCGGCCCCGTTCGCGACGGTATTGCTTGCCGACTTTGGCGCGGACGTGATCAAGATCGAGCATCCAAAATACGGCGACGGCCAGCGCAAGCTGGAGCCGATTATGAACGGGATTCCACTTTGGTGGAAATCGGTGGCGCGCAATAAGCGCTGCATCACGCTCGATCTGGGCAAACCCGAGGGCGCGGAAATTTTTAAACAACTCGTCAAAGGCACGGACGTGATCGTGGAAAATTACCGTCCGGGCACCTTCGAGAAATGGGGCATTGGGCCTGACGTGATTCGAACCATCGATCCGCGGATCATTCTTTTGCGTATCTCGGGATTCGGCCAGACCGGCCCATACAAAAATCGCGCGGGCTTTGGCCGCGTCGCCGAAGCGATGAGCGGCCTTACGAATCTCATCGGCGAGCCGGACGGCCCGCCGATGTCGCCCGGATATCCACTTGGCGACCTGATCGCGGGCATTTTCGGCTCGCTCTCCGTCATGATGGCGCTCTACCATCGCGATCTACGCGACGGTGAGGGGCAGGTGATCGATCTCGCGCTCTTCGAAGCGGTCTTTCGCTTTTTGGATTTCGACCCGATCCAATACGACCAGATGAAAGTCGTCCATAAGCGCACCGGCAACCGCGTCGCTTATGTCGCGCCGAGCTCGATGTTCAAAACCAAGGACGGCAAGTATTTGACGTTGGCCGCGAGCACGCAGAGCGTCTGGTTGCGCCTAGCCGAAGCGATCGGGCGCAATGATATGGCCACCGATCCCAAGTTCATCGACAATCCAGCGCGGGTGGAAAATTCCGTGGAGTGCAACGGCGTTGTCGGCGCGTGGATCGAAAAGCACACGCGCGACGAAGTGATCGAGCAATTCGACAAGCACGGCGTGGCTTACTCAGCTGTCTTCGATATGGAAGACGCCTTTCGCGATATCCAATACCGCGCCCGCGAAGCGATGGTGCGTGTGCCAGATACCGATCTCGGCGAGGCGATCGTACAAAACGTCGTCCCCAAGTTTTCTGCTACCCCCGGCTCAGTGGATTATCTCGGCCAAAAAATGGGCACGCACAATGAGGAAATTTTCAGCGGTGAGCTCGGCCTATCGAAAGAACGACTTAAAGAATTGAAAGAGGCCGGAATTATCTAGATTCGTTGCCAGCTAGGATATTCAATTTCACGCGCGGCGGTTCGGCTTGGCAAATTATTGAGTCCGAGAGGGCAGGCACGGGGGCTTGCCCCTACTCGACGGCCGGCACGGTCATAGCTTCCATGACTCCATCGATCCAGTCGACGTTATCGGGTACGACAGTAGATGTGCCACGGACGCGGTAGACGCTTGGATCGCGCGCGCCGGGCGGAACCGCTCCTTTCTCGCGCAACGCTTTCGCCGCGTTCAGTAATTTCAGCCGCGCTTTGATCGTGCTGATATCGCCGGCGCACAAATGCTCTTTGGTGCGATCCATGATCGGGCCTGGGCCTTCGTTCTCGGTGATGCACACGTCTTGCAGATTGACTCCGGCGATGCCCATACGCCGCGCTTTGTGCGTCTCCCAGTCGATCAGGTAGTCATTCGATCGTCTCGCTTTCATGCGGATATGACCGAACGGAACCGAGTTGGTCGGCGGATCGTAAGCTTCTTCGGCAAACGACTCGCGGACCTGCTCTTTGGTATTCTTCGCGATTTCTGCCGTGGGATACCAGCGCACCTGCCACTTGACGCAGTTCTCGTCGTCGACCGGGACGAAGGCCCGCGCCGCTTTTTGATCGGCGCCGGGCGGCATGGTGTAAAAAGGCAGAATAAACTGGTTGACGCGCCAAAGATTTTTGCCGCCGCCGAGCGTGCGTTTGGCGCCGTAGGTAAAGCCGGCCGGGCGGTCGAAAATCTCGACGTCTTCCGGAGTTTTTTTCACGCCGAGTTTATTTGCTTCTCTTTGCTGCGCCGGCTGCTGCGCGTTCATTTCTTCGTCCGAGAGATCGTAGGGCGAGTGCAGCCACATCACGTGCGTCGGATCGATACCGCCTTCAAGGACCTGAAGGTAATTCGCTTCCTGAAAAAATAGCCGGTAAATTCGGTGCTCGTCCGGCACGCGGAGAAATTCGAAGTCAGGAAGTTCGGGCAAGTTCTTCGCCAGTCCCATGTAAGTCCAGATGATGCCGCCGCGCTCGATGCAGGGGTAACCAGGGTGTTGTACCTCGTCCTTGAACTGTTGGTCCGCCGGGATGTTCGGCATCTCGATGCACTTGCCGTTCGGCGCGTATTTCCAAGCATGATAAGCGCAGCGAAGCCCGTCCGCTTCGACACGGCCGAAATAGAGTGGCGCGAGGCGATGCGGGCAAAAGGCGCCGATGAGACCGACAGCGCCGGCGCTCGTGCGAAAGAGCACCAAGTCCTCGCCGAGGAGCCTCACGCGCAGCGGCCGGCCGCCGGGTTCCTTCAAATGGGCCGTTGGCACCACTGGAATCCAATATTGGCGCATAAGGTTGCCCATCGGCGTCGCCGGACCGACGCGCGTTAAGTACTTCGTTTTCTTCGCGCGTAAAATTGTGCAGATCTTCTCTGCGGACTTTGAACATGCTTTCAGTTTTCACGGCTTGTCCTCTTTTCGATTTTGTCGCTTCTACCATATCGAGTCGGATTTTGATATTTGGCAACAATTGATCGCGCGTTTCAACAAGAGGGATGGATAGCTTATGATGACAAATCTTGCACCGCCGCAGATCCGCGCGATCACGGGCCTGGAACTCGCTGCCGGCGTATTCACTAAATGCTCCGACGGATTGGCGACCCAACTAAATGTTTCGCTCACCTCGGGCAAAAGGGATTCTGGGCCGACGGAATTTCGTATCGGCATCAATGGCGATGTTTATGGCGGAATGCTTGCGCCTATCGAAGTCGGAAAGAGACGCGTGGACATTGCTTATGTGAATCCTTCGGCGATGGTGGCGATGGCCTACCGCGGCAAAGGTTACTATAAGCAGAAAATGGCATTGCGAATCTTGGGCTGTTTTCCATCCTGGGACCGGATCGCGCTCGTGGTGTCGAAAGATCTGGCGGTGAAGTCGCTGCGCGACATCGCTCGGCGAAAAATTCCGCTGAGCGTATCGACGAGATTCTCCGGCGTCAACAACGCAACTTACTACACCATCGAGACGATTCTTTCGTTCTACGGAATCTCGTTCGGCAAGATCCGGCGTTGGGGTGGAAAAGTACAGGAATGCCCACGGCCGGACGCGCCGCAGCGGCGCAAAGGGATCGCCGAGCATTCGCTTACCGCGATATTCGATGAAGGCGTCAGCACGGTGGGCGGATGGCTGGATCAAGCGCTTGAGAACGGTTACGAGATCATCCCCATCGAGACGGAGATCGTCAAAAAGCTCGAGCGATTGGGTTATAGTGGCACGGTCCTGCCGCAGAGCCGATATCGACAACTTAACCACGATGTCTCGACCATCGACTTCAGCGGTTGGGCGCTGGTGACGCACAAATGGCTGCCCGACCGCGTCGCGTACGCCGCCATTGAAACCATCGATGAAAAGCAGAAATTTATTCCTGTGGATGACGACCAGCCGCTCAATATGCGAGAGCTCTGCCAAGGCTCGGAAAAATGTCCGCTGCGCATGCCGCTCCATCGGGGCGCAGCGAAGTATTATAAGGAGAAGGGATATCTGAACAAACGGATGAAGGCGAAGCGATGAAGGATAAAGCAGGAGGTTAGGAACAAACTGCCCGTATCTTATCCTTCCGCCCGATCCTTCATTCCTTTCTTGGAGGTCTCGTGAGCTATCAAATCATCGGCCAGTCGACCCCGCGCACGGATAACACTGGAAAAGTCACCGGCGAGGCACGTTACACGGCCGATGTACTCTTGCCTGGTACTTTGTGGGCAAAGACGCTGCGCAGCCCGTATTCACACGCGCGCATCATTCGCGTTGATACGTCACGTGCCGAAAAAGCGCCGGGCGTGCGCGCGGTGCTGACGGGCAACGACGTCCGCGGGATTCTTTATGGTCGAAGATATCGGGATATTTCGATTCTGGCGCAAGATCGCGCTCGTTTCATGGGTGAGCGCGTCGCCGCGGTGGCGGCGGAGACGCTCGAGCAGGCTGAAGATGCATTGGACCTCATTCAAGTCGACTACGAGGAGCTGCCGGCGGTATTCGATCCGGAGTCGGCGCTGCAGGAAGGCGCGCCGATTATTCATCCCGACGTAGCGAGTTATAAAGGCCTGCCTAAACCGTTAGAACAACCGACCAATCGTTTCGTCCACGATGTGTTCACGCGCGGTGATGTCGAGGCGGGATTCGCGCAGGCTGATGTGATCGTCGAAAATACTTTCACCGTGCCGCGGGTGCATCAGTCATTTCTCGAACCGCATTGTTGTCTGGTGTGGATCGACGAGCGCGAACGCGTGCAGATGTGGTCGCCCAATAAGGTGCCGCATGGCTTGAAAGAAAGCATGTCGCAGGCTTTCGGCATCCCCAAGGAAAAGATCCGCGTCAATCCGGTGGCGATTGGCGGCGACTTCGGCGGCAAGGGCGCGCCTATCGATGAGCCGATTTGTTACTTGCTCGCTGTCCGCAGTGGCCGGCCAGTCAAGATGGTGATGGAGTATCGCGAAGAGTTTTTTGCCGGCGCGCCGAGGCATGCGGTGATTATGAAGTTGAAAACCGGCGTCAAACGTGACGGCACGATCATCGCCCACCAAATGGACGCTTATCTCGACGCCGGCGCGTACGGCGGATTTAGACCCGGCGCCGTCGTCGGCGGGATCGCTCACGCGGGCGGCTGTTACCGCGCCGAGCATGCGCGCATCGCCGTTTCGCGCGTCTACACGAACAATCTTCCCGGCGGGCAGATGCGCGCCCCGGGCGAGCCGCAGGGTTTTTTCGCTGCCGAGTCGCATATGGATTGCGTCGCGCGCAAGCTCGGCATGGATCCTTACGAATTTCGCATGAAGAATCTCATGGAAGAAGGGGACGTCACTCTTACCGGCGGTCACTATCAAGCAATCAAAGCCAAAGAGACGCTCAAGGCGGCGGCGAAAGCGGCTGGATACACGGCCCCAAAAAGAAAGTACATCGGGCGCGGCGTCGCGATGGGTTATCGCGGGCCTGGCGGCGGCACTACATCTCTAAAGGTCGAGCTCAGACCCGACGGTTCGATAGTGATCCACACATCTTTTTTCGAACAAGGCACCGGCACTTACACGACGCTCAGGCAGATTGCCGCCGAGGAGCTAGCGTGCGATCCTGAAGAGATTCAGATCAAAACTCTGGACACCGATTCCGGTGTTTCTTCAGATACAGGGCTCGGCGGCAGTCGCGGTACGCGCGTGGCGAGCGGCGCTGCGTTTCAAGCCGCGCGGGCGGCCAAGGAAGAATTGCTCGGCCTCGCGGAAAAGCTGCTCGGCTGGCCGAAGAGCGACGTTGCTCTAGCGGGCAAAGAAATCATCAACAAGAAGACAAAGAAGCGCCAACGCTGGGCCGAACTGCTGAGCCGCACGGGCCGTCCGATCACCGGAGAAGCGTTTAATAAGGATGACGATCATTCGCCGGTGACGGCGTTTGCCGCTCAGGTCGCTGAGGTCGCCGTTGATCCGCGAGACCGGCGAGGTTACATTGCGGCGACTGACGACGGCGCATGACACCGGCATGATCATGAACCCCGTGGGTCATCAAGGTCAGATCGACGGCGGTGTCGTACAGGGGATCGGTTACGGATTGATCGAGTATTTGCCGGTGCGAGAGGGACGCGTCGAAGTCGCTAACTTCGGCGAGTACAAGATTCCCACGATTAAAGATATCCCGGCGCTCAAGACGGTAATTATTGCCAGCGACGAAGGCGTCGGGCCGTACAAGGTCAAAGGAATCGGGGAGAATCCGATCAGCCCCGCGGCTCCCGCCATCGCCAATGCGATCGAAGACGCGGTGGGCGTGAGAATCAAAGATCTGCCGATCACGGCGGAGAAGATCTATCGGGCGTTGCGCGGCGGGTAATGGGTTATCGGTCGAGATGCTTCACTTCGTTCAGCATGACAGCTGATTGCAGCACGTTCGTAAACAGTCTCGTGTGTCATTCTGAGCCAGAGGCGAAGAATCTCGTCTCGATACACGGCGAAATACTGAGGCTGTTGGAGGTTTGATTCATGCCGTTTGACTCGTTAGGCGATTTTATCAAAGCCGCGGATGCGGTCGGCGAGGTGCAATACGTCGAACACGCCGACTTGGAGCTCGACGTCGGCGGACTCACCGAATTGACCGCCGAACACAACGGCCCGATGCTCGTCTTCGATCAGTTCGCCGGTTATCCGGTCGGGCACCGAGTTTGCGCTAACGCGAACCGAACGATTCGGCGGTTCGCCTTGGCAATGGATTTGCCGATTGACATTCATCCCTTAGAGTTGCTGCGCCGCTGGCGCGATAAGCGTGCGGGTTCTGTTCCCGTCGCGGCGAAAGTTGTGAAGGACGGACCGATACTCGCAAACGTACAACAAGGCGATGATGTCAATATCGAGAGCTTTCCAGCGCCGCGCTGGCATCCCGGCGACGGCGGGCGCTACATCGGCACGCAAGACATGGTGATCGTACGCGATCCCGAGCAGGGTTGGGTGAACATGGGTTGTTACCGCGCGATGATTCAGCGGCGCGACCGCATCAGCCTGTGGATCAACCCGCAGAAGCACGGGCGCATTCTCGCGCAAAAATATTGGCGCGACGGCAAGGCGGCGCCGGTGGCCGTTGTGTTCGGCTGCGAGCCGGTAACCTGGATGACCGCGTCGATGTCGCCGCCGTTCGGCACGTCGGAGTACGAGCTCGCCGGCGCGTATCGCGGCAGTCCGGTGGATGTTGTCGAATTGCCGCTGACGAAATTGCCGGTGCCCGCGCACGCGGAGATCGTTGTCGAAGGCGTGATTCCACCGGAAAGCGAAGAAACCGCGGTCGAAGGACCGTTCGGCGAGTGGCCTGGTTATTATACGCATCAGGGACCGGAAGCGGTGGTGCGCATCCAGCGCATTTATTATCGGGAGCGACCGATTATCGCCGGCGCGCCGCCGCTCCGGCCGATCAATTGGAGCAACTTCTCGAACTACGTGCATCTGTGGGAGCACCTCGAACGCTCGGGCATCACCGATGTCGCAGGCGTGTGGGGTTTTTACAATGGCTTGCTCACGGTCGTCGCCCTGCGCCAGCGCTACGCCGGCCATGCCAAGCAGGCTTTGATTACCGCGGCGGGCTTTCGCCACGGCGATATGAAAACTTATTACGTCACAGTCGACGACGACATCGATCCGACCAATCAGGAAGAAGTTCTGTGGGCGATGTGCACGCGCGTCGATCCGGCAACAGCGATCGACGTTATCCACGACGCCTGGACCGCCGATCTGGACCCGCGCGTGTCGCCAGCGCGGCGTGCCGTGGGCGATTTGACCGTTGGCCGCATGCTGATCAACGCCTGCAAACCGTTTGCCTGGCGCGATCAGTTTCCCAAGACCAACGTTTTTAGTGCCGCCGAGCGCAAAGCCGTCGAAACTAAATGGAGCGAGCTGCTCGCGAAAATTGCCCTGCGACGGAGCGCTGCGAACAATAATCCCGCGGTCTAACCGGCTGCGAATTGGCATAGCAAGATTAGAAAGGAAAAACCCTCGAAAGAGTTTGTTGTCGATACCCATGGATGAGCAAGTCAGACAATATAAAATCGAGGAATTCATCATCGAAGAAGAACCGTTCTACGTGCCGAGCTTCGACGAGGTCGAGATTTTCGAAGCGGCTTACCGCCAGCATGTGCCGGTTTTACTCAAAGGCCCAACGGGCACGGGCAAAACCCGTTTTGTCGAGTACATGGCATGGAAGCTTGCCCGACCGCTGACCATCGTTAGAGATCGGACCAAAAAAAATTCCCACGGTGAATCGGCCAACGGTTCGGTGCCGCTGGTTACGGTGGCGTGCCACGAAGATTTAACCGCGAGCGATTTGATCGGCCGCTATCTGCTCGACGCCAACGGCACCACATGGATCGACGGCCCGCTGACCCGCGCCGTGAAAGTCGGCGGCATCTGCTATCTCGACGAAATCGTCGAGGCGCGCAAAGACACCACGGTGATCATTCATCCGCTGACGGATCATCGGCGTTTGCTGACCATCGACAAGCTCGGCGAAGTCGTTGAAGCCGCCGAGGGTTTTCTGCTCGTGGTGTCTTATAATCCGGGCTATCAGAACGTTCTCAAAGATCTCAAACACAGCACGCGCCAGCGTTTCGTCGCCTTGGAGTTTCACTTTCCCGAACAGGCACACGAAGCGAAGATCATCGCCCATGAGTCCGGCATCGACGATGAGACCGCTGCGCAGCTCGCCAAGCTCGGTCACAAGGTGCGCAGTTTGCGCGAGCATGGACTCAAAGAAGGCGCCAGCACGCGGGTGCTCATCTATGCCGGCCGGCTGATCAAAGAAGGAATCACGCCACGCCGCGCCTGTCACGTCGCTGTTACGTGGGGTATCACCGACGACGCCCAGGTGCAGCAAAGTCTGGACGAAGTCGTCGCGGCGATTTTCCCGTAAGAAATTTTGCCGCAAAGAACGCAAAGAATATAAAGGGAATGTAGGGGCGACCGGCGGTCGCCCTCTGTTCTGTAGTTTCATCCTAGCCATGTCCACCACTATTGATTCACCCGTCGTCGAGCTCGCGCCGATCCGGGAGGTGCTGCGATTGTATTGCCAGGCGCTGTCGGAGCGGAGCATCGATCTGCAGGATCTCAAACAATTGATCGACAAGAACATCGGCTGGTCGAAGAACGACGTAGCGACCAGCGACGGCGTGGCAATTTTTCTTCCCGGGACCATCGAACGGTTCGAGGTTCGATCCGAAAACTACGATTTTTTGAAAGTGGCGCTGACGCAGCAGGCCGGTCACATCGAGTTCGGCAGCTTCGAGTTTGAGTTCGCTCGCGCTGCGACGAGATTCGACGACCTAAGGCCGAAGATCAGCGCGCCGCCCGAATATCATGATCACGATCATGGCCACGAAGGTCACGACGAGCGTCCGAGCGTCACCGAGCTGACGCGATTTTTTAAACTGTTTCCTAATAAACGCCTGGCGCTCGACGTGTTTTCGATCGCCGAAAGCACCCGGATCGAAGCGCGTATCATGCGCGAGTACCGCGGCATCGCCAAGTCTTATGATATTATGCGCCGGCGCGCTCTGACCTTGCGCCCGCAGATGGTTTTTCTGCCGGCGCGCGAGGTCCTGCTGGAGTTCATGATCCGTCTGAGTCTCGGCCAGACCGACGGGATGAAAGTTCCCAAGAAGCAAGTGAAGGTGACTCGCGAGATCGCCACGATGGTGCGCCTGTTGGTGGAACCGGGCGCGACCGTGGAAGACGCCGCGGAAGTGACGCTGAGAATTTATGCGCGGCTGGCAAAAGTCAGGAACGACTATCTCGATGAAAATGAGTTTATAGCTTTCGAAGCCGGCAAAGAAAATCCAAGTCATGCAAAACGTTCAAGCGTTTCAAAGCGTTGGTCGGATGTGCACGCGAATGAAAGCGTTCTGCCATCTTTGATTGGTCGAGAAAGCGAGTATCTTTCGCCGCCAGGCGTTGATTATCGCGGTGAGTTTCGGCCGGAGCTGGCGCAATTGTTAACGCAACTGAAAGTAAACGCCCGCGAGCAGCGCAAGGCGCTGACGGCCGAGGAGATCGCTGATTTGCTGCGCAGCCAGCGAACACCCAAGCGGCGCGATTCGGAAGACGAAGGCGAGGCGCAAGATCCCGAGACCGCCCAGATGGCGCACAACTTGATGCGTGAGCTGGAGCGGCGCGATCCGCGCATGCAGAGCGTCGAGCGCCGCCCGGTGCCGCAGAGTGATGACGACACCGGCCCGCTCAGCGCGACCCAGCCGAATAGCTTTGTCTACGATGAGTGGGATGTTTTCGCGCAACGCTATCGCGGCCGATGGTGCAAGGTTTACGAAAAAACGATGCCGATAGGTGACTTGAATTTCTACCGCCAGACGTTGCTGAGCCACGCCGGACTATTGCAGCGGATCCGCCGCGAGTTCGAACAGGTGGTGCCGGAGATATACCACAAGGAAAAGCGCTTGCCCGACGGTCCCGACCATGACCTCGACGCGGCGATCGAAGCGATCACCGACTTGCGCATCGGTGTTAGTCCATCGGAAAAAATCTTCTGGCGCCACCATAAAATCGAGCGCGACGTCGCGGTCGCCTTTTTACTCGATATGAGCGGTTCCACCGGCGAAGCCATCGGCTCGCCGGTAAGTTCGCACTCCTTTGCGGAGATAGCGGCGACCGGCGAGCGATCGCACCGCCGCATCATCGACGTCGAGAAAGAAGCGATCGTGTTGATGATGGACGCGCTGGAAGCGATCGGCGACCGCTACGGCGTGTACGGATTTTCCGGCCACGGCCGCGACAACGTCGAATTTTATGTGATCAAGGATATCGGTGAGGAATTCACTTTAGACGTCGCCAAACGTTTTGGCCGTGTCGGTCCGCTCCATGCGACGCGGATGGGGCCCGCTATCCGCCACGCGGCGGCCAAGTTGCGGACGGAACAGACGCGCTCGAAGTTTCTTTTTTTGATCAGCGACGGCCGGCCGCAGGACCGCGGCTATTCGCAGGAAGGATCGGAGAAGGCGTACGCGCTCCAAGACACGCGCATGGCGCTCATCGAAGCGCGCCGCGATGGAATTCATCCTTTCTGTCTGACCGTGGACAAAGAAGGAAACGATTACCTGAGAACCATGATGGACGATTTCAGCTACGAGGTCCTGGCTGACGTGAGCTTGCTGCCGCTACGTTTACCACAGCTATACAGAAGGCTGACCACATAGACATTTCTTATCCGTGTTAATGCGATTAGACCGTGTCATTACTTGATTTAGACGCGCTCCGGTATATATCCTGATTGCCATTCACCACTTCTTTGAAAACACCTCGATCCTCATGTTGATCGGACCTGTCTTATGAAGTGTGCGCATTGCCAAACCGAAAATTCCGATGACGCGAGCTTTTGCGACGAGTGCGGCGGGCCGGTCGATGTGAGCTGTTCTCACTGCGGCGAGTCGAACCGGCCGAGCGCGAAATTTTGCCGCAAGTGCGGCCAGCGTCTTGGCGTCGCGGCCGGCGGCGCTGAATCGTCCGCTGGAAAAACCGTCGTTCCCAAGCACCTGGCGGAAAAAATTCTGGCGTCGCGGCGTTTTATCGAAGGGGAGCGCAAACACGTGACCGTACTGTTCGCCGACATCCGCGGTTCGACCAGCGTGGTGGAAAAGCTCGACCCTGAGGAGGTGCGAAAGTATTTCGATCCGATCCTGCATATCATGATGGATGCGGTGCACCGCTACGAAGGGACCGTCAATCAGGTTTTGGGCGACGGCATCATGGCGTTATTCGGCGCGCCGCTGACGCATGAAGATCACGCTCTGCGCGCGTGCTACGCCGCCTTGGCGATGCAGGAAGCGATGCAGCGCTACAGCGAAACGACGCGCAACGGCAGCGCGCTGAAAATCGGCATCGGCCTCAACTCCGGCGAAGTCGTGGTTCGCTCGATCACCAACGATCTCAACATCGATTACGCCGCTCTCGGCCAGACGACTCATTTGGCCGCGCGCATGGAAGCGCTGGCGGGCGCCGGCGAAATCTTGTTGACGGTCGACACCCTGCGCGAAGTCGAAGGTTTCGTCGAGGTGCGTTCCCTCGGCGCGCGGGAGCTGAAAGGATTTTCCAGCGCCGTGCAGTCTTTCGAGCTCACCGGGGTGACCACGGCGCGAACCCGCTTGCAGGCCCAGGCCGCGCGCGGTTTGTCGAACTTCGTCGGCCGGCAAGATGAAATTGACTTGTTTCGCCGTTTGACGGTTGAAGCCGGTTCGGGAAAAGGCCGCATTCTCGCTTTGGTCGGCGAGGCTGGTATGGGTAAGTCGCGACTGGTGCGCGAATTCATGCAGACCTACTTGCCTTCCGATTGGAAAGTGATCCAAGCCTTTTCCGTTTCTTACGGCAAGGCCGCGCCTTTTTTCCCGGTGATCGAGCTTTTGCGCGGCTACTTTAACATTGCCGCGGGAGAAGACAGTCACTCGGCGCAAACAAAGATTCTCGAGTGTATGCTGGCGTTGGATCCGGCGCTCGGCGGCGCGGCACCGCCGATCTTGGCGCTGCTGGACGTTCTGCCGCAGTCGCCGGCAAAGGATTGCGAGCGCTATCCTAGCGTGATCGAAGCGATAAACAAGTTCAACGGCATGGAGCCCCAGGAAAAACGCGCGCGCACCTTCGACGCGCTCAAGCAGTTGCTTCTGCGCGAGAGCCGGGCACAGAAGCTGCTGGTGCTTTTCGAGGATTTGCACTGGATCGACAGCGAGACGCAGTCCTTTCTGGATATTTTAGTCGAGAGTTTATCGACGGCGTCAATTTTGCTCCTGGTTAATTATCGCCCCGGATATACGCACACGTGGGCGGCTAAGGATTATTACCTGCGGGTTCGGCTCGATCCCTTGCCGCCGGCTGGCGCCGACGAATTGCTCGGCTCATTGATCGGACAGCAGGCGGAATTGGCATCGCTGCGCGAGCTGTTGATCAAACGCACCGGAGGAAACCCATTTTTCATCGAAGAAATCGTGCGTTCGTTGGCCGAGACCGGAGCTCTGGTCGGTTCCCGGGGAGCCTATACGCTGGGGACGGCAATCGACGCCGTGCGCGTGCCGAGCACGGTGCGCACGGTTCTCGCCGAACGGGTGGACCGATTGCCGATGGCGGAAAAACAATTGCTCCAGACCGCGGCGGTGATCGGCGTGGTGGTGCCGCTGCGGCTGCTACAAGCCGTGACCGGCTTGCCCTACGAGGAGATCCAGCGTTATCTGTTCGATTTGCAAGCAGCGGAATTTCTTTTCGAAAGCAATTTGTTTCCCGACTTGGAATATAGTTTCAAACATGCGCTTACCGGTGAAGTGGTCTACGGCGCGCTGTTGCACGATCGCAGGACCACTCTCCACGCGACTATCGTCCGGACTCTCGAAAAGCTTGCCGGAGATAACGATCACATCGAAGCTTTGGCTTATCACGCTGCTCAAGCCGAGCTTTGGGAGGAGGCGGTTCGTTACTCTCGGCAAGCCGGGGCCAAGGCGATGTCTCGTTCGGCTTTCCTGGAATCCGTGGCGAATTATCGGAACGCGTTGACGGCGTTGACGCACATCCCAGATTCGTCAGACAAACTTGCCGAGGAAATCGATCTTCATCTCGACGCGCGCAACGTGCTTTTCTTGCTTGGCGACTCGAAAGCCGTCGCAGAGCACTTACAAGCGGCTGAGCCGTTGGCGGAGAGGTTGGGCGATGAACAGCGCTTGGCGCGCGTGCTTAATTTTCTCAATAGCTATTACGGTCTGGCAGGCGACCCGGAGCGCGCCATCGAGATCGGCAAGCGGGCGCTAAAGCTCGGCGTCATCCAGCGCCGAGGCCGCTTCGAGCATCGTGACCTATTATTATTTGGGCGCCGCTTACAACAAGACGGGCCAATACGACTTGGCGATCGAGGTTTTGCTGCGCGGCGTCAAGAATATCGGCGACGATCTACGCCACGAACGCTTCGGCACCGCCGCGGTGCTCTCGGTGATTTGCCGCAGTCACTTGGTTCAATGTTTGGCTGCCACGGGTCGCTTCTCCGAAGGTGCGTTTTTCGGCGAAGAAGGAGTGCGCATCGGTGAAGAAGTCGAACATCCCACCAGCTTGATTCACATGCTGTGCAGCGTCGGAATGCTCCATCTGCTCAAGGGAGATTGCGATCAGGCGATACCCATTCTCGAGAAAGGCTTGGAGCTTTGCAGGTCGGCCAATATTCCGGTTTATGTGCCGGTCGTGGCGTCGCGCCTGGGAAGCGCTTACGCCAATTCCAAACGCGCCGCCGAGGCGTTACCGCATTTGGAAGAAGGCGTGGAAAGTTCCGCGGCGGCGGGCCGCGCCGCTTTTTTGGCGTTGAATACCGCCTCGCTCGCGGAGGGATATCTGTTCTTGGATCGCATCGATGAAGCGAGGCGTTTGGCAGAACGCGCCTTCGAGCTCGCCAAGCAATATAAGGAACGGGGGCACCAAGCGTGGACGCTCAAACTGCTCGGCGATATCTCGATGCACGAAAGCCGGCGCGATCCGTCGGGCGCTGAGGCGCACTATCGGCAAGCCTTGGCGCTCAGCGAAGAATTGGGCATGCGTCCGCTTGCGGCGCATTGCCGAATGGGTGTCGGAGCGGTCTTCGCCGCTCTCGGCGCCTTCGATCGAGCGCGCGCCGAAGTGGACGCGGCTCGAGAGCACTATCGAGAAATGGCGATGACCCGATGGCTTGATCGCGCCGACACGGCGCTCAAAAACTTAGCCCATTGAATCGCCGTCACCACGTTAGTGGTGTCGATTTATCCGACCTGTGATTCCATGATCCCCAATCCCGCCTTGCACCCGAACCAGCCATTCGTCGAATTTCCTTTCGCCGATACCAACCAGACAATCGCCCGGCGTTTCGAACAACAGGCGCGCCGCTATCCTGAGCGCCTCGCGCTCAAAGCCGGACGGCGCGCGCTTAGTTATGCGGAGCTCAACGACGCAGCTGACCAGGTCGCGCGTGCGCTCGCTGGCGATGCGGATCGCGAGACTCCGATGGCCGCCGTTCTCTGCGAGGCGGGCGTGTCGATGATCGTGGCGCTTCTCGGCGCGTTGAAAGCAGGCCGGCCTTTCGTGCCGCTCAATCCCCGGCTGCCGAAATTTACACTGCAAGAAATCTTAGGAAGCTTGGACCCCTGTTTGGTCTTAACTGACGAGAGGAACATCGCCCTCGCGCGAGAAAATCAGCGGCGCCGGTAGGCGCGTGTTGGATGTCCAGCATCTTGAGCTCGATTCGCGCGCGGAAAAATCCCGCGCTCACGCTCTCGCCGGACGCTCTGGCGTATATCAATTTTACTTCGGGCTCGACCGGCGCGCCCAAGGGCGTCATGTGGAATCATCGGAGCGAGCTGTTCGGCATCAGAAGCAAAACCAACGCGCTGCATATTGCGCCCACCGACCGGATCAGCTTGCTGCGCGCCAACAACGTCGGCGCGGCGCGGGACATGTTTCTGGCTTTGCTCAACGGCGCGGCGCTGATCGTTCTCGACCTGAGCCAAGGCGGGTTGGCATCTCTGGCGGATTGGCTGCGCGAGGAAGAAGTGAGCGTATTCACTTGCGTCGCGACAGTGTTTCGCCAAGCGCTCAGCGGCGCCGGCAAAACGCGCAAATTTCCCGCGGTGCGGCTGATTCACATCGGCGGTGAGCCGATTTTCAAATCGGACGTTGAGCTTTATCGGCGCCATTTTTCCGACGACTGTTTGTTCGTCTCGCGCTACAGCATCAGCGAAACCCAGGCCGTTTCCTATTTTTTTATGAGCAAGCGGAGCCGGATCGAGGAAGACCGCGTGCCGGTCGGTTATCCGCTGGAGGGCAACGAAGTCGCGATCCTCGATGGGCAAGGCGATCCGCTCGGTGCGCGCGAGATCGGCGAAATCGCGGTTCGAAGCCCTTACCTGGCGCTCGGCTACTGGCGCGAGCCCGAGCTTACGCGCGCGAAGTTTCTCGAAGATCGGCGCCGGCGCCAAGACGCGCACCTATCTGACCGGTGATCTCGGCTATCAGTTGCCGGATGGTTGTCTGGTTCACGTCGGCAGAAAAGATTTTCAAACCAAAGTCAAAGGACATCGCGTCGAGGTCAGCGCGATCGAAGCGGCGCTCGATCAGATCCCTTCGATCAAGCAGGCGGTTGTGGTCGCCCAGCCGGATGATGCTAAAGGCAGCCGGTTGATCGCCTACGTGGTTGCGAAAAATTCTGCGGCAAAGATCGCCCGTCTGAGGACACAACTCCAGTCCAAGTTGCCCGCGTATATGATTCCCGACTCCTTTGTCTTGCGGCGGAGGCTGCCTTTGAACGCTGCCGGCAAAGTCGATCGAAGCGCGCTGCCCGTGCCGAAAAGAAACCAGCGCGGCGGCGCTAGGGCGCTGGTCGAGGCGCGAAACTCCGTTGAAAAAGCTCTGGCTCTGATTTGGCGCGACGGCCTCAAAATCGACGCGATCGGTATCGATGACGACATTACGCAACTCGGGGGTGATTCTTTAGTTGAGGCGCAGCTCGTGACGAAAATCGCCGGCCTGTTCCCGCTGACGGAGCGGCTGACGAATCTGTTTCGAACGCCGACGGTTGCGGCCTTGGCCCGGTTCATCATCGATCACGAGACTCAACCGGGACAGGCGGAAAAAATTGCCGCGATATTTCTCCAGGTCGAAGCGATGTCGGACGCCGAGGTGCTGCGCGCCGTCGAAAATGACGGAGACCCGATCGGCGATGGCTGAAAGGTCAAAGAACGGTGCGCTCGCCGCGGCGCGGCGCAAACTGCTCACGCGACTGCTCGATAAATCAGGTATCGATCTCAGTGCCGGCCGCGCGCGTGCTGAACCGGCGCGTGGCGAAGGTGCCCTGTCGTTCGCGCAAGAGCGGCTCTGGTTTCTCGATCAACTCCACCCTGATAGCCCGGTTTATAATATTTCCCGCGCCCTGAGATTGACGGGCCGTCTGGATACAGACGCGCTCGAGCGCGCCGTCAATGAAATTGTCCGGCGCCATGAAATTCTCCGCGCGACCTTTCCCAGCGTAAACGGCAAGCCGGTTCAAACCGCCGCAGCCGAATTACCGATAGCGCTTCAGCCGATCGAGCTGAGCGGTTTGCCGACTAAGCGGCGTTCGGCCGCGATGGCGCGGCTGCTGAATTCTGAAGCGGCGGCGCCGTTCGATCTCGCGCGCGGTCCTTTGATAAAAATGCGCTTGATCAAGCGCGCCAAGAACGATCATCTGTTGCTTTTGGTTCTGCACCAAATGATTTGCGACGGATGGTCGATCAGCCTGCTGCTCCGCGAGCTAGGCAAACTTTACAGCGCCTTTGTCAAGAAATCAGACCGTGGTTTTCGCCGCGCCGAAGATAACTTACAGCCAATATGCCGAGCGGCAAAGAAATTCGCTGCAAGGCGAGCGATTGCAAAGTCAACTCGCGTACTGGAAGAAACAGTTGCATGGCAGCGCCGCCGCGCTAGCGCTGCCGAGCGATCATGCGCGGCCGAAGGCGCAGACTTTTCGCGGCGCGCGCTTTTCGTTCACGATTTCTTCCAAGCTGGTCCGGACGTTGCGGCGGCGCGGCGGCGAAGAGGGTGCGACCCTTTTCATGACGCTGATGGCGGCCTTCAATGTTTTATTATCGCGCTATTCGAATCAGGAGGATATTTCGGTCGGGTTTCCGGTCGCGAATCGGCGTCACGCGGATACTGAGGATTTGATCGGCGCTTTCGTCAATACGCTGGTCCTGCGCACGGACCTCTCGGGAAAGCCGACCTTTCGCGAGCTGTTGCGGCGCGTGCGTTCGCATTGTCAGGACGCCCTGGCGCAGCAGGATTTGCCATTCGAAAAGCTGGTCGAGGAACTGCAACGCGAGCGCGATCTCAGTCGAAATCCGTTGTTTCAGGTGATGTTCGCGTACCAAAATCATCCGGCGGCGGAATTCAAAATCCCCGGCGTGCGCGCTGAAACCGTGGAATTGGCAGGTGCGACGGCGAAATTCGATTTAACTCTAGCGCTGACCGAATGTGACCTCGGTCTGCGCGGCGTCTTCGAGTACAGCACCGATCTTTTCGAGCGCGCGACGATCGAACGCATGGCGCGGCATTTCATTGCGCTCCTGCGCGGCATCGCCGCTCATCCCGAGCGGTCGATAGAGGAGTTGCCGCTGCTATCCAAAGACGAGCGTGCGCGGATTCTCGTTCAATGGAATCGCACCGCCGCCGGCTACGCCAAAGACCGATGCATGCACGAGCTGTTCGAGTTGCAGACCAAACGAGCGCCCGGCGCTTGCGCCGTTGAATGCGCCGGCGCGTCGATCACTTATGACGAGCTCAACCGTCGCGCCAATCAATTGGCGCGCTACCTGCGCAAGCTCGGTATCGGCCCGGATAAGCCGGTCGGCATCTGCCTCGAGCGATCCGTCGATATGGTGATCGGACTTTTGGCGATTCTCAAAGCGGGCGGCGCTTATTTGCCCTTGGACCCGGCGTATCCGCCCGAGCGGCTGCGCTTCATGTTAGCGGATGCGCGGGCTTCGCTGCTGATCAGCCGGGGGGATTTGGTCGAGGATGGAGGATGGGGGTCGTCATGAGCGAACTCGAAGCGATCGACATCGCTAGTCAATCCTCTATCCTCGATCCTCGACCCAAAGTAGTTTGTCTGGATCGCGATGCTTCATTGATTGCGCAGCAAAGCGCGAAAAATTTAAACGCTCGTATCGACTCCGAAAATCTCGCCTACGTGATTTACACATCGGGATCGAGCGGCGCACCAAAAGGGGTCGCCATCGAGCATCGCAACGCGGTCGCTTTCCTATATTGGGCCAAGCGGGTATTTTCCGCCGAGCAATTGGCCGGTGTCTTGGCGTCGACGTCGATTTGTTTTGATCTTTCGGTGTTCGAAATATTCGCCCCGCTCAGTTGGGGCGGGAAAGTTATCCTGGCACCAAATGTTTTGGCGCTTCAAGATCCGGCGGCGGTCGGCAAAGTTACCTTGATCAATACCGTGCCGTCGGCGCTCGAAGAGTTGCTCGATCTGGGCGGCTTGCCGCCGTCGACGCGAACCGTCAATCTCGCCGGCGAATCTTTAAAAACCGAGCTGGTCAGGCGGATCTATGACACCGGTCGGGTCGAAAAAGTCTACGATCTCTACGGACCGTCGGAGACCACGACTTATTCCACTTTCACTTTGCGCCGTAGCGAGGGCAAAGCGACGATCGGCCGTCCGATCGCGAACACAAAAATCTATCTGCTCGACGCCGCGCTTCAGCCCGTGCCTATCGGCGTGGCGGGAGAGATCTTCATCGGCGGCGCCGGGGTCGCGCGCGGCTATTTGAACCGACCTGAGTTGAGCGCCGAGAAATTTCTCCGCAATCCTTTCAGTCGTGATCCAAAGGCGCGCATGTATCGCAGCGGCGATCTCGGCCGCTATGACGCGGCGGGGAATATCGAGTACCTCGGACGGCTCGACAATCAGGTCAAGATCCGCGGCTTCAGGATCGAGCTCGGCGAAATCGAAGCCGCGCTCAAACGTCATCCGGCGATTCGCGAGAGCGTCGTCGTCGCGCGGGAGGAGCGCGCAGCACCTTCAGCGAACTCCGACAATCTAAAATCTAAAATCCAAAATCCAAAATTTGACAGCCAATTGGTCGCCTATGTCACGGCTAAGGATGGCTCGCCGCCGGCCGCGCGTGAGCTGCGCAGCTTCCTGCGCGAGACGCTGCCGGACTACATGATCCCGGCGGCCTTCGTCGCGCTCGACGCCTTGCCGTTGACGGCCAACGGCAAGATCGATCGGCGCCGGTTGCCGGCGCCGGACATTCGTATGACCGAATCGACCGGCGCCTCGATCGCGCCGCGCACTGAAATCGAGGAGCTGGTGGCGCAGGTTTGGCGCGACGTTCTTAATCTCGACCGCCTCGGTGTGCACGACAATTTTTTCGAGCTTGGCGGCCATTCGTTGCTCGCGGCGCGGATCGTTGGCAGGTTGCGGGCGAATTTCAGCGCCGACTTGGCCTTGCGCACACTCTTCGAGCTGCCGACCGTGGCGTTGCTCGCGGCAGAGATTGACCGGCTGCGCGGTAACCGGCGCGGTGTAAATATTCCGCCGATTGTCGCCGCGCCGCGCGCTCATCGAATACCGCTGTCCTTTGCCCAGCGGCGGTTGTGGTTCCTGCATAAAATGGATTCCGATTTGACCGCCTACAACATGCCGGTTTCTCATCGTGTCAGGGGACCGCTCAATATTGCGACGCTCGAAGAGGCTATCAATACGATAATCCGCCGGCATGAGGTCTTGCGCACGGCGATTGCGGAGATTGACGGCGAACCGGTTCAGCGAATTCAATCGATGGCGCATTTCGAGTTGCCGGTGGTCGATCTGCGCCGACTGTCTTTGCATCAAGCTGAAAAAGAAGCGCTGCGTATTTTTAACGCAGACGCGCGGCAGCCGTTCGATTGCAACAAGGCACCACTGATGCGCGCTAAATTGCTCCGACTCGGAGCTGAAGATCAGTTGTTGATCTTGAACTTTCACCACCTGATTTCGGACGGCGCGTCTTTGGCGGTCTTTTATCGCGAGCTCGAGATTTTCTACAGCACGATTTTAGCAGGAAAGCCCGCGGCGTTGCCGGCGCTCGCCGTGCAATATGCCGACTTCGTCCTATGGCAACGAGATTGGCTAAGCGACCCGGCATCGGTGTCGCAAACACGCTATTGGAAGGCGCGGCTCGGAACCAATCTACAATCTCTCGACTTACCGACCGACTATGAGCGGCCGACTGCCCAGGCCTACCGCGGCGCAAGGATAGCCCAGCGTTTATCCAAGGAGCTCAGCGAGGCGCTGAAACAGTTAAGTCGCCGACAGGGTGTGACTCTGTTCATGACGCTGTTGGCGGCGCTCAAAATTCTACTCTCCCGACTGGGGGGGCAAAAGGATGTCGTCGTCGGCGCGACCATCGCCGGACGAAACCGGCCCGAGTTGGACGGGCTGATTGGATTTTTCATCAATGCGCTCGCGTTGCGCACCGATCTCTCCGGCAATCCGGCATTCACCGATTTGCTCGCGCGCGTGCGCGCTACTTGCCTCGACGCTTACACGCATCAGGATTTGCCCTTCGAGCGCGTTGTCGAGGAGATCAATCCGGAGCGCGATCTCGGCCGCAATCCGATTTTTCAGGTGTTATTCAACATGGCGGATATTTCAGCGCGGGCGCTGAAGCTAGCCGGCTGCGAGACGGTAAGGCTGAGCCAAGCGGCACCCGGCGCGAAATTCGATCTTGTCGTGCACGCGCCGGAAGTGGACGGCTGCCTCGAGCTGATGTTGGTTTATAATGCCGATCTTTTCTCGGAGAAAAGAATGGCGGCGCTGCTCGATCAGTGGCTGAGTTTGTTGGATCAAATCGCCGCAGACCCGACAAAACCGATCGATCAATTCTCGCTCATGACCCCGAGCGCGCAAGCATGTCTGCCGGACCCCAGCGCGCGGCTCGATGAAACTTGGCTGGCACCGATACATTCGCTGATCGCGTGCCAAGCCGAAAAGGCGCCGGAAAAAGTAGCCGTGATCGGCGCGGATGAGAGCTGGACGTACCGCGAGCTCGATGGCGCCAGCAACCGATTGGCCGGTTTGTTGAGCAGGAAAAATATTCATCCGGGCGACGTGGTCGCGATCTATGCGCACCGCGATCCGACCCTCGCGGTGGCGATTCTCGCGGTGCTGAAGGCCGGCGCCGTTTTTGTCATTCTCGATCCGGCGTATCCGGCGCCGCGCCTGATCGACTATGTGCGCATCGCGCGACCGAAAGGCTGGCTGAGAATGGCAGGCGCAGGCGCCTTGCCCCGGCAACTTGCGGAATTTTTGCGGACGAGTGAGATCCGCTGTCTAATCGATCTACCGTATGCAAAAAGAGAAATAGCTTGCCTGTTGGAGCGACAGTCCGGCGGTGCCCGCGAAATTAACCTGGCAGCGGACGATCCTGCTTACATCGCTTTTACTTCGGGTTCGACCGGCGAGCCCAAAGGGGTTTTGTGCCGTCATGGTCCGATCACGCATTTCTTGCCATGGCAGCAAAAAGCTTTTGCTTTACGAAGCTCGGATCGCTATGCCTTGTTGTCCGGTCTCGGTTACAATCATCTCCAGCGCGAGCTTTTTACTGCGCTCGCGTCGGGCGCATCGCTTTTCATTCCGACCAACGAGCAATTGCAAAATCCCGAGCAACTTAACGATTGGCTACGGCGGTGCAAGATTTCTATTCTTCATCTGACGCCGGCGCTGGGGCGGCTGCTCCGAACCGCCAAAGGAAAGCGACTGCCGTCCGTGCGCCGGATTTTTTTCGGCGGCGACTTATTAACCCGCCAGGATGTCCGGCGCGATACGGCAGAGCGCGCCCGAAGCCACGCTCGTGAGTTTTTACGGCGCCACCGAAACCCAGCGCGCGGTCGGCTTTTTCACGATAAAAGAAACGTCCTTGGCGAGTGGAGCCGGCGCGAAACAGACAGTTCCAGTTGGCAAGGGCATTAAAGACGTGCAGCTTATTTTGCTCAACGCCGCAGGCCAACTCGCCGGCATAGGCGAACGGGCCGAGATTTGCGTGCGCAGCCCGCATTTGGCCACGGGCTACGTCGGCGACGATCCGCTCACCGAGAGTAATTTCGTCGTCAATCATTTCACCGGCGAAAAACGCGACCGTCTTTACCGAACCGGTGAATTCGGCCGGTACTTGCCGGATGGCAACGTCGAATGGGCGGGACGCCGAGATCGCCGCGTGAGCATTCGTGGTTTTCGCGTCGAGCTTGTCGAAGTGGAATCGGTGCTTCGTCAGTGCGCCGGAGTGCGCCAGGCCGCGGTTATAGCGCGGGAGTTTACCGTCGACGGCGATGCCGCGGTGCAGGAAAGCCGCTTGATCGCGCACATCGAAAGCGACCCGGGCGCTGTTCTCGACGTCGACACGTTGCGCGCCTTCATGAGCGCGAGGCTGCCGCACTACATGGTTCCCGCATATTTTCATTTCCTGCAAGGGCTGCCCCTCAATCCGAGCGGCAAAATCGATTATGGCGCTTTGGCGGCCGTGGACTTTAACCGGCAAGGCGCCGGGCCTTTCGGAGCGCCGCAAAACGCCATCGAAGAAGCGCTTAGCAAAATTTTTGCGTCATTGCTGGGGCTCAAGCGCGTCGGCCGGCACGATAATTTTTTCCATCTCGGCGGGCACTCATTGCTTGCGGCTCAGGCAGCGGCGCGAGCTCGGGAAGCTTTGCGGGTGAATTTGGATCTGCGGGCATTTTTGCAGGCGCCCACCGTGGCTGCGCTGGCCGAGCGCATCGAGGCCGCGAAAAATTCTCACGACGGCGCAAAGAGATCAAGGCCGGATGAACGAGAGGAGATCGAGTTATAAACGCCGCCGCTTTGTTCCAAGAGCTTCGCAGTCTCGATGTGCGCCTCTCGGTCGACGGTGAGCGATTGCGGATCAACGCACCGCGCGGCGCGCTCAGCGCCGCTCTGAGCGCACGCATCGTCAAGCATAAAAAAACACTCATCAAATTTTTGCGCCGCGCCAAGGCGCCGTTGGAAACCGATTCGTCGGCCATCCCCCATGTCGCCGATGACGTACCGACGCTTTTGTCGTTTGCCCAGGAGCGTTTGTGGTTTCTGGAACAATTGGAGCCCGGCCGGCCGGTTTACAATTTATCGCGTGCGCTTCGTATCGATGGGCTGTTGCAAGTTGATGCTTTGGAAGCGAGCTTTAACCGCATTCTCGGCCGCCACGAGGCGCTGCGCACGAAGTTCGTCGAGGGCGGTGGTCGTCCGTTCCAAGCCATCGCGCCGCATCGACGACTGCGCCTCAAGGCCATCGATCTCAGCATGCTGTCTGAAGCCGAGCGCGAAGTTGAAAGCGCGCGTCTGGTCTGCGAAGAGGCGCGCCGGCCCTTCGATTTAACAAGCGGACCATTGCTTAGAATCCGCCTGTTGCGCCAGCGTGAGGATGAGCATGTTCTTTTTCTCGCTGTCCATCACATCGTCTTCGACGCCTGGTCAATGGGCATTCTGCTTCATGAGCTTTGGTCGCTCTATCAAGGCTTCGTCGACAGAAAAACTCCTTCGTTGCCAAAGCTTTTAGTTCGCTATCGCGATTACGCCGCCTGGCAGCGCGCACAGTTTCACGGCGAGGTCATGGCAACGGACCTGGCTTTTTGGAGAAAACAATTGGCCGCGGCGCCGCGCCTCGAGCTATCGACCGATCGTCCGCGCCCGCGGCTCCAGACCTTTCGCGGCGCGCGCCAGGAAATCAGCTTGACCGAGTCAGTGACAGCGACGCTCAACCAACTGAGCCAGCACGAAGGCGTTACTCTGTTCATGACGTTGCTCGCGGCCTTTCAAGTCCTGCTTTATCGTTATAGCGGCCAAGAAGATATTATTGTCGGTGCGCCGGTGGCCAATCGCGACCAAAGTGGGATCGAGGGGGTCATCGGCTTTCTCGTCAACACGCTCGCCTTGCGCGTGGATCTTTCCGGTCAACCAAGCTTTAAGGAGTTGCTTCGCCGCGTGCGCGAAGTTTGCCTTGACGCCTATGCGCATCAGGCAGCGCCGTTCGAAAAAGTCGTGGAAGCGTTGAACCTTCGGCGCGAGCTGAACCGTAACCCTATTTTTCAGACAATGTTGGTTTTGCAAAACACGCCGCGCCGTCCGTTCGATCCGCCGGGCATCCGTTTGGAGTCCATCGAGATCGACAATCAAACCGCGCAGTTCGATCTGTCTCTTTATTTGCGCGAACGCGACGGCAAACTGATTGGATTTTTCGAATATTCGACGGACCTATTTAATCCGGCGACCATCGCGCGGATGGCCGGCCATTTTCAAATTCTATCCGCGAGCATCGCAGCCGATCCCGACCTTTCGATCGCGAGGTTGCCGATGCTTGGCGCGGCGGAGCGTCAGCAACTGCTCTTTGAATGGAATGACACCCGAGCGGAATACCCACATGGCGCATGTATCCACGAATTGTTTGAAGCGCAGGTCGAACGCACGCCGGACGCGGTGGCGCTGGAGTTCGGGCAGCAGTCATTGACCTACCGCGAGCTTAACGATGACGCCAATCGGCTCGCGCATGAATTGAAAGCGCTCGGCGCCGGCCCTGGTACCATCGTCGGCGTGCTGCTCGAGCGTTCCTTCGAAATGGTCGCGAGTCTTCTCGCGATTCTCAAAACCGGGGGAGCCTATTTACCGCTCGATCCCGGCTATCCGGCGCAGCGTCTTCATTTTATGCTCGCTGACGCCGAAGCTAAGATTGTGTTGACGCAAGAGAAATTCTCTCCACTTGTCGCTGTTTCGACGAAGATACTTTTTGTCGATCCAAGTCGCCGCGGTATTTCGCCACCAGCGAAAAACTTTAAAAGCGACGCGCGCGCCGACAGCCCAGCTTACGTGATTTACACTTCAGGATCGACTGGGACGCCGAAAGGTGTGGTTGGGTTACATCGAGGCGCGGTCAATCGCTTCAGTTGGATGTGGAAAACCTTTCCGTTCAGTCCAGACGAAAAAAGCTGTCAAAAAACTTCGCTCAGCTTCGTCGACTCGATCTGGGAAATTTTTGGCGCTCTGCTTCGGGGAATTCCAACGGTGCTCGTGCCCAACCCAGCAGCCAAGGAGCCGGCGTCGCTGGTTGATTACCTGGCTCGGCATGGGGTGACCCGGCTGGTCTTGGTCCCTTCCCTATTAAGAGAAATCCTGCAATCCGCGGATTTGTCTGAGCGCCTGGCGCGGCTGCGATACTGTTTTTGCAGCGGCGAGCCGCTCGGCGCAGATTTGGCGGCGCGCTTTCGCCGCGCTCTCCCTGATTGCAAGCTGATCAATCTTTACGGCTCTTCGGAAGTTGCGGCCGATGTAACTTATTGCGAGATCGACGAAGACAACTCTTGCGCTACCGTTCCAATCGGCCGGCCGATCGACAACACGCAAATCTATCTGCTCGATTCTGAGTTGCAGCCGGTGCCGGTCGGAGTGCGCGGCGAGATCTGCGTCGGCGGCGACAGCCTAGCGCGCGGTTATCTCAAGCGCGACGAATTGACCGCGGAAAAATTCATCGCCAATCCGTTTGCCCAGAACGGGCAGTCGCGTCTCTTTCGCACGGGCGACATGGCGCGCTATCGCGCCGACGGGAATATCGAATTTCTCGGCCGCGCCGACGATCAAGTTAAAATTCGCGGCTGCCGGGTTGAGCTTGGCGAAATCGAGTCGGCGCTGAATCAACATCCGGGCATCGGCGAAAGCGCCGTTGTGGTAGATGAGTTGTCCGCGGCCGCGCCGAACGGTTCCATCGATTTGGCAGGGAAATTTGAAAGGCAGTTGACGGCCTATGTAGTTGCGAAAAAGACAAAACAGCCGGCGGCGAGCGAGCTACGGACCTTTTTGCGGCAAAAGCTGCCCGACTACATGATGCCGGCAAATTTCGTTCGGCTCGGCGACTTGCCGCGCTTGCCCAACGGCAAAATTGATCGACGCGCTTTACCGCTGCCTGGGGAATTCCGTCGCCGCGAAGAGGGAACGGTTATAGCACCGCGCACCGAGGTCGAAACCTTGATCGCACAGATATGGCAGGAGGTCTTGCGTGTCGACGGCATTGGCGTCGACGATAACTTCTTCGATCTCGGCGGCCACTCGCTGCTGGCGGCGCAAGTCGCGGCGAAAATGCGCGCTGTTTTTAATAAGCCGGTGGCGCTGCGCGACCTCTTCGAGGCTCCGACCATCGCGGGCTTGGCGGCGCTGGTGGAAAAGGCTGGGCGAGCCGATCAAGAAAAAGATCTGCCGGCCATCACGCCGGCGACAGCCAGGCGAGACGTGGGACTGTCTTTTGGGCAAAAGCAGCTGTTTCTTTTCAGCCAATTGTTTGGCGGCGCGGATTTTCTCAACCTGCCTTACGCCTATCGGCTCGCGGGGCGACTCGATGTCCAGGCATTGAAAAAGGCCGTTCAAGAGATTGTCAATCGCCACGATATCTTGCGCACGGCATTCATCGATACGGCGGATGGCGCGCGGCAGGTCGTGCGCCGCCGCCTCATGGTCAGGTTGCCGATTGTCGATTTGGCGCGCCTGCCGAAGGACAGACAGGATAAACAACTGGATGAGCTCTCGAAGCGGGATGCGGCACGCAGCTTCGACTTGGAAAAACCGCCGCTCTTTAGAATGACGCTAATCCGGCTGGCCGATGACCAACATATTCTTCTGGTTACGCTGCACCATATTATCGGCGACCAGTGGTCGATGGGGGTGTTTCGAAAAGAATTGGCGGCGCTCTATTCGGCATTTTCCAAGGGTTTGCCAGCGCCTTTGCCGCCGCTGCCGTTTCAATTTTCCGACTTCATCCATTGGCAGAAGCAACTGCTCGAGAACGGAGCTTTCGACCGGCAGGTCGCCTATTGGCAGAAGCGCTTGGACGGGTTGTCGCCCGCGCTCCAGTTTCGGCGCGAAGCCAAGCGCAAGAGTTCGCCGCGCTTTCACAGTGCGAGGCAGCCGATTCGGTTTCGATGACGGGCTGGTTACGCAGATCAAGTCATTTGCCCGCGCCCAGAGCTGCACGCCCTTTATGATATTCGTCGCGGGCTTGGATATTTTACTTTGGTCCTATACCGGCGAAAGCGATATTCGGATCGGTACCCTCGTCGCCAACCGGGGGCAAGCGGGAACCGACGGGCTGATCGGCTATTTCGTTAACGCACTGGTTTTGCGCACGCGCGTTTTACCGGCGATGACCTGTGTCGAATTGCTGAACGACGTTCGCGAAACCTGTTTAGAGGCCTACGCTCATCAAGACGTTCCGTTCGAATATTTGGAGGCGTTGCTTGAGAAGAAACAGAAGCGCGCCCGCGTGCCTTTATACCAGGTGATGTTTAACTATCGAAACCTATGGACGTCGCCGGCGAATGCCAATGGCCTTACGATTGCGTCATGGAACGGAAAAAACCGCGCGGGCGACCCGGGACTGGCGATGGCACGACTGGATGTAAACTTTAATTTACGCGAGCTGTCAACGGAGTTGACAGGCGCTGTAAACTATAAGACCGATTTGTTCGATGACAGGCGCATTACAAAACTGCTCGCCGACTATTCCGAGATATTGAAGCAGATGATCGCTTTTCCGAAACGACGAATTTCCAAAATCGCTGTGCGCCGGGTTGGGGAGAGGGATTGAGACATGATGGTGCGACTGATTGCAGCATGTGCAGTGCTGATGCTCATCGGGATGGCGCCAGTCAACGCCGGCCAAGGCGGAGCGGATTCATGGACTCCCCGCGAGATGGGTGATCCCGGGAAGTTGAAAGGCAAGGCATTGAAGCTCCCATTGTTGCCGGAGGATCGATCCTTTCCCGCCGAGTTTCGCTGTAAGGAAAAGGCGTCGTCCTGCGAATTCGAGCTTGCCTATTTTCTCGGCGACGGTTTCGATCTCAGCAAAAAACAGCGTCTCAGCATCCTTTATATACCCGGCGGGCCGGGAGCGATCGTCGATCCAAGCAACCGCTCCGCCGCTTTGCGCCTTCTGGAAGAGAAGCACAACGTAGTTTACTTCCACCCGCGCGGTATGGCCAAGAGCGCCATCGACGGGGACCGGCTTTACGATCAATTTCTGCGCGCCGATTATGTTGCGAACGACATCGAAAGACTGCGCCAGGAACTTCTCAAGTCGAGACCCTGGGACGCAATCTACGGGCATAGTTGGGGAACCGTAATCGCGCAGCGCTATGCGGCCAAATACGCTCAAGCCAAGGACCCCAACCCGAAAGTGCGAAGTTTGATTCTCACCGGACCGGTAGACCGCCATCGGGCGAGTACGCAAAAGGCTCGCGCCGAGACAATCGTAGAAAATTTCAAATTGATCGTGACATACTACCGCACCCAGGGAGCGGGCAAGTGTCAGTGCGAATCACCTTCATATCTCAAATCCAAAGTGACCGACTTTTCCGCTCCTCAGATTGGAATGGTCGGCGATAGCTTGGAAGCGAGCGATAATTTCTGCTTTTTGACCGACAAACTGATCGATGACATCGTCGGTCGGCTGCGCAAGGTGGTAGCGACGATCGACCAAGAGTTCGGCTCGGCAGACTTGATCGTCGACAACTTCCAGACGCTAAGGAAAGACAAAGAGTTTCAAAGTCGCTTCAGTCGGTTGCCGATCGAATTCTTTGCCGCCGTCCGCTATTTGCAAATGTCCGGCGCGCCGGAAAAAGACGGTTTAGTCTTCGTCGCGGACAGCCGCAGCCGCGTGAATGCCGCGCTTATCATTGTCTACGATCTGATGGCGACCAACGCCGGCGGCTGCAATTTCAAAGATCCGATTTTCAGCGGCGCTTCGGGGGAATGTCATTATTGCGATCGGTTGAAAGCGGCGAGGGAAAAACAACGCGAGCAAATCGGCGGGCGCGAGTCGGAGCGTGGCAGCTATGTTTTTGGTGTCTATGACGGCGTGACGCGCTGGCTTCCGGTGATGATGGGCACAGAAGGCTGCTTTACCGGCAAGGACATTGGAGATTTTGCCAAGCGCGCCGGCGCCGGCAAAGAGTTCGGCCGAGATCAAGCAAAAAAAATCGGCGTCGTTTCCGGCGAAAAAGTTTGCCCCTGGAATCCCGCGAATTTTCGCCACGAAGTGCCGACGCTCCTGGTCAAGGGAAGCCGTGATGCCGTGGTTGCCGGCTGCCAGGCGGAAGATTTCCTAGTCAACGGATTGAAAGACGGCCGGCGTGTCTTGTTGGAATTGCGCGGCATGGGACACGACTTGAGCGTGAGCAACTTGTACGGAGGGTTGGAAGTGTCCCCATGGAGCAAGCGTTTTGCCGGATTGCTGGAAGACTTTATTAAATTGTCTCCCAACGTGGCGAAGTTTCGCGCGGACAATAGCGTGCGCGCAAATCTGCAAAAGCTTAAGGCGAGCGACCGAACGCGCGATCCGAATTTGGCCTCGCGCTGCGGAAAATCTTGACTTCAAAGTTTGCCAACGATAGCGTGGCAAAAAATTTAATTCCCCGTGAGGAGGTGTCAGGATGGGTAAGAGCGGACCAAAGCTGTCCGAGGCGAAAGCCGAGAAGTTGAGAAAAGGGGTACGCGCGATCATCAAAGCGAATAAAGACTTGCAGGCGGCCGTCAACGCGTTGACAAAGTCCTCGAAATCGAAAGACAACGAAGGCCAAGCTGCGCAGCGCGATCTCAAAGGTCATCGTGCGCAATCCACTTTTGCAGCAGGCCGCGAAAGACCTTTTTAACAAGATGAAATAATTACGACAGAGCCGGGACCAATTTTCCCGCGAACGAAGCAGAATCGCTTTATAGGTTTGTCACGCGCGACGGCGGCGGGCGATTCGTCACCTGACAGGTGCGCGCTTAGACTTCCGCCGCGAGAGTCAGTTTCTTGAGCTTCTTGAGGAATCCTCCACGGCTCATACCGAGCATCTGCGCCGCCTTCAGCTTGTTGCCGCCTACCTGGTTCAAGGCATCTTGAATCATCCGGCGTTCGAGCGCGTCGACCGCTTCGAAGAGCGATTTACCGGTTATCGGCGCAGCGTGGGTTGACTGCGGGACCGGCTTTACCTCGGATTGAATAGCGACCTGATCTTCGGTGATGATTTTTCCACGCACCGAAGCCACTAACCGTTTTATTTCATTTTCGAGCTGGCGCGCGTTGCCCGGCCAGTGGTACGCCGACAAGCGATCGAGAGCTGCCGCGCTCAATTGTTTGGGTTCGACAGACATCGTCGCGCAGTGCTTCTGCAAGAAGTGATTTGCCAGAATCGCGATATCCTCGGGCGTCTCGCGCAGCGATGGTGTTTGAATATTGACGACGCTCAATCTGTAATAGAGATCTGCGCGAAACTGTTTTTCTCGCACGGCGGCTTCCAGGTTGCGGTTGGTCGCGGCGATGATGCGCACATTGATCGGCACCGGCGTGCGGCCGCCGACGCGGTCGACGGAGCGTTCCTGCAGCACCCGAAGGATCTTCGCTTGTGCCGTGAGACTCAAATCGCCGATTTCGTCGAGGAACAGCGTGCCCTCGTGGGCGGCTTCGAATTTGCCGATACGTCGATCGACGCCGGTCGCGACGCCTTTCTCAATGCCGAATAATTCCGCCTCGACCAGCGCATCTGGCAACGCCGCGCAGTTAACCGCGATAAAGGGGTACTTCGCTCGGGGGCTGTTGAAATGCAACGCCTTGGCGATCAGTTCTTTGCCGGTGCCGCTTTCGCCTTGAATGAGCACGTCGACCGAGCTCGGTCGGATCTGATCGATCAGCCGGATAGTCGACTCGATTCGGTGGCTCATGCCGACGATATTCTGGGTGGAAAAACCGCTGATAAACTGCGCCGCCGGATAATTTGCGCGGTCAGTATTTTTTTGCGCCTTCAGCTCCGCTGCGACCGCGGAATTTTCCAATACATCAGCCAATCGCGCCGCCAGCGTGGCGAGGATTTCCGCGTCCTCGGCGGTAAAACTGCCGCCCAACTTGTTGGTTGCTTCACCCACGCCGATCACCGCGCCATCGAGGCTATGTAAAGGCACGGCGAGAAGAGTATCGGTTTGATAACCGGTCTCGACGTCCACTTCTTTGTAAAAGAGCGGATGCTGATAGGCGTCGACGACATTGATTGTCTGGCCGCTCAAGGCCACGGCGCCGGCGATCCCCAGTCTGGCGTCAAAACGCATGATTTTCCCTTCTTGGGAAATTGCCGACCAGAGCTCGCAATTGTCGCGGTCGAACAGAAAGATGCTGACCCGATCCGCCTGCAGCAGTTCCTTGGCTTCGCGCGTGATTAGCGATTGCAGCGAGGCCAGATCTGTCATCGCGCTCATGCGCCGACAAATGTTGAGAACCGCCCGCAGCTTGTCCACATGTTGCGCGCCTGCGATTTCGTTTTCAGTTTCGTAATTGGATGTGCCAGACACCACGCCCTGAATTACACAATCGGCGCAACGCTGTCAACGAAAGTCGACGGCGTAACATTCTAGAATGCTGGCCTTGAAAATCTTGGCCGAAATGATTCTTGATATTTCTTTGTGCGTTCTGCGATCGCGAGTCAGTCTATTCGACCGCCGTTCTAACGCTTAGAACAAATTGCCGGCAAGATTTGGCTCGCGATTCTTTCTGTTCGAATTCCGCGCGGCTTACTTGTTTGTTGACAATTCTGTCTCGTGTCGAACCTAGGTGTGTATCTTTATGCAATCGTTTCTATGTCGACTTCTGCATACAGAGGTAAATCATGGCGGAAGTTTAGCGAGTTTGTCAGAACCATTTTCCCATCTCGTGCTCTTTTCTGATGGCACGTTGGTTGCTTTTTTACGAGGGACACAAATCCAATCAACCGCTTAAAGAAAAATTTATCGAGGCTATGTACAAAGAGAGATAAGGCAGCTCGGTATCTTCAGTTGTGGTCGCGTCACGTAGTAAAACGTTTGTTCGAAATCTGACCGGAGTGACGCCTGTCAATTTTGCGCCAAGAAGCAAATTTAAAGCCATGACGAATACTTTAATAGTGAATCAAGGGACGGCGGTGTGCAGCGAAAGGCATTGCAATGAATTGACTCGGCTGCTTGCGCCGACTTCCTTCATTAAAATGGAATTACCGATCGGCGCTGCGTTAAGCACGGTGGCGCGCATGCCCGAGATCGTGTTTATCCGACTCAGCGCGGCTGGCGATGAGAAAGGTCTTATTGAAACCTGTAAGGCGCGCTGGCGTGACGCCGTGATCGTCGCGATCGTCTGCAACGCCGCTGTTTGGGGCGGCGATATGAAACTGGCTCCTTTACTCGCACTGGCGGACGACTTTCTATTTTGTCCGGCGCTTTCAAAGGAATTGTTGCTACGCAGCGAGCGGGCCCTGTTGTCGCGCCGGCCGAAAGTCGTTGCACAAAAGGAAACCGCGGAATTGCTGGCAAACCTGCCGCTGGTCGGTCAAAGCCCGGCGTTTCTAGCCGTGATCAACAAGACTGCCGCTTTGGCGCGCAGCGACGCCACGGTATTAGTTTCGGGTGAAACGGGCAGCGGCAAAGAGCTGGTTGCGCGGGCAATCCATTACCAAGGAGCACGACGGTCAAAGCCATTCATTCCGGTCAACTGCGGCGCTCTGCCCGATCATCTGTTTGAGAATGAGCTGTTCGGACACAATAAAGGAGCCTTTACCGATGCTTCGTCTGCGGAGCAAGGTCTGATTGCTGAAGCGGAAGGCGGGACCCTGTTTCTGGATGAGGTTGATACACTTAGCCCTTCTGGCCAGGTCAAATTGCTGCGCTTTTTACAGAATGGAGAATATCGGCCTATTGGTTCGTCCCGGTTCGCTATCGGCGACGTTCGAGTTGTCGCAGCTACGAACGCCGATCTTTTTGAGCGAGTCAAATCCAAGGTGTTCCGTGAGGACCTGTATTATCGTCTTAATTCCCTGTCACTGTCCATTCCCCCTCTTAGGGAGCGGGTCGAGGACGTCGCTCCTCTCGTCACTCACTTTCTTGAACGATATGCGATGGAACATAGACAGAAAGTTACAAATATTTCTCGGGCGGCTCTGCGAAAACTAATGTCGTATTCGTGGCCTGGCAATATTCGGGAGCTGGAAAGCGTCATGACAAGAGTCCTGGTTTTCACGACCTCGGAGATTCTCCAGCCAGATGACATCGATCTGCCGTCATCTGATCGTGCAGAATCCACCAGAGCTCAATCCCTCCAGGAGGCTAAGACCAGTACGATTACGATTTTCGAACGCAGCTATCTAGCAAAACTTTTGGCGTTACATCAGGGAAACATTACCCACGCTGCCAAAGCCGCTGGTAAAGAGCGACGGACTTTTCAACGTCTCCTGCGTAAACACAATCTCGATCGACACGCCTTTCGGTTCTGATCTCGCTAATCTTTCCTCTCTCCAGGTTTTTTTCTTGAGCTGATGCGGCGGAAAGCGCGCTGTAATGCGGCGTCATCGCCGCGTCTGTCGTCCCTTAAATTTCAACGCATTGCCAGACACTTGCACTAAACGACGCGGCTGGTCTGCCGCACTTGCCACAACGCTACACCGATAATCCTTAAGGATATTCGGGGTTCTCTTTTTTGGTATTCCAATTGCTCCTTCGCAAGAGCATCCACGAGCCATTAAAGAAGGATAATCCGTTGAGTGAGCAGGACTTACCCGAGGGCGATGAGCAGGTAATCCGAGGAATCCTCCAATATTTGATCGAGCATCCCGACGCGAAGGATACGGGAGAAGGGATAGCTAAATGGTGGCTGGCAGGCACCGATGCTGAGTCGAAAAAAAAACAGGTTCAGAATGCGCTTGATTGTTTAACCGCAAGAGGATGGCTAACAAAACGTGAAACATCCCGAAGGGAAAAAATTTACGGCCTTAACCGTAATCTATTACCGGAGATCAGGGGGTTCTTGAGAATACAGGGAACGTTGGCGCACTGAAACTCATCGCGTGAAAGCAACTGTGACAGGCGTGGTAAAACATTTAGCCTTATGGAGTGAGGAAGACCTTTGTACACAGCGTTGCGGGCAACGAGCCGAACTTTATCGAAATTTCTCGAGACCAGCTTTCTAGCCGACCCATTGTTGAGCGGGTTCTTCGGCGGCGGCATGGTGGTGTCGCTCGCCACGCCCCAGGAGATGAACGAGAAGCCCGCGGAAGGATTGTCCGTCTGGCTCTATCGAATTATCCGCGACGAACAGCGTCTCAACGATCCTGCGGTTCGAATCAGCGCCACAGAACTGCGACCGCCGCCGCTGCCCGTCCGGCTCCACTACCTGATGACGCCGGTGACGAATGAGCAGACCGGCGATCCCGAAACCGAGCAGCTTATGCTCGGCAAGGTGCTGCAAGCGTTTTATAGCCACTCCGTGCTGCGCGGCGCGGACCTTCAGGCCGAGTTCTCGGGAACGGAGGTGGAACTCAAAGTTCGTCTCGAACCTTTGACACTCGAAGAGATCACACGCGTCTGGGAAGCTCTCGACGGCTCCTATCAGCTGTCGGTCTCCTATGAAGTCAGTGTTGTAAATATCATGCCCGAGGCGGAACCGGAGCGCGTCACTCCCGTGCAGATCGCGATGCCGGAATACGGACTGATCGTGCCCGCCGGGCCGACGTGACAGGAGATTGATCGATGCCGCGTCGCACTATTCAGCTCGATAACAGAACTATCGTGTTCTCACCTGATGATCCCGTACTCCCTGTGGATCGGTTTCAGGCCGTCATTAAAGTTCGGGTCACGGACGAGTTGACCGGTGCCGCGCCGAATAGTCGAACGACGCTCGAGGTCAAAGAGCGGGGATTTTTTCCGCGCCTGGGAAGCGATGGCCTGGGTGGATTGGTCGGCCTGCCGCGCCAGGTGTTTCCGGCACTGCAGGCCCGCGACTATCCCGTTCACCTGACGATTGACGCGGCAAGATACGAGCGCCGCGATCATAAGAAGGATGTTCCTCAGGATCTCAGCTTCCCCACCACATTTACGCCTGCGGAGGTCGATATCGCACTGCACCGCCAACCGGTCTTCATTGCCGGGCGAACCGCGCGCTTGATCAACAATGCCAGCGCGCCGTTACCGGGCGCGCAGATCACCGTGACGGGCATATGGCGAATGCCGCCGTCGGCCAATGTCTCGATCCCTCCCGATCCGCCCAATATCGTTTCGCTGGTGCCGCCTCTGTATGCCGATCGCGCGGCCTTGACGCAGTCCCTGGCGCCGCGGGATTTGACGCCGGTCATCGGCGCCGACAAGGCGCTCGTTGATGATATTGCCGCTTCCGCCAAGGCGATTCGCATCTCCGACCGGTTGGGGTTGGCGCCGGGAAACATTTTGCTGATCGATGCCGACGAACCCGATCGGGCGGAATTCATTGCGATTGAAAACCTGACGACAACCGCGCCGGCGGATCAGCCCGCGGCCGTGACCCTGAATTACCCGGTGATTTTTTCGCATCGGCGAGGCGTGGTCGTGCGCCAGGCGAGCGCGCAGGCGCCGGGAGCGAGCGAGACTCTCAGCGTCGAGGCCTGGGCCGGTGATGCCTGTGTATATCTTAACGCCCTGGGCGGTTTGACCGGCGCGCAGGAAGTCGAAATTACCGGCGGACCAGGGCCGGATGAGTATCATAGAGTGACGATTTTTTCCGTCACCAGCGACGCCGACGGATACTATCGCCTGCCGCCGCTCAGCCGCGTGGCGCAACTGGAGATTCACGCGGAGAAAGTGGTGGGAGCGCAGACATTTCAGGCGACGACGATTTTTCGTCCCGACTATCAGCAGCGCGACAACCGCCTGGATTTCATGCTGGCCGCTTAGAGAGATCGGAGATCCGATGACGGAAAAGTCCGCTGAACCGAAAACAGTGATCAACCCCGGAGGAGCACTATGCCTGAATATCTAGCCCCAGCAGTCTATGTCGAAGAAATCGACAGCGGCAATAAGCCGATTGAAGGCGTGAGCACGAGCACGGCGGGAATGATCGGCGTCACCGAGCGCGGGCCTGCCAACGTGCCGATTCTCGTGACCAGCTACGGCGAATACGTGCGCTGGTTCGGCGAGCGGCTGAATCGCGCCGATTTTGGCGATCACTGCTATCTGCCGCACGCCGTCGAAGGGTTTTTCACCAATGGCGGCAAGCGCGTTTTTATCACTCGAGTGGAGGCAAGCGGCGCGGCCCGGGCAACTTTCGAGCTGCACGATCGCGGCGACGCCAACTCGGCCTCCACCGTGCTGCTGCGCACCGCTCCTGCCGGCACGGGAACCGCCGGAAATACGCCGATCTATGTTCTGACTATCAATACACCGCTCGCGAGCGCCCTGGCGAACGGAGATCAAATCCGGCTCGGCGATGATAGCGACGCGGAATATCGGGTCATTGCGACGATTGAGCCGTCCGCCAGCACGACTCACGTGCCGCTGAGTTTGCCGCTGAGCCGCGCCCATGGCAGCGGCGTGACGGTCCATCAGATCAACCGCGTCGCCATCGCTTTCCCATCGACGGCCACGGCCCTGGCTATCGCCGAAGATTCGCTCGCCGGCGACAATGCCGTCGTTGTCAGCGGCGACGCCGGTGATGTTGCCACTCTGGGCGCCAACCAACTGCTGGAAATCGGCGATCCGTTCTTCAACGAGCATCGATTTATCCGGACTGCGACGATCGACCCGGCGGACAACACGCGCGTCAGGGTGACGCTTGACGGCCCGCTCGGCCTGGACCATGCGGCCGCGGCCAATGCGGCGCGCCGGCTCGATATCGATCTTACCAACGTCGCCGTGCCGGTGGATGACGATACTCTCAGCGTTGCCGCCCTGGCGAACGATCGCGTCGCCTACGTCACCGATCGGAACAGCAACTTCGATGACCGCACCAGTGTGATCATTTTTGATATCAATACCGTGGCTGCCCGTGAAGCGCGGCGCATCGGCACGCTCTCGATGCTGACCCTGGCGACCGGGGTCTATGCCGCTAGTCCGGCGGGATCCGTCGTCGAACGCGTGGACCTGGGCGACGACGGCGCGGTAACCGTCAAGACCCTGACGGCCGGCGCGCGCGCCGGAACGGCGGTCATCGCTCTCGATAACCGCGTTGGACTCGTAGTGAACGGGATTCTGCGCATCGGCGCCGCGCCAGACGATGAATATCTGACGATTGCGGCATTGCCGAATCCCTCGCCCGGCAACGCGGCGCCCAACGCGGGCAATGTCGTGCTGGCTCATGCGCTCAACCGCGATCATCCGCTTGGAACTCGTGCTTGGCTGGAAACGGATCCGGTCGGTCAACCCGGCGAGGCCCGCCACTGCGTTATTGATCGATGCCGATATTGGCGGCGCTTCGCTGCCGGTGACCGACGGAACCGGTTACGCTCAGGATGAATTCGTCAGGCTGACGCCCGCCGGTGGAGGCCAACCGCTATACCATCGGCTGGCGGCCAATGCCGTGAGTCTCGATGCGCGACTGGTGGACTTGACCGTGCCATTATCCCGCGCGCATGCCGCCGGAGCCGCGGTGGCGGAACGCGCGCCGCTGCTCAACTTGCAGGCGCTCGATACCGGCGATTGGGGCAACCGTTTGCGCGTTTCAGTGCAGGATGAGCCGGCGGGAATGGTGCCGCGGACCACTGTGAGCAGCGTCATCGATGCCGCCCACATTCGTCTGGCATCCGCGGCCGGCGTCGAAGCGGGAACGATTCTCGAAGTTTTCAATCCGGCGGACGGCGCGGTGGTCGGCGATCTGTTGAAAGTGACGGACGTCAATCGCGCCGCCAACTTTACGATTACGCTTGACGGCGCCGGCATTTCCATCGCCCAATCGGCGCCCGGCCTGGCGGTCCGGTCAAGAGAATTTCGTCTCACGGTCTATTTATTCCGTCAACCGGATCCGGCGATCCCTTCGCGCAACGAAACGATCCTCGACAGCGAAGTGTTTCGCTATCTCTCGATGGACCCGCGCCACAGCCGCTACGTGCAGGACATCATCGGCGACATCAACGGCGCGCTCCGGCTCTCCGACCGCCGTCCGGAAGGCGAATCAAGGTACATCCGCGTGAGCGATATGAATCCAAGCACGGACATCCGTCTCGGTCCTGAAACTCTGGTGGATGTCTTGCCGGATGGCCGCCGGCGTCCGGCGCGCCATGCTCTGGGGACCTGGTGCGCGGGACCGATTCCATCGGCACACTCACTGAAGACGATTATGTCGGTCAGGATAGTCAGGACCCGGAGGCGCGCACCGGACTCCACAGCCTGCGCAACATCGAAGAGATCAGCATCGTCGCCTGTCCGGGACGCACGACCGCGGCGATGCAGAGCGCGCTGATCGACCACTGCGAGCTGATGCGCTACCGCTTCGCCGTGCTCGACGGCCCGCGGCCGCCGCAGCGACACGCTCGCCGACGTGCAGGCGCAGCGCCAGCAGTTCGACACGAAATACGCGGCGCTCTATCACCCGTGGCTGCTGATTCCCGATCCGTTCCCGGCGAACCTGAGCCAGATCGCCGACTATCCGATTCCGCCGTCGCGGCCACATGGTCGGCATCTACGCGCGCACCGACATCGAGCGCGGCGTGCACAAGGCGCCGGCCAACGAGGTCGTGCGCGGCATCATCGGGCTGCAGCGCATGCTCAACAAGGAGCAGCACGACATCCTCAATCCCGTATCCGGTCAACATCAACGTGATCCGCGACTTCCGCGACAACAACCGCGGCATCCGCGTCTACGGCGGCCGGGTCATCACCAGCGATCCGGACTGGAAGTACGTCAACGTCCGGCGGCTGCTGATCTTCATCGAGGCGTCGATCGATCGCGGGCTGCAGTGGGTGGTCTTCGAGCCCAACGCCGAGCCGCTGTGGGCGCGCGTGCGCCGGTCGATCGCCAACTTCCTGACGCTGGTCTGGCGCAACGGCGCGCTGGAAGGCACCAAGGTCGAGGAGGCGTTCTTCGTCAAGTGCGACCGCACGACGATGACGCAGACGGACATCGACAACGGCCGGCTGATCTGCGTGGTCGGCGTCGCGCCGGTGAAGCCGGCCGAGTTCGTGATCGTCCGCATCGGCCTGTGGACCGCGCACGCGGACGACTGAAGAGCTCGAAGGAGGAGCTGACCGATGGCCACCGGAGAACGGCGCGATCCGTTTCGCGCATTCAACTTTCAGCTCGAAATCGACGGCATCGCCGCGCGGCGCGTTCAGCGAAGTGCAGCGGCCTGACCGCGGAAGGCGACGCGGTGGATTACCGCGAAGGCACCGACCTGCAGCCCAACGTGCGCAAGCTCGTCGGCCTGCGCAAGTACACCAACATCACGCTCAAGCGCGGCTACACGCAGGACGAACTCGCTGTGGGACTGGTACAGCAACATTCACAACGGCGTCGCCGACCGGCGCAACGTCACCATCATCCTGATGAACGAGGAGCGCCAGCCGGTGATGCGCTGGCACGCCGAGAACGCCTGGATCAACAAGATCGAAGGGCCGAGCTTCAAGGCGAGCGGCAACGAAGTCGCCATCGAATCGGTCGAGCTGGTCCACGAAGGGCTGACCATCGAAGTGTGAGCCGCGAGGGATTCTCACGTGCAATCGCCGCAAACACCGGGCGTCTATTACGAGCGAGTCGACGCGAGCGCGCCGGCCATCGCGCTGCTGCGCACCGACATCGCCGGCTTCGTCGGCATCGCCACGCGCGGGTCCGCTGCACCAGCCGCTGCCCGTGCAGTCGTGGCGGCAGTTTCAGGCCTATTTCGGTGATTTTACCGGTGCCGGTTATCTCGCTTACGCCGTGCGGGCGTTCTTCGAAAACGGCGGCCAGCGGTGCTGGATCGTGCGTGTGGCGTCTGAAACCGCGGCGACGGCCGCGGTAGCGCTGCGGTCGGAAAGTCTCGCCAGCGTCTGGGCGGTTTCAGCCTCGAGTCCCGGAGTGTGGGGAAACGATCTGGATATCGTGATCAGGGAAACGCACCGAGCGCAGACGTTGACCGTTCCCGCAACAGAGCGCGCCGGAATTTTCCACCGTGCTCTCGACCACCGGATTCGGCCGCGCCACGCAGGTGCGCCTCTCGCAGGGCGCCGATCATCGTCCACAAGGTCGTGTCGGATGTCGATGCGGTGAATCATCGGCTGCTGTGGATCAATCCGAAAGCGGCGAAGCGCAGCTGCCCTATGACAGCGCGTTGAGCGGTTTCGATGCCGGGCGTCCGATCCTGATTGAAAGCATCGAATACACGCTGTGGGTGAGAGAGCTCGGCCGGCTGATTCGCGTCTACGAAGGGCTCTCGCTCGTTCCCGAGCACCGGCGTTACGGCCCGGCTATTTTGGCAGCGTTTAAAGTCCCGCGGGTTTCCGGCCAACCGCTGAACCTGCCCTCCGCGCCTGAGCCGGTGACGATCACCGAATTGCGCGAGCTGCCTCTGTCCGTTCTCGAGTCGATGGCCACGACGCCGGATCAGATCATGCCGCTCACGGGCGGCGCCGACGGCCTGGCTCAGTTGAGCCCCTATGATTTCATCGGCGAGGAGTATCGATCCGCTCGACAGCGATGACGTCCGCGCGCGCAAAGCGCGCGGCCTGCGAACCCTGGAAGACGTGCGCGAAGTCGCGATGGTCGCCGTGCCGGATATCCACATTCAGCCGAAAGCCGCGCCGCGTTTCAGCCCGCCGCCGCCCTGCGTCCCCGATCCGTGTCTGCCGGTGAGCGTGCCGCCGGCGGTCCCGCGCGCGCCGTCGGTGGGCGACCTGCCGCCGGTCTTTCCGGAAAGCGCCATCTATCAGGTGCAGTCCGCGTTGATTCAACACTGCGAGAAGCTGCGCGATCGCATCGCGCTTCTGGAGCCGCCGTTCAGCGCGTCGCGCGACGACAAGCTCGGCGTCGGCGCGGTGCGCGCCTGGCGGAGCCGCTTCGATTCCAAGTACGCGGCTTTGTACTATCCGTGGCTGCGCGTGGTCGATCCGTTGCGCTCGCCCATGTCACTGGTGCGGGAGATTCCGCCCAGCGGCCACGTGGCCGGACAATACGCGCAAAACGATTCTCAATTCGGCGTGCACAAGGCGCCGGCCAACGCGCCGCTCATCTGGGCCGAGGATGTAACCGTCTTCGTCGACGACGCCGTGCACGGGATCTTCAATCCCGGCGGCATCAACGCGATCCGGCCATTGCCGGGCCGCGGCCTGCGCATCTTCGGCGCGCGCACGGTGAGCAGCGACGCCGATTGGCGTTACGTCAACGTGCGCCGGCTGATGATGATGATCGAAAAAGCGATCGAGGCGGCGATCCAATGGGCGGTCTTCGAGCCGAATTCCACTCTGACGCGGACCAAGCTCAATTTGACGTTAACGAATTTCTTGCTGTCGTTATGGCAGCGGGGAGCGCTCATGGGAGCGGCCGCGGAGGATGCCTTTTTCGTCAAATGCGACGACGATAACAACCCGCCCGAGGAGCGTGACCAGGGCAGGCTCGTGGCCACGATCGGCGTCGCGCCTTCGCGCCCGTTCGAATTCATTATTCTGAGAGTCGGGCGGGCGCACAATCAGTTCGAGATCAGCGAAGCGTCGTCCGGCGCTTCCGGGCTGGAGGTCTTCTAGTGGCGGATTTGAATCCCACGGGACGGCGCGATGACCCGGTGTTGAATCATAACTTTGTCATCAGTCTGCTCGACAGCAGCAGCGCGAGCGGTCTGTTCGGCTCCGTTTCCATGTCAGCCATTTTCGATGTTGCCCTGGGCGGTTTCAGCGAATGCGGCGGATTGGAGATGTCGCTTCAGGTCGAGGAGTTCAGGGAAGGCGGCAACAACGGCCGGGTGCTCAAGTTTCCGACGCGGGTGACCTGGTCGAATATCACGCTCAAGAAGGGCATGAGCTCGGGCACGGCGTTGTGGGACTGGCATTATGGTTTTACGGCCGGGCGAGGCAGTCGCCGCGATGGCGTGATCGTGCTGCTCAATGACCGTCAGGTGCCGAACAACATCTGGTATTTTCGCCGCGGTTTGCCGGTCAAATATACCGGGCCGGCGCTCAATGCGACTCAGAGCAGCGTCGCGATTGAATCCATAGAAATTGCCCATGACGGGCTTTCACAGGTGCCGCTCGGTTTGGCGACTTAGACTTTTCGGGAGGAATTGGAATGGAAGTTCAAATCCAGACACTGCAAAGCACGGTGCAGGCATTCGACGGCGACGTGCCGCTATCGCCGCAGACCATGGACAAGATCGTCCGCGCGGTGCTTCAGGCGGTGAATGATCAGCAGGCGCATCGTCAGCGCGTCCGCGCCGAGCAACGCATTACGAGCGGGGTGAGTCACGAGCTCGAGGAAAGGGACTAAGAGCGTGGAACAGGTCGCGAAAGCCATTTTGCGCGTTGAGTGGGACGCTCCACGGAACCCGGAGATGATCGAGGTTCAATATAATCCGACGGAGTTGTCATGGGACAAAGGCGCCCAGATCGCCGAGATTTCGATTCCCGGATTAGACGCGCCCCTGCAACAATTTGTCCGCGGCCAGGCCGAGAAGCTGACCCTCGAACTATTTTTTGACACGACCGATCACGGCATGGGCAAGGGCGCAGTGAGCGTCACGACGCTGACCGACCGAATCTATCAGCTCATCAAAATTGAACCGACGCGTCATGCGCCGCCGATCTGTACTTTTATCTGGAACGACGCATTCCCCGGCAGCTCGCTTGAAGGAAATGCCGGCAGCGCCGCGAGCCTTGCGATCGGCGGCAGCTTTGGCGCGGCGGCGGGCGTGGTTGCTTCGGCCGCGGGCGCCGCGGTCAGCGCGGTCGCCAGCGCCGTGGCGGGAATCGCCAATGCCGCGAGCGGCAATCAGCGCCGCAACGGCTTCAGGTGCGTCGTCGAAAGCGTCAAGCAAAAATTCACGCTGTTCAGCCCGGAAGGTGTTCCGCTGCGCGCGGCATTAAGCGTGGGATTGCGTGAATACAAAACTCTCGATGACCAACTTGCTCATTTGAATTTGACCTCGCCCGATCGCACGCATAGTCACGTGACGCAGAACGGCGATTCCCTGTCCCGGATCGCCGCGCAGTACTATCGAAGCGCCGGCGACTGGCGATTGATTGCCGACGCCAACGGTATTGAAGATCCGCGCCGCCTTGTGGTCGGTGCTTTTTTGCAGATTCCGCCGACGCAATAGGAGATTGGGCATGCCGGTAGTGACGCTCAGGGATGAATCGAAATTGCAGGGCAATTTCTATGTCCCGCGGTTTGAAATAAAAATCGCCGGCGCCAACCTGCCGCAGAATGTTTTGCGTGATGTCTTGCAAGTTACCTATTCGGATAACGTGAAAGAGCTCGATAGCTTCGAGTTCACTGTCAACAATTGGGACGCCGAAAAGCGCGAATTCAAATACGTCGGATCGGAAACGACCAGTTCCCTGAGCAGGAATCCGCTGCATCAGCTGTTCAATCCATCGCGCCATGAAGTGGAGGTCGCGATGGGATACGAAAACAATTTGACCCTGATGACGAAGGGCAATTTGACGACGATGGAGCCCACCTTTCCCAGCAGCGGCGGCCCGACGTTGACAGTGCGAGGCTTGAATGTCCTGCACAAGCTTCGCACCAAGCAATTCACCTACGCGTGGCCGCCAAACAAACGCGAAAGCGAGATCGCCAAGAGTCTCGACACACTGACCGACCCCGATCCTCAGGCGAAGGGCAAGAAACGCTTCCCGCTGCCGATCGAAATCGACGACAACGCGCTCAGCAAAGAGCAGCCGATTGCTTATGTCGCGCAAGACAGCCAGTACGATATCGATTTTCTTCTCTCCCGGGCGCGCCGTATCGGCTACGCGGTTTTCATCAAAGAAGAGGAACAGGAAAATGGCCGGGTCACAAAGCAGAGGCGGCTCTACTTCGGACCTTCCGACGCCAATCATCCCGGCCTGCGACGGGTGACATTTGAACTCAAATGGGGCGTTTCGCTCATTGACTTCAAACCGACGTTAACCACCGCCAACCAGGTCAAGAGCGTCGTCGTCCAGGGATTCGATCGATCCACGAAGCAACAAATCACCGGTAGAGCATCGCTCGATGATCCGAAATTTGGATTGAACCGTGACCTGATCAAACTGTTGGAATCTTCCGATGCTCGCGAGGAGCGCGTGGTCGATAGGCCGGTTTTTACTCAGAGAGAGGCCGACGAGCTGGCGCGCGCGATTTTGCTCGAGCGCAGCAAGGATCTCGTCAAGGCGAGCGGAACCTGCATCGGTCTGCCGGATCTGCGCGCCGGACAGCGGATAAAGATCAGCGGCCTCGGCGCGCGCTTCAGCGGCGAATATTTCGTCACCGATACCACGCATGCGATCAACGATAGCGGATACATCACGAGGTTTAGCGTGCGCCGCGAAGATCTGGGGAAATGAGCCGGATTCAATGAAGCATTATCCGGGAGTGGTTACGGCGATTGTCAAAAGTTTGAAGGATCCTGACGGGCAGGGCCGGGTGGAGCTGCAATTTCCCTGGCTGTCGGACTCGCTGCGAAGTTATTGGGCGCCCGTGGCAGCACCCCTCGCCGGCAAGCAGCGTGGTGTTTTCTTCATGCCTGAAATTGACGACGAAGTGCTGGTCGCCTTTGAGCACGGAAGTTTCGATCATCCTTATATCGTCGGTTATCTCTGGAACGGCGTGGATATGCCGCCGGAGAGCGATCTCAAGAATCGCGTGATCAAGACACCGGGCGGGCACACCTTGCGGTTCGAAGACGGCAACGGAAAAAAAATCGTTCTCAAGTCCAGCTCCGGGCAGACGATCACCCTCGACGATACGGAAAACTCGATCACGCTCGAGGGCGGCGGACGGATTCTGAAGATGAGCAACGGCGTCGTGCAGATATCGTGAGAGGTCAAACAAAATGCCGCAGATCCTGACGACCAACGCGACGATTGTTTGCCCGCATGGCGGAACGGGCAGCACGGTGCCGGCTATTCCGAAGTGGCAGATCAACGGCGGCTACGTGGCCGTCGAAGGCGACACCGGCGCGCTCAGTTGTCCGTTCGGGCTGTTTCCGTGCACCGGTTATATTCTCAGCTCCATGGGATTGAACGCCACCGAGATCGACGGGCGAAAAGTGATTCTGGTCACCGATTTCAATCAGAGCCTCACCGGTTTGCCGCTGCGCATGACGGAGTTTCACCAGACGTTCGACGAAAGCACGCCGGCGCCGATCCCGACCGGCCAGACGGCGCCGCCGCCGAGCGAAGAAATGGCCGACCTGTCGCGGCCCGTCGTCGTACCGGCGCTGCAAAGTTTCCCGTTCAGCATCAGCACGACGCCGGTCCCGGTCGTCGTGGCATTCAATCTGACCGCCGCTCATCCTCTGCGATGGGTGCTGACGCTGATCAACACGACGCTCAAACGCCAGCAGGATTTGACCGGCGGCGCGCCCGGCGCGACCGTCGTTCCCGCGAACGGGCAGTGGAGCACGCCGACTCTGACGGTCACCGTGACCCTCACGCCGGCCTTTGTGGCGGCGCTGACGGTGGGCACGCACCATCTGTTTCTCACGGCGATCAGCCAACGCGGCCTTTCCGACTACGGCGAAGCGACTATCGGGGTGACGCCATGAATCAGCCGGCCGGTAATCAACGCGATTTCCTCGGCGTCGGCTGGAAATTCCCGCTGCAGGTCACGCCCGGCGGGCAGATTGCCCAGGCGCGCTATGAGCAGCGCATCGAGGAATCGATCTATCTCATTCTCAGCACCGCCAAGGGCGAGCGCGTGATGCTGCCCGAATTCGGCTGCGGCATACACGATCTGGTTTTTGCTCCGAATAACTCCACAACCATTGCGGTCGTGGTCCAGACGGTGCGCGAAGCGCTGGTCGCTTTCGAGCCGCGCATCGACGTGCTCGACATCAGCGCGGAGAGCGCGCCGGAAGAGCCCAATCTGCTGCTGATTCGCATCAACTACCGGATTCGCGCCAACAATGCGCGCGGTAATCTGGTTTATCCATTCTATATCGAGGAAAGCGCCTGACCTATGCCGCTGGAAAATGCCGTCCCCCGGATCGACGACCGCAACTACGATAGCCTGATCGCCGAAGTGCGCACGCGGATCGCGCGCTATACGCCGGAGTGGACCCCGGTCTGGACCGACGTCAACGACAACGATCCGGGCATCACCCTGGCGCAGGTGTTTGCGTGGCTGGCGGAGATGCTCGCCTACCGCATGAACCTGGTGCCCGAGCTCAACTACATTAAATTTCTCCAACTGATCGGCATCGAGCTCAACGCGGCGGAACCGGCGCAAGCGGAAATCACTTTTCCCGTGCAAAGCGGGTTCGCCGATCCTTACGTGATCGTGCCGGAGCGCACCCAGCTGACGGCCGAAGCTCCGGACGGCGGACCGCCCATTACCTTTGAAACCGACCGCGCGCTGATCGCTGTGCGCGCGCAGCTCGCCGCGGTTCTGGCGTATGACGGCTACGCATACACCGCGGTGACCGCCGATAATCAGGAAGCGGTCCAGGGCTTTCAACCTTTCGGTCCGATGGCCAATGACGACAGCGCGCTGCTGCTCGGGTTCGCCGATCCGGGTCCTTTCCCGGCGCTCGAGCTCAACCTGGCGATCTCGACCTTGCCGGACAATTCGGCGCCGGCCGCGTTTAAATGCGGCCTGCCCGATGGGCCCGGCTTCGCTTCCGCGACCTTGCGATGGGAATTCTGGAACGGCAGCGACTGGCAGAGGTTGAGCCTGCTCAAGGATGAGACCCGCGCGTTCACCCGTTCGGGTCACGTCTTTCTGAAAACGCCGAACAAGAGCCTGCAGCCGGTTGTCATCGCGCCTGAAACCAGCGCGCTCTATTGGATTCGCGCGCGCGTCGAGCGGAGTCAATACGAGCGTCCGCCGAAACTCCTGGCGATTCGCACCAACACGGTTGCCGTGCGCCAGGCTGAGACCGTCCGGGACGAGGTCCTCGGCGGCAGCAACGGCCGGCGGGATCAGGTGTTTCGCCTCGCCAGCGCGCCGGTGCTGCGCGATACCCTGCGGCTCGAAATCGACGAAGGTTCGGGTCCCGAGATATGGACTCGAGTCGATGATTTCTTCGGTTCCGGCCCGGCGGATCTGCACTATATGTTGAACCGCACCACCGGTGAAATCCGCTTCGGCGACGGGCGCAACGGGAATATTCCGGTCGCCAACCCCGCCAACCCGGAAGGCAACATCGTCGCCCGCGAGTATCGCTTCGGCGGCGGCAAGCAGGGCAACGTTGCCGCCGGCGCGATCAAGACGCTGACGACGTCCATCGAGGGCATCGACGACAACGGCATCGCCAATCTGCTGCCCGCGGATAGCGGCCGCGACGAAGAAACGCTCGATGAAGCAAAAAAACGCGCGCCCCACGCCCTCCGCAGCCGGTCCCGCGCGGTGACGGCCGAGGATTTTGAATTGCTGGCGATGGAGGCGAGCTCGATCAAACGCGCGAAGGCGTTGCCGCTCTATCATCCGGATTTTCCCGGAGTGAAAGTCCCGGGTGTGGTGACGATCATCGTCGTGCCGGACGGCGACGGCCCATCGCCAACGCCGAGCGAAGGCACGTTGCGCAGCGTCTGCGCCTATCTCGATCAGCGGCGGCTGCTGACGACCGAACTCTACGTCGTCAAGCCGACCTACCAGCGGGTTCAAATCCGCGCCGAGATCATCGTCAACGACGACGCCGATCTTGCGGAAGTCCAGGAAAATCTCGAACAGTCGCTGCTTGATTACTTTCATCCGCTGAAGGGAGGCGAAGACGGATTGGGTTGGCCCTTCGGCGGGACGATCTATTTCTCACGAGTCAACCAGCGTTGTTTTACGATTCCGGGAGTGCAGAGCGTGGCAAGTCTCGTGATCGTGCTCGATGGCGAAGAAATGCCGGCCTGCACCGACGTGATCATCAACGAAGCCGGGCTGCTGTTCGCCACCGAACATCAGATTCAGGTGAGCTACCGCTTCGAGTCTTGAATGCCATGATGACTCTCGAACAATTGCCGCCGATTCCACGCCCGCCAAACGATCCGACGTCGTGGCTCCTCAACTGGCGCGTCGGTTGGCGTGCCGCCGAACTGCAACACCTGTCCGCGGAGCGATCGCTGGTGCTGGCTCCGGCGCCGGACACACAGCGTTCGCTGACAGAACCAAGCGGCAGCTTTGGCGGACTCAAGCCGCCGGGTAACGTCGCGTTAGGCCCCGACGGCAGTATCTATCTGCTCGATGCGGCCACCGCGCAGTTGAAACGCTTCGATCCCTGCGAATGCCGCTTCCAGCCGGTTCCCTGTCTGGGCGGCAGCGGCAGCGGGCCGCGGCAGTTGAAAAATCCCCATGGCGTCGCGATCTGCGCCGGCAATCTGTTTGTGTGCGATACCGGCAATCATCGCTTGAGCGTGTTTGCTTTGCATGGATTCGTGCTGCGGGGATTCTGGCAGCCGCCGCCCGCCGCTTACAAAGGACCCAGTCCACATCTGGCAAATCCATGGGAACCGTTCGATCTCACTTTCGACCGGTTCGGGCGAGCGTACGTTACCGATGGGGCGAACGGCTGTATTCATCGTTTCACTCCGGCGGGGCAGTGGCAAAAATGTTTCCCGGGTTTCGGACCAGCGACCTGGATCGCCACGGACTGCCGCGACCGTACTTACGTCGTTGTCGCCGGCACGCCTGCAACCGTTGTGAAAGTCGATGGTGACGGCAACGGCGTCGAGACCGGGCCGGCGGAGCCGGTGCCGGCATTTCCGGGTATGCCTTTTTCAGTGGATGCCGACGGCTTGCTCCATCTCGGCCCGTTATGCGCCGCCGTTTCGGCAACGAATTGTATAGGCGCGCAACCGGCGCCAAAGTGCCCGCCCGGTCAAAGCCCGGAGCGCGGTGTTTTCGACCGGCGCGGCAATCCGGTGGACTGTTTTGTCAGCAAGCCCGCGAGCTACGTGACCCAGGCGACCTATGTCAGCGCCGCGCTCGACAGCGAGCTCTATCGATGCCAATGGCACCGCATCATTTTGCGCGGCGAGATCCCCGCCGGCGCCCGCGTGGTGGTTTCAAGCTACACGGCGGAAGCGGAGTTGGCCGACGACGACATCCAGAATCTGGGCGACGTCTGGCAAACCAACCAGACGGCGACTGAAATGGTCGGCGGCGAGTGGGACTGCCTGGTGCGCAGCGGCGGCGGCCGTTTTCTCTGGCTGCGACTCGAATTTCGCGGCAACGGCAAGGTGACGCCCCGCCTCGACAGCATCGAGATCGAATTTCCGCGCATTAGTTTGCGGCGCTACCTGCCGGCGGTGTTCGGCAAAGAAGCCGTCAGCGCCGACTTCACGGATCGTTTTCTGAGCCTCTTCGATACCACTTTTCGCTCCATTGAAACCAAACTGGATCGTGAAGCGCGGTATTTCGATCCGCTTTCGGCGCCCGCGGAACGCGACCCGAAAACCGGCGCGGATTTTCTCTCCTGGCTGGCATCGTGGATTGGTCTCATTCTCGACCGGCACTGGCCCGAGGCCAAACGCAGAAAGTTTTTCAAGCACGCCGGGCGCTTGTATGCACTGCGCGGCACGCGCCGGGGCTTGTGGCGCGAGCTGCTGCTGTTTCTCGACATGGACGGCGACCTGTGTTGCCGGACCGACCAGCCGCCTGATCGTTGCCAGCCGCGGCCCGCGAACTGCGCGCCGCCGAAACCGGCCGCATGCGGGTGGTGTCCGCCGCCGCTGATTCTCGAGCACTTCAAGTTGCGCCGCTGGCTCTTTCTCGGCGCCGGCCGCCTCGGCGATCAGGCGGTGCTGTGGGGCAAACGGATCGTCAACCGCAGCCAGCTGGACGATACCGCCCGGGCGGATCGCACCCGATTGCTGACGGCGCAGGATCCGCTGCGCGACCCGTTTCATGTGTATGCTTACAAATTCAGCGTCTTTGTTCCGGCGTCTTTCCGCGCATCGGATACCGACCGCAAGGCGCTGGAAAATATTCTACGCAACGGCCGGCCGGCGGGGACCCTGGCGCAGCTCGAATACGTCGAGCCGCGCTTTCGCATCGGCTTTCAATCGATGATCGGTTTTGACAGCGTCGTCGGCCGTTATCCGGTCGGGGTAACTTTGAACGATATGCAGCTCGGCCGCGCCACGGTGTTGACGGCGCCGCCGCACAAACAGGGCGGACCGTCTCTGGCAATCGGCGAACAGTCACGCATCGGCACGACAACGCGATTGGAATAGAGGTGACGATCCGCGAGATCAGCGCAGCGTTCCACTAGGAGAGAATCATGGTTCATTCACACAATGGTAATGTCCACCAGCTTGCTTGCCCGGCCTGCGACTACGGGCCATTCACGCGCAACAATTATTTCACCGGCAAGCTCCTGGTCGAGCGGGATTTCACCGATGAAACCCGTTTCCACATGGAAAAGCTGCGCCACCACGAGCAGCTGCTGCACGGCTCGGGCGTGGTCTGCGGTCTGAAAGTCAAGCCGCATCCGAACGAAGCCTGCCGCGACCGCTTTGTCTGCGTGGAGCCCGGATCGGCGGTCGATTGCTGCGGCCATGACATCATCGTCGCCGAAGAAGAGTGCGTCGACATTACGCGCTTTGCGGAAATCAAAGCGCTGCAGAGCAACAACGACAAGGACTCGCATAGGTTGCAGATCTGCGTGCGCTTTCGCGAATGCCCGACTGAAGATATTCCGGTGCTCTACGACGATTGCGGCTGTGACGATACCAAGTGCGCGCCCAATCGTATTCTCGAGTCTTACGAAATCGGCGTCATGATCGATCCGCCGGACCAGCCGGACTCCTTGCACACGCCGAAATTTAGCTGGGAGAACTCCATCGCCGTGGCCCACGCGGCTGCGGCTGTGCTGCACGATGCGTCGCATCGACTGTATGTTCTGACCGCGGACGATCCCGCCACCGTCTATCAGATCAGTAGCGATAATCACGCGACGATCACCTCGCGGACCTTGCCGGCGAAGGTTCTTGCGCAGGCGGTTTCGAATGACGGCAAGCATCTCTACGTCGTCGTCGAGCCCACCACGCCGGCGACGCTGCGCCAGCTGCACGTGCTCGATACGACCCAGCCGGGCATGCCCGACTTTAATACGAATCCGCTCGACCTGCCCAATAGTACGGGCAGCGCCGTGGCGTTGGCCGTCGCGCCGAACGCGCGGTTGCTCGCGCTGGTGGCATCCAGCGGCGATGTTCTGCGCTGGCCTGCCGACCTCGACACGAACCCAGCTCCGGCTGCTCCGGACATCGTCAAGAATCTCGGCGCGGGCGTGGCCGGATTGACGCTGAGCAGCGACGGCAAGCTGGCTTTCGTGCTCGGACCGGGAAATCAGATTCAGGCGCTCGATCTGGCCGCCGCCACGGTGACTCCCATAACCGTGCTGCCTGCCGCGGCGAAGCCTTCGTCCATGGCGCTGGTCAGCAGCACCGCGCCGGACATGCTCGCCGTGGCCGATCAAACCAATATGTTTGTTCACCTCGTTCAGCTGCCGCCGTCGGCGACGTTGATAGGCAGCGTCAAACTCGATCATCCGCCGGTCGGGCTCGTCGCCGCTGCAGGAGGACACTGGGCCTACATCCTCGAAAGGGATACCGACAGCTTTATTCAATCGGTCAGCCTTGATGCGCTGGTGCAGCATCTCGCGGCGACACCGGGTGCAGCGTTCAAGATCGGCGACGACAGCCGGCAGATCGTCATGACCGCATCGGGCAAGCGTCTCTACATTCCGTACGTCGATGATATCGCCCAGCCTGCCGCCGGCGGCGTCGCGATCGTGGAAGTTACCGAAGGATCATGCGCGGAAATTCTCTGGCGTCATCTCGACGGCTGCCCGCATTGCGACCTGCCGGATTGCGTGGTGCTGGCGACCATTGAGAACTATCACCTCGGTGATCGTATTGAAGAACAAACCGATCCGCCCGCCGATCCGGCACAGGATGCCCAAGACAAAATCGCCCGCATCGACAATCGCAAGGGAAGACGGCTGCTGCCGAGCACGGAAGTTTTGACCGAGCTGGTGGAGTGTCTGCTCGAACACGGGGTCGGCGGAGCCGGGACTCAGGGTCTTCCCGGCACGCCGGGCGCGAAGGGTGACAAAGGCGACAAGGGCGACAAAGGAGACAGCGTCACCGGGCCAGCCGGCGCCAAGGGAGATCCGGGGCCGGGGTTAGAGGAAGGGCTCACGAGAATCGAAGCGTTGAGCTGGACTCACAACATCGAACAGGTGGCCGCGCCGGGCACGGTAAATTCCTTCGCCGTGGAAGTGACGATGGTAACCGGCGCGAAGATTCCCGGACTGGTTATCGGCTTCACCGCCGACGTTCAGGTCAGCAAGTTTATCGATGCCGATCATGTGTTCCAGGTTCTCGTCGATCACACCAACGCGGAGGATGCGCGGCGCGGTTTGGCCTGCCGCTGCGCGATTCGCGGCCGCACGATTCCGGTGAAGCTGAAGCTCGACGGGCAAGGCAAAATCGTCGTGAATGCCGCCGGCCATATCGATACCGCTTCGGAGTTGCCGGCCGGCGACGCGCGCGGCGTCGCTTTTCTGCTGGATAACGAAAATTTCCCGATCGCCGGCGAAATTCTCAACGGCAAGGTCAATGACCTGTGGATCCTCCTGCGCGGCGATTTCGTGCTCGACAGCAAGGGCAAGGCCGTCGATGCCGAATTCGCCCGCGCAGAGTTGCCGACCGGCGATCACCCCAATGGCAGCGTGTTCGGGGTTCAAGGCGGACTGTTCGAAAGCTGGTTCACGGTCAAAGCGCAGGGCTAGCGCCGGGAACTCAACGGCAAGACGTTTAGGAAGAGAATGGATTTCAGCGCACACAAGACTAGGAGTAAACCATGGCACAAACTTTAATGACGGCGCCGGCAACTTCACGAATGAAAACATTGCAGCCGGTTTGCCCGGCTTGCGGAGGACTCGAATGCTTGTGCCGGCCGCGATTCTTCGCCGGCCAACTGTTGACCGAAGAGGATCTCAACCGCCTCGATCACTACATCGTCGAGAAAAACAAACTGCACAACCGCTACCTGCACGGTTGGGGCGTCGTCTGCGGCCTGGAAGTTTTTTGCCATCCCTGCGAAGGGCAGGTCACCGTCACGTCCGGCTATGCTCTGAGCCCGTGCGGCGATGACATCGTTTTGTGCGCCGACGATGTCGTCAACGTGTGCGATCTTATCCAGCGCTGCCGCGAGCGGGAGCGGCTGGATTGCGAACCGCCGCGCCCCGCCGCAAGCGCGGAATGCCAGGATGTCACGGAACAGTGGGTGTTGACGGTTTGCTTCACGGAAAAGGCCTCGCGCGGCGTGACGGCGTTGCGCGGCAGCAGCGAGGCTGCGTGCTGCTCGAGCTGCAGTTGCGGCGGCTCCGCCAGTTGCGGCTGCGGCTGTCAGGAAAGCGGCATCAGCCGAAAGCAGCCGGCTCCGCCGGCTCGGTCTGCGCGTTCGCTTTCGACCGATGCACGATCCGGCCGTGACCTCTGCGAGCCGACGGTCACCTGCGAAAGCCACTATTTCTCGCTCTACAAAGCATCGGCTGCCGATCCGAAACCGGGAGAGGCGCTCGGCGCGATGATTCAGCGCTTCGAGGCCTGTATGAAAGGTTTGTTCGATGCCGTGCCGCCGCTGCCGACGAGCATCGAGCAAGCGCAGGCATGGTGCTGTCAGCTGAAGCAGAACTTCATCGACTTCTTAACCGATCACCCGATCCACGACTGCCTCGCCTTGCAGAAACTTGCGCAGTTCGTTTGTCCCGCGCCGAGTCAGAATCAGACGCCGGAACAATATTGGACCGCAGTGCTCACGCAGATAGCGCCGATTCTCGCCGAATATATTCGTTCGTGCGCGTGTTCGGCCCTGTTGCCTCCCTGCCCCGATCCGGCCGCCAGCAATTGCGTGCCGCTGGCAACGATTACGATTCGCAAGCGCGACTGCAAAATCATGCGGGTGTGCAACTGGAGCGTGCGCAAGTTCGTGACCACCTTTCCCAATCTGCAGTATTGGCTCTCCTTCCTGCCGTTCGTGCGCAGCCTGCGGCAGGCCATCGAGATCGGTTGCTGCCGGCCGTTTCCGTCGCTTGGCAGCGCCGGCCTCTCGGCGGGAACGCGATCGGATAGACGCTTTACCGCTTTCAGGAGAGCGGCGACGGCAATCAATCCAGAGCAGGAATTTTCCCGAGTGCTGTTGGACGCAATCGGGAATCGCGACCGCACGATCGACGCGCAAACGCTCTTTCTCGGCGCGATGGAGTTTCAGGATGACAAAAATCGGCCGCTGATGACCGACGCCGAGCTGCGCAATCCGCTGCAGTTTTTACTCATCAATCAGCTCGCGCCGCCGCTGGTGAGAAATGCCGTCCCCGACGAAGACGCCGAGCCATTGCAGACGCTGTTGGCGACGATCTCGCGCGTCCTGGGTTCGTCACAAGCCCCCACCGGCGAAGCGCAGACGCTCACCAGCCAGGTCGAGGAGCTAAAGCGCATGGTCGAGGATCAGCAGGCTCGCATCAGCGAGTTGCAGCAGCGCTTAGGCAACCGGTAAACGGAGGATCACCATGGCGGCGAACCAGACGCAGCGGCCGAAATTTTTTGAAGAGCAATACCTCGGCGCCGCCGATCTTACCGCGGTGGTCGATTACGGGCGCATCCAGCAGGCGCGCCACGCACTGGGCGCGCACACCTGGGGCATCGCCATCGGCTTGACGTTGAAAGAGACGCCCCAGGCCGGCGGCGCGGTGACCGTGCATGTGTTGCCGGGCTATGCCTGGGACGGATACGGCCGCCCGATCGTCGTGCTCTCGCCCTATCAGATTCCCGAGGAGAGGTTCAGTGCAATCAAGTTCGATCCGAGCATCGATACGGACGGCAAGGGACGCTTGATTCCGGTGTGGCTCTGCTATGACGAAACCGCAACCCAGAGCCCGCGGCCCGGCTTCGAAGTGTGCGATGTGGCCGATCAACTGTCACGCATTCAGGAAAGTTTCCGTATCGAAATCGGCGATCAGCCTGCGCCGGCGGATCGCTACTCGGGAGTGAATGTTGCGGCCAAAAATATTATCGATGCCGCGACCGCGTTACAGGCGTTCGATCCGGCTGCCCCGCTGGTGCGCGACGAGTCGATTGCGCAGCAGAATTTTCCCGATCCGCAAAATCGCGCGCGCTGGTTGATACCGATCGGCTACGTGCGCTGGCTGCCGGTGCAGAATCAGGCCGGGCACTTCGTCGCGCGCGACGATAGCGGCGCGGGTGGGCTGCCCAAGGATTCGGATCAGATCCGCATCTTCCGCCGTTATGCCGGCGTGGTCGCCGAAGCCATCGAGGCGGCGGACGGCAGAATTCGTCTCAAGAACCGGGGCAACGGACTTCCAACCGTGCGCACGGATGAGCTGGTCTGGGTCGAAGGCGATCTGCGCATCGAAGGCGATCTGCGGCTTTTCAATCACAAGCTGGATTTCCGGGACAGCGGCGGCAGCGACAACGGCGCGCCGCTGGGGATCAATCGGGTGGACAGCGCCGGCGCGCGCTTGCAGGTCGTGATCGGTAAGGCGAGCGCCGGGGCGAATGGGTTCGCGGTCGGGCCGCTCGATGCCAGCGACAAGTTCAGCGCCAAGTTGACCGTGCGCGATGACGGCAAGGTCGGCATCGGCACCGCCACGCCGGCGCTCACCCTGGATGTCCAGGGCGATTTCGGCCGCACCGACGGGCCGGCCACCGGCTCACTTCTGGCAATCGCAGGTCGGCGACGTCGGCGGCGGCATTCTCTTTATACGCAGCGGCGGCGGCGTGGTGGCCTTCGACGGCAACGACGCCGTCGGCATCGGCACCGCGGCGCCGGTGGCCAAGCTGGAAGTCGCGGGAGACATCGCGCTGGAAAAAATTCCGCCGGGGACGGGCAGAGTGCTTCCCGCCGAAGCGACCCTGTGCTGGAACGACGGCACCTGGCTGCGCTTGAACCAGAACCTCGACTTCAGCAAGCCCGTCTTCGGCGTGCACACGCCCGGAGTGTTTGCGCCCGGTTCGCTCAACGTTGGTGGCGCAAACGGTTGGGGAGATCCCGGTTTCGGCAACGTGTGGGTGACGGGCCGGATCGGCATCGGCACCATCACGCCGCAAGCTTCGCTGCAAGTCGCCGGCGGCGCCATCATGCCCGCCGTCGGCAATGGTCCGACCGCGGGTATTCAGTTTCCGTCGGATCCCGGCGGCGGCGGCGGCGACGAAGCGTTTATCCGCTATTTCGTCCAGTCCGGAGAAACCACCAAACTGTTGATCGGCATCAACAACGATGCCGACGATAGCCTGGGTTTCCATCAGTTCGGCGGCGGAACGCATGACGATTCGCAATGCGAATGTCGGCATCGGCACGACCGCGCCGACCGACAAACTCCACGTGATCGGTGATCTGCGCATCACCGGAGTGGCGCGCAAGCCCGGCGGCGGCTCCTGGACCAGCTCTTCCGACATGCGCCTGAAGAAAAAGCTCAGCCGCGCTGACGCATGCGCTCGAGCGGCTGCTGGAATTGCGCGGCGTGCAGTTCGAGTGGAAAGAGCCGGAGAAGATGGGAAACCTGTCCGGGCCGCAAACCGGACTGATCGCCCAGGAAGTCGAGAAGGTGTTCCCCGAATGGGTGAGCTCGGATCCGGAGGGCTACAAAGAACTGACCATCAGAGGATTCGAAGCGCTGGCCATCGAAGCGCTGCGCGAACTGAAGAACGAGATCGAGGAGATGAAAAAACGGCTCGCCAAAATCGAAGCCGGAAGCGCGGCGCCGCGTCAGCGCGCTAAGAAGGAAGCCAGGGAGAAATCGTCATGACAGAACAGATCAAAACTCGGATCGAATCGTTGCGCGCGGAATATCGCACCGGACAGGAAATGCTCGCCGAACTGGAAGGGCGGCAGGCCGGTCTCGAAAATGACGTTGACGCGCATCAGCGGCGCGATCCAGGTGCTCGAGGAATTGCTCCAGGAAAATACTCCGGCGGCGGAGACAACAGAGATCGCCGCGAACGCGGAGCGAAAAGCCGCGGCCTAAGGATAGCGATGGAGACGAGCCGGCTGGAGATTGGTTGCGCGGCAATAAAATATCTTGTGCCGGCCGGGCATCCATCGCCGCCGCGGATAAGGGATCGGCTGGACACGGTGATCAAACGCGAACTGCCGCAGACGCTCGCGCGCGCCTTCGATTCGTGGTTCTCCGATAGCGATTCGAGCATCTGGATCATTCGACAACTCCACATCGAAGCCGCCGTCAACGCCGGCGGCGAGGCGGAGCAGATCAGCCGGGCACTGGCGGCCCAGATCGCAGAGACGCTGGGAGCGACGTTTCAGGAGGAGAACCAGGATAACGTCCGTCATTTTCCAAGTCGCGCCGCCTATCTGGCGAGCTTTCTAGCTGACTTGGCATTCGGAACGGCATGGAGCCAGTGGTACTACCAATCGTTCGCCGGACTGAATGCGCTGCCATTATCGGCCGCTTTGCGGACGGCGCTATGCGGCGACAGCCGGACCGGCAAGCAGGCGCTGTGTCTTTTATCGGCGGCTGAATTACAGAGGGTGGCGCAGAGCTTGACGCTCCAGGATGCGCGGCAGGTGCTTGAACGAATAGCTTCGGAAGGCACTGCGGCCGATGTCTCCCGTTGCCGGGAGGCAGTCGTTGAAGCAGCAATAAAAAACGCCGCGGCGCTGGATCAACTCGCAGATGAATGGCGGCGCGCTCTGTATCTATTCATCGCCGCAATCGACGAGGGAAAAGAATTAGATGGCGCGTCTTTGAAGGACACGGCTCTCAAGGTCGCGCGGGACAAGGATGGCTGGCGGGAAGCCGCAGCCGTTTCTGACCGAAGTCAGATCTGCCGGCGCAGCACCGCTTTTGGCGAAGTGTTTCTTATTCTACCCCGGCTCGATGAGCTGCCGTTGGCGGAAGCGACCCGAAACTGGCCGCATGCCGAGGAGGCGGCGGCCATATCGCTGGTGAGATTTCTGGTTTTGCTCAAATGCTGCGGCTCGGAAAACTCGGAACGTGCTTTTTACGATCCGTTGGTGCGCGAACTGTTATTGATCCCCCTTTCGTTGTCTCCCGAAGTATTGCGAACCTGGCAGGCGGGACTCAAGCCGCAACATCTGCAAAGTTTTCTGACCGCGCTATTGAAATGGCAAGTTGACCGCGGTGCGATCGGAGGCCAACAACAGCTGCTTAGCGTCCCCACGCGACGGACGGCATCGCGGCTGCTGGTTCTGATCGACGGCGCGCGCGGGCTCTGGCTGTGGATTGATAAAGATCGATCGCGCCAGCCGGGAAAAATCATTCCTTGGCTGCGTGCTGCGCTGAACCCGCTGGCTGAAGCGGAGGGCCTCCTTTACAGCGATCCCGCCGTCGTGTCGTTGTTGCATGAAAATTTTCCGCAATTGAATGTCATTGATCTATCGGACCATGCGATCGAGCCGGCCGAAGCGGCAAACCACGGCATCGATGCCATTCTGGCGCGCCTGAACAAGCTGCAGGACGATGTGGAATTTTTGCAGCTTCCCGCGCGGTTGAGGATCGCTCGCCCGCTCGACCGGGTCTTGAGCATTGCCGCCGAACACCTGCTGCGCGGAATTGCCTGGCGCTTGCCGGGATTTGCCGGATCGAACCTGCCGTACCTTTCGCGCAATTTCCTCGAGTTTGCCGCCAGCATGGAGGAAGACGCGGCGCGCAGAATCGTCCGCGTGGAACCGCCGCCGCTGCACCTGATCCTGAACATGACCGGCATGACTCGGCAGAGCTATCGCTTGAGCTGGCTCGACGAGCGGCCGTTCGCGCTGTTTCAGCAAGACTAAGCCGCCATGGAGCCCGCGGGAATACCTGTCGGTGGCTTTGCAGCGGCTCGATCTCTTGCTGCATCGCGAGATTTTGCGCCTGCGCGCGAACTATCAACTCTCGCTCGACGAATTTCGCGGCCTCTACATCAGCGACGAGCAGGTGAATCAGCTCGTCAATCGCGCCGTCAATTACGCAGGGCGCGAGTTCGGCAATCGATGAGCTGACGGAAAAGGCGGAGTCGCTGCGCGCCGATGCCAACAGCCAAGATGACGGTTCGCCCTGGCAGACGTCTGGTCGCGGAGTTCTCGCTGTCGCCTATCGAGCAGGATATCTTGTTGCTCGCCGTCGCGCCGGAAATCGATCTCAAATACGAAACGCTCTTCGCCTACCTGAATAACGACATCACGCGCAAATGGCCGACTTTCGACTTGGCTCTGCGGGTCGAGCGCTGCGGTTGCAGGGGCAAAGGACCGAAGTGCGCCGCTGCCTGTCGCCGGAAGCAAAGCTCTTCAGCAGCGGATTGCTGCAACCATCAGCCGGTCGGCGAACGGCGCGTCATGGCCGGCAACGGGTTTTGCCGTGGCGCCGCCGGTTTGCCAGTATCTCTCGAGCTGCCTCACTCGATCCGCGCTGGCTTCATTTGTCGAGCAGCGGACCCCGTCGGTCGATTGGCAGCGGCTGTCGATCTCCGCGGATCTGAAAAACGCGTTGCGCTCACTTCTCGCGTCGCTACATCAATTCGCGATCACCTTGCCGGTGGTCGTTCTCGTCGGACCCGAGGGCGTGGGTCGCGGCTCAGGCCGCGGAAGCGGTGTGCCGTGAACTGGGGGTATCTTCGTTGCTGCGCGTCGACCTTGATGGCCTCCGTGCTGCCGGTGAAAACATCGGCCCAGTTGACGCGGGCGCTGTTGTTGCAACAGCGGTTGCACGGCGCGGCGCTGTATCTTCGCGCGTTCGAGGCGCTATTCGATAACGAGCACAGGCCGTTCCCGAGTCGCGCGCCTAGTCAAATTATTGAGTCAGGCCAAAGGGCCCGGTGTTTATCGCCGTGCTGATCCGGCTACGCCGTGGCGCGAATTGTTATCCGCAAACGCGGGCTGCCCTTTCCTGTTCGATTTGCCGGACTACGCTACGCGCCTGCGGCTGTGGGAAAATGCCGCCGCGAAGTCGATGCAGACGTCGCTGGCCCGGAGCTGGAGGCGCTGGCCGATCGGTTTGTTTTGACGTCCGGCGCAGATTACCGCGGCAGCAGCATCGGCCGCCAACGTCGCGATTCCGTCGGACGGCGAGTCGCCGTCCTGCGTCGACGCGGCGGCGCTGTTTGACGCAGCCCGCGTCCAATCCGATCAAAGCCTCGGCAACCTCGCCGCCAAGGTAAGGACGATTCATAGCTGGGACGATCTGGTCCTGCCGCGGCCGACACTGCAGACGAGTGAAAGAAATCACCTGCTGCGATTCGAAATCGCCAGTGGTGTATTCAGAGTGGGGATTTGAAAAACGAATCGCCGCCGGCCTGGGGCTCAAGATGCTTTTTTCCGGGGCTTCGGGAACCGGCAAAACGATGACGCGCGGGAGTGATCGCCAGGGATCTGGGCCTGGATCTCTACAAAATCGATCTCTCCGCCATCGTCAGCAAATACATCGGCGAGACCGAGAAAAATCTCGATCGCATTTTCCGCGCCGCGCAGTGCGGCAACGCGATACTGTTCTTCGACGAAGCCGACGCGCTCTTCGGCAAACGTTCCGAAGTGAAAGAGGCGCACGATCGCTATGCCAATATCGAAGTGGCCTACCTGCTGCAAAAAATCGAAGAATACGAAGGGGTGGTGATCCTCGCCAGCAATCTGAGCAAGAATATCGACCTGGCCTTTTCGCGCCGCATGCACTATGTCGTCGAGTTCCCATTGCCGGACGAAGTCGCATCGCGAGCGGTTATGGCACGGCATGTTTCCGGCCGAAGTGCCGCTGGGCAAAGATGTAGACTTTCAATTCCTCGCCAAGCAGTTCCGGTTACCGGCGGCGATATCCGCAACGTCGCGCTGGAGGCCGCATTCCTCGCGGCGCAGGACGGCAAGGTGGTCACGATGAAGCAACTGGCCAAAGCCCTGGCGCGGCAAATGATGAAGCAGGGCAAAATTCCTTCCACAACGGACTTCAAACAGTACCACGCCTTGATTCACGACGGAGCATAAAAAGGCGGCGCAAGGTGGAGAGCACATCCAAGTCACTGCGAGAAGAATAGTCAAGCCGCGCGACATGCGGCCGCGCCCCGGTTAGAATTGGATTTGAGCTCTCCAAACTTTCGCGCCCCGCTTCCGGAGTTGGCGCTCTCCAGCAGAACGCCGGCAATCTTGCGGTACAAAGATTTCTGCAGCCTGAATTCCTCCAGCAAGGCGCACCCGTCCGCCAATGACCGTGATTCAGAAGTCACCGATCCGGTTATGCCCGCCGAGCCTGAAACCGAGTTGAGGCGCGCAAAGTATAGCGCCAAGAGCCTACACGTACGATCGAGCAAAAAAGGGTCATTTCGAGAATGGCCCGCGACAAGCTATTCAATGCCTCGCCGGATATTCCGAAGAAACTCCCGAATTGCCCGCAGCATCGGCTCCGCGCGCCGCCAAGCCACGTCCATCCTTTCCCGCCGGATCACCAGCGCCGGAGAGCGCAGTTGAAGCGTCTGAAGGGAAGAATTGCCCCCGCCGTCCGGCGCCGATGAAAAGGCGCCTCTCACTCCGGAAAAAGATACCGCGCATCAAGCGGTTGTCGCGCAGGTGGGAATCAGGGGCAAGCACGGAGAAAACCCCCACCAAGAAGCCGGAGGAAAAACGAGACGAAACTCTACCGGCGGCAAATCTGGAAGTCCGAGATTACTGCAACGCAAGATTCCTACGGCAAGCACCTCAATAAGTTAAAACAAGCACAACCCCATCAACTCACGGTGAAAGGACCATGGACGAATTCAAGGCGACGGTCGAAGAGCTCGCCAAAAAACTCCGCAGGACAGAGAGAAACACGGTACGGACGTGTCAGCGGTCGAAGTCGCAACCGGAAAGATCGACGCGAAACAGAAAATCACCAATCAGAATAAAAAACAGGAAGCTCCCCTGCAGACGGAACTGGCGACACAGCCCTCGACCTATGCGGAAAAGACAAAGCAGGACGTCGCGTCGTCCGAGCTAAAAGTCGACCCGGCCGGCGCAATTCCGAGCATTAAGGAGGCCAAAGCCGCCGCTGCCAAGCCAAAAAGTGACAAGGCCATTTCGCTCGATGACCAGAGTCGCGCACTGGATGATTCCCTGGCGAATCACAATATCGGCGGACAGACGGTGAACATCGATGAAGGATCACTGGCGTTTCCTGTATCCGGTGGAAAAGAGCTTTGACGAAGCGGGTGAAACCAAACGCAAAGCACAAGAAGAGGTGAAAAAGGCGCGGCCACGATACCGGCAGGAGGAAGGCGGAGTCATCACCAAATCTCAAGGCGACGTTCACTCCGTCGTCCATGTGGGACTGGGCAATTATCACGGATCACGCGCGGCGAGCTTTTGACAAGGTCCTGGCTGCGCAACAATCGCACAAGAAGAACATTAAGCAGATGAGCAAGTGTTTTGCCGGCCTGCAAAAGATTTACGATGAAACCAAGGACAACGTAAAAACCGAACTGGCTGCGGTGGAGAAACCGCAAACGATTGACGAGACTTTTGAAGCCATCTTGAACAAAGCCCAAGCCGCCTTTGAGGGCCTGGTGAGAAACGATTTGGAATACATCTACACTCCGGGGGTTCTCGATTATAGCGATTGGATCGACATACACGCGAAGGAAGTCAACGAGGAGTACGAGAAGCTGAAGCGTCTGAAAGGCGGAGAGCGTCGTTACTATAACTATGCGATAGACCCTCTGTGGCTCGAGGCGCGAAGAATAGTACAGGATAGATCCGCGACTCTGCTTTTCCGCTACGCTAAAGACCGGTTCATCAGCCATGTGATGGTGGCAGTCGAGGAACAAATCGCGACGAGAGTCGTGAACGCGCTGAATGCGGCCAAGAAACGCATAAAAGAAGGGGAAGACAAGTTCGACAAAGCGTACGACCGCTGGACCCGCTGGAAAAGAAGGAAGCCGTCAATGTTCGTGACGCGATCAAGGGGCAGTTTCGGCAATTGCGAAAATCCGTGGACGAACGTCAGAAGGAAATCATCGGCGATATGGCGCGAACCTACAACAAGAGCGTCGGTCAGCTGCAAAGTAAATTCGATGAGATCAAAAAGGATGTTCTTACCAGTTGGCTCCAGAAGGCGTGGAATAGGATCAAGGCCGTCGTCAACGCCATCATAGATTTTGCTACCAGAATTGCCGAGTTGTTAGGAAAGATGATTGGTCTCCTCGGTGACATTATCTCCAGCCCACGCGCATTCTTCAGGAATCTAGCTACTGGAATCGCGGAGGGTTTTTCAGAGTTCGGTAGACGAATCGATGAGTTTTTGGCCACTGCGTTCTTTGATTGGATTCGCGGCACGAGCGGTGTCACGGTTCAGTTCCCCAAAGAGTGGAACGCCGCAGGTATCTTCAGTCTTTTCACACAATTACTCAACCTGAGTACTGAAACCATTTGGCAACGAATGGAGGTTGTCTATGACAAGACGGTTGCGAATGCCTTTCGGCGAGGCGAGGTTCTCCTCGATAAAGGTCTCGAAATCTTCGACATCATCAAGAGGGACGGCTTAGGTGGCTTGTGGGATCACATCGTCGAATCGCTGGGAACTCTACTGTCAGACACGTTGGACGAGATGAAGGAAACGGTTCTTTATGCAGCGATCAAAAAGGTCTTTATTGAGATCGGTAAAATGCTCATTCCGGGAGGAGGATTCATTGCGATTGCCGAGAAGGTAATACGCCTGGTCGTATTCATCGTCGAAGCGAGGAACAAGATCCTGGACCTGATCGAAGCGTTTGTATTGTCCATGGAGAACGCTGTTAAAGGCGATATCGCCGGAATCGTAAAACGTGTAACTAGTGCTCTGACGAAGTTCATAACGGTTGCTCTCGATTTTCTGGTCGCCTTCTTTGGCCTGTCGGATCTCAAAGCAAAAGTTGAGCGGTTCATTGAAAGGATGAGGAGCCCAATCATCCGAGGCATCGACTTTGTGCTCCAAAAATTCAAGCCTCTGGTGATGAAGGGCAAGGAAATATTCGAGAAGGGAAAAGAAAAAGTGGTCGCCTCGGGAAAAGCGGTGGTCCAGGTCGGGGTGCCAGAAGATCCGAACGAGCGACTTAGGCTTGCTGCACGGGCCTCCGTATCAGCGGCTAAAAGGCTGACGGGAAGAGTCACGCAGGGATTATTAAATCCAATACTCGGCGGAATAAAGTTAAGGTATGGGCTTACAGCTATACAGCCGTATGAGAAAGGTGGAAGTTGGTGGGTCCGGGCGAGTATTAACCCGGATATCGATCAAGACCTCGGTGTTCCTGGTGAGAAAGCCGAGCAAGGGGGAGCTGACGTCTTAGAAGCTGCGAATAGAGCGCTAGCAAAAGAGTTGCAAGGGGTTAGCAGCAGGGCAGAAGCTGAGCGCATTGTAGGAGGAGTTGCTCAACGACTTCGACCGGAAGGACTTAACCGCCTTGAAATAGGCCAAGAGTCAGCCGAAGGGGAAGGAACGATATACGCTGACGCAGGTGAGACACGGCCGCTGGGCAGGTTGATCAGGCAAGCGTTGGAACAGTCCCAGGATGTGCCAAGGAACGTAACTGTCCGAACCGCCGCTGCATTGAAGCTTGCGCGGGCTGTGACTGTGCCTACCGGCTTTATTGGAGCTACACATCCGGGGCGTAGAGCAACAGGTGGCATTTGGCTTCCGTCAGATACAGGTACCGAGGTGCGACTAGTAAGCTGGAATGTAACGGCTCTTACTTCTGCTAACGCTAGTGACCATGCGGAAGATCAGCTTGTTAAAGAGTTGCGTCAGCAAAAAGATGTTCTGCAGAACGTCGAAACAATCACTCTACAAAATTTTCATCTTAGCCCCTGTGACGACTGTTGCGGTGAACTTAGCAAGCTATTAAGTGAAATAAGAACTGCCCAAGCCGGCAACCCGAAACTCAAGACCGCCGAAATATATTGGCAAAACCTCTATGCACAACCAGAAAAGTTTAAGAGTCATAGTGCGACTCAAACGACTTGGGATGGTATCAGAAAACTTAGCGGACGAGGTTGGACTATCCATGCATCACCTACTGCGTTGCCGCTCCAAACCGGACAAATACCAAAAGACATTTATGAAAGATATGTATACAAAAAAAACGACACCGTAGCCACGATAAAGCCGGCAATAGACCTCAGTACCCCGTCACCCGGGTCTGTCCAGAGGCGTTCGCGGCGATAACCCGGCGACATGTTGCTGCCCGGAACGTGCGGCAATGGCGTCAGATTGAGCTGTCTGATAAAGATCTGAGGCACGTCACGGCCGTTGCGGATACAGTATTGCGGAGCGCTATATCATGTCATGAACCGCGGCACGGCTAGACAGATGACCTTTGTTGTTGAGGGCGACTACCAGGCATTTCTTAAGGTCACATAAGGTCACAGCCGAAGCCAACCGACTATGGGGCATCGAAGTATTCTCCTATTGTCTGATGAAAAATCATTATCATCTGTGCTTAAGAACCCCCAAGGGCAATCTCTCCCGCGTCATGCGCCATATCGACGGGCTTTACACGCAGCGGTTTAACCGACATCACAAACGAGACGGGCCACTATTGAGAGGCCGCTACAAAGCCATACTGGTTGATGAGGACGAGCATTTAGCCCAAGTGGTCCGCTACATTCATTTAAACCCGGTACAGGTCGGAGTTGCGCAACAGCGCCGAGGAATATCGTTGGAGTAGCCATGTCAAGTACTTGCAAACGAAAGGAATACCGCAGTGGCTCAATACGGAGGAGGTACTCGAGCAAATGGGCGGGAGAAAGGGCTTTCACGAGTTTGTGCTCTCCGGCAATGAAGAAACATTGGAGAATTTCTATAACTCCAGGCGTCATAGTCCAGTGCTGGGAAGAGTTGCGTTTGCCCAGAGAATCAAGCGGCCGGAAATAAAGCTCGCCAGAGAAATACCTCGATATCAAAGAAGAGGTGTACAGCCCACTCCCGAGCAGGTGATCGGAAAGGTTGCCGGGATATATAAAGTCCCCACGGAGGGAGTCCTTCTGGGAGTGAGAGGCAAAGAGAATGAAGCGCGCAAGGTGGCGATGTATTTAGTCCGGCGATATTGCGATCAGACGCTTGGTGAGACGGCGAGACTGTTTGGGTTAGGGAGTTACGGAGCGGTGGGATGGGGTTGCCACCGAGTCAAGACAAAGATGGAACGGGAGAAGAAGTTTAAAGATCGAATTGAGAGGATTGCTACCCAGATCTATCAACAAAAGATTTGACCGTGCGCCGCGGAAGCAGAGCGGTTAGTCGGTTAAAATCGGCGCGGGAATTATCGGTTCACCGCGGTAGCGAAGATTCGGTTTTGAGAGGCGACTGCCAGGACTAAGCGGGTCGAGAAAACTATCTCAGAGGAAGGATCGCGATCGCAGGCCGTACCACCAGGGACCCCATAGAGCCTCGCAACTTGTCATTGAAAGTGCCGACCCTGTGGTCAAGTGGGGAAGGCCGCAGGCATCTGTGAAACCAACCGAAGGGAACAGAAATTACTGAAGACAAAAAGGTTAGTGGTAGAAAATTTATCTGCAGCCGGTCGAGCCGAGATCAAACGCTCGGCTATTATTTGTAAGGGGTCTTGTGGCCAGGCTCTCCGATGTTACCCTTTTATTTGGAGAGCAGCTTAATAAGTGGCGCCGGCAGTTTTCCATCGGGTATTTTTTGTTGTGCCGATCCTTTTTCAAGAGCGACCTATTTATTAAGTGACGCGAATTAAATGAAAGGCGCGCTCAAAGGACTTTGCGCCGTTCGAGGAATTCGATCAGCAAGATAATCAGGGCGAGGAGCAAGAGAAGATGAATCAAGCCGCCAAGCGTATAAGCGGTGATCAGTCCCACCGCCCAGACGATGATCACGATAAAGAAAATCACTAACATCATAAAAATAAAAGATTCGCGCACAGGCGTGGGGATCCCCACGCCTGTGCGCGACTACATTCAATCCACTGCCTGCCAATGGCGACTTGCGTCGCTCGATCTAGGCTCTACTAATAGATGATCGATCCGCGCTCGATTTGGCTCTTGCGCTTTTCATACTCGCTGCGCGATATCCGTTCGTTCCGGTAATCGTCTTCGAGGCGATCCATTTGCCGCTTGGAGTTGTATTCATACCCCGCCCCGGTCGCCAGACTCCCCACTGCGGCACCGCCCAAGAATTCGCAACCCCATTGGGTCAAGCCCGCGGCTAAGCGTTGACACGAGCTTTTTAGCTCTGTGCGAATATTCTACAAAGCATGTGCCAAATTTGCCGGTATAGGTGAATAAGCGTGTTATCAAGAGCTTAGAGGAGGAGCGAAATCTATTCGGGCAAAAATGATTGTTCGGATTTCTCGACACTCTGAGCTAGGAAAAATCCTTCGTCTTCTCACTGCGAGATTTAGATCGTTCGCTCATCCGGCGCGCCTGTTAGCCTCCGCCGGTCAGCCAAGATCTCCTGTTAGCATTAGCGCAACCGAGGCAGCTCGCCAGCGAAAGTATAATCGCGGACATTTTGTCAGGAAAAATCGTGCGGATGATAGGCAACTTCGGAGATTTTGCCTGCGTGAATGAACCCAGACGCTTCTTAGTTGGAAGTTATTAAAGGGAATTCGCCGATGATTGCAGTGGTGGCATGAGCGTTGCTCAGTTGCTCAAAAGTAAAACTAAGAAAAAATTTTGGAGGCAACGATGCGTGCACGAAAACAAATAGATACCACGTTGGGCGAGCTGATTGTCGCGGTTAGCGATGCTGTCTCGCCACTGACTCACAATCGCACCAACGCCAATGTCCTCGTGTCTTACATCCTGAGCGATCTGGTCGCCTCGCGCCGCGTGCGGCTCAAAAAAAATTGCATACTCAAGCTCGCCTGAACTCATCGAGTTGAATGGGTCGGCTGCTGGCGGATTCGCCGCAGGCGAAAAAATATTCACCAAAAAGGAAGCCGATGTTAAAAAATGAAAATGGCAAGGTAGGGTGGATACTTCTCTGGGCGATCGGTGTGCCAGTGCCTGTATTGATGCTGCTCTTCCTGGTTCGCGGATGCACCTAAGAAAACTGTATGCCTATGCGAACTACATCGCGCTTCGGCCGGCTGGCGAGGCTCACCGCACATGCGATGGGACAACCGGCTGCGTTCGGTACCGCGTTGGCCATCATAATACTATGGGCGATCTCGGGTCCAATTTTTGGTTTTAGTGATACCTGGCAGCTCATTATTAATACGGGAACCACAATCATAACGTTTTTAATGGTCTTTATAATCCAAAACACCCAAAACAGAGACGCCGAAGCTATGCACATCAAATTGGACGAACTGATCCGGGCCATGGATCAGGCGCAAAACGCGCTGTTAAATCTCGAAGAATTGGAGGAAGACGATTTAGAGAGGATACGAGCCGATTATTTGCGACTGGCTGAACACGCGCGCAGCGAATTACGCGACGGCGACGTGCAGCCGAGTACAAACCATACGTAAAAAATATGCGGCATTCGTCCAAAAATTTAAGAGAATTTTGTGTTCGAACTCTCATCCTCGGGCTGTTCGTAGTTCAAGGTTGTTCGACGCTTTCTCGGGATCAGCAGCCACAGGTGCCACCTTTGGATAGCCAAGCTACCCCCGGCAGTGATCGCTCAGCCAAAATAGAATCCCACAAGGACGATAAGGGTGGGTCGAGCGCCACCGTTCAGCCGGCGCATATAGGCGAGGCCTCTTGGTACGGCCCCGGTTTTCAAGGCAAAAAAACTGCGAGCGGAGAAATTTTCGACGACTCGAAGCTGACGGCGGCACACAAGACGATTCCATTAGGAAGCAAAGCAAAGGTCACCAATCTCACCAACGGAAAGACCGTCGAAGTAAAAATCAACGATCGGGGCCCTTTCATCGACGGGCGAATGGTCGATCTATCGCAAGCAGCCGCCAAAGCTTTGGGCATGATCGATCGCGGCACGGCGAGAGTTCAGATCGACTTGCTGCCCGATATCAACCGAGAGCGGTCAGAAAATGCACCAACCATGACCATCGAAGAATCGTCGCGGCGCTAAAGATCGGAGTCGCATCCATGCAATTCTATATTGCGCTACAACCACTGGTCGCTTTGATAGCCGGAATACTGATTATCATGATTCCACGGTTATTAAATTATATCGTCGCTCTGTATTTAATTGTCACGGGTATTTTGGGGCTGATCCGCGTTTAAAATGACGTAATTTTGGCGAAAGGAGGATACTCCAATGCTAAACTGGGCGATCACTTTTCTGGTAATCGCGTTGATTGCCGGGGTCCTGGGCCTGAGCGGTGTCGCAGGCGCGGCCACTCAGATCGCATGGATCTTGTTTGTGGTCTTCTTGATTTTGTTCATCGTCGGCTTGGTCATGGGACGAAGACCGCCGGTCTAGGACCGCCGCAAGGTCGGTGGTGGCCGCCGGTGTGGTTGCCGCACTTGCGGGTCGAGTTAACAGACCCTACCGCAAACATACTGCCCCAAGGGTCTCGACCTTTTACGCGCCAAGATAATTGGAGCGGAGAAGGTCGGGACCTCCCTCCAATCACAGCATAATTTTTCGACCACATATTTCTTTTAAACAAGACGCTCAAATCCTACTTTCGAGCGTAGGTTTTTTTCATACTCTTCAGTCCGGCATGGATCGTAGCCTTCGCTTGCTTTTCAGCAAAGTCCAATAATATCGCCCATTCAATCATGTCCGGAAAAATCGATCACCTTGGCTCGATCGTTGCACAAAAGAAGTTCAACTTTCCACACTAGGGCTTAAAGGGGGAGATTTTTCATGTCATCGATCAGCTTGCATGAACCTGTCGAGCAACTGACGGAACGAACGATCAACTGTCACCGCGCGATAGTTTCTTTAATGGAAGAGCTGGAGGCGATCGATTGGTATAGCCAGCGGGCTGATGCCTGTTCGGATGCCGCAGTTGCGCGCAGTGATCGAGCATAATCGCGACGAGGAAATCGAGCATGCTTCGATGACCCTCGAATGGATACGCCGCAACATCCCCAAATTTGATGAAGCTTTAAAGCTCTACCTGTTTACTGAGGGCGACATTACGTCGCTCGAAGAAGCAGTTAAGGAAAATGGCGAGAAATCCGCCCAACCGCAGCGCCGCCAGTCCAAACTTACGATCGGTGAAATGAAAGAGGGATAAGCAATGCAGGAGGAAACAGCTGTCACAGTCATCACGTCAGATCTGCTGAAGCGGATCGAATTGGCGGCGACTTCTGCCGCCAAGGAAATTCTCACCGGCAGACGTATCATCGACGTCGAAGGACCCTACGGCGGCGGTCTAACTACGGTCGAAGTAGGCAATGATGATTTGTGTCGCGAACCGGGTCCCGAAGAGGCGAGCGCGGTGGTCAGCCGCGCGGTTTCGGTGCCGATGATTTACCGGCGCTTCGCAATTTCAAAACGCCGCATCGTCGCATCTCAGGACATGGGCCAACCGCTGAATCTCAAGATAGCCGAGGATGCGGCTCAAGCAGTAGCCGAGCGCGAAGAGGAGTTTATTTACTATGGCCAGTCTGATTTTCATTTAGGCGGGCTTCTAACCGTCGAGGGGCGAAACAATTTGAAGGCAGGAAACTGGGGCAACGTCGACGAAGTGCTTACTGACGTCCTCGCCGCCGTAAACGTATTGGATAGCAAAGGTTATCGAGGGCCGTACGGGTTGGCTCTAGCGCCGGAACTCTACAATAATCTCTTTCGCCGCTATGCCGGCTCGGATCTACTCCAAATCGAACACCTGAAACGTCTTTGTACTCGCGGCATCGTCAAAGCGGCGATTGACGGATGCGTACTGGTTGCGCGGGACGTGGGATCGATCGTGCTCGGACAGGATATGCAGGTCGCCTACCTCGCCTCCGACGCTGCCCACGAAAATTTTGCGGTCAGCGAATCCTTGGTCTTGAAGATCGAGGCTCCGGACGCCATCTGCACGATTGGCGTCGAAGCCAATGACTCCGCGAAAGAGCGGAAGCGAAGTGCTAAGCCGCAATCCTAAGGAAAACCATGAAAGACATTGAAAAGGCGCTGCTCAATCCTGCGATGGTGTTCAAAAACCCCCAGGAGGTCGTTGAAAGCAACGATTTATCGCCTGAGCAAAAGATCGAAATTCTCCGGCGCTGGGAATACGACGTTAGGGAACTGCAAGTTGCCGACGAAGAAAGTATGACAGCGCCCAAGCCGGAAGCGGTCACCTTGGATATGGTCTTAAAGGCGCTACATGCGGTGGGCGCGCCGCCCGACGTCGAGCGTACGGCGCCGACGAAACAGGGGGGCAGCTAAGATCACGAATAGGGACACGCATTGGATGGTTGTTGGCAAATTCTCCAAGACGTGGCTGACGACCGAGTAAGCCGAGGATAATCGCAAAGGAGGGATCACACGATGTTGCGGAGAATGAAAGACCTGAAAGGCTTGGCTATCGGAGCAAAAGACGGCGATATCGGCGAGGTCAATGATTTTGTCTTCGATGACAAAAACTGGACGGTACGCTACCTGGTCGCCGACACCAGTCGCTGGCTGCCAGGGCGCAAGGTGCTCATCTCGCCTATCATTGTCGATCAAGCGGATTGGGAAGGAAAAAGACTGCCGGTCCTGCTCACCAAGGAGCAAGTAAAGAACAGTCCCGATATCAACATGGATGAAAATCTGTCGGCTCAGGATGAAATTAAATATTATAATTATTATGGCTGGCCCTACTATTGGGCCGGCGACGAGATCTGGGGGCCGGTCACGGTACCGCAGGACATGATCACTGCGAGCATTGACAGAAAAATTGCGCTCACCGAACAAATCAATCAGTCGCACTTGCGCAGCATGAAAGATGTGACGGGCTATACCATTCAGGCCACGGACGGCGAAATCGGCGAAGTGCACGATTTCATCGTCGATGATGAACCATGGGTGATTCGTTATATGATTGTCGATACCGGTAATTGGTGGCCGGGAAAAAAGGTCCTGGTGGCACCGCCATGGATCGCCAACGTGGACTGGAAGAACTCGAAAGTTTATATCAACTTGTCACGCGAAACGGTCAAAAGTGGGCCGGAGTTCGATCCCGACAGGCTCGATCGTTCCTATGAGCAAGAGCTCCATAACCACTACGGGCAAGAAAACTATTGGTGGTGTTGACTTGGGAAGCAAGCGAGGGCCGGATACAAACCTCTGTCAGGAGCAAGGAGTTGCCGAACTAGAAATCCAGCAACTTTAATTGCACCATTCCGGTGATATTTGGGGAAGGGTTACTGACTGTCGGATTGGCGCGTTGATTGCGGTATTCGACCTGGAGCGAAAGATACTGGTCCGTGCCCAGAGACTTGCCGATTTTCCAATTCAAACTCGCCAAGGTGTTTAACGTGGACGCGTCCCGCACGGAGTCTTCGCTAATACCTCTGCTATAGGAAGCGCGGCCGGTCAACTGCAAGTTGCTCCACGGCGTGCAACTCAGCAAAAAACCCGCCAAGGGCGTGTCGGTTTTTGCCCCCGTCGTTTGGTCCCATTCCTGTTTGAAACTTAGATTCGGTTCGATCGAAAAAAAACTCGCCGGGCGATACGCAAGTGTGACACCGTTGGTGAGGGCGTGTGATTCCTGCAGGTGAATGTTTCCCAAGGCGCTGGTCGAAATACTCGAGCTAAGAAGCGCGCTCCATCCGGAGCGGGCGAAATTCAATGAGGTGGCGGCGGTTCTTGTCAGGCTAGGTTGGTTCGTGTCTGAATTCATTTCGCGTAACTCGCCGAGCGTTCCGCGCAAGCGAAAAATTTTAAAATCGTATTCACCCCACAGCTCGTTCTCGTCGCGATCATTAGCGATCTTGGCCCCGGCCGTCGAGATGAATCCGCTGCCAAGCGACCGATGCAGCACGCCGTAGCCGACGTTGTCCCAATTGCCTCGCAGCGTCATGCGCGCCATCATAGGGCGCTGTTGATCGGTTACTCCAGCGAATCCCAAAGTGCTGTACGCCAGTTCACCTTCGCCGATCAATTTGCCGCTGAATTGAGACGTGGTGGCAGTAATGCCCAAGTAGCGCCCCCAGTTAGGATCGTTCGGATGGCTCGAACCTTCCGTCGGAGCGGCGCCTTCGGCGCGCTTTTCCATGTAGAGAGCTTTCATTTCAACGACCTTGGGCCACAAAGTCAGGGAAAAGCTTTGTTTGACAGGCTGCGCAAAATCTCGCGGCACTCCCTCAAGAGGAGCGTACGCCGCAGGAAAGAGACTCGTGGGGCCGGGAAAATCCGCTGGATCGGAATCCAGTGACAATGTCTCCGCCCCTACAGTTCGGCTGCAAAGGCAGGCAACGAATAGAAGAATTGACAGAGTCTTGGTCATGACGCACGCATGGCGACGCTGGAAAATGGTAGCGAACGGAGGCGAGCTGCGGGGGAGAGAAAGATTTTTTAGATCTGACTAACCACTCGGAGAAGAATCGACGATGACCTCACATGCTGGAATCGAGCCATGTGGCGCGAGACAGCAATCGACAAACCAGCAAAAATCGCAACCCAATAATACAAGGAGTTCGATCCCAAATCCAGATTTTTTTTGTAAGGCGAGTCTACTTTTAACAATCTCGTAATGTTTAAGGCAGGTCGCCCAGAAGCGCATAACTTTAGGCGCCGCAGTAGTTCAAAGAACCGGCGGCGACACGCGCGAGCACTTTGGAGATCGTGACCATTCGTAACGAAAATTTATTTCAGTTGCGGCTAAAAACGGCGGGCGAGTCTCCTTTGACACCGACTGATTCCGCTAAAAAAACATCGCCAAATTAATCCATCGTTATCGAGCCATTGACCCCCGGCTGTCTTGATTGACCGTCGATCGGCGTATACTCTTAGCGCGTGAAAGACGATAGCCTTGAGCGACAGGAGACGGAGCTTTTGCACGGCCAGTATCAGGCGCTTCTGGAAATTTCTGAAGCGATCGCTTCGCATCGCGAGCTCGATCAGCTTTTCCGTGATCTTGCGCCGCGCCTGCACCGCGTCGTGGAGTTCGATTTTGCCAATCTGATTCTGCATGAGCCGGCGCGCAAGATGATGAAGTCCCATGTGTTGGAGACGCCGGATCCCGCCTACGCTTGCCCGGGCGGGGAGTGCCCGATGGAGTCACCCGGAGGATGGGTTTGGGAGACGCAAAAGTCGTGGGTGGTGTCGAACCTGAGCGGCGACGCGCGTTTTCCAGATTTGGGTCGATGGCTCCACGAACGCGGAATTCAATCGCTTTGCGTCGTGCCCGTGACGACGGCGCTGCGAAAACTCGGCGCGCTCGCTTTCGGCAGCCGCGTGGGCGCCGCCTATTCCGAGATCGACGTCATCTTCTTGCAGCAGGTGGCTCGGCAAGTCGCGGTGGCGCTGGATAATGCGCTCAACTTCGAGCAGGTCCAATCCGTGCAGCAGCAACTGACCGAAGAACGCGACCGATTGCGCCTACTGCTGGAAGTTAACAATACGATCGTCTCTGTGCTGGATTTGCATCAACTGTTGAACGCGGTCTCAGCATCGCTCCGGCGTCTGGTGCCGCACGAATATGCGAGCCTCTCGCTTTATGATCGCGAGACCCACCGGCTGCAGATTCATGCATTGGATTTTCCCGTCAGCAAGGGACTGCTTCAAGAAGGTCTATCAGTCGGGGTGGACGAGTCGCCTACCGGCCGGGCTCTGATGACCCGCCAGCCGGTTTTTATAAACCGCGACAACATCAAAGAATTCGGTTCGGACATCGCGCGACTTATTCTCGACGAAGGCCTCAAGTCCGCATGTTGTTTGCCCCTCATCTCTCACGATCGGCCGTTGGGTACTCTGGTGGTTGCGAGCCTGGAAGAAGATAATTTTCCGGCAAAAGACGCAGAGCTGCTCCAGCATGTCGCCAATCAGATCGCCATCGCCGTAGAAAACTCGCTGGCTTATCACGAGGAAGTGAAGCGGGCGAATCAACTCAGTGAAGAAAAACTTTATTTGCAAGATGAAATCCGCTCGGAATACAACTTCGAAGAAATTATCGGCGAGAGTGCCGGATTGAAGGACATCTTGGGTCAATTGCAGACGGTGGCGCCGACGGACTCGACGATTCTTATTCTTGGAGAGACGGGCACGGGCAAAGAGCTGATCGCGCGCGCCATCCATCATTTGAGCACGCGCCGCGAGCGCACCCTGGTCAAGGTGAATTGCGCCGCCATTCCGACGGGACTGCTGGAAAGCGAGTTGTTCGGACACGAGAAAGGCGCTTTTACAGGAGCGATCGCGCAGCGCGTGGGACGCTTCGAGCTGGCCCACCGCGGCACGCTCTTTCTCGATGAAGTAGGCGATATTCCCCTCGAGTTGCAGCCCAAACTTTTGCGCGTTCTTCAGGAACAGGAATTCGAGCGGTTGGGCAGCCCGCGGACGACTAAAGTGGATGTTCGACTGGTGGCCGCCACCAACGTGGATCTTGCGCGCAAGGCCGCGGACCATCAATTTCGCATGGATCTCTATTACCGTCTCAATGTTTTTCCAATCGTGATTCCGCCGCTGCGCGAGCGCCGCGAAGATATTCCGCTCTTGGTGCGATACTTCGCGCAAAAATATGCGCGGCGCATGAAAAAGCCGATCGATACCGTTCCGGTCAAGGCGATGGCGGCGCTGACCGAATATCATTGGCCGGGCAATGTCCGCGAGTTGGAGAATTTTATCGAGCGCGCCGTTATCCTTTCCCGCGGCACTGAGCTCCAACTGCCGCTGGCGGAACTGAAGCAAAGAACGAAAGCCCCTGTAGCCGTTTCTTCAAATGGTTTAGAAACGCTGGAGCACGCGGAGCGAGAGCATATCGTGCGCGCCCTCGGTGAGACCAGATGGGTGATCGGCGGACCACGGGGCGCCGCCGCGAGGCTCGGCATGAAGCGGACCACTCTTCAGTCGCGCATGAGAAAGCTCGGCATCGATCGCCCGAGCTAATTGCAACCTCGACCGGGCTCACTCGGCGATCGCGCCTAAGGAAAGGTTATGGAAGCGATTGAAGGAGGCTGCCTTTGTGGCGCGGTTCGTTACCGCGCCTTTTGGCCGGCCTACGGCATCACGCATTGCCACTGCCAAACTTGCCGACGCGCCAGCGGTGCGCCTTTTGTCACTTGGGCCGGCTTCGACGCCGACAAATTCACATTCATCCAGGGCGAGCCGGCTTCCAATAAATCATCGCCAAACGTTCTGCGCACTTTCTGCGGAAAATGCGGCACAGCCTTGACCTATCAGCGTGCTGAGCTGCCCGGCTCTATCGACGTGACGCTAGGCAGTATGGATGACCCGGCAATGCTCGAGCCGCAGGATCATACCTGGACCGAGAGCCGGCTTTCCTGGATCGTGTTGGGCGATCAGCTCCCCGAATATCCACGTGAACGAAAGTTTCTCCCCTCGTCCTAAGCGACCGCAGTTTTCTTGACGTGAATTAATTGCTCCGCTTACCAAGCTGCACTCACGCTTGTCGAAACGCGGCAACCGCTTGCTCAAGTCGCGATGTCTGCGGCGCATCGATCGGCGCACCAGCAATTTACGCGAGCGGCGTGAGCCTCCAAATATAGTAAACGCAGGTTCCCATCGCCATCATTTCGGCGTGTGCCGATAAATCGGCGCGCTTTCTTCGTCAGCACGATCTTCGAGCCTGGATAGGAATTATCTAAATGCGTGCGCATGAAGTGTTTACGGCGGCGCTAAAATATCCTGGGTCTTGGCACAATCCTTGTTAGGTTACGTGAAACAAAAACGTTAGGTCAGTCGATTGGTTAGGTGCCATCCGTAATCAAAAGTTAACAAGGAGGTATCATGTCCCTATCACTCGATGGAAAAACTGCACTTATCACCGGCGGATCGCGCGGCATTGGTCGGGCGATCGCCGAACGTCTGGCCGCCGATGGTGCGGCAATCGTCATCAATTACGCCCGCAGCGAACAACTGGCCCAGGAGGTCGTCAAGGCGATCTCGGCGAAGGGCGGTAAAGCCATAGGAATTCAAGCTGACGTTTCGAAACCCGCGGAGGTGCGGCGATTGTTCAGCGAAGCCGAGAAAGCGATGGGCGGCCTCGACATCGTCGTCGCCAACGCCGGCGTCCATATTGAAAAACCGCTGATCGAAAACACCGAGGCGGATTACGATTACATTTTCGACACGAATACGAGGGGGGTCTTTTTCACATTGCAAGAGGCCGGCCGCCGGGTGCGCGACGGCGGTCGCATTGTCGTCGTTTCCACCGGCGGTACGAAAATGCATTTCGCCAACATGTCGCTTTATCTCGGCAGCAAAGGGGCCATCGAGCAGTTTGCCCGCTCGCTGTCGCGTGAGCTCGGTCCGCGCAATGTCACGGTAAACGTTCTCTCACCGGGATTTACCGAAACTGACATGCTGCCCGAGGAGTACCGCGATTACGGCGCGAGCTTGTCGCCCTTCAATCGCGTCGGCGCTCCGCAAGATATCGCCGAGGTGGCCGCATTTCTCGCTAGTGATGCTGCCCGCTGGATCACCGGCCAGAACGTTCAAGCGGGCGGTGGAGTGGTGTGAAAAAACGTTGTCGCTCGCGCGGCTCTTTCAAACAACACGACTATGGAGAAAGGATGATGCCATATGAAATTTTCACTTGTGCCATTGCTCATCACAGGACAAACCATTTCTAACGAAATACGCCAGGCTTTGCGCGAGAACCGTTTGCAGGAAGCGGCGGCCATCATCATACAGCAATACGGTCTGAGCTGCGTTGAAGTCGGTCAGCTCCTCGATCTCTCGGCATGCGATGACTAAATGCGTGGTCATGGGAGCCGAACGGACTTATTTATCTCGTCTATATCGCGCAGCGTTTTTGGCTGCGGGCGGCAGGAAGGAAAAGAAATAATGAGCTTATCATCAGTCCAACTTGGCGCGGTCGGAATCTGGACCTCTCAACTCGACTATCAACCTGCTCGCCAGGCGCAAGAAGCTGCTGCGGAGCTCGAACAGCTCGGCTTCGGCGCGATCTGGTTCCCCGAAGCCGCGGGCCGCGAAGCGTTAACCAACGCAAGCTTGCTACTGGCGCGCACCAGCCGAATCGTCGTTGCCACCGGCATTGCAAATATCTACGCGCGCGATGCAATGGCCATGGCCGCGGCGCAGAAAACACTGGCCGAAGCCTACCCGAGTCGCTTTCTCCTCGGGCTCGGCGTCAGCCATGCGCCGCTAGTCGAACGGTTCAGAGGGCACCGTTACGAAAAACCCGTAACGACGATGCGCGCATACTTGGATGCGATGGATCGGGCCGCTTATCAGGCCGTTCCTCCTGCCACTGAACCGTTGCGAGTTCTCGCGGCGCTTGGACCCAAGATGCTGCAACTCGCCGCCGAGCGAGCCGCCGGCGCGCATCCTTACTTCGTGACGCCGGAACACACAGCGCGCGCCCGTGAGATTTTAGGCGCGAACCGGCTGTTGGCGGTTGAGCAGGCCGTCGTGCTTGAGACCGATTCCATCAAAGCACGAGAGATCGCGCGTGCGTATATGGCCATGTATCTCGACCTGGCCAATTACGTAACCAACTTGCGCGCTCTCGGTTTTACCGATGAAGATTTCGCAAATGGCGGCAGTAACCGGCTGGTAGACGCCATTGTCGTCTGGGGTGATATCGGCGCCATCATGGCGCGGGTTCGCGCGCATCACTCCGCGGGCGCCGACCACGTTTGCCTGCAAGTGCTCACGGCGGACCGCCGCGCGCTGCCGCAGCAAGAATGGCGCGAGCTGGCGGCGGGGCTGTTGGATAATCGTACCCAGCGGCGGGAAAGAGAGGGCGATGGGCTGAGAGGTGCTTAAAATTGCAGGATTTGAGCTGGGAGATTTTTCAATGATCAAGCGAGCGGCTCCGCCGCCATTGCACGTCGATGCCGCGGCCCACGCGGCGCTACTCGCGGTCGAACGAGGCAAAGCAGGTGTTTTCAATATCGCGGAAGACAGCGGATTTGTCTCAATTGCTAAGGCGCGCCGCGAGCTTGGCTGGGATCCCGGTTTTCGCAATCCAAACCGAGAGGCGATAGAAAAAATCTTAGAAGGCCAAGATTAAATCAATGTGAACGCATCACAATGAAATCGCCGGTGCTGGTCAGTCATCATTTCGGCGCCTGCCGACAATTCGACAGACAGCTTCGGCACAATTTTACTTGTCCACCTTAAAATGAAATTCGGTTGCTCAAAGGTGCCGAATTCTCACCGATTACACCACTTTGTCCGCAAACCGCGTTGGCACGTCCGTTGCTGATATAGTCTTCTAAATAACGAAGAAAGGCTGGTTCCCCCTATGAAACTTTCATTTGTGCCATTGCTTCTTGGCGCCAAAGCGCTTTCTCCCGAAGCGCAGACCGCATTGCGTGAAAATCGGCGCGAAGATGCAGCGGCCTTATTGATGCAGCAATATGATTTGGATTGCCATCAAGCCGGAGAACTGGTCGATGTCTCGGTCTGTGACGAAGCAAACAGCAAGTAAGGTCTTCAGCTCGGCCGCTTTGCCCTAAAGCAACGGCCTGATTCGGTGGATTCGACATGAAAAGCGCTGCCGTTTATCTTTTATTGTTGCTGACGGCGTTACCTGGATGCTCCGTCTTGCGCAACAGCGCGAGATTTTATCGTGAGCATCCGCGCGAGCGCACGATCCAGTACTAAGGGACTGAGCGCGCCTGACGTTTACGAACGGACTGGCGCGCCTAAAAAAGAAGGTTGATGTGCGGCGGCTGTGACATCAGCAGGATCGCGCTCGTAGCGCGATTGTCTCCCGTAGCATCTACGATCGCAAAGATCGCCGATATTTTTTCCGCTATTTTAAATTAGATTAGCAGCTTTGTATTGAAACAATTGCCGGGCGCGAATCGACTCGCTCGGGAAGTTGTCTTTATTTGAGAATACACTGATGAATTCGTTTCATAAAACCTCATTGTGGCTTGTCTTGGCTCCGTTTTTCTAATCAACGCCTGCCGAAGCCCGGCGCCCACTGCTGCGCCGCCGCCGAAGGTCACCGTCAGCACGCCGATCGTTCGCGAGGTCATCGAGTGGGACGAGTACACCGGTCGCATGGAATCGACCGAGAGCGTCGAGGTGCGGGCGCGGGTCAACGGCTATTTGCAGTCGATTCATTTTAAGGATGGCCAGATGGTCAAGAAAGGCGATTTGCTTTTCGTCATCATCAATACGGCGTTTCGGATTTTTTGACCGTGCTTGATGCCGAGCGGACGATGTTGCAAGCTCAAGATCAGCTGGCGCAAAGCGAAACGGCGACGGCTCTCGTCGCAGTTTACAAAGCCCTCGGCGGCAGGTGGCAATGATGAGTTAGACGAATTCTGCACCAAATGAAAGAGAGGGACCATGCAATACACTCGACTTGGCCATAGCGGCTTGATCGTTTCACGGTTGGCTTTCGGAGTCATGACTTTCGGCAGCGATCCTTGCAACCGGCGATCTACAAGGTCAATCGAGAGAATGCCAAAGCCATGATCGACAAGGCGCTCGATGCGGGAATCAACCTTTTCGATACCGCCGACCTTTATGCGGGCGGTCAATCGGAGGTAATGCTCGGCGAGTTGTTAGGCAAGCGGCGGCTCGACGTGGTGATTGCCAGCAAGGTTGGTTTTAGGGCCGGCGAAGCGATCACGCACGCTGGGTTATCCCGGCGTCATATCTTGGCATCGTGTGAAGCGAGTCTAAACCGTCTCAACACGGACTATCTCGATCTTTACATCCTGCACAAGGAAGATCCGTACGCGCCGCTCGATGAGACTTTGGAAACTTTGAACGATCTGGTGCGAGCGGGCAAGGTGCGCTACGTAGGTTATTCCAATTGGTCGGCGTGGCGCGCCGCGACGGCGCTGCAAATGCAAAAAGAACGCGGCTGGGCGCAATTTACCAGCGGGCAAATGTATTACTCTCTGGTCGGGCGGGACGTGGAGCATGAAATTGGCCCGTTCATGCGCGCCACTGGCCTCGGTCTCACTGTTTGGAGCCCGCTTGCCGGCGGGTTCCTCAGCGGCAAATACACGCGCGAAAATCTCGGCCAAAGCGACAATCGGCTCTCGGGATTCGATTTTTTCCATTCGACAAAGAGCTGGGCTTTCAAGTTGTCGAGAAAATTCGCGCGATCGCCAACGAATGCAACGCCAGCGTGGCGCAAATCGCTCTGGCGTGGCTGCTTGCGAAGGCCGTCGTCGCCAGTATCATTCTCGGCGCAAGCAAGCTCAGTCAACTGGAAGACAATCTGGGCGCCATCGACGTGAAGTTGAGCGATAGCCAGATTGCGGCTTTGGATCAGATCACCGCGCCGCCGAGCCTTTATCCGAATTGGTTCAACACCAATATGGTTGACGACAAGCATAAGGAAATATTTGGCACGAATCGAGCCGAGCCGTTCTGATCTTCACGCAAGCTGCGAAGGTTTTTCCATCATCGGCATCGAAGGGATCTTCAACCGTTGCTGTCAAGGCGTATGTAGGAAGTGGAACGGCATGTATGAATCTTCCTGCGTTGTGCCATTGAAATTATTCGGTCGATCCTATTTTTATTGGCTTGCGACGATTCTAGTCGCTCACGTCCGGACTCCCTTCGCTAATTGAGCTTTGGCACCGACATTGCGTTTAACGAAAGAAGAATCAAGAAAACGCGCTGAAGCGCTATTCAAATAGCTCGCGCAGCGAACGAAGCGCGGCCAATCGATTTAACAGGGTAAAATGCATGGATACCGTTGACACGGGCGAAACCAATCAGAAGCGTGCAAAGGGCTACAAAGGGATCGGGATGGAGGGGCCGGTCGCCCGTTGGTATGCTAAAAATACTGCCAAGACGCTCGGTGAGTTCCAACAATGCGCCCATGAAATAGCGAGACATTTACCAGAGGGAAGTCGAGTCCTGGAAGTCGCTCCGGGGCCGGGCTACCTGGCGATCGAGCTCGCAAAGCTTGGCCGATATCAAATTTCCGGTTTGGATATCAGCAGGACGTTTGTCGAAATTGCGCGGGAAAAAGCTCGAGCCACGGCTGTCGATGTCGACTTTCAGCAAGGTGATGTGGCGCATATGCCGTACGAAAATGACACATTCGATTTCATCGTCTGTCGCGCGGCGTTTAAGAATTTTTCCAATCCCGCTGGAGGCCTGAATGAAATGTATCGGGTGCTAAAAAGCGGCGGAACAGCGTTGATCATAGATTTGCGTCGCGACGCGCCGAAGAAAACCATCGATCAATATATTGATACGATCGGCCTCAATTGGTGGGACACCTTCATCACGAAATGGACCGTTGAGCTCATGCTTAAGAGGCGTGCCTACCTTACGAACGAAATCACCGATTTAGTTTCGCAGACGCCTTTCGAACACTTAGCCATCGAAGAAACAGCTATGGGAATGGAGATACGGCTGCGAAAATGACAACGACTGCGAGATGCCTACACCGCCGCGCCTGACCCACTTTTGCGAATCGATTTCATTCTTCTCTAGATCTAGTCGTCGTAGGCACCGTTGCGCTGAGCTCGGTACTCGTGCTCGGTGTCACCACAGCGCCGATGGTACGATTGCCGATGGTGCTCATCCCGGCATATTTCGTTCCGCTATTTGTTCTGCTCCATCTTGCTACGTTGTTTCAGGTTCGTCGGTCGGCGGTAACGAATATTCCGGAGCGAGAGTCCAATCGAGTGCGCGACATGACGGTTAGTCACTGTGCATGAAACTACCCGAGAAAGAGAAATCGAAAGGAGAAATATTAATGGCCCCGCGAATCGATTACACAAAGGTTGGATCCGGCGCGCTCCGCGCGATGTACGGACTGGAGAAATATTTAGCCGAAAGCAGCATCGAGAAGCCGCTGCGCGAATTGATCAAGCTGCGCGCGTCGCAGATCAACGGCTGCGCCTATTGCATCGATATGCATTGGAAAGACGCGCGCGCCGCCGGCGAGAGCGAGCAGCGTCTCTACGGTCTGGCCGCGTGGCGCGAAGCGCCTTATTACAGCGAACGCGAGCGCGCGGCGCTGGCATGGACCGAAGAGTTGACCTTGATCGCCGAGCATCATGTCTCGGACGAGCTGTACGAACAGACGCGCCGGCAGTTCAGCGAACAGGAACTCGTCGATCTCACGCTGGCGGTGGGGACCATCAACGCTTGGAATCGCATTGCCATCAGTTTTCGTTCCGAAGCCGGCTCGTACCAGCCGCCGGCGCACGGGTGAGGTGGCGTGATTGCGTTCTAAGGGGCGGCAGAACTAACGCGCAATCTGTGAGGTTTCGAGGCAGAGATCCATTTATGCCGATCGAGGGAATTACAGATCTGTCCAGTCTTCGGAGTGGTGCTGCCTAGTGGAGCACAAGACGGCACAAGTGAACGGCGCAAAATCATTTTAACGCACATCGGCGAGTCGTGTGCAAAAGGATACAGCGGTTGTCCGGCATAGTGTCGGCCGATCTCGATAGGAGGGGGATCTTATGCCTCTTGTACGCATCGATCTGGTTGAAGGACGGTCGGGCTCCGCAGGTCGCCGCCATCAGCAACGCGATCCAGCGCGCGCTCGTGGATTGTCTCGACGTGCCGGAGCGTGATCAGTTTCAGGTGATTAACGAACATTCGCCGGGGCGCCTGATTTACAATTCAGGTTATCTCGGTGTCGAGCGCACCGAGGGGATCGTGATCGTGCAGATTTTTCTGAGTTCCGGGCGATCGACGGCGCAGAAGCAGGCGTTTTATGCTCGCGCAGCCGAGCTTCTCGCCGCGGAAGCGGCGACACGGCCGGAAGATGTCACGATCGTGTTGACTGAGAATACGCGCGCGGATTGGTCCTTTGGGCAGGGTTTGGCGCAATATCTCGCGCTGCCCCAGGAACAATGGAAATGATTTGATTACGCGATCCATGAGTGCGGGGACGTCTTCTATCTCACGACCGATGGAAGTGAATTGACACTCGCAATTCGCATGGCACGCGTGTTTAAAAGAGTTAACGGTCGTAGCCCGCAGATGCATCACCACGGATCGTTCGACGTGCCGAACTCCTGCAGAGTTAGTTGCCAGGGTGCTGTGCTCGGCACAAGCAGCTGACGACGCCGTCAGCATGACGCTGGGAATGACGGAGCCCCGCAAAGGAAACAGTCATGAACTTGACCAACGCCCATCTTAGAGTGGCGCGCCCCACGGATAAGCTCGTTGAAGTCGTTAAATTCTACAAGGACGGGCTCGGTTTTGAAGTGCTCTACCAATTCACCGACCATGACGGATTTGATGGTGTTATGTTAGGGCACAAGGACGCGCCGTACCATCTGGAGTTCACTCATGAGACGAATCATTTCTCAGGCAAAGCTCCGACACAAGAAAATCTGTTGGTGTTCTATCTCCCCGATCGAGAGGTTTGGCAGCGTGCCGTAACTCGACTGGAGGAACACGGCTATAAACCGATCAAGTCATTCAACCCTTATTGGGATCAAAGTGGCAAAACATTCGAGGACCCGGACGGTTATCGAGTCGTGCTGCAGAATGCGAGCTGGCCGCCGTGAGACTTACAACGTGTGGTCCGGCCAGAAAGAACTTTTAAAAAAAGTGATGATTGAGAGGGATATTTGTATGGCGCGAGATGAGAATACTGTTTTGCACGTGTTCAACGAATATGTTCAGGCATTTCAGACCCTGCGAGCGCCAGCCGTCACTTCATATTTTCACTTCCCGTGCATGTTGATTGCGCCCCAGGGCGTGGCCGTGATGGCCAATGCCACTGAAGTCGAGTCTTTGCTCGACAAGATGATGGAAGGACTCAAAGCGCGCGGTTATGCGCGAAGCGAATTGACGGACGTCGAAGCGATTCCTTTGAGCGAAAATATCGTGTTGGTGAGCGTCAGGCGAGCGACGTTACAAAACGGACGGCAGCCAACTGGAGCGGTTGGGCGAGACCTACGCGTTCCGCAAGATCGACAACGGCTGGAAGATTGTCACCGCGATAGTGCATGACCCGGACGTCGTTTTGCGATTGAAGTGAGTATCCTAAGAGTAGCGGGCCGATCGTATGCCTGAGGCGTTGCAATAATAGCGATCGAGGGAAAGCTTATCATGCCAGAAACTAACCGCTGGGGTTCATACCCTGAAGGCGCATTGGCCGTGCAAAGACTCGCCGGTGTAGGCCGCAAAGGTCTGAAAGTCGCCCAGATGTATCAGCCGGGATGCCGGCGGGGGGTCCGGAGGTTTTTGCCGCTTCAACAACTCGCGGTGTTGGCGACCATCGACGGCGAAGGACGCTTGTGGGCGTCTCTCAGCTCCGCCGCCGGGTTTTCTGCGGTGATAGACGACGGACTTTGCAAATCGACGGCTACGGTCATCCGGACGATCCTCTGCTGGCTAATCGAGTGCAGCACGAGGCGATGAGAGCCTCGTTATCGACCTTGTCGGGCTAATCGACTGCGACTGGACGGCACCGCGGCGCCCGCGCTGACTTCCCACTATATCTGCGCGTGTAGTTCCGCGTCGTCGGTCGCCAACCGACTCTAGACGTGAGAAAGCAAAAATTCTGAGCCTGTGTGTCCGCTGACGACGGTTTTCCTCGTAGTCTCTAACATCCGCTGGCGCGGGAGCCCGGTGCGGACGTGCTTTCCTGGCGAGAAAAAGCGATCTCATCGAACTCGCCAATGATGTCATTATCTCGGCGCGTGCCGACCTATCGGCGCGCGCCATCGTCGCCAGCATCGGCGGCGCGCGATTTGCCTACAAAATTCCCAATATTATCGCTTATTTCTCGCGTCGCGCTTTTGCCAACGGTTTGGCACATGGCTTGCCATAGCTACGGGTTAAGAAGGGCGTAGTGATTGTCATGAAAATCGAAATTCCAATTTTGGCAGCATTGCTTGTACTGGCAACTGAATTGATGGCTCGCGCGGCGCTTCAAGGTTTCGAACAGGCGCTGGTCTGGACCCTCGTTGATTGGTCGGCGCGGCGGGTGAGGGTGGCGCGGCGAAAATTTTGGCGCGGCCGCTAGTCGTTATCGCAAAGCGTGCGTACAAAAATTAAGGAGGTCGCCGCTCATGTTTGAAAATTTGCCGTGGTTTTCTCCTACAGCCGCACCGGCGCCGTTGCCGTTGGGGTTGAAGCACTTGGATTCGGATTTGTGCTGGTGCGATCCGGTCGTCGAGATTGACGACGATGGCGCGGCAGTCGTCCTGCACAAGCAAGTCACCTGGAACTGAAAGTTGGAAAGATACTGGGAGTTCGACGATGACACTCAAAAGCAAATTCTATTTCGGTGCTCTGGTTGTCTTAGGCTCTGCCGGTTTGCTGGTTCTTCTCGTGAAGATCGCCAGTGCGACCGTTCAAATCAGTGCTGGCGCCGAAGAGTCCAAGCGCGCGATCCAGGCTTTGGCACTGCCCGGACCTTCAATGAACCTGATTTCATTCTCCGCGGTGGTGGTCGATGGCGAGACCGTCGGCTCGCTCGCTGTCTATGATGACCCGCGCACGGCGCGACCGGAAGATTATGTCGAATTGTACGATAAGGACGGCCTACTGGTAGCCGTTGGCTGGATCGATCGCTTCGGCATTGAACGGATCGCGGTGGATCGCGCGCTCTTGGAAAACCGCGACGATCTCCACGGCACTTTTGTGACCGTGGTGGATGGAGAGTCGATCTAAGGGTTTCATCTTTTACCGATGTTAAAAATTACCGCTGATAGAGACGCAGGGCGAGCGATATTCAAATTGGAAGGACGACTGACCGGACCCTGGGTCGAGGAATTGAAAATCTGCTGGCAGAAAAGCGTCGCTGCCGGGCAGCCGATCAAAGGGGTGGCGTTGGATCAAATCACGTTTATCGATGAAGCCGGGAAAAAACTTCTGGCTGACATGCATCGCCAAGGCGTGGAGTTGACAGCCTGCTCGGGCTGCATGACCCGAGCGATTACCGAAGGTATTATGCGAGGAGAATCAAAATGAGCGAGTCTATTCGGGAAGTGAACGATAACGATTTCGAACAGGTGGTGCTGGGATCGGACAAGCCGGTGTTGGTCGATTTCTGGGCGGCATGGTGCGCGCCTTGCCGCGCTTTGGCGCCGACGGTCGAAGCGATTGCGGTAAAGCGCAGCGAACGCGCGCACGTGGTCAAGCTCGACGTCGACCGAAATCCGCTGGCCACCGCGCGTTACGGCGTTCAAGCCATACCGACCTTGATTTTGTTCAGCAACGGGCAAGAAGTCGAACGGCTGCTCGGCGCGGTGAGCGAAGCCGAGATTGAGCGCAGGATCGATCAGCACATAGAGACAAATCTGAATTAGGCGGTGGAGGAATACGAGAATGGAACAAGTCGAAGGCAGCGCAATGAGCGAACGCGGCGGTCTCACTTCAGAGGAAAAGATCGCTTCTCTGTTTCAACCGGATACGCTTTTGTCGGATCAATACTTCGAAAACTTGCGGCGCAAGACCTTCTTCGAACCGGAGAAAAGGCTGATGCTGGCGGTCTTGGAAGATGCCATTCGCTACTATCAGGACAATTGGTTTTCGCGCAACAGCAAAAGGAAAAGGATCTTCGACGAGACCGAGGAATGGATCCTTACCCCGGACAGCGATTGGGTCTTTAGCTTTGACCATGTTTGCGAGACGTTGGGGCTCAGTCCCGCATACCTGCGCCGGGGCTTGCTCCGGTGGAAGCAAAGAAAACAAAATCAGCATCATCAGATCGCCGTCGCGCAGCAAACCAAGCTCGCGGGCTAAGCGTGCGCCGTGAAAGTTCGCCTGGGCAAAAATGGTCGATCATCCGTCTATGAGGAGGTTCGCGATGAAGTCATGGGAATTAATATTTCGTCAAAGTCGGGTCAATAATGGTATCTACGACGGCGACCGGCTGCCCGGTCAGAATTGGCAATGGCCGCAGGGCACCTGGTTGCAAACGCGCCTGCGCTATCTGCGTCACGGCCGAAGCAGACAGTCCGGCGAATTGACCGGCACACGGGCGCAATAACTGTTTTGAAGAGCGAATGCCAATGAAAGTCGCGGCAATCGACTGGCAGCTTTTCTGGCAGGCCTGGCGCCAGCAGGATCCCTCCAGCGAGGGGGATTGGCTCGCGCGCTGGGTTTTTGCCGATGACGGCGTGTGGTTGTCGATGCGGCTGGATCAGCACCAGCTCTCGTCTTAAAAAGTTTCGACTGCAATCGAGGCTTCTTTTGGCATGATCGCGGAGCGGCCAGATTAGCCTGCGCGTCCAATCGTCGGAGTGAGCTCTCATGAGCGGTTGAATCGCGGTGGTCGTTTTTCCGTGAAGGCGGTGTAGCCCTCGTGGAAGTCGGGCATTTGCATGCATCGGGCCTGAGCTCTCGCTTCCATCTCCAAAGCCGTTGCCAAATTCACGTTCGTTTCGTTTTCAAAAAGCTCCTTGGTTACACCCAGCGCGTACAGGGGGCCGTCCTTCAGACGGAGCGCCCAGTTGGTTGCTTCAGCCATTAGATTTTCCGCGGCCACGACGCGATTGGCCAAGCCGATGCGATGAGCTTCCTGAGCATCGATGGTATCGCCGAAATAAATCAATTCCGTTGCTTTGCCCAAACCGACGATCCGCGGCAGCAAATAGAGCGTACCCATGTCTGCGCCTGACAAACCGACTTTAACGAAGAGAAACGCGGCGCGCGCCTGGTCGGAGAAGATGCGCAAATCGGCGGCGAGCATGAGGACCGCGCCGGCTCCGGCAGCGATGCCGTTGACTGCGGCGATGATCGGCTTTTTGAGCTTGCGCATGTTGCTGATGACATCGCAGGTCAAACGCGTGAATTTGTACAGCTCGTCGTTTTTCATCTCGAGTAGCGGGCCGATGATATCACTGACGCTACCGCCCGAACAGAATCCCTTACCGGTGCCGGTCAGTAATACGACTTTGACTTCGTCATCATGCGCGAGGTCGGCCATGACTTTCGCCAAATCGGCATACGTCTGGAACGTCAGCGCGTTGAGCTTCTCGGGATTGTTCAGACGAAGGGTGGCGACGCCGCTGCTTTTGTCAAAAACTAACCCATCATAATTCATTGTTTTGATTACTCCCCGAGTTCAGGTTTCTCGCGCCGACGATACTCGCTCCCGAAAAGTAATCAATAGCCGGTGTAGTGTATCAACGGTGTCCGAAAAAGTGCTGCCTTCGCGATTGCGCAAGGCACCGAGAGCGATCCCCTAAGATCGTCGGTCGGTGTTTTTTCGTATCGCCAATTTAGTTCGACACCGTTGTTATCGTTTCTCGATTCAAGAAACTTTTGATGAGTCCAGGTAAAGCTCGCGTGTCGATGGGTTTGGGAACGTAACCGTCGCAGCCGGCGGAGCGGATCCGCTCCTAGCGTAAGTGATGAGTGCTAGTACGGTCAAGTGTTTTCAAGCCACGCGCGGAATCGAAGAAAAATAATGAGAGGACATGGCATTCGAAGTGGCAAGCAGCAGTGGATTTGGATACACGCTTTTCGATAGCGGACGCAACGCTATTAAGCGACGCTGCGATTCTTATGCACCTCGATTCATGTGTTCAATAGGCACGATGGGCCAGGCGACTACCTCCTGGTGGCGCGCAAAATGGCAGATGGGTTTTGTATCGGGCAGCTCAATTCCTACGGCATGCGTCATCGTGTTCGTGCGCAGTTCCACATCGGCGGATTGGAGCGGCCATTGCGGATGGTGGATTTCGCCGTAAACAATCTGATCAGGCTTTATCGCAGCATAGAGGCAATATCTTTCAGTGAGCCAGTGATCCAGCGTACCCGACGCCGCGCGGTAGACCGGTCCAGTCGGATGATAGGATGCGCTGAATTCTGCGGGCGCGGCTCCCGTATGGACGCGGACGCTTTTGTAGTGGACGGTTTCGCCTGCCAACTCCATTGTCATTCGCGCATTGTAGTAGGGTAGCCCCAACCAGCGCGCGCTTCTAACCGCAAGCCAACTCGCTGCGTCCAGGCTGAAAAACCAAACACCGCTTCGTCCGGGCATCTTTACGTAAGTCCGTACGTTGAGCTCTGGAAAAGCCAGAGGTGTCGGCATATAGCGCGGCCGCACGCCGCTCATACGAAACGGCACAACGCCAATCCAGCACCAGCCATCGAAGACGTCCAGTTCAAGAACGCTCGGTATCAACGCTCGGATGACCTCCGGGTGAACGGGCCAATGGAGGAACAGCAGATCGTGCCAGCGCATGGATAAAACCCAGCGCGCCTGTGGGATCGGCCACGGACGGTGGGATGTTTCCTTGATCATTCGGCGGGACGCTATTCCGCAGCCGTTGCTCTGCTGCGAGGGTGTTTGTGCTCAACTCCAGGAACTGCCTCAAGCATTACGATCTCCCGGTTTGCGTACGCCGCGGGTTGCCATATTTAAAGACGGAGTACTCATCATGTCACGGATGCAAAGAGCAGCTTCCAACCCACACAAAAGAATTCTTGAGGGGTAGATTGATCCATTTTTGCGTTAGAGTTTATCTATACCGGTTTTTGATAGATCCTCCACTGAAGGGCACATCATGGTAAACGCAGACATGACTTCAGCGCCGGCACGATCACGCTAAGATGCCCACGATGCAGGCGAAAACACGTGAAGCCCGTAGAGGAAACCAAATCCCCGCTAAGTATCAAGTGTAACTGCGATCGCGTGATTTCATGGGAAAGCGATTTAACATGGGTTCGATGTTATGCCTTCCCATGCGACGCCACGACCGCGCCGCCGAATGGATCGACACAGCATTCGGTTGTTTGCGGTAAATAAATCGCGTGAGCACACGAGCGTTTCACGTCCTAGCACTCGAGCATTTAAGAGCGCTGCAAGCTCAAGTTCCAGACGGTTTAACCAACCATTCAATTCGCTTTGCACCGAATGAAAGAAAAGAACCGCCGACTCCAAGAAACTTCGAAGAGTGCGCCAAAACGCGTTGCGCTTGAGGCAACGCAGGATTGGTAGGACAAATATCTAGTCCGGAGCTCTGTCCTCGATGCTACGCGAGCCCGGCCGTAATGTACCGCTGTAAGCTTCGAACGGTCGCTTGGCGTGGATCATGTTTCAAGTAAGCGCACGTCGGCGCGGAGCGGTTCGGACAACTTTACACTCTCGCTAGATCCGTGATCATCCCGAGGGTTAAAATTCGCGGGACAACGCGCAAGAGCCGGTCCGAAGAACCAAACTGGCCTTCGGACCGGCTTCATCAACAATTTGCTAGTTTCGTGACAGGAATTCCGATGTAGACTTATTTGGCATTTTTATTTTTGCGGCACAGTGTCGTCTGTATCTCGCCCTTGGCTATGCCCCTCGCTTTTTGGAGTTCCCTTGGTACCTGCACGATCTGACGCTTTTGCTATGCTCACGCCAAGCTCTTGGGCAGTCCGGCTATCGACAGTTCCCGTGATCGGAAGAGTTTTGTCCTTTTGGAAGGAGCGGATAGCGGCTCGGTTCGCGTCATCAACGACACCGTCAATCTTTCCCGGGTCGTATCCCTTGGCTTTTAAAGCCTCTTCAACCTTTCTCATATCGTCCTTCGACAATTCGACGGTGCCCTGTTGCATTCCCGGAATATTCTTGCTTCCACCGGGCCTCGTTAAAGTCTTATCCGGCTGATGACGTTCGCCCACAGCTTCCTGCGACCATGCCGGACCCGCCAACAACGCTACCGTACCTCCAATGAACATCGCTCTCGAAATCAGTTTACTCTTTCTCATTCTGAGCCTCCTTCTCTAAAATTTTTACTACCCGTTCTGGAAAAGGAGCAAGGCTTATGCCACGGCTGAATATCACTCCGATGCATAAATTTGGTTGTTCACGGTATTCGATTGTCAGCCAAATACCTGACGGTGTCAGAAAAATCCCTCACGAAATATCCACACTGAACGTTTGGGATTTTTTCGCTTTGTGTCCCAATTTTCGGATGAGATCCTAAGAACGATCCGTTAGTTTCTGCGTGGGCGTTTGCGCGGATTTTGGTTTTGTCTGCTCATCAGCTTGATCGCTGCTTGCGGTGCCTGCGCCACGTAGAGTGCGCCAAACTGCTGCGCCGTCTCTTCAAAGATCGAGCCGTACTCGTCGGTGAACAAGCCGAGCTTCACTCCTGAGATCGCCACCATCGCGTGCCGCAAAGATCAAACCGCTGTTACGGGAGGCCGATCGGTTGCGAGGCCCGAGCGGTCCCGGGTGAGATGGTAAACCGCGAGTCCCACCAGTGCGATGCCGATCCAAGTGACAACGCCGCTAACGATCTTGGGATCGGTGGAACCGAAGAGCCAACCCAGATCTTGGCGCGTGAAATCACCGAAGACGCGCATCACCTTCAGACCGAAGATCCAGCCGGCGTGCAGGCCGATGGAGAGGTACAAGTTGCCGGTGCGCACGAGCGCGTAACTCAATACCACGCCAATCAAAAAGAGACCGAAAATGCCGGCCAAAATAGGCAGAGGATCGAGGAAAGGCTCGAAGGTGGCGGCCAGATGGCGAAACCCGGCGAGCGGATCGACGCCGTTGAGGAAATAGCTTTCACCCGGTTTTACGAAGTGCAGTACGGAATAAAAAAGATTGGCCAAGACGTAGGCGCGGAGCGGATGTCCTTGCTCGCGCAGGCCGAGAAAGAGAATGCCGCGAAAAAAAACTTCTTCGAGAAAGGCGGTGAATACTCCCGCCAATAGGGCGCTCGCGCAACGCGACAACGACTCTTCCAGGGTCAAACGAAAAAACGGCGTGAAGATATCACCCGCGGTCATCAGCGCGACCAGGAGCGCCGTCGAACCGATAGCCAGAAGCCAGCCGGTTAGCAAGTTTCGCCAACCCCGCGCCAGGCCGACTGTCAGCAGCGCTTTTACGTGCGCCGGGAAGATGTAACGGCGCGCGCAAAGACCCACGATGATTCCCGCGATCATGAAGGCGCGATTAAAAACACGCGAGAACGGAACGCGCTCGGATATCAGCGACGGCCAACGCGCGGCCACCCAATCCGCGCCCAGCGCCATCCAGGGACTGATCACGCAGGTGAGCGCCAGGACCGACAATAGGAAAATCAGCAATCGTTGGTGACTCTTCAGTGATTTCATGACTGTTTTGACTATGGTATAGCGTTGCATCGATGGCAAGCAGCGGCGCCAATAGATTGGACGGAAAAGTCGCGTTGGTGACCGGCGGCAGCCGCGGCATCGGCCGAGCGATTGCAGCGGCTTACGCTCGAGCGGGGGCTCGCGTGTATATCTGCGGGCGCAATCAGGATGATGTCGGTACCGCCGTGCGCGAGCTGCAAGCGAGCGGAGGAGCAGTCGACGGCGAGACGGCCGACGTCGGTTCCGTCGAGGACGTGAAGCGCGTGGTGCGCAGCGCGACTCGCCGTTTCGGCACCATCGACGTGCTCGTGAACAACGCGAGCATCGTAGGACCGCGGGTGACGATTGCCGAGTATCCGGACCCGGCGTGGCAAGAAGTGCTGAGGATAAATCTCTCCGGAGTTTTCTTTTTATGCCGGGAGGTTTTGCCGCTCATGTTGGCAAAGCGGTCCGGCTCGATTATCAACGTAACTTCCGGCGTCGGTCGTAAAGGCAAGGCGCGCTGGGGCGCCTACGCGGTGTCAAAAGCCGGGCTGGAATGTCTCACGCAAGTGCTTGCGGACGAAGTCAAAGACTCGGGGATAAGGGTCAATGCCGTCAATCCGGCGGCGACTCGAACTGCGATGCGGGCTCACGCGTATCCGCAAGAAGACCCGCTAACACTGCCAAAGCCGGAGGAGATTATCGGAATATTTTTATACCTGGCGTCGGAGGCCTCGGCAGCGGTGTCGGGCCAGTCATTGGATGCCCGGGACTGGGTCGGGCGTGACATTTGACGAGGGCTTGCAGGTAATATAGAAGGTCTATCGATATGCCTTGGGTCAAACGATCGCATCGCAACAGCCGATTCTACTGGCTCATCGCGGGTGTCGGATCGGTAGTGGTGGGGGTTCTCGCTGGTTACTCATGGTGGGGGGACACCGCCTCGGTAGTCACCATCGTCGAACGGCAACTTGGACAATCTCAAGCGCAGGTCAGACGGCTCGAAAAACGTGTCCAAGCGCTGGAGTTAAAGATCGGTATCGAGGATAGTAGCGACCTATCCGAGCCGTCAGCCAAGGCCTATTGACCGCGGTTTTCTCACCCCGAAGAAACCCCGATGTGAAGAGAGCCGTTCTCGTTTCGCCCATGATCAAGATTGCCGCGCTTTTTCTTTCCGCGTTTTTCTGTTTCTCATCCGCCGGCGCCCAAGAAGCTAAAAAGATCAAAATTGGTTACCCGGCGATCTCTTACAATCAGATTCACATCTGGGTGGCCAAGGACGCCGGTTTATTTCGCAAGTACGGCCTTGACGCTGAGATTGTGTTCTTTCGCGGCGGGCAGATGGCGACCCAAGCGCTGGTCGCCGGTGATCCGCCGATCGTCAATATCGGCACGGTCGTGCAGGCGGGGTTGCAAGGGCACGACATCGTCTTGATCGCCTCGTCCGAAAACGCTTACAACTATTCCGTGGTGGCTCGGGCCGGCATCAATAAGATCGAGGAACTGAAGGGCAAACGGCTCGGTGTGAGCGGCTTTGGTTCGGCGTCGCACAACGCGGCGCTGATCCTGTTTAAGAAATTCAACCTGGAGCCCAATAAGGACGTGTCACTGGTAGTGGCCGGCCCGACGAGTGACCGGTTGAGCGCGGTCGAAGGCGGTCGAATCGATGCCACCCTGCTCACACCATCCGAGCTGCCGCGCGCACGTAAGCAGGGTTTGGTCGAAGTTTATGATATGCTTGATCTTGGCATCGAAGTTCAAGGCAACGGATTGGCGACTGCGCGGTCGTTTATCAAAAGCCAGCGGGAAACCGTTTTGAGCGCGCTAAAGAGTTACGTCGAGGCCATTTATTACATTCACCGCAATCGCGACGAGACGCGCAAAATCGTCGCCAAATATTTGCGCTTGTCAGATCCGGAAGTGCTCGACGCGACCTATACCGCTTTTGTCAAAAGCGTGGCCAAAAAGCCCTATCCGACGCTCAAAGGCATTCAATTCTTGCTCGACGAGGTCGCGGCCAAAATGCCCAACGCCAAGAGCGCCAAGCCGGAGCAGTTCGTCGATCTTTCTTTGCTGCAGCAGTTGGAAAAGGAAGGCTTCTTTACCGAGATGGCGAAGCGCTACCCGTGACTTTCGCGCGTTGATAAATCCAGAGGAGACGAACGGCTATGAATCTAAAAATCGGCCAGCATTTTCCCGATATCGAATTGCCAGACCAAGACGGTCAACAAGTCAAGCTTTCCGAGCTGGTGGGCAAGTTTCCATTTATTCTTTCTTTCTATCGTGGCTACTGGTGAGGCAAATGCCAGGTGCAGTTGCACCACTATGTCGAACTTCAAGAGGAGCTAGCGATCAACTACTGCAAGCTCGCGGTCGTGAGCGTGGATTCGCCGGTGGTGAACGACGCGTTTCGCACCGGGCTCCGGGCCAGTTTTCCATTTTTGAGCGATCATGAGCGCACAGTCGTCAAAATGCTCGACATGACTGAAACCTCCAAGAGCCGGGGCGTCACGGCCATGCCTTATACTTTTTCCCTGTTGCCGGACCTCAAAATCCACAATCTTTATTGCGGCTATTGGTATTTGGGCCGTCCGACGCTCGATGAGCTGAGAATGGACTTGCGCGCCATGCTGCGCACTGTCCGGCCCGACTTCGAAGGACCGGTCGGTTGATCGGCCGGTGCGGCCTGGGCCGCGAGTTGCAAGCGCGACTCTGAACCGGTAACATTTTTCAGCATGATTACTTCAGAAGAAATAAAGGAAACCCTTGGGGCCGCGCTGCCGGTCTCGTTAGTCGAAACCCAGGACCTCACGGGCGGCGGCGATCATTGGCAACTGATCATCGTGTCGCCGGCATTCGAAGGCAAGGGCCTCATCGAGCAGCATCGCCTGGTGAACGAAGCGCTGAAACAACCTTTGAGCGACCAGAGGATCCATGCCTTGTCGTTAAAAACCTATAGCCCGGCCCAGTGGGAAAAACTCGGCTCGTGACGTGCGCACAAAAAGGAGAACATTTTATGGCGGATGAAGTCCTTAGCAAAATCGAAGAGAAAGTAAAAAACAATAAAGTCATGTTGTACATGAAGGGGACGCCGGATTTTCCGCAATGCGGCTTTTCGGCGCACACGGTCGAGATACTCCGATCCTACGGCGTGCCGTTTGCCACCGAAGATGTGCTCGCCGATCCCTTGGTGCGAGACGGCATCAAGCGCTACTCCAACTGGCCGACCATTCCGCAGATCTATATCGACGGCAAGTTCGTCGGTGGCTGCGATATCGTGCATGAGCTGCACGAGCGCGGCGAGCTCGAGCCGATGCTAAAATCGGCGTTCGACAAATAGTTGCCGGCGGCGATTCACATTCGGCGTTTGCGCCCGTCTAATCGACGATGAGGGAGGGCGTCATATCATGAAAAATAGATGCGCCATGATCTTTTTAGCCCTCGTCGTGACGTTGACGAGCGCGTGCGCCACGCTTGGCCGTTTCGGTCCGGGTTACGACAGCTTCAATCGCGGCTTGTCGCTTTTCAATCAAGGAAGGTTTGCCGAATCGGTCGAACATTTTGAGGACGCTACTCGGAGGGATCCGGAGTTCGCCGAAGCTTACTTATATCTCGGTCGCGCTTACATCAGCCAAAGCCGCTGGCGCGATGCGATCCAACCGCTGCGGACCGCTTTCCGACTCTCGCCCCGACAGTCGCAGCAGGAGATCATGAATCTTTTAGTCGACGCCATGTTCGCCGCAGCGCTCAATGATTTTCACCTGGGCGGAGGACCGACTCCACCGACGCGAGCCAAAGAAATTCTTTGATGCGGAAGTCATCCGCGCACTTTCTGCAGCTTCACACCATGCTACCCGCCGCCAAGCGCCTCGATAGCTAGGCTTTCGATTCTTGGAGACTTAACTCGGGAGGAGATCATGATTAGAGCCTCGGCCACCCTATTGTTTTTTTTCTTGGCGAGCGCGCCAGCATGGGCGCAGTTCGATAAAATGTTAAAGGGGTTGGGTAATCTCGCCAATTCGGGCAGCGGTTTGAGCGACGCGAAAATCGGCTCCGGTTTGCAAGAGGCGTTGAAGGTCGGCACCGAAAACGCCGTGGTCCAAACCGGGACGACGGACGGTTTTCTGATGAACCAGGCAATCAAAATCTTGATGCCGAAATCGCTGCAAACCATCGAGAAGCCGCTCCGGATGGTCGGCTACGGTCCGCAGATCGATGAGTTCATCGTCGGCATGAATCGCGCCGCAGAAAAGGCGGTGCCTTTTGCCAAAGATATTTTCTGTGCCGCCATCGGCGAGATGAGCTTCGACGACGCGCGCAAAATACTCAACGGCAACGACACGGCGGCCACCGATTATTTCAAATCAAAGACTTCCAAGAAACTTCAAACGGCCTTCCTGCCGTCCGTGAAAGAAGTCATGGATCAGGTCGGGGTCAATCGGCAGTACAACGACCTGATCGGCAAGTATAAGGACGTGCCGTTTTCGAAAAATATCGCTTTCGATACCAACCAGTATGTAACTGAAAAAGCCACCGACGGAATCTTTTTTGTCGTCGGCCAAGAGGAGAAAAAGATCAGAACGAATCCCGCGGCGCGCGCCACTGATCTTTTGAAGGAAGTCTTCGGCAGCAAAAAATAGCTGTCAGCGATTCACTGCGCGAATATCGCGGCGTGTTTCGTAGATTCCGTTCGCTGGCGCTCAGGATGGACTCAGTCGCTTGAGCGACTGAGTCAATTTGCCAGCGAAGCCATCAAGCTGCCGAAGCCCGTCACTTCCTGTTTCACTTTGGCCATCTTCAGCGCGTGCCAAATATACGCCTGACAACTTGTGATCACCGGCTTGCCGATTTCTCGTTCAAGCAGATCGACGTCTGTGATCGTCGGCCAGCGCGGGCAGGGGACGAAGACGCCGTCGGCTTCCGGCGCCTGCTCGTAGAGCCGCTTGGCGATCTTATAGGCCGCGTGCACATCCATGTCGGTTAAATCGGCATTCTTCCGCACACCATAGCCTTGGATTTTCAGCACGTTAAAACCCGAAGCTTCGAGAAAGGCTTTCATGCGCTCGTTGAGCGTGTCTTCGTGCGGCGTGGCGACCACGAGCTTTTTTATATTGAGCGATTTAAGCGCTTCGATCTCCCCGGTGATGCCCGGAGCAACCGGCACGCCGAATTTCGCCGTGAGCTTTTTGCCCATCTCGATATCGCTGCCGTGACCGAGCTTGGTAAAGAGCGGCGAGCCGCCGATGATGATCGAATCGCACTTGTTGTCGACCAAATCAGCAGCGGCTTCTTCGATGCGCTGCAATTGGCGCTCGAAGTCGGCGTCGACCAACTGTCGGATCGTTCCCGTGCTGTTCAGAATCATAAAACCTTGGGGCAACATCTGATAAAATTCATAAACCAAAGTATCGCCGCGCGACGGGGCGACATGACCGATTTTTGCTCGCCAACCGTACATCTCTTCTAACCTCCCCTGGAATTTTATGTATCGCGGATATGTTTAGCTTCGCTTAACGCTTACTTTAGGTCGAACTTTTCGTTCAAAACGTTCCAGTCGTTCAAATCGTTTGAGGATCGGAAAATGTATCCGGTCAATAATTTAACCAGGCGCCGTTCACGTGGATGGTTTGTCCCGTGATGTACTTATTTTCGTCGGTAACGAGGAAGAGCGCGGCGCTTGCGATTTCGTCGGGTGTTCCAGTTCGGCCCACGGGAATTTGCGCTACGGCGGCGGCCCAAGCTTCGTCGTTGTAGTGGCCGCGCACGCGCGGTGTTTCGATCCGGCCGGGAGCGATCGCATTAATATTCAGGCCGTCGCGGGCGTGTTCGAGCGCCAGAGACTTGGTGAAAGCCGCAACGCCGGCTTTGGCGGCGGCGTAGCTGGAGCGGGTCGCGTTACCCGTGAAGCCGTAAATCGATGAAATGTTGACGATCTTGCCGTAGTGTTGCTTGAGCATTGTGGGTAGAACTGCTTGAGAACAAAGAAAAACCGATTTCAAATTCATATCGACGATGTGGTCCCAATCCGCCGCGGTCATGTCGATTACGGGCTTTCGGTCCGCGCCGCCGGCGACATTGACGAGGATATCGATACGCTTCCATCGGTCGAGCGTCGCTTGGACCATGTCGGTGACCGATTGTTTGTTGGTGACATCGGCGACGAGCGCTATCGTATCGGCGCCTTCAGCGGCGAGTTGTCTTGCTCGGCTCTCGGCTGCTTCGGTGTCGATATCGACAATCGCCAGCTTCGCGCCTTCACGAGCGAAGCGCTGAGCAATCGCGCCGCCGATGCCGCCCCCGCCTCCGGTGACGATGGCGATTTGGTTATCGATGCTGCCCATCGTTAAGTCTTGCTCGATCGCTATTTTGTCAGATAGGCGAAAACTTCGTCGAGCTCGCGAATCCGACGCACCTTCGGATGTTCGAAAGCTTGATTGTACGGCCGATGGGGCATGAAAACTAAAGCCTCGGTTTGGACGGCGACATCTTCGCAATTCTCGTGGCGATCGTCGACGAAGAGCTCTATTTTCAACTTCTCGACTAGCGTCGATTTTCTTTCCTGGGTGAAGTGAACGACGGGATCGGTGAAGCCGTGGCGGCGTAACCACTCGCAGGTGACCTGGTTAATGTCATAGGTGTCGCGCACCCAGCGATGGGTGATAAAGACGATTTCGTGGTCGCGGGCCATTTGGTCGAGCGCTTGCCACTGTGCCGGTGCGGGGAGCGGTGCCATAGCGCGCCAGAAATCGGGATCATAGGATGCCGTTTCCATGCATTCGAAAATAATTTCTCGGGTCAAAAACGGATGCTGCATGAAATTGGGATCGGTTATCGAGGCCGGATCGATCGGATCGCTACCGGTTCTGCTTTCGAGCAGCCGCAAAAAAGGCGTGATGAAGTCCGCGAGCACACCATCGATGTCCAGTCCGACTCTCATCGAAATTACAATCTAGGCAAATTCATCCGAGGCGTCAACTCGGATTGTTGGCACACGTTGTCGCCGTGTGCTAAAAAAAGTTTCCACTTCGAATCGAGGAATCATCATGGAGCTTACATTCGCGCATCAGCGTAACCGTTTTTGCATGTTTCGGACTTATTACCCGCCGGTCGACGGTCCCATCAAGTTGTTCCGTTCGCAAAACGAGCGGCCATTCGCCGAGGCTGAGACGAAGCTGTTCTTTGAGGTGGATCCGACGGCGCACAAAGCGGTCCTGGCGACACTATTTTCGAAGTGATCAGTCCTTTCAGATCAACAGCACGAGTGCTTGGATTCAAGTTCAGGCAGGAAGTCGCGCTGAGAGCTAAGGCGGGAATCAGCGTTACCATCTCAGCCCTCCTGTTTTTTTCGTCTTGCGCGACAATCCGACCCGTCGACACGGGTGCTCCAGACCGGTTAAGAAACACGTCAGACATGATCAATGAAGTCAAAGCCTTCGGCAAGACTATTGGCATCGAGCCGACACCGGCGCTCAGCCGCACGACCGAAGAGGGGCCGGCGCTGTCGATGTTGTGGCTTTGGCTGCAACGCGCCGGCACGCTTGCGTTACGCGCGCCCCTGGATATTCGTTTGGCGATCGGTTTCCGCACGGAGAAAGAGCGGCTTCGAATCGAGCAGGTTTATCGCGTCGACGGCTACAGCGTGTACTACCGGCAGGGGAACGAGTTCGCTGATTCCCGTTCGGTGGCGACCCTTGGCTTTGCCGCTGAGCCGGTCATCCGCCGGGTGATGGTGGTTCTGCACGAAGACCTGCACGGCGACGCCAATTTTTCCCTGCCCTGGGAGATGGAAGAAGCCATCGTCACGCCGTTGGGTTCGCTCGCCGCGCTCGCCTATTTTCGGCAGAAAGACGATGAGCCGAGTTGGAAAAATGCAGAAATACGCAAACTCGCGAACCAAGCAGATAACACGG
>CAVWLW010000068.1:0-117303 GCA_963755715.1 uncultured delta proteobacterium
GGTGCCGAGAAGGATGAATTCGTCGATATCGACGATGACGCCGGTCTCGCGACTTACTCGCAAGCCGACGATCGAACTGCGCGAGCGCTCCGATCCGGCCAGACCGTCGGGCTTGGCGTTTTGAAATACGGTAATCGGCCGCCTTGCGGCCGCCGCCGCCTTCCATACTTTCAGTAACAATAATTGCATTCCTAGGACACATTTGAATTTATTTCAATAACGGGTTCTTCCTACCCGCAAGCCGACAACGCCGCCCGGATCGTTGTTGATAATCTTCAGCGTTTTGCCTTGATAAAAAACCGCTTGGGAAAAACCCTGAACCGGAAAGATCTCCGGCGACAAAAGAATAGCGGCAACTATTATTAGGAGCGGATATTTTGTTCCCATGAGCGTCTCCTCAAATCCAAGCCATATAAACGCGCATATGGGAACAAGGGTCAAGTCCATTTTTGACATATATTTTTTTTTTTTTTTTTTTTTTTTTTTTTAAAAAAAAAAAAAAAAAAAAAAAAAAAAAAAAAAAAAAAAAAAAAAAAAAAAAGATGCCGCGCCGTCGCGTAGAGCGCCCAGCTTCAACCGCGGTTTTCTTGATGAGTATCTAACGCGCTTTTTCCAACTCGGCCAAACGAGTCTTCGCCTGATTCGCGTAAGGCGAGCTGGAATATTCTTCGACGATCTGCCGATAAAGTTTTGTGGCGTGCGGCTTGTTGAACTGCTTCTCTTTGAACTGCGCGGTATCGTATAAATCCTTTGCTTTATCGCCGCAGCCCACGAGCAGCAGAAGCAGGCAGGCCGAAAGAAATCTGGCGCATGAAGATTCTCCTCAATGGTTGATGTCATGTTGGTTATAAATCTTCCGCGGCCTTTTAGCGGACGCTTGCTGGATCTTTGGCCTCGCGCGGGAACCAGCCGCCGAGGCGGTGGTAGGCTTTCAGATAACTGATCTGCCCCTCGTTGGTCATGGCATTAACCAACACGCTTGACCAAGCGCACAGCTACCGTTGGCCGCGGATCATATTGCGGTTCGTCGAGCTCTCGCGCGAGCTCGTCGTCGGATAACGAGATTAGGTAGATTTTCATCCGCTCATACGTTCTATCGTGGTAGTCGAGGAGTTGCTGCGCGGAAGCGCGGAAAGAGTTGACTTGTTCGCGCTTGTGTCTGGGCCGATCGCCCATAATCCGCCGGTTCGGGGTGCATGGTGAACCGGGCAGCCCATCCTTCGCCGATCCACAGCTGCTCGCCGAAAGAAAGCCGGGCGACATTGGCGTCCATGACTCGACTGATGCGCCAGGCGAGCCAGCCGATCGACGGATGCGGCTCTTCGACCAGTTCCTCTGGGGCAACGTCGCCCAACGTGCGGTGCAGCGACTCGTGCACGCGTGTAAACGCGTCAAGCAGGATATCGTTCGCGATCATGAAGGTCTCCTCCAGATATGGTGCATGGTATCAGGCCTTCGTATCGCATTATTGTAGTTGTTTGGCGAATGATCTTTTCTATCACGGTTACGATTTCCGTAACTTCGCTTCGTCGATACCGATTGCAACGAACTGTTTACGGTGTTAGCGCTACAGCAATGAATTTCCAGAGTATGAGCGACAGCAAAAGTTCCAGCGTCGAAATTCGTCTCGATCTACCCTATGGCGGCGGACCGGCCGGAGACCTTTGCGTCGACGTGTATCTGCCGACGAGCGCCGAGATGCATCCGGCACTTCTTTGTTTGCACGGCGGCGCTCGGCTGCGCGGCTCTAAAGGACAGTACAAAAGTTGGGGACCATGGCTGGCAGAGCGCGGCTACGCTGTCGTCGCGGTGGACTACCGGCTGTCGAGCCAAGTCAGTCCCGCGTGGCCCGGCGTGTGGAAAAATATCTGCCGAGCATTAAATTGGCTGGTCGCAAACGCATCATCGCTGAACGTCGACCTGGCGCGCCTCGGCACCATCGGCGATTCGGTCGGCGGCCACATGGCGGCAATGCTTTCTCTGGATGAAACGACGGCCAAACATATTCGTGCCATGGTGGGAGTCTACGGCATTTATGATCTCCCGGATTGGTGGCGCGTAACGCAACCGCCGAAACGCACCGACGATCCGGTGAAAAGGCTCATGAGCAAATCTTACCCGGAAGCGAAAGCGGATTACGAAAGCTTCTCACCGGTGCACCGGCTGCAGAACTTGCCGGGTGCTCCAACTGCCAGCTATCTGATCATTCACGGCGACCAAGACACGATCGTTCACCACAACCAATCGGACCGGCTGATTGGCGCGCTGCGCGATAAGGACGCCAAAGTCGAAGCGATGTTAATTCCCGGCTCCGGCCATCACTGGTTTACACTCGCGGACGACAATCCCGCGCGCAAGCGGGTCGATGAAGAGCCCAACGCTACGGTCGCCCCTGTGCTGCTACGCTTTCTTGAGCGCGAATTGTGATCGACAGGTCTCCGAACGCGCGCTTTCTATGCTGACTGCGTCAAGGACATCAATTTCAGCGCGGAGTTGAATTCGTCTTAACACTTTCAAGGAGAATCACATGGCAGATTTATTCCGGTTATCGGCGAGTGAAGCTGCGGCGCGCATTCGCGAAGGCAAACTCACATCCGAAGCCTTGGTACGCTCCTGTCTCGAGCGGATCGATTCACGGGAATCAGAAGTCAAAGCATGGGTCCATTTGGACCGCGATTTTGCCCTGGCGCAGGCGCGGGAATGCGACCGGAGCGCGAGCCGCGGTCCGATTCACGGAGTTCCATTCGCCGCCAAGGACATCATGGACACGGCCGACTTGCCCACGGAGTACGGATCTCCCATCTACAAAGGCAACCGTCCCACGGCGGACGCCGCGTGCGTGGCACTGAGCCGCGCGGCCGGCGGGGTGCTATTGGGCAAGACGGTGACGACCGAGTTTGCCAGTCGATCTCCATTGGGAAACACGACGAATCCGCACAACCCCGCGCATACGCCCGGCGGTTCCTCCAGCGGCTCTGCCGCCGCGGTCGGTGATTCGATGGTGCCGCTGGCCTTCGGCACCCAGACGGTCGGATCGGTGATTCGTCCGGCAGCGTTCTGCGGCTGCGTCGGCTACAAACCGAGCTTCGGCGAAGTGAGCACGCAGGGCGTGAAGCAGAATACCGCGTCCTTCGACACCGTGGGGCTTTTCGCTCGCGCTGTCGAAGATCTCGCTCTGTTTCGCGCCGCGGTCACAGGATTCGCACCGAAACCTCTGGCCGCCATTCCAGTGAATGAGCTCAAGATCGGCTTTTGCCGCTCCATGTTCTGGGACCGCGCGGAGGATTACACGAAAACCTTGCTCGAAGAGGCCGCAAGCGCGCTGGCGAAGGCCGGAGCGAAGGTCGCCGATTTCGCTCTCGGCAAGCCGTTCGAACAGTTCGAGGCCATGGGCCGGCGCATCAATGATTACGAGTTCTCCCGTGGCCTCACCTGGGAACGGATGAATCACTGGAATCTTTTGAGCGAGTTCCAGCGCGACAAACTTCGCCGGCTGGCTCAATGTCTCCTACGACCAATACCGAGAGGCCGAAGCCGTGCTGGATCAGTGCCGCAGACATCTCGCCGACGCTATGAAGGATATCGATCTCCTGCTCACGCCCAGCGCTCTCGGAGAGGCTCCGGCAGGACTGACCAGTACGGGCGATACTTCGTTCAATATCCTCTCGACGTGGACCTATACTCCTTGCGTCACGCTGCCGGTGTTTACCGGACCGTCCGGTCTGCCAGTCGGCATTCAGCTCATCGGTCACCGAAACCAGGATCACCGTCTGTTGGAAGGAGCCCAGGCGGTTTACCGGGTGTTCTCGAAATCAACATGACCTTCACGGCGCCGACGATCGCCGTGAAGTGGTCGAAGGCGCGACGGCGCGAGGGCCAGCAGCGGGTTGCACGTCAGTTTCTCAAGGATTTATAGAAATGTCAGATGGCTACTGGATCGCGGGCTCGGCGGGCCGGTGGCACAAAACTAAAAACTCAATTGTTTTTTTTCGCCGCTCGGAGTTACTCGCCGATGAGGCGCAGGTTGTAGGCCGCTTTGAGGTCGGGAATCCAGTCGTCGAAGAAACGGATGCCGTGCGGCTCGCCAAGGCGATTCAGTTCGTCGAGCCCGATCGGCCCTTGGCGCAACCGCTCTCCGAAGTCCTTGAAGAAGAGCTCGAACCCACCTGGCGTGTACAGCTCGATGATGCGTGCGGGCTCGGGCCCCGCGTTCCACATGGTGTGTGGGATCCGGCGAGGCTTCAGCACCCAGCTACCGGGTGTCGCCTTGACGACCTCCTCGCCGACCCGAGCGTGCATCTCCCCCTCGAGCACGTAGAGCCAGACATCGTTCTCGTGCACGTGTGGCGGTAGGAGAAGACCCGGCTCGAACGGCTGCTCGATGATCGAGATGACCCCGTTCGTCTCCTCGCCGTAAAGCTTGATGATGACGCCGTTGGCGTCGTCACCCTCGTCCCTGGCGACCAGCGTCTTGCCCTTGATGCGTTCACGCATGGCTCGCCTCCTTGGTAGTGGAGCACTCCATAATGATCTCGTCCTTGTGGTGTGTCGGTTCTTCTGGATTGAATTGTAGCTCCGGTATTTCAGCGCGCAATTCGCAAAACTTGCAGATGAAGTATGCGAATATGCGAAGGTCTTGCCTTCGGCGGTGGCGCGGCGGGTGCGCTGTATGCGCTCGCAAACTGGTTGGACGACAGTCCCGCCCGCGTGCCCCGGCTTGGCAGCGAAGTCTTTGACGCTTATCGCGCTAGAACTCTTGATGCACTACGCGATAGGCCATCCGCTGATTACGCGACCTCCCTTATGAGATGACAGACACCTGATTCTAAAGGATGACCGGCAATGGGTGACAAATGAACGCGTTTTGCCGAGATGCTCTTCCGTTTGGGCGAACCACGAACACGAGCACGGCAGTTGCTGAGGCGGTTTTCACTTTTGCGGCAGAACCTCTTTGACCAACTTGAATATCGGCGTCAGGTCTTGGTACTCCGGTCTGGCCAGATCGAAATATTTCTTGCCTTCTTCCAGGCGGTTGTAGGGATCGACTTCGTCTTTTGGAATATCGATGCGGCGCGAATTGTGCGCGTCGGGCCGGCCGAATTTCTGCAACGCAAGCTGCCCTTCCCGGGACAGCAGCCAGTTGACGAAAAGCTTCGCCGCATTGGGGTGGGGTGCGCGCGTCGGGATGCCGAGCGTGCCGCCGGCGGCACTGCTGCTGCCGCCCTCCTTCCAATCTTCGGCGTCGAGGTAACCGATCGGCAGCTTTTGCTGCACTGCCTTGCCTACTTCGCTGCCCGCGTTGCAGCGAATACATAGAGAGAATTTGCCCGCGGCAAGCCAGTCGGTCATTTGGCGCGGATCACGGCTCACGGTGATCTGCGTGTCGCCATAGAGTTTTTTGATAAATGGCGGGCCGAGGTCAGGATGATAGTAGAAAAACTGCAGCGTCGCTCCCATGCCGAAGGCCGTCGGGTCGAGCGACACCGTTTTCCCTTTCCACTTGGGCTGCAATAGATCCCAGTAGGATTTGAACTCGCCGGGATTGGCCTGCTTCAAGTTATAAGCGACTTGGCCCGATAGAGAATTGGCGACAAAGGCAAAAATGTAGCGCTTGTCCGGATCGATGTAGCGGTGTTCGCCCTCATACCATTTTGTTTGATCCAAGACTTCGGGAAGGATGAGCGCGGGTTTGATCGGTTCGAGAATCTGCGCCTTGTAAAGCGCGTCGTGCAGCATGTTGGCCCCGGAGCTCACCACGTCCACGAGATATTTTTCACCGCGCCGTTCGGCCAGGATGCGCGATGCCAGCGAATTGCCGGCGACGGCAACGACGATGTTCGCTTTGATCTTAGGGTATTTTTTCCTGAATACTTCCAACACGCGGTCGTAATCGTAACAGCAACCATACAGCGTAAACTGCCCCTCGGCTTCGGCGGCGCGCAGCGTTTTTTCCCACTCCGCTTGCCAACTCGACTGGGCGGCAACGAACGGAACGGAGGATACGATCCATAGAACGACACAGATCACCGTGCATGCGGCGAGATTCACAAAGCCGTGGTTACGCGAGATCATATTCTCCCAGCATCATCAGGACAGAGAGATGGTTTTATTTATCAAAGCATAGCGTGAACTGAGCTTGAGGATTCAATAAAGTTTGCGGAGATGCAATAACCGCGGCGCATTTCAAGCGCATGCAGGACCACCGTCCGCGATCAACGCTGCTGACTGCTGTGTCTGACTCGAGCTTGCCTAACTCTACTAACTCTAAGTGCGCGGAGTTTTTGCTCCGTCTCCGTTTCAAATGATTTTTATCTGGCACCTTTGCGAATCACGTTTCGTTTTTCTATCATTATTGTAATCGAGAAAGGACATGTGGCAGGCCACTCGTCCCGCATTTGGATTACTCTGGAGGATCCGAAAAACACGATGAGTCTAAAAAAACAATATTTGAAAAAACCTCGCGTCTGTAAAGTTACCTTTTCTCTCCCAAAGGAAGCCGCCGGTTCTGCGGCCAATGTGAGTCTCGTGGGGGACTTTAATGAGTGGAGCAAAGAAACCGTCCCGATGAAGCGACTGAAAAACGGCACTTTCACGGCCACCGTCACGTTGGAACCGAGCAAGGAATATCACTTTCGCTACTTTGTCGATGGCCAGCGTTGGGAAAACGACTGGAATGCCGACAAGTACGTGCCCAATAGTCACGGCAGCGACGACTCCGTCGTAGTGGTGTAACGCCGAAACACGGCGAACAACGAACCGGCGATTTCGATGGTGCCGGCTCTGTAGATCAGTCTCGTCTGGCTCTGGTTCTGTGACCAGCAGAGTGAGAGAAAAAAGGGCGATGTTTCAGATTTTTGAAACACCGCCCTCGTTTGTTGCTCACTGCTTCCGTTAACTTGTGCGGATTCTATCGCATCCTGATCATCCGATATGCAATTCAGAATACGCTACGGAACCCTCGGGGACATGCTAAATTCACGCGAGGTCAAAGCGATCGTTGTTCATCACCTTGTTCCACGCAGCCACGAAGTCTTTCACAAACTTCTCCTTCGAGTCCTCTTGTGCGTAAAACTCGGCGACGGCTCGGAGCTGGGAGTTCGAACCGAAGACGAGATCGACACGGGTGCCGGTCCACTTGACTTTGCCCGTCTTGCGATCGTGCCCTTCGAACACGTCAGCGTCTTTCGAGACCGGCTTCCACTCCGTGCCCATGTCGAGCAGGTTCACGAAGAAGTCGTTGGTCAGCGGCTCCGGGCGCTGTGTGAAGACACCTTGCTTCGTCCCTCCGGCGTTGGCATTCAGGGCACGCATGCCGCCAATGAGAACCGTCATCTCAGGCGCAGTCAGCGTCAGCAATTGCGCCCGATCGACCAGCAGCTCCTCCGCCGGTTTTCGGTGTTCGGCTCGGAGGTAGTTGCGGAACCCGTCCGCTATCAGGGCAGCCACCATAGCCACTGGCCCTTCTTTTAGCCGGAACAGGACTTGCACTCGCCGAAGAATGCCAACCGATGGGAGGTCACGGTGAAACCACCCTGGAGCAGGGAGGCGGGCAGGATCTCTTCGCCCTTACCGACTAAGATGTCATACACCCGTCCACAGGTCTCGCAAATGAAGTGCTGGTGCGAGTCCAGCAGCGGATCGAAGTGCTGCGTCCGACCCAGGGTCAGCACCTGGAGTTTCCCTTCAGCCACCAGTTTCTGCAGATCACTATAGACCGTACCGAGACTGATGTTGGGGATATGCCTGCGTACCCTTTGGTAGATCTGATCGGCCGTGGGATGCGAGTTGTCGCCGGCAACCTCGTGCCACACAACTTCAAGCTGCCTGGTCTTTCTGCCGGTGCTTTTCTCCATGGGACATCCTACGCCTCGAGATCTTCCGCAAGGGACCGCCTGGTTTCCGGTGCAAGCTTTGCCTCAGCCCGGGCCAGGCCGGCGCCTCTCCATCACAATGTGCTCGTAGCCTGGTGACTCGGCACACACCCCGTCAACAGCAAAGCGCGGGCGAACCGCAGAGGGTAGCCCGCGCTTGCTGCAACGGTATTGGTAACGAACCTAAGCGCGGGCCTTGGCCCCTCGCGCCCCCGCGCCGTTCCGCCCAAGGTCGAAGCGATCGTTGTTCATCACCTTGTCCCACGCAGCCACGAAGTCACGCACGAACTTCTCCTTCGAGTCCTCTTGTGCGTAAACCTCGGCGAGGGCTCGGAGCTGGGAGTTCGAGCCGAAGACGAGGTCGACGGCGGTGCCGGTCCACTTCACCGCGCCGGTGGCGCGATCGCGACCCTCGTACACGTTCTTATCCGAACCGGATGGCTTCCACTCCGTGCTCATGTCGAGCAGGTTCACGAAGAAGTCATTGGTCAACGTCCCAGGCCGCTTGGTGAAGACGCCGTGCTTGGATTGCCCGGAGTTAGCATTCAGGGCGCGCATGCCGCCGACTAGCGCCGTCATCTCGGGAGCGGTCAAATTCAGCATGAACGCCCGCTCCACCAGCAGCGTCTCCGGCGACAGCTCTTCTCCGGCTTGGACGTAGTTGCGGAACCCGTCGAAGGTCGGTTCGAGCACGGCGAACGACTCCACGTCGGTTTGCTCCTGCGAAGCGTCCGTGCGCCCCGGCGCTGAAGGGAATCTTCACGTCGTGTCCGGCGTTCTTCGCGGCTTTCTCGATCGCAGCGTCGCCGCCGAGAACGATCAGGTCGGCGAGCGAGACCTTCTTCTTCCCGCCGGACTGTGAGCGGTTGAAGTCCTGCTGGATCTTCTCGAGTGTCTGCAGCGCCTTCGCCAGTTCGGCCGGGTTGTTCACTTTCCAGTCCTTCTGGGGCGCGAGGCGGATCCGAGCCCCGTTGGCGCCGCCGCGCTTGTCGGTGCCGCGGAAGCTCGCTGCAGATGCCCAGGCGGTGGAGACCAATTGTGAGATGGACAGCCCCGACGCGAGGATCTTGCCCTTGAGGTCGGCGATGTCCTTCTCCCCGATCAGTTCATGATCGACCGCGGGGACGGGGTCCTGCCACGGCTGCGGCGGCGGAACCCACGGGCCGAGGTAGCGCGAGACGGGTCCCATGTCGCGGTGCAACAGCTTGTACCACGCCTTGGCGAACGCTTCTGCAAGCTGGTTCGGATTCTCGTGGAAGCGCTTTGCGATCGGCCGCGTAGGTAGGATCCACCTTCAACGCAAGGTCCGTCGTGAGCATCATAGGGGCGTGCCGCTTCGACTTATCGTGAGCATCCGGTACGGTGCCCTGGGCCTCGGGATTCTTGGGCGCCCACTGCTTCGCACCGGCGGGGCTCGTCGTCAGCTGCCAGTCGTACTTGTGGAGGTTCTCGAGGAACCCGTTGTCCCACTTCGTCGGGTTATTGGTCCAGGCGCCCTCGAGCCCGCTCGTGATCGTATCGGAGCCCTTTCCGCTGCCGAACTTCTGCTTCCAGCCGAGGCCTTGCTCCTCCAGGCTGGCGCCTTCCGGTTCGGGACCGACGTACTGGGCATCAGGGGCGGCACCATGGGCCTTGCCGACCGTGTGGCCGCCGACGATGAGCGCAAGCGTCTCCTCGTCATTCATCGCCATGCGGCGGAACGTCTCTCGAATGAACTTTGCCGAAAGGGCCGGATCGGGGTTGCCGCCCGGCCCCTGCGGGTTTACGTAGATCAGGCCCATGTGATCGGCGCCGATAGGCCCCTGGATCTTCTCGTCGCCGGCGTGGCGCTCATCGCCCGTCCCGCCGCCGCTAAACCAGCTGCTTTCTGGGCCCCAGAAGATCTCGTCGGGTTCCCAGCGGTCCTCGCGCCCAAAGCCGAAGCCGAACGTCTTGAAGCCCATCGACTCATAAGCACAGTTGCCGGCGAAGACGATCAGGTCGGCCCAGGAGATCTTGTTGCCGTACTTTTGCTTGATCGGCCAGAGCAACCGGCGCGCCTTGTCGAGGTTCGCGTTGTCGGGCCAACTGTTGAGGGGAGCAAAGCGCTGCATGCCGCTGCCGCCACCGCCCCGACCGTCGGCGATGCGGTACGTGCCCGCGGCATGCCACGCCATCCGGATGAAGAGCGGCCCGTAGTGGCCGTAGTCGGCCGGCCACCAGTCCTGCGACGTCGTCATCACCTTGATGACGTCCTGCTTCAGCGCTTCGACGTCAAGTTTCTTGAACTCCTCCGCGTAGTTGAAATCCTTGCCCATCGGATCGGCGCCGGGAGTGTGCGCGTGGAGAATCGAGAGATCCAGCTGATCCGGCCACCAGTCCTTGTTCGTCCTGGGCCGAGTCCGCTTGGGAGTCGGCGAGGGGATTACTGGGTTCTCGCTTTCGCTGCCTTGGTTAGCCATGGTTTTTCTCCTTTCTTGCTGCCAACTAATGGCAGATTGCAAGTACTCTGTTACCGCTGATTACTGCTTCCATACCGAAATAATCTACAACTGCGAACAGTGTTTGCCAATACATCTTTTAAATCTTTGTGATAGCTTTCACCTATTATGAATTTCAATCCTCATGCGTTTTCCCTTCGGCAGCTTCAATACATTGTCGCGGTTGCCGATTTGCTGAGCTTCAATCGCGCCGCTGATGAGTGTCATGTGTCTCAACCGTCGCTGAGCTTACAAATTGCTGAGCTCGAGCGTGTGTTGGCCATCAAAATATTCGAGCGTGATGCCCATCGTGTTGCTTTGACAGCGGCGGGCCGGGATTTCGTCGAGAGCGCGCGTGTGGTATTGCACGCGGCCGACGCACTGCTAGAAACAGCCCGGCGTGGCATCGATCCGTTCTCCGGCACTCTACGCATCGGCGTCATTCCGACAATTTCGCCTTATTGGTTACCTGAGTTGGCATCGGCCCTGCGCAAGGCCTATCCGCATTTGACGGTGATTTGGGTGGAAGATAAAACCCATATGCTCGTGCACGCCCTTCAATCGGGTGCTATCGATGCAGCTCTGCTGGCGCTGGAAGCGGAAATCGGCGACGTCGAGCGCGAGGTAATCGCGAAAGACCCATTTGTCTTGGTGGCGCCGGCGGGAAATCCGCTCGTCGCGAAAGGCGCACCCGCCAAAGCCGCCGAATTGCGCGGCGCAACCGTGATGGTGCTCGAAGACGAACATTGCTTTGGCAAGCAGGCTCTGGAGTTCTGCTTACATGCCAAAGCGCAACAGCATCAGTTCCGAGGAACGAGTCTCGCCACCGTCATCAGCATGGTCGCGGGCGGCGTCGGAGTGACGTTGTTGCCGACTCTCGCGGTGCGGAACGAGGTACGAATGCATAACCTGCGTGTGCGCCGTTTCGCTGACGCCGAGGCGGTTCGGACCATCGGTCTGGTGTGGCGCAAGAACTCTTTCCTGACACCGGCCTTACGGAAGTTAGCGACTAGCATGAGTCGCGCTTATCCGAAGATCCAAAAGTCCAACTTAAGGGGAAAAATCAATAATGACTTTTCGAAGAGGTAATGCAGCAAAGCACTAATGATCGATCAACATTGGCCGCGCGAGCTTTTGGAATCAATCGATCTGATCAACTCCTTGGTTGTCGGGATCAGCGGAGGGGAAACACTGAGCGCACGGAAGCCGAGTTCCAGTAGCGTTGGGATGACTTCCTCTCGGCCCGCCAGCTCGCCGCAGATCGTGACCGGCTTCCCCGAAGCTTCGGCAATGATGATGCCGAGCAACCGAATCATTGAGGGGTGGGTTTCCTCGTAGTAGTCGCTCACGGCGGCATTATCGCGGCCGGCGACGAGAGTGTACTGGGTAAGATCGTTTGTGCCCACGGAAAGAAAATCAGCGTGCCTGGCGATTTGCCCGACGGTCAGGGCCGCGGCCGGCGTTTCGATCATGGCGCCGAGAGGCGGAAGCTTTTCGATCCCCATTTCGTGGGCGACCGCCGCGAGCAGCTCGCGCATCTGTCGCATGTCACGCTCGATGGTGACCATCGGCACGAGGATACGAATGTCTTGGGCCTGAGAGAGCCGCAGCAAGGTTCTAAGCTGCGTGCGCGCAAGCTGCGGATACGCGAGCAGCAGGCGCACCCCGCGTTGACCGAGAAGCGGGTTTGATTCGAAAGGAAGCCGCAGGGACGAAATCGCCTTATCTCCACCGACGTCCAGCAGGCGGATCGTCACCGGTTTCTCACGCAGAGGCGCGACGAGCTGTTGCAGTTCGCTGAAAAGCTCTTCTTCGGAGGGCAGCTCACGCCCGAAGTAGAGCTCCTCGATGCGCAGCAGACCGACACCGTCAGCGCCGTTTTCGATGACGGCTTCGACGCTGGCGTGCACGGCGAGATTCGCCTCGACAGACACCGTCTGGTGATCGCGCGTGATCGCCGGCCTGTGGCACGTCCATTTGCAGGTCAACAGGCTGGCGCGATATTCTTCGAGCCGCCGGTCAAAGTCGTGACGTCTCTCGGGGTCGGGCGAAATGATCAGTGTCTCGCGAAAAGCATCGACCAGCGCCTCATCGCCGCTATGAATCCGGCTGAGCAGCCCGGGCAAACCCGCTAAGGTTGGAATGCCTTTTTCACGAGTGAGCAGAGCGGCGTGCGAGCCTTGCCCTAACGACTCGACGACGATCGCTGTCACGTCGCCAGGTGAGATGGCGACTACATCCGATGGCAGCAGCCGCTGGGTTACCAGCACGCTGCCTGTCGGCATCGCGGCGAGTCCGAAAGCATCCGCGCCTTCCAGTTGGCGCAAAACTCGCCGGGCCAAATCGAGGATATCGTCGGCCCGCTGGCGCAGCGTCTCATCCTGGATCGCGGCGAACTTTGCTTCCCATTTGCGAAAGACGCTCTTGACTGCCTCTGCGGCACTCGTCAAGGACTCTCGCATTTCCGTTTCGAACTCGTTCGACGATAGGAGGTTCTCCAGCATTAACCGGTGCGCACGAAATATCCCGGCGAGGCTTGGATCGATCTGTTCACTGACGCGCCGCGCTGATTCTTCCAACTCGGCTTCCACTTGTAGGACCGCGCGTCGAACCCGCTCCATCTCAGCGTCGACTTGGTGCGGCTCGATGCGCTGCGTTTCTGCGCTGCGGTCGAGCAGGTCACCTGCCACCCAAACTCTGCCGCTCGCCAGTCCTGCCGAGATTCGGGTTGCCTTGAGACTCAGTTCCGTGCGCGATGATTGGGGTAAACTACTCGCGCCGGCTGTTGGTTGAGAATTCATGGTCAAGCTTTAGCATTCCGGTCCGTCAAAGCGTAACTAACATCGAGCTGTTGGGCGTTCCGCGACCTGTCTTTCAGATCCGAAGATTTTGGACATGCAAGTCACACATCGTCACCGGGTCCAGTCATTCGACGTTCCCGATCAGTGTTGGCTTGTAGCGTTTTGCCGGCTCGTGGCCGGCATCTCACCTTGCCGCTTGCTGCTCTCGATAGAAGACCAGCGCATCTGTGACACCGGGATCGATGCCCGATTGATAGAGCAGGGTCGTAACTTGTCCGCGATGGTGGGTTTGGTGATTGAACAAGTGAACGATCGCGGGTCCGAGCGGGTGGTTAAATTTCTCTCCGGCATAATTCTCGTAACTGAACGGAGTGTCGAGCCGCTCCGGCGCAATCCCGGCAAGGAACTCTTCGATCTCGCGGTCGGTCCTGTCACGCTCGCGGCGAAGTTCGGCAAAATTCGCATATAGCTCCTCGTCCAGCGAAGCGAACGGCCATGGCTTCCCGTGGAAACGCGCCATCCAGCCGCGGTCGGTCAGGAGCAGGTGGTTGAAAGTGCCGTGAATAGATCGGAAGAAGGCCCTGCGGTCGCGCTTACGTTCTTCGTCGGATAATCCCTCGCACATACCGTAAAGCCGCTCGTTCATCCAACGATTGTATCCCGCCATCATTCGCAAGCTTTCGAGCAAATCCATCGGTATCCTCCGTCGTCACACGCGCACAGTCAGCGACATTTTGGTTGGGCAGCCAAGCGCTCCCCAGCGAATTATCGTACGCATTATCGTTTCAGACTTGCTTCACTCGACTAACTCGATACCGTGCGCACGGCGGATTGCTCGTGAGTTTTCTCGGGAACTTGTTCAATCCCCCAGCCTCATCGCTGCTCCAGACCTTTGACAATTTCCTTCGCCAGGTTGAGCACGGGCGTCATATCGGTAAACTCGTGGCGCGCTACGTCTAAATATTTTCTCCCTTCGACCAAGCGGTTTTCGGCGGGAAGCATATCCTTGGGAATGTCTATTCTACGAGAGTTTGGCGGTAGCTCGCCGTAAAGATCGTTGGACTTTTGCAAGGCAGTCTGTCCTTTGCGCGAGAGAAACCAGTTGATGAACACGCGCGCGGCGTTGGGATGGGGCGCGCCTTTGATCAGGCTGATCGAACCGCCGCCGGTGCTCAGCGGTTGCCCTTCTTTCCAATCCCCCGTGTCAAAATCCTCCACCGGCAATCCTTGACCGGAGGCCTTCTCGATTTGTCGGCAGCCGTGGCAGATGGCGAATTTCCCCACCGCGAGCCAATCGGTGATCGTGCGCCGATCGCCGAACGTGACATCCATCGCGCTGAACGCGCGCTTGATAAACTCCGGTCCGAGCTCGGGCTGGTAGTAGTAGAACTGCAGGTTGACGCTGAGTCCGGTCTCGGTGGGCCGCTGCGAGGTGATTTTCCCTTTCCATTTTGGATTCGTCAGGTCCCAAAAGGATTTGAACTCTTTCGCGTTGACGAGCTTGGAATTGTAAGATAGGCCGCGGACGCCGGGCATCGCGACGTAGACGAAGATGAATTGGTCTTCGCTGTCCGTGAAGACATGCTTGCCGCCGTACCATTTGGACTCGTCGAGGACTTCGGGAAGGATGAACGCGGACTTGATCGAGTCGAGAATCTTGCCGCGGTAAAGCGAGCTATAACTCGAGTTGGGCCCGCCGCTATAAATGTCGGCAATGGTTTTTCCGGCGCGCGCCTCCGCGGCGATCCTGGTGGCGAGCTGATCGCCGGTGCCGTTGACCGAGACGATCTTGATCTCCGGATAGTCCTTTTTGAATTCGTCGAGCAGCGCCGCTTGTCCGTACCGGCCGACGTAAAGATTCAATCGCCCTTCTTTCTTGGCCGCCGCGACGGTTTGTTTCCAGTCGCTGCTCCAGTCGGCGTGCAAGTCCGCCGTCAGAAAAATGACTGAAAGGAGAAATAGCAGATTGATGGCGACGCGGGTTTTCATAAGAGGGTCTCCTTGAAATCCATACGCCAAAGGACCGTGGTTGCATGGGTCCGGCCTTGGTTTCTTGATAATCATTACGGCGCGCTGCGCGCTCATGAACTTTCGATCGACGCACCCCGCACTCAATCCAGCCGGTGCGACTGCGCTGCTAGCAATGCAAATACTCCCTTGTACTTCTTTAGCATCAGGCATGAGTATTTGACTAACACGCATTCCTAACGTCGTTAGCTATGCTCCGGATCATTCACCAACACGAAAGGCAGCAGGCGACTGCGGACTTTTTCGCAATGCTCCGCCACGCAGGAACAAAAAGCAAAATTCCCAAGGCGCCGATAAGCTGCGCAGATCCGACTATGCTTTTCGTTGCGAGATTGTCCATGGGTTTAGCCTAGCACTTTGAATAGCGACACAAACGCGGCGGTCAATTTTTCGATTTACTCGGGGTAATCGGCTGTGTTACGGGTGGTTTTTTTGACGGCGCATCGTCTCCGTCGAAGACAAACGAAAGAGAACGAATCGTCCGCCGATATCATAAATTGCTTTGCCTCGAACCGTGACCCTTCTGTCAGGGAGATTATTTATGCGGCAATCCGCGTATGTCCTCGCGTTCGCACTGTTGGTTGGCATCCCTTTCGGCGTCCACGCCGCGGAAAAAGAAACCCAGGTAGTGGCCTACGTCTCGGGGCAGGCGGAGCGCTGGCAAAGATTGAATCAAGCGTTTCAAAGCAAACATCCGTCCATCGAAGTAAAGAGCATTCGCGGCAACTATGAGCGCACACGCAATCGCGTCGCGACCGAAGCCCTCGCCGGTTCTCATCTCGTCGATGTCATTCACATGGATCCATTCAATGGTTGGTTGCTGGTGCAGCGCGGCTTGTTTCAGCCTTATCTTTCGAAGGAAGCGGCGGCCTTCCCCGATCGTTTTCGCGATCCAGCGAATCTGCTGGTTTGCTGCCTGCAAGGGATTCCCAATATTATCTCGTACAACACCAACATGGTGTCGAAGGAAGCGGCGCCGAAAAATTACGACGACTTGCTCAATCCTCGGTGGAAAGATCAGTTGGGGATGGACGAGGACGAATCCGAATGGTTTGCGGCTCTGATCGCGATCTGGGGTAAGGATAAGGCAACCAATTTCCTTCGAGGTTTGAATAAGCAAGCGCCGAGCTTACGGCGCGGCCATACCTTGCTGGCTCAGCTTAACGGAGCCGGTGAATTTGCCGTCGCGGTCAACGTTTTCGGTTACGAAGTATTGATTATGAAAGGCCAGGGAGCTCCGATCGAACCGGTCTTGGCCTTTCCGGTGGTGGTCCGCCCTTCGTACCTGGCCATAGCTAAGCATGCGCCCCACCCCAATGCCGCCAAGCTCTACCTCGACTTTGCGATCTCCGCCGAAGGACAGCAATTGTGGGCCAACTTCGGCGCGCCCGTGCTGCGCTCCGGGATCAAACTTAGATTTCCCGAGCTGCTCAACAATCCGAATGTTCGTCCGGTCACGCTGGAAATGGCGAAGGACTACCCCCAGGTCAGCAAGCTCTTCTATTCGATCATCGGCAAATAATGGATCGCAATTCTTGCCCGGTGCGGCGGAAAGATTCGGCTCAATGAAACGAGAAACCGCGCACTGGAAAGCCGACCTCGATGCTCTATTCAAGCCGGCCTCGATTGCCGTCGTGGGCGCTTCGGATAGCGGCCGCGGCGCCAGAGTGATCGACAATCTTAGGCTCGTTGGCTATCCGGGAAAAATCTATCCGATCAATCCGAAGCATGCGTCGGTCCATGGCCTGCGCTGTTACGCCGATGTCTTAGCGATCGATGACGCGATCGATTGTGTGACGATTCAGGTCCCGGCGACTGCGGTGCCCGGCGTCGTCAGCCAGTGCGCCGAAAAGAAAGTTAAAGCAGTCGTGATCAATAGCGCCGGTTTCGCGGAAACCCGCACGAGCGAAGGCCGTAGCTTGCAGAGCCAACTGACCCAGACCGCCGAGCAGGCGAACATCGCCGTGTGCGGACCCAATTGTCAGGGCTTATTTTCGATCTCCAACCGTACCCCGCTTTATTTCGTCGATCTGAAATCGATCGTGAAAGATCCGACGGCGGGTTCAGCGGCGGTTATTTCTCAAAGCGGCTCCATGCTAACCACACTGTTTCGCGCCGGGACCACTTATGGCCTGACTTTCAGTCATGTCATTTCGAGCGGCAACGAGGCCGTTTTGGATGTGTCCAATTATCTGGAGTATTTGCTGGATGAGCCGCAAACCAAGGTCGTGGGTCTCGTCCTGGAAGGAATTCGTGACGCGGATAACATCCGCAGGGTGGCGGCAAAGGCGCTCCGGTGCGGAAAGGTTATTGTGGTTCTCAAGATCGGCCGGTCCGAAAAGGGCAAGGAGAGTGTTCTCGCCCATACCAGCGCGCTCGCAGGATCCGATGACGTGCAGGATGCCTTCTTTAAACAATATGGTTGGATCCGCGTCGGCGATCTGGATCAACTTCTGACGACCCTGGCGGCTTTTCTCTGCGGGCGTTTGCCGAAAGGGCGACGACTCGCGGTGGTCGGATTTTCCGGCGGCACGACCAGCCTGTCCGCCGATCTCTGCGAAGAGATGAAATTGGCGCTGCCCTCTTTGCCGGAACAGACTGCGGCTGCGCTTAGGGCGGAATTGCGCGGCTTTCTGTCGGCAAAAAACCCGCTCGATTTAGGCGGACCAAACCCCCGTTGGGTGGAAAGCGTGCAACGCTGCATCGGTCTTCTTGGCGAAAGCGGCCTGTTCGACATGGCCGTGCTGGTTTCGGCTCGAGGCGAAGAAAGCTATGTGCCGGTCTTGGCGGCGGCGGCAAAAGCCGCCTACGAGAAAGACCTCGCGTTTGCGCACGTGCTATCGGTTTCCGGGCCTGTGGCAGAGGGCCTAAAAAATAAAGCGCGCGAAATAAACGTCCCATTGCTGCAGGACATCCGCAGGGGTTTTCAAAGTATTCGCCACCTGGTCGAGTACGGCGAACTAAAGAACCGCTCCCGGTCAAGAGAAGCAGTGACCGAAAGAAGAAGCACGCCGCTCAAGGTCGTGGACAGGTTTAGAGGAAAAACGGTTTTGGGAGAAAGGGAGGCTAAAGAGCTGCTTTCGAGTTATGGCATTCCGGTAACCAAAGAAAGATTAGCCGTCGATCTACAAGATGCGCTACGCACAGCGGCCGAGATCGGTTACCCGGTTGCGGTAAAGATCGATTCGCCGGATATCCTGCACAAGACGGAAGTGGGCGGAGATTTATCTGGGCGCGCGCGACTCCCATGAACTCGCGGCGGCGTACAAACAAGTCACCGAAAGCGTTGCTTTGAAAGCTCCCGACGCAAAGGTCAACGGCATTTTGATTCAGGAGATGGTTAACGACGGCATCGAGCTGATCGTTGGCATGCATCGAGACCGGCAATTCGGGCCGGTGATTTTGGTCGGCCTTGGCGGTGTCTTGGCCGAGCTCTTGAACGATGTGTCGCTGCGACTTTGTCCTGTGGATTCTGCCGATGTCGAAGACATGCTGTCGGAGCTCAAGGGCGCGCGCTTGCTCCGAGACTTTCGCGGCGGCGTGGCGCGAGACTTGAAAGCAGTAGGCGATGCGCTCGTAAGGTTGTCGGAGTTGGCGGGCGATTTCCTCGATGAAATTGAATCGATCGATATCAATCCCCTTGCCGTCTTCGCTGAAGGTCGGGGAGTCAAAGCAGTCGATGCTCTGGTTGTCCTGCGCCAGTCGACGGGAGAAGCGCGCTAGCAATGTCCGGTTGGGCCGTGACACGGCCCAGTTAAATCTCGGTCATGCTTAATAACGGCGATTGAAGAAATTTTGTCGGGAGGTTCGATGGATTTTGCATTACCCGAAGAGTTGCAGATGGTTAAAGAAACCGTCAGGCGGTTTGTCGACAAGGAACTTATTCCAATCGAAATGCATAGCCAGGAAGACAACAAATTGAAGCCCGAGATTCGCGAAAGGCTGGAAAAAATAACCAAGCAGATGGGGCTTTGGTTGATCGATGTCCCCGAGGAGTATGGCGGCGCGGAGCTGGGGCTGCTCTCGCGCGTTGTTATCTGGGAAGAAATGGGCAGGACGATAGCTCTGCCGTCGCGGGAACGCGGCTTGTTCGGTCCCGAGATCAAGCCAATTCTGTATAACCTCAACGAGGAGCAAAAGCAGCGCTATTTTTATCCGGTCTTGCGCGGCGAGAAAACTTGCGGACTGGCGCAAACCGAGCCCGATGCGGGTTCGGATCCAGGGTCGATGAAGACCCGCGCGGTCAGGCAAGGAGACCACTACGTTATTAACGGCGTTAAGCGCTTTATCACTCATGCCGATGCGGATTTTCTCCAGGTCTTGGCGGTGACCGACCCAAGCAAAGGCGCCCACGGCGGGATTTCCTGCTTTCTGGTCGATCAGGGCACACCCGGATTTCAAATTACCGGCAGGTTCGAAACCATGATGGGCGAACGGCCTTATCAAATCGTCTTTGACGATTGTAAAGTTCCGGTGGCGAACTTGGTGGGGAAAGAGGGCGAAGGATTTAAGCTGGGGCAAAAACATCTCGGCGTGGGGCGGTTGAGACATGGCGCAAGGGGTATTGGTGTGGCGGAACGCTGCCTCGAGATGGGTGTCAGTTATGCAAAACAAAGAGTGACCTTTGGCAAACCGTTGGCCGAGCGGCAAGCGATTCAATGGAAGCTGGCAGACTCTTTCGTCGAGCTTCATGCCTCTCGATTGATGGTGTATCAGGCGGCTTGGAAGGCTGACCAAGGCGAGGATATTCGAAATGAAGCTTACATGGTCAAACTGTTCGTCGACGAGATGTCGTTTCGCGTCGTCGATCGGGTGTTGCAGATCCACGGCGGCATCGGCCTGACTCTGGATCTCCCTCTGGCAAAATGGTTCGTCGATCAGCGCAGCCGATTGATTACCGAAGGCGCTTCCGAAGTCATGCGCATGGTCATAGCCCGCCACGTTCTAAAAAAATACGGTTGAGCAGGGCGGCAAGCTATTTCCAACCCGATCCCTGCGCCAATTTTTTACCCTGTCTTTTTTATAAGCCGGGAGCGCTGGTTAAAACTCAAAACATGGCGCCGAAGAAAATTTCCGTACCCTGAGCACCGCGCCGCGGAGAACTTGCGCGGTTTAGGTGACAGAGATAAAAATGGCGGAGAATCACCGAGTCAGCTCGAAACCGGAGGCGAGGTCCATGACGATTCCCGAGACCATGAACGCGGTGGTACTCCATGGCGCCGACGATATGCAAGTGGAGCGGCGGCCGGTGCCACAACCCGGGCCCGGCGAGGTCGTCCTGAAGGTGGAGGTTGCTTCCATCTGCGGCACCGACGTCAAGGTTCTACACCGCACGCTCCAGGGACAGCCCGCCGGGGAATTTATCATGGGCCATGAATATGCCGGCACCGTCGCGGCGCTGGGACCGGGCGTCGATGAGTTCCAGATCGGCGACCGCGTCGCCGTCGAGGTACACAAGGGGTGCGAGCGCTGCGAGAACTGCATCAAAGGTTGGTACACCTCGTGCCTGAATTACGGCAATCTCGAAAAAGGGCATCGCGCGAAAGGTCTTACCTGCGACGGCGGCTTCGCCGAATACACCGTCAATCACATCAACACGCTCTACCGCCTGCCCGATAACCTCACATTCGAGCAGGCCTGCATGGTGACCACCGCCGCCTCACCGCTCTGGGCCATCGATCTCATGGGCGGCTACGTCGCCGGCGAAACGGTGCTCGTCCTCGGGCCCGGACCCATCGGCCTCATCGCGGTCCAGCTCTGCAAGGCCCTCGGCGCGGAGCGCGTCATCTTGACCGGCACTCGCGATTCGCGCCTGGCGATCGGCAAGCGCTTGGGCGCCGACTTTACGATCAACGTGCGCCAAGAAAACCTCGCCGATCGCGTCCGCGAGATCACGTCCGGGAAAGGCGCAGATTCCGTGCTCGAGTGCGCCGGCGGCGCGACCTCGATGCAGGACGCGCTCGAGAACGTCAAGCGCGGCGGTCGCATCGGTGTGGTGGCGTGGTACACGGGGCCCGTGCAGATGGACATGAATCTCGCGGTGCGCAGCAATGTGCGGATCTACGCGGCGCGGGGCGAGGGCGGCATGAACTCCGGCCGCTCGCTGGCGCTCATGAGCGCGGGGAAGATTCTGGCCGATCCCATCATCACCCATCACTTCAAGCTCGATCAGATCCACGAGGCGTTTCGGACCTATGTCGAGCGGATCGATAACGCACTGAAGGTCGCCATCCACATTTAAGCCGGGAGACACAATATGCGAACGCGTTGGGTAGCCGTGGCGTTGGTCATCCTTGCCGTTATGGCGGTGGCGGATACCGCCCGGGCGCAGGCTCCGCGGCGGACGCTGACGATTGGCATGCCGGTCACGCCGCCGAATCTGCCGCACCTCGGCGTCTACGTCGCAAAGGAGCTCGGCTACTTCGAAGAAGAGGGAATCAACCTTGACTTGGCCTCATTTGAATCCGGCCTGCAGTCGCTGCGCGGTGGCGTGGCAGGCAGCGTGGATCTCCTGGGAGCCAGCGCCGAGCCGGTAATCAGTGCCATCAGCCGGGGCGCGAAAATCCGCAGCGTCTTCAGCTATGCTCACAAGCTCACGGTGGTCATGGTGGCTCAGAAGAGCATCCAGAAGTCCGCTGAGCTGCGCGGCAAAAATCTCGGCATCCAGGAGGTTGGCGCCTTCCGCGAAGTGATGACGCGGGCGGTCCTGCAAACTGCCGGCCTCACCGCGCAGGATGTGAATTACATCCCGGTTTCAAGCGCCGGCTATATTACCGCTCTCCTCGGCAACAAGATCGACACGGCGATCCTGCACATCGACCAAGCGTACATGGCGCGGACCAAGGAGGCTTCCCTCCACGTCCTGGTTCCCCTTTGGGAGATTATGCCGAGCTACTGGTATGGAACGTTTAGCACCACGGAGGATTTCCTGCGCAAGGAGCCGGATCTCTTGGCCCGCGCGGTCGGCGCCATCATCAAGGCCCACCGTTTCATGTACCGCAATAAGGACCGCACGCTCGAGCTGGCGAGCAAGCACACGGGCTATCCGAAGGAAGTTCTGAGCCCGGCCTATGATGCGCTGGCGGCCGCGAAGGTCTGGCCGGTCAATGATGGAATGCCGGCGGAGATGGTGAACACGACCATCAACAAGATGGTGGAAATCGGCATGCTGAAGGAAACCGAAAAACCGAAGGCCGAGCAGGTGGTGGATCGGGGGCCGGCGAACGCCGCTGTGGCCAAGCTGGGACGGTGGACAGACGATCCTGCTGGAAATAGTCCCGCATCCACAAACAAGCCTCCCGCAAACATGCCGCCACGCGCTACGAGCACGAATACGCCAATCACCAACTTACCGTTTTGTCGTCGGAAGCGAACAAGTTGTTTCAATTCACCAACCTGTCGATGATCAGCTTTCGCTAACAACGGAACTTCGAAGTGATTATTTTGTTAACCAACGGATTTTGATGAGCGATTCGACGGATTCAAATTCCGGATCGTTGGTTAGAACCACTGCGTCGAGCCGCTGGGCGGTGGCGACGCAGAAGGCATCGGCGTAGGAGAGCGCGTGTTCACTCTTTATCTCGGCTGCGGCCCGGACCGCAGTTGGTCGATCGGATAAAGTTCGATTGGAAGTTGTTCGAGCAGGTGGAGCGCGTCTGTTGTCTTGCCAGCGCCGACACGTCGTTTGACGATATAGAAAAACTCGCCCCAATTGATCCAATTTAGAACTGCGCGCGTCTGTGCCTTATCTTGATCGTAGAGAGCCTTTTGAACCACCCGCCAGCCGGGCTCCCGGTGGTAAAGACTCAGGAGAGCAAAGCTATCGAGGACGAGCTTTTCGCTCACGTCGAGCCTCGTTGCGATGCTCCCGGCGGAGATCTTGAGTCAAGGAGAACTTGCCCTTTAAGAATCCCGTGGCGGCTTCGATCGGATCGGCAGGGACCGGTGTGAGAATGAGTCGTCCGTCATCCTCGGCCATGTGAACTTTGCCACCTGGCTTGAGGCCTAGCTTCCGTCTTAGATTCTTGGGTACCAAAATCTGTCCCTTTGGCGTAAGTTGGGTTACTGACATATAAAATGTCTCCCTTTTCTAAAAAAGTGTAACATCGGCTTGCAAGGTGCGCAAACACGATAAACTTTAGTTTTGTCGCTGCCCAGATCCTCGTCTCGGTTCACACATTCGACGGATTGCCTATACATTCACGCGGCGCGCTCCTATCCCAGCCAATTCTCTTATCCCGTCTTTTCTGATAAGCCCGCGCTCGTTAAACTTAAACCATGGCGCCTGAGAAAATTTCCGTGCGCTGCTGCATCGCCGCCGGCGGTCCGGCCGGCATTATGTTGCGGTATCTGTATTTACTGGCGCGCGGCGGTGTCAAAGTCTTGGTGCTGGAAAAGCACGGCGATTTCCCGCGCGATTTTCGCGGCGATACCATTCCATCCTTCGACTCTAGGAAGTGATGCACGAGCTCGGCTTGCTCGACGAGTTGCTCAAACTGGCGCATCAGAAGGTCTACGAGCTTGCAAGGTCGTTAGTTAGAGCTTTAAAGCTTTTAGGGGTCAGATCTGGGGTTGACTAATTGACGACCGTTTCGGATCCGCAACCGCTGATGGCCAACGACGTTTCGATGAAAATCCGATTTCGTCGATAGAACCGCCGCTGCTTTTTGCTCCGAGCATTCCCTTGACACCTTCGCTACGCCCGCCCTATGATCCGCGGGTGTTTTCCGTCTAAACCCAGGCAGTCCGGAGGGTGCGATGAAACGCTTCGCGTGCGCGCTGTTGTTTCTGCTGGCGTCGGTAACGAACCTGCAAGCTCAGGCGCCCTTCTATCAAGGAAAAACCATCCGGATCATCGTCGGCAATCTTGCCGGCGACGCCTACGATCTTTGGGCGAGAATCTTCGCCCAGCACATGGGCAAGTACATACCGGGAAATCCCACCTTCATCGTGCAGAACATGACCGGAGCGGGAGGAGTCGTCGCGGCCAACTACGTTTATACCGTGGCGAAGCCGGACGGTCTGACCCTCGGCACATTCGGGCCGTCGATGTACTTCGACCAACTGGCCAGGCGCCCGGAAGTCCAGTTCGACTGGGCGAAATTCACCTGGATCGGCAACCCGGAGCAAACCGAATTTATCCTGATCATGAGGACGGACAATCCGTACCAATCGATCGAGGACGTGCGCAAGGCCGCGCAGCCGCCCAAGTGCGGCGCCACGGGCACGAGCACTTCCGGTTATTACATGCCGAAATTTTTGGACGACGGGCTGGGGATTAAATTCAACATCGTGACCGGCTATCCCGGCGGCGGCGAGATCGACCTCGGCATCGAGCGCGGCGAGCTGCACTGCCGCAATTTGACGATCAGCACCTACTTCGCCCGCGAGCCGTTTCTGACCTGGCACAAGAAAGGGTTTGTCCGGCCGATCCTGCAAACGGGGAAAAAAAGAGATCCTCTAGTCGCCGACGTTCCGTCCATCTATGAATTGATGGACCAATACAAAACGCCGGAGGCGACCCGGCGGGTGGCCACGGTGCTGCTCGCCCCCGCGGTCTTCGGCCGGCCGATGGTGGCGACGCCGGGCGTGCCGCCCGATCGAGTGAAAATCTTGCGCGACGCCTACCAACGGTCGCTCAAAGATCCCGCGCTGCTGGAAGAGTTGAAGAAGCGGCGCTGGTCGGTGGATGCGATCAGCGGCGAGGAGTTGGCGAAGCTGGCGAAAGAAGTGGTCTCGCAGCCGCCGGATGTCGTCGATCGGATGATGAAACTGTTGGGCAATTAACGCAGAGGGGTTCAAATCGTTCAAAACGTTCAACCGCTTCGCTCCGTTCAAGACGTTTGGGACTTTCAGGATTTCAACCCATGCAGCAATTGGGTTTCACTTTATCTTATCTATCCGTAGCGCGTTCGCGCCAGTAATTAGGTCTACGCTTTCCGTGGGCGACAGCGAGGGGTGGCAATTGTGGGGTTGGGACTCTTTGATTCTTAATTTATCTCTACGGCAGCCGGTAAAACTGGGCTCGATTTATCTTCCTCATCCTAATAACGATTCGGCTGGTATGGATAACTGCTTGTGCAAAGCGCGCATCATTTCCACACTAAGATTTCTCTTCTTATTCAGCACTTCCGAGGCCGGTTTCGCCCGCCGAGGATTTTCGCGAGATCGGACGCTTTGAGCCCGAGTCGATCCATTCGGAATTTGATTGCCTCGACGGGATCCGGGGGCGCGATAGGGTATCGCCTCTGCTCGTATGCCTCCACCAATGTAACCAAAACGTCGAGCCGGTCTCCCGCTGCCGTACCCGGTTTCGCACCCCAGAGTTTGTCGATTTCCTTGAGAGCTTTCTGTCGATCGCGTTCGGTTTTGATTGGCTTGATTGTCACGTCAAACCTCCTCTGCATTGACTCTGTCGTAGGCCGCGTGTGTCCCGATAAACCTGATATACACGATTTGAAAGTCGTACTTGATAGCCACGATGAGGCGGTAACTATTGCCCATGATATTGAATACGATCCGATTGTTTCGAATAAAGCTAGCCGTCCGGTAAGCGTTCTTAATATCCTGCGGGGATCGCCAATTGGCCCGTCTAGCTTCTGTATACCACGCTCTGAGTGCGCCCTCTGCGTCAGGATGCCTTTCCCAAAAAGCTTTGAGCGTCTTTACCGCGATTACTCGCATTGGATACTTTACTACGTTCCCATATTGGGAACAAGAAACATCCGTTGTAAGGTCGCAAACATTGAAGTCGAGGCTGAATGTTGGCTTATTCTTATACGGCATCTTCAGGCGATCGGCAGGGCAACGGGGTACCCTAGGTTAATTGGACGCTACGGCGGGGCGAAGCAATCCTTGGGCGATTCTCTTACTCCGTCTTTTTGATAAGCAGCGCTCGTTAAACTCAAACCATGGCACCTGACAAAATTTCCGTGCGCTGCTGCATCGCGGGCGGCGGGCCGGCCGGCATGATGCTGGGGTATCTGCTGGCGCGCGCCGGCGTCGAAGTCTTGGTGCTGGAAAAGCACGGCGATTTCCTGCGCGATTTTCGCGGCGATACGATTCATCCCTCGACTCTCGAAGTGATGCACGAGCTGGGATTGCTCGACGAGTTTCTCAAACTGCCGCATCAGAAGGTTTACGAGCTCAACGCGCAAGTCGGCGAGATGCGGCTCACCATCGCGGACTTCCGCCACCTGCCGACCCGCTGCGGCTTTGTCGCCTTCATGCCGCAGTGGGATTTTCTCAACTTCCTCGCCGAAAAAGCGGCGCGCTATCCAAATTTCAATTTAACGATGCAAGCCGAGGTGACCGGCCTGATCGAAGAATCGGGCCGCGTGGTCGGCGTGCGCGCGAAGACTGCCAACGGAGAAATTGAAGTGCGCGCCGATCTCGTCGTCGGCGCCGACGGCCGGAGCTCGATCGTGCGCGAAAAGGCCGGTTTGAAAGTGAAGGAATTCGGCGCGCCGATGGACGTGCTCTGGTTTCGGCTCCGTCGAACTGCGACAGATCCCGTGGCGACCATGGGCAGGTTCGATAGCGGCAGGATTTTTATCGCGCTCAATCGCGGCGACTATTGGCAGTGCGGCTACGTCATCGCCAAGGGACAATTCGAAGAGATGCGCCGGCAGCCATTCGAAACTTTTCGCGCGGCGATCGTGAAGCTCGCGCCCTACGCGAGAGACAGCGTGCAGGAGCTGCGCGGCTGGGACGATGTCAAGCTTTTAACGGTCCGCGTGGACCGATTGTTAGAATGGTTTCGGCCGGGTCTCTTGTGCATCGGCGACTCGGCGCACGCCATGTCTCCGGTCGGCGGCGTCGGCATCAATCTCGCGATTCAGGACGCCGTGGCGGCGGCCAACGTTCTCTTCGAACCGCTGCGCGAAGGACAGCTCGCGATCGATCACCTGCGCCGGATCCAGAAGCGCCGCGAGTTGCCCACGCGCGTGACGCAAGGGTTGCAGGTCGCCGTGCAGCGCCGGATCATTGCCCGCGTGTTGGTCGAGACCGGACCGCTCAAGCCGCCGCTCGCGGTGCGCTTGCTGGCAAAAATTCCATTCCTCCGGCGCATCCCGGCCCGCATCGTCGGTCTCGGCATCCGCCCGGAACATGTCGACCCTGCGCTAGCGCAAGAATGAGGATCGCAATCTTTACATCGTGGTACCGCCGACGCGGCTATGCGGAAACAACCGAAAGTACCTGTGCATGTGCAACTTCGACTCTAGCCACGACGCCGCGAGTTTGCTATGAGCATGGCCAATCATCGAGTGAGTTGAATCCCACTGCGCAGCCGGAGGAATATTGCCGTGCCGCTGATCACGCGTTTGCCTAGAACATTAAGAAGTCTCGCCCTGTCGTTGCCTGTGCTCATGCACAGCATCCTGCCCGCCCAAGGACAGGACAAAGCGCTCGTCGAAGCCGCCCGCAAGGAAGGAAAGGTCACTATTTTCGGATCTCTTCAAGAGGAAGTGATGAAGGCGATTCTGGAGAGCTTCGACAGGAAGTATCCGGGCGTCAAGAGCGTGTATTGGCGTGCGTCGACCACGGCGGTCATGGATCGGGCGATCAACGAATTCCGCACGGGAAAAGTGTCCTGGGACATCTTCTTCACCGGGGTCGACGCCATGGAAATTATGCGAGCCGAAGGAATGTTTCTCAAATATCAAACACCGGCGAGCAAGAACTTCGACAAGGAGTATCATCACGCGTTCTACAGCCCAAACTATCGGAGCTCGATCATCGGTTTCGTCTACAACACCCGCTACATCAAGCCGGCGGAGGCGCCGAAATCCTATTGGGATTATGCCGATCCGAAGTGGGACGGCAAAACCACCATGTCCGATCCGACGGCGCACACGTCGATGGCTAAGTGGCTCTCCAGCCTGCACCTCGTGCTAGGCGACAAAAGTAAGGAAGACGAATATGCCCAGCGTTTGGCCGCGAGCAGCCCCGCTGTTGCACCGCTCGCTGACGCCGGCTGTGGAAAGCATTGCCAATGGTGAAAGGCCTTTGGGGATCGCGTACATCAAGTATGTTTGCGATATGGGCAAAGTCGGCGCGCCGTTGGACTACGTGCGCTTGCCCGCCTACCTGGGCGAAGGCAATTACATCGCCATCGGTTCCAAGTCAGCGAACGTCAACGCCGCCAAACTATGGATCGACCATTGGTATAGCAAGGAGAGCATGACGGCGCTGGCGAACGACTGCGAGTTCGTCAATCTGCGCGGCGTTCATCCGCCGCTGAAAGACGCCGGTAAAATCAAGTTCGTCGAAGAAATTCAGCGCAGCGAAACCGACTATAAGCAGCTCGGCGAAAAATACGGCAAATTTTTTAAAAAATAGTATGCCACGCCCAGCCCGACGGGGCTCGCTCATTGGGGTTCGTCGTGCCGACGCTGGAATAAGCTGCGCACTTAACGGAAGGAGAATATCGTCATGAAAATCCGATCCGCTCTTCTTTTTCTTTGGCTCATGCTGTCGGCCGCGGGCGCTTGGGCGCAAGAAGGTCCGAACCGGCCCGAGCCAAAGCCAATTACGCTCGACAGCAAGAGCACCGCGATCTTGGTGCTCGACCTCAACGCCCGCTGCGATGATCCCAAGCAAGTCTGCTCGAAAATCACCGCGCCACTGGGAGATTTCCTGGACAAGGCGAGGGCCGCCGCCGTGCCGATCATCTACAGCGTGTCGGCGACGGCTAAAGGAAAGCCGATCGGCGAGCTGGCGGCGCCGCTGCGGCGAAAAGAGAGTGAGACCGTCATTTATCCCGACGCCTTCGATAAGTTTTACGGCGGCGAGCTTCAGGCTTTTCTCAAGGACAAGGGCGCCAAAACTTTGATCATCACCGGCTCGGCAACCAATAATGCCGTTCTTTATACCGCGACGACCGCGGCGCGCATGCATCGCTACAGCATCGTGATCCCCATGGACGGCGTGAACGCCAGCTCGCGCTACGAACAGGAATACGCCATTCACCAATTTACCGTCTTGCCGTCGGAGGCGAACAAGTTGTTTCAATTCACCAATCTGTCGATGATCAGCTTTCGCCAGCAACCCTAAGAGAGAGCGGAGCATTGAAAAAGTTCCCGTCGTTCCAACGCCTCCATCGCTGCTTGGGTTAATCACGAATTTGCCAGCTCGGTAGCAATGTAGACCGCGCCAACCTGAAATCGATCCTATGTTCTTGATAATAAGTTCTGCTGGCGCGTGAGCGGCTAACACACCTAGTTGTGGCTTAAAGCCTCACACGCGATCACCCGTTCGATTCGTGGAATTAAATCGCAGAACAGGAGTGGTAAAGACTTGAACCGCCGTTTCGGCGAGGTAGCATTTTATCTAGATGAAGGCCCGAGCCGGACACTCGAAGAAAGCGCTCCATGTCGTACAATTTCTTGAATGCGAAACACGGCAAGTCACCCGAAAGGAGAACTAATCATGGCGTGGATCAGGACGTTCGAGGAGAACGAAGCACGAGGACTTTTGACTTGGGTTTATCGGGTAGCGCGCTGGACGCAGGGTCGAATTCCCAACATCGTTAAGCTCTCGAGTCTCAACCCGCGCGTTCTAGTTGCGCTGGGTCCCCTCTATCGCACGCTTATGGAGGGTCCGTCGCCGTTGAGCTGCGCGCAGCGCAAGATGGTCGCTATCGTCGCCTCTAAAGTGAATAACTGTTTCTACTGAACCGAGGCTAACGGAGAGTTTCTCCGTGAGGAATTGGACGACGTCGAATTGACCGATGCGCTCATGGATGATTACCGCAAAGCGCCGCTCGAGCCAGAGATGAAGCAGCTATTATCCTTTGCCGAAAAGGTGGCACGCGACGCCGGCGAGATGACTCCAGATGATATTGCGAAGCTCCGTTCGGCTGGTTTCTCTGACCGAGCGTTGTTAGATGCTGCCCACGTTGCCGGCTTCTTCAGCTATATGAATCGGGTCGTGCAGGCGCTCGGCGCCGATGGCAAGGCAAGCATCGGCGCGACGCACGCGCTGCAGCCGGCAAAAATCAGCCACTCGATTTAGCGAGATTTGAGTTTTCACGCCAAGCAGTTCGCGCTGCTCTAGTCGCCCTTCTGAGCGTCAAGCCGTTCATCGCGGTCGCGGCTTGCAGCACGACATGGTGTTATGGATCTGGCCCGATCGGATTGTTCGCACTTGATTTCTTGCCACCGAGCCATAGTTGAACTCCCAGTATGTTGGTAAACTCTTTGTTGAGCACGCCATTGGTTATTTAATCGCGGCAGCTCGTTTTAGTTAGGTACCGCTAGTCGACGTGACCGTTGGCAAAGGGACCCAATGAAATCAGACGTCGAAAAAACTATCGAACCCAGAGTCGCAGCCGCGTTCGAAGATATCCTTGCCGAGACCAGGAGTGACGCCCGCCATAAAATTCTCCAGGGCGCTCGGGACATGGTGAAAGCTGTATGGATGGGTAAGATTTATGCCGCCTTGCCGAAGGATAAGACAACGATTCCCGAATACTTCCTCGACGCAGAGCTTGAGCAATTTTTAAACGAAGCCATTGAAGAATGTCATGCGCGGATAAGCTCGATAGCGGAGCGGGCGAAAGAGATATCGTAGCCCTGTGCTCCATGAGCCCAACCGGTTCCAGTCGTTCCACATGTTCTTCGCTCGCGTTCCAATTGGCGCGCGAAAGCGGACTTCTTGTTTGTGCTTTCCGTTGAGTGCTAGAACGAACTTCGGACCCGATGCTTAGAGAGCGCATCTCTGCAGGGCGCGCCAAGCTCTACAATGTCATCGCAACATATTTTCTTTTTCTTCGCCAAATCAGCCGCGCTTCTTACTCTCGCAGCGTTCATGCTCGCTCATAATTGCGCGATGGTTTGGGGCGCGGAAACTCTCCAGTTTGGATTTTCGGGAGCGACCGCTACTCAATTGGCGGGTTCTCTGGCTGTCGAGCACAAGTTGTTCGACATTTACGGGGTGAACGTCGAATTTACTCAATCGGCGGGAACGACCATGATACGCGCTCTCGATTCCGGCAGCTTGCAGGTCGCTATCGTGGGCGGCGGTCAGGCGTTGAGCGCCTACTTGAAGGGCGTCGACGTTCGCATCATCAGCGGGCTCGTGAACATTGTTCCTTTTCAACTTTGGGCGAAGCCGGAGATTTCTCAGCTGAAAGATCTCAAGGGAAAGCTGATCGCCAACACTCCACCGGGCACGTCGCTCAATTTAGCCAATCAGATTTTACTCATGCGCGCCGGGCTCGATCCGCTGAGAGAGGTAAAGCTGGTGGCGTTCGGCCGGTTGGGGCTCGTCTCACAGGCGCTGTTCACCGGCGTGGTCGACGCCGCGCTTTTGTCGCCGCCGGATACCATCGAAGCGCGAAGATCCGGACTGCGCATGTTGCTGGACCTGGCGACGGCGCGGATTCCTTGCCCGTTCACTTCGGTGGTCACCACCAAGGCAGTGCTGGAAAAATCTCCGGCGCCGCTGGATCGATTTCTACGAGGGATACTTCACGGGATCAAACTTGCGTTGACCAATCCGGATATGGCAAAAAAGACCATAGGCCGAAACATGCGGCTCACCAACCCCGAAGCGGTCGAAGAAGTTTATCAGCGAGCGATCTTAGCATACGAGCGTGTACCGATGGTTCCTAAAGAAGCGATCGAGACGGTGGTCAAGCTTTCAACGGTTCCATGCTAATCGAAACCCGTTCGGCGTGTTGGATATGACTATCCTCGATCGCATCGATAAGGAAGGATTTGTCAGATCGCTCTATTCGATGAAATAGGAAATTTTTTCAGGAGGTTGTCATGGCAAGATATCCGAGGAGTTGGAAAAAAGATCACCTACAGCGAGGACAATCCGATCAGCGCGGAGATCGAAGCACTGCGCAAAAGCCGCGATGATATCAAGCGGCCGCCCAAAGACGACGAGGAGCGCGAACGTTTGGCGCGCTGGCTCGCGCACCGCGGCCGCGACGAGCTCGAAGTCACGGTCGGCACGGCGTGTTACGCCATGGCGCACTTCGAAATGGATTCCGAATGGCGTTATTTTCTCGCCGAGCATGCCGGCACCGAAGCGGGCCACGGCTGGGGTTATATACGCCAGGCCAACGCCATCGACCCAAGCCGCGATCACTCCAAACCCGATCCTGAGTTTGAGCGCAAGTACGGCCTTACCCCGCGCATCGAGCACCACCAGATCATGAAGCGCGATTTTTTGAGCTACATTTTTTCCGGCAACTTGTGGCCCTACGGCCACGTCACCGCGGCGAGCATCCAGAGCATTCAGATCACGACGCCGAAGCTGCTCGATTTCGAAGAACGCGTGGTGCACGCCGAAGAGCGCAGCCATCACGACGCGATTTTGCAAAAACTCCACGACTACGTCTGGGAGCAGATCGAGATTTGGGGCGAAGCGCCGATTCGCCGGCGTATCGGCGAGATCGAGAAGCAGGCGCTCAACAGCCGTCCGCGCACGGTCTTCGATCCGCCGCGACGGGAGTTCCTGCGCAAATACTTCAACGTCCCGGTGGAGAATGTGCGGAAATTCCCCGCCTGGAGAGAGTATCTTTATCTCAATGTCCTCGGCTTTCCGCCGGAGCCGGTTTACATCGAGAACTGGCCCGCGGAAATTCCCCAGCCCAAGGCGGGATTATAAGACGCGTTTGCGCCTTGAAGGGAGATTAGCTGCTGGCGACTGAGCGACGAGTGATATTCTGAGTTTAACGGTAGAGCCCATCGATATAGCCGGAACGATCGAGCTCTTCGAGAAATCGAGTGTCGACGAAATCCCTCGGGTCGGCGGTTTTCGCCGCGGGAATTTGTTCGGCCAGCTCGGCGAAAACCATCTTGAAGCCATCGAGAGTCGGGTAGGGCTTTCGCGGCATGAAGCCGCGCAGGATCTGATAGGCATCGTCGAGATCCCGTTCCTGCTGCAGACGCATATGTTTGCGAAACGCGCGCTTGGCGACCTCCGGATTGACGGTCGCGAGTTGAATTCCTTCGACGAACGACTTCATGACCCGGCGCGCGATGTCCGGTGACTTTGCCAGGTGCGCGCGCGTCGTTACCAGACCGGTGTGCTGGAAGGGGATGCCCATTTCCTCCATGTTGGCCAATACTCTCATGCCTGCTTCCTGCGCCTTCTTGTGATCCGGTGGCTCGACAATGGTCGCATCGATGGAATTGGCGGCCAATGCCGCCAACCTTGTCGGCGCGCCACCGACCTGTACAAGCACGACGTCTTTTTCCGGATTGAAACCGAGCTTCGTCAATAAAAATCTCGTCGCCCGATCCGCGCCGGCGCCGAAGCGAGACACGGCCACCCGTTTGCCCTTCAAATCGGCGATTGTTTTGATTTCCGGCCGCGCGACCAGGCGGTAGATAAGCTGATTCAAAAAGCCGGCGACCATGGCCAGATCGGCGCCTTGCAGCTTTGGCGCCGCCATCAACGAGCCGGTCATCTCGCCGTAAATTATATTGCCGGCAATCAGCGCCCGCTGCACAAGGGCGCTCTCCAAATAAAGCACCTCGACGTCCAAGCCGTTCTTCTCGAACACTTTGCCTTCTTTGGTGATCCACAGCACCGCCATCGCGACCGATGGCGCGCCGTAGCCGATCCGCAGTTTGTCACGGCGGCCGCGTGCCGGCGGGTGCGTAGGACGCATAGGACGAAGAAAGCGCATAACCCAGCCGCTGAACGCAGCCCGTTGCTTTTGGCCATAAGTTCATTGACTCGATTACGGTGCTGACAGTTTTTTTAGGATATTCGCCGATTCTTTGGGCGCTTTGAGAATCGACGCAGCGATGTTGCCGGCTTCTTCGCCGGGCACCAAGCGCGGCAACGTGCCCTGGCTCTTGGTCCATTCGGCGAGAAACGTTTGATCTTTACCCATCGCATTGAAAGCCTGGCGCAGCTCAGTAACCAGCGCCGTTGGTGTCTTCGGCGCGACCGCGAGCAGCCGCGTCAGCGAGTAACCGCCAATCACGGCTTTCTCCGCATCCCACGCGGGACCGCTTGGCTCTTTGCCGGTGATGGCGCGAAAGACTTCGGCGAGCGAGGGCGTGTCAATGCCGAGATCCTTCCACACGGGATCTTTGACTACGTTGCCTTTGCCGTCCAAGAATCCGACCTGGTAAAGCATTGTCGTCCAGCCTTCACGCACCCAAGGCAGCACGGAGCGGGAAATGCCAACCGCGGTCTCTTGGGTGAAATTTATTTCCGCGCGCTCGAAGGCGAGGCGAATCGGACCGGCGCCGCCATAGCCGGTGACATAGTTCGGGCTCTTGACGCCGAGCAGATTCATCGCCGCCAGCATCGAAACGTCTTTGATCGACCCGTAACCGGAGCCGCCGATAACGATGGGACCCTTCGGATTCAACAAATCTCGCGCCGACTTCACGCCGGTTTTGTCGTTCCGAATGAAAGCCGCAACGGACTCGGAGCTGCCCCCAACGATCGGCATTTTTGTGATGTCGAACTCGATGCCGGACAGCTCGATCAATTGATTGATCGGTGTGCCGGTGGCAAACAGGGCGGTAAGTCCATCAGGCTTAGCTTTGCCATACACGTAGTTCGTGCCGATGATCTCGCCGCCGCCGGGCATATTTTCAACAACGATCGTTGGGCTCCCAGGAATATGACGCGACAAATGTCGCATCATCAAGCGCGCGACGATGTCGCTGCCGCCGCCGGCCGCCGAAGCGACGACGACGCGGAGTGTCTTGCCCTGGTAGAAGGGCTCCGCGGCGAAAGCACCGGGCGAAATAACGAGAAGAACCGTTATCAAAAGAATCGATTTTAGAAAAATACACATAGAACGATGAAGCTTAGGTCTTGTGACCGATTAAAGTTTTCACCCTCTTCCAGTGAAATTGTGTCGCAATGTCATTCTGAGCCGCAGGCAAAGAATCTGTTTTACGCACTGATCAGATTAGTTCGCTATCGCTAAGGATGACATCCAGACAACTCAGCACATTGCGACAGAGTTCTCTGAGAGTGGAAGAAATATAGATCCGAGCCGTCAATGCTTCTCACTAATATTTAAGGACGCGTTAAGCGGTTAACAACTGGGCAAGCACCGCGACATCGTCTACTTCTTCCAACCGCAGCGCGAGCGCGAGCGCGTCATCGATCTTTGCTACGCTCAGCGGTTTAGCCGCATAGCTCGCCATGCCGCGAAAGGCGCTGACGAGTTCTTCGGAGGTCACCGGGTTGTTCGGATTGCCTTTCGGATAGACGACTTTCTCGCTGAAGACCTTGCCGTCGCGCATGACGATTTCTACCGCCTGCGGTTTGACGTCCATCGGTCCATGATCGAATTCTGGGGTGAGAACGGTTTTCACCCGTGCCGCGAGATCGAGGATTTCTTCGCCGCGCAATTTCGCATCGGTAAATTCTTCCAGCGACAGCCCGCCGCTGACGAGCGTGGCCGCAACCGTATAAGGAATGCTGAACTGTGCATCGACCACCCCTTCGGGGTGATGCTTTTTCTTTTTTTCGTCTTCGCTCCAGCCGCCCACCGAGCGCATATCGCGCTCGCCGATCTGAACCCGTATTTCCTGAATGTCATGCGCTTTGATCGAATACTTGTGGAGCAGACTCAAACAAGCGGTGACGGCGCAATGGGTATAGCGGCAAGACGGAAAGGGCTTCGGTCCAACCAGAACGATTTCAAAACGGCTGCCGAGTTGATCGAGCAGCTGGGCATAATCACCTTCCTGCTGATAAAAGGTTTGGAAGAAACCGGCAGACCCCTGAAAAACTTCACCAGCAGCGGGAAAATCTGCCCTCGCGAGCAACGCGGCAATCACGCCGCTCTGCGCCGCGAAACCGACGCCCAATCTTTTGGTCAAGGACGGCGCCACCGTGCTGTTGCCCGCAACTGTGGAACGGCAAAAGGCGATGCCGAGAGCATTGTGCAAGCCATTCTCGTCCAAGCCGAGAATTTTGCCGCACGCGGCGGCAGCCGCGAAGGGCCCCAACGCGATAGCGCGCGCATGCACCGGTTTCGGATTAGTCGCGAGTCCCAAGCGAATACCGAGATCGACGCCGAGGCAAACAGCCGTGATGAAATCTTTGCCTGAAATTTTCCCGACTTTTTCGGCGACGGCTAATGCTGCCGGGATAACCGTGATGCTCGACTTGTAAGCGATGCGATCGTCATTGATGTCGAGCTCGCGGCTGTGCCCCATGGTCGCGTTGACCAACGCGGCGAAGGCCGCCGGAAGCTTATCTCCGGTCACGAGTACCGTACTTTCCTGACTTGCGCCGCTCAAAGCGCGCGCGCCGGCGAGCGCCTGCTTGATTCCCGGCGCGCTCGATCCGGCGAGAATAGTCCCAAGCGTATAAAGAATATGTTCCTTGGTCGCGCGCAGCGCATCGTCATCGAGCGCATCAAATCCGGTGCGCGCCAGATAGCCGGCGATTTCTTTTGTCAGTGTGCCGCTGCCGATCATTTGTTTTCCTTCGTCAATGAATAGGAACGGCCCGTGACTTAGAGTCGAAGCGCCGCCACTACTTTGTGACCGCTTTTCGCAACTGTCAGTATATTGCGGGCCGGACGAGGAGTGTGCTTTCTGCGCCATTAACGTCAACGGCCGGTAATAAAAGAGTCGAGCTATGCATACCGCGACATGGTGACCGGCTCATGCTCGTCAGGCGCCTGAGTCACAACTAGTTGTGGTTCTATACCATACAGCCGGCGCGCATTGGCGCCGAGCATCTTTTCTTGAACTTCTCGCGGTACTTGCCATTTGTCCATGTGATCGATCGCCTCCCAAACATCGGAAGCATCGAGATGCGGCATGTCCGAAGACCACAGACCAATGTTTTCGTACAGATCCCACAATCGAAACGTCATTTCTTCGTCGCTCTCAAAAGCAATGTAGCAACTCTTATTAAAAACCTCGCGCGGATCGCCTATCTTCTCTCCTAGATGGCGGTACAACTCGAGATAGGTCTCGGCTTTCTCCAACACCAATGGCAGCCAGCTTGAGTTGGACTCTAGAATCGCCACCTTGAGCCGCGGGAACTTTTCGAGCCAACCGGTCATTAAAACAACTCCGGTCCAGGTCATCGCCTCGGCGATGAACCCGTACGCTTGGTCCCCGGCTTGCCTGGAGCCCATGATTTGCATGATGTTCGCTATAAACTGCCCCGGTGAATAAACGAGCACGTCCTCGTCCGCGAACAAGCGATTCCGCTCAGCTCCCATGCGTTTTCCCAATCCAGGCGACAAAGCCTCGCCCCGCGCTGGGAACGTATGCATTCCCAGCACCAGGCCGAGTTCTTCGAACTCCCGCCACAGGGGATCGAATTCCGGAAATGTGGGGTACTTATTCTGCGCAATAATGGGACGAACAAGCGCGGATTTAAACCCTCGCCTTGCTACGCGCCGCAGTTCCTCTATCGCATAGTCCACGTTCTGTATTGGGAGAACCGCTGCAGGGAACAGTCTCTTTGGATCCGCGCTGCAATAGTCATAGACCCAGTCGTTGTAAGCTCTCGCGCAGATCTGTGCTGCCTCGGCATTGTCGACTAGCGGCAGATAGACGTAGGTAGACGGAAAGATCATGACTTGGTCGATACCAGCAGCGTTCATGTCCTTCAGCCGCACACGAGGGTCTCTCCCGCTGGCATTTCTACCAATCTTTTCATCCCATTCTTTCGTCCCTGGCTGTGTGGCACCAATGATCTTTTTGGTCAGTCCGGGATGCCAAGTTTCCGCGGCATATTTACACTTGTCCGGATCTCGAAAGCTGATTTTTGAGTTACGAACCAAGATCAGGCGGTCCGCGTCTCTGTAAAAATGAGTTTTGGCGAAATGTTGCTGGTTCTTAGGAATGTATTTGTCCCAGATCTCTGGAGGTTCGTAAATGTGGCTATCGCAATCGAAAACAGAAAAAGCCTTGTTTCTGCCCTTAGCGTTGTATGCCATGACTATCTCCTTAGATATGCAACGCTGAACGAGTTCGAGTTATTGCCTCGTCACGCAGCCCTTGAGCCCTTCATTAAACCCTCGGTCCCACGCTTCTTCGTAATCCGGCAACTCATTAAGCAGAAGGATGTCGTCGTAAGTGCCGTGGCCGGAGCCGATGCGCCGTTCGGGGTGGACGCACTCGCGGCGCGGCATGGGCAGATTGTATTTCTTCCAGCTGTTGTAATAGTTGCCCATCAACTGAAGATAATATTCCAGCGGGATCGGCGGCTGCTCGTGCTGTGAGCCAAGGTTCGAGCCCGGCTCGCGGCGCCATTGGTTGAAGCGCGGGATGATGCCGTGGCTCATCATGAAGTCCACCCCATCCGATGTCGACTTCACGGCTTCGCCGACTGTCTCGAAACCGTAGGGTTTCGCCATCTCGACGCCGCCAACGAAATTGGGCCGCACGTTGCCTTCGCCGAAAACATCCACCTCGTCGATCATGCTTCTCACCCAACCATCCCAACCTACGCGCCGGTTTTTCCCCGGGTTGATCCACTCGAACAGCCGTTTGTCCCACACCTCCATATTCGAGTGGTGACAATCCACACCCGCGGCACGGTAATGCTTCATGGTTTCTTTACCCTGCGCGTTGGTCTGCAGATTCACGAAGCGCCGCCGCCCGCCCCACTTGAGCGCCGAGACGTATTCGGAATAGAAACTCAGCTCGTCTTTGCCGTGCAGGGTTTTCAAAATCGTCCCGCCGGTGATCAGAAAATCCATCGGCGGCGCGAAGCCGACTTCTTCGGTGGCGTCCTGCTCGATGGAGCGCGCGACTTCCACCATGTAGGCGACCGGCTTTACCGGGGCGTTGAAAGTAAAGTCTTTGGACTCCTTCATCTGGCGCGCGTTAATATTGATATCGCAGAAGCGGCATTCTTCGTCGGGACCCCAATACTGGCAGTTGCGAAAAACGGTCACGAAATAGCCGAAGGCGATGATCTCGTGATAGGCCGTGCCGTCGTCGAACTTGCGCGTGTAGTATTTCATCGGCTTGGGAAAGTAGACTTCGCAGATCTCTTTGCCGTTGAGCAATAGCTTGGGCTGGCCGTCGACCGACATCGATGACGTAAGGCGAATTCGAATCGAGCGTCGTCTGGATGCTCACCGGTCTCAGTCCGTACAGGCCGCGGCGAATCGTAAACCACTCGGGAATCTTGCGGTGCTCTTTGCGCTTCATGTCCTTCATCGCCATGAGATCGTAGGAAAACAGGCGGTAGGATTTCACCAGCGCTTGGGAAGCGAGTTCGAGCGCAGCGTCGGTGAACCAGTGGCCGACGCGCAGTAGATCGTGCTTCAAGATAATTTCTCGCGGCAGATCGCCATAGCTCGAAAAATAATTTTCGAGTTGACCCAAGGTTCGCGCACTTGTCGCCTCTGCGATTGCTTCCATCTTAATGATTTCCTTTCCGCAAAAGGTTCATTTTCAAGCCGGCTCAAGGAGACCGCGATCGGTTCGACGATGCAAATCAGTTGTCTTTCATCGACAACTCATCTAATGGAAGGTTTAGGCGTCTGTCAATATGTCGAAAGCTAAGCGAATAGCCTTGGAATCATCCACAACAAATTCTCGGTTGATCTTGCAGGAGGTATTGCGATGCCAACGATCGACGGCGATGCCCACGTGATGGAAGGCCCTCAGACTTGGGAATATTGCGATCCGTCAGAGCGCAAGTTCATGCCGGTGTTAATTGATCCGGGCGCCAACTCCGACCGGCAGTTCTGGCTGGTCGATGGCAAGATCCGCGGCCACGTGCGCCACGTGATCAAGCCAAAGGATTTTCAAGCGCTGGCCGAGGCCAGCGGCCGCGACATGGTCGTGCCATCGGAGGCGCAGCATCTCGAAGACGTCCAGGCGCGCATTCGCCATATGGACGAGATGGGCATCGATTTTCAGGTGATGTATCCGACGATCTTCATCCAGCAGGTCACCGACAAGCCCGAATTCGAAGTGCCGATCTGCAAAGCCTACAACCGCTGGATGGCCGATGTCTGGAAACAGGGGAAAGGCCGGTTGCGCTGGGTCTGCGTGTTGCCGCTCTTGAGCATGCAGGACTCCATCGACGTGCTGCCGTGGTGCAAGGAGAACGGCGCGGTGGCGGTGTTGATGCGCCCGTTCGAGGGCGATCGCTTGATCCAAGATCCTTATTTTTATCCACTCTACGAAGCGATGACGGAACTCGATCTGCCGGTGGGCATGCATATCGGCAACGCCAACCCCAATATCATCGACACGACCCGCCAGCGCATCGGTTACGGCGCCGGCTTCTGGAGCATGTCGGCGAACACCGCCGGTGCATGCCACGCGGTGATTACCAGCAAGCTGCCTGAAATCTTCCCCAAGCTGCGCTTCGGCTTCATCGAAGCATCGGCGCAATGGATTCCCTGGGTGTTCAAGGACATCAAGCGGCGCGCCGAAGGGCGCAAGCTGCCGGATAATTTTTTCGAGACCTACCGGCTTTATGTGTCCTGCTACAGCAGCACCGACGACATCGAATACATCGCGCAGTATTCCACCGAGAATGTACTGATGACCGGCACCGACTACGGCCATGTCGATATGTCGGTCGAGATCGACGCCTTACGGACGCTGGAAAAGAACGGCAAAGTACGGCCGGAGCTGGCGCGGAAAATCTTGTACGACAATCCGGCGCGGTTCTACGGAATTCAATAATACAGTTCCGAAGGTCCCAATCGTTCAAAACGTTTCAAGCCGTTAAAACCGGAATACCCGAAAGAAATGCACATAGCATTGATTCGTATCGCGGCTTCATTTGTTTGCGCTGCGCTATTTTTCGAAGCTCAAGCGTTCGCGCAGCTCACCAAGCTCAACGTCGGGTATGTCGGCATCACTTCGGACAACGCGGCGGCGTTCATCGCGCGCGACACCGGTATTTATGCGAGAAACGGCCTGGACGTGCAGCTGATCTATTTCAACAGCGGCACTACCGCGGTGACCGCGCTGATCACCGGCGAGACACCGATCTCGCAAACCGCCGGGCCCGGCGTCATCAATGCGACGATGAATGGCTCCGACACCGTCATGATCGCCGGCGGCAACGTGACCTTGGATTACTGGATGCTCAGCCGTCCGGAAATCAAGACGCCGGAACAGCTCAAGGGCGGCGCGGTCGCGATCAGCCGCTTCGGCTCCGCGTCCGACTTCATCGTCCGCTACGCCTTGCAGCGGCTAGGATTAACTCCCGTGAAGGATGTCGCGATACTTCAGGTAGGCTCGCTGACCGAACGCCTTGCGGCGATGGAAACCAAGCGCGTGCAGGCCACCGTGCTGGCGCCGCCGGCGATGTATCAAGCGCAAACGCGCGGCTTCAATATGCTGGTCGACATCGCTGCGCTCGGTCTGCCGTATCAGGCAACCGGCGTCGCGACGACGCGAAAATTCATTCGTGAGCGGACAGATACTGTGCGCCGCTACATCAAAGCTCATATCGAGGCCGTGCACCGCTTCAAGACCGACCGCGAAACCTCGATGAGAGTGCTGGCCAAGTCCTTAGCTCTGTCCGACAAGCAGTTGCTCGAAAGAACTTATGACGGCGCGATCGCCGAGCACAAACTGCCGGCGAAGCAGTACCCGACATTAGAGGGATTGAAAACAATTTTAGCGAGCGACCCAAAAGCAAAGGCTGCAAAAGCTGAAGACTTTGTCGATCTCCGTTTCATCAAAGAGCTCGACGACAGCGGCTATATCGATAATCTCTATAAGAGATAGTTTTCTCACACGCTCGGCGTAATGAACGCGAAACCAAATTCGGATTTCGTCTCTTCGCCGGCCCATCGATTTTAATTTGCCCTCAAGCTGTCGGAAACGACGGTTTGATCGGCGCCGCACTTTCATGCAACCGTCAATTTAAAAACTGCTTTGGCATTGTCCTCGAAGATCTTCTTGCGGTCCGCCGCGCTTAGCCACTCGATGTTCTCGATCATCGGTTTCACGTTGTCCATGGAACGGCCGGTTGCCGGATCGACGGAAGAGCCAACCCCCGGGCACTCGGTGCCGAAGAGGCAACGGTCGACGCCCACGGTCTTGATCAGCAGGCGGAGCGCGTCCTCGGTGTACAACACGGTGTCGTAATAGAGCTTGCGCAGGCCGTCGGAAAATCGCCCGCCGGTGCCGCGCCGCAGCGACGGCGCTTCGAAACGGCCGAGCTGGTAGGGAATCGCACCGCCGCCGTGGCTGAGAACGATTTTAAGATTGGGGAAATCGTTCAAGACGTTGGAGTTGACCAGACCGAATACCGCAATGGATTCTTCATTGATGAAGTGCACCGAATACGGGCTCCGCTCCGAGCGCGAGCCGGTCCCATGGATGTGCGCGGGTACGTCGAGCTCGCAGAGTTTTTCATAGAGCGGATACCAGTAACGGTCGCCGAGGGGCGGCGCTTCGGTGCCGCTGTTTTCGTACGGGTCCGGATTCAACAGACAACCGACAAAGCCCAGCTTCACGCAGCGTTCGAGCTCCGGAATCGCCTGCTGAATTGGATCGCCCGCGGTCTGCGGCAGGGCGCAGACACCGATCCATTTGCCGGGAAAAAGTTTCATCTGGCGGTGGATGATGTTGTTGCATTCTTCGGTAAACCAATGGACGAGTTTGGTCGGCTTTTCCGACTGCATCAACTGAAACGGCCGCGGTGAAATGAGCTGGACGTCGGTGCCGTGGTCGCGCATGTAATCGAGATGGCCCTTGGCCCAGTTTTCCTTGCGATTGGCCGCCGCGCGGATCTCGTCGTCCGAGACGTTGACGCCGCCGCGCCCGTGCGCGCCGCGGGCTGATAATAAACCTGCCTTGTACGCCCATAACTCCGTCGGGGCCGAAACATGGCCGTGTATATCGATAATCATCGCTTGGGTTCCTCCCTTTCTTCGAAAACCTTTCGCCAAGAAACGCTGTCAGGCAAATAGGCAACGTCGCAGCGGATGCGCGAAAAGTCGGCTTGCGCCGCATCGTAAACCAGACCCGGTGGCGGTTTGCCCGTTTGCAAATCTTTTACGGCCTTGAGCAAAAACCGGCGCACTTGAATGACGTATGAGTCGCTCGCGCCGAGGTGCTCTTTGGTTCTGTCCGCGATCGGACCCATACTCTCCGTGGCGCAGGCGTCCTGATTCAAGAATTCTTCTATGCCGGTGAAATTGACGGTCTTCTGAACCTGCCGGTCCTGGAGATAGTTGTTGCGCATGTTGCGCAGCTTGCGGTAGTCGGCGTCGACGAAATCGCGCTTTGACGAATCTTCCTTCGTCATCGGCTTGGACCATTTGAAAAAAAAATCGTACCTCCAGGTGTTATGGTCGTCGGCGGGAACCTGGTAGACGGCTTTGAAGCCGTCGAGTTTGCCGTCGACCTCGCGGCCCACCGGAACACAGCCGATAAACGGCATGACAAATTGTGAGATGCGAACGTAACGCTTGTCAGGCGCGATTTTCCTGATCGCGGCGACTCGGAAACCGAAGTCCATTTCGTCGATTTCGAAAGCCGGCGATTGATCTTCGTGCGTGAGAAAATTATGCCGCCCGTCAGGCTTGAATACTTTATGCAGGTAATTCAAGTGAGAGGAATCGCAGTCGCCGTCCAAAGCTTGAAGATAGTTACACTCCAAAAGACTCTTGGCGATGTAAATTTGCTGCTGCGGCACGCCGAGCCAGGCGTAGGTTGGGAACACCGGCTTTTCTTCTTTGACTCCCATGAAAGTGAATACCACTCCGCCTGCCTCGATACAGGGATACGCCGTATGATGAACTTTGTTTTTTAACTGGCTGCCGGCAGGCTCCGCCGGCGTTTCGAGCACATTGCCTTCGATGTCGTACTTCCAACCGTGATAGATGCACCGCAGGCCGCAATCTTCGTTGCGGCCGAAAAACAGTGAGGTGCCGCGATGGGCACAGTGTTCGTCGAGCAGGCCGATCCTTCCCTGAGTGTCGCGAAAAGCGACGAGATCTTCGCCGAGCAGGCGCACGCGCACAGGAGGACCATCGGGCTCGGGAATTTCTTCCGAGAGCAGAGCGGGAATCCAATAGCGCCGCAATAGTCGTCCCATCGACGTGCCGGGATGCACTCGGGTCAACAGCTCGTTTTCTTCTTTCGAGAGCATGATTTCTCTTTCCTACGGTCGCTTCGCGAGAATCGTTTTGAGCAGCTTGGTCGCTTCGGCGGTTTCCTGATCCACGTTCGGCCCGTTTTCCCAGAAAACTGCGTCGTCCTTCAAGCGGTATTCGGGCGCGATGACGTCCTTGGCGATATCGGTGCGGCGAGAGTTGGCGTTGCGCTGGCCGGACTTCACCGACTGCTCCTGGAACAAGCTTTGTCCTTCACGCGAAAGAAACCAATTGAGAAAGATTTGTGCCGCATGGGGGTGAGGAGCCGGAGTGATCAAGCTGATCACGCCTTGGCCGCCGGCGATATAGTCGCCTTCTTTCAGGGTCTGGCTTGCCGACTCCACGGGAAGCCGCTGCTCTTTGGCACTCGCCAATTCCGCGTCGTCGCAGGGAACGCAGACGGCCGCCTTCCCTGCGGCCAACCAATCGACGAGCTGGCGATGATCACGACTCAAAGTCAATTGCATATCGCCGTACAACTTGCTGATGAATTCCGGACCCAGGGCCTTATTCATATAGAGATACCATAGAACATTGCGGGCCACTCCGGCGATGGTCGGGTCGTAGCCGATGATTTTTCCTTTCCACTTCGGGTTGATGAGATCCCACCACGACTTGATTTCATCCGCCTTCCCTTGCTGGCTGTTTGTGGAGATGTAAAGGCCGCGATGCCCTTGAAAGACAAACGAGTGACGCGTTTCAGGATCGACAAACCGATGCTTGCCTTTGAACCATTTCGACTCGTCTTTCACCTCGGGCAAGATAAAGGCGGGCGGCATGGGAGCCAGAGCTTTCGCCGGATACAAAATCGAAACGTGAGTCCCTTGTCCGGCGATATAGAGATCGGCTTGATATTTTCCCGCTCTTCGCTCGGCCATCAGTCGAGAGGCAAGGGCGGGGCCGCTTGGCCCGTCTACCTGGTTGAGCCTGATCTTGGGAAAAGCTTTCTGAAACTGGCTGACAGTGAACCTGGGATAGTCGACGACATAGACGGCGACCTCGCCCTCTGTCTCCGCCGACTTAAGCGTTTTGTCCCACTCGCTTTGCCTCGACTCTGCCGCTCCGCCAGCCTGGCTCGCGACAGCGAGAAGCAAGGTGACGGTCAAACTAATAAGGAATAGTCGTCTTGTACTCAAACTAACCATCGATCTGTCCGTCATGGCCGCATGGCAAATCCTTTACATCAAATGCCGCGGAAGAAGGAAAGAACCCTGGCTTGGAGGTCCCAATCGTCCCAAAAGCCTGTCCTGAGTCCCATCGAAGGGTTCAACCGCTGCGCTCCGTTTCAAATCGTTGAGGATTTTTAGTATCGGCAGATTTACCGAGGCAGCGCTTTTCTGGCTTCTTCAAGATAGCTGGAATCGACGATGTCCTCCGGTTTGGGCAAAGGTTTTTTCAGCGCGCCTTCCTCGGCGATCAGATTGAGCACCGTTTGTACGCCTTTTAGGTTGACCTCGCCGTTGCGCGGCCAGATCTGTGTCTGCGTGTAAGTCTCCCAGGACTTGGCAATATACTTCGGGTCGAGCTTGGTGATGCCAGGAAGAATTTTGATCGCTTCTTCCCGATTGTCGTGCAGCCATCGGTAAGTGGACACCAGCGCTTTTGAGTACCGCACCACGATACTGCGATTTTTCTGTGCCCAGCCTTCGCGCGCGCCGATCGCCGAGAGCTGGTAGTCGGGCATGAGCTTATAGGCATCCCCTAAATTGCTAAGACCCTGCTCGACGGCCATGATACTCAGCGGCTGCGCCAGCAAAGCGGCGTCGACCTGGCCGCTCTGCAAGGCCGTGAACTGCGGCGTCGAACCGCCGATCGACAATAGACTGTAATCCCTTGGATAAAGGACGCCGCGCTCCTTGAGCATCTGTTTCATCATCAACGCGGCGGCAGAGGTAATGCCGGACATAGCCAATTTGGTCCCGCCTTTAAGATCCTCCATTTTTTTGTACTTGGGCAAGGCGATGAGCGAATAGGTAGTGCCGTTGAACGAACCGGCGATCAGCTTAATGTCACGGTTGCCTTGCTGCAGAAGTACGGCCAGCAAGTTCGGCGGCACGTTGCCGAACTGAAGCGAATCGGAGATCAGAGCCTGAACGATTTGCTCGTTCCGACTGATGATGACGATCTCGGGGTAGAGACCTTCGCGCTTGAAAAAGCCTTTTTCTTTCGCGACGAAAACCGGCGCGTAGCCAAACGTTGCGGCGATGATGCCGATGCGAATGACATCGTCGGCCTTGATCAGCTGGGGACAAATAAAAACCAGAGATAGCGCGAACAAACCCAGTTGTATGTGTCTCATCGGTCATCGATCCGCTACTCCCTTCAAAATAGCCCAATCCATTACCCGCACTCTGCACGCAAGGAGTGAAACGGTCAAGTTGTGACACAACGACATGGCAGCCCCTCGTTGGATTAATCAATTTTGCCCCCGCGGCGGTGCAGAGTTCGCTGAGATTTAAGGAAAAGAGTTCGGCGGGTTGGGTCCCTTTCCACCGGTCCAAAGCTGATGCCCGACCGATTTTCCGATTGCCGTGCAGAAATAAAAGCTTACTTTAATTGATCCCTTGTTTCATCTTCACGTCAGAAGAAATAGAATCGTGCTAACCGCATCCTGATCCAGTTTATCGCCGGGTGACCGTAATGAATGTCTTGATGCTTTACCCGAAATTCCCTGAGCAGACTTTTTGGAATACCGCGCGTTCGGTGAAACTTCTCTGGGGCCGCAAGGCGATCATGCCGCCGCTGGGGCTCCTCACCATCGCTAGTTATCTGCCGGAAGATTTTTCTCTGCGCCTGATCGATCGCAACGTCGCCGCAGAATCGGATTCCGACTGGGCGTGGGCAGATGTTGTTTTTCTGAGCGTCATGATGGCGCAGCGGGACGATTACCGCGAATGCGTGGCCAATGCCAAAATGCGCGGCAAGCCGATTGCGGTCGGGGGTCCTTTTACCCATGCGCTGCCGGAGGACGCCTGCGCCGATGCCGATTGGGTCTGCTTCGGTGAAGCGGAAGATATCATGGAGCAGTTGGTGAGCGACTTGCGCGCCGACCGCCGCGGGCAAAGGTATCAAGGCGGAGCGGGTACGAACATGGAGCGCGTCAAGATTCCGCGCTTCGAGCTTTTACCCGACGTGAATGACTACGCCACGATGGCGCTGCAATTCTCGCGCGGCTGTCCTTTCAAGTGTGAGTTCTGCGACATCATCGAGATTTACGGCCGCGTGCCGCGGACGAAAACCCCTTCGCAGGTCTGCGCCGAGCTGGCGGAGGTCGAACGGCTGGGCTTTCAAGGTTACATTTTTTTGGTCGATGACAATTTCATCGGCAACAAGAGAAAAGCCAAAGAAATGCTCGCCGAGCTGGCAACGTGGAATCGCGAACATCATTATCCGTTTCGCTATTACACCGAAGCTTCGATCAATCTGGCCGACGATGACGAGCTCCTCGAGCGCATGCGCCAAGCCGGTTTCTTCCACGTTTTCATCGGCATCGAGACGCCGGACCCCAAGCTGCTGAAAACCACGCAGAAGATGCAGAATATTCCCGGCAGTCCGTTGGCGAAGCTGGCGCGCGTTCGCCGACAGGGTCTCCACGTCACCGCGGGTTTTATCGTTGGCTTCGACGGCGAAGAGCGCGGCGTTTTCGAGGCACAACGCCAATTCATCCAAGCTTCCGGTATCGGCGTGGCCATGGTCGGCTTGCTGCAGGCCATTCCTCACACCCAGCTTTCACGGCGCTTGAAAGCGGAAGGGCGTTTATTGGAAACACTCAGCTCGACCGGCAATCATACGGTGGAGGGAATCAATTTTATCCCGAAGGGCGAGATGACCAAACGCGAGTATCTGGAAAGCTATCGCGAACTCGTGCGCGATATCTTTCAACCGCGGGCCTATTTCGCGCGAACCGTGCCTGCTTTGCTGGAGCTACAGGCAAGAGCGCCGCTCGGCGCGGTGCGCCGCCATGGGGCGCAATTGTTTCGGGTTCTTCTGAAGGAATCCTATTATTTTGGTCTGCGCGCACAGGCAATCCGGTCTTATTTTTGGCAGGCTCTTTGGCAAATACTGTGGAAGCGGCCGGCCGCGCTCGAGTCGTTCGTCTTCGACTGTGCGGTTTTTCACCATCTGCATGAGCACGCCGATTACATCCAGCGCGAGCTTGCCCAGTACCTTGCCACGCCTCATCCGGATGACGTGCTCGACGCCGTCATCGACCCGAATGATGCGCCGGCTTCGCACCGGATGGGTGCGGTCGGCAGTTAGAATTCCCGATTCTTGCCAGTGCAAAAGCGCGGGGCTCGCTGAGGAAAATCGTAACAAATTCACTCATGGCGCGGCTTACTTGCCGCCTTTTTTATCCAGCTCCGCGACAAAGCGCATATCCAGGAAATCGTCCGCCTTGGCAGTTTTCGCCGCCGGGTCGGGGATCTCTGCGAGCACGGCCTCCATCCCTTTGCGGCTCACGTAAGGCGGATACTCTAAATAATCGCGAAACTGATTATAAGTATCTTCCTGGATTTCCGGCTCTTTCACCTTTAATTGATTCTGGATCATTTTGAGCGCGGCGCTTTTGTTGGTCTTAAACATTTGCACGCCTTCGGCGTAAGCGCGCACCACGCGCCGCACCGTGTCTTCATTAGCCTTGATATAGTTCCGGCTGCTTCCGACGGCGACGGAAACGAATTCCGGACCTTCCTTGGCGACGTTCATCAACTCGACGAAACCGGCCTTTTTCGCGCGCGCGTTGGTCGGCGGTGACATGACGCCGGCGTCGATTTGGCCGGCCGCCAGCGCGGTGAAGATGTTCGGCACCTCCATCAAAGGCAAAATCTGATAATCCGACGGCTTCAAGCCAGCCGAACCGAGCGCGTAAAGCGCCGACGTATGAGTCGACGAGCCCACTCGGGTAATGCCGATCTTTTTACCTTTTAAATCCGCGATCCTTTTTATTTCCGGTTTTGCCATCAGCGAAAAGACCTGGCGATTGGTGGCGCCGGCAACCAGGGCCAAGTTCGCTCCTTTTAAGTTTGCCTGTGCGGCGTTTACACCATCCATAAACGAGAAAGCGATTTCACCGGCAAGAATGGCCTGGATGCCGCGCGAGCTCGACGGAATATGCAGCAGCTCGACCTCCAAGCCGTTTTTCTTAAATAGGCTTTCCTGCTGCGCCATGAACATGCCGCTTTGCGCGCCGGTGACCGCGGTCCAATTGAAGCGCACCGGGTTTTGCGCCGCTGCCTTATCGGACAGCAAAAAACTCAATGCCGCTACGGTCACTAGGTGCCAAATTCTAAGTTTCATTATCGCTTCTTGAGCTCCCTTCGACTTTAAGCCAACTCTTGGAAATATCAGCACAAGCGTAACAATTCGCGCGGCTAATGCAACTGTTTGGTTTGGCCCTGGAAGCGTGGTAATTAGCCCTCATGAGCAGGAAGATTCACCTCACCTTGGCGACCGGCGACTACGAAAGCATCCGCGCATTGAAAGAAGGAACGGTTAAACCCGACGGCATCGAGCTTACTGTCCTCACCGACATGAATTCCGATATCCGCCACTGGCGCATGTTGCGCAATCGCGAATTCGACGTCGCCGAGCTGTCGATGTCGAATTATTTGATGGCCAAGTATACCGACTTGCCCTTTGTCGCGATCCCGGTATTTCTCCATCGCCGTTTTCGCCACGGCTTTATTTTTCTCAACGCCGCCAAAGGCATCACCAAACCCAAGGATTTGATCGGCAAGAAAGTCGGGCTGCGCAACTTTCAAGCGACTGCCAATCTTTGGATTCGCGGCGTCTTGGAGCACGAGCACGGCGTGCCGCATCGCAGCATCGACTGGTTCAAGCAGGATGACGAAGAAGTCGATTGGACACCGCCGGGGGATTTAAAAATTCAGCGCACGGGCAAGAGCGTTGAGAAAATGTTGCTCGAAGGCGAACTAGACGCGCTGATCCACCCGGAAGTGATCCAGCCGATTCTCGATAAAGATAAGCGAGTGACGCGTTTGTTCCCCAATTATCGCGATTTGGAAATGGATTACTTCAAACGCACCGGCATTTTTCCGATTATGCACACCACCGCGATCAAGCAGGAGATCGTCGACAAATATCCCTGGATACCGATTAACCTGATGCAAGCATTCGAGGAATCCAAAAAGATTGCTTACAAGCGCATGGAAAATCCGCGCATCGTGCCTTTGGCTTGGTTCCGCCACTTTCTCGAAGAACAGGAAGAAATCCTCGGCCAAGACCCTTGGGTTTACGGCCTTGGCGAGATCAACAAAAAAACTTTGGAGACGCTGATGCAATATTCACAGGAGCAGGGTCTTTTGGGCCGGAAAATGTCGCTCGACGAATTGTTTGTCGGCAGCGAAGCTCATTCATAAATATGGAAGCTGCCATCATCGCCGGCGTTGGACCGGGAACTGGAGCGGCGCTCGCGCGCGCGTTCGCCAAAGAAGGCTATGCGATCGGCTTGCTATCACGGCACGTGGAATCCAGTCAGCCAGTGGCTGACGAGATTCGCGCGCGCGGCGGCAAAGCGCTGGTTGTGCCGACCGATGTCACCGTCCGTCAGAGCGCACAAACCGCGGTCGCAGAAATTCGTAACCATTTCGGACCGATCACGGCATTGGCCCATAACGCCAGCGGTTACGGCCGCGCCAGTTTTCTGGAAATGGATCCTGAGCAAGTGCGCCAATCCTTTGACGCGAACGTGATGGGCGCTGTTTATTTAGCACAGGCTGTGATCCCCGACATGCTCAAGGCCGGGCATGGCTTCATCTCGCTCACCGGCGCCACCGCCGCGCTGCGTGGCCGCGCCGGCTTCGCGCCCTTGGCCATCGGCAAGTCGGGATTGCGCATGCTCGGCCAAGCGCTCGCGCGCGAGTTTCACCCGAAAGGAATACACGTCGTGCATGTGATCGTCGACGGGCAAATCGACAACCCCAGGCTCCGTGCCAGGGAGCCAAATCGGCCGGTCGAAACCGTCATTCCGCCAAGCGCGATCGCCGACGCAATCATCGCCTGCCTGAGACAACCGCGCACCGCATGGTCTCAAGAAATCGACATTCGGCCCGCCGGCGAATCTTTTTAACCGTTACTTCGGCGAGTTAAATCCGACATTGATCTTCGCCTTGTATTGGCGTAGATTTTCCACCTGTTAGATTTGTTTACACCAACTCGCGTGTAGCTTCGGAAAAGGAGGATTTATGTTCGGCAAGGGAGTGTTTCAAGAAGAAGAGAACGTGCTCAGGAACATTATCCGCAGTATCGATAAGCGAGTCGATTATAGCGCAAAAGAGGGTGAAGGCTCGCGCTTCACGGTCCATGTCAAACTGCGCAATCGCGAAGCCGATGTCATACTCGATTTGGAGGATTTAAAAGCCGCCAAGTTAGATATGGTCAGACGGCACCAAATTCGCCAGAAAATCAAAGCTCGCTGCGATCACCTCGACAAATCGCGCTATGCTGACGATATTCTGGGGCTCAAACCAGCACGAATTCTAAAAGCCGCGCCGAAGCCCGAACCGATGGCGCTGCGGGGCGGTTTCGGGCGTGGGCCGAGACGATAAACTGCCAGCTTGTTATCTCGTGCATGAGCAAATTGACAGGACGGATTCTTGAGTAAAGGGCAATTGATACGCCAGGCACTGCACGCGCAAGGTCAGTTGATCATGCCCGGTGTCTACGATGCGCTGAGCGCAAAGATCGCTGCGCGCGCTGGTTTCGAAGTAATCTTCATTACCGGTTACAGCCTCTCGGCGACGTTGCTGGGCGAGCCCGACTTCGGCCTGCTGACCCAAAGCGAAGTGGTCGGCGCCGCGCAGAGGATCTGCGCCGTGGTCGACACGCCGGTGATCGTCGACGCGGATACAGGATATGGCAACGCAATCAACGTCATGAGAACAGTTCAAGATCTGATCCGCGCCGGCGCCGCAGGTATGTTTCTCGAGGATCAAGTCTGGCCCAAGCGCTGCGGCCACATGAAAGGCAAGCAGGTCATCGCGCTCGATGAACAACTAAAGAAATTGCGAGCCGCCGTAGAAGCAACGCAGGGAAGCGAATTCTTTATTGTCGCTCGCACCGACTCGCGCCAAGCGCTGGGTCTCACGGAGGCGATTACGCGCGGCTTAGCTTTTAAAGAAGCCGGCGCTGACGCGGTTTTTATCGAAGCGCCTGAATCAAAAGAAGAGATGAAGGAGATAGCGCATCAAGTACCGGGGCCGTTGGTGGCGAATATGCTCGAACGCGGTGTGACACCGCTGATGGGACCCAAAGAATTAAAAGAGCTGGGTTTTGACTTGATAGTTTGGCCGCTGGCGCCGCTTTATTCTGCCGCCCAGTCGCTGACCGAAGTTTACACGACCTTGCGCCGGGATGGCTCAACTCTCGCCATTTTGGATCGCTTGATGCCGTTCGATGACTTTAACCGCATCGTCGGGCTTGAGGAAAAATACGCGCTCGACGCCAAGTACCGAGGTTAGTGCGCAACTGCGAGATTTGACGGGCAGTTAAGAATTCGTGCCGAATTTTACAATCGCATCGGCATCAACACATAAAGGTAGTTATCGACTCCGGCTTTGCGAATCACGCTTGGACTCAGTTCGTCTTTAAGCTCGATATCGATTTCGCCGTCCCCGCCGAGCACACCCAACACGTCGATCAAATAACGCGCATTAAAACCGATCGACAGAGTTTTGCCCTTATATTCGGCCTCGATTTCTTCGACCGCTTCCCCTAGATCGGGATTGTTCGCCGAAATCGAAACCTTGTCGTCGGAAAACTCCATGCGGATTCCTTTGTAACGCTCGCTTGAAAGAATCGACACCCGACGCAACGCTTGCAGCAGCTCGTCATGTTCGAGCTTGGCGATATTTGGGTTACCTTTCGGGATCACCTTGGTATAATCCGGGAAATCGCCGTCAATCAGTCGCATGAAAAGCTCTATTTTATCTTTTATGACAAGGCCCATGTTTTCTTTGAAACCTAACGAAACGACTCCTTCGGTGCCGGCTTCGAGTAACTTCTTAAGCTCCGCCAAGCCTTTGCGCGGCAGTATGACGCCTTTCGATAATCCCAAACTTCCGACCGTCTTTTCTTCAAAGGCCAGTCGATGACCGTCGGTCGCAACCATTCTTATCTTGCCACCGTCCCCTTCTTCGACAAACACGCCATTCAAGCTATAACGCGTTTCGTCCATCGAAACCGAAAATATCGTCCGCTCGATCATTTCATGAACTGTCGCCGCCGGCGTCGAAGACAGAGACTTGGCATCGAATTTAGGAAACTGGGGAAACTCCTTCGCATCCATGCCGACGATTTTAAACACCGATTTGCCGCTGCGGATCTCAACCCAGTCGTTGTCCAGTCGTTTTAGCTGCACCTGCTCGTTGGGAACTTCTCGGATTATCTCGTAAATCTTTTTCGCGTTGACGGTGACGGTGCCTTCTTTGACGACTTCGGCGTCAACTGATCCTCTGACCCCGACTTCCAAGTCCGTAGCGGTAACCCGAACCGAACCTTTTTGTGCTTCAATCAAGACGTTGCCGAGTATCGGCATCGTGTTGCGCCGTTCGACAATACTTTGAGTCCAATAAAGCGTTGCGAGAAGCTCATCCCGCTTGGCCTTAATTTCCATACATCCTCCGCTCACTCCTGTTTCTATCTATATATATAAATTTCAGAAGTAATAGTAGGGGCTGTGAACAAAGTGGAAAAGGGCAATTTACTGAAAGAAATTGGGGATGTGAGCTGTGGTCTATTCAGCGGCGATAAGCCGCTTTTCAACCGATTTACGTCGTCGAACGCGTTGCCGCAAAGTCATCCACAGCGCTGTCATCGGTTGATCACAGCTTATTCACAACCTTTTGCGAATATTCAGATTGCGCTCGAGTTTTTCGATCGTCGTTTGCATGTGCGGGTCTTCTTTGATCTTGCGCTCAATGGTTTTCGACGCGTGGATGACCGTGGAGTGATCGCGCCCGCCGAATTTATCGCCGATCGCTGGAAAGGAGGTCTCGGTATATTTGCGGCAGAGATACATCGCCACCTGGCGCGGCATGGCGATGTTCTGAGTGCGCCTCTTTGCTTTTAAGTCGCCGATTTTGAGGTTGAAATAATCGCAGATCGTCTTTTGAATATTTTCCACCGTGATTTCTCTCTGGGCGCTCTTCAAGGTGTTACGAAGGACATCCTTGGCAAGATCGACGGTTATCGTCGCTTTGGTCAAAGAAGCAAAGGCGCCAAGACGAGTCAGCGAGCCTTCGAGCTCGCGCACGTTCGAGTCGATATTCGAGGCCAGGAAAAATCCCACCTCCTGAGGTAGCTTGACCCCCTCTTCTTCAGCTTTCTTTTGTAAGATCGCCACTCGCGTCTCCATGTCCGGCGGCTGGATGTCGGCAATCAATCCCCACTCGAAACGATTGCGCAGGCGGTCCTCGATTCCCGGAATTTCTTTGGGAAATTTGTCCGATGTGATGACGATCTGTTTGTGCGATTCGTAGAGGGAATTGAAGGTGTGAAAAAACTCCTCTTGGGTTCGTTCTTTCCCAGCGATGAACTGGACATCATCCAGGATCAGAATGTCGACGTTTCTGAATTTCTTTTTAAACTCGTCCATCTTGTCTCTTCGGAGTGATGCAATCAGTTCGTTCATGAAGGACTCAGAACTGAGATAGACGACTTTCAAGGCGGGTCTTTGGGCCACGGCTTGATGCCCGATGGCGTTTACCAGATGAGTCTTGCCGAGACCGACCCCGCCATAGATGAATAGAGGATTGTAGTGATCGCCGGGCTGGTTGGCGACGGCAACGCAGGCGGCGTGGGCGAATTGATTGCTTGCGCCCACAACGAAGTTTTGAAACGTATATTTGGCAACTAGATTATTATTTCGCTGGGGTTTTTCGCGCTCTTTTTCATCTTTTTTCAGCGGTTTTTCAATGTTCGATTGGCCAGCCAATTTGTCATTGATCTCGAAAACAACTTTCACGTCTTGCTTGGCCAAGGATCTCAGGGTGGTCTCGATTTCCGCTAGGTAATGCTCCATCAACCATTCACGGAAAAATTTACTCGGCACATCGAGAAGAATCTCGTTTTTGTTTCTCGAGACAAAGGAAATCGGCTTTATCCAAGTCTCGAAGTTTTGCTTACCAATCCGCTCTTTTATTTCTGCTACAGCCGTGGTCCACAGCTCGGGCATAATAACACCGCTATCTAGTTGAAAGGTTGAGATAAACGTGAAAATAGTTACACACAAAGTTATCCACAGCTGTGGATAACTTGATGAGGGCGCGATTTTTCTGGTTTGAGTAAAAAAGTAATCAAGACGAAAACACTCAATCAATAAGACGGCCGGTCATCATCGCGACGCTCGCTGAAAAAAATCATTGGCTAATCGATAATGGATAAGCATTTTTTCTCGCCGTATCGGAGAAAAATCGCAGTGAAAAAGATGCGTCGAATATTCGAGAAAATTTTTAATAGTCCTTTTCAAATTTCTTTGCAAGAAAAAAGAAATAATAAAATATTTTTCTGAGCTTTGATTCACCTTGACAGGTTAGCGTCGTGGTGTTAGCACCATTCACCCGTTGTCGTGATAGCCTCGAAACAACTTTTTCGCCGCGCCATCACCAAGATTCCTGGTGGCGTGAATAGCCCTGTGCGTGCGTGGAATTCGGTTGGCGGCACGCCGCTTTTTATCGCGCGCGGGCGGGGCAGCTCTATTTTCGATGTCGAGGGCAGGCGGTATATCGATTTTGTCGGATCCTGGGGCCCGTTGATTCTCGGCCACGCGCATCCAAAGATCGTGCAGGTTCTGCAGCGGCGAGCAGCGAGCGGTTTTACCTTCGGTGCGCCAACGAAGTTGGAGCTGGAGCTGGCCGAGCTGGTTGAAAAGCTAGTTCCGTCTATCGAAAAGCTCCGTCTCGTCAGCTCCGGCACCGAGGCGACCATGAGCGCAATCCGACTGGCGCGCGCCTACACCGGTCGAAGAAAAATAGTCAAGTTCGACGGCTGTTACCACGGTCATTCCGATGGTTTGCTGGTTAAAGCGGGTTCCGGCGTCGCCACGTTAGGGCTGCCGGACAGCCCTGGTGTGCCGCCCGGTTTTACTCGCGAAACCTTGACGGCTAAATACAACGATGCCAATTCACTGAAAAAAGCTTTTGACCGCTACGGTAAAGATATTGCGGCTGTCATCGTCGAACCGATCTGCGGCAATCTCGGCGTCATCAAACCCCAGCCAGGTTTTCTCGAGGCTTTAAAAGAGATGACGCGGCGGAATGATTCCCTGCTGATCTTCGACGAGGTGATTAGTGGTTTTCGCGTGGCTCTCGGCGGCGCGCAGGCAATTTTTAAGATTGAACCCGACTTGACTTGTTTAGGGAAAATCTTAGGTGGCGGATTGCCGTTGGCAGCGTTTGGCGGCCGTAGAGAAATTATGGATTTACTTGCGCCGGTTGGGCCGGTCTATCAAGCCGGCACGCTTTCCGGTAACCCGCTCGCGGTTTCGGCCGGCATCGCAACGTTGAAACTGTTGAGTCGTCAAGGTGTTTACGATCGGTTGGAGGCAAAGAGTAAATATCTCGAGGATGGTATTTCAGCTGTGCTCCATCAATGCCGCCTGCGCGCAGTTATCAACCGAGTCGGCTCGATGATGACGCTATTTTTTGGCGTCGATCAGGTGACCAGTCCGGATCACGCGCGAAAATGTGATCAAAAACAGTTCAGTAGCTTTTTCCACGCCATGCTCGAGCGCGGCGTCTATTTACCGCCCTCACCATTTGAGGCCATGTTCGTTTCCCTTGCCCATTCAACCGCTGATTTAAAAAAGACAATTTCAGCTTTTTCTCAATGGGCCCAAGCCGCTATGCGTGGTTGACCCCTTGGGATAGGCATGCTAGAAAATCTGCCCAGTGGGAAAAATTGGCGGCCGCCCCAAGGCCGGCTCGATAATCAACCTCCCTTCCTGCGACGGGCAGGCTTATATTTAGGAGTCGCATTTGAGCTGCCAGGTACCATCCTTGGCGGTCTGGTATTGGGATATTTTCTTGACGCTTACCTCGGCACGTCTCCATGGCTGCTGCTCGCGCTGACCGCGCTCGCTTTCGTCGCCGCCTTCGTGAGACTGATGAAATGGGTAAGGTTTTTTGCCAAAGAGCGTAATGGAAGCCGCGGCGAGAAAGATGATCCTGAGAATTGAGCTGTGGCACGTGATCTTGCTTGCGGCGCTGTTGGCGACGCTCGGCCAAAGCAGATTTTTGGACCCGACGGCACTAGTCGCCGGCGGCATTTTCATGGGCGTCAATTTTCTCCTGTTGGCGTATGGCATCGCCTGGATATTGAGGCCGCTAGCTGGAAAAGGGCGAGTCAAAACAGGTGTCAGTTTACTGATTTTGAAGATTGCTATTTTTTTGGGACTGTTATCGACGTTGTTTTTTCGTTTTAATCTTGACGCGGTCTCGTTTGCCGCAGGCTTTTCGACCTTGATCATCGCGATTATTCTGGAAACGCTTCGCACGGCCGTAAAGGTAGGGACATCGAGCAATGGAACATCCGTTTAGTTGGCATAACTTGCTGCCGGAGGGATGGCAGCATTCGATCGGCGATCACACTTTCTTCGCGATCGTATCAGCAATTCTATTGATCCTCTTCGCACTTAAAGCTCGTGGCGCTTTGGCCAAAGCCAGCGATCCGGTGATTCCGCCGGCAGAGCTCGGCACGCAGAACATCGCTGAGCTGTTGGTTCAACTGGTGGTCAGCCAAAGCGATCAAATCATCGGCAAGCAGGGGCGAAAATACGTTCCGTTCTTCGCGACCTTTTTCTTTTTCATTCTGTTCAGCAACTTGATGGGACTTCTGCCCGGCTTTGCCGCGCCCACAGGCAATCTCAACACCACCATCGGATTGGCGCTCTGCTCTTTCATTGGCTACAACGTTATTGGAATACGCGAACAAGGGGCGAGCTACTTCAAGCACTTCGTCGGTCCGATGACCAGTCTGCCCGGTAGCAGCTTGATCGCTAAATTGGCTTTCGTGCCGGTGCTGTTAATTTCCGTCTGCTTTTTTCTAATCTTAGAGCTTTTCTCTCATGGATTTCGGCCGGTTTCTCTGTCATTGCGTCTATTCGGCAACATGATGGGCGACCATGAGGTTATCGGAGCGTTCATTGGCTTGACCAAACTGGTGATCCCAGTGGCGTTTTACGCCATGGGAACATTGGTTTCGATAATTCAGGCCTTTGTTTTTACATTGCTGAGCATGATCTACGTCGCCCTGGCGATCAGCCACGGCCACGACGAAGAACCCGGACACGAAGCGCATCAATCTTAACATGCACATCAAGCACATCATTAAGCGATGGGCCGCCGTTGCGAGGATGAGGATAGAGGAGTGGCAGGCATAAGTCGCTGGAAAGGAGGAAGGAAATGAAAAAGCTGTTTTCGCTCTTGAGCTCTTTTGGCATAACCCTTCTCAGTGTTGGGGTAGCCGTGGCGGCTGAAGGCGCAACTGCCGGGGGTGGTGATTCCACCAAGGCGGCCATTGCCCTTGCCGCTGGGCTTGGCGTTGCCATCGCCGCATTCGGCGCGGCGCTCGGTCAGGGTCGCGTCGGCGCGGCCGCGATGGAAAGCATCGGGCGCAATCCCAATGCCGCCGATCGGCTGTTTCTGCCGCTGGTTCTGAGCCTTGCGCTCCTTGAAGCGTTGGCGCTTTACGGCTTCGTTATCGCGATTATCTTGACCGGTAAGATTTAACGGGCTGTTTAAAGACTGCAAAAAGGGCGGGAAGAGAATTCTTTCCGCCCTTTTCTTTATCTTCCCGGCAATTCTACTTTGTGCAGATGTACCTGGGTGTAACGGAGCAATTCCTCCAGAGTGGGCAACTTATAGGGCTTCTCGTAGTAAATCTCTTTGATGCCCGTGTTGACCAAAACTTTGAGGCAGTGGATGCAAGGCGTGTGGGTGATGTAGATCGCGCCGTCTTTGATGCTGGCGCCGTTCTTCGCCGCCTGAGCGATGGCGTTCATCTCCGCATGAATGGTGCGAAAACAGTTTTGCTCCGTATCGCCGTTAGGCGTTTTTGATTCGTAAACGAGACAGCCGACATCGGTGCAATGGGGCATTCCCGCCGGCGCGCCATTGTAACCGGTGGCGAGGATATTTTTATCGCGCACGATGACCGCGCCGACCTTCGCCCGGCTACAAGTGGAGCGCTCGGCCACCTGTTGGGTGATGGTCATGAAGTATTGGTCCCAGCTCAACCGTTCACTCATGCATAACCTCCGCGACACTACGCATCCGCGCTCAATATAACCTTGTCACCGACTTTAACACCGCAGTTTTGCTGCGCGTTTCCTTTGTAAGCGGCGATCTCCAACATGCCCCAGCTGTTCACCAAGGCAGCCAGCTCGTTGGTTTTTACCGAGTCGTAGCTCGGTGCCAAACCGTGGATTACGCGCGCCCCGACGCCGATAGTTAATTTACCCAGCGGCAGTCCTGTCAAATCATGCTCATCGATGTTTGTAAACAGGTTGCCGTAGCCGTCGACGTATACAACCTCGCCTTCCAATCGGTTATGACTTTGCATGACTTTGGGCATTCTGAAGCCTAGTAAATGAAGCCAATTTGCCGCCAAAGGCGGACGGCGTAACACCCAAAGAAAGGTGCGCCGCCGCTGGCGCGAAGATATCCCGACCGTGGAAAGTCGCGCTGGTCGGCTCGAGACGATAATCCGGATTACTCAACTCAAAAACTTGCAGCGATTCCGCGGCTGCTGTAGCCAAGCTGAGCACGCCGTTATCAGGCCCGATGAAATAGTTTCCAGCCGATTCGATCAGGAGCGGGCGGCGCGAGCCACCGACGCCGGGGTCGACCACCACGACGTGAATAGAGTCTCGCGGAAAGTACGCGACGGAATGGCGTAGAGCCAACGCCGCCGCCATGACGTCCTGCGGCGGAATGCCGTGTGTTAAATCAATCACCTGCGCTTTTGGATTGATCCCGGCAATGACCCCTTTCATGATCCCGACGAAGGGATCGCGATGGCCGAAGTCTGTGGTGAGCGTAATCAGCATAAAACCGCGTTCAAGGCAGGAATCATCTAACCAGAAAAGGTTTTGCGCGTAAAGAATGCCCGGGCGACCTGTAGCCATGCCGCCCTTTCCACCGCCGGCCGGAAGGGCTATAAGAAGTGTTGCTTCCCCTCCAGTTCTGCTTCTGAGGAGTTTTCTAATTCACGTCCTACAACCATTACGCCATAAAAACTACGCTCTTTTTGGCAGCAGCGATTTTATCGCTTCGATCGGCCAGTTAGTTAGAGAGATCGCACTCTACTGGCTGGCGTACGAGATAACCGGCTCGGCCATGGCGCTCGGAATCCTCGCGCTCTGCGAAGCGACGCCCCGCCTTGTCCTAAGCGTCCTTGGCGGCGTCATCGTCGATCGCTATGACCGATTGCGTCTTCTTACCGTGATTCAATTCCTCTGCGCGGTACCGGTTTTTGCGATGGTTGTGCTCTACTTTCTCGGCGTATTGCGGTTTTGGCACATCGCCGTACTGGAAACCCTATTATCGATCATTCGCAGCATGAACCCGACTGCGAGCCAATCGTTGCTGCATGACTTGGTGCCGCAAGACGAGCTGATGAATACCGTCGCGCTGTATTCGTTGGGGTTTAATTTCGCGCGCATCGTTGGCCCATCCCTTGGCGGTGTTCTGGTTCTTTGGATTGGCGTGGGCGGCTGTCTTATTTTTTACGGCGTGGCGCTGTTGATTTCAGGATTTGAATTACTGCCTATCCGGCTTTCGGTCGAAACCAAGATAAGACCTTCATCAAACTGGGTTCACGAGATTAGAGAAGGGCTGGATTTCATCCGATCTTCTCCGCTGGTGCTGGCCAGCACGTTGGCGGCTTACGCACTCAGTGCATTCGTCGGAACCTACCAGCGGTTTTTGCCCATTTTTGCCAAAGATATTCTAAAAACCGGTCCGGCAGGTTTGGGCGCGCTTACGGCGGCGTCTGGTATCGGCGCCGTTCTGTCGCTGGTTTTTTTGGACGCTGTGGGGCGGCGTTGGCGGCGTGAGACACTCCTTTGGTTTAGCTCTAAAGTGACTCCTTTGCTCCTCGTTCTTTTTTGTCTGTCGCGCAGTTTGTGGTTTTCGGTTCTCTTGATGGGATTGCTGGGCGCCGCGCAGATCCTTTTTCGCACGGTCAGTCGGTTGATTATACAAGTGGAAGCGCCGCGTGAATTAATCGGACGGGTTATGAGCGTCTTCTTGATGGATCAAGGCATGCGTTCAATTGGATCGATGATCATGGGCGCCTTTGCAACGATCTTCGGTGCTGCGTTGGGGCTTTCTTTATGTTCGGTTGTCTCTATCGGGTTTACCACCTTGACCTTCTATCGCTTAATCGGTTGGCCGAATTGGCTGAACTTGAAAATCGTGAATGAGCCCGGATCAAATCGTCAGCGAACGTTATAATTCCTCCAATATCGCCGCAAACAACAGCGGCACCATGATTTCCATGTGACCGGTCAACTGGTACCCCTTGCCGCTTTGCATCGTCGGGCGATTGACGACATTGGTCAACGGCCGGTAATGCTGAAGAAAGTCAAGATTCACCGTCATGAGGTTCTGCACGGGATGACCCAAATTGCGCGCCAAGCTCACGGCTTTCAGAAAAACTTCGGGTAAAACCACCGCCGAGCCGAAATTCAAATAAACCCCCCGATCCAAAGTCGCAACCACGGACGTGAGTGTGCGAAAATCACGCAAGCTGCAATCGCCGAGCGCTTTGCCGTCGGCCTTCGGGTGCATGTGAATAATGTCCGTACCGATGGCGACATGACAGGTAACCGGGATCCCCAATCGCGCCGCCGTAGCGAGAATGCTTAGCTTACGATGCGGCAGGCGATTTTTTACAATCGCTTGTCCGACGGCGGCGCCGATGCCGAGCTGATTCTTCGACCCTTCGCTGATCGCTTGATTGATAAACGCGCCGGTCTCTTCGCCCATGCCGAAGCTCCCGTCCTTCAGCGTCGCTGCGACATCTTCGGACGTCTCGCCCATGAAAGCGAGTTCGAAATCGTGAATCACGCCGGCGCCGTTGAGCGCCAAGGCGTGAATAATACCGCGCTCCATGAAATCGATGATCAACGGACTCAGCCCGACTTTGACCGGATGGGCGCCCATCCCCAGCAAAACGGTTCTGTTCTTGCGGTGGCATTCGGCAATCTTAGCAGCGATGATTTTGAGATTCTCCGCGGCAAGAATGTCCGGCAAGCCGCGTATGAAAGCGCCGAGGCTAGCGCCCTTCTTAAGGCGTTTGCCGAGCAGCGAAGTTTGAACTTTACTGAATCTTTTTGTGACCGGATAAGTGCGGACTTTGGCGAAATCGAGAGGTTTAAATTGTTTGTGCGCCATGCTGCGAATCAAGGTAGCTAGATGCCCGGGAAAAGTTTTTGGTCGACGATGTCGCAGATCACGTGGCCTACGAGAATATGCGTTTCCTGGATGCGCGGACTATTCTTGCCTTCGGCGACGCACAGCATGTAATCGACTTTACCGATCATTTTGCCACCGCTGCCGCCGGTGAGGCCGATGGTCGAGATATTCAATTTTTTGCACGCTTCGATGGCGGCAAGCACGTTCGGCGAATTGCCGCTCGTAGAAATGGCAATCGCGATGTCTTCCGGCTTTGCCTAACGCTTGCACTTGCTTGGCAAAAACTTGTGCGTAATCGTAATCATTGGCAATCGCCGTCAACGCCGAACTGTCGGTCGTCAGAGCGATGCGCCGGCAGCGGCGGACGCTCGATCAAAAAGCGATTGGTGAATTCTGCGGCGATATGCTGCGCATCGGCGGCGCTGCCGCCGTTGCCGAAGAGCAAAAGCTTGTTGCCGCGTTTGAACGCCGCGACGATGGCGTCGATGGCCTGTGTGAGCGCTTCAAGATTGTCACGCAGGAAAGCTTGCTTGACGCGGATGCTTTCGTCGAAAGCTTTGACGATGCTCTCTTTCACGACGCCTTCTCGTAGTGTCTGGCCATCTGGCTTTGCAAGCCGCGCTGCGCCAACGCCTCTTCGAACCATTGGCGCACGATCGGTTCTTCGTCGCCGTATTCGATCTGCGCGCCGCCTTTTTTGCGGTCGACGGCGCCCTGATAGCGTGGGCGGACGCCCTGGTATTTCTTGCTGCCGAAGGCGCGCAGCGCCAGATAGCGCGCCGGTTTGGCGCCGGCGTTGAAATGCTGATGCCACCAGTTTTCCGGCGGCACGACCATGCTGCCTTCATGCCACTCGTATTTTTTAAGCGGCGCGCCGTCGGGCCAGATTAGCGAGTAACCCTCGCCGCCGAGGATAATCACATGGGCACCGGCGCCATGGCGATGGGCCTTTTTATAGGTTCCGACGGGGAATTCTGAAATATGGCAAGCCGTGGTGTTTTCCGATAGCTCGAATTTAATGTTGCTGCCGCCGGCGCCACGTTCGTTGTAGTCCAGCAATTTGAAACCGCGGGCGTCAGGAACAAAATTTGTCTCCCAGACATTGCCCGCGAACTTGAACCCTTTGTAGTCGCCGGCGTACAGAATACCCTCGCCGTTGAAATAACTCTGGCGCGCGTCGAAGCGGTCGGCAAAGGCGAAATCGTTGTGGAAAATGAAATCCAAGTTATGCAGCAGATTGATCATTGTCGGCGCGGTGGTGACGGCGAGGTAACGCGCCGGCTCGCTGCCGCTGCCGTTGAAAAGCTGGTGCCAAGTATTGAGCGGCGGTGAAAAGAGCGAGCCTGCTTGCCATTCGAAAGTCTGCTTGCGATCCTCATGGTTCCAAACGGTGGTCGCGCCGCGGCCGCTGATGATGTAAATCGTCTCTTCGAACAATTGGCGCTGCGGCTTGAGGCTCTTACCGGGCGCGATCTCGCAGATGTAGCAATTGTTGACCTGCCCGGCGCCTTCCATTTGCAGGAACGCACCGTTGCCGCCTTTGCGATCCCACCGTTCGAGCTTTACGTCGCGAATGTCTTCGACGAAAAAAGTCCTGATGACGGGAATGCCTTCGCCTTCGACCCACTTTTCATAGCTCGATTTGTTGCCGTCGACGGTCGCAGCAGTTTCAGATGGTTCAGGTTTAGCCATGATTACTCCGAATTGAATCGAGGATTGTTGTTTACCATAGGGCCTGCCGCGATGAAAGCAGACTTTAGCTGCGATAAAAGTCGAGGATTTTGTCTACGATCAGCTCTTGCTGTTGCCGAGTGAGCTCAGGATAGAGCGGCAGGGCTAAAACCTGACTAGCGGCGCGCTCTGCTTGAGGAAAGTCCCCCAGTTTGTAGCCTAGCCTCGCGAAACAGTTCTGTAAGTGCAGCGGCAACGGATAGTAAATCTCACTCTGAATTCCTTGTTCGGCGAGAAACTGTTTGAGGTCGTCGCGTCGGGTCGCGCGGATCACGTAGTTATTGAACACGTGCGACTTATCTTTGCTGAGGGGTGGAATGCCAAGGAGGCGTTTGCCGACCAATTCGCTTTCCTCGATTAATCGGCGATAGGTCTCTGCCCGTTGAATTCTCTCTTCGCACCATTCTTCAAGGTATTTTTGCTTTACCGAAAGCACGGCCGCCTGAAGGGAGTCGAGACGGGAATTGATGCCGATTTCTTCATGGTAATACTTGGCGCGCTCGCCGTGCATGCGGAGCATTTTGAGTTTTTCCGCGACCTCCTCATCGTGGGTTGCTATCAGGCCGCCATCGCCGAAACCGCCTAAAGTTTTACTCGGGAAAAAGGAAAAGCAACCGAGAGCGCCGACCGTGCCGGCGAACGTTTCTTTGCCACCGACCAAGGTTCTGGCGCCGCAAGCTTGAGCGACGTCTTCGACAATCTGCAAACTGTATTTCCGGGCCAGCTCTGTTAATTCGTTCATCGCGCAGCACTGGCCGAACAAATGCACTGGCAGCAAAGCGCGAATCCGCAGGCCGGTTTCGACATCTACCGTTTGACCATCATGCGGCCGACCGCGCGTTTCGAGAAACTTTCTTAATTCCTCGACAGAAAGCAGACACGTGTCGGCATCGATATCGACGAATAAAGGTTTTGCCCCGAGTCGGACAATCGAGGAAACCGTCGAAAAGAAAGTGAAGGGCGTTGTAATAACCGCGTCGTCGGGCCCAATGCCGAGCGCCATGAGTGCCAAAAGAAGCGCGTCGCTGCCGGAAGCAACGCCGACGGCGTGTGCACAGCTTAGGTACGCTGCCGTCTGCTCTTCGAAACCCTTCACCGCTGGGCCGAGAATGAACTGTTGCGACTCAATGACTTCGTCGATGGCCTGGCGCACCTCGTTGCGAATCTGACGGTACTGCGCGCGCAGGTCGACGATCGGGATTTTGTACGGCGCGGGGCTAGACACTGGTTTTGACCGCTGGCGACTGACCTTTCAAAGCGTTCTCCGCCACCTCGGCGAGCAACTGATCATGCTCATGGTCGAGAGCAAACACCCGGAACTGGACGACTTTGGAGGGAATAAACTCAAACAGCTCAGCCAAGGACTCCTTGGTAATTTCGCCGCTGGAGGGATCGAAGATATGGATTTGTTTTTTGCCCATGGCAAAGGGATTTTCTGGGCGTGGATCCTGGGTCGCCATGTCGACGCGAAAAACCAAATCTCGCGACGCCGCGGGAAGCGCGCCGCGAATGCGCTTTTCCCAGTCGGTGTCCTGAATCAGCGCCACGCCGTAACGAAGCTCGTTCAACGAAAGCGTCCGGTCGTACGCCATTTTCCATTTGACCTCCCGGTGCAGCACCGTTTCCCATTCCTTGGCGAGCGCTTCGCGATCGCCCTTTTGTCGGCGCCAGCGCGACACGTCTTCGAGCAACGACCAATCGGTCAAATATAGATAATCCTCCATGTGGTCCAGAGGATTGCCCGGAAACAAAACTTTCATGGTTTCCGGAAAAATTTCTCTAAGATGCAAGTCGATAGCGCGGGTCGTGCGGTGATAATAAACATTGGTGTAAAGATAGAGCCGGGCGTTCAGAAACGTCGTGAGCGCGCCGTTGCCGGCTTTGTGAACGGTCAGGCCCTTCGACGTGAAAAAGGTATAATGAATCAGCCGCTCACGGTCGATGGGGCCGGGGTGAACGCCACACATGTACGAATCGCGCGAGACGTAGTCGAGGTTATCGAAAGTAAAAATACCACCGGTCAAAGGCTGAAGAAAGCGCACCCACTTGGGCTTGCGATTGTCTTCTTTGCCATTCTTTTTGATCGGAAAAGCGACGTCTTCAGGGCGTAACTCCTCGCCAGCGGCGAAAGGTCCGCTCGGACTGCGGCGTAATTGGCGAATGATGTCGCCCAGATGGTTTTGAATGATCGTCTGACCGAGATCTTCGTGCGTGAGATCGTAATTGGCGAGAAAATTATCATCGAAGAAGTGGCCGAACGGGCCGTGGCCGATATCGTGCAACAGCCCAGTGACGCGCATGTATTCCTCGATGAACGGCGCCGACGGACACTCGTCGCCCAGAACTTTTCTGAGGGACGGGTAGAGATGCTTGGCAAATTCTCCGGCGAGGTGCATGGCGCCGAGGGAATGCTGAAAACGGCTATGCTCGGCGGACGGATAGACCCAGCGCGCGCTCTGCAACTGATAAATATAGCGGAGCCGCTGCACCCAGGGCGAATCGATCAAAGCTTTCTCAGTGACCTCGCCCTTTGTCTGCGGCACCGTAAACTGAATATAACGATGGATCGGGTCGGCGATCAGCGCCGTGCCTTCGTATTCGTTATCGCTTACTGGGAGCATCGTTTGTCTTACGCAGGGTAGTGTGCCATTTGCAATCGTGCTGAGAATTTCGCCAACCTTGGCACACTCTTGTTAGACTTCGAAAATCACCTGTGCCGTCCACTGATTGCCGGTCTTATCCATGCGGCTCTTATGAAAGGCGATGGCGGCGATTTCCTGCTTGATCTCGTGGCGGTCAGGATCGATTTTTTCGCCGGCGACTTCCGCTTTGACGATCGTGTCTTTAACTTCGCGAATTTGAAAGTCCTTCAGCAGGTAGCCGCTTCCTTGGTATAAATAAAGCAACTCGCGCATCCAATTGACCATCAAATCGTCGCGATCCGTGCCCTCGATCTCCAAGGGGATATGGTCTTTGCAGTCGACCTTGTCCAGGTCCGCTACCATGACGTCGAAAAGCGTGTACGCCGAGTTCGCGAAAAGATCGGCCTGAGAAGCACCGACGACTTTCACGGCCAATTCCGATTGATGTTTGGTGATACGGTATTTCTTTTGGTTCTCCATGATTCGTCGACCTTCCGGATTACAGACTATTCATGATCTGCCTTTGGTCGCACTTGAGTGAGTTCGTGACGGCCGGTGAAATCATCGTCCAAAAGTTGCCGGATTTCCGGGCGAGCATAACATTCAACACATGACAGAATGTCGATCGGCTGGGTTAATTTGCGGTATCGAAAAGGCGGCACATTCTCTTTAGTATTGACTAAATACTCCCATTCGGTGTGGCCTGTGTGAAGCAGATAAAAGTCAACTCGGTAACTCTTCTGCGTATGGGTCGTCCCAAAAACCTCTCTGCCGCAGTGATAACACTGGAGCATTCCTTCTGTATTTATACCCGGTTTATGAGGCTCGCCGCAAACCCGGCGCCGAAGCCATTATCGATATTCACCACCGTTACACCGGCGGCGCAAGAGTTGAGCATGCCCAAGAGCGCGGCCAAACCGTGAAAGCTCGCTCCATAGCCGACGCTGGTCGGCACGGCAATGACCGGTTTATCGACTAAACCGCCGACCACGCTCGGTAGCGCCCCCTCCATGCCTGCCACGACGACGAGCACTGCAGCGGTGTCGAGGCGATGGCGGTTGTCCAGCAATCGATGAATGCCCGCCACGCCGACGTCATAAAGCCGGTCGACCCGATTACCCATCATCTGCGCGGTGAGAATCGCTTCTTCCGCCACCGGGATATCGGATGTCCCAGCGCACACAACCAGAACCGTGCCTTTGCCGACGATCTTTATCGCTCTGCCGCTCCAAGTGGCCGCGCGCGCCGAGCTATGAAACTTTAAGCCCGTGCGCAATCGCTTCAACTGCGCCATCTGCATAGCGTCGACGCGAGTAACCAAAATATTGGCATTGCGCCGACGCATGGCGCGGACGATCGCGGCGATCTCCTTGGCTTGTTTGCCCTGGCCCATGATCACTTCAGGAAAGCCTTGGCGCAGCGCGCGGTGATGATCGATCTTGGCGAAGCCAAGGTCTTCGTAGGGCAAGTGACGCAGGCGCAGAACCGCCTGGGTGACGCTCGCCTGTTGTTGTCGCACTTGCTCGAGTAATTCTACCAGACGCTCAGAGTCCATCGTTTACCCATTGACAAGGCTCGTCCTTGCTCGAAAGCATATTTTGGCGGCCATTAAACGGACAAGCGAGCTTTTTTAAAGTGATCGTGGCCCTGGACACGCATGGGAACAGCTTTGCCGGAAGGGTCAAGAACGACTATTCCTCGATCGGCCGGAACGCAAGCTCCGATCCTGGTGATCGCCACCTGCGCGCGAATCGACAATTTTTCGATTTGCGTGCGGTTTTGTCGCCGGGCGCAGAACAAAAGCTCATAATCCTCGCCGCCACTCAAGGCGTCGCCGCATCCCTCTTTGCCGGCAAGCGCGCAGTAGGCCGGCGAGAGCGGCAACCGTGCAGCTTCAATAATTGCGCCGATCGCGCTTGCCCGGCAAATATGTCCCAAGTCTTGTAATAAGCCGTCGCTGACATCGATCATCGCCGTTGCTAGTTTTTTTTTAGCGAGCTGCGCGCCGGCGGCCAGTCGCGGCGCGGGCCGATGGTGGCGCGCGAGCAGCGTGATGGCCTGTTGTCCTTTTCGCGTGCTATTTCGCCGGACGCGACGTAAAAGTTTCAGGCCGAGAGCGGCATCGCCCAGTGTTCCGGTCACATAAATATCATCGCCCGCTTTGGCGCCGCGCCGCTGTACGGGCTTAGCCGACGAATGACCGATCACGCAGACGGAGATGATCAGTTTCTCGGCGGCGTTGGTGTCGCCGCCTACCAGCGCCACGCTGTATTCTGCGGCGAGTTCTTCGAAGCCGCGGTAAAAGGCGTCGATATCCTCGCTGTCAAAATGAGCCGGAATGCCGAGCGATAAAATCACGTAATCGGGGATTCCTCCCATAGCAGCAATATCGCTTAAATTAACCGCGAGGGCCTTATGGCCAAGATCGCGCAGGGAAGTCCAACGCAGATCAAAGTGGCTGCCCTCGATTAAAAGATCTGCTGTGATCAGAGATGAGTCGCCGCGATTTTTTACCGAGGCGGCATCATCGCCAATGCCGATTCGGACGCCGCGCCCAGCGGGCGTGCGGCGCCGAATTTTTTCGATCAGACCGAATTCTCCAAGACGACTGAGTTTCATCGCACCGAAGTTAGTTTTATCAGGTCGGGCAGGCTCTCTCCGAGGCCTCTCGGTGCAAACGACGGGGCGACGCTAAAGATTGGCTTTACGGCCGGACGGGAATGGACCTTTCCCGCTGGCCCTTTCGGTATAGCCGCGCGTTTCTCTTCGCGAGCAATCGCCGCCGGCTTGAAACCAGCTTTTTCCCGCGCTCGACCTTTCCCGGGGCGGTCGTTTTGCGCCGGTCCATCAAGGCGACGGATAAAACATCCGACATGTTTTTTGCCACGACCCAATTAAGTTTTCGCCGCAGCGGTTTGGGAATTTCATCCAAATCTTTTTCATTGCGATCAGGAATAACGATCGTCTTCATACCGGCGCGAAACGCCGCCAGCGATTTTTCTTTGAGCCCGCCGATGGGCAACACGCGGCCGCGCAATGTGATCTCCCCCGTCATGGCGACATCGCGGCTGACCGGCCGTTTCGTCAAAGCGGAAATCAGTGCAGTCGCCATGGTGATACCCGCCGACGGACCATCTTTCGGGATCGCTCCCGCCGGGACGTGAATGTGGATATCGAGCTTTTGGTAGAAGTCGGCTTCGATGCCCAGCGTCTTGGCATGAGCTCGGGCGTAACTCACCGCTGCTTGAGCCGACTCTTTCATCACATCACCGAGTTGCCCCGTAAGAGTTAAATTGCCACGGCCGCGCGACAGTGAGGCCTCGACGTAAAGAATCTCGCCGCCGGTGCTGGTCCAGGCCAAGCCGGTAGCGACGCCAATCTCATGATGCTCTTGTTCGGGTTCAGGCAAAAACTTCGGCGCGCCGAGAAAAGAATGGATATTCGCGCGCGTGACGCGAGTGAGCTCGCTTTTGCCTTCGGCCACTTTACGCGCCACTTTACGGCAGATCGAAGCGATCTCGCGCTCTAAATTTCGCAGCCCGGCTTCCTTGGTATATTCCGCGATGACGCGCAGAACGGCGTCGTTGGAGATTTCCAGGTACTTGGTCGAGATGCCGTTGTCATTGAACTGGCGTGGAATTAAATATTTGCGGGCGATCGCCAGCTTTTCCTCGTTGGTGTAACCGGAAAGCTGAATAACTTCCATGCGATCTGCCAACGCGGCCGGTATGGGATCGAGCAGATTTGCGGTGCAGATAAAAAGCACGTTGGAAAGATCGAACGGCAGATTCAAATAGTGATCGCTGAAGGCGTGATTCTGCTCCGGATCCAGGACCTCCAATAATGCGGCGGACGGATCGCCGCGAAAGTCGGCGCCCACTTTGTCGATTTCATCGAGCATGAAAACCGGATTGTTCGAAGCCGCCTGTTTGATGCCTTGGACAATTCGACCGGGCAGAGCGCCGACATAGGTGCGCCGGTGGCCGCGGATTTCGGCTTCGTCGCGCACTCCACCGAGAGACACACGGACAAAATTACGCCCGAGCGAACGGGCGATGGATCGTCCCAAGGAGGTTTTGCCGACTCCCGGAGGACCGACGAAACAAAGAATCGGTCCTTTGAGTTTGCGGCGCAACTTGTTGACCGCGAGGTATTCAAGAATGCGCTCTTTTATTTTTTCTAAGTTATAGTGATCCTCGTCGAGCACTTGCTTGGCTTTTTTGATGTTGAGATTGTCCTGGGTTTTTTTGCTCCAGGGTAGGTCGACGAGCCAGTCGAGATAGGTCCGCACGAGCGAAGCCTCTGAAGATTCCGGGTGCATCTGTTCCAGACGGCGCAACTGTTTGTCGGCTTCGCGCTTCACCTCGGTGGGCATCTTGGCCTTGGCGATTTGTTTTTTGACCTCGTTGATCTCTTCGGCGCGTTCGTCGCCCTCGCCCAATTCTTGCTGGATTTGCTTGAGCTGCTCGCGCAGGTAGTAATCCCGCTGCGTCTTGCTCATCTCTTCCTTGGCCTGGTTTTGGATGCGCGCCTGCATCGTTGACAGCTCGAGCTCGCGGGTCAACAGTTCGTTTACTTTCTTTAAACGTTCGATCGGATCGAAAATTTCGAGGACCGTTTGGCTCTCGTCGATTTTGAGCCGCAAATTCGAAGCGACCAGGTCGGCCAATACACCCGGATCACTGATGTTGTCGGTGACCATGACGATCTCGGGCGGCAAATTTTTGAGATTTAAAATCTGCTCGATCTTTTCCTTGGCCGTGCGCATCAAAGCCTCGACTTCGATGGGCACTTCGGCCAAGGTGGGCTCGACAACCTTGCGAATCTTGACTTCGAAAAATGGACGCTCCTTCAGGTAAGTGTCGACCTCGCCTTTGGCCAGACCCTGGACAAGGATTTTGACCCGTCCGTCGGCCAATTTGAGCATGCGCATGATCGATGCGATCGTGCCGACTCGATGAATGTCTACCGGAGCCGGATTTTCCTCGGCGGAATTCATCTGCGAGACGAGGAAAATCAAACGATCGCGGGAAAGCGCTTCCTCCACCGCGCGGATCGAAATGTCGCGCCCGACAAACAGCGGCAGCATCATATACGGGTAAATGACAATGTCGCGAATCGGCAGAAGCGGCAGGACATCCGGAATCTCCACCTGAGAAGTCTTGTTGTCCGGACTTTCGGCTTTCCATTCAGCTTCGCTCATGATGACTCCAATCCTCGGCCAACTTAACCAGAGTGGCACCCCAGGTCAACTAGAATATCACCGTTGAAGCGATTTCTTTAGAAAGTGCGACGCGGCACAAAACGCCAACGGGGTTGGGATGTGAATCCGTTTAAGCGTTTAAAAGGAATGACCTTATCCAAATAGTTCTTTCACCTTGTCGAAGAAGCCTTTCGAAAGCGGATTAACTTCTTCGCCACCGAGCTCGGCGAAGTCTTTCAGCAGCTCTTTTTGTTTGGCTGTCAAGCGTGTCGGTGTCTCGACGATCACACGGACATGTTCGTCGCCCTGTTGCAATCCCTGGACGTCCTTGATGCCCTTGCCTTTCATGCGAAAGACTTTACCGGACTGAGTTCCGGAGGGAATTTTCATTTTGACCTTGCCATCGAGCGTCGGCACGTCGATCTCCGCTCCCAAAGCAGCCTGCACGAAACTGATTGGTACATCGCAAATGATGTCGAGATTATCACGCACGAAAATCGGGTGGGATTCCGTTTGGATCACGACATATAGATCGCCTGGCACTCCACCGACCGGACCTGTTTCACCTTCGCCTCTTAATTTCAAACGCGACCCGGTGTCGACGCCGGCGGGAATTTTTACGCTCAGTGTGTGCATCGTCCGCACGCGTCCGGCTCCGCCGCAAGTCGCACAAGGCTCTTTGACGATCGTGCCTTGGCCGTGACATTGGCTGCAGGTTCGGGAAACGCTGAAAAACCCTTGTTGGAAACTAACCTGACCGCGGCCGTGACAAGTGGGACAAGTCTGCGGCGCGGTGCCCGCTTTGGCACCGGTGCCGCGACAAGTTTCACAGGGTCCGTGCCGCGGAATTTTAATTTTTTTCTCGACGCCAAAGGCGGCCTCTTCGAACTTCAATGTCAAATTATAGCGCAGATCTTCGCCGCGCCCTCGGCCGCGGCGTCTGCTTCCACCGCCGCCGAAAAACTCGCCGAAGATATCGCCGAATACGTCCTCAAAGCCGCCAGAAAAATCGAAACCGCCTGAGAAAGGACCGCTCTCGCCGAACGCCGCATGGCCGAACTGGTCGTATTGGGATCGCTTCTGCGCGTCCGATAGGACGGAGTACGCCTCAGAAACTTCCTTGAACTTTTCTTCCGCCTGCTTGTCGCCCGGATTTCGATCAGGATGATGTTGTAGGGCCAGCTTCCGGTAGGCTTTCTTGATCTCGTCTTCGCCGGCGCTGCGATTTACGCCGAGCAATTCATAGTAGTCTTTCTTGCCGTTCAAGCGCGATCCTCTACGTGATGAATGTTAGGTTAAGTACAAGCAAGAAAGCCCCTATCCGCTAATTGCGAGGAGTAGGGGCTCTTGGGTGAGAAATCTAGGGTCTCGCCGCGATTATTCCTTCACCTCGGTAAAATCGGCGTCCACCACGTCATCTTTCTTTTTGCCGCCGTCAGCACTGCCGTTTGGCTCGCCTTGGTCGTTTGAACTTTTTTCCTGCGCCTCTTGTTGTTTCGAAGCCTTGGCGTACATCGCTTCGGCGAGCTTATGCGCCGACTGGCTTAACTGCTCCGCCGCCTTACGCATCGCTTCGGCGTCTTGGCCGTCGACGACTTCCTTCGCCTTTTTAAGTTCCGTCTCGATGTTTTCTTTTATGCCGGCCTCAAGGTCGCCAGCGTATTCCTTGAGCGATTTTTCCGTCGAGTAAATGAGCGAATCCAGTTGATTGCGAGCCTCGACGGTCTCCTTGCGTTTTTTATCGTCCGCCGCATGCGACTCGGCGTCGCGCACCATCTGCTTGATTTCTTCTTCGCTAAGGCCGCTCGACGCCGTGATTTTTATCGATTGTTCCTTGCCGGTGCCGAGGTCTTTCGCCGCCACATGAACGATGCCGTTCGCATCGATGTCGAAGGTCACTTCGATCTGCGGCACGCCACGCGGCGCCACCGGAATGCCGACGAGATCAAATTGGCCGAGCAGCTTGTTGTCCACGGCCATTTCTCGTTCGCCTTGAAACACCCGGATTGAAACCGCCGACTGATTGTCCTGGGCGGTGGAAAAAACTTGGCTCTTCTTGGTTGGGATCGTCGTGTTGCGTTCGATGAGTTTGGTAAACACTCCGCCCAAGGTCTCGATGCCGAGCGACAGGGGCGTCACGTCGAGAAGCAAAACATCCTTCACTTCACCTTTGAGCACCGCCGCTTGGATCGCTGCGCCGACCGCAACGACCTCGTCGGGATTGACGCCTTTGTGGGGTTCCTTGCCGAAAATCTTTTTGACCCGCTCTTGGACAGCCGGCATACGGGTCATACCGCCAACCAAGATGACTTCGTGAATATCACTGGCGCTGAGTCCCGCATCCTTCAGCGCTTGACGGCACGGCCCTTCCATCCGATCGATCAAGTCGGCGCACAACGCCTCGAGCTTCGACCGGGTCAATTTCATATTCAGATGCTTTGGCCCCTGCTGGTCAGCGGTGATGAATGGAAGATTGATATCGGTTTCCATCGATGAGGAAAGCTCGCACTTGGCTTTTTCTGCCGCCTCTTTGAGTCGCTGCAGCGCCATGCGATCTTTGCGTAGATCGATACCCTGATCTTTTTTAAATTCGTCGGCTAAATAATCGATGACCCGCTGGTCGAAATCTTCGCCGCCAAGAAAGGTATCGCCGTTGGTGGCCTTGACTTCGAAGACACCGTCGCCCAGTTCTAAGATAGAAACATCGAAGGTCCCACCGCCAAGGTCAAAGACCACGATTTTTTCGTCTTTCTTTTTGTCCAAGCCATAAGCGAGCGAAGCGGCTGTTGGCTCATTGATGATGCGCAAAACGTTCAGGCCTGCGATCCGCCCGGCATCTTTGGTCGCTTGCCGTTGACTATCATTGAAATAGGCCGGCACGGTGATCACGGCTTCAGTGACTTTTTCGCCGAGATAATCTTCAGCGGTCTGTTTCATCTTTTGCAGGATAAAAGCAGAAATCTCCGCTGGACTATATCCTTTGCCGCGGATCTCAACCCACGCATCGCCGTTGTCGTTGCGAACAATTTTGTAAGGAAGAAGACTCGACGCTTTCTGCACCATCGGATCGTCGCTCCGTCTTCCGATTAATCGCTTAACCGCAGAAATTGTGTTTTCCGGGTTGGTAATCGCCTGTCTGCGGGCGATCTGCCCAACCAAACGTTCACCGCTGTCTGTAAAAGCCACTACAGACGGGGTTGTCCGGCTGCCTTCCGCGTTGGCAAGGACGTTGGGGTCGCCGCTCTCCATAATCGCCACGCAAGAATTGGTGGTTCCTAAATCGATCCCGATTACTTTTGCCATTTAATGACTCCTAAAAACTTTTGTGACAAGTTATTTAATCATCGCTCTGCCCGTTTTCAACCTTGCTTTCGTGGTTTTTTTTCTCTCGTGTTTTTACTGCTTTAGCCACGCTGACCAAGGCCGGCCGCAGCAGTCGATCGCGCAGCATATAGCCCTTGTGAAGCTCTTCCACCACCGAGTTTGGTTCATGATCATCGGTTTCCACTTGGGTCATCGCCTCGTGTTTTGTTGGATCAAACGGTTGGCCTTGGGCCGAAATAGGCATGACCCCGTGTTTTGCCAAAACGTCGGTAAGACCCCGAAGCACCATCTCCACGCCTTCGACAAGCGGTTTGCCATTGCCACCGCCCGACGCATGGGCGATCGCGCGTTCGAGATTGTCGACCACCGGCAGGAGATCCTTCAGCAAACTTTCGTTGGCATAGCGAATCGCATCATCACGCTCACGCCCACTACGTTTTTTATAATTTTCCAGCTCCGCGGCTTGGCGTAACAAGCGTTCATAATAATTTTTTGCTTCCGTTTCCTTGGTTTCTAGCTGTTGTCGAAGAGATAGGAACTCCGCTTCTACTGAGTTCGAATCGATTTCTTGAGGTGAAGCCTCGTTGGATTGCTCCGCACCTGATTCGTCGGCGTCTTTTTTAAATTCCTCGCTCATCTATGGCAGTTCTCCCGCTCGGTTTAATCGTAAAAAAGCTAATCACGAAGACCATCACTGTCAAGGCTTGCTATTCTAAATTCTCCTTTTATTTTAATTAGTTGTCTGGTTTAAAAAAAAATGTTACGGTGGCAAGAGTCAGTTCCGCAAATGATTCGCTTATGCGACCGAGTCATGTCACCGCCGCAATTGTACTGCGTCATCGGCCTTTTGGGGAGTCTGATAAAATAATCTCATTTTTGACGGAGGACTTTGGCAAACTTACCGGCATTGCCAAAGGAGCAATGCGGTCGCGCAAGCGGTTCGTAAATTCTTTGGAACCGTTTGCCTTAGTGAACCTTCGCTTTCACGACCGTCCGCACAGTAGCTTGGCGTTTATTCTAGCAGCGGATACTGGTTACGAGTTTTAGCAAGCTGCTCAATAGCCTGGAACGAATTTCTTACGCCTCGTACTTGGTTGAAATTACCGATGGATTGGTCGGCGAACGGGAAGAAAATGGCGAGATTTATCGCCACCTAAGGGACGGACTGAGTTTTCTCGAACAAAATGAAACGTCGCTTCGATTTCTCACGGCCTTCGAGTTAAAACTTTTGCGCCTAGTCGGCTACCAGCCGTTTTTGGACAACTGCAAAGGATGTCGCAGTGTTCTCGACGAGGCCAGATCCCAATGGCATTTCAGTCCGATCGATGGCGGCATACTCTGCGAATCCTGTGCGCGTGCACGCAAGCAGATTCTGCCGCTTGGGGCGACGGCGGTAGAAGTGCTAACCGCATTACAGATGGAAACTGAACTCTCCCGCGTATCGCTGCCGCGGTCGGTCATACATGAAATTCGCGCGGCGCTGCTGGGTTTTATACAGTTTCAAATGGATCGAGAAATCAAATCGGCAGCTTTTTTATCCGCCTTTTCTGCCGCGGAATCCGACACGACTTAGACTCGCCAACACAGCAAATCTACAGCAAAGTTAAATAACCTCGACGAGGACGCAAAATCATGCCGAACAAGAAAAGGAATATTTTCTTTTTTGGAAACGGGAAAGCCGAAGGCAATGCTAGTATGCGCGATCTGCTCGGCGGCAAAGGCGCAGGCTTGCATGAAATGACTCGGATTGGGATCCCCGTCCCGCCGGGATTTACGATCAGTACCGCCGTATGCGGCTACTACGATTCGCACAGCCATCGTTATCCTAAAGGTATCGAGGGGCAAGTCGCACAAGCCCTCGCGCGGGTGGAAAAAATCCTCGATCGGCGTTTCGGCGCCGCCGACAACCCTTTGCTCGTCTCGGTTCGCTCGGGCGCGCGCGAATCCATGCCAGGGATGATGGACACGGTTTTGAATTTGGGTCTTAACGATCGAACCGTGCAAGGTTTGATTCAGCGAACCAAGAACCCGAGATTCGTATTCGACTCTTACCGGCGATTCATCCACATGTACGCTGATGTGGTTCTCGGCATCAAGGCGGCGAGTAAGACTAACGGCGATCCCCTCGCTGCGATCCTGGAGCGCAAAAAAAACAGCCGCGGAGCGCGTTTTGACACGGATCTCGACGCCGCGGACTTACAAGACCTGGTTTGCGAGTATAAGGCCGAGATCAAGAAAACATTAGGGAAAGATTTTCCCGAAGATCCCATGGATCAATTGTGGCGTGCGATCGGCGCCGTATTTGGCTCGTGGAACAACGATCGCGCGATCGCTTATCGCGAGCTTTACCAAATTTCCCACAATTGGGGCACGGCTGTGAACGTCCAAGCCATGGTCTTTGGTAATCTCGGCGATGATTGCGCGACCGGAGTCGCTTTCACACGCGACCCAGCCACCGGCGATAAGCGGTTCTATGGCGAGTTTCTCGTGAATGCCCAGGGCGAGGACGTGGTCGCGGGCATTCGCACGCCTAGGCCCATTGCAGAACTTTGCCAAGCGATGCCCAAGGCGGCAAGTGAGCTGCAAAAGGTTTGCAAGCTCCTCGAAAAGCATTATCGAGAAATGCAGGACATCGAATTCACGATTGAAAAGGGCAAGCTCTGGATGCTGCAAACACGCGCCGCCAAGCGCACTGGGTTTGCCGCGGTGCGCATTGCCGTCGACATGGTCGAAGAACGCATCATCAGCAAAAAAGAAGCTTTGCTGCGCATCGAGCCGGATCAGCTCAACCAATTGCTGCGACCGGTTTTCGACCAGAAAGGCAAAGAAAAAGCTCATCTATTGGGCAAAGGTTTACCCGCGGGGCCTGGCGCGGCCACCGGCCGGGTGGTTTTTGATGCCGAGGACGCCGTCGAGTGGAAAAAGCGCGGCGAGCGAGTCGTGCTCTGTCGCATTGAAACCAGTCCCGACGATATCCGCGGCATGGACGCGGCGCAGGGAATATTGACAGCCCGCGGTGGCATGACCTCCCACGCGGCATTGGTGGCGAGACAAATGGGCAAAGTGTGCGTCGCGGGTTGTGAGGTTTTGCACGTCGACTATGCCGCTCGTACCTTGCGAGTCGATCAGACCGAGCTCAAAGAGGGTGAATGGATTTCGATTGACGGTAGCACGGGCGAAGTTTTTCAAGGCGAAATCCAAACTTTGCCGTCGGAGGTTTTGCGAGTTGTGCTGACGCACTCGTTAGATCCAAAAGAGTCACTCATTTATCGACAGTTCGCCAAGCTCATGAATTGGGCGGACGAAGTGCGCACGCTTGGGGTGCGCACCAACGCCGATCAACCCGATCAAGCGGCGATCGGTAAAGCGTTCGGCAGCGAGGGCATCGGTCTTTGCCGCACCGAGCACATGTTTTTTCAGGGCGAGCGCATCCAGGCGGTGCGAGAAATGATCCTCGCCGATGACGAGGTCGGACGGCGGCGCGCGTTGGCAAAGCTCTTGCCGATGCAGAAACAAGATTTCAAGGGCATTCTTGAAATCATGGGAACCTTACCTGTAACCATTCGGACGCTCGACCCGCCATTGCACGAATTCTTGCCGAAGCATGACAGCGAGATCGTCGAGCTCGCTCAGGTCATGGGAGTCGCGGTCGAAGTGCTGCGCGATAAGGTGAACGTTTTGCACGAATTCAATCCGATGTTGGGTCATCGCGGCTGCCGCTTGGGGATTTCCTTCCCCGAAATAACCGAAATGCAAGCACAGGCGATTTTCGAAGCCGCTTGCGAGCTGCGGCGCGAAGGCAAGAACCCATTTCCCGAGGTCATGATCCCTCTGGTCGGCTCTCTACCTGAGCTGCACGAGCAAAAGGCCATCGTAGAGCGGATTGCGAACGCGACCCAGAAGTCTTACGGCGTCAAAGTGCGCTACCTAATCGGCACGATGATCGAGTTACCGAGGGCTTGCATGGTCGCTGACGAAATTGCCGAAGAAGCTGAGTTTTTCTCCTTCGGCACTAATGATCTTACACAGACCTGCCTGGGCTTATCGCGGGATGATGCGGGAAAATTCTTGCCGAGCTACGTTTTACAGGGCATCTTGCCGGAAGATCCGTTCGTCACCATAGACCGAGACGGGGTCGGTGCACTTATGCGGATCGCCATAGCAAAAGGCCGGAAAACCCGCAAAAAACTCGAAATCGGCATCTGCGGTGAACACGGCGGTGATCCGAAATCGGTAGCTTATTGCCACGACATCGGCCTCGATTACGTGAGTTGCTCACCGTACCGGGTTGCGATTGCTCGATTAGCTGCGGCGCAAGCCGCGTTACGAAAAAAATTTAATTAGTCCAAATAGTTAATGGAATTGTATACGGAAATAAAACCTCATTCCTTTATTTGTCACCAGCTAGATTTTATTGACAGAATCTTGGTGATCTACGATAATTTGTCACTTATCGTAGGAACCTATGGAACCACGTTTTGCGGAATTGTTGGTAAAGGGAGGCGTAGTAACCCGCGAGCAGCTCACGGAAGCGCAAAAAAAAGAAAGAGAGAACGCTTCCAGTATCATTAAAGAAGTCGTTCGACTGGGGTATTCGAGCGAAGAAATCTTAAGCGCATTTCTCGCCAAACAATTTGGCATTGAAACCGCGGAACTCGTTCCCGGCGAAATTGAAGACGCGGTATTTGCCTTAGTCCCGCCGCAGATAATTCAGAAGCATCAGTTGGTCCCTTATAAACTTTTCGGCTCGACTCTTACCGTCGCCATGTCCGACCCGACGGATCTGGTCGCGATCAACGAAGTCAAATTCGTGACCGGTTACGGTGTGCGCGTCGTGCTGGTGACCCCATCGAATATCAAAAAGATGCTGGATCACCGCTTTGGCGGGGTGAGTTATGACGATGTGCTGAAAAAGTTCGGTGACGGCGAGATGGAGGTCGTCCAGGAGAGTGACGATGTAAACCTCCAGGAGTTGCAACAAGCCACCATGGACGCGCCCGTGGTGACCCTGGTCAACGCAATTCTTGCCGATGCGGCAAAACGCCGCTGCAGCGATATTCATATCGAGCCCTACGAAAAAATCTTTCGGGTTCGGTTTCGCATCGACGGCGTGCTGCAGGAAATCATGAGTCCGCCGCTGCGGCTGAAAAATGCTCTGGTGTCGCGCTTAAAAGTCATGGCTGGTTTGGATATCGCGGAGCGGCGGCTGACCCAAGACGGCCGCATCAAGCTCAAAATGGGCATGGGCGGTGAATTGGACGTTCGTGTTTCCATCCTGCCCACCTTGTTCGGCGAGAAAGTCGTGATGCGCTTGTTGGATAAGTCCAATCTGCAACTCGACATGGCCAAGTTGGGTTTTGATCCGCAGAATTTGAAAGATTTCCACGAGGCGATTCATAAGCCTTATGGGATGATTCTGATTACGGGTCCGACCGGAAGCGGCAAGTCGACCACGCTTTATTCCGCTCTATCGGATCTCAACAAGCCTGATGTAAACATTTCCACCGCTGAAGATCCGGTGGAATACAATTTGGTGGGAATTAATCAAGTTCAGGTTAGAGAACAAATAGGCCTCAATTTCGCTGCCTGTCTGCGTTCATTCCTTCGCCAAGACCCAGATATCATCATGGTTGGCGAAATTCGTGACCTCGAAACGGCGCAGATCGCTATTAAAGCCGCTTTGACGGGCCATCTGGTCTTGAGCACGCTCCATACCAATGACTGCCCGGCGACTGTGGATCGCTTGATCAACATGGGAACCGAACCGTTTCTTTTGACGTCGTCGATCAACATAATCCTAGCCCAACGGTTAGTGCGGAAAATATGCGATCAATGCAAAGAGCCAATTGAAATAAAACCGGAGGTTTTGATTAACCTCGGCATCGATGCTGCGGAGGTAGGCGCAGGTTTTCCAACTTTTCACGGTCGAGGCTGCAACAATTGCGGCGGTACGGGGTATCGGGGCCGATTAGCGGTGTATGAGGTCATGGTGATGCGTGAAGAGCTCAAAGAAATGATCTTGAAAGCAGCCTCAGCCATGGAACTTAAGCGTGAGGCCGTCAAACTCGGCATGAGCACGCTGCGCATGAGTGCATTGCAAAAGGTGCGCGAGGGCCTGACCACCGTCGACGAGACTATTCGGGTTACCGACAACGATAAAGGTTTCGGTTCGGTTTTTTCGCTTGGATTCTAAAGCGAATGGGGTGATCGGCCGCATGCGCATAGATCAATTATTTTTTACGTGTTCGCGATGAAATCGATTTATTAGCAAGTTAACGGAAGAGGTTATGGCGACATTTGTTTGGGAAGGCCGAACGGCCCAAGGAAGGGTGGTTAAAGGTGACAATCTCGAGGCGCCGAGTTTGGAGGCCGCACTCGCCCGCCTCCGCGAGCAGCGCATTCGACCGATTGCCAACCGCGTTAAAGAAAAGGGCAAAGGATTCGACAAAGAGATCTCGATACCCGGCTTTGGCGACAAGGTCACGACGAAGGATCTCTCCCTAGCTACCCGGCAATTGGCCACCATGATCGATGCCGGTTTGCCAATCGTGCAGTGCTTAGACATTTTGGCGGAACAATCGGAGAGCAAGCTTCTGCGCACTACGATAGGTACCATTAAAAAGGATGTTGAGGGAGGCTGCACGCTCGCGGACGCTCTAAGAAAGCACCCCAAGATCTTCGATGACCTTTACGTGAACATGGTCGAGGCCGGTGAAGCCGGCGGTATTTTGAACACGATCCTAAATCGGATTGCGTTGTTCATCGAAAAAGCCAACCGACTGAAGAAAAAAGTCAAAGGCGCCATGATCTATCCTTGCGCGATCGTCGGCGTCGCGGTGATCGTGGTCGCGGTCTTGATGATTTTCGTTATCCCCGTCTTTGCCGAGCTTTACGGCAGTATGGGAAAAGCTCTTCCAGCACCGACTCAGATTTGTATCAATATCAGCAACTGGTTCGTTGCCTACTGGTATGTGCTCGTGGCCGGCATAGCCGGCATCATTAGCGGCACTTCCTTTTACTACAAGACGCCGCACGGCCGCATGAAAATCGATGGGATCATGCTCCGGATGCCGATCATCGGCGATCTTTTGCGCAAAGTAGCCGTGGCGCGTTTTTCACAGAACATGGCGCTGCTGCTGAGTTCCGGCGTCCCGATTCTCGATGGTCTGGCGATTACCGGCAGGACCGCAGGCAATAAAGTCGTTGAAAAAGCAATCATGGAGAGCCGCATAAGCATCAGCCAAGGTAAAACCGTTGCCGAACCACTGCGTGACAGCAAAATTTTTCCGCCTCTGGTCTGTCAGATGGTGGCGGTCGGCGAAAGTACCGGTGGGCTCGATACGATGCTCAAGAAAGTAGCCGAGCTTTATGAAGAAGAAGTCGACGACGCGGTCAACAACCTAACGGCAATGATGGAACCGATGATCATGATCGTTCTCGGTGTCGTGCTGGGCGGCCTAGTCATCGCCATGTATCTGCCGATATTCCAGATGGGTTCATTAGTCGGCGGATGATTCGAATAGCGTTCGATACCAACAGGTGAAAGACCGGCACGAGACGCGCTTTCGTGAATGATGAAAACAAAAAATTGACGGAAAAGATCCGCTGGCTGCTGCTGCTGCGGGTAGTGATTCTATCTTTTTTTCTAGGCGCGACGGCGCTGTTTCATTTCTTTGGAACAGAAGGAGACGTGGCCTATCTGATCAGTCTCTCCATCCCGCTGGTCCTCGCCTACGTCATATCGATTATTTCCGTCGCTGTCTTGCCCAAAGTAGGCAGCTTGCGCCTATTCGCCCACGCACAAGTCTGCTTCGACGTCATTCTGATCACCGGCATCATCTGGATCACCGGAGACATCGCCAGCCCGTTCTCGGTTCTTTATAACCTCGCCGTCATGAACGGCGCGATTTTGCTTTTTTATCGCGGTGCGTTTTTTACCGCGGCGTGCTCAAGCCTGTCCTATTCGGGATTGCTCCTCTGGTCGCGCTTTCTCAATTCGGGCCAGGGAACGCCGCTTACGTGGTCGACCCTCATCCCGATCGTGCTGAGCATCAGCAGTTTCTTCGTGATCGCATGGCTCAGCGGCTTTCTGGCCAATAAACTGAGCGAGACCGAACAACTGCTAAAAGAAAAGCAAATCGACTACCAAGAGTTGGATGCGTTCAAGGACGCGCTGTTACAAGGAATCGGTAGCGGCGTGGCAATCACCGATCCCGATGGACGAATCAACTATTTCAATCAGCAGGCGCAAGCGCTGACCATGCTCGATGAAGCGAACCTAAAGGGCAAGCGGCTCGATCAAGTCTTCCCGGGTTTGAGCTATGACTTTCAACGCAATCGCAGCGCCGGTGCGCTCGTGACGGATGAATTGGCTCTTGCCAATTCCTCGACTCAGGGTGCAGCCAAACAGATTCGCCTGACGCTTGCGCCGCTCAATAATTTGAACGGCCAACCGATTGGCTTTCTTTCGATCTTCGAAGACATCACTCGACAAAAACAAATAGAAGAAAAAGTACGGCTAGAGGAAGAACTGCGCAGGGGAAGGGAAGTTGAATTGAACCAGACCTCACCTGCGAGGGATAACCCCGAGTTTCACTTTGAAGGCGTGATCGGTAAAAGCGGTGGAATCGAAAAAATCTATCACCTGATCCAGAAGGTTGCGGCCAGCAGCACAAATATTCTGATCTCCGGTGAGAGTGGCACCGGCAAAGAGTTGGTGGCGCGCGCGATCCATCTAAACGGGCCGCGCCACGGCAAACCGTTCATCGCCGTCAATTGTGGCGCGATTCCGGAGAACCTTATTGAAAGCGAGCTCTTCGGACATGTGCGTGGCGCTTTTACCGGCGCCGTATCGGATCACACCGGACTCTTCAAGCAGGCCGACCAGGGAACGATTTTTTTAGATGAGGTCGGTGAGTTGCCGCTCCACCTTCAAGTCAAGCTGTTGCGAGTTCTCCAGGAAAAGAGTTTCACTCCCGTCGGCGGCAGCAAACCGATCAAGGTCGACGTGCGAGTGATTTCGGCCACTAACCGGGAATTGCGCAAGGAACTCGAAGAAGGACGATTTCGCGAAGATTTGTTTTATCGCCTGAACGTCGTCCAGATGGTCATGCCGCCACTGCGCACCAGAAAGGAAGATATCTCCGCTCTCGCACACTACTTCTTGCGGAAGTTTGCCGCCTCTCATGACAAAAAGGTCGAAGAAATTTCTAGCGGCGCCCTGATGCAACTGATGAATCACACCTACCCGGGAAACGTACGGGAGCTCGAAAATATCATTGAGCATGCTGTTGCGGTGACCAATAAGAATATTCTGGCGGAAGAGGATTTGCCGCAACATATTAAGAGCCTGCCGCTTGGCGAAGAAGTGGATCTATTCGAGAAAACCGCGCCCGGTGGCGCGGACCTATTTTTTAGCAAAGGCTTGTCGTTAGACGTGGAGCTCGAAACCCATGAAAAGTGTATTTTGCTAGGGGCGCTGAAGCGCGCCAACGGCGTGCAGAAAAGGGCCGCTGAGATCCTTGGTATTAACTATCGATCGCTCCGTCATCGTCTGGAAAAATACGATCTACTCAATTCTAAAAGCGATTCCCCCAGCGACCAGCAGTAACAAAATTTGTCACTTGGCTCGCTGGCAAAATTCCGTAATACCAAAGTTTAAATTTTGCGTGGTGTTTGCCAGGCGCCACAAGATCGAGCTGATATAGGGAGCAACTTGCTAAAAGATAAAGGCTTTGGTCATGGCTAGGAGATTTATCGATGTGCCGATTGTGGCCGTTATATGACAGGAGTAGGCGAATTTATTCTGGCCCTGCTTTTGCTCGCTAGGCGTTGCAACGTTTCAGTCGAAAATACGACATCGACACCCAAAGGAGGTGACGCATCATAAGCATGCAGATCAGAAGAGCATTGGACATCGAACGCAGGTAGTTAGTTTAGAAGAAGTCACTAATAGAGATTACAAACAACCTAATAATAGAAGGGAGTATTGGTAGATGAATAGACTAAGATTACAGAACGAATCGGGGTTCACCCTGATTGAGTTGTTGGTTGTCGTTGCCATCATTGGTATCTTGGCGGCCATCGCGATTCCTCAGTTTGCGGCATATAGAAAGCGTGGTCATGAGGCGCAGGTCAAGTCTGACTTGAGAAATGCAGCGGTGGCCGAGGAAGCGTATTTTGCAGCTCAATCTGCGTACAAATCATCTTCTTCTGCATGGACCGGTGGTGCATCGCCGACCGTCCCGGGTTTCAACGCCACCACTGGAGTAGCTGTATTTTCGGTGGCTGGAACCAACACGTTTTTGCTGACAGCGACGCACGCGAACTGCGGTACCAATGTCTGGACTTTCAGTAGCGGTAACGGCACGATTAGTGGTAGCGCTTGTCCATAAGCGGCAAATACATCGGGTAACCCGATTATCGGGATTCAAAAAAGGGGGCCACGCTAGGCCCCTTTTTTTTCAGCTTTAAAAAATCATACGACGAGGTCAATTCCCACCAATTTTATAGGTCACAAGACGTGCTCGAGAGTCGTAAATCCGTTAGAGAAGAATTTCTTGCCATCGCAGCCCTATCGGCAATGGTGATCTGGTTTTGCGACGAGATGATTTTCTCGCAAAAAATCCCATTCTTTCGCGACCTGGTCACATATTTTTATCCGATTAAATTCAGCGTTGCGGAAGCCTTCAAAGCTGGCTCACTACCTATGTGGGACCAGCATATGGCAACGGGTTTTCCAATCATGGCCGAGTTTCAATCAGCGGTGTTTTATCCGCCCAGCATCGCCTTTTATCTCCTACCGTTTTTTACGGCCGTACGGTTTATCTTCGTTTTTCATTACGCCATTGCCGCGATCGGTTCCTACATTCTGTTCCGATCATGGAAATCACCAGTATATGTTGCTCTTATTGGAGCCGTCCTGTTTGCCTTTGGCGGCACGATGGTTTCGCTGACAAATTTATTAAATCATTTTCAAAGCGCGGTTTGGTTACCCTGGATTATCTATTTCTGGGAAAGCGCGGTTAGAGACAAGCGAGCAAGAAATGTTGCCATTTTCACGATTATTGCGCTTTGCCAATTACTCGCGGGATCGCCCGAGATATTCTTGCTTTCCATTGGATTGGCACTGCTTGATGCCATTCGGCTCCATCGCGAAGATCAAAGCCACGGCTTGTTTCGGGCAACGATTGTACTATTGGGGTCGGGATTCGTGATTATGGGGCTCGGCATGGTTCAACTGTTGCCGACCGCTGAGCTTGTAATGCAATCCCGTCGCGACCAACCGATCCCGGTCGCCGAAGCGCTCGCGTGGTCTTTACAGCCGTCAAGCTTGATCGGGCTTTTGTTACCCACCCTCGAAGCTGACTCGTCCCTATCGGTCGGTGTTCGGTTGTTACTTACGGACGGAGTGCCTTTTCTCCTTAGCCACTATATCGGCGTCATCGGAATTTTGGGCTTGTGTTGTTGGTTCAAGGCTGCACGAACAAAAGAGCGCGTTATCATAACGGGACTAATCGGGCTCTCGTTGGTACTGGCGTTCGGAAGCTATACACCGATCTACGCGTCTCTCTACGACGCGATACCTGTACTACGTGTCATGCGTTTTCCCGAAAAATATTTCTATTTAACCTTTGCAATCTTGGTATTCACGATCGTTCGCGGATTATCTCAGACGACGGACGCGAAAAATTCTCGGATGTGCTGGGTCTTTGCGTCCTCAATGCTTGTCCTATGGCTCGTTGTTTATGTAATTTTTCGATCACAACCAGAGTTACTCGCAAAATTTCTTTATTCTCTGAACACTCACCGACGTGCGGGCGAAGTCACCCCTGCGACAGTAGCGGCCATCCTGGTGGTCCTAGAAAAACAAATTGCCGTCTCTTTGGTTTTGTCATTGCTATTTTGCCTAAACCGTTACGGAATTTTGCGCGTAACATTGTTTCAACCTTTGCTCGTTTTATCGGTGTTTCTCGATCTGAGCTCTGCTAATAAACCGCTGCATTTTCTGCGGGACGAAAAGCTTGTCCAAAACGTAGCGCGAGTTATGGAAAAACCGCCCGTCGATCACGGCCGCTTTTTCTATTACCCACCGTCAAATAATCTACACCCTAGTTTCATGAGAGTAAGCGGCAATCTGACTTACGATAAGGCAACAGAGATTGCGCTAAATAATTTACTGCCCAATGCCGGCATGTTGTACGGTTTTGAATATTTTCAAGATATAGACGCGCTTGGCCGCCGCAGCTACACCGATTTTCTGAATTTCATCAATTCTCTGCCAACCGACCGACGGGGCAAACTGCTGCGCGCCGTAAACGTGAAACATGTCGTGGCGTTTCATTCATTGGAAGTGAAAGGTCTGGAGCTTGTCGGAGAATTTCCCGAACATTACTCCAAGCTATACGAGGTCACCGATGCGGTGCCGCGAGCTTATGTTGCGGCGCGCGCGATCTATGATCTGGACCCGAAGAGCACTTTGGAGCGGATGTCCAGCGACAGCTTCGATCCGCTGCGAGACGTGGTACTCGACGTGCCGATTCATTTGGAGACGAAAGGTATTTTTCATGGTGAAGCGGCGATCAAACTTTACGAAAACAATCGCGTGCAGATTAACGCCCAGCTTAGCGAACCCGGTGTCCTCGTGTTAACCGATGCATTTCATCCGGGATGGAAGGTTTTTGTCGATGGTAAAGAACAAACAATTCGACGCGCCAACTATCTGTTTCGCGCCGTAGAATTGCCAGCCGGGAATCACCGAGTGGAGTTCGTCTACGATCCCATTTCATTCAAACTCGGCTTGGTTATCTCATCGCTGACTGCGGCTTTATTCATCACAATACCCCTGGTTGGTTGGCTTCGCCGGCGGGCCGCTTTTACACAATCTCGCAGTGCATTTTCGCCATCGCCAGTGTCGCTCAATTGCGGATCGTTCGGGCTAGCTATGGCTCGGCTGTTTAGGAACTATTTTCTAATGTGGTCAGGCTTAGCCGCCGCTTTGAACTCAAAAACGGAAACCAAAGGGACACCCGCAAGATCGATCGCTAGAAATGGCTTAGTTGGCGAGCTGATTAGACGCCTTTCCCTTGGTGCCAAGCACACTTCGGCGATGGAGTATAATGTAATAATTAAAGCTTTGGCCGTCGGTGAGTTTGATATCGGGCCGTAAACGTCCTTCTTTTTGATAAATGCTGAACATGAAATTGGCTACCGATGCATTCACGCTTGCGTTCATTGGTAGTTTGTCATTGAGCGCGCGCAAGAAGTTGGGCGTGATGGCTTCCATAAAGTAAGTCGTCTCCAGTCCACGCTCATACGCACCACGGATACCGCCAACAAACCGGTTATAAAAACTAAGTTGAAACGGGTGACACAGGTAGACATCCAACACAGGACTGAAGCAAGCCAGTAGAACGAAGATACCGGCAACTTTTGTCTTCAGTCTGGTAATTTGCATCGGCACATGCCGGTTTCGGAAAAAACTCATCGACCAAGCTGAGCATAGTGTGAAAACCCACTCCTGCCAAAGCTGCAATGAAAGGTAGCACTGAGAGCATCTGCCGGACGCCATCGTGAAGGACGGCACCGGGCATAAGGCCCAAACCCAGGATGAAAGTTGCATGGAAAAAAAATAGGAGGGCGACGGACCAATGCTCTTTTCTCAAAGTAATTGAGAGGGTGCCTAACAAGGCCAGCGCGATGAACGGTTCGGGTGTGGTGACGCCGATCATGAAAAACGAGTAGTACCAAGGCAGCTGATGCGTAAAATAAAGTTGGTTGAAAAAATAGATCATGAAGTTTGCGTCTGGCCGATACGCACGGCTGATACCTTCATACAAAAACTCCAAAATTCGCAAACCGGTTTGATGCCAAAGGTAGGGTTGCGTGCCGATCATGACAATCGGTGCAATAAAGAGCAGCGCAAAGACATTGTTCACATACTTGTCCCGGTGAAACAGATGCGCCCACAGAATCAGAGGAACCGGAATGAGCACCGCAGGAAATTTGGTGGCGAGCGCCAAGCCCCATAGGACACCGAGCACGACACTCCACTTCCAGTTGCTGAGACCTTTCCAAAAGGCAAAGACTGTCAGGAACCACATTGAAGCCAGCGGTAGATCGGTGACCGCGAAATGCGCGTAGCCAAACAGGTTGGGCGTCAGGATGACGCTCAAGGCCGAAAACAAACCTGTAGCCCTGCCGAAAAGCTCCTTCATCCAAAGAAACATCACCGTAACGAGCAGGGCGAAAAAAAGCGCCGGCCCGATGCGATACGCTGAAAACTTGTCTACAGATTGTGGCGAGATATCCTTAGCAAATCCCGAAATAATCCGCGAAAACGGCGGATGGGGTACGTTGTACGGATTCCAATGCCAAGCGGCCTGGATGGTTTGATCGTCGAGGCTCTTTCGATAACTCGCCGTAGGTCAGGTTATCCACGAAACCGCGGATCCACCGCACATGGAGATCGGATGCGTGAAAATAGGGGGGCTCGTCCCACGTTACTCCATAATCTTTTGCTGTCGCACCAATGAGCAGCAGAGTTCCGAAGAACAAAACAAACGGTATCAGCCAACGTGTTGTTCGAGATTCGAGGGATATCGTTTCATTCATGGGAAGAGATTCTAAGTTTTTAGTAGGTTGGATTACTTCACGGTGCTGTTTTTTAGCGCCGTACCAAAACCGCCTCGCGAGCATCTCGTCGAAAAAACCGTACCAACTTTTCATTATCGCTTACGCCAAACGGCTAGAACTGACTTGCCGATCGTGCCGCGAAACAATCGATCGACAATACGCGATGCCGGCACACAGATCGTATCCCATATTCTAATTTGCGGTTCGGTTGGCATGGATTGGCGAAGTCCAAGAACATTGCCGAGGGATAGAAACACTCCCGAGTGAGTCAAGATAAGCAAGCTTCACTTCGAGCCATCCGGCGGGCATCATCGATCTGAGATGAGCTTTGTTGTAACGACGAAAGTGACCGATGCTTTTGTCAAATTCACTGAAGAGCCAATGATGAGCTGGAGACAGGATGACGACATGACCGCCGCTACGAACGAGCCGTGCGGCGGCATCGATCTGCGCGCGATCATCTTGGATATGTTCCAGGACATCGATATACAATATGCAATCGAAAGATGGACGATCAGAAAATGTTCGAAGGGATCCGACAATCACATTCGTTGCCGACCGGCCCCCGCACGAAGTGAGTCGAGCCTTTAGACGCAGTGCTAAGCGCTCGTCCGGTTCGAGGCATACCCAGCGACGCGCCGTACCATCGTGAAGCACTACGGTGGTGGCGCCGATGCCCGCACCCACTTCCAACACATCGCCGGTAACGTAACGGGAAATTTCGCGCTTAATGTAGCCTTTCCAATTCTTGGCTAAAGCAAACAGATCGAGTTCGCCGCCAATATACGAGATTTCATGCGTGTCAGCCATAAATCCGGTGGCGAGCACCTATAACGTGAACATAATCGTGGGTCGGGAGCACGTTGGTGGCATTGCGTGCGGCGAGGATCACAAAGACAAAAACCAGAATCACCAAAAGCATCTGGGTCAGCATCACAAGCAAAAGGCCTGTGACATACGTAGCCCATCCGGGGATAGCGAGATCGGTTACCAAGCGGACGGTGATGACACTCGCTAGCGCGGTCACCGTCACACCCATTCCAACGGACACTACAATGAGAAGTCGGACACCAATGCGGTCGCCAAAAACCGCCATAGCGCTCAACCCATGTACTACCAGGGAGACCATATCCATGCGTGTTGGCCCCTCTAATCTCGTGCCGCGCTCCGACGGGATGAACTCCATAGGAAGTTTCGCCTTATGCACAGCGGCAGCGTAATGGTTCCACAACTCGGATACGGCCACCAATCGTTTCAGAACGTCGGGGGGGACGATACTGAAATTGCCGACACGAACTCGAACCCCCGTCAATAGAAAGTGGATAATGCGGTACAGGTGGTAAAAGAACGTGAATAGCCAACCCTCAGATCGCTTGGTCCGAGCGGCGAACACAATTTTTTCTCCTCGATTGGCAACACACTTGCGCACAAGCCGGGAAACGTCTTTGGGGTCATCCTCGCCATCCGAGTCCATGACAACAACCAAACACTGTGGTTGATTTGCTTCGATGTACGAAAGGCCGACCGCAATCGCTCGTTGATGGCCTAGATTGCGTCGAAGTGAGAGAACTTCAATAATCTCAATGGATTCGAATCGTGCTGGCGCCAAATTTTCCGGCACTGCCTCCGTCGATCCGTCATCGACGAGGATAATACTAGCTGTAAGCCCATTCTCTTTGAGCTCACGATCTAAGATGGGTAGAAGCAGCGAAAGCGCCCGCCAATCGTTATACACCGGCATCAAGATGATCAAATTGTCGTCGTGCGTCTCTGAAGGGCTCATGACTATGGCGAGGTGCAAATAAGCGTTGAGAAAACAGGATTATTTTAGCAGGTCGCGAAAGAATCGTCACTCAGCTTTTTGACCCGGCTCACGGTGAAACGAGGTCGCTGTGAATTTACCAGTCAGTTTCCGTTCAGGCGGAGACCTATGCAAGCGTGAAATGTCATTTGTGGTGATCTGTTATCATGCCGACAGTTCTCGAACCGCAGGTATGAATTGGTTGACCTTGATGATCGACGCACGACTTGCCATTTTTGCCAAAAACTACCACAAATCCCTTTTGTCAGAGAAAGGCTTATTCGAGTCAGCGCTCAACCCACGGAAATTACGGCGACGAGGGGACTTTCATCATTCCTACGTGGAGACGTAAACTTTTCTTGTCGGCTCAAGATAGACGTTGTATCATCCTTTGAGACAATAATCGTCAAGGAAAAACTTTATGTGCAAGAGACCCATGCTTTATATAATTGGCCTCACCGCGTTACTTATTCCGACGGTTGTTTTTGCTCAAGCCTTTGGAGAGTATGGCAGAGCAGTCGGGAGTATTCCGCATGGACAAGGGATCACCGGCGGGAAAACTCCAGGCGGCGTGAGCCAGGGAAATGTCTCTGGCGGTGGCGTGGGCGAGGTCGGTGGGCGCGGGTTGCCGGTCCGATTGGTTGTTGTATCGCAGAATACAGGACTTTATCCACGGCAGGATGGTGAAGCAGAAAAAATCGCTCAATTGACCCAAGGCGAATTTCTGGTTCCGATGGTTCAGGCGGCCGGCGGCAGCGACTGGTTTATGGTCAAGACTCAAAAAGGTCTAGTCGGCTGGGTCATGGGCGCGGACGTTCGCGACGAAAAAGCAAAAAAATAGTTTTCGATTGCTACAAGGCACAATTTTTTCACACTTGGCTGCGTAAAAACGAAATCCGATCGATACCGTCATTTCGAACCGCTGGTCATTTTACCATGAGGCTGGCTCGGCGTAGCCGGTGCACTCGCCCCGCAAGCGCATTCAATAATCAGATACCAGGCAAACTTGTCGCCGCTAATATTTGAGTGAAGAAGCAGGCTGATTCGCCTCCTTCATTCGCTCTGTCTGCACTTCCAATTGTCCGCAAAAGTCAGCCAAAGGTTCTAGTTCCTGCCACAGGTTGCGTCTTTCCCAGCCTGGCATCGAAGATGCTCAAGGGGATCTCCCATGACGCTTCGAATAAAAAGCAAGAAGATACTCATTCCTGATGTTCCGCCGCCATTGGCACGGACCACCAAACAGGGTTTAGTCATAGCCGGCATCGGAGCTTTCTGTGCCTCGGTAGTTGTCGCGGCTGCTCTGTTTGTTTTTTTCGGCGCGTAAGCTTCAATCAGGGTTCAGCCTCTGGGGTTTTGATCGCGTTAACATGAAACGGATCTTTAGAATATTTTCACTCGCAGTCGTGTTGCTCTTGGTTGCATGAGAAATGATTGTGACTTTCGAGCGCCGATGACGCTTCTGCTTTCTCTCATTCGCCACCAACGATCTCTTTCCTGGGCAACTAAATCTGCGGGGTGACACACGCGGAAGCGGGTTTATTCGACCGGCAGCGGGGCGGACTGCGACAGATTACGATTGACTAAGCGACTTTTAGGCGCTTGAGCACCGAGTCGTTGCCGATTACATGAAACTCCATATAGTCGATCAAGCGTCGCGCCACGAAAAAATATCGTTGCAATTTTTCCGCGGAGGACTCTTCGGAGGGCACATCAGGAGGCGCCTTGGCAAGCGCGACATCCGTCGATCGATAGGACTCGATTTCTTGAACTAGACCCCGTAAGGCCGGCGGCAATACGTCCCACACGCCGGTTGATTGGCAGATCGAAACCAGTTGGCTATGATCATGCTGTTGAGGCAAGCTGCCGTGGCTTTCGATCAGCGCCGCTTTAATGGCCTTTTCCACAGCTTCCGCTAACTGATTGAAGTCCGCCGCCTCAGCGCTCTCACCGGCCGTCTCGTGATGAAGAGATCGAATCCTGTCCCGCGCCTCACGCAACCACGGCTCCGCGTAGAAACCCATCGTGCCTCCTAACCCGAATTACTTCCATCAGCAGTATGATAAAGTCACGGTCGGTTTTTCGCAAGTAAAGCTTTTTACCGCAGAGGAGACGGGATCACCGCAAACGGCCAAAGAGTTTGTTTAGCTGCCCATGTCCCTTGTTGCGGTGAGCGCCAAGTTGTCGGCAGTATAAATCTAAAAAAAAGCCCCCGGAGAGTTCCGGGGGCTTTTTGCGAATCAAGTCGGCTGGTTTCAGGCTGCCGACCGGGAACGGGCGGCCTCGACCAATGGACGATATTTCTCGTTGAGCGTTTTCCAGTGCGCCGCGCGCCCTTTCGCTTCGGCAAGCTTAGCTTCGGGGAAGGTAACAAAGGGCACGCGCGTGGGCCCGACTTTACAATAGTCGGCGAATTCCTGCGGCCGTTTGTTGCCCGAACCGGGAACCGGTTTGCCAGCCCCTATGCCGCCGAGGTCCGCGATCACTTCAATAGCTTTTTGAGTGTCACCCTTGCGGACTTGCTCCAACAGGTAAAGTATCGGCCACGGACCCATCCAAACTTCGGTTGACCAGCAACCAGCGGCGCCCATCTCATAGTAGGGGTACAATTGTGACTGGTTGACAAAGACGCTGATCTTGCCGCGCACGATCTTTTGCAGATTCATGAATGCCTGAGTCGTGCGGTGGCTGTCTTTCATGCCGATGATGTTGGGTTTTTTGACTAGTTCGGTAAACGCCGCCACCGGAATTGTAAACTTATGATTGTCCGGGTTGTGATAGACCACGATATTCAGGTTCGGATAGAGGTCAGCGATGTCATGATAGAATTTGATCGCGTCTTGCACGTGCAGGGGTTCGTAGTACGGTACGCCGAGGAGAACGCCGTCCGCGCCGAGATCTTTGACGAAGTTCATCTTCTGGATAACTTCGCGCGGATTCGGACTGGTAACGCCGATAAAAAGCGGAACGCGCTTTTTCACCGTTTCGACGGTTGCGACCGCGAGCGTTTTAAATTCGTCGAAAAGCAAACTATAGCACTCACCGTAGGTTCCCGTGGTAGCGATGTTTTGGATCCCGTCTTTGATGATCTTGTCTACGCCCTCTTTGAGATTATCGACCGCAATAGTTTGTGTCGCCTTGATGTCGGCCGCGTCGGGCGTAGCAAAGGCGGGCATCATTCCCAAGACCCCTTTTAGTTCGTTTGCGCTAAGCATTGCTTTCCTCCTTATCCGTTATTGGATTGTTCTTGATATTCGACCTAAACCTAAATGCTGGCGGATACTTTTTAATTATGCCCTTGTTAACAGGTCAGCGGAGCGGTTGTCAAATTGCGGGAGAGCGATGAAAGTACAGTTAAAGCGACGGCTTGGCCGCTTTAGCTTGCGCGTTGCCGAGGAAGAGTCAAGGTGCACCGGCCGGTAAGAATTTGTTTATCCTCTTGGTTTGTTCCTATGAGATCACAGGCGATCCAAGAGTCCAATGGATCGCTCGACTTCTCGACGATCTTGGCCGCAAACCGCATCGTGTCCCCTTCGAATGTCGAGTAAATATGGCGAACGCTGATTTTCTTAAGCCAACCGCGCGGGCCGATCCAATCGGTGAGCATGCGCATCAGCAAAGCCTGGCGGTAGGCGCCGCTGGCGATAAAAGTCTTGAGCCCATTGTGCTGGCGTACGTGGTCGCGATCATAATGCAGATGCTGCCAATTTTCCTGCAGGCCGGCCCAGCGCACCGTGTCGACGATCGTCAGCGGTCCGTATTCACGCGGCGGAATCGCGTCGCCAACGGCGACATCGTCGAAATAAATCGGTTGGTTCATAAAAACTCCGAATGAACTATTTTGCGCCTGTGGCGGCGCTTTTCGGCAATATCTCGGTGTTATGCTCGCCAAGCTTCGGCGCTGCGCTGAGCTGGTTGCCCAAGACGCTGGCGATGGCGCCTTGAGGAAAGTTGATTCTGCCGAACTCCGGATGATCCATCTCGGTCAAAAATCCGCGCGCGATAAGTTGCGGATCGTTGACTAAATCGAGCGTTGTGGACACCGGCGAGGCGGGAAAGTGCAAGCGCTGGGCTTGTTCCACCAATTCTGTCTTCGCTAAAGCCCTTGGCCCATTGATCTAATCGCTCCATGATGAAGTCCCGGCGCTTGTGCTGGTTTTCTTCTTCGGCCAGCGACGGATCGGCGCTCAATTCCGGGTCTTGCACCCAATCGACGAACTTAGACCAACGGCCGGGCCGATGAATCTGGCTGATCACCCAGTGTCCGTCTTTGCACGGCAGTGCGCCGGAGACAGCCGTGATAGCTCCTTTGCTGCCGCGCCGCTCGGTGATCGTCCCAGAAAAACTATATTCGACCATCGCCTGCTCGACGAAGGATTCCAACGACTCGCGCACGGAAACCGTCGCTATGAGTCCGCGACCGGATGCGTTGCGCGCGAGCAGTGCGGCAGCCGTAGCAACCGCGACGTATGTCGCGACCGCCATAAGTGGGATATGGCCGCCCAGCGTGACCGGCGCTTGATCGGGATGGCCGGTCAAGGACATCAGGCCCGATCGCGCCACGGCGCAAAGCTCCGGCGCGTCGTCAACGATCTTGGTCAGAACGAGTTTCGGATTGGCTGCCAGACATGCGGATTCGCCAATAGGTGGCGGCGAGTTAGCGAGCAAAACATCGGCTTCGCCCAGCAAGTCGAGCAAGCTTTTTCGGCCTTCCGGCGATTTGAGATCGAGTGTCACGCTCTTCTTGCCGGCGTTTAAAAACTGATGGAAGGCGCCATGCTCCAAATCTTGGCGCTTTTTAAGAAAGGGTGCGAGGCGTCGTAACTCGTCGCCTTCGGACGGCTCGACGCGAATGACTTCATGTCCTTCCTCGGCGAAGAGGCGAGCGGCGTATGCGCCGCTCAGTGTCGTTAGGTCAATAACGCGCAGCATTTAATTGGCATCCTTCGGCGCGGCGGCGAACTCTTTATCGGGAAACACCGCTAAGGTGTGGCGGCGTCGCAGGACGATCTGCTGCTGCGCGTTTAGCACCTGTTCCTCTTGGCTGATATAAATCCCCAAGCCTGCTTTGCCCTGACGCGCGACGATATCGACAATAGAACTCCGCGTCGAAAGTTGCTCGCCCAGGTAAGCCGGCTGAAGCCACTCGGTCTCCGAACCCGCGTTGCGCACGTTGGTGTACTCTCCCGGCAAAGGAATCTGACGTCGCAGATCCGTCGGCTCGCTTTCGGCTCGCTCGGTGCCTTCCTTGAAGCTGAAAGGCACCCAGCCGACCAGAGTCGGCGGCAGTATGCGGCTGCGATAGCCCGCGTCGCGCGCGAAATCGTCGTCCAGCCACAGCGGATTGGCATCGCCGGTGGCATCGACATAGCGGCGCACGTCCGCGGCGCTGATAATTTCCAACGGACGCAACGGCGTTTTTCGGCCGATCCATTCGCGCAATTCGGGCGTGATAACAGTATCACTCATTGAAGCACCTGCTCTCGTTTTAGGTTCTCGATGTCCGCGTCGGAACAGTTTATCCACGCGCGCAAAACTTCGCCGCTATGCTCGCCCAAACTTGGCGCGCTGGCCGGGGTGGGAAGATCGACGGAGGACAAAGTAAAGGGCAATTTTGTCGTTCGCATGGAACCGACGCGCCGTTCGGCCATCTGAGAAAATACCGTCGAGCCAGCCGCGCCGTCGACGACTTCGTTGATGCGGCGCACCCTATCCGCGCTGATGCCCGCCGCACGCAAGCGTGCTTCGACTTCTTGACTCGAATATTGCTTGCTCCATGTCGAAATTGCCTGATCGATCTCGTTTTGGTTTTCGTGGCGACCCGCCAGGTTTTCAAAGCGAGCATCCGTGGCCCAACGTTCTTGGCCGATGAGCTTTGCCAATGCTTGCCACTGGTTATTGGTTTCAACCGAAAGAGCGCACCAATTGTCCTTCCCGGCGCACGGATAGACACCCTGCGGCGCGGAGCGGTCGGAGCGATTGCCGCGACGAACGGGCACTTTGCCATCGACGGCGCTGCTTAGTAATAAAGAACCGATCATCGCGGCACTGCATTCGAATTGACTCAAATCGATCCGTCTTCCTTTTGCGCTATCGCGGCGCTCATCGAGGGCTTGCAGAATTGCAAAACAGGCGTGCAATCCGCCGATGTAATCGTTCCAAGAGTTGGATATGGCAGTGGGAGGATCGCCCTCTGCGCCGCTGACCGTCATCAAGCCGCTGTACCCCTGCAAGTTCATATTCATGCTGGTCCAATCCCGGCGCGGCCCACTGTGGCCGTAGCCGGACATACTGACGTAAATCAGCCGCGAATTGATCGCGCTGAGCATTTCGTAGCCGAGATTGAGCCGGTCCATCACTCCCGCGCTGAAATTCTCAATCACGATGTCCGACACCGCGGCTAAGCGCGCAGCGATCTTCTGACCCATTTCGTTCTTGAGATCGATGGCGATGGAGCGTTTGCTCCGGTTGGTATTTAAATACGAAGCATGGCGGCCATCTGCGCTGACGAAAGTAGATTGCCAGGGATGATCCGGATGCTTGCTACTTTCCACTCGAACCACGTCTGCGCCCAAATCGGCGAGCAGGCGAGTGCAGAAAGGACCGGCGAGTACATGAGTGAAATCCAAAACCCGGATGCCAGCAAGCGGCGCGGGTATTCTCATTGAGGCGTCGGTAGACATTAGGATTACCTGATATTCAGTTCTTTTTGTGCTTGAATCAGCAGGTCGCGACTGGCGACTTGGGTTAGCGGAATGTCTTTTTTAACCGTGCCCCGATCGAGCTCGTACTGAATCAAATCCCGCAACGCTTGGTCGGTCAAGCTGCCATCCGCACTGTAACACGGCAAGTAGTTCTCGAAAGCCGCGCGGGCGGTGGCGAGATCCATGCGGAGCCACTTGGAAGCGATGGCGACGGACTCTTCTTGATGCTCGCGGATGAATTTGAGCGCTTCGATGCTGCCCTTGATGGTCCGTTTGACCTGATCGGAGGATTGCTTGAGTTTCTTATCCGTAACGACGATGGCGTTTTGTGTCAGCGGCACTTGGTCGCGGCTCCATAGCAATACTTTGTAACCTCTCTTGGCGCCAAAAATATCGAATGGAGAGGAGAGAATACTCGCATCGATTTTGCCTGCGTCCATCGCTGCGAGCCTGGCGGCATTATCGCCCGCGGGCAAAAGGTTGACGTCTTTTCCGGGTTCCATGCCGGCGCGGCGGAAAAGCGTGACCGTCGTTAAATAAGCCTGGCTGCCAAAGGTACTGATGCCCACCGTTTTGCTGCGTAGATCGGTGAGTGTCTGGACATTCGGCTTCACCAACAAAAGATAGCCGAGCTTATCTTGTGTCGTCATGATCAATTTGATCGGCAGTCCCTTGATCGCTCCCGATATTCCCGGCCCAGTACAGACCGCGTAGTCGAGATCCTCGGAAAGCAGCGCGTTCGTCGCGATCGCACAGGCGATCAAGACGTGCTCGGTCCCGAGCCCGTGCTTGGCATAAAAGCCTTTCCGCTCCGCGACGACCGTGGGCAAGAAACCCAGCGACGCGGTCGAAATGCCGATACGAATTCGGTCTTGAGCATGCAGGCCGCGCGCAGCCGCCGTCGATAGCAAAGCGCAAATGAATAAGCTCACTTTGAAGATTAAACGCGCATTGTGACCGTCCGCTTTTGAAGCCAAACTTGTTTTCACAACTAGACTCTCCTGTCGAAACCGTCCGCCGGTTTGAGATCGTAAACCCGCGCGGCGTAGCCGATCGCCAACTTTTGCAGCTTGGTTCCATCGGCGGACCACACCGGGGCTGAAAAACACAAAAGCGACAACAACAATAGGGTGATGGCGCATCGTTTGATGAACGTCGAAACTTCTCTCGGGCGATTAGTCGGTTGAAGACGCAAAGAAGGGCCGAGAAAAAACCACGAAGAGTTCCACTGAAAGATCATTTCCCCAACTTGGTGAAAAATCCCTCGTTGTCGATTTCCCGGATCAGCGACGCGTCAAAAAAGTCTGAGGTTTTCATGTTTTCGAGCTTGGGGGCTGTTTCTCGTAGATCTTCGATGCTCGTCTGAATGGAATCCTCGCGCGGATAGGGTTTGGCAGGAATCGCTTCCAGGAATTGCACTCGATAAGTGAAGTCCAAGAGTTTTGGATTATCGATCCGCATGTACTTGCGAAATACTTGATAGGCCAGTTCTCGGTTTCTTCTGCCCGCGGCGATGGCGTCGCTGTAGGCCATGAAAAATGCTTTAAGCCGCGGCCGCAACTCCTTCAGGGTTTGTCTCGTGGTATTGATCTCACTGCCGGGAGCCGGCACGCCGAAGTCTTTCGGTTCTCCTAACACGGAGATTTTCTGCCCGCCCAAGTCAACGACTTGAAAAACTTTGTCGGATTCGCCGATGGTTGCATCGATCTTACCTTGTAACATCAATTGAATCCGTTTATCCGATTCACTCACGCCGGTGGGAATGAGCGATACGTCTTTGCCCAAGGTAAATCCCAATTTCGCCAGGATGCGGCGTAGCAAAAAATCGGTGCCGGCGCCGATGCGGCTGCTACCGACGATTTTTCCTTTGAGGTCCGCAGGAGCTTTAATCGACGGCACCGCAATCAGTTGATAGGGCAAAGCGCCATTGGTGGAGACCGTAACGACCGGCGCGCCGCGCGCCACGGCGCTAACGACGGTCGAGCTGGAATCCGTGGTTAGATGAACATTTCCAGCAAGCAGCGCGGTTAGAGAAACGCTGCCGGCCGCGATGTTCACGAGCTTCACATCGAGACCGTATTTTTCGTAGAGTCCCAAGTCCTTGGCGATCCAATAAGGCGCTCGGTTGCCGGTAAAAGAGCTGTAAGAAACGATCAAGGGTTCGAGCTTTCTTTCCTGCGCAGAGGCAAAGCTTGACGCTAATAATGCCAGCCAGCAAATGACTGAAAGTATGCGACGCAACAAGGCTTTCTCCACTCGAAACCGAAACGAAATGACAATCTAGAGCATAGATAAGAGATTTGGTTTCTTTATTCAAATATAATATTTGATGAAAACGATAGATCACCGTCAATGGAAATTAATCTTCATCAGCTGGAGATATTCTTTGTATAGCGCGCGAACTGAGCTTCTCGAAGCCAGCGGAAAAACTGGGAATCAGCCAGCCAGGTATCCGTCCAAATAAAAAACCTCGAGGATTCTTGGGTCGCATTGAAGTTCTGTAGATTCGTGCGACGGATGATTCAATTCAAATCGACCGGTAAATAATCAATTCACTTCTTGATCGACCGCAGCGATCCTGCCGAAATCAGCGCAGTTGGAAAATTTCCTTCCACAACTTTTCGTATTTAGGAAATTCGTTTATCTCAGTCGCGGACAGCAGGTAGATCGCTGCCGGCCGTGTTTTCTCGGTCGGCTCGACATTGGGGTGAGCCGGAGTTTCGCCGGCCTGGGCATAAATTTTTTGTCCTTCTTCACTGATCGCCCAACGCGCCCAAAGCAAAGCCGCGTTCGGATGGGGCGCGCCGTTGAGTATCGAGACACTGCCGCCAACCTCTCCCACTCCCTCGCTAAGCATCGGTTGAATGGGCGCGCCTTTTTTTATTCGGGGGGCAAAGTGGTGCGAATAACAAGTGAGGCAAACCGGCGCCTGTCCCGCCACCAGCAGCTCAATGAGATCCGAATGACCTTTGTGAAATTCGACCCCGTTCGAGGCAATCTTCTTGAACAAGTCGACGGCCTTTTCATCGCTCTGGTATTTTCGTTTGGCCAGACCCATCAACAACTGAAAATCACGCGGCTCGGCGATCAGCTTGTTCTTCCACTTGGTATCCGCGAGATCTTCGAATTGCTTTGGCTCTTCTCCTTTCTTGACAAGGTTGGTGTTCCATCCCGCGATGTAAAACTGGGTGTCGGTGGCAACCCAATTGGCTCCTTTCAGGAGTGCCGGGTAGCTCGCCGCTTCCGGGAGTGAGAGCGGCGCGAGCAGCTTCTGCTCTATCAACCGGGTCAGATAAGTGACAGTGCCGCCGAATACGTCTGCGATCGTTCTGCCGCCCCGCGACTCCGCCATGATGCGCGTCACCAGGGCATCCGAAGTCGCGTCGATATGGTTAACTTGGACGGCGGGAAATCTTTTCTTGAACGCCGGCAGAATGATTTCCTCCGAACGGACGGATAGGGAACTATAGAGAGTTAGCTGGCCGCCTTCTTTTTTAACCTTTTCGTAAAGCTCATCGAGAGACTCGCTCTTTGCCGCCGTAGCGGCAGGTGAAGACGGTGATGCAGCATCGGCAGCGGGAGCATGAAGCACGCAAAGGAATGCATAGAAAACAAACACGCCGACAAAACAGTTGAAGAAAGTGTTGTTCCTATTCATGAGATGTCCAATCACAACTGCGTTCCTTTTTTGATCGACTCAGCGAGTTCGCGCAGATACTCTTCCTGCTCTTTGCCCTCGTATAACGCCAGAGAGCCGTCGTTTTTCAGCGGGATACCGCCGAAGAAATGAAACGCATGGCCATCCCAGTCGTAAAACTCATCGCCCCGTTGATAGATCTCCTTCCACTTGTAGCCGGTCGGACTGCGGTGTAGTCCGGTGCGCGCCGGAAAGTTGTCTTCCTTTTCGCGCGAATCATTGAGATGCTCCTTCGGACCTGCCTCTTCCGGTAGCCCATCCCACATGCGCCGGTAGTTGGGCAGGAACTCTTCTTCGCGGACCAACAACGCCGTGTGCATGTCCCACCATGGACTGTGTCCGGCGATACGCTCATCGACCTTGTCGACCAATTTATAGATAAACCGGGCGCCCGCTCGCATGCGCAGAACCAGCGTCCCTTCGGCGGTTTGAGAACTACGCTCCACTTCCATGCCGCAGTACTTCTCGAAAAAGCCCGCGGTTCGCGCCAGATCCCGCGAACCGTAAACCGCATGGCTGATGCGGCCGACTCTCTGATCGGTGGCGATCTCCATGGCGCCTTCGGGCATGTGCAGCGGCGCCCAGAACTCGAATTGATTGCCGTCGGGATCGGCGAAGTAGATGACCGTGCCTTCTTCGCCCTCGGCAGCTGTTTTTACCGGGTCGGTGTGCACGATCTTGTGCTGGTCGAGCCGCTTAAGGTGCATGTCGATGTCTTCCAACCTGATGTAAAAGCCGCAGCGCGGCAGATCCTTGCCCAGCTCTTTGGCGGACGGGTAGACATCCGGTTGAAGAAAAGCGCCGATGCGGCACGAGCCGCCGTCCCACCACATGAAGCAGAAGATCGGGGTATTTTTCTTTCGGTTATTCGTGGTGAGACCATTGATCGGTCGGATCGGCAGTCCCGTAGCGTTCAGCGCCCAGTAAGTCCAGCTCGGCAAGTCGTTAGTGCCGACGACGTAATGATCGATCCAATGTACTGCTCCTTTGGGTTCGACGTTGGTCATGATTTAATCCTCCGTGAAATTAAGCTGCATGCCGTCAACCGCAACTATAATCCAAACAAATCTAATCGACCATATGCGTGGTCGCCTTCAAGTGCTTATCGATAGTGACGTAACCTTTCCACTGATCGACGAACCAGTAGCGCACGCCAAACTCGAAGCGCAGCTCCTTCATGTCTCTGTCGAACGGATTGAAGTGCTGGTGGTGCAGCATCCCCGGAGGCACGTGCACCGCGTCGCCTTGGTTCCAATCATAGCGTTTGCCGCCAATCTCCGAGTAACCGTCCCCTTCAAGCGCATACAGATAGGCTTCCGGGTGGGCGTGGCTGTGGCTCTTGGTGTGCGGCAAGTCCACAAAGATCGAGCTGATCGCGACCCCGGTGGCCTTGAAACCGTTCTGCTTGCCGCTGCGGCCCATTAAGAAGTAAGTCGCGCCGTGCTTGGACTCGTCGGACTTCTCGTGCTGCTTTTGGTGCAGCGCGATGCGCCGGCCGTCTTCGGGCCAGTACTGGGACTCTTCTTTGGGAAATGACGCTAAAACCTTAGGATCGTTCTCGCCGCACTCTTCGAGCTGTTCGAGCTTGCCCATGTAGGTGTCGGCTTCGAGGTGCCAGGCCAAGCCGGATAGGTATCCCACCGGCGCTTTTCCCGTGTTGAAGAGCTGGTGCGTGGAGCGATAGGGGACGTGAAAGATGGTTCCGGGAAAAAAGTCGTAGCGCTTGTCGTCCAGAACCAGGAAGCCTTCGCCGCTTTCGACATAAATGGCTTCTTCGCCGTGAAAGTGCTTGCCGGTGTGCCAGCCGACGGGAATCTCGGCGCGCATCAGACAGCTCCCGCCGGTGGGAAACCCGAGCTCGGGGGCGATCATCAAGGCGGCTTTGTGATCCTGGGGCGTGCGCTCCCACTTTAAGTCTTTGGACCGCGTGACCCGCGGCGCTTCGTCGACTTTCTTTTGATTGCTCTTGGACCGTTCTAACCAGGCACTGTAAAAATCGCTCATTCTTCCTCCTGTATGTCTTGTCAATAGTTCTCTCTATAATCCAACCTATAAGGATCGGGCGCCTGAGTCCAATATATAATCTTCATGGGATGGATAGACATTTGTAAATGAAGATCGACGCACGCTCAACCTATAGACGCCACAGACGAATAATAAGGATTGCCGCGAGGTTCTGAAGCGTCGCCTCGAGGTCGGTTCCATATCAGACTAGCTCGCGCACAACTTCACGCGGCTCTTTGTCTTCGCGCAGGCCGGCAAATTTAGCCTGCCGCAAATGGCCGTCTGGGGTCCATTCTGTAAACTCGATCTGTGCGACTAATTGAGGCTTTAGCCATACGCAGTTTTTCATTTCCTCGCGGGTCAACGCCCAGGGCGTGCGACTTTTTTTTTCCGGGAGGTTGCCGAAGGGACACGCCTCTATTTCAAGGCCCTTGAATTTTCCATAGACGTCGCGCCGGACACGTGGAACGAAACCGTTTCTCACCTTCGCCGCAAAGTAGAGCTGGTTGTCCTGGTAGTAGCCGACAATGAGCGCATCGAAAGGGTTTCCCGGTGTGTAGCCGCCGATCACCAGCTCTTGACCTTTGTTGATCCTGTACTTGACCCATGCGCCGCTTCGTTTGCCCGGCTCGTAGAGGGAATGCTTACGTTTGGCGACGACTCCTTCAAACCCGAGTTGTTTAGCAATGCGAGGCAACTCTGCAGAATCGACTTCAAAGCTCTCCGACATCTGGATAGATTCGCCAAGCGAAGCAACCACCTGAGCGAGTAGCTCGCGACGCTTCGATAATTCTAAACCGAGCAGGCTGCGTCCCCGGTAAATTAAAAGATCAAAAGCGTAGAAACGGATCGTGTTTGCCCGTGATCGATGCTGGAGCAAATTGAAGGACATGCGGCCTTGACCATCCAGCGCGACAACTTCACCATCGATGAGTGTATCGCTGGGAAGGTCCGCGCACGCTTGGGCGACGCCCGGAAAATCCTCGGTGAAGAGATTTTCGCGCCGCGACCAGAGCCGAACGCCGCGCGAATCTTTTCCGGCGAGACAGCGGTAACCGTCCAGCTTGATTTCGTACATCCAGTCATCACTGTTTTGCGGCAGTTTCGCCACCGCGTCTGCAAGCATCGGCTCGATGAATTTTACTGGCGCGCGCGGCAATGACTCGAGATTCAAATCCTTGCCTACCTCAATCAAGGAACCCCGCTTCGGATCGGCTCTATTGCTATGCCAGACGGCATCACCGTCCTGCGCGATTTTTTCCATGGGACGACCGGTCAAGGCTGAAGAATCTTCTTCCTTCTGAGACAGCCTCTCCATTCCCTGGCCGCCTTTGATAAAAAACCAGGCATTGCCTTTTTCGTCACGATTATGACTCTTGACGAGAATCCATTCTCCCTTGAGTTTTTTGCCGTTGAGAAATACGTGAAGCTTTCCTTGCCAATAATTCCCGTCCATCAGCTCATAGGTGCCGATGTCCCAGACCATCACCGTGCCGCCGCCGTATTCTCGCCACGAGGAATCAAGCCTTCGAATTTGGCATATTCCATCGGGTGATCTTCAGTCGCCATCGCGAGCCGGCGCTCGTTGAGATCATACGGCGGTCCTTTGGGCACCGCCCACGACTTGAGGGTGCCGTCCATTTCAAGACGGAAGTCATAGTGAAGGCGACTGGCCGCGTGTTTCTGAATGACGAATAGTTTTCGACTTCCTGGATGGCTCGATTTCGGCATCGAGGGAGGCGGTTCGGCAGTCTTCGTGAAGTCGCGCTTGCGGCGATAGGTGTCAAGCGGGTCGGCTCGGGGCGCATGACGAGGGTTTTTCTTGTCGGACATGAGCTCCAAAAATGGCTGCGGAAGTGTTTGCTTGAGCGTCGGTACCGGAGCGAACGGGTCGCCATTCTTTTTCACTTCCCGGAGGGCGGCATCCGGCTCGAAAAAAAGCGCTCTTGCGTCCCCTTTCTTTAGCGCCTTGCGCAATTGCGCCCAGCTCACCGGCATGGCGACAAACGGTCCGTTTGCATTGGCCCGTAAGGAGTAAACAGCGACGGTGGATTTATGTTCTGAGTTTTGACTCCAATCGACAAGCACTTTTCCTTTGCGTTTGTGCTTCGGCATTTCTGAGACGATCAGATCGGCATGTTCGCGCTCGAGTAGCTGGGCGATGCTTTTGGCAAATGGCTGGCTCGCTTCGTAACTGATCTTGGTATTCAGCGGCACATGCAAATGAAGGCCTTTAGAGCCGGAAACTTTTACAAATGACTTGAGGTTGAGCCGGTCCAGTAAATCTTTGACTAAGAACGCGACTTCGCAGGATTTTAAAATATCCGCCCCATCTCCAGGATCAAGGTCAAAAACAACCATCGTCGGTCGTTCGATGTGCGGCGCTTTCGCGAGAAACGGATGGAGCTCCAGATTTGCCAGGTTGGCGCACCAAATGAGGCTCGGCAGATCGTTGATCAGAATATAATTGACGACCGAGTTTTCGTGGGTGTGCGGGATCGGGAATTTTTTTATCCAGGGGGGCGTAAACGACGGTGCATTTTTTTCGTAAAAATACTGCCCATCGACTCCGTCGGGATATCGTTTCAAGGTGATCGGCCGATCTTTGAGATGAGGCAAAAGATAGCGCGATATGGAAGTATAAAAGTCGATGACCTGGCCTTTGGTAAAGCCGGTCTTTGGATACATGATTTTATCGAGATTGGAGAGGGCGAGACTTTTACCGCCGATTTTCACCGCTGCCGATGCCATCGCAACTTTATATAATTTTCCAGCACGCTGATCTAGACAAGATTGGAGGTGGCGGGTTGGCAATGCTAGACAGATGCCAGACACACCAGAGCTGAGACGCTTGATTTAGAACGGCTTTGATTGTTTACTACCGAGTATGAACTTACTTGACCTGACACCAGAGCAACTAAAACGTGCTGCCTCGATCAAGGAACAGGTCGAGGATCTGAACAAAAAGCTTCGTGCTCTTTTCGGCGCGCCAGTTAGATCGAGAGCTGCGCCAAAGAGAAAGCGGACCGAAAGCGCTTCTGCGAAAAAGAAGATTGCAGCTTCTCAAAAAGCACGATGGGCAAACCTTCGACGAGCGAAACCATCAACGGATTCCGTCAAGCCCGCTGCAAAGGCCAAGAAGAAGAGAATGGGTCCGGCAGCGAGAGCGAAGCTGTCCGCCAAGTTGAAGGCTTACTGGGCGGCGAAAAAAACCGGCAAGAAGTAAACCTGAGCAACTTGATGTCGTGAAGTCGCTAAGTCCCATGTGAGAGTGTCGACTTCTGATGCTTTGTTTGTCCGGCGTCTCTTGCCCTAAGCCACGCGGTTAGTCTATCCTGCTCGAACTTCACCATATCTGTAGTATCTTTAGTTCAATTTCTTAATTCGCACCACAAGCGACTGTCTCACCGCAGTCATCAATGCCGACAAAATAGACGGCGGAGAACCGCGCGCAATGCCCGCGTCGGTTGATCGCTGTTTCATTTGTGAGACTTGCAAAAACACCTGGACTAACTCTTGCGCGCTGATATGGTCGCCGAGTCTGCCGCTGCCTATGGAAGCGTTTAGTCTGCAGTACCAACTTCGCTGACTAATTTTCTGTACTTGGCTACCGTAAGTTAGCGCTTGATTTAGAGCGGCCTTACCTGTATGTATTGCAAATATGAACCCACTTGACCTTACACCTGCCCAACTAAAACGAGCTGCCTCGATCAAGGAACAAATCGAGGGTCTGAACAAAGACCTGCGCGCTATCCTTGGTGCGCCAGCTACATCGGGAGCTGCCCCAAAGAAAAACCGGGCCATGAGCGCCTCTGTTAAAAAGAAGATTGCCGCTACGCAAAAAGCAAGATGGGCAAACCTGCGACGAGCCAAACCAGTAACCTCTTCGGTAAAGCCCACTGCAAAGGCAAAGAAAAAGACAATGAGTCCCGCGGCCAGAGCGAAGTTGTCCGCCAAATTGAAAGCTTTCTGGGCGGCGAAGAAAGCGGGCAAGAAGTAACGTTGACGAATTTCTGGTTTACTAAGTGGGCACGACCGGCTTTGAGCGGTTCGAACCTCGATCCATAAGTTCTGATTTCATGTCTTGGGCGTGATAGTTGCCGCGGCTCAAATCATCTGCGCGCAAATTCCGAAACAAGTTTCTGCCAGCGATTCATTGCTTCATCGTATTGAGAAGTTGTGAAGCCCTCTTCGGGATACCATCGTTTGAATCCATAGTCCCTCACGGGGCTGCCGTGTTTAAATGTCTCGATTAGCATTTTCTGTCCTTCGGGACTGAGGAAAAAATCGATCAACAGCAACGCGCCATAAGGATGTTGGGCGTGGGAGAAGAGCGCGATGCCGCCGGAGATTGCGGGCACCAGGTCCATGGGCGCCCACGCCACCGACGCGCCCTTGTCTACTGCATGACCAATATTGCTGTGAATAGCTGTAAACGATATTGGCACCTCTCCCGATACAATTAATTCATTGAAGCCGGGACCATTGAGCCCATGAACCACGACGTCCTGGTCTTTTAACTTCCTTACGAAAGCTTCGCCTTTCGATTTAATCATGCCGCCGACGAGGCGAGCGGCGACATCGTCGTTGCTGATCGACATTTTTCCTTTTAGCGCCGGCTTTAGCAGGTCGTCGAAGTTTTTCGGGATGTCGGCTGCAGGCAGGATGTTCTTGTTGTAGCCGACGCCGATATAGGACTCGCGGTCAGCCGTCCAAAGCACTAGACCGCCGGGAGCTTTTTGTTTCGCGGGTTCGGGGTATTCGGACAGATACGGCGAGGTATACGGCAAAAGAAGTTGGCTATCGCGCAATACCATCAAGCCCGGCGGCGAAGTTTCAATGACGTCTCCGAGATAACGCTTCGACTGTGCTTCGGCTAGCACTCTGGAGGCTAACTGCGTGCCGCTGGCGCGATATGTCTCGACTGTTACACCAGGGTACTTAGCCTCGAAGATCTTAACAATCTCTTTGTTCGCAATCAGGGACGTGTACCATAAAAACTTGCCTTCTTTCTTAGCTCCATCATAAAGCACGCGACCCCGGTCAGCGCCGGTGTATTTAGCCAAATCCGGCAGGGTCGCCGGCTTAGGACTCTGAGCCCACGCGCCTCCCGAAAGACTTGACAGAAAAAACATCGCGGTGAACAACGAACGTCGAACAAGCATCAAAATACCCCCGGGAGCGTGTTGTACTTTACATTTCTTAGCTGCAGTAAAGGACGAAAGTCAATGTAAGAAATGCATTCAAAGCCGACCTTTAGGTTGACGAAAGATCCGCTTGTTGGATATCGTCTGAGCAAGAATGCTGATACCGCTACTCATCCGAGAGCATGAAACGATGAAGTCCATTTCTCTTGTTCTTCTAATTGCCGCCTTCATTGCTTTGCTTCTCGAGGATCCAGCGCAGCAACTAGAGAAGACCTCATTGAAGCGGCCAAAAAAGAACGTGAAGTAGTTTTTTATACGACGACGAATATAGAAGAAGCCGCCGCGATGAGTGGTCGCTTCAAGGCGAAGTATCCGTTCCTCGACGTCAACATCAACCGGGCGGAAGGCGAACGTATCGTCACCAAAGTCCTGCAAGAGACGCGCGCGAAGAAATCCCTTGTGGACGTGATGCAAACCCCGGCATTTTATCTCCACGCACTAAAAAAGAGGGGAATTTTGGGCGAATACGCCTCGACAGAAGATCGCTTTTACCCGCGGAATTTTAAAGAAGAGAAATCCTGGACCACGACCTACTACAACCCATATGTGGTTCTTTACAACACCAAGCTCGTCTCAGCTCAAAACCTGCCGAAGCGGTACGAAGATCTGCTGAGTCCTTTCTGGAAAAATAAAATGATCTTGGAAAAGGACAAGATCGATTGGTTTACGGCGATGCTGGAGATTTTGGGAAGAGAAAAGGGCGTCAAATACATGAGAGAGCTGTCCAGGCAGAATCCGATGCTGCGGATCGGGCAGACCCTCATAACCCAATTGGTTGCCGCCGGCGAAATAGCGCTGCAGATCAACGCCAATGCCGTGAGCGTCAACCGGCTAAAGCAAAAAGGCGCACCGATCGATTGGGTTGCGCCAGGACCTCTGCCGGGGCTCATGGTCGGAGTCGGTCTTGTCTCTCAAGCGCCGCACCCCGCCGCGGCCAGACTGTTCATTGACTTCTTGCTGTCTAAAGAAGGACAACAATTGTATCAAAACGCCGGACGATTGGTCGCGAGGTCCGACCTGCCTCAAGATGAGAGCATAAAAGTGAGAGGAGCGCAGATTGTGCCGGTCGACCCTGCCTGGGCCGAAAACTTCGACGAAGACTCGAAGCTGTTGAAAGAGATTTTTTCCAACTGAGAATCGAATAAAGGCAAGTTTCTCGTGGATCGACGACATTATTTTGAACAAATGCGAGGGCGTAACAAAGCATAATGTAGAGGTAACTATGCCGGAGCAAACGATCAAAGACAAAACTGCGATCGCCGGGATTGGCTGGACCGCGTTTTCGCGCAAATCCGGAGTCACGACGTTGACCCTCGCCGCCGAGGCGAGCCTCAAGGCGATCGCAGATGCGGGGCTGCAAGTCCAAGACATCGATGGGGTGGTTTCATTTTACCACCGACAGCCGGAAGGCCAGATGGTGCGGGAGTTGGTTCGCGCGCTCGGACTAAAGAAATGCAACTTCGAATTCTACAGCGACGGTGGCGGCGGTTGGAACTGCGGCGCGGTGCTCTCCGGCGCCATGCTCGTGCATTCGGGGATTTGCAAAAATGTATTGGTTTTCAAAGCGCGTAATCGTTATAGCCAAGGCCGCGCCGCGCGCGCGGAGCGGGCCAACGACGTCAAGGGCGACGCGCAATTCACGACCCCTTTCGGCATCCACCATGCCGCGGCTTCTTTCGGTCCCATCGCCACGGCTCACATGGCGCGTTACGGCACCACGACCTTGGACTTCGCCCATCTCGCCGTCACCGAGCGCAGTCACGCCGCACTCAACCAAAAGGCGATGATGCGCAAGCCCATCACCATCGAAGACCATCAAAACTCGCGCTGGATCATTTATCCGTTTCGATTGCTCGATTGCTGCCAGGAAAGTGACGGCGGCGTCGCGCTGGTAATCACCTCGGCGGAACGGGCGCGCGATCTGAAACATGCGCCGGTCTATATCATGTCGGGCATGGGCGGCCAGGGTCAGACAGCGGGTCTTTGGGAAACCAATGGTGTCAACGCGGCGCCGCTGCTTTATGAAGGAGCGGGCATCACTCCGAAAGACGTCAGCATCGCCGAAATCTACGATCCCTTCACCTTCATGTGCATGACGCATATCGAAGACTTCGGTTTAGTGAAGAAGGGAGATATCGGCGGATGGGTCACGGCGGGCCACAATCGCCTCGACGGCACCCTGCCGGTGAATACCCACGGCGGGCTCATGTCCGAGGCGCACATTCACGGGCTCAATCATGTGATCGAGGCGGTCCAGCAACTGCGCCCCGAAGGGGTCGTCGATGACTTGTGCGACGGCCCGCATACCTATGACCGTTCCACTTGCCGCCAGGTGCGAAACCCGGAGATCGCGCTGGTCTGCGGCGAGTGCGGCGAGAGCGCCATGCTGCTGAGGAGGGCATAACGATGGCAGACTATACCAAGCCGCTACCGATACCGGATATCGACTCGCAGCCATTCTGGGACCGATGCAAAGCGCACGAGCTTTCGGCGCAGCGCTGCGGTGACTGTGGAAAGTTTCGCTGGCCGCCCCAAGCTTTCTGCCCGCATTGCTATTCCTGGAAATTCGACTGGACCAAGCTCAGCGAAACCGGCACCGTGTATTCTTTCGTGGTCGTGCATTATGTGTCGATTCCTGCTTTCGAGAGCGACGTGCCGTATGTCGTAGCGCATATCACTCTCGACAATACTGACGATCAGATAACGATGATTAGCAACGTGATCCAATGTCCGTGGCAGGAAGTCCGAATAGGGATGCCCGTGCGATTGGTCTTCGAAGATGTCACGTCGGAGGTGACTCTGCCGAAGTTCCGTCCAATGTAAAAGGTACTCCAACACTCCAGCTCTTCAAGGAGGATCGAACCATGTCCGGCGCTCTCCAAGACTTACGTGTGATCGATTTTACTCACGCCCTCGCCGGACCCTTCTGCGTAATGTTGCTTGGTCATCTAGGCGCCGACATTATCAAGGTCGAGCCGCCCAACGGCGATGAGTTTCGCCGGATATGGATGCAACCCGGCGCCACCACGGATGCCTACGAGTCCTTGTGGATAAACGTCAACAAGAAAAGCATCGTCCTTAATCTAAAGAATCAAAAAGGTGTGGAGATTGCGCGCAAGCTCATTGCGCGCGCCGATGTGCTCGTCGAGAACTACCAAAAAGGGGTGATGGAACGATTCGGTTTGGACTACGACTCGGTCAAAGCGCTCAACCCGCGGCTGGTCTACGCCTGCTCGCGCGGTTACGGCGAGTGGGGACCCTATGCGAACTACGGCAATACCGCAGCGAGCAACAACAGCATCGCCGGCTGGACCCATAGCGCGTGGAAGAACAACGGCGCGCCGGGAACCAAGACGCTCGGCATCGGGGACGAAGCTGCGGGTGTGAGCATTGCGCTTGGTATCCTCGCGGCTCTCCACGCGCGCGAGCGCACCGGCGAGGGTCAGAAGGTAGAGGTTTCGATGCAAGAAGCCGTCCTTGGTTTTATGACCAGCTCGATGCACGAGCATTTCACCGGCAATAGCGTCGGCAATCGGCCCATGAAAGTGGCCGACGGCTATTTTACTTTGCGGGTGCCGGAAATGAGCGATGCCGTTTGGGCGCAGACAGCTCCACTGATCGGTGGAAACGATCTACTGCAAGATCCCCGCTTTACAACAGCGGCGGCGCGTCGGCAGCACCGCGCCGAACTGGAGCAGATAGTCCGAACCTGGGCAAGCGGAAAAACTCGCCAGGAAATTTGGGACGGATTGCGCGAGCTGGATTATTTCGGCGCGCCTGTCCTGTCCATCGGCGAGGTGATGGAAGATCAGCATATCAAAGAGCGCCGCGCGTTTATTGAACGCGATCACCCGACCGCGGGACGCACTACATTACTTGCTCCCTGGATCCATCTATCCAAAACACCTACCAGCATCCACCATGATGCGCCCGCCATCGGCCAGCATACCGACGAGGTGCTCGGCGGTCTTGGGTTGACCACGGCGGACTTGGCGGATCTGCGGGCACAGGGTGTTGTTAAGTGAAACAGCGTCCCAGAAGATCCGAAGCGATTTATTGAAAAAACTGGAGCCACCCGCCGGAGTCGAACCGGCGACCTACTGATTACGAATCGGGGCAACACGCTAAGAACAACCGGAGAGTCCAACCTCCCCGATAACCTTGCAGGTTGATGCTATGTTGTTCGGGGTTTTTGGGGTCTCTTCGGAAAGAGTTCTCGGACAAAGCGGACACGGTCAAAGCCGTCTTGTGTCAGCTTGACACCTAAGCACGTTCGGACCTCCGCACGCCTTGGACGATTCCCGCCCACACCAATGCTTTCATTGGGTTGATGCAGACATAATATATCGCCACGGCGACTACGGTGAATATGACAATTGTCCGTAAAATCTGCCTCAGCCGGTTTTGCGTTAAAGACTATTCTTCCAACGGAAATACTTGATAAGCGTCGTCGGCTGCGCCGTGGCTGCTGGGACCATCCATAACACTTGAGTATGTCGTCTCCACTTTGCATTGGCGAAGTAGGGGGAGTATAAGCATCGGCTATCCGCCGGAAAATTGAAGCACAATCGAACCGTCGAAATCGTTGAGGAGAAAATCGAATAACCGCTATCCTCACCGCACAATACGCCGGAGAAAAGTAGATAAGAAAACGTAACGGTTTCCAAGCAATCGCCAGCGACCTGAGCTGAAGAAGAAAAAGAACGTGCGCAATGAGGGTGAAGCGAGCCATTGTTACTGGCGCAGCCCTAACTATCGGGCTGGCAGTGTTCGTCGAAGGATGTTTACTCGGACCGAACTTCAAGTCCCCGCCAGTAGGTATTGCCGACAAATGGATGGAAGAAGGGAATCAATCGGTGGATCCCCGTGCGGCGGACCATCGAGATTGGTGGACGGTATTCAACGATCCCGTCCTGAGCGACTTGATCCAGCTCGCGTATCAGCGAAATCTCACGCTGCAAAGCGCCGGAGTACGAGTCCTGGAAGCCCGCGCGCGCCTTGGAATCGCTATCGGCGAGTTCTACCCGCAAAAACAGCTGGTCGGCGCATCGTTAACGCATAATCAAATTCCCATTTCGTTGCCGCAAAACGTCATTACCAATACCTACTGGTCGGACCAATTCGGCGCTCAGGCCGCATGGGAGCTGGATTTCTGGGTAAGCTGCGCCGCGCCATCGAATCGGCCGACCGCGCCTTTTTGGCCTCGGTGGCCAACTACGATGACGTGCTCGTGACCTTGGTGGCTGATGTTGCCAGCGCGTACGTGAAGATCCGGACCAACGAACGGCAAATCGCCATCGCCCATGACAACATCACGCGTCAGCGCACGGCCCTGAAGCTCGCCACGGTCAAATTCCAGTATGGCACGGTCGCCAGGCGTGACGTTTATCAGGCCGAGAATGTTCTCGGCGCTACCGAGGCGACCATTCCGCAGTTGAATATACAACTCGCACAGACAAAAGACGCGCTCAGTGTATTGCTCGGCATGCCCCCAGGGCGGCTGGATAATTTGCTCGCTGGCTCCGACGATATTCCCACCAGTCCCGAACAGGTGATTGTCGGGATTCCCGCAGATCTGCTCCGCCGTCGACCCGATGTCAGGCGCGCGGAACTCCAGGCGGCTGCGCAGTCCGCGCAGATTGGCGTCGCCAAGGCCGACCTCTTTCCAACTTTTGCTCTGGTCGGCAATGTTGGCACGCTGGCGACCGATGTCGGTACCAACAATCTCGGCGATCTTTTCTCGCGCGGCAGTTTCCTTTACAGCGCCGGCCCCAGTGTGCAATGGAACATTTTGAACTACGGGCAAATTACCAATAACGTGCGGGTCCAGGACGCTAAATTTCAGCAACTGCTCATCGACTACCAAAACACAGTCCTGAAAGCGCAGCAGGAAGTGGAGGACGGGATTGCGGCATTTATCCACTCGCGCGAGCAGGCAAATTTTCTGCGCCAGAGTGTCAACGCGGCTGAAGGTGCTTTGCGCATTGCGATGCTCCAATACCGCGAAGGCATTGCCGATTTCACCACGGTTCTGACCGCAGAGCAAAACCTCTATCAAGCGCAGAATAATCTCGCCCTCGCTACGGGAAGCATAGCCTTGGGACTGATTACGACGTACCGCGCATTGGGCGGCGGATGGCAGATTCGCGAAGGTAAAGACTTTATTCCTGCCGAAACGCAGCAGGAGATGCGTGAGCGGACCAACTGGGGCACTTGGCTGACGCCCGAGTTGCTCACGCCCCAGGCGCCGGGACTTCCCTCGCCTCAGGACCAAGGACCGCCAGTCCGATTGCCTGAATGGTGACGAGCCAACGGCAACTTTCAGACTGGTCCGGTCAAAAGGAGCAACCCACAGCAGTAATGAAAGGGAGGATTTCACTAGGTGCGTTTGCGGCATGATACGTTTTGGTTGCTAATTCTCATCAGTGTGGGCGTCGTCGGCTGCCGCTCCAATCCTGGTACTTCGACGGCGGTGCCCGCGACGGTTACGATCGCCAAGCCCGCTACCCAGAGCGTGACCGAATATCTCAATTTCACCGGCAATACCGCTGCGATTGATTCCGTGACGCTGGTGGCGCGCGTCGAAGGATATTTGGAAAAAGTCCACTTTAAGGATGGCGCTCCGGTCAAGACCGGCGATCTCCTGTTCACCATTCAGCAGGATCAGTACAAGGCGCAGCTTCAACAGGCGAATGCGCAGGTCGCCGCGCAACAGGCAGCACTGGCGCATGCCAAAGAGGAGCTGGCTCGCTATACGGGCTTGTTTAAAGAGGATGCCGCGCCGCAAACCCAAGTGGATCGCTGGCAATATGAGAGAGACTCTGCCGCCGCGGCGCTGCTCTCCGCCCAGGCGCAGGTCGAACTCGCCAAGCTGAATCTTGGCTATACCCAGATAAAAGCACCTTTTGATGGCAGGATCGGCAGACACCTGGTGGATCCCGGGAATGTTGTCGGTGCGGCCGGCGTGCGAACGTCGCTGGCCGACATAGAGCGCATCGATCCGCTGTATGTCTATTTCACGGTCAATGAGCGCGACCTGCTGCGCGTAATCGAGCACAGGAAACAGACCTCCGCGCCTCCCATAGCGGAAAGGCGCGTTCCCGTCTTTTTCGGATTATCCAATGAGGAAGGATATCCCCCATGAAGGGCGGCTGGATTTTGCTTCCATCAGCGTCTCGTCGACGACGGGAACTCTACAGGCGCGAGGCATCTTTCCGAATCCGGATCGCAGCATTCTGCCCGGGCTCTTCGTGCGCGTGCGTGTGCCCGCGTTGGAGAAGAAAGACGCGCTGCTGGTCCCGGGAGATGCCGTAAGTTTTGATCAGCAGGGCGAATACGTCCTGGTCGTCAATGACAAAAACATCGTCGAACGCCGAGGCGTCAAAACCGGATCTCAGGTCGGTAGCATGCTGGTGATTGGAGAGGGACTCAAACCTGACGATCGGGTCATTGTTGAAGGTATCCTGCAAGCGATTCCAGGTCGGGTGGTGAAAGCGCAGCAAGCCGAAAAAATTTCGCCGTCGGCGCAAAGCAAAAAGATTACTGAGTGAGAGTTGTCGAAAAGTCCAAGCGTCTATCGATAATACCGGACCCCTTCTTCGCGCCATGCTGCGTGTCTCTAGTTAGTTAAAGGAAAAAAATCTCACTATCATGTCGAAATTCTTTATCGAGCACCCGATCCTTGCGAACGTGATTGCCATTATCACGATC
>CAVWLW010000069.1:0-210889 GCA_963755715.1 uncultured delta proteobacterium
GACCGCCGCGAGAATGCGTAAACGGAGGGGATCGGCCAGCGCTTTAAGGGTACAACAAACTCCATAGCTGATTTCAATCATTATATTTAAATATTGTGATAAAGCAAGCTGGGAATTCAAAGGTCATCAGCCAAACAACCATTTAGCGGAAATTAATGAAAATAAGTCAGCGGAGCTTTTGCGCCAAGATACCGGCACGAAACGACGGCTCAGCACCATCGGCAAATTTTCCTTCGCGATAGCAAAGAACGCGAAAGTCGCGAAAATAGTTCAGCAGTTCGTTACGGGCGAGCAATAGTCGGGGTTTTTCGGATGGCCAATGGTTTGTTGATCGATCAAGTAGGTTTCAAAAACGATATAACCGCCGGGCGCCAGCGCGGATTTCATATGCGGAAAAGCGAGCGCTGGAGATAGTTGATATTTACGATCAAGTCATACGGTCCCGGCGGCAGCCGGCAATGCTCCAGGTCTGCCTGCTGCCAAGAAATCGAGAGCGCACGCTCCGCAGCCCGCCGCGCCCCTTGGTCCAATCCGACTTGGGAAATATCAACGGCCGTAACGGCGAATCCTTTTGCCGCGAGAAACAAGGCGTTGCGTCCTGCGCCACTGGCGATATCCAGTGCTCGCCCCGGCGCTATGTCCCAATGACCCTCGTCCAAGATTTGCTTAAGAAAAGCGGAAGGCTTTTCCGAGCGGTCGCTCTGCCCATATTGGCGATCCCATCGGATCTGATCATCGAGCGACATAAGCGATCATCGTCAAAAAGACTACGATGCTCAGGACACGGCCCGCGCCAGCGTCACCACGAAAACCTGCTTCGCGCCGTTTCTTTTCAATATTCGGCTGCATTCGTTCACTGTCGCGCCCGAAGTGTAAACATCGTCGACGAGCAAAATATTTTTACCGTCGACGGATCGATCCGAATTCACTAAAAACGCGCCGCGCACGTTGCGCCGCCGTTCGTCTTCGGCGAGTTGCGTCTGCGGTGCGGTCTCATGGTCGCGCCGCAGCACAAAGGGGTCCATCGGGATATTGTAAACGCGGCTAATTTGTCGAGCGAGCAGCACGGATTGGTTGAAGCCGCGCCAGCGCAACCGTTTCGGGTGAAGCGGAACCGGAATGATTAAATCCACCGAACATGCGCTGAGAAACTCCTGACAACCGCGCGCCATCAACCGGCCGAGCGGCTTGCCGAGAGAAACTCTCCTGCCGTATTTGAACTTTTGCACCACCTGCCGCAGCGGATGCTCTTCGATTTCCTCGCGCGGATAACAAGCCCAGGCGCGCGCGGCGACAAACTGCGGCGCCCGGGAAAGACACGCGCCGCAGGTGTGATCGTCGCCGCTGGCATCGGGAAATGGGCGGCCGCAAAGATGACACAAGGGATGGGAAATGAGTTGAATGTGTTGCCAGCAGCCGGCGCAAAAATATTCCGCATCGCGGCCGTGGATCCGGCCGCCGCAGGCGCGGCAACGCGGCGGATAGAGCCAATCCACCAACCAATCGAAACGATCAGCCAGAGAAGTTGTCTGAAGGCGATTTCCATAGATCGTCCCGCACTGTAGCAAAATGAACGAAGCGGGCGAAGAGAAAAATGCTTTGAGCCGGCGCATTTCGCCAGTGGTCGAGGGGCGAGTGAGGTCGACGAATCGTTGGGCGCGGCGAGAAACTACGTTTTCAAGATCAAACTGCGGCCGGTCATTTCTTGCGGCTGCGGTCATTCCGAGAAGCTCCAAGACGGTCGGCGCGATGTCGATCCCGGTGCCTTCTTTGAGCCGGCATTTTTTCCGCTCGTCATCCACTAAAATCACCGGCACGAGATTCGTGGTATGGGCGGTGTGCGGCATGCCGGTATCGTAGTCGATCAACTGCTCGATGTTGCCGTGATCCGCCGTGATGATGACTTTGCCCTTCTTGCTCATGGCTGCGTCGATGACCTTGCCGAGACATTCGTCGATCACTTCGACGGCTTTTACCGAAGCTTCGAAGTTGCCCGTGTGGCCAACCATATCGGCGTTCGCATAATTGGCGATCACGAGCCCGACGTCCCGTTCGCGCAGAAATTTGATCAGCGCCTCGGTAACCGGCCGCGCGCTCATTTCAGGTTTTAGGTCATAGGTCGCCACGTCTTTGGGCGAAGGTATCAAAATCCGCTCTTCGCCGGCGAATTCTTTTTCTTCCCCGCCATTAAAGAAATACGTCACGTGAGCATACTTTTCAGTCTCGGCAATGCGCAGTTGGCGCACCCCCGCTTGGCTTGCGACTTCGCCGACGATTTTCCGGATCTCTCGCGGCGCGTAGGCGGCCGGGACTTTGAGGGTCTCGTCGTAACGCGTCATGGTGGTGTAAGCCGCGAGCCTCAAATAGCGCTTGCGGGGAAATTCTTTGAAATCCTCCTGAGTCAGGGCGCGCGTCAACTCGCGCGCGCGATCGGCGCGGAAGTTAAAAAAGATCACCCCGTCGCCGTCTCGGATCAACCCTTCGGAACCGATATTGTCAATCACCGTCGGCAAAACGAATTCGTCGGTGATTTTTTCTTTATAACTGTTACGAATCGCCTCGAGAGCCGAGGGCGCTTTGTTGCCGACTCCTTCGGTCAGACAATTGTACGCTTTTTCGACTCGATCCCAGCGTTTGTCCCGATCCATGGCGTAATAGCGTCCGCTCACGGTGGCAACTTTGACGTTGGCGTCGGCTTTCAGTTTTTCGTTCAAATCGAGCATGAATTGTTCAGCGCTGTTCGGCGGCGTGTCACGGCCGTCCAAGAACAAATGCAGATAAACATGGCCGAGCTTTTCCTGCCGCGCCATCTCGATCAGCGCTTCCATATGGCGCTGATGGCTGTGCACGCCGCCGTCGCCGAGAAGGCCCATGAGATGCAAGCGGCTGCTTTGCTCTTTCGTTTTGCGTAAGGCTTCGAGGAGAACCGGATTCTTGTAAAACCCGCCTTCGTCGATGTCTTTATGAATTAAAGTGAGATCCTGATAAACGATCCGCCCGGCGCCGAGAATCATGTGGCCGACTTCGGAATTGCCCATTTGGCCGGCCGGCAAGCCGACATCGATACCCGACATCGACATTCGCGAGTTGGGATAATTTTTTAGCAGCGCGTCCAGATGGGGCGTCGCCGCGTTGGCAATCGCGTTGCCTTCTTTGCGCGGATTGATGCCGAATCCGTCCAAGATGATTAGGATCACAGGTTGGGGTGGGCTCAAAGTGAAGTCCTTTCTTAGTCGACGGCTCAGCCGGTTGAAATTAAAGATGGTTAAATCATGGAACTAGCGAGACACGCCGCGACTCAAGACATGTGCTCGTTGGCGATCTGAAACTGCTCGACGAGCTTTACGTACGCTTCCGGCAGTGTCGCCCTCGGCGCATGGCCCCACAGTGCGTCCAGGTCATAAAACTCGCGCACCGGTTCATAAAAAACGTGCACGATCACGTCGGAAAAATCCGCCAACACCCAATGACCGCGCTGCGCCCCTTCGACGGCGTACGGTTTGATGCCCTCTTCGACGGCATTTTCTTCGAGCCCTTGGGCGATGCTCTGCACTTGGCGATCGGAACGGCCCGAGCACAGGATGAAATAATCGGCGATCGATGTCAGCCCGCGAACATCCAGCACGACCAGATCATAAGCCTTTCGCTCCAGAGCCAGACGGGTCAGGAGAAGGGTTTTTTCCCACGAACTGTTCTCGGCCGAGATCATCAACGTTTGCTGCGACGGCCGCCGTACAGCCCGCGCCTTTCAATATATTTTGCTACGTCGATGGGCACTAGATAACGGATGGATTTTCGTTGTTCGACCAACGCGCGAATTTCCGACGCCGAGATGGCGATATCCGTGAGCTCGATAAAATAGATCCGCGTTCCGCTTTGATGCCGATAATTCTTCTGTTCTGAATCATAACAAAAGAGTTTTTTCACGGCAACGCCGGTGCCTTTGAGCGGATCTTTGTCCTTGCTGCCGGGCCTGGACGTCACGATAAAATTACACAGCGGAAAGATTGCGGGAAAATCCTTCCATGTGCCGATCTCGCGAAAGGCGTCTAATCCGATGACGAAGTAGAGCGAATCGCCGGGCTGCTTGCGCGCGGCAAAGGCGCGGATCGTGTCGATCGAATAAGAAACTCCAGCGCGCGAAATCTCCGCCGTCGACACGCTGAACCGGGGATTTCGCGCAACCGCGAGACGCACCATCTGCAGCCGATCGCTGGCCGGTGTCGTTGTCTGTCCCCGTTTATGCGGCGGAATGGATGTGGGGATGAAATAGAGACGGTCGAGCCCGAATGTCTCGCTGACTTCCTCCGCGCTGCGCAAGTGTCCCCAGTGGATCGGATCGAAAGTGCCGCCGAACAGACCGATCTTCATGAGGCGGCGACGAATGAAAGAAAAGATGAAGGATGAAGGATAAAGGATGAAATTAAAACCTTGGCATGCCATGACGGCGCTTGCAGCTTTCTTCCACCTTCCGTCCTCCACCCTTGGCCTCGCCCCATCTTCCTTCCGCCTTTCGCCTTCATCCTTTAGCCTTTTTCTATTCTCTCACTTGTCCGTCGCCGAAAACGATGAATTTGGTGGTCGTCAACTCTTCCAAGCCCATGGGACCGAATGCGTGGATCTTGCTCGTGCTGATGCCGATCTCGGCGCCCAAGCCGAGCTCGCCGCCATCATTGAAGCGCGTCGAGGCGTTGACCATCACGGCAGACGAATTGACCCGCTCGATGAACTCGCGCGATTTTTGATAATTCGTCGTGACGATGGTTTCGGTATGTTCCGAGCCGTAGCGCTCGATGTGATGGATCGCTTCGTCCATGTCTTTCACGATGCGCACGGCGAGAATCAGATCGAGATATTCTTCCGTCCAATCCGCGTCGGTGGCTGCTTTGATCCCCGGCACCAGCGCGCGAGTATTCTCACAGCCGCGCACTTCTACCCCCGCGGCTTGAAACTTGGCGATCATCGCGGCAAAAACTTGGGCGCGATCGCTTCATGCACCAGCAAAGTTTCCATGGCGTTACAAACGGACGGGCCGCTGCACTTTGGCGTTAAAACAAATTTGCTCGGCCATTTCCAAAGACGCGTCGGCCTCGACGTAAACGTGACAAACACCTTTGTAGTGTTTGATGACGGGAACTTTCGAATTCGCGACTACCGCGCGAATGAGATCCTCACCGCCGCGCGGAATAATGAGATCGATATACTGCTCCAGCTGCAGCAGCTCGTTGACCAAAGCGTGATCTTTATGTTGCACAACTTGCACGGCGTCCTGCGGCACGCGCGTCTCGGCGCAGGCTTGGCGCAGCACCGCGCCGATCGCCTGGTTGGAATGGTGCGCTTCGCTGCCGCCGCGTAAGATCACGGCGTTGCCGGACTTCAAGCAGAGCGCCGCCGCGTCTGCCGTCACGTTGGGACGGGCTTCGTAAATCATCCCGATCACACCGAGCGGAATGCGCATGCGCCCGACCTGGAGACCGTTCGGCCGGCGCCACATCTTGGTCACTTCACGCACCGGATCGGGTAGCGCTGACCACATCACGTAGGCCGTTCGCCATCGCCCGGATGCGGACGGGATTGAGCGCGATGCGATCGAGGACCGCGCTCGAGACTCCGCTATTTGTCGCGAAGTCCAAATCTTTTTTATTCTCATCGATCAGAAAAGTGCTCTGCGCTTCGAGCCGGTCCGCCATCAGCAGCAAAGCTTGATTTTTTTCCGCCGACGGCAACGGCGCCAATAGGCGAGCTGCGACCTTGGCCTGCTTGCCGAGACGAAGCGCTTCCTGTTTTAGTTTATCGCTTGTACCTGACATCCGCTTCTCACAAGACGACCAGATCGTCGCGGTGAATAATTTCTTCGTACGCCTTATAACCCAGCATTTTTTCAATCCTGCTTGTATGCAATCCTTTGATCTGATTCAACTCCTGAGCGCTATAGTTGACCAAGCCGCGCGCGAACTCCCGCCCGTCCGAGTCCAGGCAGCGCACACACTCGCCGACGCCGAACACACCGCGGACTTCTCTTAAGCCCGAGGGCAAAAGACTCTTGCCCTTTTGCACAACGGCCTCGTGAGCGCCTTGATCGACGACGATGTCGCCGGCAGGTTTTAAGTTGTAGGCGATCCAATGCTTTCGGCTGGTGAGTCGAGTGGTTTCCGCCAAGATCAACGTACCTACCACATCCTTCTCCTCAAATATTTTGCCAAGGATACCGCCGTGCAAGCCGCTGGCGATTACAGTCGGAATACCCGCCGCCGCTGCCTCCTCCGCCGCGCCCAGCTTGGTCGCGATTCCCCCTGTCCCGACGATGCTGAGACTCTGCCCTTCGATCGTTTGTCTCAACCCCTTGGCTGCAGTGATCAAGGGAATGAGTTGAGCATCCGCATAGGCCCGTGGATCCTTATCGTAAACTCCCTCGACATCGCTGAGAACCACCAACAAATCCGCTTCCAGAAGGGTTGCCACCAGCGCCGACAAATGATCGTTGTCGCCGAATTTCATTTCTTCGACGGCCACCGTGTCATTCTCATTGACGATGGGAATGATTGCCGACTCCAATAACACCTGAAAAGTATGCTTGGCGTTGATATAGCGTTGGCGGTTGGCGAGATCCTCATGCGTCAGCAGCACTTGCGCCACGCTCTTGTCGAACTTGGAAAAATAACGTTCGTAGAGCGCCATGAGCTTGATCTGGCCGACGGCGGCCAGCGCCTGCTTTTCGGGAATCGTCCTCGGCCGTTCCTTTCGTCCCAGCCGCGTCATCCCCGCTGCCACTGCGCCGGAGCTCACAACGACGATTTCCTTCTTCTGGTCATGCAACTCCGCCAACTCGCGCACCAATCCGCGCAGCCGAGCTTCCTCGATACCGTCGCTCGAAGAAAGAATCTGGCTGCCGATCTTGACCACCACGCGGCGCGCGCGCCGCAAGATCTGCTTCTTATAGTCCAGCTGCGTCACGCGTTGTTTCTGCTTTCCGCCTGAGTTCTTCCAGTTTTCGTCCGACTAATAAGACCAGGGCGCGTACGCCTTCCGTGGTCGCGCCCGAAATGATGTGCAATGGGCGATATTCCTTGGGCAGCTTCTTGGCCAAAAGCTTTGCCTTCTCTCTTCCCTCCGGCAGGTCGATCTTGTTGGCGACGACGATCTGTGGTTTTCCGGCGAGCTCCGGATCGAACAGCTCGAGCTCGCGGTTGATCGTCCGCCACGCCGCCAATGGATCGCTTTCATCGATCTGCGCGGCGTCGATCAGATGAATCAACAAATTTGTCCGCATCACGTGACGCAAAAACTTATGCCCCAATCCGTGGCCTTCGTGAGCGCCTTCGATGAGACCTGGGATGTCCGCAACGACAAAACCTTTTCCTTCGTCATAACCGACCACGCCTAGATTCGGCACTAACGTCGTGAAGGGATAGTCGGCAATCTTCGGTCGTACCGCGGAGATCGTCGCGATCAATGTCGATTTGCCGGCGTTGGGTAAACCGATGATGCCGACGTCCGCCAACAGCCTGAGCTCGATCTCAAGTTCCCGTTCCTGTCCCGCTTCGCCGGGCTGGGCATAACGCGGGCTTCTGTTGGTCGACGAGGTAAAATGAGCGTTACCTTTGCCGCCGCGGCCGCCGGCGGCGATGACCTCTCTTTCGCCGGCTTTTTTTAGATCAGCCAGAAGCTCGCCGGCTTCATGATCTCGAATGATCGTCCCGACCGGAACTTTGATCACGCGGTCTTCGCCGCGCCGGCCGTGGCAGTCACTGCTCATACCATTGCCGCCGCGCCCGCCCTTCACTAACTTTTGATAGCGCAGATCGAGCAGCGTCGTCAGCTGGGAATCGGCTTCAGCCACGACATCGCCTCCAGCACCGCCATTGCCGCCATCCGGCGGGCCGCGCCGAACAAACTTCTCCCGACGAAAGCTGACACAGCCGCGCCCACCGTCGCCGGCGATGACGTGAATCTTGGTTTCGTCGATAAATTTCATGTTTCAATAGGTTTTAGTGTCAACCGCAAACTCGTTTTTCAATCCGACTTTTGCCCTTTGCCTTTTTACTTTATCTTTTTCTTCCATCATCCCCTTCTCCCAGGCAAAAAAAAAGCCCCGAAAGGGGCTTTTCCGTTGCAAGCGCTCATCTTACTGAGCTGGAAGCACAACGACCCGTTTTCTCTCTTTGTCTTTTCGTTCGTAACGGACAGTGCCATCGATCAATGCGAAAAGCGTAAAATCGCGGCCCATTCCAACGTTCCTTCCCGGGTGAATGCGTGTGCCGAGTTGACGTACCAAAATATTTCCGGCGCGCACGGTTTCGCCGCCGAAAACCTTTACACCGCGCCGTTGCCCTTGGCTATCGCGTCCGTTGCGTGAGCTGCCACCCGCCTTTTTATGTGCCATTAGATTACTCTCCCAGCTAAGCTTCGATTGCCGTGATCTTCAAAGTCGTCTGATACTGTCTGTGACCGCGCTGGCGGCTGTAGCTTTTGCGCCGCTTCTTTTTAAAGACCAGAATCTTTTTTGCCCGGATCTGACCAACGATTTCGCCGGTCACCTTGGCGTTGGCGACCAGGGGTGAGCCGATCTTTACGTCATCATTGCCGCCGACAAACAACACATCCGGTAGTGTCACCTTCTCGCCGACTTCGCCGGCAAGCTTTTCGACCTTGACCAGGTCGCCTTCAGATACGCGGTATTGCTTCCCGCCCGTTCTAATTACTGCATATTTCATAAGATTTCCTAAAGCAAAGTTTTTAAAGGAAAAAACCGGCAAAGTCAACATAGACTCTCCTCTGACGGGGAGATCCGCGACGCGGTTGCGACCATCGAAAAACATCCCGCCGATCAAAAATCCGCGTCCAAAAGCCAGGCACGGCGATAAATACCCCGCTTCGATCGAATTTAAAAAATTCTATTGGAATTCTCCTTTTGTATCGGTTGACAGGCACTTGATTTCCATATATCGCTACACGATACTATCGTTTAGCGATCTAATATGCGCAAATCTCAACCCTCACCCAATTTCAAAGCCATGGCGGAACTTCGCTATCAGATCCGTCGCTTCCTGCGTTTCAGCGAAAACGCAGCGCGTAAAGCCGGCATCGAGCCGCAGCAGCATCAGTTGCTGCTCGCGATTCGCGGTCTGCCTGAGGGTCTTAAACCGACCATCGGAGTTTTGGCCGAACGGATGCAGCTCCAACATCACAGCACGGTGGAATTGATCGACCGTCTGGTCGAGCGCGGCCTGCTCTGCCGCTTGCGCAGCACCGACGATCGCCGGCAGGTTCTCGTCAAGCTGACTCGCGACGGCGAACAATTTCTCAAGACACTTTCTTTGCACCATCTGGAAGAATTGCGATCCACCGGTCCGAAGTTTGTAAAAATTCTGCAAAGCCTGATCGAGAATGCCGATCTTACCGAAACGGAAAACGACGTGCAGGCTAACCCCAGCACGTCCAAAACAAGAAAGGACCGAAACCATGGCTGATCGAAATGAGTCCACGCAAGAATTATTACTCGACATCAGGGTCGCGGAAGCATCAAAACTCTACAAATTCTATCTCTCGCAGGAGAAGAAAATCCTGGGCGCCGCCGGGGTAACGATCTTTCTTATCATCTGGGAACTCGTCGGCAACGTTCTCCAACTTATCAATCCGATGTTTATGAGCGCGCCCTCACTTATCGCCAAAGCCGCGATCGATCTATTTTCATCGGGTGAAATCTACAACGATCTTTACATCAGTGGTACTGAACTTTTAGTGGGGCTATCTCCTTTCGGCGGCCGTTGCTATCCCTTTTGGCATCATGGTCGGCTGGTACAAAAAAATGAGCTATATTTTCGATCCCTTCATCAACGCGATGAACGCGACTCCGCGCGTGGCACTGCTACCTTTGGTAATCATCTGGCTGGGAATCGGAATTCTCTCGAAGGTCGGCATTATCTTTCTCGGCGCAGTCTTCCCGATATTGATCAATTCGCGCGACGGCGTGAAAACCACGCCTCTCAATCTTCTCAATGCGGCAAGAAGTTTTGGTGCTTCAGAATGGATGATCTTCAAAGCTGTCGTCCTTCCTTCTACGATCCCCTTCATTCTGAGTGGTTTGAGGCAAGGACTTGGGAGGGCTATCGTGGGTGTTATGGTAGGAGAACTTTATGCGGCCACCGCAGGAATCGGTTTTATGATCACAGTGGCCGGTGCTACCTTCCAAACCGATAAGGTCTTCGTCGGCGTCCTTGTTTTCGCGTTGACCGGGATGATCGGTACTGAGATACTGGCTAAGATAGAAAAACGTTTTGACAAGTGGCGTCCCAAAGTCGGTGCGATGGATTGATCGCTTTTTACATCCCTCTCAGTTTCTAGACACAAAGGGCCCGATCAAATTCGGGCCCTTTGTGTTTTCAGGCTGGCGCCAACCCGATGCGCCCTGCAATTTTGTCCAAGTTGCGAAGCCGCTATGTTCCCCCTTGCTCTTTCACACCGCCTGACTTAGATTCAGAAAAAAATTTGCCTAGGAGCGAGAATATCAATGGCGATAATAATTAAAAGGCAACTTCCTGCATTTGTTATCGGTTTGGCCTTGCTTTTCATCCTTCCCGGTTGCGGCTACAACGAACTCCAAGGTCTCGACGAGGGAGTTAAGGGAGCTTGGAGCGAGGTGCAAAACCAGTATCAACGCAGAGCGGACTTGATCCCCAACCTCGTCGCTACGGTCAAGGGGGCGGCCAATTTCGAGCAGGAGACCTTGCAGAAAGTCATCGAGGCTAGAGCGCAAGCGACGTCGATCAAACTCGATGCTCAAGCCCTGAGCGACCCGGCAACATTCAAGAAATTCGAGCAAGCACAGCAGAACCTCTCGGGTGCGCTGTCGCGTCTCATGGTGGTTGTGGAAAAATACCCGGAGCTTAAAGCGAATCAAAACTTCCGCGATCTGCAAGCTCAGATCGAAGGAACAGAAAATCGAATCGCCGTCGCGCGCAAACGCTACGTCGAGAGCGTCCAGACCTATAACACCAAGGTCCGCTCGTTTCCGTATAATTTGACCGCCCAATATCTTCTCGGGCTCAAAGTTCGCGAAACGTTCAGCGCCGACGAAGCAGCTCAGAAACCGCCGCAGGTAAAATTCTAAGCAGCAGATGAAGCTGCGCACAGCACGGGTGTTCGGGCTGGCCTTTTTGTTGGCCCCAACACTCATTTCATTGGCTCTGGCGCTAAACGTCCCGCCGCTGCGCGGAAGGGTCAACGACTATGCTGGACTGATGCCTGCCGACAGAGCGCAAGCGCTCGAAGAGCGCTTGGCTCGTTTTGAGTCAGAAACCGGTCATCAAATTGCGCTCTTGACTGTTCCCAGCCTGGAAGGCGACAGCCTCGAGGATTTCAGCATCCGCGTGGCCGAGAGCTGGAAAATCGGCAAAAAAGGGTTCGACAACGGCGCGATTCTATTAATCGCCCGCGACGATCGCCGACTGCGCATTGAAGTGGGGTACGGCTTCGAAGGCGTGTTGCCGGATGCCATCGCCAACCGAATCATCAACGAAGTGATCACGCCGCGGTTTCGCTCCGGCGATTATGCCGGGGGGATTGAAGCTGGCGTCGACTCGATTCTCAAGATCACCAAAGGGGAAGCGCTGCCCGAAAGAAGTCGCGCTGCGACCGGGCGCAATGCGCAAGGCTCGTCGCTAATGACGGTCTTCATGATCACGGTCATACTGGCACTGTTCATTGGCATGACCAGTCGTGGGCTGTTAGGCGGCGCTTTTGGCGGCGCGGCCTCCGGGCTCGTCACATCGCTTTTTGGCGCAGGTGGAGTTGGGCTCGTTTTGCTTCTGGCCGTCATCGTCGGCGCCGTGGTCGGAGCGGTCGGCAGTACCGTGGGCACGGGATCGGCAGGGAATCAATGGACCGGCGGATCACGCCGAGGCGGTCGCGGCGGCGGTATTTTCCCTGGAGGTTTCGGAGGAGGCGGCGGGTTTGGCGGCGGCGGTTTCGGTGGCGGAGGAGGTGGTGGCTTCGGTGGAGGAGGCGGCGGGTTTGGCGGCGGCGGAGCTTCGGGAAGTTGGTAACCAAAATGAATGCCGAAACTTTTTTTACCAGCGAGGAGCAGGAGCGCATCCAACAAGCGGTGATTGCCGCGGAGAAAAATACTTCCGGCGAGATCGTGCCGATGCTCGTGAGCGCTTCCGGGCGCTATGCCGAGGTCGAGCTTTCCGGTGTCGTCATCGGGCTCGTTCTCGGCACTCTGGTCACATTCATCTGGCATGATCCCTGGGGAACCGTGCAGACCTACCTGCTCTGGCCCGTCGTTGGCGCCGTCGTCGGATTTATCGCCTGCAGTATTCCGGGATTGAAAAGACGCTTGATTTCAACGGAGCGAATCACTGAAGCGGTTCACGTACGCAGCCTCGCGGCCTTCACCGCGCATGGACTGCATCATACCGAGGCCCACACAGGAATCTTGATTTTAGCTTCCTTGCTCGAACATCACGTCGTAGTCTTGGCCGACAAGGGCATCAACGATAAAGTTCAACCCGGCACTTGGGATGATGTGGTGCAAATCCTCACCAATGGTCTACATTCAGGCAATGCCTGTGACGCTTTCTGCAAAGCCATCGAACGCTGCGGCGAAACGCTCGCGCAGCACTTTCCTCGATCCCCGGACGATCGAGACGAACTGCCCAACAAGCTCGTGACCGAACAGTAAGCGCCGGAGCTGTCATAAATCTCGGAAAGGGAAACCGGCATATGCGTCGACTAGTTTCAATGATTTTCGCAACTGTGTTGTTGGGCAGCATGATCTCACATTCCCATGCTCAAGAACGGTTAAACTTCGCGTACATCTCGCCCAACGCCGGCTCGTCGTCGGTTCTTTGGGTCGCCAAAGACGCCGGCATCTTCAAGAAGCACGGCCTCGATGTCAATATCATTTATATCGAAGGCACGCCGAAGGCGCTGATGTCGCTCTTCGCGGGCGAGCTGCAAGTCGTCGCCGGCACGGGCCCCGCGGTGGCGAGCGCAAAAGTGCGCGGCGCCGACGCTTCGATGATCATGGGTTTTGAAGTATTTTTGCCCTACTATCTCGTCGCGACGCCGGCGATCAAGAGCGTTGAGGATCTCAAGGGAAAAGTCGGGGCTAACCATTCGGCGGCGACCTCAGCAGATTTTGCCATGCGCCTGGGGTTAAGAAATATCGGCTTAGATCCCGAACGGGATGTGAGTCTGCGCGTGGTGGGTGCGACCAATTTACGCATGATCACCATGCAGCAAGGGCAGGCGCAGTTCACGGTGATCAGCAGCACGGAACGGGAAGAAGCCGAAAAATTAGGATTCAAAGTCCTGGCCGATCTCGCCAGCAAAAAGATTCCTTACCCGCACAGCGGCCTGATCAGCAGTCAAAAATTGCTGCGCGAGAAGCGCGACGCCATGCTGCGCTTCGCGCGCGCATCGGTGGAGGCGATTCATTATTTTAAAAACAACAAACCGCAGACCATCGCGATCCTGAAGAAATACGCCAAGACCGATGTCACTACCCTCGATAGCGCCTACGCCTACCTGAAAAACGCGATCCCGGATATGCCCTACCCCACGCTCGAAGGAATGAAAACGATCCTCGCTGAAATGGGTCGCACTCGACCGGAGGTGCTGAAGTACGACGCCTCGACAATGGTCGATACGAGCATTGTCAAAGCGATCGACGAGGAAGGGTTTTTGAAGAAACTGAAATAGCAAATGCCGGGCGACCAGCCGGTCGCCCCTACGTTGATTGGCGCTTTTTGTGTTCTTTGCGGCTAAATTTTTAAATCACTTCCGTACCAGCCGCACATCCACCGCCGCCGCGCCTCTGCCTTGCGCGCGCACCATGATCGGGTTGATTTCCATATCCGAAAGATGATTGCGGTGCGCGGCGAAAATATCGGATAAACCGACCATCGCTTTCACCAGCGCGTCGATGTCGCGCGGCTTTTGACCGCGCACGCCTTCGAGGACTTTGTAGCCGCGCAACTCCTTGAGCATCGCGCGCGCTTCGCGCTCGTCGATCGGCAGCAAACGGATCGAAACGTCTTTTAACACTTCCACGAAAATACCGCCGAGACCGACCATCAGAAACGGCCCGTACTGCGGATCGGTGCGCGCGCCGATCAGTACTTCGGTGCCCTGCACCATTTCTTGAATAAGCAAATGGCCTCTGCCCAGTGTTTTAGTCAGCAGCTTCTGGCCTTCGGCTTGGACTTCTTCCGCGCTCTTTAAGCCAAGCACGACCGCGCCGGATTCGGTTTTGTGCACCACTTCTGCGGCGATCAATTTGATTGCCACGGGAAAACCGATTTCCTTCGCTTTCACCGCTGCATCGGCAGCGGTACCGGCCATCGCTTGTTTCGGCAAACTGATGCCATGCCGCTGCAGCAGCGCATTGAGATTCTCACCTTCGAGATCCGCCGCATTGCCCGTCGCTGCGGCAAGCTTCGGCACACCCAGCTGCCTGCGCTCACCGTATAAACCCAAACCTGCCAGCGCGCGCAAGGTCGGTTTGATCGCCTGCAAGAACGGCATGCCGGCTTCTTCTTGAAAGGCGCGGCTTTCATCCAAGCAGCTATAAGTCGATCGACCGAACGCGAGCACGGGTTTATCCGTGGCCGCCGTGACGCTCTTGAACAGATCGGCGCTGCGCGTTTGGCCGCGCGGCAGTTCACCGTGGATCGCGAGCAAATCAACGCCCGGATCTTCGGCGTGCAGTTTGACGATGTTGATGAAACCCGCTTCATCGCCGAATCCCGCCACGCCGCATTCGAGCGGATTTTCCACGGCGAGTTCCGGCGGAATCAACGGCCGCACCGCTTCTTTGGTTTTCTCGCTGAGCTGCGCCAGATTGGTTTTCAGTTCGTCGCAATGATCGCAGATGAGACCTTTCATGCCGCCGGAGTTGACCACGATCGCCGCGCGGCTGCCTTTGGGGAATCTTCCCGGCATAAACGCGAGCGTCGTCTCCGTCATGTCTTCCAGCGTCGGGCAGCGAATCAAACCGAGCCGATGGCAAACCGCGTCGAATACTTCATCCGCGCCGGCGAGCGAGCCCGTGTGCGAGATCGCCTGACGTTTGCCCATTTCCGAGCGGCCAAGTTTAACGGCGAGAATCGGCTTGCCTCTGTTGAGCGCCTGCTCGGCGATGGTCATGAACTCATCCGGTCGCCGAATGCCTTCGACCATCAGCGTGATGACTTTGGTGTCGGGATCATCGACCAGAAACGACAGGTAATCGACGAGATCGAGGCTCACTTCGTTGCCGCTGGAAACCGCGTAGCTGAAACCGATGCCGCGCTCGGTGGCGCCTTTGATCCAGTTGCCGAGCGAGCCGCCACTCTGAAAAATCAATCCCACGGGCCCTTTCTTGAGCAACGGCGTCGCCGTTGGAAAGGTCCACAAACCTTCGCCGACCGAATAGGAGCCCATGCAGTTCGGGCCGCAAATCACCATGCCGGTTTTGTCGCACAGATCGCGCATCGCCTGTGCGCGCTCTTTGCCTTTCTCATCGTCGCCTTCGCCGAACCCGGCGGTGTAAATCGTCGCCGACCTGGTGCCAAGCTTTGCCGCTTCTTCCAACACTCCGAGCACGGCCCGTGTCGGAATGAGAACCAGCAGCTCATCCGGCACTTCCGGCAGCGCCGCAAGGTTCGGATAGCATTTGTCACCGTAGAGCTCTTGATAGTTCGGGTTGATGAGATAGATGCCGCCGGCAAATTTAGCGTTCTTCAAATTTCGATAAATGCCTTGCGGCCAAGCGCCCTTTTGCGACGCGCCGATGATCGCCACCGACTTTGCGCGCAAAAGATTTCCCGCCGGCTTAGATGTGAAAGTAGCCATGTGATTTCCTTTAATTTGGAATTGTTTTTCCTTGTGTCATAGACACCTGAGTACTGCAAGGTTGGAATAGGCAGTGATCAATTGTCAGTCAGAAATATTCAGCAGCCTCAATTCTGATCGCTGACTACTGACGGCTGACCACCGTCTTCAAGGAAACACATGCCAACGATGCGCGGGGAATTCGACCACGGCCTGCGCGCCGACGGCAAGGTCGCAATCACCGGCGAGCTTGGCCATCAGGGTTACGCCTTTCACCTCGACTTCGAGCAAGGCGGCGTCGCCGAGATAATTCTTGCTGGCAATCTTTCCCAACGTTGCCGGGGTTCCGTAACTGGACGGCGCCGTGACCTTGACGTGCTCCGGACGAATCGCCAACGTAATCGACGCGCCGGCGCTGAGACCGTTTGGCACGGCCGTAGCGATCAAACCCAAGGGTGATTCGATTTGTCCGCCGTTCGCCACTTTGCCTTTGACAAAATTCATCTCGCCGACGAACTGCGCGACAAAAACACTGGCCGGCTTGGCGTAAACCTCGTTGGGTGGCGCCATTTGAATAATTTCACCGTCATGCATGACACAGACCTTATCGCCGAGGCTCAACGCCTCCGCTTGATCGTGCGTGACATAAAGCGTGGTCACGCCCGCGGCCTTGGTGATCTTTTTTAGCTCGACGCGCATCTGCTCGCGCAGCCGCGCATCGAGGTTGCTCAGCGGCTCGTCCATCAGCAAGATCTTCGGCTCGGTGACCATCGCACGCGCCATCGCCACGCGCTGCTGCTGCCCGCCGCTCAGGTCGGTCGCCGGGCGATCCTCGAGGCCATCGAGCTGCACGAGCTTCAGCGCAGCGCGCACTTTTCCTGCGATCTGGTCTTTGGGAATTTTCTTTCGCCCTTTGATCAGCGGAAACGAAACGTTCTGAAATACGTTCATGTGCGGCCAGATCGCATAGGACTGAAACACCATGCCGATGTCGCGCTTTTCCGTCGGCACATAAATTTTTCTCTCCGGGGAATTCACCAGCGCCCCGTCGATCTCCAGTTCTCCCGCATCCGGTTTTTCCAAACCGGCGACGCTGCGCAGCGTCGTCGTCTTGCCGCAGCCGCTCGGCCCGAGCAGCACGCAAAACTCTTTCTCCGCCACTTCGAGGTCGATACCGCGCAAAGCTTCGACCCGGCCGCGCCGGCTATCGAACCATTTTCTGAGACCGCGAATGCGGATCAACGAAACACCTCTTGGAGTAATGGAGTGGTGGAGTATTGGGTCCATCACCCGATCACTCGAAACCCATCATTCCATCACTCCAACACTCCAGCACCCCATTCTCCCTAATGTCCCAACTCCACTTCGCCGATGCGTGAAAAGATGAACTTCAACAATCCGACGACCAAAACCGCGAACAACACGAGGATCACGCCGAGCGCCGAAACTTGCGGCACCCAGCCGTTGCCCCAAAACTGCCAGACGATAGTCGAGATCACCAAATTCTTGCGCGTGCCGAGCGCCAAGGCCATGGTCACTTCCCGATAAGACAGCATGCTGATCCAAATCCAACTGTTGAAGATACCGGCGGCGATCAAAGGCAGGACAATGCGGCCGAGCACACGCGGTGTCGACGCGCCGGCGACCTTGCCGGCTTCCTCCAGCTCGCGGTGGACCTGAATCATCACGCCGTTGGTCGTGCGCGTGCCGTAAGCAATCCAGGAAATCGTGTGAGCGATGGCGATAATGATGACCGTGCCGTACACCGGAAAGTAATCTCGATAAGCGAGTCCGAGATAGGCAAGGCCGACGCCGAGAAGAATGCTCGGGATCGCGTGCGGCAAAAATGCGATCGTATCGAGGGAGCCGCGAAAGTTTACTTGCGTCCTGACGACGATCCAGGAAACCAGCACGCTCAATACCATCGTCGCGGTCGGCACCGCGACCATCAAGATCGCCGTGTTGATAAACGGCATGGCGTCGACGAAGTCGAAGATCGTCGCATAGTTTGTGAAGGAAATTTCCGATAGCGCCTCGGCCGACGGCAGTTGCAGATGAGGCAGCAGCGAAGCCCAAAGCAAAACCAAAAAAGGAATAAAAACTTCCATCGACAGATAGAGCAATGCGAACGCCAGCGCTGCCCATTTCCACCGTCCCAATGCGATTTGCCGCGGCCGATAACCGCGCCCGGTAATCACCGTGTATTTTTTTCCATGCTGTACTAAGCGGACGTAAAAATAAGCGAGGATCAGCCCGGCGAGAAGCATCACGGCGCCGTAGGCGCCGGCGATGCCGTAATTCGGCAGGCCCGTCGGCGGATTGGTCGAGGTAAAGATCGAAGCGCTGAGCACAAGAATGCGCGCCGGGAAGCCAATAATGGCCGGCACTTCGAATACGGCGATGGCCGACATGAATAAATAGACCATGACGCCGGCGATCGCCGGCCAAGTGATCGGGATGTTAATTCGCAGAAAAGTTTGCAGCTTGCTCACGCCGGAAGTATAAGCCGCCTCTTCAAGCGCCGGATCCATCGTGCGGTAAGCGGCCGAGAGCATGAAAAACGCCGACGGCACGAAGGACACTCCTTGGATGAACGCCATCCCCGGAATGTTGTAGAGGCTGATGATCGGCTGATCGAGATTGAATAACTGCATCGCCCATTGATTGACCAAACCGATGCGCGGGCTGAGCAGTAAGATCCAAGCGATGGTGCGCAGGAATACCGGAATTAAAATGCCAACCGTCATCAGCACATAGATCGTATTCTTGAACGGAATGTCGGTGCGGTTGAGCAACCATACTAGCGGCACGGCGAAAGCCAAGCCGACGATGACCGTGCCGAAGGCGAACAACAGCGTGTTGAGCAGAATCTTGTAGGTGCTGGGCGCGCTGTAGACCGCGACGAAATTGGCGAGCGTGAGCGGCCCGCCCTCGCCAGGAAATCCCGTGCGCAGGCTCATCAGCACTATCATGATCAGCGGCACGCCGACCATGATAGTAAGCAGCGTCAGCAGTCCACCGGCGAATATCCCGACGCCGTTCGCCCGCGCGCGTGGCGCGTAGCCGATGGTGCCGAGTTCAGCTTCAGCTTTCACTTTACTACTTGCTCACCACGAAGCGCACGAAGGACATGAAGGTTTCAAATCTCTAACTTCTGAACTTCGTGCTCTTCGCGTCCTTCGTGGTGGAGTACTCCGCCACAGTAAACCAGACAAGCCCATCCTATAAGCCTGTGAAGCCAAATATTTTGCCGTATTCGCGCGACAGCCGGTCGATCATCTCGGCTTGATCCTGGCTCATGTAGACGACTTGTTTTTTCTGCACGTATTGATACGCCGAGGTTCCCGGAATAAAGGCCGAGCTTTGACCGGCGTACTTCTCCCAGATCTTTTGCGCTTCGGGAGTGGTGAGATAGGCCGCCATCAAATAGGCCACTTTCGGATGCGCCGCGTTCTTGGGCACACCCGCATGATACGCCGGGGCGATCAACGGCGACACGGCTTCGGCAAAAACCACCGGCGCGCTCTTGTTTTTCTCCGATTTGATTTCGCTGTCGCTCAAGGACACCGCGACGACGATTTCGCCCAGCAATAGACGACTGTAAATCTCGCCCAACCTGCCGAGAATCAAATCTTGCTTGGTGAGCGCCTTGACGAAATTGGTCGCCTTTTCTTCGCCCCAGGGTCCCGCCGCCAGCCGCGCCATGTGGTGCGTCGCGCTGGAGACGCCGATTTTGCCTTTCCACTTGGGATTTAATAAATCGTCCCAACTTTTCGGCGCATCCTTCGCCTGCACCAACTGTTTATTGTAAGCGGGCAGGACAAATTGGTTGGCGAAACTCACCGAACCGTTGTCGTACTGCACCGCCTTGGCATCGACGCCGATGCTCTTGTAATCGAACGGCTGATGCATTTTTTTCACCCACAACGTCGCGTGGTGCGCGTCGGTCACAACCATCAAGTCCCATTCCGGCGGCACGCCGCTCGCGCCCAAGCCGACGACTTTGCCGATGTCGCGGGTCATGTTTCCCGAGGGGCTGTACTGCAGCTTGACGTTGAGACCGTATTTCTTGTTGAAAGCGGCGCCCAGCGCCTGCGCGCCCTGCGGCGTCAAAGTCGAAGGCGCGTAGAACTCCAGGGTTCCTTCCTGCTTGGCCGCCTTGATCAGTTCGTCGATCGGCGCGGCCGTGGCGGAGGTCAGCGAAACGACGATCAGGGCGATAACGGAAACCCAAACAAAAAACAGTTTACGCTTAAGCATGGAATTCTCCTCTCGCAGACACAACAAGATTACGTCGCTGGTGCCAAATTGGTGAATAATGAGTAAATACTATCTCACCACGAAGCTCACGAAGTTCGGAAGCTTTAAAATATCAACATCCTAACCCTTCGTGGTCTTCGTGTGCTTCGTGGTAAACTTCGGTTTCCTACTTTGGTTGCGCCTTCGCCACGCTGTGCTCTCTGCTTAATGAATCTTCGGCCCAGTGTACTCCAGCACGTACAATCCGCCCTTGATCCGGTCGGTCACGTAAATCAAACCGTCGGTGTCGACGTAAAGATCGTTGAACATCGGCGCCTTCTGTCCTTCTGGCGCCGGCGGAATAAAGAAGCCGACTTCCTCGGGGCGAAATTTATTTCTGATATCAAAGACACGCAGGCCCGCATTATAGTAGGTAATGAAAATTAGGTTCTCGTTTTGGTATGAGCCCGGGCGCATCTCGTGCACGTTGTGCGGGCCGAAACGCAAACCGCGCTTGCAGAAGTCGCCCTCCGGCACCGGGCAGGAGCTGACGATCACCGGGTTTCTTTCTTCGCGGATATCGATCAACCAGACGCGCTTCTCGCCTTCGTTGCAATCGTACTTCACGGATTCATCGACGGCGACCACCAGTTTTCTGCCGGGCAGTGGCAACGTCGTGTGCGCGTAGCCGCCGAATGGCGGACTCCAGTCGATGTGGCTGATGGTTTTCGGCTTGCTGATATCGGATATGTCGAGAATCACCATGCCGGCGTCGACCAAGGCAACGTAGGATCGGTCGCCATGCGGAATCGCGCCGTGCACGTGAAAATGTTCGCCGGCAAATGGCGTCCAATCCGGCGGCGTCTCCTCGCCTTCCTTCGTGCCGGGAATCCACCACCGACCCGCTTCTTTAGGATTTGTTGGGTTCGAAAGATCCGCGATCAAATAGGCGCGCTCTTCGATGCCCGGCAGCATCGCGCCGACGTGCGCGTACTTGCCGTCGGTGAACCACATGCGATGCACGCCCTTGCCGGGAAGTTTTAATAGCCGATCTCGCGCGGCTCGGTGGGTTTTTCGATGCTGTAAACTTTTATGCCGGCTTCGTTCGGCACGCTGGCGGGAACCGATTTATCGAAGTAAGGACGCTCCTGATTTTGAATCAAAATATCGCCAACGATCTGCACTTTGTGCGCGTGCGTGTTGGGCGCGTGCGGCATCTGCGTCACCACGCGCGGATCCGTCGGATCGGCCACGTCGAGAATGCTCAGCGCCATCGGCGAAGTGCCGAGATGCGCGACGTAGACATAGCGCCCTTGCTTCAGCAATTGCATGCCGTCGCCATGGCCATTCAAGTCATGATGGCCGATTACCCTTACGTTCCAATTTTCACTCTTGGCTTGGATATCCGCGATGGTCATTAGAGCCTCACTTCATGGAGCTGAAAACTCCCGTCCTCTTCAGCGCCGCGCTTCGTTCTCTTATACTTCCCGACTTCTTCAGTCAACAATTCCCTGCGTGTTGGCCTACGTTTGTTTATATGGTAATAAGCCGCCTACGCAAGTTATTTGAGATCGTCAAGAGGAGGGTGCCATGAAACGAGCGCTCGCTTTTGCAACGCTTGCGTTGCTGTTCCATTCCGCCGCTTCACACGCTCAACTCAAGCGTATCGCGGCCGGGTATAGCGCCATCAGCGCCACGCAAATAGGGTTTTACATCGCCAAAGATGCAAAAATTTTTGAAAAGCATGGCTTAAACGTGGATCCGGTTTACGTTGCGGGAGGCAGCCGAATGGCGCAGGCCATTATTGCCGGTGAGTTCCCCCTCGCTCTGGCCGGCGGCAATATCGTCAACGTCAACCTCTCCGGCGGGGACATCGTCATCATCGGAGGCGTGGTCAACGTACCCTCGTTTTATCTCTTCGTGCAATCCTCGATCAAACGGAATGAGGACTTAAAAGGCAAAGCCCTCGGAATTACCCGCTACGGAGCTTCCACCGATGTCAGTCTGCGCGCGTATCTAAAAAAATATGGCTTGGAGCCGGATCGAGACGTAAAAATTCTCCAAATGGGCGGCCAGCCGGAAATCGTCGCGGGCATGCAGGCTGGAGTCGTCCAAGGGGGTATTCTCACATCGCCCGCTGACTTTCGGGCTAAGAAAGCCGGCTTTGTCATGCTCGCCAACTTCGCAAAAGAAGGGATCGACTATCCAACCACGAGCCTCGTTTCGACTCGTTCGACCATAAAGAAAGATAGAGAAACCGTGAAACGGTTCTTGATGGCCTACAGCGAGGCGGTCGATCGCCTGTTTCGCGACAAAGAACTGGGTATAAGAATCCTCGGCAAGTGGACGCGCACTCAAGATCGTGAAACGCTGGAGTCGTCCTATGAGTACGCGACCAATTTCGTCGAAAGACCGCCACGACTACCCTTCAAGGCCACGGAAAATATCGTCGCATCCATGGCCGAAACCGATCCCAGAGCGAAAGACCACAAGGCCGAAGAGTTTATAGACCCTTCGATCTACAACGAGCTGGAGAAGTCCGGTTTCTTCAAATCGCTGGGACGGTAAGATCATTGGATCGAAGCACTTCAATGCATGTCGCGGTTCAACGTGGCTTTGTGCCAAGGATCGCAACGGCGAATCTATAATCCTAACTTGAAAGCTGTCATCCTCAAAAACTTTGGCGGCCCTGAAGTGCTGCGCTTCGAAGATCTGCCTCAGCCGAAACCGGCGGCCGGCGAGGCCTTGATCAAAATCCATTCGGTTTCCGTCAATCGCACACTCGACTGCATCGTCCGCGCCGGCAAATATCCGGTAAAGATCCGACTGCCCCATGTGCTTGGCGCCGACCCGGCAGGCGAAGTCGTAGAAGTCGGGGCCGCAGTCGCGACGCTCAACGTAGGGGACCGGGTCGCCGTGATCTCGGCAGCGCCTTGTAAAACATGCGAAGCATGCCTTCGAGGCGATGAAAGCCTTTGCGTCGACGGCAAACGCATCGGTATTGATCGTTGGGGCGGCTACGCCGAGTATATCGCCGTGCCCGCGCGTTGTGTGGTGAGAATTCCCGACGATACTTCTTTTGCCGAAGGCACTGTCATCACGCGCCATTTTCCCATGGCGTTCAATCTTCTCGTCGACAAAGCCGGCGTCAAACCCGGTGAACGCGTATTGGTGATGGGCGCGACCGGCGCCCTGGGCAGCTCCTGCGTGCAGGTCGCGAAGATGCTCGGCGCCAAAGTGATCGCCGGCGCGGGTACCGACGAGCGCGTCGAGCTCGCAAAAAGCTACGGCGCCGATCTTGGAATCAATTATCGCATGCGTGATCTCGCTAACGAGGTCATGCGGCTCACGGATAATCAGGGCGTGGACGTCGTTTGTGAGAATATCTCCGACCCTACTTTATGGCCGGCGGCGTTCGCCAGCCTCGCTCTCAATGGACGGCTGGTCACGGCCGGCGCTCATGGCGGCGGCACTGTCAACCTCGACGTAAAGCGCCTCTACATGCGCCGCCTGCGCATCATCGGCGCCGCCGGGACCAACCCGGCGGACGTCGAAAAAGCGCTCGACGCCGCCCGTGAGAGAAAAATCCGCGCCATCATCGATCGGATCATGCCCCTGCGCGACGCTGCGCAAGCGCACAGGATCGTCGAACAAAATCGGATCGCCGGAAAAATCATCCTCGACCCGACACAGAAGTGACATGGCAAAACTCCACGTCTCGACCGAGGGCATCGGACCCTTGACTCTAATTATTGCCAGTTCCACCTTGCATTCGCTGTCATCCTGAACGACAGTGAAGGATCTCGGATTTTCAAAAGAGATTCCTCGTCGCTTATGGCGCCTCAAAATGACATTCACTGTGCAATGTCAATTGCCGTTTACACTCACAAAGTAGCCATGTTAAAAACAGAGTTATCGAGTTTCAGGAGGTAGCCCATGGCAGAGATCGTCTCGATCATCGGCATTACACATAATCCGTTCATGCCGCGACTCTTCAAGCAACCCCAGCAGCCGCCGGGCACGGCGAAAATAAAAGAACGAATCGCGATGATGCGGCAAAAACTCGCCGAAGCGAAGCCGGACGTGCTCGTCTGCATCGGCAACGATCACCTGCATCAGTTTTTCATGGACAACATGCCGGCCTTCATGATCGGCAAGATGGATCAGTACGATGGGACGTTTTACGACGAGGAACGGGAGTTCGGCTTGCCGAAATGCAAGCTGCCCGGCGACGTGGACGTCTCCGACGCGATCATGGAAGGCGCCTTCGATCGCGGCGTCGACTTCTCCTATTCCAATGAACTGACGATCGATCACTCGATCATCGTGCCGATGCTGTTCGTCCGCCCGGAAATGGATATTCCCGTCGTGCCGATCCTGACCAACTGCATCGCTCCGCCAATGCCGAGAGCCAAGCGGTATTTCGAAGTCGGCAAAGCCATTCGTGGGGCCATCGATAGCCTGCCCACGAACAAGCGCATCGGCGTGCTGGTGAGCGGCCACTTATCCCTGGAAGTCGGCGGCCCAAAACAATTCGAGCGCCACCTCACGGATCCCAATTTCGACGCCGCCGCCGTCGGTTGGATCGTCAACGGCGACATCGAAGGCGCTGCCAAGGGCTGCACACCGGACAAAATGATTGCCTCCGGCAACATGACCAGCGGCTATTTGAATTTCTTGATGATGATGGGCGTGGCGAACTCGACCAAGCCGTCGCACGCCGAAGGCCTGGACGCCGGCTTTCCGGCGATCCCGTTTTTTAGCTGGGATAAACAGGCTTAGGAAAATAATGCGACAATTTCAGACAGGACTTGTTTGATGGACTTCAAAACTCTCTCGACCGTTTTCACTTCCGTTTTCATCGCCGAGCTCGGCGACAAAACACAGCTCGCGACGATGTTGTTCGCATCGGACAAGGATGCGAGCAAACTGACGATTTTTGTCGGCGCGGCGCTCGCTCTTGTCGTAACCTCGGCCATCGGCGTGATTGCGGGTTCTGCAATCTCACAATACGTCAGTGAAAAGACGCTGCATTACTTGGCGGGAATTGGCTTTATCGCGATCGGCGTTTGGACACTAGTCAAAGCCTAGAAGGAATAGTCATGAGCAAATATTTAATGAACAAACTCATTCACCTCGTCAACATGAACGAAGAAGCGGAGAAGGAATACAAAGCCAAGCCGCGCGAGTTCGTCGAGAAGTGGGAGAAAACCCAGAAACTGAAGCTAGCGCCCGAAGAACGCGAAGCGCTGGCGACCAAAGACTATGGCAAACTATACGCGCTCGGCGCGCACCCGTTTACTCTGTGGAGCTTCACCGAGGCCGTATGCGCGCATGAAAAACCGCGCGAAGAATTAGTGGCGGACTACAAAGCGAAAGCGGCGAAGGCAGGCTACCCGAATTTTAAAACGTGACCGCACGCACGGTAGGGGCGCAGCATGCTGCGCCCCTACACTATTTCAATAACTTGGTCGCCAGAGCGATCGCGGGAGTTCTAATCTTGAGCACCGACGATTCCAGATGAGTTTCCAGCCGCAGATAATCCTCCACGGTCATCACGTCCCTGCAACCCTGGATGCCGAACTCCTTTAACCACTCCGTGCTCACGTCGAGCCGGCGCGTGCCCTGAGTCATCGCCTTGCCGTAAATTTCCTGGCCTTCTTTGCTGAGCAGCCAATTCACGAAAACTTTGGCTGCGTTCGGATGGGGCGGATTCTTCACCACCGTCACGACGCCGCTGCCGTTGTTGGCATGGGCGCCTTCTTTGATTTTGGGAACCGGTTTTACCGGCAAGCCTGCTTTGATGAAGGGATCGTAGCTGTAATGGCTGAGGCCGATCGTGAACGCCAGCTTGCCTTTGGCCAGGGAATCCGCGAGCTGGCGCAAATTTTGACTAATGAGAAGATCCTGCTGCGTGAGTTTTTGCAGATACTCTTCGCCTTTCACCTTCCAAAGAAACGACCAGGTATTTTGCCCCGACCCGGGGTTGCGCGGATCGAGAAAGCCGATTTTGCCTTTCCATTTGGGATTGAGCAGATCGTCGAAGGAACGAATTTCACTCGGTTCGACTTGACTACCGTTGAACCACAAGGTCTCACTCGTGTAGCAGAGAAACGCGTAGACTTGCCGCTTGCCGCCCACGTTATCTTCCCAGATATGCCCGCCCCACCAGTTTTTCGGATCTTTGACCTCCGGCAAGATCATGTACGATTGAAAATCGTCCGCGGCTCCGGCGGCCACCATGGAGAGCGGCGTGGCTCCGCCCGCTACAAGTAGGTCGAAATAACGAACCCCGCGTTAAATTCCGTGATGATGCGCGTGACGTTCTCCGGCCCTCGGGCCGACATCAGCTCGACCGGAATACCGAACTTTTCTTTGAACTTGGCACTGATGGCGGTTCGCAGCTCGCTGCTGGCGGGAATGCCGACGACAACGGTGCCTTCCTTTTTGGCGGCGACCAGTGTTTTCTCCCAGTCCGTTTGCCATTCGGCCGCCGACGATGGGAGCGCGAAAAAGGAAGGCGCATAACAGACTAACGACGAAAGCATTCCGGGTTATTCGGTTCATTGATGCCGCAAGCTTTCGTTGATCAGGTGCCGGGAAATGGAATCACGTTGCGGAACTTGGCGATCACCTTTTCGCGCAGCTCGCGGCTCGAACGGCTGACTTTGGGAAACTTTTCTTTCCACTCAAATGGCCGCACGGCGTAAAAAATCGCCCGGCCGTTGGTATGGTCCTTCGACTCGCGCTTGTCCGGCGGCATGCGCGGATCGAGCGGCGTGCTCCAGCAGCCGTCGACGATGTCGATGTTGGTCGGCGGATCGACCCGCGTCATCATCGCCCAAAGAACTTCTTTCATGTTCGTGGGATCGATGTCCTCGTCGACCACGACCACGTAGCGCCCGTTGCGCGCGGCCGCGGCGGAACTCACCGCGGCCAGTCCGGCTTGTTTGGCGTGGCCGGCGTACTTTTGCTGGATCGCGACCACGGTAAAATAGGGCGAGTGATTGTAGACGCCGACGACGTTTTGAATCCCCGCCGCCTCCAACTGATCCCAGAGAATACCGGCCGTCGGATTGCCGTCGATCTTCATCGCTCCCGTCCAAAGCGGCGCTTCTTCCTCCAGGATAGGATCGTTGCGGTGATAGATCGCTCTTACTTTGATGACCGGCTGGGCTTCGCCCGTGCCCAGCGTGCCGCCGGAGTAATACCCCGGCCATTCACCGAACGGCCCCTCGGGGCGCGACTCCAGTTTTGGCGGCGGCACCTCGCCCTCGATGGCGATCTCCGCCCCCGCGGGAATCGGCAGGCCGGTCAACGGACCGCGAATAATTTGTAAAGGCCGCCCCATGAGGCCGCCGGCATAATCGAGCTCTGAATTGCCCCAGGCAACTTTGGTATGCGCGAGCGTAAATAGTAACGGATCCGGACTGAAGGTTACGACAACCGGACAGTTTTTCCCTTGTTCCCAATACTTCGCGCAGATCATACGCCCGTGCTGCCCCGGACTCATCCACAGACCCAGAAGATTGCGATCATGGAGCTGCATCCGATAGGTGCCCGCGTTGATGAAGCCGCTCTCAGGCTCGGCGTTGATCAGACAGTCGCCCGTGCCGATGTACCGGCCGCCGTCGCCGTCATGAAATCGCGGCGCGGGGAATTTGAACAGGTCAACCGCGTCGCCTTCCATTACGTTTTCCATCAGCGGCGCGGACTTTATCTCCTCCGGGGAAATCGTTTTGCCGGACTTCATTTTGCGCGCGAGCAGACGCACGACTTCGAGCTTGCTTTTGTCAGGCGAGATACCGAATGCGAGCGCCGTGCGTTTGTAATTGGCAAACGCAAGACTGACCAATCGAAAGCCGGCGGGGTAACCTTTGATCTTGTCGAACAGCAGCATCGGCCGAGAATCGAGCTCCGCCGTCGATTCGATCAGCGCGCCGATTTCACCGTCCCAGTCTGCGTCTTCGATTAATCGCCATTCGCTGATCTTTTTGGCCTCTTCGATGAAGCCGCGGAAATCGTGGTAGGGAAGCGTATCCATTCTATATCCTTCGCCCGGAGTGAACGCAGGAATTGATCGTGGATGTCATCCTGAGCAAAGCGAAGGATCTCGTCCGATTGCGGTCGAGATTCTTCGGCGGAGTTTATCCTGAGCAAGACCGAAGGGCCTCAGAATGACACACAAGACAACTTACCCGGTCCAACATCGATTGATCATTGCAAGACTTTCTCGGCAAACTTCTGCGATTTCAATCTTACGTCTACACACTTATCTTCCAAGTAATTGCGCAATCGCTCGTTGTCTTTGACACTCAGAAAATCCTTAGCCGCTTCCACTCCCTCTCTTGCCATCCATTTCGTGTCCACGTCCAATCGGCGTGTGCCATGCAGCAGCGTCCGGCTATAAAGTTCCTGGCCTTCCTTACTCAAGAGCCAGTTCACAAAAATCTTCGTAGCGTTGGGATGGGGCGGGTTCTTGAGTATCGCCAGGCTGCCGTAACCGTTGCTCGAGGGCGACCCCTCCCGCAGTTCGGGAAGAGTTTTCAGCGGTAGGCCGGCTTTGATGAAGGGTTCGGTTTGAGCGACGCCAATACCAAGAGTGAACGCGACTTTTGCCTTTGCCAACGCTTCAGCGAGTTGCCGCAGGTTCTGTGTGACGAAGAGATCTTGCTGCACAAGCTTTTTGAGATACTCCTCTCCTTTATTCTCCCAAAGAAACGACCAAACCGACAAGCCCGAGCCGGCAACGCGCGGGTCGCTCAGACCGATCTTGCCTCTCCACTTCGGATCGAGAAAATCATCCAGTGAGCGCAGTTCCTCCGCCTTGGCCAGCGACGTATTGTACCAGTAACCTTCGGTGCTTTTGGTCGCGATGAACGAATAGAAAAGCCGCGTGCCGGCCACGTTGTCCATAAAAACATGCCCGCCCCACCACTGTTTCGGATCTTTCACTTCGGGAAGAATCATGTAGCTTTCCGCTTGATCGAAGAGGCCGGTTTTGATCAGCGGCACAGCCGTGCACGAGCCGAAAATAAAGGTGTCAAAATAGCGCACGCCGGCTTGGCCTTCCGTCACGACACGGTTGGCGATCTGTGGTCCAGTGGCGGGAAAAACTTCTAATTCAAATCCAAACTTTGCCTTGAACCCGCTCTCGAGCTCTTTCCTCAATTCCGCGCTCGGCGGAATGCCGACGACGACCTTTCCTTCCTTTTTCGCCGCTGCGAGCGTTTTTTCCCACTCGCTTTGCCAGGTGCTTTGCGCGCAAGCGTAACCGGAACGCAACGCTGACAAAAAATCCCAAACAACAAAATCGCCATTACGGTTCTGACTCGAACGTACTGCTGCAAACTGCATCGCCGATCTCCCGAAGATCACGAAAGGCAGAAAGAAGGGCGGGATCATGATCCCGCCCTTCATAATTCGTGTCTGCCCTTTGCGTTGACTTTGCGGTGGCAAAGATCTCTTTCGAATTCCCTGCGGACTCACTTCTTCGATCGCAGTTGCGGCGATAACTCTATTGCACGTCGAAGCGCGTCTCGCGCTCAGAAACATTATTGAACGCTTTCGGATGAACCAGCTTGCGGCTGTAGAGCACCATGCGCAGAAAACCGGGGCTGCCTGTGATCCGATGGGCAACGCCGCGAGGAATATAAGACATCTGTCCCGGGTCGAGCTCGAGCGCGCCCCACTCCGTGTGGTTCAATGAGTGGCCGCGAAACTGAAACCAGATCTCGTCCTCGTCGCAGCCGCGGTGAAAGCCGTTTTGCTCTTCCTCGAGATTGTAAACGTCGACGCGAAACTCTTTGCCGTTATAAAGGATCGGCGCGCGCGCGCCGCCTTTGCCGGTCATGCCGGTGAAATAATTGAAAGCGCTTAATTTCCTGACGACGCGACCGCCTTCGCGCTTACAGCCGACAAGCGCCGCGACATCGCGCTCAACCCAAAGATCCGACTGTGGGTCCCAGAAACTGATGTGCTCCAATACGGGAGCCTGACCGTCGCCGTCCGTTTTGCCACCGTTGGTAATTCCAATCGGTTCGGAAGGCCGTACGGCAAACTGTCTCTGCATCGTCGGCTTTTCCGGATCGACCCCTTCGGTAACAAATTCCTGGGTGGCGACGCGCACGCGCAGGCACTGATCCGTGCCCGTGCTGCGGTGCGAAATGGCCGCGGGAACGAGCACGATTTCACCGGGATCCACTTCGACGACACCGCTTTCGCTTTCGATCGTCGAGCGCCCGCAGAACTGCAGATAGACCAGATCGTGATCCGCCGCGCGAGTGAGCTGAGCCTCACGGCCGGCGATATGCTCCGTGGCAACCCGCAAGACAGTCGCCCTCGAATATCGTCACCCGCGCCCGGTTGCCGGAAAGCGGCGTGCTCCGCAATAAATCGAACGGGCGAATTCGCGGCACCATTCTCTGCCCCATGCGGGCGGTGCCGATCACCGCGCTTTCGTCTCGCTCCATCCAGATATGTTCGGGCGGTTCTCGATGTGTCATGAACTCGCGTATTTTTTTTGCCATAAAAACTCCTCCTATGGATTGCAACAATTGGACGAACGACGGCTCCCAATCTCTTACCGCGAAGTGCGACCCGGTTACAACTTTGGCTTCCAGCCTTTTCTCAAATCTGCGTAGATTCGTCTGATGATGCTGTAGTCGTAGAGCTTGGCCGGATCGGGAACGGTGGCGGCTTTGATCAATTCGGCGCGGGCCAAAACTTCTTCCCTGAGTACATCGTCGGACACCGTGCCATCATCGGTCATGCTGCTCAGGGCCGTGTCATAGTCGACCAGAAGAGCATCCGGCGGCAACGGGGTATGCTTCGCCAGCATGGCAATCGTCGGCTCTCTATAACGGCGCGCGAATTCGCGACCCTTGGCCAGCGCGCGGAGAAAACGCTCGACCAATGCGGGATTGTCGCCAAGCAGCCTATTCGACACGGCAACGCCATTCCAAACCAGCTGGATCTCTTTGCCGATATCGGCCAGCGTGTTCACCCGCATCGCTCCGATCTGCGTGATGTCTCTCGGCGTGAGCGGAGCCGCATCAATGGCGCCGGAAAGGAACGCCGGGAATCGCGCTTCGCTGCGTACCGCAATGAAGAGGAAGAGCTTTGGATCGAGCCGGTACTTTTTAAACAACAGCAACGTAGCCAGATGGCCCGTGTCGCCGAAGGTGTTGACCGCGATCTTTTTGCCGATCAAGTCTTGCAGCGTTTTGATCTCGGGCTTGTTGGAAAGCAGCTTGTAGGTAGGGCGCGACTGGTTGGTGTAGATGATCTTGACCGGCCCGCCGCGCAGCGCCGCGCTCAGAGCCGATCCCGCCGACGAGCTGAAATGAATTTGCCCTGACAATAAGACCTGGGTCGCCGAACCTCCACCGGATTTGAGAACCCTGATATTAAGATCTTCTTCGAGCGCGTAGCCTTTTTCGATGGCGACGACATGGTCCATGTACGCCGCTCCGAGCGAAGCGTAGGAGACGGTGATGTCTTCGGCTAACGCACGGGGCGACCAAATCGACAAGACCATCGTCGCAAGTAACCCCGTCAAGCTTCGATGGAATGCTCTGTTCATAGTGCGTTTAGCCATATTCATCGATCGGCGGGACGCTCATTTTCACTTTGCGTTCTTAGCGGCTACCTCGTCCCCGCCTGCTTCGCTGCAGGATAGAAATATTCGTACGTTCCGTCGTCGACTCTTTTGAAAATACTCGTCACGGTTTTCCACGGATCCTTGGCGTAGTCTTCGTAACGTCCTTTCGCGTTGATGCCGGGAATTTCCGGCACCCAGTCTTCCGCAAGCAATTCCTTCGGATCGCCGTAGCGCGACGTCAGCGCGCGCACTTCGGGGCTGTCGAGCGACGTCATCCGTCCTTTGTTAATAATCGTGACCCAGGTATTTTTCGTGCCGCGCACGCGGAGTTTATACGTGGTGAAATAGTTATGGATATGAAACCAGTGATCATCGGGCATATTGTTTTTCTTGGTGAACTCGACCCATTCCTTGGCCCATTCAGGCGAATCCGGTCCATGATGCACGCGGATGCCGTGACCGTAGTGCATAACCCCGCTGCGGTTCCGTTCGGTAACGTTGTCGCCGATTTGATTTTCGTCTGGTCGCTTGTAAAACTTTGGGTTGGTGCCGAGCGCGGCTTCGTAGAGCAGCCAGTAGCCCGGACGATCGTGATAGGGATAGGTGAGCTTCGTTGATCTTCGGATATTTTAGAAACTCGCGCCAGGCTTCGGCGTAGACACCGCTTCCCCTAACATCGGCGACATAGCCGTCTTTGATTATAACTTCGGTTCGGGGAAAATGCCCCGCGTGATTTGCCGTGCCGGCAATCACGCCGTCGGCCTTCGGCGTCGGCGAGCGCGGGTTCCATTTCTTTTGAAACGCCGGATATTCGACGACGGAATACGGGAATCGGCCCGTGGCTTGATTGGGGAACATGTAGAGATGTCCTTGCTGGTAAACGCCGCGCGCCCAGCGCTCCGACATATCTTCGGTTAAATCGCTGCTGAGGTTGGTTCCTTCTGGATCTGTGATCTCCAAACGATCCGCCCAGGCGATCGGCTCGATGGTGCGCTCTTCGGCCAAACGCCAGACATCGCCCGGAAATTGCGAGATCTTGCTCATCACCGTCCAGCGATTGTCGAAAACCATCACGCCAAGAAATTTCTCTTCGTAGGGCCGCACGTAACGTCTCAATGTCGTCGTCCCGGCTCTGCCCCAGAAAAAACCTCTGACCTGGGGATTTTTCTCCAGGTAATCCTTGATCCCCTTGCCGATGTTCTCGCGGTCGAGCTTCTTTTGCGCTTCTTTCAATCGTTCGGGCAACTGGGCGCGTGCCGGATACAACGCGTCATACAAATCGGGGCGTCTCTCTTTGAGCCACTTTTTTGGAACTTCAGGATCCGCGAAGCGCCCATCGATCCACTGTCGCGCTTCGATGTAACCCTGCTCGGCAGTGAACTGGCGGCGCGCTTTGAGCAGTTCCGCTGCCTCGGCGCGGCTAACGCCGACCAATTCATAGTCGTGCAGCAGTTGAACCTTTACCCCGCGCTCTTCGATGGCTTTTTTGACCGCTTCGACAATCATGTCGTCCGCGGTCGCTTCGAGAACGATGGCGATGGCTTCGCCTTTTTTGACCATACCGAATCCGCCGCCTTGTAGCCCCGTGGTCTGGCTCGCAATAGAGCGCGCAAACGGCATGACCTCATCGATCGACTTCGGCGCCTTGGTGTAAGAAGGAAATCGTGGCGACGGATACGTGGCCTTCTCCGCAGCGTATGAAAACTCACTCTCTGTCAGAGCGACCGACAGGCTGAGCAAAGCGATCCATCGCTTCATAAGACCTCCAAGTTTTCCTCGTTTTCTTTTTATAGCTATCGATCTTCATCCATCCTAGCATTGCCTGAGTCGATCCTTCTCGATTCTGGCCGGTCGCCCCTTGGGTTCGAAAACATTGCGCGTTCAATTTTTTCAAGCCGCGAAAACTTTGACGGATAGTCATCCATAGCTAATTTTTCCAGAGCTGAGTAAAAAATCCGCTCTGTTCGATTTCTTGCAACACCGACAGATCGACAAAGCTCTCCGGCGACGCTTTCTTGGCTTGCGGGTTCCGCTCAGCCATTTCATCTATAATAAACTTTATTCCCTTAAGCGTCGGGTAGGGGATTTTTTCGAGTTTTTCTGAGTAGAACGTATAGGCGTCGTCCAATATGTCCTTGTCATCTATTCTTAAATACTTTTTCATCACCTGAATGGAAAAATCCCGGTCCGTAATAAACCGGTGCAGACCCTCGGCGTAGGCTTGGAGAAAGCCCTTCACCACGGGCCGCCGTTCGCGCATGTATTTAGTCGTGACCGTGACACAAGTCTGCTGAAGGTCCACGCCCAGCGTGTTCAAATCAAATAACTGTCTCATGCCAAGCTTTTTAGCGCGACTTGTTTGCGGAGGGTTGGCAAAGCCCGCTTGAATCGCCCCTCTCTCCAGCGCGGTAATGATCTCAGGCAAGCCGCCCATCTGAACGACGGCCACATCCGTGTTTCGCTTCAGGCCGTAACGCTGAAGAAAAATTGACACTGCCGTGTCGCTCAAGGCGCCAAATCGAGATATCCCGAGCTTCTTCCCTTTGAGCTGCTCGGGACTCGTAATTTCCGGACGAGCGTAAATCGTGCCGGCAAGCTTGTTCTGCACACTCGCGATGATTCTCACGTCGGCCCCTGCCAAGATCGCCCCGGCGGTAGAAACGCCGGTTACTTGAGCCAGCTGAATTTCGCCCGCAATCAGCGCTTGGGTGGCTGCAACCGCAGGGATATAAATGAGATCCGCTTCTATACCGTACTTTGAGAGGTAGCCTGCTTCTTTTGCTATCCAAGGAGCGACTTGCCCCGCGTTCAGAGCTGCATACGCGAACTTGATCGGTTGAGCGAAAACATCTGCGCTGCTTAAAAGGAGTAGCGTCAAAGACAGCACCAGATGCTTTATGAAAAACCGCCAGCCTAGTCGCCTGACCGAAACGATCGCGGCTTTCCTCTCATGGAGACTTCTCGTGGGGCCGTATGGAAAATCTGCGAGCAACGTTCGTGAGTGATCATAGAAGTTCATTTCACGATCCTCCTCTGTTACATTGCTTCATGCCTCATCTTCATTTCGCGGTGATCCCTAGCTCCTTCTGCGCATCTTTGAGAATCGAAAGATCCGCAACTTCCGATAGCGAAATCTCGCGCTCCACCTTGCCGAGCTTTTTTAGTTCGTCAATCACCAGGAGCATTCCCTTTTCGGGCACGCTTCCGTCTTCGTTGAAGAGCTTCAAGACGTTTTCATAGGTGGCCGTTGCCATCTCTTTATCAATCTTCGACCACTCCGTCATGAACTGAATTGTGCTCTCGCGATTCTGACGGATATAACGTGTGGCCTTGATCCCAGCCTTAATCACCCGCTTGACCTCATCCGGTTTCTCTTTGATCCTTTTTAGGCTAGCGACCACACCACTGGTAGGGTAACTGAAAAGTTCGTACGCCCTCGCAAGCACGACAAAACCCATCTTCTTACCGAGAAAATCCAGCGGGGGAGAGCCCATCGTGCCGGCGGTCAACCCCTGCTTCATCGCAGAAAAGCGGCGTTCGTTCGTGCCTAATGGAAGAAACTTGATGTCCTTGTCAGGGTCAAGCCCAAAATGCTTGAATATCAACCTTGCCGTAGACTCCAAAGCGCCGCCCGAGGTGTTGAGTCCAATTGCGTTACCCCTCAGCTCTTGAACGGATTTGAATTCGGGACGTGCAATGAGCGCGCTGGGGGAGCCCGGCACGTAACAGGCCAGCACTCTAAGCGGCGCTCCCTGGATCGCGGCCGCGACCGAATTTCCAATGACCGTCCAGTAATCAAGTTCTCCGCTGACTAATGCGGCGAGTGCAACGGTGGGATTTATGCGGATGATCTCACCTTGAAGACCATCCTCTTTAAAGAAGCTTCGCTTTTCTGCTAAAGCCAGAGGAAGAAATTGGGCGTTGAGTTCCGGAACGCCGATCCTGATCTTATCTGCGGCATGGACCGAGATGTGAAAGAGAAAAAGAACGAGCAAAGCGCCAAGAAATTTCTTCATAAGGCACCTCCGCTTCGTACGACCGGCCCAAATCGAAAATTACTTTATCCCCATCTCCCTCTGTGCCACTCGGAGAATCGATAGTTCCGCAACATCGCTTAAAGAAACTTCTCGGGTCACCTTGGCCGCCCTCTTCGCCTCATCGATCAGAAGCCGCAGCCCGCTATCAGGGAGATTGAGATCTTCACTAAAAGTTCCCACGGAAGAATCGTACGTCGCCGCCGCCATCGCGCTATCGATCTTCAGCCACTCCGCCATGATTGGCAGTGTGCCGTCACGATTCTGACGAATATACCGGTTGGCCTTGATGCTAGCTTTAATCGCCCGCCTGATCTCATCCGGCCTTTCTTTTATTTTCTTCGCGCTGGCGATCAATCCGCTGACCGGAAAATTGAATAGTTCATTCGCGCGGGCTAGCACGACAAACCCCAACTTCTTACCGAGAAAATCCGTGGGCGGCGAGCCTAGAGTGGCATGAGTCAATCCTTGCTTCATCGCGCCAAAACGAGAGTCGAGTGGCCCCGTTGCGAGAAACTTGATCTCCGTGTCGGGATCAATGTTGAAATGTCGCAGCATCAGCCTGGCCATCCCTTCGAGAGCTCCAGCGTAAGCATTCACGCCGATGGTCTTACCCTTTAATTCGGGGACGGACTTTATTTCCGGTCGGGAGATTAGCGCAGTGGGAGAAATTGGCACGTAAGCAGCCACGAGCTTGACGGGCACTCCGCGGATCGCCGCGGCAACCCCAGGGCCAAGCACCGTATAGTAGTCGATGTCACCGCCGACCAACGCTTGAAACGCAATCGCAGGATTTATTCTGATGAACTCTCCTTGCAGTCCTTCGTCTTGGAAAAAGCCGCGCTTGTCCGCAATGGCCAGCGGAACGAACGGCGCAGCGAGATCTGGGAATCCGATCCTGATTTTCTCAACAGCAAAGGCTGACGTCTCGAGAACAAGGATCGCGAGCAGGGCCAAAAGACTCGTCCGCATCGGAATCCTCCTGGCTATCGCGCTGAGTCGCTTTGTATCAGCTCCCTTTGCAACAGTCCCGGTGGCGACCGGCGCAGTCTTGAACCCCGCCTACTTGAACTCCGCCTTCTTGCTCAAATAGAACTTGCGCATCGCCGGGCGATACTTATCCATCATCTCCCGGTTCAGGTCAACCGGCGGCTTGGCGCCCGGAGGCAGCAAAGAAAAATATTTGATCTCTTTCGTATCTTGCTCGAACTGTTTCTTCGCCGCGGCAAGCAATTCCGGCGACGTCAACAAATCGAGGATCGAGGCCGCCATCACTTTGGCGCCCACCACGGCGCCTTTATGGGCAATTGAAGTCGTCGGCGCGATGCCGGCCGTCCAATGGTGCGCTTGCACTCCTGGTATTGCGGAGGGAAAACGCAGCGAGCCCATCGGTACGTTCCAAGTATAATCACCGATATCGTTGGACGAAGTGTTCTGCGTGCCGGCGCGAAGCGGCGCGACTTCCGTCGATAACCCTACTTCTTTGGCGCCGATCGACTTCTGCACCTCCTTGGCGAACTTAATTTCGTCATCATTCCACTTCGGCATCCTCACCATCTCAATATTTTTCTGAATCGCTTCGGCGATCGCTTTGTTGCCGAGCGACGGCCACGCCGCGCCGAAGGGCTCCATTTCCATCGTCGTCCCCGTCATTAATGCAGCGCCGCGCGCAATGTTGACCAGCTTGTCAAAATTTTCCTTCGCCCAAGGTCCGTTGGCGTCGCGAATAAACCACCAGATCTGGCCAACGTCGGGAATAATGTTTGGCTGTACGCCGCCGATGGTGATCGCTCGATGGCCGCGGTACGTCGGCCGCAAATGTTCGCGCAGCTTGTCGAAACCGATATCCATCAACTCGACGGCATCGACTGCGTCGATGCCGTCCCAAGGATTGACGCCGCCGTGTGCGGTTCGTCCCTTGAAAGTAAACTTGGCGCCGATCAACGCGTAGTTCTGTAAGCCGTAACCTGTGGAGAGGCTATCTTGAATATGCGTGATAATGCCGGCATCGACGTCTTTGAGATAACCGTCACGCACAAGATAAGGCCGGCTCATCAACTGCTCTTCCGCGGGACCGATCGAGAGAATCACCGTGCCTGCAATCTTGAATTGCTCCATCGCTTTCTTGACTGCCTGCGCCGCCCCCACGGACATAGCAGCCATGACGTTATGGCCTTCCATATGTCCTGGCGCGCCCTCGACGAGCGGCTTGCGCGGAATGCTTCCCGGCGTTTGCGAACCTTCCGGTAGCGCATCCATCTCGGTGGCGATCAGAATCACCGGCTTACCCGATCCCCATGTCGCCCAAACATTGGTCGGTAAACCCGCCCCGCCTAGCTCGACTTTGAAACCGATCTGCTCCAGCGTGCTTTTCAAATATTTCGAGCTTTCGTATTCCTGCATGCCCGGCTCGGCGAAATAGTAGAGCACGTCGCCGACAGTCGCGATTGCCTCGGCATTGCGGTCGACCGCCTCGAACGCGACCCGCTTGGGATCAGAGGGAGAGTCGGCCGTTGCTGGCGACCAAGACAAACGTGAGAACCAACACCGCCAGTATGAGCATAATGAAACTCAAGCTCTTACGAGAGAAAGTTCGTTGCAGCCATCCCAAAGTCCTCCGTTATGCGACGATTAAGCCTGAATTGCCGTAAAAACAGGCACCGAAACGTTGATCGAATACCTAGGTGTCATTCCGAGCAGAGCGAGGAATCTCGTCCTTGAACCATGCGGCACTGAGGTCGAGCCATTTAGGATTCATCGAATCGATCAAACGTGTTTTCTTCGCCCGCCGCCAACCTTTGATTTCTTTCTCTCGGGCCAATGCTGCCTGAACATCACTCGTTTCTTCGAAGTACACAAGTTCCGAAATATTGTAACGACTGGTAAAGCCAGGAATAATTTTATTCTTATGTTCGTAGACACGGCGTACCAAGTCATTCGTAACGCCCGTGTACAGAGTACGAGAAGTGTTCGTCATGATGTATACAAAGTATTGGTCGCGAGGCATGCACTAACCCAAAGATCGGTCGAGACCCTTCGCTCGCGCTCAGGGTGACACCCAAAGAGGACTTTTACTTGCCACGATGGGAACACTAAAAAACATGAATTCGAATGACGCGAATCACACAAAATTCCCATCGCGCATATTGTAAACTTTTTTGAAATGCTCGACGGCCTTGGGATCATGGCTCGCCATGATCACCGTCTTGCCGTATTTCTCGGCGAGTGACAGAAAAAGTGCCGTGATCGTTTCAGTGTTTCCCGTGTCCAGATTGCCAGTGGGTTCATCGGCGAGAATGAGCGCGGGGTCGTTGGCCAACGACAGCGCCACGGCGACCCGTTGCTGCTCGCCGCCGCTCAGCTCCTCCGGCCGCTTGTTCGCTTTGGCGCCCAGGCCGACCATTTGCAACAAGCCGTCGACGCGCTGTTTACGCTGCGCCGCATCGACATCGGCGATCAGCATCGGCAGCTCCAAATTTTCTCCCGCCGTGAGGGTCGGAATGAGATTGAAAAACTGAAAAACAAAGCCGACTTTGTGGAGCCGGTATTTTTCCAGATCGCGCTCGGAAAGTGCCGCGAGCTTCTGGTCGCCGACGAGAATGTCGCCGCCGGTCGAATGGTCGACTCCGCCGAGAAGATTGAGCAGCGTCGTCTTGCCGCAGCCGGACGGCCCCATCAATGCAACCGCCTCGCCCGGACCGATTTCCCAATCGACGCCCTTCAACGCCCGCACTTGTTCCGCGGAAGTTTCGTAAGCCTTGGTCAGCTTGGCGACTTTGACCGGCACGCCGCGATTCTTGAAAAAACCGTTCTCCGCCATGATGTCCTCCGAAGTCACAATGATTGGAGTGATGGAATGTTGGAGTACTGGAGTGATGCACTCGGCCTACCCATGACTCCATCACTCCATTACTCCAGTGCCCTACTCGTTATCCTTCCGTCATGCTCGTGCGCGCCGAGCGGCGGAATACCCATAGGCTAAAAAGCAACGCGATGGCTACCACAACCGCCAGCAATCCGAGGCTGATCCACACAGTCCAATCGGAAATCACCAGATGTGTCGGCAACAGATGAACGACAGACTTCAGTTCGCGCAGGCTCCAAATCAAATTCGTCAAACCGAAGCCGGCGGCGCCCGCAACCAAGAGACCCACGACAAGACCGAGCAATGCCGGCGCGAGCAGGCTCGAAGCAAAGAACCTGAAGAGCAACACCGGCGACACGCCGCGCACGCGCAGCAAACCTAAAGTGCGGCGGTCTTCGAGATAGTTCGTCAACGCAATGGCGAGAATCGCGATCAGCGCCAAGAGCACGCCGCCGATGAGATAGATCCGCATGTTCTCCAGCGCGAGAAAGATAAACATATCGCCGCCAACCTTCTTCAGCTCGCGCTTGAGCTCGCGCACTTCCAGTGGACGAGATTTGAGCGTTTGCGACAGAGACTTCACAATCGCTTGAGCGTCGCCGTCCGGTTTCACCCGCACGAGCAAGAGAATGCGCGGAATCAGAACTTTAAGATTGGCCATTCGCGGGTTGTCCATCGTTCCGACGAGATAGGCATCGGTGCTGGAAAGATAGTTCAAGTAATCGATGCGCGCCGAGACATAACTCTGCCGATCGGAAATGCTGCGCGGCGGCATGCCGGGAAGAAAGCCGACGATGCCGCTCGCGGGTACCAACACCGGTTTTTTGCTCAGATCGGCGCCCAACAGCACCGGCTCGCCCGCGCTCAGGTTCCAAAACGCCGCCACCGGTGGCGACGCCGCAATGGTTTGACCCTTTAATTCCGTGATCACCTCGCTGAACTTCCCGGTGACTCCCAGTTTTTCTTCGAAGATGGTGTTTTTCAAATAGCGCTGTGGATCGTCGATCAGATAAAGCGGGACGCCGCTGAGTCCGTATCCCGGAAAGAAAAAACCGGGCAAAATTGCTTCGAAGAGATACTCAATCGACGTTACCTGTGGGTGTTGAAAGGAAGCTAGACGTTCTTTCAAGGCCGAGCGAATCGCTTGCACCTGGCCGCCAAGTCCCTGTTCGAATTGCTCCGCCGAGACCAGATCGGTGGGACTAATCGACACGTGCAGTTCGCTGCCGACTTGCACCGTGGCGCCGCGCAGCGCTTTGTCTTCGAAAGACTTGGACGCGATGCTCGGATACAAGCTCACGCTCGCCATCAGGCCGACGATCAGAAGAAAACTCGAAATCCGGTGCGGCTTGAGCGACATATGCTTGAGCGACAGCGTGCGCAGCTTGCCGCCGACGAAGTAAGTCACCGAGCTGAGCAGCCCGCTGATCAATTGGCGCTGGGCGACGAGCAGCGCGACCAGACCGTAAACGAAAAGCGGCAGGGCGATGAAATCGAGCGCCCGATCGAGCATGGTCGCGGCTTGAACAAATTGAGTCCACGCCGCGCTGTCTTCCTCGCCGGCGACGAGATGCGACGACAAACTGTAATCGGCGATCCAGCCGACAATCTTGTAAGCGCCGATCAAGAGCGCGAGCCATTCCAGCGCAGCGAAACCGCTGCGCGCTTGGGTCAGCTCCGACACCGCCACGCGGCGCGACGCCTCGAGCGGTGAAATCGTCGTCGCATAACGAATCAGCTTGCGGCTGATCAGCAGGACCAACACTAACCCGACGATCAAGAACAACAACATCAGCAGCGGTCCCTGGACGCGTGAGAGGGTGGTCCAGGACAGCACGCCGCCTTCGTAAACATACAGCGGAATGAGCGTTCCCAGCGTCAGTCCGATGATGCCGCCAATCAGCCCGCCAAGCCCGATCGAGATCAATAGACTTTGGCCGAGCAGTTTTCCCGGCACGCCGCGCAGGCGCATGAGACCGAGCTTGCGCCGCTCATTGAGAATCAGCAGTGACGAAAGATTCGACGCGAGCATCCAGGCAATCGCGAGCAGAGGAATAGCGATCAGTAGCGTCGCCAAGCCGATCAGGCGGGAGATTTCCGCCATGCGCTTGAGCAGAACAAGAATCGCGTTGTCGACAAAGATCGTCGGCCCCAAAGATTTGGATTTTTGATCAACCTCGGCATGGAGCTTCTCTAAGATTTGCCAGCGAACCTTGAATATCCCAGCCGGAGATCAGCGCCTTTCGGTCGACGCGCGCTAGATGAACGACTTCCGGAAGATATTCCCCCGCGGTCACGTGAATATCGGTGTGATCGCCGAGCGCTCCGCGCGACAATGCATCGAAGCGCTGGAGCAGTTCGAAGCTATGGGGCACGACGAGAATGACGCCGATGTAAGGGACAAAAGAAATCGAGCCGATCTCATCCATGAAATAGCGATTCACTTCCGAACGTTCCAAACGCACGATACCGCTGAGCGCCATGTCAAAAACGCCGGCGCTGGTCTTTTTGTGCTCGGAGTAAACTCGCACGGTAAAGCGGCGCGAGCCCTGGAGCGCCAAATACGCTTTGCCCATGTGCTGCTCGGGACCCACGAGCGCAAGAAATGCCTTGTTGCCGTTGGCCGCCGTCGGCCGCGCTTCGGGCGGCAAGAGCGAAACGTCGGTCGCCGACAGAACCGACACCCAGGGTGATGCGAGCGGCTTGCCGTCGACCATCAGAATCGCTTCCGGCGGCGGTTTGGAGCGCAGGAAACTCAAGCTTTCGACCCGTTGAATGCCGGAGATCTTGCGCAATATCGGCGAGACTTCAGCGGAGATTGAAAAATCGCTGGTCTGGTAAAGCGCAATGTCCCAGGACAAGCGTGAAAGCTGATCTTCGATATAGAGCTTCAGCGCATAATGGGAGGCCAAATTGATCGCCGCCAATAAACCGGCGACTAAAAGTGTGACGATCCCGAAAGCAAGAAAGGCTCTTTTGCCAAGAATTTGCGCAAGTCGGACGTGCAGGCTGCTCACTTTTACATTTTGGATTTTAGATTTTCGATTAGGGATTCAACACAGGATTCCGGTCGAGAACCTAAAACCTCATGTCCTTTCCTGCTCATTTTTTCGGTTTCACCGGCGGATAAAAATACTCGAAGGTGCCGGCGTCGATCTTCCGCATGACTTCGCTAAAAGTTTTCCACGGGTCTTTCGCGTAGTCCTGATACTTTCCCGGAGCGTTGATTCCGGGAATATACGGCGACCAGTCATCGCTCAGCACTTCGTCGGGATTGCCGTAGCGCGACGCCAGAGCGCGAATCTCCGGACTCTTGAGGGCATTCACTTCGCCTTTTTCGATCAAGGTCATCCAAGTGTTTTTGGTGCCGCGTACGCGCACGCGGTAAGTCGGCAGCGTATTATGAATATGCCACCAGTGATCGTTGGGCAATCCGTTTTGCTTGGCGAAATCCATCCATTCCTTGGACTCCGTCGCTTTGTCCGGTCCGTGATCGAGACGAAGGCCAAAACCCCAATGAATCACACCGGCGTTGTTGCGTTCGGAACCATTGGTTCCTTCCATATTCTCATCCGGCCGCCTAAAGAATTTCGGATTGGTGCCCATGCCCGCTTCATAGATCCACCAGTAACCGGGCTGGTCGTGAAAAGGATAAGTGAGCTCGTTGATCTTCGGATATTTGAGAAACTCGCGCCATAACTCGCCGTATAGGCCGCCGCCTTTGACTTCCTTGACATAGCCGTCCTTGACGTGCACTTCGATGCGCGGATAGGAGCCGGTGTGGTTGCTGGTTCCGGCGAAGACGCCATTCACTTTGACAAGAAAACGAGGATTATATTTTTTTGTGAATGCCGGATAATCGACGGAAGAGTATGGAAAGCGGCCGGTTGCCTGATGAGGAAACATGAATAGGTGACCTTGCTGATAAGCCCCTTCCGCCCACGCTTGCGCCTGCTTTTCCTCGAGCTCGAATGAAAAATTCGTTCCTTCAGGGTCATTCACTTCGACCCGATCTGTCCACGCCAGCGGCTCGACGACGCGTTCTTCCGCCAAGCGCCAGATGTCGCCGGGAAAAGTCGCGGCTTTGTTCATGAGCTCATAGCGGTTGTCAAAAATAAAGTTGCCGTAGAATTTGCTGCCGTGCGGCTCGATCGCTTTGCGTGTAACTGTCCGGCCGCCGCGCCGCCAAAAAACTGCATTGACGTCTTTGTGCTGATCGAGATATTTGATGATCGAATCGGCGACGCTCTTGCCGCCAAAGCGTCTGCCCAGATCGATGAGCTCCTGCGCGCTGTCGTCTTCGCGTTGAAATACGGCCTTGTAAAGATCCGGACGCCGCTCTCTCAGCCACTTTTTGGGAATCTCGGCGTCGCCGAAGCGTTGCAAAATCCACGCGCGCATTTCCATGTAGCCCTGCTCCGAGGTGAACCAGCGGTTGGCTTTCACCGCTTTCATCGCCTCTTCCTTGCTGACACCGAGGAGCTGGTACTCCGGAACGATCTGGATCTTTACGCCACGCTCTTCATAGGCGCGTTTGATCGCTTGCAGGATCATGTCTTCAGCCGTCGGTTCGGTGAAGATCGCGACTGTTTGTCCCTTCTCGACAAGCCCCAACGGAGTGCGGCCTCCGGTCTGGCGCACCGCCGCACGAGCAAAAGGCATGACGTCGTCGATCGATTTCGGCGGCCTGACGTAAGATGGAAAACGCGGCGCCGGATATTTGCCTTTTTCCTGCGCGCCAGTCAAACCGATTAGCGAAAACAAGATAAGTGCTGTCCAGCCAATTCTCGCTATCTTCACGGCGATCCCTCTTAAACTTTTGAACCTTTGAACGATTGAACCTTGAACTGCGCCCAGCGCTATTTCTTCTTCGGATAGAAATACTCGTACGTTCCGGCATTCACTTTTTTCATGACTTCCATAAACGTCTTCCAGGGATCCTTGGCATAGTCCTCGTATTTCCCCGGCGCGTTGATACCCGGCAGATGCGGCACCCAATCTTCCGCCAGCACTTCGTTGGGATCACCGTAGCGCGATGCCAAGGCGCGAATCTCCGGACTCTTGTATGCCGTAAGCTCGCCTTTATCGATGATCGTTATCCAAGTGTTCTTCGTGCCGTGCACCCGCCCGCGATAGGTCACCAGCGTGTTGTGGATATGCCACCAGTGGTCCTTCGGCAAACCGTTCTGTTTGGGGAAATCGATCCACGCCTTCGATTCTTCCGGCTTGTCGGGATCATGAATCACGCTGCCACCAAAGCCCCAGTGAATCACGCCAGCGTTGTTTCGCTCCGATTGATTGTTGCCTTCCATGTTTTCATCGGGCCGCTTGAAAAACTTTGGGTTGGTGCCGAGCCCTGCTTCGTAGAACCACCAGTAGCCCGGCTTTTCTTGATAAGGATAGGTCAGCTCGTTGATTTTGGGATACTTGAGAAACTCGCGCCACAGCTCGCCGTAGACGCCGCCGCCTTTGACCTCCGTCACATAGCCGTCTTTGACGTAAACTTCGATGCGTGGATAAGAGCCGGCGTGGTTGCTCGTGCCGGCGAATACACCGTTGACTTTGGTCTGCAGCGGCGCGTTCCATTTCTTTTGAATCGCCGGATAGTCAACGACGGAAAAAGGAAATCGTCCCGTCGCCTGATAGGGCGACATGAACAAATGCCCTTGATTGTAGGCGCCCGACGCCCAAGTCTTCGCTTCCTCTTCGGTCAATTCGAAGGACATGTTCGTGCCTTCGGGATCGAATGCTTCGACGCGGTCGAGCCACGCGAGCGACTCGAGCACGCGCTCTTCCGCCAGACGCCAGACGTCGCCTGGGAACGTCGACGCTTTGTTCATCAGCTCGTAGCGGTTGTCGAAAATATAATTGCCGTAAAATTTTGCGCTATGCTGCTTGAGCAAACGCGCCGTGCGTGGTCGGCCGCCGCGGCGCCAGAAGACCGCTTTGATGTCGGGGTGCTGATCCAGATATTTGATCATCGCCTCGGCGACGTTCGGCCCGCCGAACTGTTTGGCCAGCTCGCGTTGCTTTTGCGGGACTTCGTCACCCTTGGTGTAAATCGCGTTGTAGAGATCCGGGCGGCGCTCTTTGAGCCATTTTTTCGGTACTTCGGGATCGACGAACAGATCATCGATCCAGCGGCGCACTTCCATATAGCCCTGCTCCGAAGTAAACCAGTGCATGGCGTGAATCGCCTTCAGCGCTTCTTCTTTGTTCACGCCCAAAAGCTCGTGCTCGCCGACGATGTAAGTCTTGACGCCGCGCTCCTCGTACGCTCTCTTGATCGCCTGCATCACCATCGGATCGGCGCCGACTTCAGTGACGATAAGCGCGGCCGTGCCTTTTTCGACCAGGCCCAACGGCGTGCGGCCGCCGGTTTGGCGTGCCGCCGCGCGCGCAAAAGGCATGATGTCGTCGATGGATTTCGGCGGCTTCAAATACGAGGGAAAACGCGGCGCGGGATATTTTTTACTTTCCGCCGCGCCGGCAGATTGAAAACTGCCGAACAAGATCATCGCTATCGCAAAAAGATATTTCATCGCCGTCTCCCTAAGTTTGGCGCTTATTTTCTCTAAACGATTTGAACGGCTTGAACGTTTTGAACGATTGGAACGATTTTCATTGTTTCGGTTTAATCGGCGGATAGAATCCCTCGTAACTCCCAGATTGAATTCGGTTGATCACGCCGGAGATCGTTTTCCACGGATCTTTTGCGTAGTCTTCATACTTGCCCGGCGCGTTGATGCCCGGCAGATGCGGCGCCCAATCGTCGCTCAAGCACATCGCGCGGGTCGCCGTAACGCGAGGCCAGGGCGCGAACTTCGGGACTCTTGAAGGCGGTCAGCTCGCCTTTGTCGATGAGCGTGATCCAGCTACTCTTCGTGCCGCGCACTTTCACGCGGTAGGTCGGCAGCAGATTGTGAATATGCCAGCCATGATCGTCCGGCAAATTCGCCGTCTTGGTAAATTCGGTCCACTCTTTCGGCAGCAGCGCCTCTTTGGGCCCGTGCAACATGTTCAAACCGAAGCCCCAGTGAATCACGCCGGCGTTGTTGCGCTCGGAGATATTGTTGCCTTCCATGTTTTCATCCGGGCGCTTGAAAAATTTCGGATTGGTTCCCAAGCCGGCTTCGTGCAGCCACCAGTAGCCTTTTTGCGGCATAAACGGATACTGTGCCTCGTTGATGTTTGGGTACTTTAAAAATTCGCGCCATAGATCGCCGTAAATGCCGCCACCCTTGACCTCGCTCACGACACCGTCTTTGACCGTCACTTCGATTCTCGGATAGGCGCCATAATGGTTATTGGTGCCGGCGAACACACCGTTGACTTTGATCAGCACGGGCGCAAGCCAATGTTTGCTCCAAGCAGGATAATCGACTTTGGAATAAGGAAACCCGCGCGTCGCCTGAGTCGGGTATAGATAAAGATGACCCTGCTGATAAGCTCCTTCTCCCCACGCCTCCGCTTCTTTCTCGGTCAATGAAAAGGTGAAGTTGGTGCCCTCCGGATCGGTCACCTGAACCTGATCGACCCAACCGAACGATTCGATCACGCGCTCTTCGGCAAGCTTCCAAACGTCGCCGGGAAACGTCGCCGCTTTGTTCATCAGCTCCCAGTGATTGTCGAAGATGAAGTTGCCGAGCAGTTTTTCGCCCTGTTTGCCCATCGCTTTGCGGGTGTTTGGCCGGCCGCCGCGGCGCCAGAAGACGCCTTTGATTTCTGGATGAGCATCCAAATATTTCTCCAGCAAAGCGCCCATATTTCTCTGCGCCAGTTTGCCGAAAATTTCTTTGTGCGCCGGCGTAATCACTTCGTCGTCGCGCGAAAACATTGCCTTATAGATATCCGGGCGCCGTTCCTTGAGCCATTTCTTCGGCACCTCGGGATCGGCGAAGCGCTGCGTGATCCACGGTTTAATCTCCATATAGCCAAGTTCCGACGTGTACCATTTGTTCGCTTTGATCGCTTTCAACACCTCCTCGCGGCTGACGCCCGCAAGCTCGTATTCGGGGATAATGCGCACTTCGACGCCGCGTTCTTTATAGGCGCGCACGATCGCTTGCAGCACGGTATCGTCGGCAACGGCTTCGGTGACGAGTCCGATCAGCGTTCCCTTTTCGACCAAACCCAGCGGTGTGCGGCCGCCGGTCTGACGCACCGCCGCGCGGGCAAACGGCATGATGTCTTCGATCGACTTTGGCGGCTTGACGTAGGACGGAAATCGCGGCGTGGGATATTTGGCGGTCTCGGCGGCGCGGAGCGGTAAAACCAACACCAGCGAAACCAAAGAGATAAAAATCGTCATCGTCGACTTCATGCGATCCTCCGCGAAGCTCGTGGCTTTTGCCGGTCGAACCAACGATTAATTTGAATATATTTGGAAACGATTTGGAATCTAGTGACTTTGAAGAGGGGTTGTCAAGCGAATTTCGCTTGGCATTGGGGAATCGTCGTTGTGAAACTTTTCTAAAATCTCAAGAGTAAAAACGCCCTGAGATACCAACAGAAAATATTTCGATCTCGATGTGTTGCCGAACGGGGAGACTATCGTCTGACTCATTTGCTGAGAATCTTTTCGGCAAACTCGGCCGCCGGCCGGCGAACTTTGATGACTTTATCCTCTAGATGGTTGCGCAACCTGTGATAGTCCGTAAGAGTCATGACGTCCTTGGCGGCATCGACACCGATCTGGCTCATCCATTTCGTATCCACGTCTAAACGTCGCGTTCCCTGCTTCATGACCTTCGCGTAAAACTCTTGGCCTTCTTTGCCGAGAAACCAGTTGACGAACACTTTCATTGCATTCGGATGGGGCGGATTCTTGACGATCCCAAGCACGCCGTAGCCGCTGCTCGCCGGCAGCCCTTCTTTGGGAGTCGGAAGTTCTTTGATCGGCAGGCCGGCGTTAAGAAATGGCTCATACTCGGATCGGCCGAGGCCGATGGTCACCGCGAGTTTTCCTTTTGCAAGCGCATCCGCGACCTGTCGAAGATTGCGGCTCAGGAAAAGATCTTGCTGCACGAGCTTCTTAAGGTAATCCTCGCCCTTGATCTCCCACATAAAAGACCACAGCGAGATTCCCGAACCGCCGATGCGCGGATCGTTCAAACCGATTTTGCCCTTCCACTTGGGATTCAGAAGATCGTCGAAAGAGCGTACCTCATCCGCCTTCGCCAAATCGGCATTGTAGAACAACCCTTCAGTGCCCGCGTTGGCGACGAATGAATAAAGGAAACGATTGGTCTTTAGGTTATCGTTCCAGATATGGCCGCCCCACCAGTTTTTGGGATCTTTCACCTCAGGTAAAATCATATAGGCGCTCACGGCGTCCAACATGCCATTGTCTTGCAGGGACATCGCCGTCGTCGTTCCTTGAATCAAACCGTCGATGGTGCGCACGCCGGCGTTATACTCTGACGAGATCCGGTTCGCCGAATCCGCGCCGCGCGACACCAGTAGCTCGGCATCGATGCCGAATTTTTGTTTCAACAAGGGCTCCAGCTCCTTTCTCAATTCAGCGCTGGGCGGAATCGCCAATACAATCTTGCCCTCGGCCTTGGCCTTTTGCAGCGCCGTCTCCCATTCGCCGCGCCATTCGGCGGCGGATGCTGGCTGCGACATGACAAAAATTGCCACGACCATTGGGAACAGAGAAACTATTGTCTTCGTCATGCTCTTCTCCTGGATTTACGAATCTGTCTCACAACGCCAGTGGCAGTGCTAGTCGAGAATCTCATCTGCTTGATGGTATGAGCCGGTCGCGCGCAAAAATTGCCGCGGGGCGCGATAGCGACCAACCGGCAGGCATAATCTGTTGATGATTGTGATGTGACGGAGCCGCTGGCGCGGCTCCGTCACAGGATTCGGGGTTTAATGAGACAAAATCGAACGCTGGCCGCGCTGCTATTTCATCGCCATCGCGCGCGCTCCGTAGCTCACGCCTGACGACGGTTTGATTCCAGCGCACTCGAGCACTCGCCTCGCCACTTCTTCCGTGGTCGCAAACCAGATGCCTTCGTGCTTCTTCACGTAAGCCATCAGCTCATCGAAGACCTCGATCCGGCCCGGTCGGCCGACCAGAAACGGGTGCAATGAAAACTGGCAATAGGTGTGGAACGATCTGGATTCCGCATAGAACGTGTCGAACGATTTCTTCCAGATGGATAGCGCGTCGTCGGGATCGGCGGTTTTCCCACCTTGAAAAATAAACATGTCGCCAAACGGTTGGCGCGGCACTTCGACGATGATGCGGTCGCCGTCCTTCAGGAGATATGGCAGATCGTGCGAAAAGGAATTGCTATTCCAAATAAACCCTTGACCAATGCCCAAGTCGGGAGTGAGATGACTCTGGAAGCAGCAGCGCCAGCCGTTGATCTTTTCGCCCGTCAAACTGGTTAAAACCTCGACCGTCTTGCGCATGGTTTCAACTTCTTCTTCCGGCGTCAGCCTCCAGGCCTTTTCGTGGTGATAGCCATGCCCCGCAACATCATGACCGGCGGCATGGATCGCTCGAACCGTGTCCGGAAATCGCTCCGCCAAGGCGCCGCAGATGACAAACGTCGCCTTAAGATTATATTTCTCCAATACCCGCAAGACTCGCCAGATTCCCACCCGCGGTCCATATTCGCGCCGGGCGTACTCTTCGGCGTCGATGCGGCCTTTCGAATCCGGCTCCAACCCCTCGGCTCCTTGGTAGTTGAATACCAGATTGACTGCGCACCGAAACGGTTCCGGCCATTTGAGCTTCTCCCCTAGAAAAATCTCTTGCAGCATACCCGACCTCCTTTGGCTTCGTTTGCTTTACGCCGTGCAGAGAGTAGCTTTTTTTCCTTCGCTTTGTAAAGCGAAACCTCGTTTCCTAGGTCTTTCGTTCGCGCCGCAGTAACTCGTTCACCTAGCGGCCTTTGTTCCCTTTAATGACGCATCGAGAAACTTCTGCACTTCATCCACGTCCATCCACTCAGTATCCCACAGCCGAAAGTATGGCACGCCGTCTTTACGGCGTGAAAGCGGCGGCACGTCGTCTTTTGGAATGTCGATTCTTGCCGAATCACAGCTTCCCTGACTCTTCTGAAAAGAGATCTGACCTTCCCGCGACATCAGCCAATTGAGAAAAAGTTTCGCCGCGTTGGGATCCGTGGGCTGGTCCATCAGCATGAAACTGGAAGCGGCCGTCTCGACGACCGGCGCTTCCTTCATACGCCGCGGATCCAAAATATCCACCGGCAGCTTTTGTTCTTTCGCTCGCAAGACTTCACGCGGAGAAGTGAAAAGCAGGAAAGCCAGTTTCCCTTGCGCGAGCCAATCCACCGCCTGCCGCGGGTCCTGGCTCAGCACCAGATCCATTTCGGTCAACAGGCGCTTGAGAAATTGCGGTCCGAGCTCCGGGTGAAAGTAAATCAGCCTGCCACCCTCGCGACCGCCGGCCGCGCGCGGGTCCATGGAGCCGATTTTCCCCTTCCACTTCGGATTGAGAATATCGCCATAGGACGTCAGATCCGCGGGTTTCACGAGCTCGGTGTTGTACGACACCATGTCGATGTGCACGCTGACGCATGGCGACAAGATATATTTGCCGTCGGGGTCGGCGTATTGATGTTTCCCCTGCCACCATTTTGATTTATCCGTGACCTCGGGCAAAACGAGGTTGCCGTCGACGGCTTGCAGCGGAAACGGCCGGGCTCGATAAAGTGCCGACGCCGATCCGGTGCCAAGCTTCGCTATGTCCGCGAGAAATTTTCCGGCTCTTCTTTCCGCCATCAACCGCGTCACCAGCTGGCCGGAGCGTCCTGCAATCAGAATGACTTTGATCTTTGGAAATCGTTTTTGAAAATCGTTGACGCTGCCCTCGATCCCTTCGTTTGCGTACAGCGTCAGTTGTCCTTCTTTCTCCGCGGCCTTAATCGTTCGGTCCCATTCTTCTTGGGACGGACCGGCGCTCGCGGCAAGGGCGGCACCGCATTCGAAGAGAATGGCAAGCGCGAGAAAATAAACCGCCCTGTGGAAGGAGAAAAGCAGAGAGATATTTTTGGAGCGCCGAGATGTCACCAGGTATTCCAGCGCTCGCCGCGTTTGATCAACCGTTCGTAAAAATTCCATTCCGGGGAGCGCGGCGGCCTCGGACCTCTTGCCGTCACTCGCTCCGCCTCGACTTGCTCATATTTCTTTACCACGGCCCGAGGAATCGGACTCGCTTTCCCGACACTCTGTGCCCACAGAAGCATCTTTGCCGTCCGCTCCAGGTGGACGGTGTTCAGGCAAGCTTCTTGGATCGTATTGCCGATAACGTTCGCCCCATGCCCTTTCATCATCAGCGCGAAACTCTGTCCCATCGCCTTGGTCGCTCGCTCGCCGTCTTCTTGATAGGTGCCGTAAAGCCATGGACTGACGGGCACTCCCTTGCCGAACTTGATCGAATGCTGATGGATCGGCACGATTTTCTTGCCGGTCGCGATCAGGGAAACGGCCACCGGCGGATGACAGTGAATCACGGCACCGGTATCCGGACGTTTTCGAAATAATGATGTGAAGAAAAAGATTTCCGCCGGCGGATCGCGCCGGCCGGAAATCTTTTTGCCGTCGAAATCGTATTCGAGGATTTCATCGTCAGCAAGGTCGGGGTCGAAGGGCGGGCGCATCGGCATGATGAGAAAACTATCGCCCCGCGGCGAGCGACAGCTCACATGGCCCCACATGTCCGCCAATTCCCACCGCAGGATTTGCACCGCGGTGGATAATTTATCTTTGAGTTCTTCGTTGTCGCTCATGATGCACCATTTGTCTATTTTCCCAATTGAGATTCATCGCATGATCAAGCGCTCCGCCGCGGCTAACGCCGGCTTGCGAACCGTGTCTTGCTTTTCTTCGGTGTGACTCTCGAGGCGATGATATTGCTCCACGCTCATGAATTCCCGCGCCGGCCTGACCGCATAGGGTTCTTTCGGCACCTCGACATCGAGACGCCGCGTCGGTTCGCCGATGGCATTTTGATAGGTCTCCTGTCCTTCTTTACTCAACAGCCAATTGACGAAGAGCTTGGCGGCGTTGGGATGAGGCGGATCCTTGATCACCGCGAGCACGCCGGAACCAGTAACAGGATAAATGCCGTCTTTGAGTTGCGGCAGCGGCTTGACCGGAAGTCCAGCCTTCACGAAGGACACGAAATTGTCGATGTCCAGACCGATGGTGAGAGCTACAGTACCCTTCGCCAAGGCTTCGGCAAGCGGTCTCTCTTCGGTCATGATCAGCAAATGTTGCTGCACGAGCTTCTTGAGAAATTCTTCACCCTTGGTTTTCCACAAGAAAGTCCAGTTGCCTTGTCCAGCGCCGCCGCGCCGCGGATCGCTGTAGCCAATCTTGCCTTGCCACTTGGGATGCAAAAGATCGTCGAGCGAGCGCAACTCTTCCGGTTTCACGAGATCGCTGTTGTACCAGAGGGCGTCCTGAACAAAGGCGAGGAATGAATAGCCATAGCGCTTGGTTTTATCCACGTACATATGGCCGCCCCACCAGTTTTTCACTTCCCTGACTTCGGGAAGAATGAATTGCGCTTCGACCGGCTCGAGCATGCCGGCCAAACCAAAAATAATTGGCCCCGATCCACCCGTATGGACATCGGTGAGTCGAAGCCCCGCTCTAAACTCGTCGGCAATTTTCTTGGCGACGGCTGCGCCACGGCCCGTAAAGAGCTCCAACTCGATGCCGTAACGCTTCTCAAAAACCTCCTTCAAGCTCTTCCTCAATTCGGCGCCCGCTGGTATTGAAACGACCACCTTTCCTTCTTTCTTTGCCGCAGCGACAATCTGTGGCCACTGAAACGTCTGGGCTTCGACGACGCAAGAGATGCCGGCGATCAAAGCGATGATTACAGTCGTTTGTACATGAACGGAATATTTTTGGCGCTGCGGCAAAAACTCACTCCTCGATGTAGATCCAGACAAAAACATCTCACATAAAGATCGTCTTGTAAGAAATGGTTTGGAATCTAGTGACTTTGAAGACTGCTTGTCAAGCAAATTTTGCTGCCGACTCGCGCAGAACATTCAAAAAAATTCTTTGCTGCGCTCGAATGCCTCCGTGACGAAGAAAGAAGCGTAAAACTGAAATAATTTCTTCCGCCAACCACTGCCATGAAAAAATATTTGTGGTCGCCGCGGCCATCGAGATACGAGCAACTATTACCGCCAAAGATCGTCGATTCAATTTTTTCGCCGGAAAACTCTTGCACGAATAACGCGATTCCATTACTCTGCGGGAGTTCTTAGGTTTCTCGCTATGCGAGCGGTCAAAGTTATATTTGCGCTCTTCTTAGGAGTTACTGGAATTTTCGGATGTTCGTCGACCGAGCGTTTGTATCCTCGCACGACGACGACGGTCCCGTTCCCGCAAGCCGAAACCGACGTTAGTGGTCTTTCTGACTCGGCAACCGGTCCCTCTTCGTCCAATTTATCCGCCAGCGTAATTGAACCATCCGTGACCGACGAGCAAAATCCACTCACTCCAGCGCGCGAGGTGAAACCCAGCCCACTGCTCGAGCCGGTTGAACCCCAGTCGGAGCGCGTGGAAAGCGCGGAAAAGCCCGCGCAAACATCAAAATCATCTGCGCCGGCGGCGCAGTCTCCGCCGAGCTTGCGCACCGATAATCGCTTGTTGGAATTGCTGGAAAGAGATTTGGAAAAAGCCGTCGATCAGCCGAAGGAGCGCCGCCGGCTGCAATTCTCCAAAGAAGTCGTCGAAAATCCGAAGGTGCGTCAATTTGTGAGATATTATTCGACGACAGGAAAAATTCGCTTTCAGCAGCTACTCGGTCGCTCCGGCAAGTACCTGCCGATGATCGCGAAAGTGCTCAGCCAAGAAGGGTTGCCGGAAGAACTCGGTTATCTGGCGTTGCTCGAGAGTGAGTTTGTCGTCAATACAACGTCACGCAACGGCGCCGTCGGTCTGTGGCAATTCATCGCGACGACCGCGCGCCGCTATGGCTTGCGCATTGACGAGTGGGTCGATGAACGGCGCGATCCGGTCAAATCGACGCGCGCCGCGGCGGCTTATTTGAAAGACCTGCACGACTACTACGGCCGCTGGTATTTGGCCACGGCCGCTTACAACGCCGGTCCGGGAAACGTCGACAAGGCGTTACAACAGAGCGGCGCAAAAGATTTTTGGCATATCAAAACGAAAACTCAGCTCACCGAAGAAACGCACAACTTCGTGCCCAAGTTCGTCGCCATCTCGCTGATCGCCATGGACCCGAGCAAGTACGGCTTGAATGATGTGCGCTACGAGGCGGCGCTGGATTATGAAGAAGTGGAGTTGAAAGCGCCGATGAAGCTCGCGGCGCTCGCGCAATCAGCGGAAACCGATATCCCGGATCTTCGCGATCTCAATCCCGCGCTCTTGCGTGATATGACGCCGCCCGGCGAGCAGAGTTTTCGTATTAAGGTGCCGGTAGGAAAGGCGTCCATTCTTCTTGCGAAAACGATCGAAAAGCCGGTCGAGAAAAACACGGAACCGACACAAGTCGTCACCCACGAAGTGAAAAGAGGCGAGACGCTTTTCTCGATCGCGCGCTCTTACGGCCTAGAGGTGCGCGCCTTAATGGAATTTAACGGTCTGACGACGTCACGGCTGTTGATCGGCCAAAGGCTTAGGATCTGGCTGGAAGGTCTGCGAGGCGTGCTGCGCTAAAAGTTTACGAACGTTTCTCCATCGGGACGTAATCGCGTATCTCGGCGCCCAAATAAACTTGTTTGGGGCGGGCCAGCTTCTGGTCCGGATCCGTTAACATTTCTTCCCATTGAGCGATCCAGCCCGAGGTGCGCGGAATCGCAAAAAGCACGGGAAACATATCCATCGGCAGCCCCATCGACTGATAGATTAATCCTGAATAGAAGTCGACATTCGGATAGAGTTTGCGCTTGATGAAGTAGTCATCGGAGAGCGCAATGCGTTCGAGCTCGAGCGCGATGTCGAGCAATGGATTGCGCCCTTTGACTTCAAAAACCTGGTCGGCGACCTCTTTGATGATCTTGGCGCGCGGATCGTAGTTCTTATAGACGCGATGGCCGAAGCCCATCAAGCGCCCTTCCCCGCCTTTGACCTTTTTAATAAATTCGGGAACTTTGTCCTTGGCGCCGATTTCCATGAGCATCCGCAGCACCGCTTCGTTCGCCCCTCCGTGCAGCGGTCCATAGAGAGCCGCTGCGGCGGCGGCGACCGCCGAATAGGGATCGGCCTGCGAGCTGCCGACGCTGCGCATGGCGTTGGCGCTGCAATTCTGTTCATGGTCCGCGTGCAAGATGAAAAGAATATCGAGGGCCCGCTCGAGCACCGGATTCGGCTTGTATTTGAGCTCCGTCATCTTGAAAAGCATGTTGAGAAAATTACCCGTGTAACTCAAATCGTTGTCCGGATACGAATAGGGCAATCCGAGACTATGACGGTAGGCAAAAGCCGCAAGCGTCGGCATTTTACTGATTAACCGGTAAGTCTGATCGTGTCGGGACTTGACGTCAAATATCTTTTTGGCTTCGGGATAAAATGTCGAGAGCGCGCCCACAGTGCTGACCAATATCCCCATGGGATGGGCGTCGTGATGAAAGCCATCGATCAGTTTTTTTATATTTTCGTGGATGATCGAATGATAAGTGATGTTGTGGTTCCACTCTTCGAGCTGCGCTTTGTTCGGCAGCTCACCATAAAGCACCAAATAGGCGGTTTCTAAGTAGGTGCTCTTTTCGGCGATCTGCTCGATCGGATAGCCGCGGTAGCGAAGAATGCCGCGGTCGCCATCGATATAGGTAATCTTGCTTTGGCACGACGCGGTATTCATGAACCCCGGATCGTAACTGACAATGCCGTCATCTTCCGTGATTCTGATCTGAAACAAATCGGTCGCCTTGATGGCGCCGTTTTTAATCGGAATCTCGTATTGTTTGCCGGTTCGGTTGTCGGTAATCGTCAGTGTCTCGGAGGCCATCGTATTTACCTTTCAGCTGCCCTTCGCGTCTGTTGTTTCTTTTAAACCATCCCCTTGCGCCGGTCAACTATGCTTCAAGTTTCCGGCGCGCCTGATATCCAATTGATTTTCCAGCGTCCGTGCGCCTTAGAACAGCAGAGCACAGTCGCGGGCAGAAAATCGACGACAGCGCGTTCAGGATCGCCGCTGATGAGCAGGGCCGCAAGCCGCTTCAGATATGGCAAGTGTCCGACCAGCATGATTGAACACTCGGCGGCGTCAAGCTCGGCTTTGACAACCGCCGGATCATCTTCGGGCAATAAGCCGGCGTGCTGTTCCACCGCCAAGTTTGGCGGGAACGCTTTGGCAAGGATCTCTGCGGTCTGCTTGGCGCGCAGAATTCCCGAATGATAGATCCGCGAGACTTCACTTCCGCGCTCCAGCATCTCGCGCGCGGCGCGTTGAACCTGTTCGCGGCCTATCCGCGAGAGCGGACGCTCGGCGTTTTCCACCGCGGCGACTGCGTCCCCGTGTCGAACCAAATAGAAATTCATGTCGGGTGAGAACCTGGCGATCCGAACCAGTCAAGTGCGGATGCGAATCTGCGGCGATAGCGTTGCCGCAAGTGCGAATCGTCGACGGTGACCGCTGACTTTGTTGCGTCGTGTTGCAAAAACCCGTTGTTCATATAGTATGCCGCTCATCAATTTGCAATCTTGTCAGGCGCAGCGCGTTCGATAATCGTGATCGAGTTTCGCAAGGTCAATAAGTGGTTCGGCTCGCTTCACGTCCTCAAGGACATTGATCTCACCGTCGAGGCGGGAAATGTCGTCGTGGTCTGCGGCCCGAGTGGCAGCGGCAAAAGCACCTTGATTCGCTGCATCAACCGGCTCGAGACGATTCAATCCGGCGATATCATCGTCGACGGCTTGTCTTTGAGCGACGCCAAACTCGATGCCGTGCGGCTGCGCACCAATGTCGGCATGGTCTTCCAATCGTTCAATCTCTATCCGCACATGACCGTGCTCCGCAATATCACCTTGGCACCGGTGAAAGTAAAAGGCCTCGCCGAAAAGGAAGCGGAAAAAATCGCTAAGGCGCTTCTCGACCGGGTCGGGATCCCCGACAAAGCCGATGTCTTCCCCGCCAATCTTTCCGGCGGTCAGCAGCAGCGGGTCGCCATCGCGCGGGCGCTCGCGATGGCGCCGAAAGTCATGCTGTTCGATGAGCCTACCTCCGCGTTGGATCCTGAAATGATCAACGAAGTATTGGAGGTCATGACCGACTTGGCTCGCGACGGCATGACGATGGTGGTGGTGACCCATGAAATGGGTTTTGCCAGGCGTGTTGCACACCGCGTCGTTTTCATGGATCAGGGACAAATCATCGAAGCCAATGATCCGGAAAGATTTTTTGCCGCGCCGGAATCTTCCAGAGCGCAACAATTTCTGAGCAAAATTCTCTCACATTGAGGAAAACAACATGAAGCGAATTCGTTCCTTGTGGCTTATCGCGCTCTTCAGTGTTTTTGCCGGCTATAGCTTGAGCCGGGCGGAAACCACGCTGGAAAAAATCGATAGAAGCGCCGTGCTCGTTATCGGCACGCGCACCGGCTCGCCGCCTTTTGCTTACGTCAATAAGAGCAATGAGTGGGTCGGCTTCTCAATCGATTTGGTCGAAAAAGCGATACTTCCCGTGCTCAATCAAAAACTCAACAAACAAATCAAATTGGAAAAGAAAGAGTCGGCGCCGCAGACGCGAATCCCGCTTTTGACGTCGAACGCCGTCGATCTGATCGCCGAAACCATGACCGACACGCAATCGCGGCGCGACCAAGTTGATTTCAGTTTGACCTTCTTCGCCACCGGCGCGCAATTTCTCGTCAAGAAAGGCAGCCCGATTAAAGGCTTGCAATCGATCGCGGGCAAGCGCATAGCGGCGCAGCAAGGATCGACGAATGCCAAACTTATTCGCGAGCGCGTGCCCAACGCCAAGCTTCTTGAATTTCCCGACCAGCCCGCGGCGTTTCAAGCATTGGCTCAAGGACAGGTTCAAGCCTATACCAACGACGGCATTCAATTGGCCGGTCTGCGCGCGAAAGCGCCTAAACCCGACGATTACGCCGTGGTCGGCGAGTTCTTTTCCTATGAACCGTACGGCATGGCGATGCGCAAGAATGATTCTGACTTTCGCCAAGCTGTGAACGCCGGTTTGATGAACGCGATCGCCTCCGGCCTCTACTTTGAGATCTACGACAAATGGTTTGGTGCCAAAGGCGAAGTACCCTACCCAATGACCGCTGAAATCAAGCGGTTCCTGCAAATGCAAGTGGTACCGAAGTAGGCAACAGGCATTAGGCAGCAGGCAATAGCAGAAATCACCGAACCGGATTCTTGCTATTGCCTAATGCCTGTTGCGTAATGCCTTTTTCGAATGAATTACCACTTCAATTGGAGCGTTCTTTGGAGCGGGCAAACCGGCGCTTGGCTGCTCCACGGGGTATTCATGACGCTGGAGATTTCGTTGGTCGGCTGGTTCATCGCCGCCGCACTCGGGATTCTTTCCGGCGCGCTTCGCACCCTGCCGATATTACCCTTGCGCTGGCTTGCGGCCGGCTACGTCGAGTTCTTCCGCAATGTGCCTTTGCTCGTTTGGATGTTTTTTTGGTACTTCGGCGTGCCGCCGTTCTTGCCGCAGGCGCTGCAAGACTGGCTGCTCGATCACGGCGCTGAATTCTGGGCCGGCGCATTCGCTCTCGGCGTGTATCACGGCGCCCGCTTCTCCGAGGTGATTCGCTCGGGGATCGGCGCGATTCCGAAGACTCAGTTCGAAGCAGCGGCATCCACAGGTTTGACAACGGCGCAAGCCTACCGCCTGGTCATCCTTCCTATTGCTTTCCGCTTGATCGTGCCGCCGGCGACCAACGAGACGTTAAATCTTTTAAAGAACTCTTCCGTGGCGCTGACCATCGGCGTCGCCGAGTTGACTTTTCAAGTCCGCCAGATCGAAACCTACAGCGCCAAGGCTTTCGAAGCTCTCGCCGCGGGAACCGTTATTTATCTTGTTCTTTGTTTGACGATCTCCGCGGTCATGGCGCGTATCGAGCGACAAACCGCCATACCCGGCATGATCACACGGGGAAACACTGGAGTATCGTGAAATGGATTTCCAGGTAATCGCTAATAACTTCGCTTTCCTGATGCTTCAAGGCTTCCTCGGCTTCGGTGCGTTCGCCGGCGGAACGTTGCGCCTCGCCATCCCGGCGATTGTTCTCGGATTCATTCTCGGCACAGCGATTGGTTTGGCCCGCTTGGCCCGCGCCCGGTGGCTTTATCTTGCTGCGGCCGCTTATGTGGAATTTTTTCGCGGCGTGCCGCTCGTGATGGTCATCTTTTGGTTCTGGTTCATCGTTCCCGCGCTGATGGGAAAGTCGCTCCCTGAATACAGCGTCGCGCTCACCGCATTCGTGATGTTCGAAGCGGCTTATTTGGCGGAGATCGTGCGTTCCGGCATCCAGTCCGTGCCGCGCGGACAGGTCGAGGCCGCTACCGCCACCGGACTCGCACACGGGCAGATGATGCGGCACGTGATCTTGCCCCAAGCCCTGCGCAATATGATTCCCGCTCTAGTCACCCAATTCATCGTGCTTGCTCAAAGACACATCGCTCGCATCGATCATCGGTTACGTCGATCTCACCAAAGCCGCGCAGATTGTGAATAACCGAGAAATCCGGCCTTTTGAGCTTTATCTTTTCATCGCTATTGTCTACTGGCTCTCCAGCTATGGCATGTCCCGGTACGCGCGTTATTGCGAATATCGGTTGAATCCAAGCCGATCGTGAATCTCGCACGCGTCGACTTAACCAGCGCTTAACAATAATTGACCATCGGTCGAGTTGACCCTTTCGACACCCGTGCGCTACAGTTAATACACAGCCCCGTACGTTCACACATCAAGATTAGCGAATCGAATCCAAAAGCAATACTCAACGCAATTTCTTCGCGAACGAACATGCTCTATTTAAAAGATACCCCGATCAACCAGATCCTCTCGATGAACGAAATGATCGAGGCGGTCGAGGACACGCTTAAAGAGGTCGCGCTGGGCCGCGGTTTCGAGTTGCCGCGGCGCAGGATTCATCATCCCAATCGAATGATCTTTGGGCTCCTACCGGGCTCCGTGCATGGCGCTATGGGAGCCTATTTGCAGACCGATCTAGATCGCCGCATCCATCATGAAACGGTGATTTTGTACAGTGTCGAAACTGGCGCGCCGCTTATTTTATTTCAAGATTGCGCCATGAATGAAAATCGGACGGCTGCGGCGGGGGCCATCGGCGCCAAGTATTTGGCCCGAGCAAACGCTAATCGGGTGGCTGTGTTCGGCAGCGCCGTCCACGCGGAAAGCCAACTCAAAGCGGTCGCCGCCGTCAGAAACTTGACGCAAGTGTGGGTTTTCAGCCCAAGTCCAAAGCACCGCGAGTCATTCGCCGTGAAACTCGGCGGCGAGCTTGGAATTCCCGTCCAAGCAGCGTTGAACGCTGAAGAAGCATTGGAAAACGCCGATATTGTCATTACGGCGACCGATTCAAAGGCGTCGGTTTTTGACGGCAGCCAGTTGAACGCGGGAACTCACGTTACTTCGATTGCCAACGGCGACAAGACTCGGAAGCGACAGGAGATCGATGAGACCGCGATCCGCCGGGCCGACGCGATTTTTGTAACTTCCAAGGAAACCGTTTGCGTCAACGAGAGCGATATTTTTCGGGCAGTCAGAGATCGGGTCATTAACTGGGACCAAGTTCATGAGATATCAAGCTTGCTACTTGGCCGAGTTGCAGGCCGCACGGACGATCGCCAAATCACTTTATTCAAACTTCAAGGAACGGGTATCATGGACGTCGCGATCGGTCTGCGAGCCTACGAGAAACTGAAAGACGGCAATCAGGTACAGCGATTATAAAAGTTTCCAGAAGCTAGGATAGAAGCATGGCGCATTACGATATGTTGGTGATCGGTTCCGGGCCTGCTGGCCAGAAGGCGGCCATCCAGGCCGCTAAAATCGGTAAAAAGGCAGGGGTCATCGAACGTAAAAAAGTCGCCGGCGGCATTTGCATCAATACGGGAACTATACCCAGCAAATCGCTGCGCGAAGCGGTGATGTTTCTTTCCGGCTTTCGCCAGCGCAATCTCTATGGCGCCAGCTACCGGGTCAAGAAAGATATCACTTTCGAAGACCTCGCCCAGCGTTGCGATCATGTGGTCAAAGCCGAACAGGAAATCATTCAGAACCAATTGATCAGAAACTCCGTCGATTTCATCGTCGGCACCGCGTCCCTGATCGATCCTCATCGCATCTCGATCAAGCAGGAATCCGAGTCGAACGAACACACGGCCGACTACATCGTCATCGCCGTGGGCACCGAAACGGCCCACCCGCCGGGAGTTCCATTTGACGATGAGAGCGTCATCGATAGCGATGGCCTGCTATCGCTCAAACAGCTGCCGAAGTCATTGACGATCGTCGGCGGCGGCGTCATTGGCTGCGAATATGCTTGCATCTTGGCAACGCTCGGCATTCCGGTCGTGCTGGTGGAGCGGCGGCCGCGGCTGCTTGAGTTCGTCGATAGCGAAATTATCGAATCGCTCCAATATCAAATGCGCAATATCGGCGTGACACTGCGCCTGAATGAAGAGGTAGTCGGCGTTTCCATCGGCGCCGACAAATCCGTCGTGCTCCACCTCAAGAGCGGCAAACAAATTCGCTCGCCGCTGCTGGTTTATTCCGCAGGCCGCGTAGGCGCGACGAAGAATCTGGGGCTGGAACAGGTCGGCATCGAACCCGACGAGCGCGGCCGGTTGAAAGTCAACGAGAATTTTCAGACTGCCGTGCCGCACATTTACGCGGCCGGCGACGTAGTGGGATTTCCCGCCCTCGCGTCGACTTCGATGCAACAAGGCCGTCATGCCGCCTGCCATGCTTTCGGTCTCGTCTGCGAGACATCCTCGCATCTATTGCCGTACGGAATCTACACGATCCCGGAAATTTCGATGGTCGGACGCAACGAAGACGAGCTTACGCGCGACGGCGTTCCCTATGAGATCGGGATAGCCCGCTATCGGGAGATCGCTCGAGGCCAAATCATCGGCGACACCGTCGGCATGCTAAAACTGCTCTTTCATAGCGACACCCGTGAACTGTTAGGGGTCCATGTGATCGGCGAAGGCGCGACCGAATTGGTCCATATCGGCCAAGCGGTCATCGCCCACGGCGGCAAGTTGGATTACTTCGTCGATACGGTATTCAATTACCCGACGCTGGCCGAATGCTACAAAGTCGCGGCGCTCGCGGCGCTGAACAAATTTGCCAACAACGGCGCCGCAGTCTGCAAGGCGCCGGAGCACTAAGCAGGCAGCCTCTTTAGCGCGCGGCGCCGAAATGCGCGGCCTATCCCATCGTGGCGACTTTCACCGGGCGGATCTTGTAAATCACGCGAACCTCGCTGGGACTGCGAAAAGGGTAACGATCTTTACCCAAATATTTCTTCGCCATCGCGTCGATGTGCGCATCCGCGCCGTTCTCAGTAATCTCTGCGACCTCACCGCGAATGGCCACGTGCCGGTACGCGTTATCTGGATCGAGAATGGAAATGGCGACGCGTTTATCGCGCCGCATGTTCTGGTCCTTGATCCTGTCCTTCGCGGTGTTGATCCAGATGAGCGATCCGTCGAAATCGATCCAAACCGGCGTCACTTGCGGGCTGCCGTCTTTTGTTAGAGTGGCCAGATGGGCGAAGACCGGCTTGGCACACAGCTCTTTCACGACATCAGGAATATTCGCGGCCATATACTTTCCTCCTGTTCGAAAGTTTTTGTATCAGCAAAAATGATCGTAAAGCTCGGTTAAGTCATCGATCAACAAGTCCGGCGCCGCCGCGATGAGATCGCTCTTGTCACCCAAGCCGTAGGTGACACCGCAGGTCATCACCCCGGCGCGTTTTCCCGCTTCGATATCGGTGTCGCCGTCGCCGACGATCACCGCGCTGGCGGCGGACAGCTGAAAGCGCCGCAGGGCGACATGCAAAAGCGCCGGGTGCGGTTTTTTTTCCGCCGCGCTGTCGCCGCCGAAGATCGCATCGAAGCAATCTTCCACGCCGAGTCCGCGCACCACGGCGAGCGTCAGCCGATACATTTTGTTGCTCACCACGACCTTTCGCTTAGCACAGAAATAATCGAGCACATCGCGGACGCCCGGATAGAGCACCGTGCGATCGAGCAAATGCCGTTCGTAGTGTCCAAGAAAAACATGCAGGACCTGTTGAAAATCGTCGGGACTCTTCTCCGGCAAGGCGTGCCTGATCAAATATTCCACACCCCGGCCGACCTGAGCGTGGATCGATCGCTCGGGCAGGGGCTCAAGGTCGAAACGGGCGCGGGTGAAATTGACGGAGCTGGCGAGATCGTGACCCGTGTCAGCGAGCGTGCCGTCGAGGTCGAACATGACCAGGTCAATCCGCTTCTTCATTCCATTAGATTCAAATTGAAAAAGTTTATGAAGTCAACGCGAATAAAATTACCTTTGCTCTTCGGGGCCAGGTTAATATACCTTGGGTTGGTGGAATTCAGCAGGGCGCACGGGAGGAACGGCGTGAAGCAAAAATTGACCGGCGTTTTCTTCGCTATCGTCGCGGCGGTTCTTTGGCTGGAGACAGACTCGGCTTGCGGCTCGGACAAGGTCAACACCGCCTACATCTCCACTACTCCCGGCTCCTCGTCGGTGATCTGGGTCGCTAAAGATGCAAAAATTTTCGATAAGCACGGCATCGACGCCACAGTCATCTTCATTTCCGGCAGTGTGCGCGGTATCCAGTCGATCCTCGCCGGTGAAATTCCGATCGGCGAAGGCGGCGGGCCGGGCCTCGCCAGTGCGCGACTCGCCGGTGGTGATGTCGTGGCCATCGCCGGTAACGTCAATGTGCTGCCCTATTATCTCGTGTCCCAACCGAGCATCAAAAAAGCCGAAGACTTAAAAGGCAAGATCGGCGGTAATCACATCGCCGGCACCACCGCGGAGTTCGCGCTGAAGGTCGGCTTAAAGAAAATCGGCATCGACCCGCTTAAAGATGTAAATCTGCGGGTGATCGGCGGCGCCATCGAGCGCATGGTGGCGCTGCAAAAAGGCATCGTCAATTTCACCGTCGTGACCGAAGCCGGCAAGGCGATGGCGGAAAAACTTGGCTACCCGACGGTCGTCGATATGGTGGCGCTGCAGATTCCCTTTCCCCAGAATGGCATCTACACTTCAACCAAACTCATTCGCGACAATCCCGATTTTGTCCGCCGCTACATGCGCGCCTACGTCGAAGCAATTCATTATTACAAAACGCACAAGGAAGACACGATGAAGATCATGCGCAAATATTCGCGTGTCGAGGACCGAAAAATCCTCGAAGAGGCGTGGGACTGGCATACCAAATTCATGCCCGAAGCGCCCTACCCGCCTGCCGACGGCTATCAGCTAATTCTGCAAGATATGGCGGAAAAAAATCCCAAAGCCGCGCAGGCCAATGTCAAAGACTACATCGATACGCGTTTTGTTAAAGAACTGGAGGATTCAGGGTTTATCAAGAATCTATCGCGGAACAAATAGTTCAACCCGTTCAACTCGTCAGCATGATCGGATCGCACAAACGTTTTGAACTTTTGAACGGCTTGAATGGTTTAGATTTTTTCCCGCGATGCCTGCAACACCTGATGCATCGGCTCGACATCGATGACCAGCAAAGACAATTGGAGCTTTTCATCGCGCAAGTTTCCCGGCACCTCGGTCATTATTTCCTCTTCGAGTACGTGATAGACGGGTATTTTGAGCGCGACGCCGGCGAGCGGCCCGGCATAGCTCGGATCGCCTTCCGTCACGGTTTCCGCGAATACTTCGACGCCGTTGGCCTCGCCGTTCCCTAAAATCACCGTCAAATTTTCCGGACCATACTGGTCCGCCAGGCGTTTGATGACCCCTTGGTTTTCAAAGTTCATCGCGCCTGCGGCGGTTCAAACAAAGCACTCGGTGGCTTGAAATATGACCTCATAGCCCGCGCCTTCCAGGCATTCGGCGATCACCGGTCCGGGCACGCCATCCCGTTCCCCGATGGCGATGATTTTCTTACCTTTAAGCATTCGACCTCCGTTAGACTTCATTGCGATCAACCAAAAAAGAACAGCCGTCCGACAGTTGCGTCATCCGGCCAAGAAACAAGCTGCCCTTGGCAATCAGTAAAGCGTTCCGAATCGCGCCGACGTTGCAAGGCGTCCATCGCGTGTCCCAAGTAAACGATCGCCGAGGGAATATGGCCTTGCGTCGGCGCATAGCCTAGCATACCGCGGGAGCGGACAAAATCCTCCATTTGGTTCTTCTGAATTTGTCCACGCATCACCGCCAATGCCGCCAGGGTTAGATAGTTTGTTCGCGGCACATCGCCGCTCCCGGACGGCACCGTGATTTCCGGGTTGTGTAGCTCCACGCCATAGCGATCAACGTCAATCAATTTCATCCCCAGTTTGGCGAGCGGTTTTTCCGCGAGGCATTCGGCCATTGCCTGGGGCGATGCGCCGGCGCCGACCGGATGAAACGCGGCGGAATCGAGCCGCATGCAAATCTGCCCAGGCTTTGCTGGCGATAAGATCGCTGCGAAGCTGCCGAGCACGTCTTCGAGCACCGGCATGTTTTTTTTCAGGTGCGATTCGAATTTCATGCCGAGCTTAGCCAACGATCCGCCGGCGACCACAGCAACTTTTTTTGCAACACCGGATTGAACCAAGCTGGCGCCGTGCACCATGGCGTACATCGGCCCGGCGCAAAACGCCTTGGTGTCGCATCCTGACGCATTGACGCAACCGACGTCTTCGGCGATCGCCTTGGCCAGATTGCCGCCGCCGCGATTGTACCTGTCGCCGACGGCTTCTTCGGAGCAACTGATGACAAAGTCGATATCGGCCGGCTGAATCTCAAGCTGCTTAAGCACCGTTCGCAGCGAATGCGCCGCGCTGACTTTGCCGGCGAGATTTTCCAGCAGGACTTCGGCGGCAAGGCTGGCGTCCTCTTCATGCGCCGCCTCGAACGCGCCGATCATCCGGTCGCCGTCGCGCAGCGCGAGCGCGCCCTTGTCGCAGAGCGCTTGAATCTCGCCGAGCGATCGCAAGCGAGGCGCGCGACCGATCAAATGCCGCGCTGCATGCTCTTGAAACCAACTCTCTTCAAACGAGACCAGATCAAACTGATCGGAGCCTGCGAGCAAGCCATAAAACTTCGATTGAGCCACCAGATCGCCGAAGCGGCCCTCCGGCGTCGCACCTTCGATCAATCTCTCATACCAAGGCTTTGGTAGATCGCTGAGTTTTTCCGGCGCGATATTGCCAATGTAAACCTGATGCGGCGCATAAGCCGTCGCCGCCGCGAAATCGCGCAGCCGCTTCGCCAACTGCTCGCCCAGCGCGGGCTGTGCGCGGATTTCACGCAGCGGTTTCGATCCGTAACGCACCAGGTCCGGTACATGAGTCAATGAATAGGAAACGCCTTCGATGCCGACCCTAATCGGTTTCAACCCATCTTTGAATTCACTCACGCTTGTCGCCTCTCGCCTGTCGCCTACCTCTATCCGCTAAACACATTGTTGTTCAAGAACACTTCGGCATCGTCACTGCCAAAAAACACCAGCCGGACTTCCTTGAGTATCTTGTCGTCGCGCAGAAATTGCTCGATCGCTCGCGATGCCACGACGGCCGCTTCGCTGATCGGATAACCGTAGACGCCGGTCGATATCGCGGGAAAAGCGACGGTTTGAAGACCATTTTGAATCGCAAGACTCAACGAGCTGTAGTAACACGCCGCCAGCAGTTCCGCCTTGTCTTCGACCGCCGCGGCCGTATACCGGACCGACGGTATGAATCACATGCTTGGCTGGCATTTTTCCAGCGGTGGTAATAACGGCTTGGCCGGTCGGCAAGCCATCAGGAAACCGCTCGCGGCGAATTTCTTTGCACGCCGCCAAGATCTCCGGGCCGCCGGCGCGATGGATCGCTCCATCGACGCCTCCGCCGCCCATGAGCGTGCCATTAGCCGCATTGACAATGGCGTCGACGCTTTCTTTGGTAATGTCGCCGACCTTTACGATTACTCGATCGTTAAGAAAAGAGCGTCCGGCGTCCATTTTAAAAGCGCTTCATCGTCCTGCCGAATCTAACGAAGGCAAGAAGCCTCGATCCTTGAAAAATCGCTGTGTGAGTCTCTTCGGTATTCGCGCCGTATCGCGCGCAAATCGTTACAGCGATCAAGCCAAAGGTGAGAGCCTTTTCAAGGCCGGCAACAATTCATCGTAGCCGTGAATGAGACCCCGCGGCTGGGCCGCGACTAATGTTTGTTCGTCGTTGTACGAATGCTCGGTCGAGAACGCGATCGGAATCACTTCGAGATAGCTGTCGCCGACTTTGCAACCGTGCGCATTGTTGCCCGCTCGGAGATAGCTGGCGGTGCCCGTGAGCAGGATAAGGCGCATCTGCGCCGGTTTATGCTTGCGATACAGATAATAGAGCCCCTGCTCCTTGGCGTAATAGGTCTCGTCCCGATCGACGATCTCGTCAAAGTATCCGCCGATGCCGGCTTTCTCCATTGCCTGATGCTTATAGCGCCGGCCACCAGTGGTCATCAGAATATTGCGCAGACCGGCTTCCTTGCTTTCTTTTAGCGACTTCTCGATGCCGTCAATAAACTCCGGCGGGGTCACGTCGTAACCGTGACTTTGGGCAATCTCGAGCGCTTGGCGGCGGATCTCGACGCGCTTCGCCTCGTTGAACGGCAAATTGCGATCCTTCTCGTACTCCTTGGCGAAGATCAGCGGAATGAGAAACAGGTCGAAAGGACCGTCGGCCACTTTTCTCAACTGCTCGAAGGTCAACGGCGCCAAACCGTAGCGTGGCAAGATTTCATTGGCGATCACGTATACGCGGCCGATATCGGTTTCCACCGTATCGGACATCGTGCGCAGCAAAAATGTTTCAACTGCCATGGTTCTTATCCTCCGGCGGAGCAATGTTAGTGAACCGTGAACGATCTGGCAAATGCAATCTTATTCTGCGCCTCTTTCGAATGGTAAGCGGTGTTTGCGTTCGGAATTGCATCTTTTACAGCTGGCGACGAGATTGCCCTTCGTGGACTTGCCGCCCCGAACGATCGGCACCAGATGATCCATGGTCAGTTCGTTGGGTGGGAATCGTTCGCCGCAATGATGGCAAACTCCCGCCCCACGTTTGCGCTGCCACCACGGGCTGGCGCGCAACTCGCGCGCCTTTTGCCGCTCGCGGCGAATCTGCTCTTCAGAAACTTCGACCAAAAAAGCGGCTGATTCCATAAATTATTTTAATTTGTATAAATGCCGCAGATTTTTGAGGTAAACGGCAAAGCCGATTGCAACGGCCAGATACAAAACCGATCGCGCGACGGCCCAAGGATCGCCGCTCGCCGAATAGTTGCGAAACTCCCACCCGGCGAAAAAGCAGAAAAAGACCGCCGCGCTGCTGATAAGTATTTTATGAGCCGTAATCAGCTTCATCGTCCGTCTGATCTAATCAAGCATATCCGGCGCGCTCGGCGCAAGCACGAGTATGACCTCGTTGCGCCTTGGCAAAGTCTTGATATAGATTTCCCCAGCAGATCTAGCAGCTCTAAAAGGAGAAGCTCACGATGAACAAAGAAATCATCAGCACCGCCAACGCGCCCAAGGCCATCGGGCCCTACGAACAAGCGATCAAGGTCGGCGAGTTCGTTTACGCTTCGGGCCAAATCCCGCTCGATCCAAAAACCGGCAATCTCGTTGAGGGTGGCATCACGATTCAAACGCGCCGGGTGATGGAGAATCTCAAAGGCGTCGTCGAAGCCGCCGGCTCTTCCCTCGAGCGCGTCGTCAAAGCCACGGTGTTTTTGAAAAATATCGGCGATTTCGCCGCGATGAACGAAGTCTATGGCGAATATCTCGGCCAGGCGAAGCCGGCTCGCTCCACGGTCGCGGTGGCGGATTTGCCGCGCGGCGCCCTGGTCGAGATCGACCTTATCGCGCTTGTGTAAAATCGCTCCAGATCAAATCCCTAGAATCATTCGTACCAGACTTTGCAGCACGAGCTTGGCGGCGCTGCCGAAGCTCTTGGCGACGAGAACGGCGCTGTCATCTTCGTCGCCGCGCGGATAAGCATAAATTCCTTTCGTGCCGGTCACCACCCAAGATTTGGGATTGGCGTAGACCTCGGGTAATTTTGCCACGACTTTTTCTGCGCTCATCTTCACGGCGCGTGTGCCTCTTTGATAATCCTTGTAGCGATGGAACTGGCCGCGATTGAGCCATATCCCGTCGCAGTGACGGCAGCGCTGTAGTTGAATTTCTTTCGGTAGAATCGGATCGGCAAATATCTGCAGCGCGTCGGCGCAGCGCGGGCAGTAGAGTGTTTTTTGCGGCAGCGGCAACGCTTCGCGTAAGAGATTTTCATTTAATGGATCGAGCCGATCGGCTTCGTCGGGATCGACCGGAAAAAGTTCCCACTTATCGCACCAGATGCCGCCGCACTTGCCGCACTGATCGAGTTGAATGAGCGTGCCGGGATTGGCCCGCGCCATCACCTCGGCCATCTCACAATCGCATTGGGGACAACGCAGCATGGGCAAATTCTGCTCTATTGAAGCACTTGAACTTTTGAACCTTGAACCCAGGGCTGAGGCATGCCGGCCATTCGATACAATAAGAGAATGCGGCGTTCGATCGGCGGATGGCTGGCGAGCCAATCGGCGATTTTCCCGTCCCGTTCATCGATCCGGCGGCGCAAGGGATTGATCAAAAACAAATGCGCCGTGCCGCGCGTCGCTTTGTGAAAAGGCATCGCCGCGTCGCGAATTTTTTCCAACGCGCGCGCCAGGCCGCGCGGATTGCGCGTGTACTCGGCCGCCGTGGCATCGGCCAAATATTCGCGCTGGCGCGACACGGCCATCGCCAGGAGCCGCGCGATCAGCGGTGACAAGGCGATCAGGATGAGTAAGGGAATGATCAACAGAATATTTTTGCCGGCAAGCCGCCGGCCGGAGCGGGAGTCATAAAAGCCGCGCTGGCCCCAATCGGCAAGAATCGCGATGCCGCCGAGAAGAATACTCACCAGCGTCATCAGCAAGACGTCGTCGTTGCGAATATGCGAGATCTCGTGCGCGATCACGCCCTGGGTTTCTTCGCGGTCCAGCAGCGTGAGCAGTCCCGTGGTGACGCAGACCGCGGCATTTTTCTCATTCGTTCCGGTAGCTAGCGCGTTGGGCGCCGGATCGAAGATGACAAAGATCCGCGGCATGGGCGAGCCGGAGGCGAGCGCCATCTCCGTGACGATGTTGTGCAATTCGCGGTGCTCGGGAATTTGTAAATTGAGCTTCTCGGCGCCGAGGGACGACAGAATCATGTCGCTGCCGCCGTAATACGCCGTCAAAGTGGTAACCGCGGCAAACCCGAGCGCAAAAAGGGTCGCAACCGGCAACGCCGGTCCGGCGCGGGCAAAGTCATCGAAATGGAGGAAATCGATGGCAGCGCCGATGAAAAGAAAAAACACGATGAAGACGCCCACCAGAGCGGCGCTGCAACGCTGATTGTGCGCTTGACGCTGGGCGAAGTCCAAAGCCGGCGGTGTGTCCAGCGGCAGCCCCTGCGCTAGCGGGTAAGGGAGAGATTCACGCGCGGCAGAGCCTTCTCCGCCTCCGCGACTTCGAAGAACTCGCTGGGTTTAAAGCCGAACAAACCCGCGAGCATGTTCGACGGAAAGACTTGCTGCTTGGTATTATATTGCGTGACCAGATCGTTGTAGTACTGGCGCGCGAAGGCGATCTGGTTTTCCGTCGTCGTCAATTCCTCCTGCAGGTCTGAAACGTTTTTGCTGGCCTTGAGCTCGGGATAGTTTTCCATCAGCGCGAACGACTTTGCCCAGCGATTGCGTCAGCGCCGTCTGAGCTTCGGCGCTTTCTTTCACTCCTTTCGCGGCCATCGCCTGGCTGCGCGCATCGATCACTTTTTGCAAAGTATCCTGCTCGTACTGCATGTAGCCTTTGACGGTCTCGACGAGATTAGGAATCAAATCGTAGCGCCGCTTGAGCTGCACGTCGATTTGCCGCCAAGCGTTCTGGATGCGCAGGCGCAACGCGGTGAGCCCGTTGTAAGTCGAAATAATCCAGATGCCGATCACGAAAATGATCGCCCAAATGACAAAGATCATAGGCCGCGCAATCCTCCCAACTCGTCGCGAAACAAAATCGACCGGCTCACGTCGCGTACGTGCGCGACGCCGGTCATGGTCAAAACCCGCTGCATCTCTTCGGCAAAAATCGCGAACACCCGCTCGACGCCGCGCGCGCCGAATGCGCCCACGCCCCAGGCAACCGGCCGCCCGATGAGAACCGCTTTCGCGCCCAGGGCCAGCGCTTTGACGATATCACCGCCGCTGCGGATGCCGCTGTCGAGCAGCACGGGAACTTTGCCGCCCACGGCCTCGACGACTTCGGGCAATGCTTCCAAGGCGGAGCGGTTGAAGTCGAGAATACGGCCGCCGTGATTCGACACGATCAGCGCGTCGGCGCCGGAGTTCACCGCGGCTTTCGCGTCGTCCGCGCCCATAATGCCTTTGACGACGACCGGCAGCGCGACCTGCTGTTTCATCCACTCGATATCTTGGGTCGTTGACTTGTGGCCCTTGCGCGGCTTGCCATCCTTCGTCGACAACGGCACTTCGTCGCCGATCTTGACCGGCCGCACAGTATCCATAGTGATGCCGACGGCGGCGAAGCCGAGGTCCTCCGCCGTTTTGGCATACTCCGAAACTTCTTCCCTGCCGCGGTTCATGTACGCCAAGAACACCAGCGGCGACTTGGCCGCATCGCGCCAGTCCTTTGGGAGCGAATTTCGCCGCCTGGCTGACAAACATCATCGCGCCGGCCCGGGCGGTGCCTTCGGCGACTTGCCGTTCCGCATCCTTGCTGATCAGGCTGAAGCTTCCCACCGGCGCGGTCATCGCGGGAAGCGGCAGCGTATGGCCGAACAAGCTCGATGGAAATATCCGGCTCAGCGACGTCGTGAAAAATTTTCTGGCGAAAAAGATATTGGTGGAAGGCGCGCGGATTGCGATGAAACGTCGCCTTGGTCTCCGCCGCGCCGTTGAAATGTTTCCATGCCTCGGCCGGCGCTTTGCGCCGCATGATCTTGCGCAGGTCGCGAAGTCCCATTTGTTCGAGTGGTTTTTCGCTCATGAAAACCTCAGTTCAGAGAAACCACTTCCCAGCAGTTGGTGCCGGGATCGCGGAAGCAAAACGACGCGGTGCCGTTATTTTCCTGTAACGGCAACAGCTCGCTCACGCCGAGTTCCTTGCCCGATTGGTCGAACTCACGATAAGCCTCTTTCACCGCGTCTTTCGAAGCGACGGTCAGAGTATTGCGAAAGTTTGGCGAAAATACTTTGGGATTTTCGCGCAGCGCACAGACAATATAAGTTTTCGCCGTCGGATGCTTGACGTAGATCACGTGGCTGCTGAATCGATGCACTTCGAGATTCAAAACCCTCGTGTAAAAATCTTTGTTGGCCGCCAAATCGGTGGCGACCAAAGTGCCGTGGGTAAATGCCTGAGGCACGTAACCTCGCCCCGGAAAGCGTTCCGCCGGATACACGTTCTCCCAATGCGGCTTCTTCACGCCGCCGAATTTCTCCGCCGCCGCCTCTTTGCGCGAAAAATCTTCATAGCACTCGATTTCCCAACCGTTGGTGCCTGGCTCGACAAAGTAACAGGAGTACGAACCGTGGCTCCACGTCGGTTTACCAATGGCACCGAGCTTGTACTGTTGCTTGTGTGCCGTCAGATACTCGTATGCTTTGTCGACTTCCTCCGTGGTGAGCACGCGCACGCCCCAATGATTGTGCATCGGCTTTGCAGGCGCATCCGCTCCCGCTTCGTGCAACACCAGCATCCACGGTGAATTGGGATGCTTGAGGGTCGCTTCGCCCGGTTCTTTGGACATTTTTTCAAACGCGAGCAATTCGGTCATCACGGCAAACGAATCCTCCAGATTGCGACATTCCATATGCGTCGCCGATAGCGTGATGGGCTGGATCATGACCTGACTCCTCACCAATTAGGCCAAACTAATTCTGAAGCGGAAATTTACAGTGCTGCGACGAGGCTGTCAAATCGACTCCCACCGAACTTGTAGTTCGGTAGGAGGTCGCCCTGAGCAAAGCGAAGGGTCCAATCATCCTTGACACAACCAGTTGTTTTCCTTAAATTCGCCCAGCTTTGAGGGAGCGCTTTCCATGAACAAGAAACGTATGCTTGTTGCTTTTGCCGTCAGCGCTCTTGTTTCATGGTCGGCGAATGCAACGCTGGCTCAGGAACCTTTCTACAAAGGCAAGACCATTCGCGTCGTAGTGGCGACTTCCGCCGGCGGCGGATTCGATGCTTACACTCGAATGATTACTCGCCACATGGGAAAATTCGTGCCAGGCAATCCCGCTTTCGTTGTCGAGAACATGCCGGGAGCCGGCCATCTGATCGGCGCCAATCACATGTACAAAGTCGCCAAGCCGGATGGTCTCACCCTCGGCCATTTTCAAGGCGGCCTTTTTCTTTACCAGGTTTTTGGACGGCCCGGCATCGAATTCGATGCGAAACAATTTGAGTTCATCGGCAGCCCGATCAAAGAAAGCCGCGCCTGCGCTTTCACGAAAGCCAGCGGCATCATCAGCGTGGAAAAATGGCTGGCATCGAAGACGCCGGTGAAACTCGGCGGCATCGGCGGCGCCGCGCCCGATGACATTGCTCGCATGCTCGCCGCCACGACGGCTCTGCCGGTTCAACTGGTCGCCGGCTACAAAGGCACCTCCGAGATTCGCATGGCGGCGGAGAGCGGCGAGCTTGCCGGCGGCTGCTGGACATGGGACTCAATCCGCGCCACATGGACGAAAGCGATTCAAAGCGGCGATGCCGTCGTCGTGCTGCAACTTCTATCCAAGCCCCATCCCGAGTTAGCCAACATTCCATTGGCTCAAAGTTTGGCTAAGTCGGACGAAGCGCGCCAATTAATGCAGGCCGGCGTCCAGGACCCCGCCGACTACTACCGTCCCTACGTGCTACCGCCTCGCACACCGAAAGATCGCGTGGAAATTCTGCGCAAGGCGCTCCAAGACACGATGAAGGATCCGGAGTTTCTCGCCGACGCCGCCAAGTCGCGCCTGGACATCGATCCAGTCACCGGCACAGAATTGGAAAATCTTGTCCGCGGATTGTTCAAACTCAGCCCGTCCATGATCAGCAAACTGAAAACAATTCTGTTGCCCAGCTAATTGTATTGCGAGAGTCGGTTGGCGAAATTGCCCTAACCAAGGAGAACAGATGATCAGAATTTCAAACCTGTTGTTACTGTCATGTCTCATGACCGTCGCGAGCGGTGACTGGGAAACAGTGCACGCTCAAAGCAACTTTTACGAGGGAAAAACCATTCGGCTGATCGTCGGCTTCACCGCCGGCGGCGGCTACGACGCCTATACGCGCACGATCGGCCGGCATATGGGCAAACATATTCCCGGCAACCCGGTCATGATCGTCGAGAATATGCCCGGCGCCGGCAGCATGATCTCCGCCAACTACATTTACAAAGCCGCGAAGCCCGACGGATCTGACCATCGGCCATTTTATCGGCGGCCTTTTTTTGCAGCAACTGCTCGGCAAACCGGGGATCGAGTTCGATGCGGCCAAGTTTCAATATGTCGGCGTGCCGGGCCAGGATAATTTTGTCATCGGCATCGCCAAATCTACCGGCATCACCGACGTGGAATCCTGGCTCGCCTCCAAGCAAATCGTCAAGTTCGGCGGCGTCGCTTCAGGCTCCGGTTCGGACGATATCCCCAACGTGCTCAAGGCGACACTTGGACTACCTATCCAACTCGTCTCCGGCTACAAAGGCACCGCCGACGTGCGCCTGGCGTTTAACAGCGGCGAAGTCGCCGGCCTGAGCAACTCCTGGGAGTCGACCAAATCGACTTGGCGCAAGGAATTGGAAACCGGCGAGTTGAAACTGGTTCTTCAGGCGACTCTAAAGCCGCATCCTGAATTTCCCAAGTTACCGATGGCGCTCAACTACGCCAAGACGGACGAAGCCAAACTGCTGATCTCGACGGTGGCGCGCGTCCATGGCCCAACAGTGCGGCCCTACGTCCTGCCGCCGAACACACCCAAAAACCGGGTGGAGATTATTCGCAAGGCGTTCATGGACACGATGAAAGACCCCGAGTTTCTCGCGGAGGCGAAAAAGGCCAATCTCGATATCAATCCCGACGATGGAGCCGTCCTGGAACAAAACGTCAAAGAGATTTTGAAACTCGAACCAGGACTAATCGCCAAGCTCAAAGAAATCCTCAAATAACAGTCTCGAAGAGACTGTTATCCTGAGCGTCGTTCAGAATGACAACTCATATCTCGTGATTGCGACACAATTTCTTTTTGTGTTTTGCGGCGAATTCAGATTTTCTGCTACCTTTCACTTCGCTCGGTTAAAAATCTCATTGAAGCGCGCCACAGTGTCGTTATAGTTTTCGATCATCCCCTCCGGCCGTGCCGGGTAGAGCTGCAATCCCTGCGTTAGACTCGGCGGATCGGGCGCAACGTCCGGCCGCGCCGGAATTCTCCGCAGGCTGCGCAGCAAATTTTGCCCTTCTTTCGACAGCACGAAATCGACAAACAGCTTGGCTGCGTTGGGATGCGGCGCTTTTTCTGGAATTGCGATGGAGTTGATCGCGGTGATCGTCGGCCCTTTGAACCGGACCCAATCGACCGGCGCGCCGCTCGCCTTCATACGCTCGATGCGATTGGAGTAGACCACCGTCGCGAGCGCGATTTCGCCGGCGGCCACAAGTTGCGCCAACAGCGTGTGACCCGCGCGCATCTGTGGATTTTGCCCGGCAAATTTTTTCATATAGTCGAGTCCTTTGTCTCGACCCAGGATCTGCATCCAGTGATAGAACCATTGGTACTCTTCGGTTTCTAAACCGACCCAGCCCTTCCATTTGGGATTCAATAGATCTTCGTAGCTCGACGGCGCATCCTTCGGCGCCACGAGTCGAGTATTGTAGCCGATGACGTAGGGAATTTGATAGAAAGCCGTCCAGTATCCCTGCGGATCTTTAAATCCGTCTCGATAAGCGGCCGCTTCATCGGAAACGTATCGCGCCAGCAATTTCAGGTTCTTTAGCTGATACACTTGAATGATGCTGGTCTGAAAAATATCGGCGGTGTGCGTGTTGGCACGGTGCTCGACGAGAAATCGCGCCTGCACTTTTTCGCCGCTTGACCGAAAAATTTCAGAAGTTATGAAAGGATATCTTTTAGAAAACTCTTTCGTGTACAGATTCGCTTCGTCGGTGTCCATGCCGGTGTAAAGCACCAGCCGGCCTTCTTTCTTCGCTCCTTCCAAAACGCGCTCGCGCTCGGCGGCGGCGCCAAAGACCGAAGCATAGGGATGCAAAAGCAGCGCAAACAAAAACCCAATGAAGCTCCAGCGGCACGCTCGATGGCACATCTTGCTGCCTCCTTCCTCACGTTCCTGCACCAAGCATAAACTCCGACGACATTGCCGTGTCAACCCAAAATTGGCGGCTAACTCAGTAGGAGTAAACTTGACAACCAAGGTAAAGCTCTCTTATGGTCGACAACAGAAGCAATTTAAAATCATTCACCTGCGCTTATCCGAGGCTTACGGCACACGAGTAGAATTGCACGATGGCCGCGGTATTATTCGCGGCACATGATCGAGCAAGGGGGAAGGTTATGCCGGATTTCAAACTCATCTCGGCTGATAGCCACGTCAACGAACCGCCCAGCGCTTGGGAGCGGGTGCAAAAGGAATACGGCGAGCGCGCGCCGAGAGTCGTCAAAGATCCGGCGGGCGTGCCCAAAGGCATCTGGCTGCTCATCGACGGCCTGCCGCCGGTCGGCTTATCGCACTATTCGAAGGGTCTCGTCGTCAGCAAGAACCAAGGCATCTCCGAAGTCGACCAGGAAAAACATTTCGAAACCATTCGCTTTAACGAAACGTTTCGCTACGAAGATTATCCCGGCGGCTGGGAACCGGCCGCGCGGTTAAAGGACCAAGATACCGATGGCATCGACGCCGAAGTTCTTTTTTCCAGCGCCGTGCGCCAACTCTATAGCATCACCGACGAACCGTTCCAGCGTGCCATTTTTCACTCGTACAACGCCTGGCTCCACGAATTTTGCGGTCTCAATCCGAAGAGACTCATCGGACTGGCGACGCTGTCGATATTAGACATCGAGCATACGGTCACGGACATCCGGCACTACGCCAAGCTCGGTTTTCGCGGCGTACAAATCCCCACGCGGATCCGGGACAGCGGCTATTACGAGCCGAAGTACGAGCCTATGTGGGCGGCACTGGAAGAATGCGACATGATCGTGAACGTGCATACCAGCGCTACCCAGGGCGTCGCGCGCACGCACTACGAAGGGCCGCGCGACGTCGATCCCAAAAAACAGCCCCTCGGCCTCGCCAACAAACAGGCTCCGGCGCAGCAGTTCCTTGGCAACATGATTCTGTCCGGCGTCTTCGACCGCCATCCCGGTCTCAAAGTCGTCTGCGCCGAGTTCGACGTCGGCTGGGTTGCCAATCTCGTGCAACAGGTCGACTACTGGTTCGGCCGCGCCAGCACCTATGATGCCGAAAAAAATATCAACAAGCTGCCGCCTAGCGAATATTTCAAAAGAAACGCTTTCTTCACCTACCAAGACGACCGCGCCGGCGTGCTCACCGCCTCCGTTTACGGCGAAGACAATTTTCTCTGGGCTAGCGACTATCCGCACGGCGTGACGACGTGGCCCAACTCCCAAGCCACCGTCGACAGGAATTGCACCGGCATTGACCCGAATGTAAAACGGAAATTGAATCGCGAGAATGCCGCGAAGCTCTATCGTCTTGTTGATTGAGTGAATGGAGGGGTTGGAGTGTTGGTCCGAAACGCATCCTCCATGACTCCATCAATCCCGCACTCAACCTTTGAGGAGGAATCATGAAAATCACCATCGATCGAACCAAATGTGACGGTTACGCTAAATGCGTTCAAGCCTCGCCCAAAGTATTCAAGCTCGACGCTAAAATGATCGCCGAAGTCATAGATCCCAAAGGCGACACGGACGAAAAAATCTTGCTCGTGGCGAAAATCTGTCCGACGAAAGCGATTACTCTCGAAGAAGAAGGAAGCGGAAAAAAACTCTTTCCAATCGAATAGTCGGGTCAGGAAGGTGAAAGCCTACTAAAACCGGCTACGGCAACCCAGCTAACAATTGGCCGTAGCCTTTTTGCGGCTGCCGCACGCGCAACCGCTTCTGAATCTCCCAGCACTGCGTCACGCCCGGATGAATCACCGGCACGCCGAGATCCTGTTCCAGCGGTTCGATGATATCGAGGATGCGCAGTTTGCCGCCCTGGAAATAAATCCCGTCGGCGTCGCGATGGCGCAAAAACAGCTTTCTCGCTTCAGCGTAGATGTCCTTCGACGACAACCGACCGACCTCTTCCCAAGGTCCGGGAAGTTTCGCTAGCTCCAAAACATCGAAACCTGCGTCGGTGAAGTAGCGCGCGACAATGCTGGTATCGTCGAAGTCGTAACCGATGCCGACAAACTTTTTGATCTTGAGCGCCTTCATCGCCGCCACTTGATTCGTCGCCGATGTAAAAATGGGAACTCCGAACTGCTTTTCCCATTTGGCAATAATTTCTGCCTCGCCTTTGTAACCCAGCAGCATAAACGGCGGCGTCCCCGCCGGATGAATAAGATCAACCTTGTCTTCGGCAAGCTCGGCGATCTTCTCTTCATACGCCGGAATCGCCGCCTGAAATTCTTCGATCCTCCCATGCCGGACGTTGTTGAAGAGCGGAATCACGCCGATCCCGTCCGGCAGCATCTTGATCAATTCCACTAACGAACCGGAACCTTTGGTCGGTTTGATGATGCCAACCATCCCGCGCCAGCAATCGTAGGGCATAGCTGTTTCTCCTAGCATTGACTCATTGAAGTCCCCTTTACTATTTCGGTGCTTAATATTCTACCGAGCAAAGCCTCTGGAAGCAGGTGTAGAAGCCTTTTCAAATCCGCGTTGATTACTGCAAGAGCTGTATCATTGCGCGATTCGATCGCGTCGAATCGCCTGAACATTTCCGTTAAACGCTCAGTGCGCACTGGCATGTCGCTGCGCGGACTCTCGACTGCCGGAGGTTGCCGGTGGTTCACCTGGTTTTTGCACGTCTTTGAGCACGAGTCCCTGCGGGTCTTGATTCTGCACCTGGGCGATCAGGGCATCGCAGTCCACGTCCTTCCCCTGGCCGAGGTCTCTGGGTTGGAGTGGCGTCATTACGAGCATCGTCAGAACATTGAAGAGTTTTTTAAACAGGGAATCCGTCCCGGTCTTGATCGGATCCGGAAAGACAGAAATGTTCTTAAAACCTCCCGTCACCCGGATATAGGAACGCAGGCTCAGCGGGCTGAAACCTTTCGGCACCGGCAGTACCACGATGTTGACCTTCTCATCTCGGAGGTCGATGTTGCCTTCACCGGAAACGACGGAATTGGCGGTATCGAAGACCAGCGTTTGAACGCCCATCTGTCCATTCTGTCCCTGGAGATTTAGTAAGGCACAGCGGACAGGGATGGGCTTATCGCCCCGAATGGCTACGCCCAAGGCATTAGCAACGTCGAGTCCGGCCAACCGAATTAGCAACTCGCTGATCTCGCCGCCCGACATGGCAAAGAAGGTGTTGCCGGAGGCAGTCGCCATGAGTTCGCGAAAGGATTCGCCGGTCCCCGCAAGAACGATTCGCCCTCCAATAGGGCTGAGGGTTTTTTGTGCGAATGAACGTGTCAGCCGAGGAATCGTTTCAAATCCAGGTGCCGAAGCCGCGCGTCGATCTTCACCTTCGAGGGCCGCTTCGATCCGTCGAAGGTGCTGTAGATCTCCATGCGGCCGTTGGCGACGCCGAATGCCGCCGGCGAGAAGCGCAAAACTCCGTCGTTCAAGTTTAATATGGCGTTAAGGTCGTCGATCGGTAATTTTGGCGCGAGAATTTTTTTGGCGCGCAGCCGGACATCAGCGTCCATCGCTCTCAAACGCTCGAGGTCGTAACGTTGATCAGGAAATATTCGATCGCTGTCCTTTTCTGCGGCAGCTTGCTTTTTTTGCTCCTCTGAAGCTGTCTCGCCCGGAGCTGTTCCCGGCTTGCCGCCGATGAAACCGGCCAAGTCGTCGAAGTCGAGTAAGTTAGAAACAAGATCGGCCTTCATGAAGGGGCGCTTCGGCGCTGTATCCACCCGAATGTTACCCGACAGGTCGCTATCGCCGACCCGTCCGGAAAAATTTGAAAATGACCAGACTTTACCGTCGTGCTTTAAATGACCTTTGAGGCGGTAAGGCGGCGTTGATGGAAACACGAGGCGGATGAGTGGATAGAGATTCGCCATGTCGTCGCCCTGAATATCAAGCGTGACGTCTTCCCCTTTCATCTCTAATGGTTCGGTTAAATTTCCGTCGATTTTTGCTTTGAGCTTTCCAGCGCCGAGGTTGATCTGCAGAGGGTAGGGCTCCTTTGCGCTTCTCAGGTTTTGATAAGAACCGCCATCCAAGGATAGAGTCAGCGGCAGTTTCTGATAGGTCCCTTCCGCTTTGAGCTTGACCGGCGCCTCTAAAAATCCCGCACCTTCCGCAGTTACCTTCAATTCAATCTGGGTTTTGCTTTCCTGGTCATCAAACAGGAGCGTACCGTCTTTTATGATTACTTTTTCGATGACAGGAAAATTACTGCGGTTCTCTGGTACCACGGGCTCGGTCACTGCGGGCGCCGCGCGAAATTCCCAGTTTGCCGAGCCCTCAGCATTTTTTTCGAGCACCACCTTGGGTTGGGATATCGTGACCGTGGGGAGAACCACGCGAAAATGTCGAACGAGTTGCCAGAGATCTATCTCGACGTCGAAAAGTCCAACTTCGGCCATCTGCGGGTGTTTGCTCCAGCCTGCGTTCTGAAATTGTATGTCGCTGGCGCTCACTCTGGAGATCCAACCGAGATCAAGTTTTAGATCCCCATTGATGCTCAATTGCCGGCCTGTGGCTTTGCTGACTCCCGCCGAAATGTATTTCTTTGCCTTGTTCTGATCGAGTGTTGCAATAAAAATCGCCAGCGCAATGGCAGCAATGCCGAAAACGGATCCCACCCAGATCAAAACGCGACGTTTTCGCGTGGTCATAATTCACCTTTTACCTGCGCACACAATGTAATTATAGAAGAGCGCAAGAGACGTACCAGCGGATTACCGAGGACAATTGTTATGAAGAAAATTCACTACAATCGGGCGAGTCAGTCCTGAGACAGCGGAATTCGAGAATTTCGCCGGTGGTCTACCCAAATGTTAGGAAATTTATGGAGGAAATCTTAGAAAATGGAGGAATTTTCCGTGCAGGAATCGACTTGAGATCACACAAATTTATCTAGTCTACTCCCGGAATCGCCGCCTAAATTCTTCGATCCTTCATGCCCGAGGTTGTTGAAAGAGCGGAATCACTCCCGATCCCGTCCGGCAGCATCTTGATCAATTCCCCGCCAATCAAGCCTAAACTCAGATGGACGGTCTACAATGAGCCGGTCTCCATCTTTGTAGGCTTTCAGCGACGGATTCGCGATGGGTACCAGAAACCTTGCGCAGGTCTTGGAGGTGATTGAGATACTGTTGAATTAAGACCTGGCTCATTTAGCGGCGGGACATCGTTGAAAAAACGAGGGCAGTTATTTCCGACAGGCTAAGTGCCGATGCGCGCTCCGCGCGCCGCCCATTTCTCTGCTAAACGGTGCATAGAGGGTCCAGCCTCCGGCCAATTGCGATGAATTTCGTGGGGCATCAGCAAATCCTACTTCAACGGTTGGATCTTAGCTGGCGGACGGCCTTCCTGCAATGCTCTCCAGTCGTGGTTCGCTTCGATCAAGATCCCTCTCTATCGTTCGGGATGACAAATCGCTTAGGTGTCATTTCGAGCGGAGCGAGAAATCTTTCTTGATGTCTTAATTCAGTTTGGGGTCTCAATGAATCGCTACTTAAACAGATATTAAATCCCTGCTTTGGTTCCTCGGGCGATCCTATTTCTCGTCCTGCCGGTCTCTCACGGTTTGCAAATCCTCCAAACACCCCGCGCACATGTACGCGGCGTGCGGCAAGAAAATCAATTCATCCGTTTCACGCGCCTCCATGCAGATGCCGCAAAGACGGTCTTGTTTGGATTCGCTCGCTGATTTTTTCTTGCGTACACCGGGGTCCTTGGCGGCTTCGGACTCTTCGGCGACGATGCCGCTACAAAGCTTGATGCACTCATCGCAAATGTGAACTGCAAGGCCGGCGATCAATTTTCGTACCTCGTTCGGTCCTTTTCCACAGAAGGAACAGCCGGCTTCTTTGTCCTTATCCGAGAATTTCGGAATCTCGCCTTCCCATTTGTCGCCGTAGGCTTTCTTGAGCGTCTCTTCCAGTGCTGTGCCGATGTGCAGCAGTTGCCGCGCGATCTCGCTTCGTTTCGGCGTGCTCTTGGATTCGAGAAAGTTGCTGACCGCCCGTTGAAATATTTTCAATGCCGATCCGTACCTCTGTTCACTGATCAAGTCGGCGCACTCGACGAAACCGAATTTGGATTGGGTTGTGATCATCTGCGTTTCTCCCTCGCGATCAGTTCACCGACAGTCGGGTTCCCCGCACTCCTGTTGTCCCGCTAGTGAACGTAGCTTGTTGGAGTGTCCGCCAGGCACCCTCGTCTGTCAACCTATGCTGCCGAAAAACCTGATCGCCGGTCGATTGACACGTTCTATTCTAGGGCGATAAAAATGATAGCTATGAAAAACGCGGTCCAACGGCTAAACGCCGAGTATCGGTTGAACCTCACGGAAGAAGAAATCGAGGCAATTACCCAACAGGCCGAGGCGGCTCAACAACTCTTTCAGAAACTCTTTGAAGTCAATGTCGAGGGCGTCGCGCCGGCGCTGAAGATCGATCCGGCGGAGCGCAAATGAACGCTCAAGACCTGGAGAATCTCACCATCGCGGGTCTCGCGGCGGAAATCAAGAATCGAAGCATTTCTCCCGTCGAAGTGACGCGCCTTTTCTTGGAACGCATCGAACGGATCAACCCGATACTCAATGCTTACGTGACCGTCAACGCGGACATCGCTCTCACCGAAGCTAAAAGAGCGGAAACTGAAATCTGCGCAAGGCCGCTATCGCGGCCCGCTCCACGGCATTCCCTTTTCCATCAAGGACAACATTGCGACGAAAGGCATCAGAACCACGGCCGGTTCGAAGATTTTGGACGACTGGAAACCGGACTTTGACGCCACGGTCGTAGCCAAGCTCAAAGAAGCCGGCGCGATCATTCTCGGCAAAACCAATCTCCACGAATGGGCACTCGGCGGCACGACTATCAATCCGTTCTACGGCACGACGCGTAATCCCTGGGATGGGAACCGGATCGCCGGCGGCTCCAGCGGAGGGTCGGGCGCGGCAGTGGCGGCAAGCCTGTCTCTGGGTTCCATCGGAACAGACAGCGCGCAGTCGGTAAGAAATCCCGGCTCCATGTGCGGCATTATCGGACTCAAACCGACCTACGGCAGAATCAGTCAGTACGGCACAGTGCCGGGAACCGGCGCTTATTCGTGTAATCACACCGGTGTCATGACTAAGAACGTCGAAGACGCCGCGATCGTGCTACAAGCCGTCGCGGGTCACGATCCACGCGACCCGCTGAGCGCCGACAAACCAGTGGCGAATTATCGCGATAGTCTAGGCCATGACGTCAAGCACATGCGCGTGGGAATTCTCCATGGCTATTTCGAAAAGGACATGGCGGAAGAAGTAAAAGAAAAATTCTCCCATGCCGTGGCGGTGTTGAGGCGCCTCGGCATGGAGACCGAAGACGTCACGATACCTCACATGGATCTCATACCGGCGGTGAAAGTCTGCACCAGTCGAGTGGAAAATTCTTCAGCCCACGACCGCAATCTCAGGACCCGCCCGCGCGACTATAGCAAACAAACTCTGTATGCCTACCTTTCGGCGCTCCTCGTTCCAGCATCTGCTTATCTCATGGCGCAAAGGGTGCGGCGCATCATTTGCGAGGAATTTCGCGAGCTGCTCGCGCGCGTGCAGATTCTCGCGCTTCCGACCGTTCCGTTCACCGTTCCCACCATCGAGGAGTGTAACGCCGGTTGGTTAAATATCGATGGCAAAAAAATCCGCCGCCAAGACGAGCGCGGCGGCGCAGACAGTTTGTGCGCGATTCCGTTTAACGTCACGGGATTGCCGGCGATGAGCATCCCATGTGGCTTTGCCGAAGCGGGCACGCCCATCGGCATGCAACTCGCCGCCGGCCCGTTCCAAGAAGAACTTATTTTGCGTGTTGCCCATGCCTACGAGCAGGCAACGGAGTGGCACCAGCGAAAACCAAAAATTGCCGTAGAACAAAGGTGACTATTCGCGCCACATAAGATCTAGCCGCAAAGCTTGTCCTGAGCGAATGCCAAGGAACTTGAATCACGCAAAGAACCTAACGCGGCAGAGCCGCAACCAATGGAGAAAAGCAGGATTCACCGCAAAGGCACGAGTTCGCCGAGTTCGGAGTGTTTCTTTATTAAAAACTCATGGCTCCTCCGCGGTGGGTTCTCTTTTAGAACGCGACAATCAGAATAGCGACTGGGAAATTCGCGCGAGCCGCGAAAATTCTAAACATTCATATTGTAAGAATTCGTGCCGTCGTAACTTCTTGGCGCGGTTTTAGTCTTACTTCAGCACGTCTTTTAACTTCGCCAGGATCTGTGGGTTAGTCTTGAAAAGTGCGGCGACGATTTTTTCCAGCTCTTCACCGGACACCGGATCGACCTCGAGTTTTGACTTATCCGCTTCGGCGAGAAAGGCCGGATCTTTGAGTGTGCGAATAAAAGCCTCGCGCATGGTGCGCACGTGTTCTTTCGGCGTCCGCGGCGGCATGACGAACGGTCTCGCGATATCGGCCGCGTCATGAATGCCGACTTGAATGAGCTGGCGCGCTTCATCGGTTTTGGCGTAGTTGATCGCCAACGGCACCTTGGGCAAATCAGGATGCGGCTTCGAGAGCGCTTGCAGAACCACATTGACGTTTCCCGACTCGAGCCCTTTCGTCCAGGTCGATTTGATCGCCTCCCAGCTCCAGCACGCGCCCGCCAGCTCGCCGCTTTCAGCCGCTAGCCGAATATCCGCGGTCCCTTTGTAACCCAGCACCAATTGGATCGGCAGACCGAGAGCGACCTGCAAGATTCTTGGCACGTCGACAATCGGCCCGGAACCCGTGCCACCGAGTTTCACCGGCGCTTTCGCCGTCTGCCAGCTCTCCATGCTCGTAACGCCGCTCGCTTTGGTGAGCGCGCAAGCGGTTTTTTCCGGAATCGGCGAGCCGACGAATTCATACTTGGTGGCTTCGAACTCCGCGCCGGGACGGCCGAGCAATTGCTGCATAAAAAGACTGCCGACAAAGTGACCCAGCGTCAGCCCGTCGGGTTTCGCCACTTTGTAAACGTGATTCGCCGAGATCATGCTGCCGGCGCCCGGCATGTTGTCGACGACGAATGACGGATTGCCCGGAATATATTTACCCATGTGGCGCGCCATGGCGCGCGCATAGATATCGAAGCCGCCGCCGGCAGAAAGACCGACGATGATGTGCACCGTCTTGCCTCGATAATACTCCTGCTCGCTGGCACTAACGGGCCCGACCCAAAGAGCAGCCGTGATCAACACTCCTGAAACTCGCCAAAAGCTAAAGCACCATGTTTTTCCTCCACCATGTCGGCGTTCAGCAAAACCCCGCACGCGGGACAGTAGATTTTTTCAAACACGTAACGACCTTCGAGAACCGTCATGAGCGGTCCGGCCTGGGTCGGCGCAAACGTCTTCCTGCGCGCCGCTGCTTTCCAATCTTGACCCAGCTCGCAGAGCCGATGGCCGCAGTGATTGCAGCGAATCCATTTGCCCGTCGGGCGCGATTTCGACCTCGAGGTTTTCGCGGAACGGATGGCTCACCGGCCTTCCTCGATTTCCTGCTTGCGCATCTGCGCTCGGAGCCGGCGCGTCGCTTCGAACTCGACCTGCAAGCCGTTGCTCGTTTATCACCACGCCATAAATCTGGCGCGCCGCATCCCGCGAAACGATCGAGTTCTCGACATCGTTTCGCACCAGCACCGGATCTCTTTCCAGCGGATCTCCATAACCGCCGCCACTGGCCACTCGCATATAAAGCACGTCAGTTTGTTTGAGCTCGAAGTTACAGTAAGGCAGTATCTTTTCGTGACCGCCCAGCGCGGCCATGCCGGTCGGCGGCACATTCTGCGCCATCAAATCCTGAATCTTGGTGTCTTCCATCAGCATCATGACGCTTGGCGCGCCCGGATAACCGCCGAACATGCCATGGCCGGAATTTTCCAACCCCGCCACACCGTAGGCGACGCCGCGGATCTTGCCTTCGGGAGCGTCATGGAGCGTATGCGCCGATTCGACGCCGACGCCGCCGCGGAATTTTCCCGCGCCGGTGCTATCGAGCGCGTGGCGCCGAAACAGATACAGCAACGGATACTGCAATTCCATCCACTCGACGTTGGGACAGCTCATGTAGCTGCCGCCGGAATCGACGCCGTCGCGGTCGATGCGCGCGCCGTTGCCGTCCATGGCGCCGTGCGCCATGTTGATGAATGCAGAGTAGCGGCGATACTGATTCACGCCCGAATGGCGGCAGTTTCGGTGGCTGGCGCTCGGCGCGACAATTTCTTTGCGCCACCTTTCACTGGTGGCGACCATTTGCATCAATACCGAGCTGGCGAGAAAACCGACGCCGAAGCCGGACGAAGTTGTGCTCATCGAAATCGGCGCGGGATACTGGACATTGACCAGCGTTGCCGGCGGGGCAATCACCTCCATCGGCTTGATCACGCCCTGATTCTTCGGCAAATCGTAGGCGATCGAGTAAAGAATCGCGCCGAAGCAAAAGCCGAAGGTGCCGTGAAACGGCAGATTGATCCCTTTGCGCACCTGAGGATCAGTCCCCGTGAAATCGAAAATCAAGCGGTCGTCTTGCTTGCGCAACGTCAAGCTAAGCCGGCATGGGCCGTCGGCCTCGATGGTCAGCTTTTCATGCCACTCGCCGTCCGGTATTTCGCTCAGCCGCTTGCGTAACACGGTCTCGGTGTAATGAATCATCTCGGCCGAGACGCTGTTCATCAACTCCGGTCCATACTGGCGGTACATGTCATGAAGCCGCGCCTTGGCGACATTGTTGGCGGCAATCTCGCATTTGAGATCCAGCGCCACGGCCTCGGGCTGCCGGGTCATGTGGGTGATCGTATCGAAGACATCCCGGCGCAATTTGCCTCGCTCCACGAGCTTGATGCCGGGAATCCTAAATCCTTCCTGGAAGATTTCGGTGGCGTCCGGCGAATCACCGCCGGGCGTGATGGCGCCGACGTCGCTCACGTGAACGAACGTCGCGCTCCAGCCGACCAGCGCGTTCTGGTAATGAATCGGCGCGACAATATAAACATCGGGGTTGTGGATCGCCGCGAGATAAGGATCATTGAGCAGAAAAACGTCGTCGGGAAATATTTCCTCTTTGCCGAAGCGCTCGAGGATGCGCTTCACCGCGAACCCGGCGCACACCACGTGATGGCCGTAGGTCTCGCCGGCGGCCATGATCTCGCCATCGGGCCGGTAGAGCGACGCGTTGTAGTCGTGCTGTTGCGTCGTCGTCACCGTGCCGCCGGTGCGCTCCAAAGCGATGCCCATTTCACGGGTCACTTGGTGCAGCCTGTGCGACAGGACTTCAAAGGTGATCGGGTCGATGTTGCCGTTGAGCATAGTCACTCCCGAATATACATTCGGATATTATAATATTCGTCGACGACGGCACGATCGTTGGGATTAATCACGACGGTGGTGATCGGCGTCTCGATGATGGCCGGACCGGAAATCTCGCTGCCCGGCGATAAACGGCTATAGTCATAGATTTTCGTCTCGACGAAGTCACGCGGTTCCTCGAAATAAACTTTTCGATCGGCTTTGCGCGCCGCCTCCGCCTGATTCACTTTCATCGGATGTCTTTTCAATTTCGGTCTGCTGAGCTCGCCGATGGCGACTACTCGAAAGGCCATGATCTCTTTCCCCGCCTCGCGGTAGCCTGCGCCGGGACCATAGGTGAGCTCGTACAATTCATCGAACTGCCGGTAAATCGTCTCGAGATCCTGCTCCGAGAGCGGCGCGATGCCGGGCGCGAAGGCAACATTGAGCTCATGAACCTGTTGGCGGTAGCGCATGTCCAGGCTTCGGACAATTTTCATTTGGCCGTCTGCGAATCCCGCGGCCCGCAAACTGCCCATGGCGCGCTCGACTAGTCCAGTGAAGTTGGTGCGAACATGATTGATGTCTGCCGGCACCGAAAGGCGCTCGGATCGGCCGTAATTATAAACAACGTCCGAACTCACCAACCCGGCTGCGCCGTGCACTGAGGCGGTGAGCGGCACTACCACTTCTTTGATGCCCAGCTCCGCGGCGTACCGGCCTGCGTGAACCGGCGCGGCGCCGCCAAAGGCAAATAGCGTGAATTCCCGCGGATCGTAGCCGCGCTCGACTGTTGCGCGGCGGATAAGATCGCTCATGTGCGAATTGGTAATCCGGTAGATGCCGCTCGCCGCCTCCGCGACGGTCATATTCATGGGTCGGGCGATTTTTTCTTTTAAGGCTTCGAGCGCCGGCGCTTTTGTCAACTTCATTCGGCCGCCCAGAAAACAATCTTCGTTGAGATAACCAAGGATCAGATCCGCATCGGAGACGGTCACTTCGCTGCCGCCCATGCCGTAACAAATCGGCCCGGGGCTCGAGCCCGCGCCCTGCGGCCCGACTTTGAGCAGTCCGGTTTCCGGATCGATCCAGACGATGCTCCCGCCACCCGCGCCGATCGACTCGACCCAAATTTTGGAAAGGAATAATTGATAGCGCATGAAGATCGGCTTGTGATCCATCTCGACCGCGCCGTCGCGAATCACCCCGACCTTGAATGTCGTTCCGCCCATGTCCGTCGCCAAAACATCCGCGACCCCGAGTTCAGCGCCGATGAAGCGACTGCCGATGATTCCCGAGGCCGGACCGGATTCGATCGTGCCGACGGCGTTCTTACACGTATCGTTAATCCCGAGAACCCCGCCGTAAGCTTGCATGACGAGCGGCTCACGGACCAAACCTTTGGAGCGCAAAAGCTCACCCAAGCCCCGGAGATAGGCAGCGATCTTCGGCCCGACGTAGGCGTTGAAGACGGTCGTCGCCGTGCGCTCGTATTCGCCGAGGAACGGCGCCACTTCGCTCGAAAGACTCAAATAGATGGATGGATAATTTTCTCTGATGAAGTCGGCCAATGCCCGCTCATGCGCGTCGTTCGTAAGCGACCACAAGAGCGCGATGGCGATTGACTCGGCGCCGCGGCCGATAAGCGAGCGCACCGACCGGGCAATTTCTTCGGCCTCCAAGTGGATTAAAACAGAGCCCTTGTAGTCGATGCGTTCGCCGACTTCTTCAATCAAGGATCGCGGCACGATCGGATCAGGCTTGCTTTGCGTCGACGCGCGGAAGGCATCGCTTTCGGTCAGTCCTTCCGTGGTCCTGCCGCGCATGATCAGCAACGTGTCGCCGAACCCCTGGGTCGTCAGCAGTCCGGTTCTTGGACCTGCGCGGGTAATCAGCGTGTTGTCGGCCACAGTGCAGGCGTGGAAAAAAAATTGGGTCGCGCTCAGGAGCTCGTTTTCACCGCCAAGGCCGAGATTGCGCGCCGCATCGCCCACCGCGTCGAGCGCGCCCACGGCAAAGTCATTGGGAGTCGACAGCGCCTTGCCCAAAGTGACCGTGCCATCTTCATCCATTGCCACGCAGTCGGTAAACGTTCCGCCGATATCGACACCCACGATGTATTTCATGATGTTGCCCTGAACGCTTGTACCATCCTTGCGGCGAGGAATTCAAAACAGTGACGGAGCGGAGAGAAGCTGATGGAGTTGGACCGATATAGACTGCGAAACTAATACGGCGCTTCGATTTCCGAATGAATCGCGCGTCTAAACCTGCTGCACTTCCAGATACAGCAGACTGTGATCCGAGTAGTCTTTGATCCACTTGTCTTTTGCCGCCGCGGTCGTTTGATTGGTCCAGCCGCGCACGTCGACTTCGGCTTTCGTAGCGTCGGGGCGAGCGAACACCGTAAACTTCAGATGATTCGAAGCATAGACATGATCGAGACTGCTGTCGGGTATCGACGAGCCGGAGCCGTTGGACCAAGAAGCGTCATGAGTTTTGACGAGCCGGCGCATATCGTAAAATTGAGTGGCGCGAAGGTCCCACTTCTTGAGCTCCGTCAACGGATCGATGGCTTTTTGATAAGGATAATCGAGGCCCATCGTATTCAGGTCGCCGAGAAATAGATAATTGGCTTTGCCGCCGGCTGCGGCGTCGAGAGTCTTGCGAAACTTGATCGCGCGTATGGCCATGTCGTCGCGCAGGCCGAAACCGCGCGGTTCGTTGCTGCTCGCCAGATGGAGAAAAAGCACGCAATAGGACTTACTCGCCACCGTGACCGTGGCGAGTAGCCCAGGTCGCATCGACGTGGTGCCCGATTTGAATTCCAGCTTCTGCGTGAAAAAAGCCGAGAGCGAGGCGCGTACGCCGACGAGAATCTCCTGGGTTTCCTGGCCCTCGGTAATCTGAAACGTGTAACCGGGAAATTTCGCCGTGACGCTGGCAAAAACCTCTTTGCTTTCGACTTCGTAAAGCGCCAACATGTCGGGATTCTGCGCCGCTACGAAATCGATAACGCGATCGACGCGGGTCGGATCCTGTTTGAAGTGTTCGACGTTCCACGACGCAATCGAAAAGGCTTTTGCCATTGAAGATTCCCCCGGTGGAGAACAATTAGCACAATCGGAGTGATGAAAACCGCCGGCGGGCTTCGCGAGCTCTAGATCATAACCGTTCCGCAGTTGATATTATAGGTCTGGCCGGTAATGTAGGCCGCCGCGTCGCTGGCGAGAAAGAGAATCGGCCCGGCGATATCTTCAGGCTCCAAGACATGGCCGAGCGGTGTCGCGCGCAGGCGCGCCATCGTTTCCTCTTCCGAGCGATGGCGCCGCGGCATATCGGTGTTGGCCGAGCCGGGACAAATCGCGTTGACGGTGATCCCGTCGGGACCGAGCTCACGCGCCAGCGCTTTTACGAAGCCGATGATCGCCGCTTTCGACGCCGCATAGTCGGCAAACTCACGCGCGCCGTTATGGGCGATCGAAGACGCGATGCTGATGATGCGCCCGCTTTTCTGCCGGCGCATGGCGGGAACGAAGGCGCGGGCGCAGAGAAAGTTGCCGCCGAGATTGATGTCGAGTGTGCGATCCCAGTCTTCCTCGGTCTTATCGACCACCGGCGCTTTGAGGTAGACGCCGGCGTCGTTGACCAAAATATCGATCCGGCCAAAGCGCTCGAAAGTTCGTTCGGCGAGCCGCTGGACTGACTGCTCGCTGGCGACGTTTACGTCGAGCGCGAGCGCTTCGGCTCCGAGAGCGCGCAGCTCAGCTGCCACAGTTTCGGCTTTTTCCGCTTGTAGATCGGCGACGATCACTTTCGCGCCTTCCCGCCCCATGCCGAGCGCGATGGCGCGGCCGATGCCTTGAGCTCCGCCGGTGATCAGCGCTACTTTGTCTTGTAATCGCATCGATTGGTTCCTATCTCAAAAGTTTTTTGCAATGAATCAGCGCTAGAAACCACTCGCCACGTGGCACAAAGAAAGATTTCTCCCTTCGGTCGAAATGACAACGTGCGGCCTTTGCGCTCTCTGCGGTGATTTTCGAGTCCGATTCCGCTCTCGTTTGTAATCTATGTCTCCTTTGTGGTGAATTTCTCTTTCCCGCTAGACCAAGCCGCCGTTGCAATGAAACAATTGCCCGGTAATCGCCGCGCTCTCGGGCGTCGTCAGGAAATAGTACAACTCAGCGAGATCTTCGGGCCGGCCGGTGCGTCCGAGCGGGATCGCCGAATACCAGCGTTGCTGGCGTGCTTCGGGAGTCTCTTTTTCCATGACCCGCGGCGTATCGGTTGGACCGGGCGCGACAGTGTTGACGCGAATCCCGTCAGGAGCAAGCTCCAAAGCCAAGCTCTTGGTGAACGCAATGATGCCGGCTTTAGCAGCAGAATACGGAGCCCGCAGCGCTGAACCGGTGACGCCGTAGTTCGACGCGGTATTGAGAATTCGTCCGCTTTTTTGTTTCTGCATGATCGGCGCCACCTCGCGACACATCAAGAAAGTGCCCTTCAAATTGGTGTCGATGACCAGCTTCCACTCGGCCCAAGTGAAATCCTCGATGCGCTTGGTATAGAAACTGCCGCCGGCGATGTTCGCCAGCACGTCGATGCGGCCGAAGCGTTGCGCCGCCTCGCCCACCGCCGCCTTGACTTCGCGCGCCATCGTCACGTCGAGCGAAAGGGCGGCGGCCTTACCGCCGGCTTCTTCGATCTCGGCGCGCACTTGCTCCGCCGCGGCGTGCTCGTAATCCGCCACGACGACGGTCATTCCGCCCGCAGCCATTCGCTGCGCCACCGCCCGGCCGATGCCGTTTCCGCCACCTGTGATCAATGCCACTGGATTCAAAGCTGGACCTCCCTCGCCGGAGACAAATAAATTTCATCGATTTCCTTTTGATAGCGCTGCGCGACTTCTTTGCGATCGACTTTGATTTTCTGAAAGACATTGACGCCGCGCACTTCTGGGGGAAAATCGTCCTTCATGACGACAAACTTGTGAATTTTCTCGTAGTGCTCCAGCCGCGCGTTGAGCTGCTCGATCCGACTTTGCAGCACGGCTTGCGATATCGGCGTCGGTCAGGGCGGATTCGCCGAGTCCGAGAGACTCGGCGATGCGTCTGCGTTCGGGCACGAGGAGCACGGCGATAAAGGGTCGATGGTCGCCGAGCAAGACCGCTTGACGGATAAACGGCTCGTTTTCCAACTGCAGCTCGATGAACGCCGGGTAAATGCTCGATCCGTCCGCGCAATAAAAAATGTCCTTTTTCCGGCCAATGACTCTGAGCGAGCCGTCGGGCTCAAGGGCGCCCAAGTCGCCCGTGTGGTACCAGCCGTCCGGGTCGAAAACCTCCCGTGTCGCCTCGGGATTCTCAAAATAACCGGGCGAAACCGTGGGGCCGCGCACGAGGATTTCAGTGTCCGCGGCGATGCGAACTTCGACGTTGGGAAAGGGCTTGCCCAAATTGCCCGGCCGGTTCTCGCCGATGCCGCAGAGCGTCACACCGCCGCACTCGGTCGAACCGTAGGCGCCGATCAGCGGGATGCCGATCAATTCGAAAAAGCGCATGATCCGCGGCGGCATCGCCGCGCCGCTGTATGAGATATACTTGATGCGGCCGCCGAGCGCTTTGTGCGCGGTCTTTTTCAGTTCGCTCACGAGCACGTCGAACTTTTCGCGGTCGGCGGCGCCGAGCCCGTCGGCGCTATTTTTCCGATCGAGCGTCTCGATCATTTCCCAGCGCTGGCGGTTGCCCTCCTGATCGAGCAGGTCGTTCCAGATCCGTTGCATCACTCGCGGCACCATCGCCATCGCGGTGCCCGCCAGAGACTCGACCACTTTCAAGTCGAGATCCATCTCCGTCGCTTTGATGATTGCCGTAGTCCGGCCCGTCACGGCGCTCTTGAGAAAACCAAAGCGCCCAAGCAAATGGTTGAGGCTGAGCACGATGACGAACAAGTCGTCGGGCCGACTGACGATGATCTCGCCGCCGTTGGTGATGTTCGAGAGCAAGTTATCCTGCGTGCGCATGACGCCTTTTGGTTCGCCGGTCGAACCCGAGGTGTACATAATCGTCGCCAGATCATGCGCGTGCACTGATTCGAGAATATTCGCCAAGCGCTCGGCGCTGCTGCGCCGGCCTCTTTCAACCAGCTCAGCGAAGCCAATCGTACGCGGCAGATGGGCGCTGCTTTCTTCCATGACGAAGATATGCGCCAGGGCGGGAAGTTGCCCTTGCAGGTTGAGCAGACGGCCGACAGCCGACGCATTTTCAACAAACGCCGCCCGGCATTTCGCGTGGGCGAGCACTTTCAGGAGCATGCTGTCGGACAAGGCCGGCGCAATAACCACGTTCGGGAACCCGCCGGCCAAGGTCGCTAAATCGGCGCACGCCCGCTGAAGACTGTTTTCGCCGATAATGGCAATGGACTCGCCTCCCGCTAGACCAAGACCGTACAGCGCCAGGAGAATGTTTCGCACCAGGGAGCCAAAGTCGCGCCAGGAAATCTCCTCCCACCTGCTACCATTTTGAAGCTTCATGAACGTCCGCGCACTGAGCTCTTCGACCCGCCGAAAAAAAATCTCACCGATATGGCGTCCATTCGCTGAGGAGTGAAGTTGGACGGTCGGCGCGTTCATGATGGTTCGAAGTATGCGGGTTCGTGCTTCGACCGCGCCGGATCTTCGATGCGTTTAAATCCCGCTATTTCGCCGCGGTTTGCGTAGGCGTAGAGGATCGCCTCGGCGATATCGTCCAAATGCGCTTGCAAATATTTGCGCGCCGGGATCGCCAGGCGTAGCAGTTCGACGCCGCGCGCGGCTTGCCCCGGCGCCGGCGGCGGACCCTTGGTCAATCGAATGCCGGACATGTGATAAATAAATGCCGCCAATGCCTCGGCGGGAAACTGCGCTGCGCTCAGATGCGGCAGAAATGCTTTGACATCGACAAAGACCGCATGACCGGCGGCGGGTTTGATCAAGGGCACGCCGCCGTTCAAGCGGCGCCAGAGATAATTCACCTGTCCGACTCGGTCGGTCACGTATGAGTCCGCGGCAAAAATATCGCGCAGCGCCGTCGCCAAAAGCTCCATCGCGCCGCCGGACAATTGCGCGCCGTCGATAAACGCCTGCATGGCGGCTTTTTGATAAGCGCCTCGGTCGCGCGTCAAGATCAAGCCGCCGGATGAAACCAAAAAATCCTTGAGCGCGCTCAGGGTGCAGCCGTCCGCCAGCGCGCAAGTTTCTTGCACGATGGAGCGCAGCGTGTGGTTCTGATAGCCGGGCTCGCGCTCCTTGATCAGGAAACTATTTTCCAGGATGCGGCAAGCGTCGAGAAAAAGCGGAATCTTGTGCGCCGTGGCGAGCGCACGGATATCTCGCAAGTTGGCCAGAGATACCGGATGGCCGCCACAGGCATTGACGCTGAGCTCGACGTAAATACAACTCACCTTATCGGCGCCCTGCTCGTGAATCAGCGCCGCCAGCTTATCGATATCGAGATTGCCCTTGAACGGCTCCCCCGATGTCAGATCGTAAGCGGCTTCGCCGATCACGTCGATCACTTTGGCGCCGTTCATCTCGATGTGCACGCGCGTCGAGGGAAAAAGCATGTTGCCGGCGACTACGGTATTGGGTTTTACGTGAATCTTGCTCCAGATTCGTTCGGCCGACCGGCCTTGAGGGGTGGCGACGACGTGGGAAAAGCCAAAAAGATTTTGAATTTGCTCCGCCAGGAGCGCGTAGGATCGGCTTGCTTCAGCTGCCAGTCCCATGCCCGGCTCGATGAATTTCGCTCCGGCCAAAGCGGCGAGTTGATCGGTGCTCAGCGCGCTGACGCCGCTGTCCGTGCACAAATCGATGTAAATCCAATCCTGCGGAATAAGTTCGGTATTGAAATGAGCCGCGCGCAGCGCCTCGAAGCGCTCACTCAGGGTCGTTTGGCGCAGTGGCCGCACGACGGCGATCTCGTACGGCACGGAAAAAATTACTCCTTGCGAGGTCTTGTTCATTCCGATCAGACCGGTCTACATGAAACGAACGTTGGATAGCACGAAATCAACGAATTGAACAATCCTTTCCGCTCACGAATTGCCTTGCGCCCCGGGCGGCGGACGCTGTTGGCGCTGGCGCGCCGTGAGCATGGACCAGGCGCGATGTACCATTTTGCGCTCCGTGGCAAACTTGAGCTGCTTGATCGCTTGTTCGATCGGAAACCAGCGCGCGTCGTCCGCCTCGTGGTCGTGGTCGCGCACATCGCCGCGGATATAGCGCAACAAGTAAAAGTGAACCCGCTTGTAGATGCGCACCGGCTCGTGCTCTTTGTTTTTATCGCGATAGGAGTAACCGATATCGCCGAGCTTGCGAAGGAGTTTTCCTTCCAGGCCGGTTTCCTCGCGTACTTCACGCAGCGCGGCTTCTTCGACCCGCTCACCTTCTTCGACATGTCCTTTGGGCAGGCCCCAGCGATTGCGCACGTGAATCAAGGCGACTTCAATATCGTCGCCGTTTCTCCGATAGATGACGCCGCCCGCGGAGAATTCCCGGATGGTCCGAGTGTTGTCTTCTTTCGGCGGCGCGCTCACCGCGAGCTGTTCCTGAAGCCAGCCGAGATAGCCGGCGCTGCCGGCGACGAGCGGCACAGCGATGATCTCCGGAACCGAATAGCTATGCAGCTCGCGCACTCTCTTTTCCAGCGCCGGAAATAGTTCCTTGCGGGTCTTGATGATGAGCAGTTCTTCTTCGTTTTGCTCGACCTGCCCTTGCCAGCGATACACCGACTGAATAGACTTGATGCGGTTGACGCAGGCCGCGAGCCTTTCGCCCACCAGCGCCTGCGCCAGCTGGTCGGCTTCCTGCGCGGACCCTGCGGTAACATAAACAACGATAAATTCTAGCATTGTAAATAATCTTACAACTCGCTTTTATAGACAGTCAATCAATGCGGGACCCAACTGAAGGCAAAAGACGCAAGCCCGTGACAAAGCCGAAAGCAAACCTTGCCTTCCTGTCTTTCTCTCACGCCTCGCGCCTCATGCCTCTCGCCTTTTTTCGTGTCGCTCATTTCATGAAACCCAAAGACGAAATCAGGAGCTACGTCTGGGAACTGTTGCAAAAACGTAAAGCTGCGCGCTTCCCAGGCGCTGAGGGACGGATCCCTAATTTTATCGGCGCCGAAGCTTGCGCCAAACAATTAGGCGAGATTCCCTACTGGAAAGCCGCCAAGGTTTTAAAGAGCAACCCCGACTCGCCGCAGCGCGCCATCCGGCAAAGAGCCTTGGCGGAAGGGAAAATCGTTTACATGGCCGTGCCGCGGCTGCGTAGCGACAAGCCGTTCATCGAGCTCGATCCTAAAAGACTGAAATGCTCACCGTATGCGGCTTCCTCGATCAAAGGCGCGGCGCAGTACGGCCGGCCGGTAACGTTGGACCAAGTAAAAAAGATCGACTTGGTTGTCTGCGGTTCGGTGGCGGTAAATCGCCAAGGCGCCCGGGTCGGCAAGGGCGGCGGCTATTCGGACCTCGAGTTCGCGCTGCTGACGGAAGAAGGAAAAATCGGACCCGATACGCCGATCGTCACGTCCGTTCATCCGCTGCAGATTGTCGACGAAGAAATCCCGATGACCGAGCACGATATTCCTCTTAGTGCCATCGTGACGCCAACCGAAGTCGTCATTCCAACCTCCTCCTTCGCGCGCCCGAAAGGCATATATTGGCGGCTGTTGCCGAAGGAAAAACTCGACGACATCCCGGTCCTGAAAGCGCGCGGCAAAAATGCGCCATGAGCTGCGCAGGCGTGCGCGCGTCAATTGAAGCCCCCCTACATCTATGTTAGCTAAATAGCTTCGAGGAAATCGCAGATGGCAACGGCAAAAATCGATTTCGCCAAAGGCAATGGTTTAGTTCCCGTGATCGTGCAGGATTTTCAATCCCGCGACGTCTTGATGGTCGCCTACATGAACGAAGAAGCCTGGGAAAAGACCAAGGCAACCGGCAAAGCCCATTATTACAGCCGCTCGCGCAAAGGGCCGTGGTTCAAAGGCGAGGAATCGGGCAATTTTCAGGAAGTCAAAGACGCCTTCATCGACTGTGACAGCGACACGATTTTGCTCCAGGTCCATCAGGTCGGCGGCGCCGCCTGCCATGAGGGCTACCGCAGTTGTTTTTTCCGCCAGCGCGCCGGCGAGGATTGGAACGTCATTGCCGAGCGCGTCTTCGATCCCAAAGAGGTTTATAAGAAGTGAGCGAGCTAAAACTGGGAATCCCGAAGGGGAGCCTCGAAGAAATGACCATCGAGCTCTTCAAGAAGTCGGGATGGAAAATTTCGACCACGAGCCGGAGCTACTTTCCTTCCATCGACGATGACACGATTCGGTGCAGCTTGGCACGTCCGCAGGAGATGTCACGTTATGTCGAAATGGGCACGTTGGACGTGGCGATCACCGGCAAGGATTGGACCCTGGAAAATGCTTCGGATGTCCAGGTGATCTGTGAAATGGTTTATTCAAAAACCAGTTTTCGTCCGACTCGTTGGGTGTTGGCGGTACCGCAGGACTCACCGATCAAAAAAATCGACGACCTCAAAGGCAAGCGAATTTCCTCGGAGATGGTCAATTTCACCAAGCGCTACTTTGCCGAACGAAATATTCCCGTGACTGTGGAATTTTCCTGGGGCGCCACCGAGGCCAAAGCCGCCGAGGGGCTGGTCGATGCCATCGTCGAAGTCACGGAAACCGGCAGCACGATACGGGCCCACGGCCTGAAGATCATTCATGAGCTGATGGAATCTTGCCCGCAACTGATCGCCAATAAGCAGGCTTGGCAGGATCCGTGGAAAAAAGCGAAGATCGAGCAGATTAAATTGCTGTTACTAGGAGCGCTTTCGGCCGAGAACAAGGTCGGCATCAAGCTCAATGTCCCGGAAGGTAATCTTGAGAAAGTCGTCGAGCTGATTCCCAGCATCACCGCGCCGACGGTCGCCACGCTCCATCCTTCGCCTAATCTAAAAGGCGTAAAATGGTATTCCGTCGAAAGCGTGCTCGAAGAAGCGAAAGTGAGAGATCTGATTCCGAAGCTGATTCAAAACGGCGCGGTTGGAATCATCGAATACCCGCTGAATAAAATCATCTAGCAAGCCAGGCAACAGAGAACCAACTTGCGCGTCTTGCTATTGCCCGTTGCCTATTGCCTGCTGGCTCTCTTGCCGTCCATCCCGCCACAAAAAGTAATCTTTCGCGATCTCGGGAAATAGCGCGTAGGTCAACACGTCTTCTTCGCTCTGCGCCATGCCTGCGGCATCTTGGCGTGCTTGGTCAAGACCCGGCTTCAACAGATCGGCCGGCCGGCAGGTGATCGGTTCCTTTTTGCCGAGAATCTTCGCTTTCATTTCATCGCTTACAGGCCCGGGCGGCTCGCCGTAGAGCCCCATCACGTAATTGCGCGTTTCCATCGCCACGACCGAATAACGTTTTCCGGTCATGACGTTCAAAGCCGCCTGCGAGCCAACGATCTGACTGGTCGGCGTCACCAGTGGCGGATAGCCCAAGTCTTGTCTCACCCGCGGCATTTCGGCGAGCACGGCGTCGAGCTTATCTTCGGCATTCTGCTGGCGCAGTTGGGCGACCAGGTTCGAAAGCATGCCGCCGGGGATTTGCGAAGTCAGCACGTCGGTCTTGACCTGGTTGTTCACCGGGCTTTCGTATTCGGCATAGTTGCGCCGCACGCGATAGAAGTAGTCGGCAATCTTACCGAGCTTGGCGAGATCCAAGCCGGTATCGTGCGCCGTGTCCTTGAGCGCGGCAACCAGTTGTTCGGTGGCCGGCTGCGAGGTTCCCTGCGAAAACGGCGCGATCGCGGTGTCGAGAATATCGACGCCGGCTTCGATGGCCATCATGTAACTCATCGGCGCCAAGCCCGCGGTGCAGTGCGAATGAAGATGCAGCGGCAAAGTAATCCGTGATTTGATCTTCTTGATAATTTCGTAAGCGGCGTAAGGGGCGAGCATGCCGGCCATGTCTTTCAGGCAAATGATCTGCACGCCCATGTCGGCGAGCTTTTCGGCCACGCGCAAAAAGTAATCGGCGGAGTGGACCGGACTGATCGTGTAACAAACCGTGCCTTCGACGAGCTTGCCGGTTTTGAGCGCCGCCTCGATGGCGGTTTTCATGTTGCGGATATCATTCATCGCGTCGAAGATGCGAAACACATCGATGCCGTTGTCCGCCGCCCGCGCCACGAAGGCTTGGACTACGTCATCGGGATAGTTGTGGTAACCGACCACGTTTTGGCCGCGCAAGAGCATCTGAAAACGGGTCTTCGGCATCGCGGCGCGGAGCTGACGCAAGCGTTCCCAAGGCGATTCCTTTAAATAGCGCAAAGTGGCGTCGAAGGTCGCCCCGCCCCAGGTCTCCAGAGCCCAGTAGCCGATATCGTCGAGGGCAGCGGCGATCGGCAGCATGTCCTCGGTACGCATGCGCGTCGCCACCAAACACTGGTGCGCGTCACGCAGCACGGTTTCCATGATTTCGATTTTTCCCGCCATGCTTGAATCGCTCCCCGTTGCCGGGGTTACTCGTAAAGTTCGGCCTGTTTTTCTTCCAAGCGCTCTTTTTCCTCGGTTTCGACGACGTAGACTCCGTTCACCTCTTTGATCTTGGTGATGTCGTAGAAGTATTCGGAAATCTCCTGACCTTCTTCGAACTCATACATCTTGATCGCGTCCCAAGGGCAGATTTTCTTATCCAGACGGTCTTCCGATTCTGTGCCGATCAATTGCAGTAGAATGCGCTTGGGCACCGCTTCGGGCGGCACCGGCTTGCGGTTGGCGTCGTAGAATCGATTGGCGTACTCGTAAAAGATTTCGCCGGTTTCCTTATGCTGTTGGATTTTCGTCAGATCGTCGCTGTAACACATCTGGCAGCCGATGCATTTATCATTATCGACAAAAACGCGGTAGGGCTTTAAGCCGCCTTGCGGCAGTTCTTCGTAGAGCAGATTGATGCAATTTTCCACCGGACAATGGGCCTCGCATATCGGCGAGCCGGCGCAGCTCGAGCAGTTCTCGTTCATGACCGCCAGCAGCGCCGTTCCTTTACGTTTTTTCGCTTCAGCCATTTACTACCGTCCTCACTTTCTTGAAACGTCCCCTAAGGGCGACGGCTATCGCCAGCGATAGCAGCACCCACCAGTACCGAATGAGGCCGATTCTGCCCCATTCGAGCCAATACACAAAATTGGGCGAGCGCGAGATCAGCGCGCCGAGCACGTGCTGGGCTCCAGCGTAATCTTTCGCTTCGCGCAACGCTTGCGAAAGCCCATAGAGAGCCCCATCGTCGCGCGGATTGAGCTTCAGCGCCGCCGCGAAATCGCGCTCCGCCTCGGCCCAACGATTTTGTTCCGCGAAGATGCCGCCGCGCGTGGTCAATGCCGATGAAAAATCAGGTCTTAGCTCCAGGGCGCGGTTCAGACTGGCGACCGCGCCGGGGAAATCTCCTTTGCGTTTTTGCGCCACCGCCAAATTGCTGTAAGCGTCCGGCAATTCCGGATGCATCTCGATGACCTTTTGATATTCACCGATGGCGCCGTCGATATCGCCGCGCACCTCCAGTTCGATCCATGCCAAAAATGTCCTGGCGTCGACGTGTCGGGGGTTTAGCGCAATCGCTCGTTTAGCCGCGGCCTCCGCCGCGCGCGGATCGCGCAAGCGCAGCAGCGACATGCCGAGGAATAAGTGCAGATCCGCCTCGTTGGGATACTCGGCAAGCAGTTTCTCGAAATCCGCCTTCGCTTCGGCGGCCTTGCCTTGGGCCAGCTCTTCTCGCGCCTGCTCCCATCTTTTATCGTTTGCGAGAATGGAGTCGCTGCCCGCGGCAAAGGAAATCCCCATACCCATGAGGACGGCTAAAATAGCCAGCCACGCCCTCACCATGGATTATTTCCACATTTCGTTGGGGATCTCGTCTTCTTTGCCTTCTTCGATCAGTTTGTCGTTTCTGAATGCCTCGCGCAGTCCCAGCCACGTAAAGAAGATGACGAGAATCAGCATCCCGACAATCGGGATATTGTCAGGTTTGGTCACGATCTCGAGAAAATTATGCAGTCCGCTCTGCTCGTCCATAAAAGTTAAGCACCTGTAAAATCAAGATAAATTAAAAGTATTAAAATAGTCGGTTAAAGTCAATAAAACAGGCTGCGAGAGCGCCGAGCTTAAGCGCTCTCAGCGCTCACGGAACGTTTCAATGCGATTGATGATGGCCGCGACCGTGCTCGGTATGGCGAAAGATGAGCGACTTGATTACCACCGGTACAGCCTTGGCATCGGGCAGCTCTTGGCCGATATCGATGAAATCAAAATCTTTGAGATCGATGCCGTCGATCGAGATGATGCCGGCCCCGGGAATTAGCTCGCGCTCTATGATATTGCCCATCAGTTTGGCTATATCGGCGTCAAAGACCAAAACCAGAGGTTGGCCCTGATCGGTATGGCCTTTCATCGCGCCGACCAAGCCCTCTGCGAGAGTGCGAATCAACGGATAAGCGGGACCAAGTTCCCAGCGTATCGCCAGCGCCACCGTTCGATCGGTATCGTGGGCATCGAAACGTTGCAGCGCGCGGCTGACCGCGTCTTTGATCTCCGCCGCGGTAATTGCTTCGTTTTGCTCGAATTGCGGCGTCACGACCTGCAGGTTACGCAGCGGCAGCAAGTCCGGATGCGAAAGATAAATCGTGTTGCCGCTCACTTGCACGGTGTACTGGGATGCGCCGATCACCGTCGCGCGTATCCGGACGTCGGCCGGACGCAACGGAATATTGCCGCCGCCGAGCTGGTTCGCGCGCGCCCGCACTCTTTTACCGAATTGGGCGCCGAGGTCGCCGAGATTGCGTTTTTCATAGCCGTAAACAAATTCCGAGACGCCGCCGGAGAACATCACGGCGTGGATCGGATCCTTGAAATCGAGATTGGGCGTGAGCAACAGATCTTGCACTTGCGGGGAAAGCGGGCCACGCTCCATCACTTCGAAAAGTGCATCGCAGAGCGCCTTGGCGAACTTCTCCTTGTCGTCCTCGCCCATCGTGCCACCCAATTTAAGCCCATCGATGCCGGACATCTTGGCAAACTTAAGCGCCGTGTCTTCCAAGCGGTTGATCACGCCGTTTTCGTCCATGGCAACCAGTCGCGCGCCGACTTCGATCGCGCAGGTATCGATAACCTTGCCGCCTTGCACGATCGCGATCTTGCTCGTGCCGCCGCCGATATCGACGTTCATCACGGTGAAATCGCCACCTTCATGATACGTCATGTGCACGGCGCCGGAACCGTAGGAAGCGAGAATGGCTTCCAGGTTGTGCCCGGCAGTGGCGCAAACGAATTTTCCCGCTTCGGCGGAAAACAACGCGGCGATCGCTTCGGCATTTTTCTTTTTCGCCGCTTCGCCGGTGACGATGATTGCGCCGGTATCGATATCCTCGGGCGTCAGATTCGCCTTACGATAAGCCTCGTGAATGAAGTCACCGAGACTATTAGTATCAATGGTGGTCTTATCGATGTAAGGCGTCAACAGGATCGGCGACTCGTGGAGAATCTCGCGATTGATGACGACAAAACGGCTCGACAGCGCGACGCCCTGGCGGCGCAGCGTCAAGCGAGAAAAAATCAGATGGGAAGTGGACGATCCGATATCGATGCCGACCGAATTGAGCGTGATCCGTTCCGAGCGCCACATCGGATGATTTTCGTCCATGAGCTCTTCGTCATCGTCAAAGTCATCGTCGTGTCCCTCGTGCAATTTATAATTTTCCGGTTCCAAGTTCTCCATGATCGTTAACAATTTCCTTTCGCTTTTGACTGCGGTGTATCGAAGTTGCATAGCACAAGAAGTTCCGTCTTGCCACCGATGGAAAGATGCGCGCACCGGGATGGACAAGCCCCCCTAATCGGGGCTAATATGCGATGTGTTCGTGGCGCTTCATGGGCCAAGAAGAATACCAAGAATTGTCATCGTTTTTGCGGCGTTTCATCCGGCGCCTGAAACTGCTCGAAGGCGTCGAGGGACTTTGCTTAACGGCGATCTGCGCTCTATTGCTTTTCGCGCTCGGCCCCGGTGTCGATCAGCTCAAGAATCTCCTTCCTTATGCGCCGCTCGCTTACAGCATCCTCACCTGCATCGTCCTTCTAACCGCGTTCGGCTGGTCGCTGTTTCGCTTCCTGCGCCGGCTTTCGCAAGAACGGGCGGCGCTCTACATCGAGCAAAAACAACCCAGACTGCGCAATAATTTAATCAATTCCTTGCAACTCTATCCGCAAGTTGTCGGCGCCGAAAACGCTCAAGGCTTTTCATCGGGCATGGTGCTGGCGCTCTTGCGCACGACCCGAAAACAGATCGCCGGCCTGCGGGTTGATGATCTGCTCGACAAACGGCGCTTGATGACCAGCCTGCGTTTGCTCGGTTTCTTGGTCGTTCCGGTAGCGGCGATGGTGCTGCTCAATCCCTCCTGGGTGGGCGGCACGATCAGCCTGTTGACCCGACCACTCGATCATTTGCCACCGAGCCAAACGACTGTCGAGATTGAGCCCAAAGGGTTGCGCGTCGTGCGCGGCGCGCCAGTAACGATCCGCGCCGCTACTGCCGGCGCGCTACCGGCGACTTTGGATTTGATGACTTGGACGGCCACCGACGAGGGCGGCCAACCGATCGGCGTGGAAAAAGTGCCGATGGAAAATCTCGGCGCAGGAAAATTCAGCGCCAAGGTCGCGCGTTTGGAAAAAACTTTGCGCTATCGAGCGGTCACAGGTCCGTTTACATCGCCGACCTACACCGCCGAAGCCGTCGATCCGCCGGAAATCGCCAACGTCCAACTGATGCTTTATCCGCCCGCCTACACTGGCCTCGCATCGGTTTCCGTGCCGGAAGGCAATATCGAAGGACTCAAAGGATCGACACTGCGGCTCGATGCGGTCACGACTAAAGATGTCGTCAAAGCAGACATCGTCATGGATGACGGCAAGAAAATTCCGCTCAAAATCGATGGCCGCAAACTCCAGGCGAACCTCGTCTTGTTTCAAGCGCAATCCTATCGAATCTTAGTCGAAGACAGCTACGGTTTTCACAACACGCCGATCAGTTATGAGCTGCGCGTCAAACCGGACGGTTTTCCCACGGTCGACTTGCTGCGACCGACCGAAGACTTGGAAATCAACGGTGACGAAACCCTGTCGCTGGAATACAGCGCGCGCGATGATTTCGGCATTGGCGAAATCGCCTTGATCACCAAGGTCGGCGACCGCGAAGAGAAAATCAGCCTGCAAAAAGAGGATGCCAAGCGGCTCATCCTGCGCGACCAGTATGCGTGGGATCTCGGCAAGCTCGGCTTGCACGACGGCGAAGAAGCGGTATTCTTCCTCCAGGTCTTCGATAACGACACGATCTCGGGCCCGAAAATCGGCACCTCGCGCTCGATTCGATTGAAGCTGAAAAATCTCAAAGGCGAGCATCAACAAGTCGCCGACATGGTGCGCGACTTGAATCAGCGCATGGTCGATCTCCTGGCCGATCATCTCGAAACCCCGGCGCCCGGCGAAAAACCGGCGGCACCGGAATTAGACAAGAAGTTCGAGCAGAATCTTACCGACGCGCTCAAGCGCACCGAAGACGTGATGCGCCAGACGGAAAAAGACCGTATGTCCGATTACGCCACTTGGACCGATCTCGAGGCGCTCAAACGCAATCTAGAATTCACCAAAAACGAGCTTTTAAAGAAGCAAGAGCAAGCCGCCAATAACGACGAGAAGCTCAAGGCGCGCGACGATATCGCCGCCGAGCTCGAGCGCATGTCGCTTTTGTCTGAAGATATCGGCAAGCGGATGAAGGCGCAGGAGTTGGCCTCGACGGCGCAAGACTTGGCACGCAACCAGGAACGCCTGATGGACTCCTTGGAGAAGCTCCAGAGCGGCGACAAGAATCTCGACGCCATCATGAAGCAGATTGCCGAGCTGGCGAAGACCTTGGCGAGCCTGCAGCAGGCGGTCTCGCAGCTGGCGCAGCAGATGCCGGACGATTTTATGAACGCCGACACTATGCAAGGTCTCGGCTTCAACGATATGTTTCGCGCCCTCGACGAGATTCGCAAAAAGCTCATGGCTGGAGATATTGAAGGCGCACGCCAAATGGCACGGGAGTTGTTCAATCAGATGGCGCAGATGGCCGCAGCGATGCAAAACGCCCAACGCTCCGCCATGGCTTCGGGCATGGGCCGCATGCAAGGCGAGATGCAGCGCCAGAGCAACGAGCTTCAGGAAATCGCCCGCGAGCAACAAGAGATCCTGGCCAAGACCGAAGGAGTCAACAATTCGGCTTTGACCGAACGCGACTCCGCGCTCAAGAACAAACTCGATCGCTTCCTCGAAAAGGCCGTCTCCGAGTTGGGTCAGCTGACCGAGCTCTTTCCCGATCGTGAAGGCCCCGACGATCCAAACCTGCTAACCAACTTGGACGACGCGACGATGAATTCGCTGCTCAAGAATCTTATCGCCAAGCTCTCCAACAAAGATTTTCCCGGTTACGGCGAGGGTGACGGTTGGGCGCGCAAAGAGCTCGGAAAAAAACGCTCGCCGGCACAGGAGCGTCGCGCCCAGCGCGCCGAAAAAAGCCTCGATGACATAAAATCCGAGCTCCAAGCGCTGCTCAACGAGCCGGCTCGGGCACTCTCCGATGCTGAGAAGCGGGACGTGCGCGACCTAGCGCACCGCCAGGACGTGCTGAAAGAACGGACTGAAGAGCTGCACGAAAAATTGGAATCGCTCTTTCAGCTCTTCCCTCAGCTCGATCCGAAGATCGTGCAGAACATTGGCGAAGCCGGGCAATCTATGGGCAGCGCGCAGAATCGGCTCGGCCAGTTGGATTCACGCGGCGCGGTGCCGCCGGAACAAGCCGCCCTCGACCGGTTGTCACAATCTCAGCAACAGATGCAGTCTTCGATGCAGCAAATGGCGCAGCGCGGCCAGCTCGGCAACATGCCGATCACCCGCCTGTTCCGCCAAGGGCGATTTCTGCCCTATGGCTCGATGACGCCGCTTCCCGGCATGCCGCAGTTTCCCCAATTCGATATCGAAAATGGTTTCAGCGGCCTGGACACCGAAAAATTTCATCTGCCGGGAAAAGACGAATACAAAGCACCGCGCAATTTCCGTGAGGAAATCCTCGAGTCGCTCAAGCAAGGCGTACCGCCCCAGATGAAAGAGCAAATCGAGCGCTATTTCAAAAATCTTTCCGAGTGATCCCGCATTGAAGTACCGAGTTTCTTTGTTTTCCTTTTTCGGGCTTTTTTTGCTGTTGGCCGGGCCGACGTTTGGCGCTGAGGCCGATCCGAAGTTCAAAGCCGGCGAGGAGATGTTGGACGCCTGGCGCACGGCCCAGGCCGAAGAATTCGCCGCCAAAGCGCTCAAGGAGGACCCCAAGTCGGCGGCGGCGCTCGAATTCGACGCTCGGGTGAAATTCTACGAAGGCCGCTACGCCGAAGCACTGGCTGTTTTCGAGCGCGCCCTCGCCATCGACTCGACCAACCAAAGACGCCAGGCGTTAAAGCTGCTCACGCAGTTCACCGTCGATGTCCACAAATCGCTCAAGCGCCATGAAAGCGCGCATTTCGTTTTGTTCGCCGACGATAAGCGCGACGCCATCCTCGTGCCGCTCGCGCTCGCGGCCCTGGAAAAGAGTTACGAAACAACCGGAGCGGAGCTCGGTTTTTATCCGAAAGAGAAAGTCCGGGTCGAGATCGCGCCCGACGCGACCAGCTTTAACGCCATTTCGACGCTTTCACTGCGCGATATCGAGGAGACCGGCGCCGTGGGCATCTGCAAGTTCAACAAGCTCATGATCATCTCGCCGCGCGCGTTAAGCTTCGGTTATCGCTGGCTGGATTCGCTCAGTCATGAATACCAGCACTACGCCATCGTCGCCCTTAGCAACAATCAAGCGCCGATCTGGCTGCACGAAGGCATGGCGCGCTTTTACGAAACCCGCTGGCGCAAACCGGCGCCAACGACCGACGCCGCGGAAGATTATTTGACGCCGGCCAATCAAACCCTGCTCGTGCAAGCTTTGGCGAAAAACCAGTTTGTCGGCTTTAAAAACATGGAGCCGTCTTTGATTCACCTCGAGACGCCCGAGCAGGTGCAGCTCGCCTATGCCGAGGCGGCCTCAGCGGTGGATTTCATCAACCAGAGCAAAGGCCGGGCGGGGGTCCGCGAACTGCTCGCAACGTTGAATGACAAACCGACGCCTGAAGCGATCGAAAAAGTCTACGGCATGTCGTTCGATGCTTTCGAAACCAAATGGAAAGGTTTTCTCAAAACCAAAGGGCTAAAAGAAATCGAAGGCAGCCGCGTGCGCAAGTTCAAGGTCAAAAAGGACCAGCGCGAAGACGAAGAAGTGGTCGAATTGAGAGAAATCCAGTCGGCGGTGGCGCGCAATCGCACTCATCTGGCCGATCAATTGCTCGGCAAAGGACGCACCGCCGCGGCGACCGCCGAATACCAGCGCGCTTTGCAGGCTAGCCCGTATTCCCCGATCATTCTCAACAAGCTCGGACGGGTGATGATCGAAACCAACCGTCCGGCAGAAGCTTTGCCGTTGCTGCAGAAAGCGCTCGACGTGGATCCTGATAACGTCAATGCCTATGTGCAATTGGGCCGCGCCCAGAATGCCACGAAGAATTTCAAAGAGGCGCGCAGCGCGCTCGAGGAAGCCATCCAGATCAATCCATTTAACCCGCTCATCTACCGCTTACTCGGCGATACCTATACGGCCCTCGGCGAGCCGGAAAAAGCGCGGCTCGCCAAAGCGACGCTCGACAAACTCATGACCGGCAATAATTAATCGATCGAGAAGGAAGACCATGGAAGCAACGGAGATGGAACAACACGAGATCGCGGAGATCGAAGAGTTCGCGAACAAGCGCGACAGCATGCTCGGCGAGATCCGTAAGGTCATCGTCGGCCAAGACCACGTCATCGAAGAAGTGCTGATTGCTCTGTTCGCCAGGGGCCATTGCCTGCTCGTCGGCGTGCCGGGATTGGCGAAGACCCTTTTGATCAGCACACTCGCGGAAATTTTGGATCTCGACTTTAACCGCATCCAGTTCACTCCCGACTTAATGCCTTCGGACATCACCGGCACCGATATCTTGCAGGAAGATGCCGCCACCGGCCGGCGCGCTTTTCAGTTTCTCCGCGGGCCGATTTTCACCAACATCCTGCTCGCGGACGAAATCAACCGGACACCACCCAAGACGCAAGCGGCACTTTTGCAATCGATGCAAGAATACAAAGTCACCGCCGGCGGCACCACTTTTCCGCTCGACCTGCCGTTTTTCGTTCTGGCCACGCAAAACCCCATCGAGCAGGAAGGCACCTACCCGCTTCCCGAAGCCCAGCTCGATCGCTTTATGGTGAACGTGGAGATCGGTTATCCGGATTTTGAAGACGAAGTGCAGATCGTGATGCAGACAACGTCGACCGGCAAACCGTCGCCGCACAAAATAATGGACGGCCCGGCGATTTTGCATTATCAGGAGCTGGTGCGAAAGGTTCCCGTCTCGCCCTTCGTGGTTTCTTACGCGGTCAGCTTGGCGCAGCGCTCGCGGCCGAAAAACGCCGACGCTTCGCAGTACGTCAAGGATTACGTCGAATGGGGCGCCGGCCCGCGCGCTTCGCAGTATCTGATCCTCGGCGCCAAAGCGCGCACGATCCTGCAGGGCCGCTATGCCGTGTCGATTGAAGATATTCAGGCGCTGGCTCCTTCCGTGCTCCGTCACCGCATCGTGCCCAACTTCAAGGCTCAAGGCGAAGGGCTCTCCTCCGGCGATATCATCAAGCGTCTTTTGACCGATATAAAACCTTCCGCGGACGGCAGAGCCGCGAAATAAATTTCCACTTTCCAAACACAGATTTCAAATTCGCCATGCCATATGGAATCTGTCATTTAGGTTTTTTACCGCTATCGAGAAAATCCGCTGCGGGCGCCGATAATTTTGGTATCGACGTGCGCGGCAACCGCCAATTTCGCTGGCAAACCCGCCAAGCCCTGGCCTTGCTCTACCCCCTCGCGCAATTCGAGCTAATCCGTAGAAATATTTCAATCATCCGTCAGGCGCGTCGCAGCGGCATGAAAGCCTGGGCCAAGAAACCCACTTTTCTCGTCGGCAAACCGACGTGGCGCCATTCTGTTGTCTGGTATGCCGGCGCCATCGCCCATGACGCCTATCATGGCGAGCTTTACGCCGGCGGCAAAACAAACTGTACGGGCAAAGCGCCTGAAGCCGACGTTTGGTCCGGCGTCGAAGCCGAAACAAAATGTCTCGTCTTTCAAGCCGAGGTTCTTTTGGCGCTCAACGCGGAGCCGACGCTCATCGGTTACGTAAATCAATGGCGGCAAAATCCGACCTATCAAGGCTGCAACAAAGGTTGGCGCAGCTGGCTAGATTATCTTAAACGCCAGTGGTAGAAATTTGGCAGTTCGATGACGAAGAAAAACTTTCAGGATGGAAGATCGAGGATAAAGGATCGCGATGGATCTTCGCTTCTCGATCCTCGACAATAGAAAAAGGCCATGCCCGACGGCGCCAAAAACTATTTCGATCCCAAGGTTCTCGCTGGGATTTCCAATCTTGCCTTGCGCGCCCGCTGGGTCGTCGAGGGACTGATGTCCGGCGTGCATCGGAGTCGCTCCAAGGGTTTCAGTGTCGAATTCGAAGAACACCGCGAATACTCGCCAGGCGATGAGATTCGCCGCATCGATTGGAAGGCGCTCGGCAAGTTCGACCGCTACTTCATCAAAGAGTATGAAGATGAAACCAACCTGCGCGCGTATCTCCTTTTGGACGCCAGCGCGTCGATGAATTATGCCTCGGATGGCATTACGAAATTTGACTACGGCTGCACGCTCGCAGCATCGCTCGCTTATCTTATTCTCAAGCAGCAAGACGCCGCCGGCCTCGTCACCTTCTCCGACCATATCGAATCGTTCGTGCCGCCGCGCGCCAAGCGCGATTATCTGACGCAGATCCTGGGCGCTTTGGAAAAGCGCGGCCCGGCGGGCGAAACCAACGTCGGCAAGATTCTCGAAGACATCGCCGGCCAGGTGAAGCGACGTGGCCTGATTGTCCTGGTGTCCGACTTGCTCGACGAGCCCGAGGCGATCCTCAAGGGGTTGCGCCAGTTTCGCTTCAAGGGCAACGATGTCATCGTCTTCCATCTGCTCGATCAAGCGGAGCTCGATTTGCCTTTCGACGGCAACATCTTATTCGAAGATTTGGAAGCCACGAATCTGCAGGTGATCGCCGACCCGCGCACGATCCGAACGACTTACAAACAGGTCGTGCAGGAATTCATCGACGATATGCGCAAGCAATGCCGCGACAACACCATCGACTATCAAATCATCTCGACCGCGACGCCTCTGGACCAGGCCCTGGCCAGTTATCTGAGCTGGAGAGGCTAGCGCGCCGCGATGTCGGTTTTTTTTCTCTATCCGCTTTTCCTGCTCGGACTTTTGGCGGCGTCGCTGCCCGTGCTGATTCATCTGCTCAACCGCCGCAAGCTCAAAAGAATCCGCTTTCCCGCCGTGCGCTTCATCCTGCTCTCACAAAAACGCATCTCGCGCAGTTATCGTTTGCGCCATTGGATTCTTCTGGCGCTCAGAACTCTGGCGGTCGTATTTCTCGCGCTCTTGCTCGCCAATCCAATTTTTCAAACCGGCGCCGGGCTATTCGCCGGCGGCGGTCCGGTCGCGCTGGTCGTGCTGCTCGATAATTCGCTGAGCATGACTTGGAGCGGCGACGGCAACGGTTTCAAACAAGCCAAAGATGCCGCACGCATGCTGATCTCGGCGTTGAGCGACGACGACCGCGCGGCGATCGTTCCGACCAACCTATCCGGCAAAGAGCTGTTTCGGCTGAAAGGACAAAAAGACGTCCTGCTGCGGGAATTGGATAGCATCGAGATCGCCGACGGCAGCGTCAATCTGGAAGCCGCTCTCGGCAAGGCTTACGAATTGTTGAATGTCCCTGCGGGCCAAAAAGAAATCCGCTTCATCACGGACATGGGCCTTACCGGTTGGGATCAATTCTCCGTCGCCGGGTTGAAACAGGTCGACCCATCGATACCATTCAAATTGATCCACGTCGGCCGCAAACAAGCGCCGCTCAACGGCAGCATCAAGGAAATCCGCTTAGGCAGTCAGGGCGTCGGCGCCAATCTGCCGCTGCAGATCGACGTCACGGTGGCGAACTTCGGTGATGGTGAGCTCAAGGACGTGCTCGCCCAGCTCAGCATCGACGGCCAGAACAAAGAGCAAAAACTCGTCACGGTAGCGCCAAAGGCGGAAAGTTCCTTGAGTTTTCAAACGCGGCTGAGCCAGCCGGGCGCGCACGCGGGGCAGGTGACGCTCAAAAAAGCCGGTCTCGCCGGCAATGTGACGACGAATTTCACTCTCGACGCACAGGACAAGATTAAAGTTTTGATCGTCGACGGCGATCCGCAAACCTCGCTGGTCCAAAGTGAAACTTTTTTTCTGAGCCGCGCGCTCAGTCCGTCCGGCGAGCGCGACTCGTCTGTCTTCCTGCCGACAGTAATCTTACCCGATGGACTGAACGCGGCGGCGCTGGAAACGTTCCAAGTGTTGATTTTATGCAACGTCGCAACGCTGCCGGATAGCCTCTCGCCGAAATTACAGAATTTTTTGCGCCAAGGCGGCGGTGTGTTGATCTTTTCGGGGGACAAGTTTCAGGCCGATAGTTACACGCAAAAACTCGCGCGCGATCTTCCCGGCCAACTCGGCGAAAAAAAGATCGGCCCGGAGGCGAATGGCGAAAAAATCGTTAATTACGATGCCAAACATCCGGCGCTGCAGTTGCTCGCCGATCCGATTCTCCTGGAATCGCTCAAGTCCGCGCGCGTTTGGGGCTACTTACGCACCGCGGCCGTCGGCCGCACGCCTTTGATCGCGCTCGCCAACGGCGATCCTTTGTTACTCGAACAAAAAATCGGCGCAGGGCGAATCCTATTCATGACCTCATCCGCCGACCGGGACTGGACCGATCTGCCATTGAAAACCGTCTATCTGCCGTTAATGCAATCGCTCGCGCAATACTTGGCCGGCAGCAGTCGGGGCGCGTTGGACGGCGGTATCGCCGTCGGCGCGGCGAAGGAAATCGCGCTGCCGCCGACGTTTGTCGGGAAAAATTTGCGGATCACCAAGCCGGATAAACAGACGGCGGAGGTGGCGATCACCGCTGTTAAAGACCGCGCCGGCGCCCGCATCGAGGAAAACGACCAGGCCGGTATTTACCGTTTAGCGTTGCCGGTCGGCGATAAGAATGGCGACTTGCCGCAAATGTACGCGGTCAACCCGCCGGTGCTGGAATCGCGTTTGGATGAAATCAGCACGCGCGAGCTGCAAACCAAGCTCAAGCCGATTCGCGCCGAAGTCATTCCCGTCAATGCGCTCAAAGACGGCGGCAAACGCACCGACCTCGCCCTTCCCTTGCTGGCTCTGCTCATTGTAACGTTGCTGCTCGAAGGCTGGTTGGGTCAGCGCTTTTAGTCAATTAAAAACTAAAAAGGCAAAATTAAAAAATGAAGATAGGGTGGTCTGTTCTTTTTAACTTTAAATTTTTACTTTTGAATTCTCTATGAATCGCCGCAATTTCATTCGCATGCTTTCTCAAAGTTTCATCGGCGCGGCCTTCTTGCCGTCTGTCATCGACGCCGCCGAGCCGGACGATAAACGCCGTGCGCAGTTCGTCTTCGCGCAGGTAAAATACCGTGGCGGCGATTGGAATCCTCATCCGCTCTCGGTCACGCCGCTCATGGAAGAGCTCATGGCGCGCACCAGCGTCGAAGCGGCCACCGCCAAGCGCGAGGTCACCCTCGCCGACCCCGACTTGTTCAACTATCCTTTTCTCTATCTGGCAGGCCGCTATGAATTTGAGCCGTTCAGCCAGGAAGAAATCGAAATCCTCCGTCGCTTCCTCTCTTACGGCGGTTTTTTGCTGATCGACGATGCCCTCGGCCAGCAAGGTTACGGCTTCGACAAGTCGGTGCGTCGCGAGATGCAACGGATCTTTCCGGGGAATGATTTCAAGCGCCTGCCGTCGGGCCATGCCGCGCTGAGAAGTTATTATCTCCTGCGCCGCATCGGCGGCGTGCGCATCATCAATCCCAATCTGGAAGGGATCAACGTCGGCACGTCCACGCCGGTGATCTATTGCCAGAACGACCTGGGCGGGGCCTGGGAGCGCGATCAAGTCGGCAAGTGGACCAACACCTGCACTCCCGGCGGCGAAGCGCAGCGCAAAGACGCTTTTCATCTCGGCATCAATATCATTCTCTACGCCATGACCGAGAACTACAAAGAAGATCTGATCCACGTCCCGTTCATTCGCAAGCGGCTCACCCGGTAAAATCATGAGCGATCTGTATCTGATCGGCGCTTTGCCCCTGTGGCTGATCGCGCTCGTCGGTCTCGCCGCGGCGGCGCTGCTGGCGCAGCAATTTATTAACCTGCGCCAACGGCTGCCGCTCGGGCAGGCTGCCTTTCTCACTTTACTGCGCGCTTGCGTCTATGCGGGATTGATTTTCTTTTTGCTTGGCCCGGCGTTGATCGACAAGCGCGTGACCAAGCTGCGCCGGCCGCTCACACTGCTCGTCGACACCTCGCAGAGCATGAGCTTTCCGGCGAGCGCTAAAAGCGCGGCCGGAGACAAAGCCGCAAAGAGCCGCCTCGACCTCGTCAAAGAGAAGCTCGAAGCCGGCCCAGAGCCGCTGATCCAAAGGCTCAACCGTGATTACGATTTGCGCGTGATTCGCTTCGGCACCGGGTTGGAGTCGATCGCGCCGGGCAGTTTGGAGCGGCTGCGCGCCCAGGATCCGGGCACCCGTTTGATCGAGCTCCTACAACGCGCCGCGCGCGACGGCGCCGCGCGCTCCGGCATCGTCGTTTTCAGCGACGGCATCACCAACGGCGAAATGAAATCTCTCGATGGCGCCGCCATCGCCGCGCCGGTTTTCACCGTCGGCGTCGGCGAAACCGAAGGGTTCACCGACGTGCGCATCGCCAAGCTCGGCGCGCCGGAATTCGCCTTTCGCGGCCGTGAATTCAAAATCGACTTGACCTTGCAAGCTTTCGGCATGAAGGGCAAATCCGTGCCGCTCTTTTTCAACCGCGGGAAAAATCTCATCACCACTCGCGCCATCGCCATCGACGCCGATCCCTTCGAGCAGAAAGTGACACTCAGCTTCACGCCGAAAGAATTGGGTACCCATGCGTTCTCCGTAAGCCTGCCAGTACAGCCGGGCGAGCAAATCAGCCAAAACAATCAAAAAGAGTTCAAAGTCGAGGTGCGGCGCGACAAGATCCGCGTTTTGACCTTGTCCGGATCGCCGGCGTGGAATTACCGTTTTTTGCGCATGGCGATGAAACAGGATCCATTGATCGAGCTGGTGTCGTTCGTTTTCTTGCGCACGCCCACCGATACCGTCGATGTCCCGGAAAATCAGTTGAGCCTGATCCCTTTTCCGATCGACGATATTTTTCTCGAGGAGCTGAAAAACTTCGACGTGGTCGTCCTCGATGACTTTTCGCACCGCGCCTATTTCAATCCGGTGTACTTGGAGCGGGTGCGTGACTTCGTTCGTGACGGCGGCGGACTAGCCATGTTCGGCGGCTCGCGCGCGTTCGATAGCGGCGGCTACGGCGACAGCGCCTTGCGCGATGTGCTGCCCGTCGAGCTCGACGGCAAGGGTAGCTACCAATCGCGCGGTCCGGTGCATGCGGCGCTGACCGCCGCCGGCAAAAAACATCCGATCACGCGCCTGTTGCCCGATCCCAAAGTCAACGAGGAAACCTGGAGCAAGCTGCCCGCTCTGAGCGGCTTGAATCAGGTGCACAGCGTGCGCGGCGAGACCTTGCTTACCGCAACAGGCGAAGGCTCGCAGACCGGCGCGCCGTTGCTTGCCATCGGCCGTTTCGGCAAAGGGCGGACATTGGCGTTAATGACCGACGATGCCTGGCGCTGGAACTTCATTGCCGTCGGCAACAAAGAGACGCCGCAGAATCATCTAAAGCTGATCCGTCAAGCGGTGCGCTGGCTCGCCCAAGAGCCGGCCTTCGAACAGGTCCAGTTGTATCCGATCCCGACGGCGCAGCCTGCCGAGAAGGTGATGATCAAGCTCAAAGTCTTGAACGATGATTTCACGCCGACACGACAAGCGTCGGTGCAACTTCGCGTATTCAGTCCCGAAGGCGAGCCGACGCTCGTGTCCACCGGACCCGACAGCGAAGAGGGCGAGTATAGCGGCGAATTCATTCCGACTCGCGAAGGCACTTATCGAGTCGAAGCCGAAGCCAACGCCGGCGGCAAACCCTTGGGCCGCGATAAAGCCAGCTTCACCGCGGCGTTCTCCTACGGCGAGACCGATGACGGCCTGCCGCGCCTCGATTTGTTGAAACAGATTGCCGAATCGAGCAAAGGCGAATACATCTCGATCAACGATTGGAATGAAAAGACCTTCGACAAAATCGCCGCCCGGCTCGAAACAATCGCGCCGTCCGAGATCGTCGAACAGCGCCAGACCCGGCTCTGGAGCAACCTCTGGCCATTCGGCCTGATCCTCGCCCTGCTTAGCGTCGAATGGTGGATGCGGCGGAAGTGGGGATTGATATAAATTGAATTGTAGGGGCAGACCCCTGTGTCTGCCCTCCGGACGGGCAATCACGCAGGATTGCTGCAAACCCATAATCCAAAAACTCCAAACTATGCGCGCGTGCATCAAACAATGAACGCGATATTGAGACTAAGATCCTTAGCCGTGGTGATTCTCCTATGGGCTACACCCGCTCGCGTCTTAGCCTTTTGCCACGAGCTCGACGTCGTTCAATCCGGCATCCTGCGAGTCGCCGCAAGCCCTGCTCCGCCGCTCACGCTGGAATGGATGGGCCATTCGACTTTTCAAATCACCTCGTCAAAAGGCACGCGCGTTCTCACCGATCCGCACGGCGCCTTCGATTTGCCGCGGCCGACTTTGCCGCAGCACATCGTCACCACCAGCCATCAGCATGGACCGCACAATAGCGTCCACATGGCTCCCGGCACACCGGTGATCCTGCACGGACTCACGCCGTCCGGAGATAACTGGCAGAAAATTTCGACGACGATTCGCGACGTGTCGGTTTACGCCGTGCCCGCCTTTCACGACAAAAGCCAAGGCATGCAGCGCGGCAAGAACGCTATCTTTGTTTTTCGCGTCGATGACATCTGCATCGCGCACCTGGGCGACCTGGGCCACATCCCGACCCCCGATCAACTCAAGATGATGGGCAAGATCGATATCTTGCTCGTGCCCATCGCCGGCGGCTACTTCACCGTGACCGCTACCGAAGCGCGCGAAGTCACCAAGCTAGTCAATCCCAAGATCGCCATCCCCATGCACTTCTGGTGGGAGCAAGCGGTCCAGGAGTACGCGCAGGGAATGGCGAAAGTAAAAACGCTCAGCACGCCGGTGCTGAAAATCTCCAAAGCGGAACTACCGACGCCGACGGAAGTCGTAATATTACCCTGGGGGCAAAGGTAGATGCGTGTTCGCGCTCGCCAATTTACTCCGTGTCGCCCTGCGCTCGCGTTAGCAGATTGAAAAAACTCTATCTCGCCGGATTTCGCAACGATCAGGCACGCGAGCTGGAAAACATCCCTCTTTGCTCAAGCTCTCCGGTGAAGCGCGTTGCAGCATCAACTTCAATGCGCCCCTTGAAGCCGAAATCTTTTGTCCGCCTAGATTGATAATCTGCTCTTACCACGATAGGTGATCCAAAGAATTGAACCGTAGAAAGCGAGTCAACACATGAAAGCCATTCGAGTTCACAATCACGGCGGTCCGGAAGTTTTGACCTACGAGGACGTTCCGATTCCCGAGCCGAAGGCCGGCGAAGCGCGTGTGAAGATCGAAGCGAGCGGTCTCAACTTCATCGACATTTACCATCGTACCGGGCTCTATCCGCTAAGCCGGCCGTTCACGCTCGGCATGGAGGGTGCCGGCGTCGTCGACGCCATCGGCGACGGCGTGACTGAAGTCAAAAAAGGCGATCGCGTCGCCTACGCGATGGTTCCGGGATCTTACGCGGAATTCGCGATTGTGCCGGCCGCGAAGCTTGTGCCGGTGCCGGCCCATATCGATGCAAAGACGGCCGCTGCGATCATGCTCCAAGGCATGACGGCGCACTCTCTTACGCACAGCACTTATCCATTAAAAAGAGGCGACATTGCGCTCATTCATGCCGCAGCGGGAGGCGTGGGACTCTTGCTGGTTCAGCTTGCCAAAATGCGCGGCGCCAGAGTGATCGGCACGGTGTCCACGGAAACCAAGGCCGAGCTCGCGCGCCAGGCCGGCGCGGATGAGCTTATTCTCTACACGCAGTCGGATTTTCTCGCGGAGGTGAAAAAGATCACCAGCGGCCAAGGCGTGCACGTGGTTTACGATTCCGTCGGCGCTACCACTTTCGACAAGAGCCTCGACTGTCTCAAACCGCGCGGCTACCTCGTCCTCTTCGGCCAATCGAGCGGCCCGGTGCCGCCGTTGGATCCCGGCAAATTGGCGGCGAAGGGTTCGCTGTTCCTCACTCGACCCACCCTTTTTCATTACGTGCTCGATCGTGTCGAGCTGTTGCAACGGGCCGGCGATTTATTTTCCTGGATTCAATCGGGAGTGCTTAAGCCGCGCATCGAACGCGTTTTTCCGCTGAAGGACGCGGCCGACGCTCAACGCCAGCTCGAGGCGCGCAAGACTACGGGGAAAGTGGTTCTCGTTCCTTAGCCGGCGGGTTTTGGCCGCTGCGCGGCGGGCGAGGCGGGCGCGATTCGACTGAATCAGAGAATTTTTTTCGCTGTTCCGCCGTGAGCACGGCTTTCGCTTGCTCGATGGCGCGGATGCGCGCGATGCGCAGATCGGCGCGCAATTTTTCCGCTTCACGAATCTTCGCTTCCACTTTCGCAACATCCACCGTCGGGCTATCGAGCAACGCAGCAATATCTAACTCAACGATCCGCACATCCGCTTCGTTACGAATGCTCTGGCGCTGGAAGTTATCGCGCAGTTGCTCGAGCTTCTTCACCTGCTCGGGCGACAGCCCGAGCTGTTCTTTGTAGCTCAGCATCTGTGAAATCGCCGGCCGGTTCTCGGCTGATTCACGAGCGCCGAAGCGTTCCTTCAAACGTCCGCCCCATTCCTGCAAAACTTGCTGGAGACGCTCCCAGGCATCGCTCAGATCTTCGGGCACCGCTTGCTTGAACTTTTCTGCCTCGGCGCCAATCGCGGGAGCAGCGCAGCCGACGCAGTATGCCAGAAAACCCACAACGATCAGTCTTCCCATAAGTATTTTCTCGGTGGGCGCCCGCTCTAAAAGAATCCGCGAGGAATCAGGCCGGCCATGGTACGCAACTTGTCGTCAGCCGTCGGATTTCAAGATCAAGGCCACTCCGCGACACCGAGATCAGGCAGATTGACAATATCCGCGTTCACGTCTTTGACACCTGGAATCTGCCTGATCTTGGACACGACCATTTGCTCTGAGAGCCAGCTGGGCACGGAGCCGGAGACCGCGATCTTGCCTGCCGATGCTTTGATCTCAAGTCGAGTCCGCGGCATGTCCGCAGACATTGCCAACACAGCCTTTACTTGGGAAACCAAGGCAAAATCCTCGAACGCCTGTTTCGAAGCCGGACTCATCTGATAATCCGGCAAGCGCGCAGTGTCACAGATCAGTTGTTTTGCCGTGGCGACACTCAATCGTCCCAGATTAACGACGAGATCGAATCGAGTCGGGTCGCGCCAATCGACCCCGAACATGGCGATCAGACGGCGGCTGCGAGCTTTGTCTGTTTCATCGATAAATCGGCGCGCTGCGGCTTCGCTGAACCCATGGCGCGCCCTAATTTGCTCGATGCGCTTTTCCATCGGCGCGGTCAGCAGAACTTTCAGCACATGTTTGAAACCAGGCACAAGCTCGTGCCCCAAATGTCCGTGATAAACGAGATGGCTACGACCTTCGGCAACGGCGATTTGGCAAAAGGCCGCCTGCAAGGCGATCCGGTAAGGCTCCCGGTTTTCTATGAACCGATTCCACCAGCTCGATCCTTTTTCGACGACCTCGTTCAGCTTCGCCTCCGGTATGCCGTACCTGAGGCTGGCTTCGATCAGCACTTCCCGGCTGATACAGTCACATCCCAAAGTTTCTGCCACGGCGTTGGCCAATTCTTCGCCGCTGCCCGAGGCGCCTTGATAGACAGTGATGATGGCCATGGTTGATGTCCCCTCTCCGATAGGCCGCAATCATTAATCGTATTCGCACAGTGAAGCGCGGCCGCGCAAGTCAATCACAGGGTTCCCTAGGGGCTAACTTTCAAATACGCATGATGGCGCCAGAAATAGGCCGTCATCACGGCGGCGGCCAAAAGATTTCCAACTAACACCGAGGGCCAGGCTAAAGCGTGGAGAATCGGCTCCGCGAAAATGAACGCCGCGCCAACGAAGCCGAATTCAAAGATGACAAAGAGCAGTAGGATACCAAACCCGACATCGATATTCCGCTCCGCCAATCCAAGCAGCTTGGCGGCGATGCCACCGATGACGCAGAAGACCAGTCCATGAACCCAGGTGTAAACGAGGACCATCTCCAGTGAAATAGCCAGCGTCTGAGGTTGATCGAGTCCGGCGCCGTGACGGAACAGCGCCGTGCCCAGCACATTGGGCGTATAGAAGAGCGGGCGCCCGCTCAGAACGTCGACGAGAAAAAACCAGACCGCGATCGTGGCCGCGCCGAGGACGCCGGCTTCGATGCCTTGCCGGTATATGTCAGGGATTGCCGCGGTTGATGAGCCGATGACAGTAGGGCTTGAGGTGCCAGATCGAAGCGCCATGGAAGATCCTCCTCGGCCGACCGACGGCCTTGGTTATTCCACAACCGTTTTGTGCGCCTGCTCCGCTACCGGGGTCAACGCTAACACCCGCACCTTTACGGGTCAATGAGCGTCTCTGACGATGTCGCCGTATGATTGTGTGCCGCTAGCGGCTACTGGGACAGGCGGCTAGCACAGCCGACGCGTAACCACGGCCGAAAAATAGTCCGCGCCCGGCTGGATTGCGACCCGGCTGCAGTTCATGTTTTAATAACTTTTACCGAAGCAGCCACATCATGTTCACGCCGTTTTTCAATATCGGAATTGCCGATATCGCCGATGTTTTCGTGGTCGCGGTGCTGCTCTACACGGTCACTGCGTGGCTCAAGCAGACTCGCGCCGCGTTTATCATCAGGGGTATTTTCATCCTCGCCGCGGTTTATATCATCGCGCGCTATTTCGATCTGCAGTTGACCGCATGGTTGTTTCAGGGCTTTTTTGCGATCTTCTTGATCATTATCGTCGTCATTTTTCAGGAAGAGCTCAGACAGATTTTCGAGCGCATCGCCGTATGGAGCTGGGCATCGAAAGGCATGCGGCCGCTGCGCTCCGATGCCGTCGATATTCTGGTCGGAACTCTCGCCGACTTAGCCAAGGATCGAATCGGCGCCTTGATCGTGATCGAAGGGAAAGATCCGATTGCCCGCCACATCCGGGGAGGCATCGAACTGGAAGGTAAAATCAGCGTGCCGCTGCTGAAAAGCATCTTCGATCCTCATTCGCCCGGCCACGACGGCGCGGTCATCATCGGCAACGAGCGCATTTCCCGCTTCGCCGCTCACTTGCCCCTTTCCAATGATTTCCGACAACTGGCTAACGTGGGCACACGCCACAGCGCCGCGCTTGGGCTCGCCGAGCTGAGCGACGCGCTGTGTATCGCCGTCTCCGAAGAAAGAGGAACTATCTCGCTGGCGCGGGACGGCCGGCTGCGACAAGTCGATAACGTGCAGGAAGTGGGATTGTTGTTGCGGAAATTTCTGCAGGAAAAGTATCCCCAGCCCGGCGAGCGGAAAATTTCTATTTCGCTGCTGCGGGAAAACTGGCTCGCCAAGCTGGTGACGTTCTCCTTGGCGCTCGGACTCTGGTATGTTCTGGTTCCCGGTTCGAGCACCGTCGAAGTGACTTATAAATTACCGGTGCAAGTGCAGAACCTGCCGCCGGACTCTCAGCTCGAAGAAGTACAGCCGCCAGAGGTAACCACGACGTTCACCGGTCCGAAACGCGCTTTTTACTTCTTCGATCCGACCCGACTCAAAGTCGTCATCGATGCATCGACCATGGAAGCGGGGCGCAGAACCTTGAGGCTCTCGGAGCAAAACATTCCGCATCCGCAGGATTTGACCCTGCAACAGCTCAATCCCACGACGATCAGAATTTCTCTGCGCAAGATTTCGCGCGAACCGGAAGAGAAAGGTTAACGCGGCGCCTAACGATCGGCTTGCAGGATATCGAGGATGCCGCGAATCGGCACGCCGACCCAGTCCGGTCGATTGTTCAGCTCATAGCTCAATTCATAGACCGCCTTGTAGAGCAGATGCATATCCAGCAAGGCTTTCATTTCGTCGGTGGCGGTCGGCAAAAATCCGCCGCCACGGCTGGCTTCCAGATAGCTCTGGAGAAAAACCACCGACACCCAAAAGATCCAACCCTGGGCAAACAGCTTCAAGCGTGGCATATCTTCCGGACGAAAATCTCCGCTCTTCAAGGCGGAGAGCGCCGCGTAATCAAAGGAGCGTAGCATGCCGGCCACGTCACGCAGCGGCGAGCGTTTGCGGCGGCGCTCGCCAAGCGGTTGCGCCGGCTCGCCCTCGAAATCGGTAATGACGAAGTCCTTGCCGGTGAACAGCACCTGGCCGAGATGGTAGTCGCCGTGGCCGCGGATCCGCATTGCCGTCGTTTCTTGATCGATGACGAGTCGAAAGCGATTAAAGATCTCGTTCTTGAGCGCCAGAATCTTTTCCGCCTCAGCGCGTGCTTCTTCGGGCAACGCCTTGACCCGATCGCGCAGCAAAATGAGAGTTCGGTCCGCCAAGGTGCGCATGCTTTGATACGCCGAGCGGAGATAGAATGGCGTAAAGGGTTCGGGGGCGAAGTCGGGATCGCTGCGCTCCGAAGCCAAAGCGACGTGAAGCTCGCCGGTGCGCTGGCCCAAAAGGTGGGCCGAAGCCAGGTAAGGGCCGATCATGTGGCGCGCCTCCATGGGCACTTCCCGCTCGACGAAATCCAAAAGATGCCCGGCGGGCCGGGCTAGCTCCGCGGGTATTTCCGCCGTGGTCGAGCAGCTTTCAAAGAAATCGCCCAGGTGATCGAGCGTGTAGCGCCAGGCGTCGCCCTCGTTTCTCACCCAGCTTTGCAGGATGCCGAGGGTGGCGCTTCGGTTGCCGCGGCGGAACTGAAAGCTGCCGGCGAGCTTGGGCACGTGCTCAAAGGAAGTTTTTTCAGTGAGGAAAGCGCCGATCTCCAGATCGGGATTCACGCCCTCCTGCAGGCGACGGAACATCTTGAGGATAAACCGGTCGCCATAGACGATGGAGGTGTTGCTCTGTTCTCTCTTCACAGGGTTCGGTTCCGGGATCGTGTCGGGAGAACCCCTTAGCTTGCGAAAAATCTTCGAGGGCGACGCGGCGATTTCAGATGACTTGCCGTGAAAGCTCCGCCGGCGCGAAACGGCATCGAGCAAAACCCCCAAAAAGATTCGATCATAGAGCGCATCGAAAAGTATCCCATCGACAACTTCCTCGCCGCGGCGCGTTTTGAGCCGGGCGACAACCGCCTGCGGAGAAGACTGACTTAATTCTGTGGCTCGTTCTCCAGAGATAAACGTGAGCGGCAGGAGATAGCTCTCGGGCTCGCCGTCGCGGTAATTGACTTCCACCACCGTCATGTATGCGGCGTCGGAATCGAAGGGAATTGAAACCGAGTCGGCGAGCGTGACCGCTCGCACTTTGCGCGCCTTGCCGCCGAACCAACGGCAGTTTTTAAGATAACCGGGGAGAATTTTTTCCAGTCGGGACTTGGTGCCGGGCGCGAGGATATTCTCCCACGGGCCGGCGACTTCAAGCGACGGTAGTTGCGCTTCATCCGCCGCGCGCGGCGCCGCGGGGTGTGCGGCCTCGAGCTTGAACCAGTAAAAGCTGTGCGGCCCCAAGGTGATAAAGTAAGGCAGGTCGCCGATGGGCGGAAATTCAGTCTGGCCGAATAGCTCCACGGGCACGCTTCCTTTGAATTCGGAAAGATCGATCTCGGCGCACTGAACGAAGCGCGACAGATTGGCCACCGTGAGGATGATCTCGTCTTGCAAGCGGCGGATAAAAACCAAAACCCGGCGGTTTTCGGGGAAATAGAAACTCGGTCGTCCCTCGGCTGAAGGCCTGATAGCGCTTGCGCAGCACGATCAGCCGCTTCATCCACCACAGCGGCGAGCTCAGGTTCTGCTGCTGCGCCTCGACGTTGATCGCTTCGTAATGCTGCTCCGGGTCGATGATGATCGGCAGATAGAGCCGCTGCGGGTTGGCGCGGGAGAAACCGGCGTTGCGATCCGCGCTCCACTGCATCGGCGTGCGCACGCCGTTACGGTCGCCGAGGTAGAAATTATCGCCCATGCCGATCTCGTCGCCGTAATAGATCACCGGCGTGCCGGGCAGAGAAAAGAGCAACGCGTTGAGCAGTTCGATCTTGCGGCGGTTGCCGCCCAAGAGCGGCGTCAGACGGCGGCGGATGCCGAGATTGAGCCGCGCCTTGGGATCGGTGGCGTAGACTTTGTACATGTAGTCGCGGTCCTCGTCGGTGACCATTTCGAGGGTCAACTCGTCGTGATTGCGCAGAAACAAAGTCCACTGGCTATTGGCCGGGATCTCCGGAGTTTGATTGAGGATATCGACGATCGGAAACCGATCTTCCATGTGCACCGACATGAAGATGCGCGGCATCACCGGGAAGTGAAAGGCCATGTGACATTCGTCGCCGGCACCGAAATAGGTGACCGCTTCTTCCGGCCATTGATTGGCCTCGGCGAGCAGCATGCGATTGCGGTACTTCTGGTCGATATGGCGGCGCAGCTCCTTTAAGAACAGATGGGTTTCCGGCAGATTCTCGCAGCTGGTGCCTTCACGCTCGAAGAGATAGGGAACGGCGTCCAAACGCAAACCGTCCACACCCATGTCCAACCAGAAATCCACCGCTTCGAAAATCGCCTGTTTGACCGCGGGATGGGCAAAATTCAGATCCGGCTGATGGGAATAAAATCGGTGCCAGTAGTAAGCTTTGGCCACCGGGTCCCATGCCCAATTGGAAGTCTCGAAGTCCTTGAAGATGATGCGCGCTTCTTTGTATTGCTCCTGATTGTCGCTCCAGACATAGTAATTGCGCTCCTTGCTGCCGGACGGCGCGCGCCGCGCCCGTTGAAACCACGGATGTTGATCCGACGTGTGATTGAGCACCATCTCGGTAATCACGCGCAAGCCGCGCCGATGCGCCTCATGCAGGAAAATTCTAAAATCCCTCAGCGTGCCGTAGTCGGGGTGGATTTCGGTATAGCTGGCGATGTCGTAGCCGTCGTCCTTCAACGGCGAGGGATAGAACGGCAAAAGCCAGAGCGCCGTGACGCCCAGATCGTACAGATAATCCAGCTTCTCCGTGAGCCCTTGAAAGTCACCGATGCCGTCGGCGTTGCCGTCGGAAAACGCCCGTACATGGAGCTCATAAATGACCGCGCTCTTATACCAAAGCGGATCGTCGTCGAGGGCGAAGTCTTTCGAGTTTTTCTTTGGCCGCTCCATAGTCGTCACATGAAGTAGTCGAAGTCCTGCTCGCGCCGCACGCGCCGGCGCAGCCGCAAGATGTGGGCCGGCGCCATATTCGGATCGAGCGCGACGTAATTTTTTTCGCCATGCCAAAGAAAGCGCGCGCCGCTCAAAAGATCGTGCGCCTGATACGAGGCATCGAGCCGCAGCGCTTCCACCGGGATTTTGACCCACCCCGACTGCACATGGTGCGGATCCAGATTCACCACGACGGCGACCACGTTGCCGAGATCCTCCGTCTGCTTTGTGTAGCAGATGATCTGCTCGTTATCGACCTCGTGGAACTGTAGGCTCCAATCGCTCTGCAGCGCGGGATTCTCCCTGCGAATCCCGTTGATCCGCGCGATAAATTCTTTCAGACTGTCCGCACTTTCCCGGTCCCAATGTTTAATCTCATATTTTTCCGAATTGAAATACTCTTCGCTGCCGGGCTCGCGTGGCCGGGCTTCGAGCAGCTCGAACGCCGGTCCGTAAATCCCGTAGCTGGCTCCCAGTGTCGCCGCCAGAACCAGGCGGATCATGAAGGCTGGGCGGCCGCCGAATTGCAAATACTCGGTCAAAATATCCGGCGTGTTCGGCCACAGGTTGGGGCGAAAGTACTCGCGCACTTCGGTTTGCGTGAGCTCCTGAAAATACTGCGTGATCTCGGGCTTGGTGTTGCGCCAGGCAAAGTAGCTATAGGATTGGCTGAAGCCGAGCTTGGCCAGCCGGTACATCACCTTGGGACGGGTGAACGCTTCGGCAAGGAAGATCACCTCCGGGTGATCTCTTTTCATTTCGCCGATCAGCCACTCCCAAAACGGCAGCGGCTTGGTGTGCGGGTTATCGACCCGAAAAATGCGGATTCCCTGTTCGTGCCAAAATTCAACGACACTTTTTAGTTCCTGCCAGAGCTCACGCCATTGATCCGAGGTGAAATCCAGGGGGTAGATATCTTGATATTTTTTCGGCGGGTTTTCGGCGTACTGAACGGTACCATCCGGACGCCAGCGAAACCACTGTGGATGTTCTTTGACATAGGGATGATCGGGGCTGCACTGATAGGCCAGATCCAAAGCGACTTCGAGGCCAAGAGTCTCGGCTTTTCGGACGAATCTTTTGAAATCTTCGAGAGTCCCGAGACGCGGATGAACGGACTTGTGGCCACCCTCGTCAGAACCGATCGCCCAGGGGCTGCCCGGGTCATTTGCCGTGGCCGTCACCGAATTGTTTTTCCCCTTGCGGTGGGTGTACCCGATCGGATGAATCGGCGGCAGATACAGAATGTCAAAGCCCATCGAGGCGACATAGGAAAGCAGCCGTTCGCCGTCCTTAAAGGTCCCGTGCGCGCCGGACTCGGCCGCGCACGACCGCGGAAACATCTCATACCAAGCGCCGCAGCGCGCTTTCTCGCGGTCGACCACCACGGCGAGTTCCTTGGAATATCGGGTTTCGGCGTTTCGATCGGGATAGCGTCCGACCAATCCCAGCAAATCATCGCTGATCGCCGTGGCGAGCTTGTCTGATAAAGTTTGGTCGTTGGCGCGCAGGCTTTTTGCCTCCTGCGCGAGTTTTTTTTGATCGGCGGCGGCAGCTCGCTTTGCCGCTTCTTCGATCCACAGAGCACCGGTCAGAAAGTCCAATTCCGTGTGCGCGCCGACCTCGGCTTTCTTCTGCAAATCGCGTCGCCAGGACTTAAACTGATCGACCCATGCGGCAAGCGTATAAACGTAACGGCCGATCTCGGCAGCGACAAACACGCCGCGCCAACGATCGTTCACGAGCAATTTCATCGGCGCTTCGCGCCAATTTTTTTCCTCTTCGCGCCGGAACAGCAGGCTGCAGGAAATGACCTCGTGGCCGTCGGCGAACATGTCGGCTTCTACCGTCACTGACTCGCCGCAGGTACGCTTGACCGGAAACAGACCGGCGTCAATTTCCGGCGTGACGTTTTCGATGACAACCCGGCTTCTGCCGTCCCGCGCTGGGTTAAACGATGGCTGCATGCAAGCTTTCCCCAATGAGCTGTGATTCCGCCAAAGCGTCTTCGTGATAAAGCAACGCCACCGGAAAATTGTTGAATACGCCGCGCAGAAGCAGATTTTTCGTTGGCGCTGTGTCCGACGCTTCCAAACGTTCGCCGCTGATGATGTCGAGCCACCGGCCTGGCATATCGTCGCGAAGGCTGAGCGCGGTCGAATTCCAAACCCCGGCTCCCAGCGGCGGTGTTCCGTGATAGACCGTATTGCCAACCAAGCACGGCACGACCGCCAGCGCCCAGGTTTGACCTTTGCGTCGGGCGAACGCACAAACCGCTTGCCTCGACTCCCCTGTGGCCTCGAGCGGAAGATACTCGCCGTCAGTAAACAGCTCCTGGTGCGCCCGGCGAAAGTCTAGCAGCTTGTGAATCAGATAGAGTTTGATCCGGCCATCCTCCCAGCGCGACATTAGATCGCGCAGCAAGCCCGGGCGGTCTTTCACTTCTGCGCCTTTGAGCTCTTCGAGTAAGTGGCGCCGCTCGGCGTAATCCACCGGCCGGCGGTTGTCCGGGTCGACAAAGCTTAAATCCCAAAGCTCGGTTCCCTGATAAATGTCCGGCACTCCCGGCGAAGCTATTTTGAGGAGCGTCTGCGACAGCGAATTAAACATGCCGCAATAGGCGATCCTCTTTGCAAAGGGAAGAAATTCTTCCGTGAAGCGATTGCTTGCGGCCGGCGCGAGGATCTGCCGGGCAAAATCGACAAAGGCTTGTTCATAAGCGCCGTCCGGTTTGAGCCATTCAGTATGGACTTTGGCTTCTCTGACGGCTTTGATCAAGTAGCTGGTAAGTCTTTCTAGAAATTGCCCATCCTGGTCTTGATGGAGCGGGTAGGAACCGATCAGAGTTTGATAGAGAAAGTATTCGTCATTGCGGTCCGGCGCTTCCGCGCCCCTGAGCTTGGTCTTTTTCGCCCGGTTGGTTCTGCTCCATGTTCTCAAATTCTTTTCCCATTCGGCGGGCAATTCCGAGAGCACGTTGATGCGCGCGCGCGCATCCTCGCCGCGCTTGGTGTCATGGGTGGCCGTGGCGTTCATGGCGTGCGGCCAGCGCGCCAAACGCCGCAGGTTGAAATCGTGAAACTCTTCGACCGATGCGCCGAACCGATCCGGCGCGCCGCCCACTTCGTTCAGCGACAGCAAACGATTATAAACATACAAGGCGGTATCTTCCGAGCCTTTGGCCATCAGCGGCCCGGTCAGTTGCTGGAAGCGCATGACAAAGTCCGTCCAGCGGTTTCTCTCTTCGTCGGTGGCGTGATCGGCAAAATCGAGAAGCAGAAAACGGCCGATGTAATTCAATTCGAGAAGCAAACCGGCGTTCCCTTCCTTGGCTCGCTCGACCGCCGTCGTCAGTTGGCTTCGGTCTTGGGCGCTAAACGAGCCGGGGCTGACGTAACTTCGGTAGACTGGAAAAAATGCCAGCACCTCGACCAGCGCCCTTTTGAGTCCGTAAAGTGTCACGTCGGCAGCGTGACGGTCGCGGCTCGATACTCGTTTGAGCAGGTAAGCGAGACTCTCAATATCTCCGGCCATGTACTTGCCGATGATCAGCCGTTTTTTTTCCGTCATCAGCGCCGGCCAGGAAGTCTCAAGTCCGGTAAAGCGCTCGTAGGTTTGGCTGAACCGCCGCCGCTGTTCACCGGCGCAGAAAATGCCATTTAGGACATTCAGATAGTCGTAACCCGTGGTTCCCTCGACGGGCCAATCCGCCGGCAGTTCTTCATCGACGCCAAGAATCTTTTCTACGGTTAGGTATAAATTGCCGGCTTCCCCCCGCAGTCTGGCGAGATAACCGAGAGGATCATACAGACCGTCGACGTGATCGACCCTGAGGCCGCTGAATTTGCCTTCCCGAACGAGCTTGAAGATCAACGCGTGGCTATGGCGAAAGACCTTTTCATCTTCAACCCGCAGGGAAATCAATTCGTTGATATTAAAAAACCTCCGATAATCAAGTTCCTCCGCCGCGACCTTCCAAAATGACAGGCGATAATGTTGCTGCGACAACAGCCGGTCGAGCAGACTGAAACTTTCCGGATTGCCGGGGGTGCCGTTGAATCTGGCGATATTCGTGTCCAGGTGCTCTTTAATTTCCGGCGTACCCGTGTAGAGCTCCCAAAGCATTCGTTTCACGAAGAGGATCTGATCGGCTCGATCGGCGCTCTCCTGCTTCGGCGGAATATTTTTAAGCGCGTAAAGCACGCCGAGAAGCTTGATGAAATCGAGATGATGGGAGCCGAGACGTTTTCGGAGCAAGTTGAGATTCTGGGTCAACACCTCGCTGTAGGATTCGAGATTGACCGGGAGCTGCAAAGAAAAATAGCGAACGCCGAGCCCGTACCGGTCGTAATGCAGCGCGATCTCGCCCTTCTCCAGGCACTCCCCATAAAAGCCGCCGAGAAACGGCGCCAGCACTTTTCCTCGCATGCTTTCGTAGGGATGCTGCCAATCGATATCGAAAAAATCGAAGAAAGGTGAGGCTTCGCCGTTTTCGAGGACGTCCATCAACATGCGATTTTGCCCGTCATAGGCCATGTGATTGGGCACGATGTCCTGGACCCAGCCCAAGCCTTGGCGGTGCGATTGCTCGATCAACGATGCGAAGGCCTCGTCGCTGCCGAGCTCGGGATTGAGCCGGTTCGGATCGACCACGTCATAGCCGTGCCGGCTGCCCGCGCGCGCGTGAAAAATCGGCGATGCATAAATATCGCTGATGCCGAGGTCGTGCAGATACGGCAAAACCTCGCTCGCTTCGGCGAAGCCGAAGTCCGGCGTGAATTGCAGGCGATAGGTGGCCGAAGGGATCTTCATTGCAGCGCAGCGACCGCGGCGCCGCTACTACGTCGCACGCGACGCGACGCAACCCGCGGCTCCCCATTGGTATTTTCCGCTTCGACGTATTTCGGCAAACGCAACAAAACCAGCGACCGGCCTTTTAGCTCATACGCTTCGCCGCCGCGTATCGAGCGATGGGTTGTCTTGCTTAAAGTCGACTCGCTGGTATCCAAGAGCACCTGCCAGCGGACCTTGCGCCGATGCGCCGGCAAGATGAAAGGAACGGCCTCGTGATGCGCATTTAGGAGAATCAACAAGGTATCGTCGACGATGCGATTGCCGCGATCGTCGAGCTCTTCGATCGCATCGCCGGCGAGCCGAAGCCCGAAGGAGCGGTTCTCGGGATTATTCCAATCCTCGTCGCTCATCTCCTTGCCGTCGGGGCGAAACCAAGCCAGGTCCTTGACCTCGGAGCCGCGGATGTGCCGCCCCTGAAAAAAATGGCGCCGGCGCAACACCGGGTGCTCGTGCAGCAGCCGAATCAGATAGCGGGTGAATTCGAGCAACTCGCGCCGCGGCCGGTCGAGCTTCCAATCGAGCCAAGAGATTTCGTTGTCCTGGCAATAGGCGTTGTTGTTGCCCTTTTGCGTGCGGCCGATTTCGTCGCCCGCTAAAAGCATCGGCACGCCCTGCGACAACAATAGGGTCGCGAGAAAATTTCTCTTTTGCTGCTCGCGCAGGCCGAGAATATTCGGGTCGTCGGTGTCGCCTTCGACGCCGCAGTTCCAGCTGAGATTCTCATTGTGGCCATCGCGATTTTCTTCGCCGTTGGCCTCGTTGTGCTTTTCGTTGTAGCTAACCAAATCATGCAGAGTAAAGCCGTCATGAGCGGTTATAAAATTAATGCTCGCATAGGGCTGCCGGCCGTTGTGGCCATACAGATCGCTCGATCCGGTAAGACGAAAGCCGAGGCTCGCCGACCTGTCCGCCGTCGCCTTTCCAAAAGCGCCGCACGGTGTCGCGATAGGCCGCGTTCCATTCGGCCCATAGAACCGGAAAATTTCCCACTTGATAACCGCCCGGCCCGAGGTCCCAAGGCTCGGCGATGAGCTTTACCTGGGAGATGATCGGGTCCTGCTGGATGATGTCGAAAAAAGCGCCAAGGCGGTCGACGTCATGCAGCTCGCGCGCCAGCGTCGATGCGAGATCGAAGCGAAACCCATCGACGTGCATCTCGGCGACCCAATAGCGCAGGCTGTCCATGATCAGTTGCAGCACGCGCGGATGGGTCATGTCGAGCGTGTTGCCGCAGCCGGTATAATCCATGTAGTAGCGGCGGTCCTTCTCGACCAAACGATAATACGAAGCATTGTCGATGCCGCGGAAACAAAGCGTCGGGCCCAACTGGTTGCCTTCGCCGGTATGGTTGTAGACGACGTCGAGGATGACCTCGATCCCTTCGCGGTGCAGCGCTCGGACCATGCTCTTGAACTCGGACACTTGCTGCCCCACGGCTCCGCTGCTGGAATAGCGCGCATCGGGGGCAAAAAAGCCGATCGAATTATAGCCCCAATAATTGGTCAAGCCGCGGTCGAGCAAATGCTTGTCCGCGATGAATTGATGCACCGGCAGCAGTTCCACCGCGGTAATGCCGAGCGCTTTGAGATAATCGATTACGGCCGGACAGGTCAAAGCCGCATAGGTGCCGCGCAAGTCGCTGGGCACGTCCGGGGTGACGCATCGTGAAACCTCTCACATGCAACTCGTAGATGATCGTCTTGTGCCAAGGCGTCGCCGGCGGCGCATCGTTTCCCCAGCTGAACGCCGGGTCGACGACGACGCTCTTGGGCATTCCCACCGCGCTGTCTTTTTCGTCGCGCGAGAGGTCTTGATCAGGATGGCCGATCGTATAGCCGAACAGCGCGTCGCTCCACTGGACCGCGCCGGTGATCGCCTTGGCGTAAGGATCGAGCAGCAGCTTGGCCGGATTGAATCGATGACCTTCGCGAGGCGCGTACGGCCCGTACACCCGATAACCGTAAAGCTGCCCCGGCCGTGCTTCAGGCAGGTAAAGATGCCAAATCTGGTGCGTCTGCTCGGTCATGAGAATCCGAGTCTCCGGCTGCGCTTGCGCCGCGTCGAAAAGACAAAGCTCGACCTTTGTCGCGTTCTCGGAGAACAGCGAAAAATTAACCCCCGCGCCATCCCAATTCGCGCCGAGGGGGTAAGGTTTGCCGGGCCAGATTTTCATGATGTTTTTCTAAGCCTCGCGCTCTTACTCCGGACCTCGTGTGGACAGCGCACAATCGAAAACCGCAAATGAACGAGATGCAAGGGTCAGCCGGTGCTCGGTGCCGCCGTCGAACCGATCGGGTAGCGCGCCGGCGCCACGCCAATTCGGCGCGGCGGAATCAATCAGCTTGCGCCAGCCGCCATCGGTGAACGGAAGCGCAATGGTTGCATCGTCGGCGCTCAGGTTTGCGACGAAAACGACGTGGTTCGCCGCGCTACGGCGGCGCACGAGCAACACCTTTTCGTTTTCGTAACCGACAACATCCATTGATTCTTTCGCCAAACGCGCGAGCGCGGGGTTTTTCTTTCTAAGGCGCGATCAGCTCCTTATAAAATGCCCAGAGAATCGCGTGAGCGCCGCTCGTGCGCAGCTCATGATGGAGCTTGGCGGAAAGAAAAGTCGTTTCGCTTTGCGGATCGGGAATCTCGCCTTGCCAATCAAACGACGCAAATTCGTTTTGACGGCCGCGCCGCACCGCGTCGATAAGCGCTGCGTCAGAATGGCTGATAAAATAGGGAAACGGCGCGCTCTCGGCGTATTCTTCGCCCATGAATAAAAGCGGCAGATAGGGCGACAAGAGGACAATGCCGGCCGCAAGCTTCAAGTCTTCGAATGACACCGCCGCGCTCAGGCGATCGCCGCGCATGCGGTTACCGACCTGATCGTGATTCTGCGCGAACACGACAAAACGATCGGCGCCCAGGTCGCGCGACGAGCTGCCGTGCCGGCGGCGGCGAAATTTGGAATATTCGCCCGAGTAGGCGAATCCTTCGCGGTACGCTTTAACGAATTGGTTGAAATCGCCGTAGTCTCGGTAATAACCGCTGCGCTCGCCGGTGAGCAGCGTGCGCAGGCAATGATGGAAATCATCGTTCCACTGCGCGTCCAAGCCGTAGCCGCCGCGATCCGGCGCGCGCACGAGGCGCCGATCGTTGTCGGCGCTTTCGGCGATAAGAAAAATTTCGCGGTTTAGCCGATTTGCCGCTCGATGAACCTCATCGGCCAGTTCTTCGAGAAAAGTAATGGGCGAATGGTCGAGAATCGCATGCACCGCGTCGAGCCTGAGCGCATCGATATGGCAATCAACGACCCAATAAAGCGCGTTTTGAATAAAATAATTGCGCACCTCGTCGCTCCACGGACCATCGAAATTGAGCGCCGGATCCCCACGGCGTCTGGTACCGGTCGGTGAAATATGGGCCAAACTCGCGAAAATAATTTCCTTCCGGGCCGAGATGATTGTAAACGACGTCCAAAATCACCGCGAAGCCGCGTCGGTGGCAGGCGTCGACGAGCATTTTCAAATCTGCCGGGCCGCCGTAGGAATTTTGCGCGGCAAATGGATAAACGCCGTCGTAACCCCAGTTCCTCGCGCCGGGGAATTGCGCGATCGGCATAAGCTCGATCGCGGTGACGCCGAGCTCGGAGAAATAATCGAGATAGGAGGTGAGCGCGGCGAACGTTCCCGCCGCGGTGAAACTGCCGACGTGAAGCTCGTAGATGATGTAATCTTTAAGCGCGATGCCGCGCCAGTCCTGATCGGCCCAGGCAAACTCGGGATTCACGATTGCCGACGGGCCATGCACTCCTTGCGGTTGCAGACGCGAAGCCGGATCGGCTCGCTGGTTGCCGTCTTCGAGCTGAAAAAAATAAAGATCGCCGGGCTGCGCGTCCTGAACGATCGCTTCATGATAGCCGCAGCGTGTCCGCTCCATTGAAATGAGCCGGTCGTTTTTGAGCAGGCGCACGCCAACCCGCTCGTGCTCGGGTGCCCAAACCCGAAATCGGCACGTGCGCTCTCCCAAATAGACCGCGCCGATGGTTTCTCCCGGCTTTTTCGTCACCGTTTCTCCGATCGATGTTGCGCCGCCGGAAAGTCCACCTAGCGGCCCGCTTCACTGACGAAAAATAACGTCGACAGCGGCGGCAAGGTCAGCAATAGTGAAAAGTGCCTGCCGTGCGCCGGCACCGGAGCGGCCTCGACTTCGCCCATGTTTCCCATGCCACTGCCGCCGTAGTCTTTGGCATCGCTGTTCAGCAACTCGCGCCAAAGCCCGCCGCGCGGCACGCCGACCTGATAATTCAACCGTGGCACCGGTGTAAAATTGCAAATGACTAAAACGGTGCGGTCATCGCCTCGTGCTTTGCGCAGCAGACTTACCACGCTCGATTCGGCGTCACGACAGTCGATCCATTCAAATCCCGCCGGATCGCAGTCGAGTTCGTGCAGCGACGGCTCGCTTCGGTAACTGCGATTCAGATCGCCGATCCATTTCTGTATGCCGGCGTGCTCCGGTTTCTCGAGTAAATGCCAGTCAAGGCTTTGATCGTGTTGCCATTCACGCCACTGGCCGATCTCAGCCGCCCATGAACAGCAGTTTCTTTCCCGGTTGGGCATACATGTAACCGACCAACGCGCGCAGATTGGCGAAGCGCTGCCAGTCGTCGCCCGGCATTTTACCCAACAAGGACCCCTTTCCATAAACGACTTCGTCATGGGAGAGCGGCATGATGAAGTTTTCGTGAAAAGCGTAGATCATTCTAAAAGTGAGCTTGTCCTGGTGATATTTGCGATAAATCGAATCCGTGGAGAAGTATTCGAGCGTATCGTGCATCCAGCCCATGTCCCACTTGAGGCCGAATCCCAAGCCGCCGGCATAGACGGGCCGCGAAACCATCGGCCAAGCCGTGGATTCCTCGGCAATGGTCTGCACGTCGGGATAGATCTCGTAAATCGCGCCGTTCAACTGCTTGATAAATTCGATGGCGTCGAGGTTCTCTCTGCCGCCGTAGCGGTTCGGGTATCCATTCGCCGTCTCGCCGCGCGTAATCCAAGTAAAGCATCGACGCCACCGCATCGACGCGCAAGCCATCGGCATGATATTTATCGAGCCAGAAAAGCGCGTTGCTGATAAGAAAGCTGCGCACCTCGTGGCGGCCGTAATTAAAAATGTAGCTGTTCCATTCCGGGTGATAGCCCTGGCGCGGATCGGCGTGCTCGAAGAGATGGGTGCCGTCAAAGTACGCCAAGCCATGCTCGTCCGAAGGAAAATGCGACGGCACCCAATCGAGAATGACGCCGATACCGTTTTGATGCAGCGTGTCGATCAGAAACATCAGATCCTGCGGCGTGCCATAGTTACCCGAAGGCGCAAAGTAACCGGTGATCTGATAGCCCCATGAGCCGAAAAACGGATGATCCATCAACGGCAAAAACTCCACGTGAGTAAATCCCGTCTGATGGATATAATCGGCCAGGAGCGGCGCCAACTCTCGATAAGAGAGCGAGCGGTTGCCCTCTGCGTGCCGGCGCCATGAACCCAGGTGCACTTCGTAGATCGAAATCGGTTTGTTGACCTTGATATTTTGGCCGCGCTCGGCGAGCCATTGGCCGTCGCCCCAGGAATAATCGAGATCCCAAACGATCGAGGCTTTCTTCGGCGGAATTTCGTTGAAAAGAGAAAATGGATCGGCTTTTTCCACGCGGTAATCCAGGAAACGCGAATGAATGAGATACTTGTACAAAGCGCCGCGTTCCACGCCGGGGATAAAGCCTTCCCAGACGCCCGAGTTTCCTCGGGCGCGCAGTGGATGACTTTCTCTGTTCCATTGATTGAAGCTGCCGATCACGGCAACCCGATTCGCGTTCGGCGCCCAGACCGCGAAATAAGTGCCCTCTTCGCCGCCGACGCGCATCCGATGCGCACCCAGTTTTTCGTAGAGCCGGCGGTGACTGCCCTCGTTGAAAAGATAAAAATCCTGGTCGCCCAGGAGGGTAGCCGGCGGCAAACCTTTGTCTTGCCTGCCATGCTGGGACTGAATGGTTTCCTGGCTCATGATCGTTTCACACCCTGGAAAAGCCGATGCGTGCTTATAATTAAGCTAAAATAAATTAACCCAAATAATAAGTGGCGGTAGTGATTCAATTTGAATTCGACATCACCTCATGTAGGGGCGGACCTGTGTGTCTGCCCTTGGGATGGGCGACCACACAGGGTCGCCCCTACAAAATTTTTCCAGCTAAACGGCCAGGTCGACATCAGTCTCTGCCGGCGCTGCCATGGGCAAATGAATTTTAAAACGGGTGCCCCGTCCAGGCTTGCTATCTACCTCGATCCGGCCGCCGTGCGACTTTATGATTCGATCGCATATCGGCAGCCCGAGCCCCAAACCGCGGCGCTTCTTCGAGGTAAAAAACGGTTGAAAAATGCGCGGCAAAGCGTCGGCGTCGATGCCGATTCCCGTATCGGCCACGGTAATCATTATTTCGTTCGACGGATCGACGACGGCGCCGACCGTCAGCGTGCCTCCTTTGGGCATGGCATCCACCGCGTTCAGGGAAAGATTCAACAAGACCTGTTGCAGTTGCTGCGGATCGGCGTGGATCGGCGGCATGGGCGCCTCGATCTCAGTCGCCGTTTCCACATGATTTTTTGTCGCGCGCGGTTGCACGAGATCGAGCGTCTTCTGGATCATCTGTTCGACATCGGTCTCGGTAAAATCCGCGCGCTTGGGGCGGCCGAACTCCAGCAGTTCCTGCACCAATGTTTCACATCGCCTGGCTTCCTCGGCAATGATTTGCACCGGGTGGTAGTTGGGATCGTTGGGGTCCATGCTCGAAAGCAAGCCTTGGGCAAAACCCAAGACGATCCCCAGGGGATTGTTAAACTCATGAGCCATCGACGCCGTCAGCTCGCCGACCGCCACCAGTCGACCCGAAGCCAAAAGCTGCTGTTCCAATTCCTGCGCCTGATTGCGTAAATGTTCCTCGCTTCGGCGCAGCGCCTCTTCCGCGCGCATACGCTCGATGAATTGGCCGATCCCGTCGCCGATAGCTTGGGCCATTCTTGCGATGTCTCTATCCGGCTCTTGAGGCGCCAGGCTCAAAAACTCGACGACCCCAAGCACCTCGCTACGCATTCTGATCGGAAACGCCAGCGCGGCGCGCCATTTCTCATGCGGATTAATCGAGTCACCCATCGGTGTCGAGGCAGTTGCGATATCTGGTATCCATCGGACTTTTTCCTCGGCCCACACTCGACCCGCGAGGCCGGCGCCGCGCGCGAGCGGTTGGTGGGTTTCCATTTCGGAAAGCGTCAGCGATGGCTGGTTCCAGGTTGCCACGCATTCGAGTATTTGCGTCGCTTTATCGATCATCCAGATGCGTCCGAATTGCCAATCCAAACCAGAGCCGACCACTTCGAGGAGCCTAGGCCATGCCGCTTGCGGCATTTCCGACTCCGCGAGGACGACGGTGACCGCATGCTCCGCGGCGGCGCGCCGCGCCGATTGTTTGCGGGGACTAATGTCGCGATTGCATTCCAAGATCAAATGCCCGCCGGCGCGATCCGTGATCAATTTCAGGCGACTTTCGACGTCGATGTAGCGCCCCTGCTTGGTTTTTTGCTTGAGCTCACCGCTCCATTCACCAGCGGTCAGCAAGGAGGCTTCGAAGTTGCCCCGGCTACCGGGAAACTCGGTAGCGAGGAGTTCATGGCTCAATGCGCCGATGACCTCGTTCTGCGCATAACCGTAAAGCTGCTCCGCGCCGCGATTCCAATAAATAATCCGGCTATCCAGTTGCCGGGCGAAGATCGCTTCGTTGGCAAGATTTAAAAGGTCGGCTTGCCGCTGCAAGTCTTCTTCCTGGCGGCGCAGCGCCGTCTCGACTCGATCTCGTTCGCTCTCACGCTCGCGCAAGAGAGCGGCCGCGCGCTCCATTTGGCGCGCGAGACCGTCGATCTCGGCGATCGGAGAGCTCACCGGAAAAGAAACGGCCTGACCCCGGCCCAAATCGCGAGCTGCCACGGACAAGTCCCATATCGACCTGGACACCTGGCGCGCGAAGATCAACGCCACGCCGAGTCCGACGAGCAAGAGCAAGAGTCCCCCGCCGCCGACCGTCGCGATCGAGCGATACAAGATCGCATTCACCTCATTGCTGGGAACGATCAACGCCACGAACCAACCAGCGCGATTCAATCGGCTAACCGCGGCATCGGCGGCGATGCCATCGGGGCCGACGCCGCGCACTAACTGGTCGCCGGTGAGCAAATTGGCCGTGGTCAGCAAATCCGCGACCGGCGTACCCATAAATTTTTCCGCGTCCCGCGAGCGCGCGATGATGGTACGCTTGGCGTCGAAAAGCGTACCGGTCCAAGTATCAGGAAATTTCTGGCGGGTGAGAATTTCCGTGAAGACTCTCGGTTCGATCACCGCGCACAGAATGTAAATGAGCGTCTGCTCACGCGTGACCGGAACATAGATGTTAATGCCGCTTTCCGGCGAATTACGGTTGGAAAAATCGCCGATCACGGGTTGCCGCGTTCGCAGCACGCTGTTGAGGCTGTCGCGGCTGATATCGTTCGACTCCGCAACCAGCGGTTTTTCGATGCGCATCAGCCGCGCCCCTTTGGGATCGAACAGACTTAGACTGCGCCAATTGTTCTGCGTGTGTAGAATCCGCGCGGCGGCGGCGCGAAAGACATTGACAGCACCGACATCGAGCGGCTCTGCGGTGGCGAGCGCTTCGAGATTAGTGATCGAAGACTCGATTTCTCGATCGATCGCCAATGCTAGCGCGCGCGTCGTGTCTCCGAGCCCGCGCATGCGATTCGCTTGTTCCTGGCGCGCGAGCAAAACCATCATGAAGACCGAAAAAATCAGGATCGGGCCCAAACCGCCGACGATCAAGCGCGTCAAGTACGAATGTAATGAGGTAGGCGGAGCAAACCAATGAGCAATGGAGGAACGCGCGGCGATCATGACGGATCTAAAGATAGTTTAAGCTTGGGTTTGAAAGTTCGCCACGCCAATTCGAGTGATAGGGCTTTCAAAGATTCGCCGGCGCAGCCGGACACGCCGAAGTCTTACGGCAGCAATCTCAAAGCGTCAGCCAATTCTTGCAAGTCCACCGGCTTGGTCAGATACCGCGACGCGCCTTTGTCGAACGCTTGTTTGATCGAACCCACGGTCGGGTACGCCGTCATCATGATGACTCTAAGTCCGGGCGCATGCTCCGCTATTTGTTCCAGCAAGGACAGGCCGTCGCGACCGCCGAGCTTGATGTCCAGGAGTGCGATATCCACTCGGTGTTCTTGCAAAAATGTAAACGCTTCATCGGCGCTCGACGCCGCATAGACTTCGTAGCCGCGTTGACTCAGATACCACTTGAGCAGAGTCAAAAAATTTTCTTCATCATCGACGACAAGCACAGATTGGCGCACTGGCGCCACTGAAGCATTGGAAAATTCGCCGGCGCTTTCACCGGGGCGACTCTCTTTGGGCTTGTCCATCGTCCTTGCTCTAGCTAAAAACTGCCCCACTGGCCAAGCCCCCCATCAACAACGGTTTCGGGATGCGTACTCGGTATCTCTCAACGATCGATCATTCCGCCCGGTAGATTAACTTGCCTCGCAAGTTGGCTTGCCAGCCGGAGCGCTCGCGTCGCTGACGCACCGGATTCACGGCCGCTCCACTCAAAAGCGACGACATGAAAACACCGCCAGCGCCAATACCGCGAGAGCGATGAGGAAGCTCAACGGGTTAGATGCCCAAGATACTTAGCCTCTTTGACTTGGCCTGAGGTGAAAAGGGTGCAGAAATTATACCAATTTCCTGCTTGAGAAAAGTTCCGTTAATCCTGGTAGTTCGGCTCTTTGAGGATAAGTCTTACACACTATTTTGGAGGACTTTGACTGACAAGCAGTCGTTTATCATACACGAGGTCGCCCAACCTTGCTTAATGACTCATTGCTTGTCTTTTGCGGCGTTGAGCCATCCGTTGCTGCATTCCACTGAGCCGTTTCTTCCGCGGTCATGGATCCGAACGGAGGTTGGCGCGCATCCTGGTAACCCCAATCCTCAACGTCGGTGCGGTATTGTGAGCGCGACAAGAGCGTGCCCCGACAGACGTGATTTCTCGCTAGCGGTTGCGCTTGCTCCGCTTCGAGCCGCTGGAGGAGGTCGCGAATTAACCATCCGGGAATCACGGATCGTTCCGACGGATAGATGAAATCGAAAAGGATCAAATGACTCAACAGGACATGCCAATGAGTCTCAAAACGCCGTAGCAGGCGCGGCCAATCCAATCGATCGCCGCGCGCGCGAATGACGTGGGCGACGTCCGCACCGTCATAGCGTTCGCGCTCCATAACGAAAGTCTTGCTCCAGATCAGTTCTTCCGCCGGACAAAGATTTACTTTCATGCCGAGAGTCTCGCCGGGGACCGAATGCTCGAACCAGCTATCATCGACAGCACAGATACCATTACCCGAGCTAAAAATGATATCGATAAAATCCCTGCCGCTAAAAACCTTGGCGAGCCAATGCGGAAATGATAACTCAGTAAGGAAACCTTTGTCGCTGAGCCATTCGAGAAGACTCGATAGGTCCGCACGCCGCACGAACAGATCCAAATCCTTGCTCACTCGAAGCGCGCCCGCGTATTGCTCCAGCGCATGCCCGCCGCCGACCAAATAATGAAACCCGCCCTCGTTTAGGAATTCGAGTACGGCCCGATAAAAGCGCTGCTGATTATCGGTCGAGGATAGCGGGACAAGTTTGGCTTTCATCAGCCGTTCCTAGGTTTCGGGTATTTCAATCAGGCGAAACGGCGGTTGATTGGGAAATGTATGCTGCAAAAGTTTCATGGCGACATTGTAAACCGGCACGTCATTCTTTGTCCGCCCTTCGGGTGAACCACGATGCGCATGACCATGGAACACGGCAGTCACAGGATAGCGATTGAGTGGCTCTTCGAGTCGGCTGGAGCCGAGGAAAGGAAAAATTTCAAGCGGCTCACCCATGACCGTGGCCTGGATCGGCGCATAGTGAAGCAGAACGATGCGTTTATCCGAACGAAGCCGAGCGAGAGCGCGTTCGAGCTTGAGAGCTTCCGAGATCGCCTCATGCACAAACCGCTTGATCATTTCCTCGCCCCACGGCCCAAGTGCGCGCTCGCCAAAGCCGCCGCAGAATCCTTTTACGCCGGCGAAGCCAATCCCCAGGACTTCACGGGCGTCACCGTCTAAAAACAACGCGCCGGCTTCCGAGAGTATCCTGACTACAGCCTCTTGTTTTCCCGACTCATATTCGTGGTTCCCGAGCACGGCGAGGACGGGAATTCTCAAGTTAGATATTTCCTTCGCGATCAACCACCGCTTCTTCGGGCAAGCCGTAGTCGACAATATCGCCACACATTAAAAGCATATCGGCTTGCTTCGCGATCTGCGCGAACAATCCCGGCATGCTCTCATAGGAGGCGCTATTACAGTGAATGTCCCCGATCGCGGCAACGCGCATGATGGTTTTTTCTTTCACCGCGGGCGAAAAAATCTCGCCTCTTGGCAATTACGAAGATCGCCGGATCCTAGTGCCACGTTTCCGACCGCTTTGCGGATTGGCCGAACAGATCGGAGAGAATATAGGCCGCCAAAACATGCGCATCGATCTTATTTTGCACCACCCTTTCAGTTTCTTCTGTCAGGGCAAACATCAACTCTCCCAAGGTAGCCCCCGAATACTCGTCGCGTTGCATATTTTGGTCCTCCATGAATTGGCTTACCGGCGCAGAGGTAAACCGCAAGTCGCATGCCAGAATTTGTCGTGACCCGATGCTGATTCGCAAAGCCATTTAGGCCGGAAAGTGAGGCAAATAATTTACTTGAAGGGATTTTGCTGACGGAACCGCAGCAATTTTACTTCACAGCTTTGAAGTTCACCTACGCGCAGGGTCGCGCGCTAGCCGCTTGCTTCCATGCTCGAAATGCCGTGGCGCGCAAAGCGATTTTCCAAGCTGCGCTGCGTCGACAAGACCTTGGTGGCGTATTGCAGCGGCAGCGTTTGCTTCGCCGCGATCATTTTGCTGACCCAGGTTGGGCCGGCATTGTAAGCCGTCAAAGCGATCTTGAGATCGCCGAAGAGGTCTTTCATATGGGCCAAATAAGAGGCGCCGACTTTCACATTGACAACCGGATCTTTGAGATTAAGTTTTCGGTTCTTGTCCGCAGGTGAAATTTTTCCCTCTTCGACCAAGGCGGCGACTACAATGGGTTGTACCTGCATGAGACCGAGTGCGCCTTGAGGCGACACGGCTTTTTGATCGAAGCGACTCTCCACCTCGATAATCGCCATGACGAGCATGGGATCGAGTGAGTGTTTTTCGCTCTCGTTTGCGATACTGCGAGTTAATCGCGCCAGAGCCTCATCGCTCATCTGGACTTCTTGCAAGTCCAGCGCCGAGCGAATCTTCGACAGGTGGTAATCTTTCAAGGCTTGAGCCTGCGCGCTGTCACCGATCAAGGGTGCCGGATTGAGCAAGGTGAGACTAAAAATCGTGATAAATGGTCGCTGCAACAAGGATCGAAGCGACCATCGGAAGAGGTTGGGGTCCGTCATATCGATCCCCCTTTCGTGTAGATTCGGCTCGAAACACCGGAGCGGCGCGCACATTTCTCTTTCGCGTCCTCGATCCGGCATCCTCAAGCACAATGATACCAAGGCAAGGACGATGCCACTGTATCGAGGTGCATTCGATGCTGAATACAAAGAACTTTCATAAAGAAAGAGCAGAAAAAATTACTGGCCGAAGGAAATTTTTAACAATCTGATATCGCCGGCCTGTAGATCGCGCGTCGATGAAAGACTTATGACTAAATTTCGCTAAAAAAACACGAACCCAGAACCGCTAGTTTCCTTTCATAAGAATCGGCATCGAGAAACCATAGGGTAGCCGCAATGCTACTCAGTAAAGAATTGCCGTCCTGAGGCGTAAAGCACATGCCGATCACCTCGCGCTCGCCGCGCAAGGCGAGACTTTGGTTGACAATGACCGTTTGATTAAGAATTCGGCCGAATAGGCCGTGATCGCGACCGAAAGAGAACACCGCCGCGGAGGATTTTTTATTCGTCAGCGCGATTCGCGCGTTGGCTTTGAGCCGCTGAGTCACGTCTTTCAACGTGATCGGGCGGCGCAGCATCATATCGAAGTGGATGGTATGCATATACTGCGTGTTCAGCTTCAAAGCGGAAGAGTAAATGTTCAAATCCAGCCCGAGAGTTTTGAAAAGGTGGTGCGCGTCTCGCCCCTGGTGTGTGCCAAACGTCTGATCATCATGTTTTCCCACTTCCGGCGCAGGAAGAAATTCGCCGTCCTCACTCAAATCATTAGCGCGGCGCATGCATACGAACTTCGCCTCTTCCAAGTTGTCTTCCTTTTCCGGCCCAAGCGCGATCGTATCGATCAGCGCGGCCAAGTTATGTGTGTTGCAACTGACAATTTGGATAAACCGATCGTTTTTCCGGTCCAGGGCTGGGTCGTTGATGCCGTACGCATACATCTTGCCGAAGCCAAATTCGCTGCCCTGAGCAATAAAGCCGGAGCCATTATTCGCATACCGGTTGTAATATTTCGCTTTGTTTTCATTTCCCACCGGAGTGCAATCGATCACCACTTTAGCGCGTTCGATGGCCTGCTCAGCTTCGTAACAAGGCTCCATGTCCAACTCTTTGAAGCGCTGCCAGCAATCCTTATCGACCGCGAGCTTTACGCCATGACGGCTCAAGGCGGCGATCTTCGAACGGTCGGTGACAAGCGGCGTGCGTTTGTGAAAAGTGATCTCGTCGATGCCTAACTTTTCTCTGAAGGACGCCATCAAACCAATGAGAGGCTCACCAATGGTCCCGGTGCCTACCACATGCACGACATTTTTTTCCATCCGGCCTCCAGCGCTGGTTGATTATTCATTGGCTCCTGCTCGAGGCCGATCTTCAATCCCACTCGGCCGTCGTTTTTAGCTATGACTTTTGTTTTTTTGCCGCTGTGTCGAACTGCTTGTCTTTCATCTGACGGAGTAGATCGGCAAACGACGACCGAGCTATCACGCGGGTAAATTGCGATCGGTAATTATTGACGATGCTGACGTTCTCGATGACGACGTCATAAATTTTCCAATCACTACCCGACTGGAGAAGTTTATAGCTGACGCTGGTTTCTTCGCCTTTGTTGCTGGTGATCTTGGTGTCCACTTGAGCGTACTCGCCGTCCTGTTTGTCGCCCGTAAAAACGACCTTTTCGCCGTTGTAGGAGTTCAGGTTGCTGGCGTAGGAAGATTCGATTAGCTCGGTAAACAATTTGACAAATTCCCGCTGCTCTTCGGGGTTGCGGCGTTGCCAGTCGGAGCCGAGCGAGCGTTTAGCCATTTCGGCGAAGTCGAACTTCGGAAAAATCACTTGCCTCAGTTGTTCGATGCGCTCGCTTTTCTTCGCTTCCGGTTTGAGGTTTGGATCTTTCAGGATAGCGATGACCTTTTCGACCGAGCTTTGAATTTGCTCGCGCGGAGTAGCGGCGCCGGCTCGATCGACGATCATCAATAATGCAAAAACAATCGCTGCCAAAAGGAATCGGAATCGAAACCTGAAACCGGCAGATTCATGTCGACAAATAATTGTTGTAGTCATCGTCGGACCTCGCAGAATAAATAGAATGGGTAAATGAAATCGTTGCCCGGCCCCTGAAGCAGCAACGCCTGTGCCAATACTTGGAACGAGCGCGGATTTATTGAACTTTGTCTGCAGTTGTTGGATTATCCAGAAAAACGTTTTGAGCCTTTGTCAGGTTTTTCCAGACGGCCGAGAAGGAGATTGACTGCGGTCAGACATGGCTCGATAGAGTGAAGGTAAAAACCGCTCAAAGCCCTTGGCCCGACAATCTTGCAACGAAAATCGGCGTTGCAGTTTACTGCAATGACGCCCAATCCGACTTCAATCTACTGAAAAATCGGGGTCTTCGCTGCGACTCACTTAAGAAGGTTTGTAAGCTTGCGACGACCTGCGGTGACCGGCTTTCTTCCGGGATCTGGAAAAGCCCCAGCCACTGGGTCGCGCGGCCGATTGCAACGCGGCTCGAAAACACCGAGAGCGGCAAGGAAAAAATCAGCGGAAGCGATACCGGAAACAGCCACCAAGCGAGAATCGGACTCAAATAGTAAGCACCGATTAGCCATCCAGAGGCCAACAGCGTGGAAAAACCGTGGTGCTCAAGCGCTTCGCGCCAACCCGTCTCGCTATCGTTACGCCGCTGCGCCGTCCATTTTATTTGCCGGCCGAGCAAAGTCAGCAGAACAAATTTACTGTGAAACCACATGCGGATCGGCGCCATCAAAGTTCTTCGGCCTGGCGTTTGGCGTCGCTGGTGTCCCGCCACAAGGACCGTTTCGTATCAAAACGAATGTCGCGATATTCGTCATACGATAAGCCCGTCAGAAACTCGGGAATCGGCGGCGGAGCGCGAAATGATTCCGCCGCGAGCTTCTTGGCTCGATCCGCGACGCAGTCAAAACCAAACGGTTCCTTGGCGTGTAGAGGACGTCGAGAGGATTGTAATGAAAGCTACAACGAGAATCTTAGCGGCATGCAAACCTGACCCCGCAAGGTATCACCATTGAGCTTAGCGAATGACGCGCGCCAGCCGCGCATAGGCTAGTGTAAAACTATCCGAGCGCTGTCCTGACAGTCGGCGCTTTACAACCAGCTCTCGAATTCGTCACTTTGGCAATCGACCTGGTGTTGGCGCAGACGGTCCCAAGATTCAAAGCAGCCACCACAACCGTCACACTCGAAAGATAAATTTTTCCGCTTCTCGGTTTCCGTCTCGTCATTCTTACTTTCCATACTTGTCCCCATGAAGATTTCCTAAAACTTTCTCGTTACTGCTGTAAAAACTATTTTGTGAAGGGCAGTCAGCCTCTCATGCGCAACGCGGCAACTGCTACTGGACTCAGCAACCGGTGTGCCAGTCCAAATCGTTTCGCGAATTATCGGGTTGTCCGGTAGTTAACAGCGCATCATAGGTCGGAAAGATTTGATCGTGCGGATAAATGCCTACAGAAGCGTATGTCTTTTGCCTTTACCCGCTTATTTTTTCCATTCTTAGACGATGCGCGCACCCAAATATTACGCGCGAGCCCGCGTCATAGTTTTGAGGCATACGCTACGCAGCGATGGCAGGACGTCATAGAGGAGTGTGAGTAAATTCGACTCGCCGCGAAAACCAGATCGACAAAGGGGATTATAGCCGCGACACATGATAGGTAACTGAATTCCCACGGAGAAGGAAGGTGCCCGGTCGTGCCCGCTGGTATTCAAAACAGGTCGATAGGGTTTTCAGGAATGTAGCAACGACGGAGAGTTAGCGTTGACTCTCCGTTTTTGTTTTCGATTCTCGCCCGAATAGATTTTTCGATTCCCTGTTCAGATTTTCACATCGGCAGTCGTTTTTTCGGGTAAATTGCTACGAGAATTGTTACAAGGCAAGAGGCGTTAAAAAAATTTTGGCCCCGAGAGAGACATGCGCGGCGAAGCCCGCATGATCCCTCTGTGCTACGCTCGGATAATATTAGCGCGCACCGTGTAGGGAATGGAATTATGATGCTCTGTTGGGCTTATAGGCGATCTGGAACTGATCTACTCTTACGCATGCTAACAGTGGCATTGCTTGCCTGGCCAATAACGGGTGCGCTGCCAGCGACGGAGTCAGAGCAGCGCACGTCAAGAACGATTCGAGTCGGCCAGGACTACCCTGTCAAGACGATTGCGGCTGCCGCTCGGTTGGCCCAAGACGGGGACATCATCGAAATCACAGCGGGCGACTACGTAGGAGACACAGCCGTCTGGACACAGACGGACCTAAAAATTCGCGGTATCAATGGCCGCCCGCGCTTGATTGCTGAGGGCAAGGCAGCCGAGGAGAAAGGTATTTGGGTCATACGCGGGGGCGACATCCTAGTAGAAAACATCGAATTTACGGGCGCAAGAGTAGCCAATCGGAACGGCGCCGGGATCAGGTTTGAGCGCGGAAAATTGAAAGTACGCAAGTGTGTTTTTAAGGATAACGAAAATGGCATGCTGGTCGGCAATGATCCTTCCATGATTTTGGAGATTGAAGATTCGGAGTTTGGCGATAACGGTGCTGGGGACGGGCAGAGCCACAATCTCTACGTCGGAACAATAGAGCGCTTTGTTGTACAAGGAAGTTACTTCCATCATGCCCGTGTAGGGCATCTTCTAAAGACGCGCGCCCGGGAAAACTTCATTTACTATAACCGCCTCACCGATGAGCCCGGTGGACGTGCAAGTTACGAATTGGAGTTTCCAGCGGGTGGCCTGGCTTTTGTTGTTGGTAACCTGATCGAGCAAGGCGAGAAAACAGAGAACCCAACTATAATTTCTTTCGGTGCCGAAGGCTATAAGTGGTCGCGAAACGATCTTTACCTTTCACATAATACGATCGTGAATGATAGAATTGAGGGCGGCGTTTTTATCCTGGCGCGCCCGGGATCTGCGTATGTGAAGGCTTTAAATAATGTCCTGGTCGGCAAAGGAGATCTCGATCTCAAGACCCGAGCGGACATCGGCCAAAATTGGAGACTGGATCGGAGCGAGTTCGTGCTTCCGGAAGGATTCGACTTTAGACTGAAACCAGATTCGCAGGCTGCAGGGAAGGCCGATGATCCGGGAGAGGCAATGGGAGCTTCGCTTCGCCCCACTCGAGAATACAGTTATCGGGTCGGCACCGAACTCCTCCCCCTGACTAGCTCGTTTAATCCTGGAGCGTTTCAGACTAGATCCCGAAAAAATGACCCTGCCTTACCTTAACGATCAGGTCGCCGCGGCAGAATCCAAAAACCAAATTTGAACCGGCGGCCAGACTCTTACGCCTGCGTCGCGCTATGCGCCGTCCTAACCTTCCTAAATCGCAACTCTCGCGTAAATTTCCGTCATGATGATCGATGCGTGGCCGAGCAGCTTTTGAATCAGTTACGGGTGCGACGCAGGAAGCGAGCCGCACTGTTCAACGCGCCTTCCACTAGGTTCGACATAGATAATGCAGGCTGAGCGGCGTTCGACAGCGGTTTCACCGGATAATATCGAGACGGCGCCGCACATCATAGCGCCAAGCGGTGAGCACGGCTCTTCCAATATGCGAGCGTTAGCTGGTATCGGTGCCGTATCGAGAGGGTGAGTTTGAGACTGGGGCGCGCACGCGATCGGGAAAACAACTGCCACGAGCGTGAGAAAAACTTTAAGTCCGCGCGCCACTACAGATTCTTCTTTCCAAACACCCGTCAGCCGACGAGAATCGCCAGATGGGCATACACCAATCCAAAAGCAATACCTTACCACGAAACCGAATGGGCGAATCCACCTGGCGACAATGACCAACGCCAGCACGTTAGCAAAGAAAAGATAGATGTAAAACTTGAGCGCGTACAATACTTGAAGAGCCAAATCGGGGGGTCAGAAATGGCCCCCGCGGTAAACCCAGGGGTTCGTATTCACGAATCCCGACGGTTCGCCTATCACCAAGGGGCAAATTGAGTATCAAATCGAAAAGGCCGTTAAGAACGCGGGAATCAGAAAGTTTGTTTTTCATAACTATCGCAACACGGTTTGACGCGGTGGGCCCGTCAGGGCATCAACGTCGACGTGGCGATGAAAGCCAGCCGGCCACAGGCTCAGTGCAAATGCACAAGCGTTACGTCGATCTCTAAGAAACAGATATCGCCGCCGCCTTCGGCACCTCGCAAATTGCTACGGGAATTGTTACAGATGAGCGGTTAGACAATCGTAAATAGCTGATCTTCTTTATGGAGAAGGAAGGTGCCCGGTGGTGCCGCTGGTCTTCAAAACCAGTCTGGGGGTCGTAAGGTCCCCGGAGGGTTCGACTCCCTCCCTTCTCCGCCACAAAAATACTGATAATTAAATGCCTACATTTTGCGATTGGGATTTAGCCCATCGTAGCCCGAATTCGCATGAGCGATCCCGAATCACGACAATTCATTACTTTTGTTTTTCCTCAGAGCGATTGTGTCATGAAATAAGATTCGCGGAAGAATACCCTGGCATTAGATTCGGCGCGGTTGTATATCGTGCTTTACTCTAATACGATCTCGCGCATGCGCTTTCTTTCATTTACCGTTGAGATAAAGTCGTGGGTATATCGAGACCACAGAGCGTTTGCTTGCGTCGCTTGAGATTAGCAGATCCAAAATGGGCATTCCTTTACGCCAAAGTCTGGCCATTCTAAGTCACATTCTGAAAAAGCGCTTGCAGGGCGTTGAACGCTATCCGCTCGTGCTTATGTTAGAGCCGTTGTTTCGCTGTAATTTGGCCTGTGCCGGCTGCGGCAAAATTGACTATCCCGAAGGGATTCTGGATCGACAACTGAGTCCGGCGGAATGCATGGCTGCCATCGATGAATGTGGGGCTCCCGTGGTTTCCATCGCCGGGGGCGAGCCTTTAATCCACAAAGACATGCCGGAGATCGTTCGCGGCTTTATTCAGCGAAAGAAGTTCGTCTATTTATGCACGAACGCGTTACTTCTTTCTCGACGGATGAACGAATACGCCCCTTCGCCCTACCTGACATTTTCGGTTCATCTGGACGGCAACCGCGACCGGCACGACACCTCAGTCTGCCGCACGGGGGTGTTTGATGAAGCTGTGAAGGCGATTCAAATGGCGATCCAAAGGCGGTTCCGGGTAACGATTAACTGCACTCTGTTCCAAGGCGAGTCCGCGCAAGAGGTGGCAGCCTTTCTCGATGATGCGATGGCGCTCGGAGTGGAGGGGGTAACCATTTCGCCTGGTTTTAGTTACCAGCATGCGCCCCAACAAGACGTTTTCATCCAGCGCAATGCGAGCAAACAACTGTTCAGAAATATTTTCAAGCTGGGCAAGAAGCGCCGCTGGCGGCTCAATCACTCGAGTCTGTTTTTGAATTTTCTGGCCGGTAACGAGACTTACCGTTGCACACCCTGGGGCAACCCAACGCGTAACGTGTTCGGTTGGCAAAGACCCTGTTACTTGCTCGTGGACGAGGGTTATGCGCCGACATTTAAAGCCTTGATGGAAGAAACGAACTGGGATCGTTATGGCACCGGCAACAATCCCAAATGTGCCAACTGCATGGCGCATTGCGGTTATGAAGCCACCGCTGTCAATGATGCCATGGGTCATCCGCTCAAGGGCTTACGCGTTTCACTGCGCGGTCCAAAAACCGAAGGGCCCTTCGCACCCGAGTTGCCCACCACTTATTAGATTACGGAAAAATTTCCGCCTTTGAAAAAAACCCTGGAACATCAAGCAAACTTTTTCTTCGGCGGCTTCTGCGCCACATAGCCGTTTTTGTAAAACCAATCTATCTCATCGCGCAGACCCGCCACGGCGGGTCGTGCAGCATAGCCGAGCTCGCGCCGCGCCTTTTGCGCTGGAGAAATACATGAGCTTGCGAGACATGCGGACAGCATCAACAGTCAGCATCGGTTCGCCTCCTCCTCGAACACGCGCCACGCCTTCAGCGACGTAGGCGATCGGGGTAACAAACCAATGTGGCAGGCGTATGCGTGGTGGACGCCGGCCGGTAAGTTCAGCCACGGTTTCCAAAATCCATTGAAGGGTTCGATTCTCGCCACCTAGAATGTAGCTTTCGCCAACCACTCCCCTGTCGTAAGCCAACAGATGACCAGCTGCTACATCGTCCACGTGGACCACATTCAGCCCGGTATTTACATAGGCAGGCATGCGCCCCGAGGCGGCTTCGATAATCATTCGTCCGGTCGGCGTCGGCTTGATATCACCCGGCCCGAAGGGCGCCGAGGGCTTCACGATAATCACCGGTATCCCTGCCTCTTCCACTAAACGTTTCACCTCGCGCTCAGCCAGAAACTTCGATTGCTTATAGGCGCCAATCATGTCGCACAGCTCCGCGTGGGAGGCTTCATCGGCAGGAAGGCCATCGCTTCTTAAGCGCAAGGTCGCCACGCTCGACGTGTAAACGACACGCGACACTCCCGCGGCGGCCGCCGCCCGGAGTAGATTGACCGTCCCCTGAACATTGGTCCGGTTCATTTTCTCTCGATCAGGCACCCAGAGTCGATAATCCGCAGCCACATGAAACATAGCCTCGCAGCCGCGCACCGCGCGCTGGAGTGACTCGTGCTCAACGAGATCGCCCGTAACGATTTCACAGTCGACGCCCGTCAAGTTGCGCCGGTCGCTGCTGGGGCGGACCAGGGCGCGCACCTGGTGGCCCGCAGCCACCAGAGAACGCAGCACTGCCGCGCCGACAAAACCTGTCGCACCGGTCAATAGGGTGGTCATGGCTGTTGCTTTCGCCTGCCCGATTCAAAGCTCCGCACAGTAAAGCGCAAGTTCTGGGCTTTCGCGCCGGCCGTCGTCTTTTCTCTAATTTAGAATTTTTAAAATAACAAACTCGGCAAGCTGGTTGATAAAATAACTTTTCAATGAAATTAATCTAACCGTGAACAGGATCACCTGCCCTTTAGCTTTGCGAGTTTCGTGGGTTTTCATCTTGCTCGCGCTGTCCGCCTGTGCCGGCCTGCCAGTGCGCGGCACAGTGGGCGGGCAAACGATCGAAACTCGAGTAGACTCGGAAGTGGCGCGCTACTATCTGGGAAGTTATCTTGCCGGCAACCGCACCAATCCGACCCTCGATGCGCGCATCGATCAGATTTATCAGGCTATCGACGGCCACCTGCCCGGCCGCATCGAGCTCAAAGAATTGAGCGACGAATTTTCTGTTGACTTCGCAGCACTGTACATGGCCGACCAGATCGCTCGTGTGCCTGCAAATCGTCGCTTTCGGAGCGCCTTCGATCAAGTGTACGAATACACCCGCAAAGCCTTCCCAGAAGGTCGAATGCAGGTACCTCAAGCTGGCAATTATGATGTGCTGTTTGTGCCGACCTATCTCTATAAACGTCTTACCTTTACCGGTGCCGATATGGCTGTTCCGCGAAAGGCGCTCCAAAAGGTAGGATTTACCTGCCATTTTGTCGAAACCCAAGACGACGGCACGATTGAAGCAAATGCAGATCTGGTGGCTGCCGCTATTCGCGCCCTCGCGCCGAGCGGCCGACGGTTGATCATAGTGAGCGCCAGCAAGTCCGGCCCAGAAGTTGCGCTAGCGCTAACCAAACTTGGGCCCGCTGAAACCCACCACGTTGCGGCATGGATCAATACGGTGGGCGCACTCCAGGGCACGCCACTGATAGATGACCGCGTTCTCCCCGAGGTTGAATTTATAGTCGGCAAGGTCAATCCGGCCGGCGTTGCAAGTATGACGACAACGCAAAGCCGTCAACGGTTCGAATCCTTCCGCATTCCCAAACATGTGTTTGTGGTCAACTACTTTGGTATACCCACGGTTGGCAGCATTTCGTTTTTGGCAGCCAAAGGCTTTTATCCGCTGCGAAAGTACGGGCCCAACGATGGGATTGTGCTGTTACCGGATATGATTTTTCCAGATGGAGTAACGCTAGCTCAGGTGGGCAGTGACCATCTTCGGCTTAACGACCATATGGATATTGCCGGAGTGGCATTGGCAGTGACTGTAATCAATTGGCTGGAAAGCCAGCCATGACCATCAAATGGTCAATGGGCTGGAAAGTCATGATCATCAAATGTCGCCGGTTCCTGAGGATTAGTTACGCGATCATTCCGCCGAGGCTTCTGAGCATGGCGACCACTTCGTCGGGCAAAACGGGCGGAATCTTTCCCATCATGTGGCAAGCAATGAGATTGTTGGCGGTCTGCTCAATGATGAGGGTCATATCGATGGTTTGACGCAGATTTGGTCCGCGGACGATAAGGCCGTGGTTCTGCAGGATCACTGCGCTAGCGTCCTTCACAGCCGCACCAACTGCATCGGCTAGCTCGGCCGTTCCGGGCATGATGAACGGGATGCGCGGGATCTCCCCGATGTATGCGGCTTCTGTCGAGATCGGCAGAAATGGGATGTCCGACAGACCCAAGAGCGTTGCCTTCGGCGCATGCGAGTGGATCACCGCGCCGACATTTGGGTTGTTGCGGTACACCGCGCAGTGCAACATGCGCTCGCTCGATGGTGCATGGGGAGGATCACCGATCGGATTTCCCTCCAGATCGATGCGCACCAACATATCGCTTCGAAGCGCGCCCTTGAAGCACGAATTGGGCGTGATCCACAGTTCGTGTTTGCCTGGGATACGCACGCTTACGTTGCCGCCCGTCGCAGTAATGAGTCCGTGAGCGTACATTTCCTCAACGGTGCGAATGACTTCGGCGCGAATATCACCGGCGACAATTCGATCCGCGTCCGCGCCGCTTGGCGCGGGCATAGTAAGCGTCCCGGCAGGTGCATTGTTCTGCGTGAGTTCTGCGTAGGCTACCCGTTCAAAAACGGCGTCAAGATCTTTGACTTCGGCGCGAGCCTCGGTGTAGAGACGATTGAAATCGTTCTGAATGCGCTGCAGCGACATGGCCTTGATCGTGTCGCCAATGAATGACAGTTTGCCGGTCATCGCCGCCTTCGGACCGTTCTCTTTTCCGGTAAACAGCTTATCGAGAATATCAGCCTTCATTTTCAAAGTGACTTGCGGCTTGTCCGGCGACTCGCCCACGCCGCAACGCACTGCGCCTTGATCGAAAGCGGTATAGAAAGAGATTTTTATATCCGTGAGCTCATAGCGTACCGTCACCCGCCGGCCTTCAGCAAATGACAGGATTTTCTCATCGCGGTTCACCCGCTGGGTAAAGATGTCCAAGAGTTGTTCCATATGCGTACGCACTTCATTGAGTAGGTCCGAATCCGTGCGGTCCTGGTGCGTAAGCGAATGGTCGTTTCGCGGCCCAATAGTCTCCGATCGAGAACCGAGAAAAGCATTCTTGAGACCGGACAGCAGGCTTTGCTTCTTTGCTGCACGCGGCGTTGCGGCGTGCAAGACCGACGACGCCTCTGGAGGCGACCCGGTCTGCGTGCTGCTGCTAGGAAGGTCGGTTACCGACGGCCGAGAGTTCTGCCGTAGTCGCTCGAGAATCTCAGTTGAAGGCACCGGCCGCGGCGCGATCCAACTGAAATGATCGAGGACCTCAGCATTGGCGACGTTAGCCGCCCGCCCGTCGTGCAGGAGGTCAGCCAGGTTCGCGGTCACGATGGCGCCCTGGTGGGAGAAGACTTCGAAGGTGTTGCCGCCGATGTGCGGCGTGGCGATCACATTCGCAAGCTGGAGTAGCGGATGATCTGAAGCTGGCGGTTCGACGGGAAATACATCCACCGCCGCGCCCGCAAGCCGCCCGTTTTTGAGCGCCGACACGAGCGCCGCTTCGTCAACCAGAGCCGCCCGGGCGGTATTGACTAAATATGCGCCTGGCTTCATCTGTTCAATCTCCGCGGGCCCGAGCAATGGCCGCGATTCGTCGGTCACGGCCGCGTGTAGGGTGATGAAATCGCTCTCGGCGAGGAGCTCTTGCAGCGAGACCGATTCGACGTCGAGGAGCACCGCCTTTTCGGGCGAAAGGAATGGATCATGGGCGATCAGCCGCGCCCCGAACGGCTGAAGTCGCTTAGCCACACATTGCCCGACGGCCCCGAGACCGACAATGCCGATCGTTTTATGCCACAACTCATGCCCCTGTAGGCCCTCGAACGCCCGGCCCATGCGGCCGACATCACCTTCTTCGCCGGGATCATGGAGGAATTGCGTCGCTTGCGGTAGCTTGCGCGCCAACATCAGCATGAAAGAGACCGCAAGGTCGGCGACCGCGTCGGCGTTGCGAGCCGGGGTCGTAATCACTAAAACGCCATGCGCTGTGCACGCCTCGATGTCGACGTTGACTGCGTTACTGCGGCAGCACACGACGACGCGAAGATCCGGCGCCTTGCTCAGTACTTCCGCGTCTACTGCGTCAACCTCAGTGACGAACACCTGAACTCCGGCGAGCGCTTCGATGAGATCGTCACCGGTAAGCAATCGTAGGTTTTCGCGAAAGCCTTCATAGCGCACTTCTCCAAGCTGGCGCAGTGCCGCCAAGGCTTGTTCGTCTATAGATGCAGTCACGAGGATATTGGGGCGTGGCGCATTACTATTGAATGGATCGCGCGCGCTATGCTTGGTCGCTTGTTGTATGAACGCTTGAATCGCGCTTGATTCGGCTAGCTCGTCGACCTTCTGACGCGCGGCGCGCATTTCAAGCCAGCGATCGTAGTGAGATTGATATGCCGCACGCCGATGCGGATCGGGCAGAAAACTACGCCGTCCACTGGCAAAACGCTTGGCGCCCTCGACAATGTTGGAATAGAGGCTCGCTCCGACGCCGGCGCAAATAGCCGCGCCAAGCGCCGAGCACTCCGGCACAAGGACAGCTTCAATCGGGACGCCGGTCACATCCGAGAGAAGCTGGGCGAAGAATATGCTTTTCGACATTCCACCCGCCAATCGAAGCGATTCGAGCGGTTGGTTTTGCGCCGTTTTTTGCAGCAGTTCAATATTGCCCCTCGCCGCGAAAGCCAATCCTTCGACAACTGCTCGCGACACATGACGCCGGCGCGATGGATCCTCGGCCACCAGCATTGGTGACAATGTGAGATGCCCGACGGGCATCCGCAGGTGACTGGCGTCGAATATTTCGGCTCCGAGCGTTGAAACGATCCCTTCGGCGCCCACCGCACTTTGCGATGCTTCGGCAAACAAAGCCGCAACGGGATCGCTCAAGCCGGAATAAATCACGCCAGCCAGCCACTCGATCAAGTCGCCGGTCGGGCCGCCGTTGGACTCGAGTGTCCAGCGTTCCTCAACGACATGATGCGATGTCCAGACGCGCGCCTCTGGATCGATGAGCTTGGTATTGACTACCCATTGGAGCGGCATCGTCGAACCAGCGATGATGCCCATTTGGCCTGGATCAATCACGCCCGCGCCAAGCAGCCCGCACTGTGTATCGCCACCGCCGGTAACGACGGAAATGCCTGGAAGCAGACCTAAATGATGAGCGGCATCCTCGAGAAGGGGCCCAAGCACACTCCCTGACGCCGCTATCTCTGGAAACAGATGTCGTGGTAATCCAAGCGACCCAATGAGATCATCCGCCCATCGCCTTGGGCCTATCTCGAACAGCCCGCTTTCGCTTGCCACAGACGGTTCGACTACCATCTTTCCCGACAGTCGGTATGCCAACCAATCGCTTAGCGCCAATACCGCGTGCGCTCGAGATAGAAGCTCCGGCTCAGAGTCCGCAATCCACAACAGGCGGGAAACTGTAAACAGCGGCGCCGGAAAATGGCCGGTACGCTCGTGAAACTCGCGCCCTCGCTCACTGGCCAGCTGAAGGGATTGCATCGAACCACGCGCATCTCGCGTCGGGGTTGCGAGCAATGCCTCTCCTCGGGCATCAACCAGCACCGACCCGTGGCGCATGCCCGTGGTAGAGACCGCCAAAACATCTTGCGGTCGTGCGCCGATCTTGATCATCGCCTCATGCGCCGCATCACCGAAGAGACGCCACACTTCGAGAGTATCGAGGTCGTAACCAAATCCGGCGGTCATCCGATGATGCAATGGCCGGCGCGCGCTGATCACCGCGCCAGAATCCACGTCAAGAAGCAAGCAGCGGATTTTTTTGCCGCCGAGGTCGAGCCCCATTAGGTACTGCGCCACTGATTTCCTCCTGCCAATAGACCAACGATAACGTTAGCCGAGACAGCCAGCCAATTGAACAGCCTCTTAGCCCAATCGAAGATTGATTGTCCACTCACCGGGTTCGAGTGTGAGCAGTGTCGGGGATATTGCTTCGGTGGCATCCTTATACTATGTACGAACTGAATGCTATGTACGAACTGAAATTTTTACTAAACGAGAGAGGCGTAAAGCTGTCTTTGAAGCGACGAGAACTTCTGAATCTCGGTTCTAAAGCCTGGTGAGGTTAATGTCGTACGGTTCTCTGTTTGGACGGTCTACAATTGAGGCCCGCCATGACAACTGGACGTCCTACCTCGACTTCATTCGCAAGACCTCCGGCGAGTTGCTCGAAGCGGACAAAGATTTAACCCATAAGCGGGAGCTGCTCAAGCAGCTGTCGGAGCCAGCGGTTCTCACGCGCCAGCCACTTGCTTCAGGGGAGGCCTTTTACCGCAATTGCGACAAGCTGCGCGATGATCCTCGCTCCCTCGACGAGAAAACGCTCACTCTCACTTGCATTTACAAGTTTGCGCGCCACGAGTGGGCCGGCATCGAGGCCGCTTGGAGCGCCGTTCCTACCCTCGACCAGTGCGACAACGTGCGCTCCCGAATTGCCCGCTACCACCTCGCCGAAGAGTTTTGTCATGTACGCTTGTTCGGCGAGATGTTTAAGACCTGTCGCCTCGATCACGTCGAGTGGATTCCCATGCCGCGCTTCACGCGCTGGTTTTACGCGGCCATCGCGCGTTTCCCTTACGCCATTTTGGGAGCGCCGGCCCTCGCCTCAGAGCTGATGGGGGTGACTTTCTATTTTCATTTGAAGCCGCTCTTAAACGAAGTTTTTGCCGACGAACCCGAAGCCCTGGCACAACTCCAACGGCTGCTCGAAGTGATCACCCTCGACGAACTGTCACACATCGGCCAGCGCCGCAACTACTTGGGCGCCATCGCGATTCGTGTCGCACGGAGGCTACTATCGCCGATGATCCGATCGTATTTTGCCGACATTCCTGAGGCCAAGTTGCTTTTTAACGTCGATAAGATGGTGCAGGATGCGCGAGAGTTTGACTACAACCTTCTGTCGCCGCGCATCCTCGAGCGTATCTGGATCCCGAGCTACATTCTCGCCGCCAGAAGCGTGTAGCCACTGCGAACGCCTACGGCTTTCTACGAGAGCTTTTTCAGCGCAGCGATAGGCGAATCACGGCAGGATACGGCAGAGTGCTTTGGCAAGGGTCGGAACTAAGCGGAGTCGTATCAAGCGCGCGTCGTAACGATCTAACCATCGGGCATTCTCCGCTCAGCCCACCATTGGACTCAAGCGTCCAGCGCCCCTGAACGACATGGTGTGACGTCCACAAGCGCGCCTCATCATCAATGAGCCCGCGATCGAGCACCCACTGCATTGGCATCGTCGAACCGGCGACAATACCCATCTCGCCCGAGTCAACGGCGTCCGCGCCAAGCAAACCACACTGCGCATCGCCGCCACCCGTGACGACTGGAATGCCCGGCTGCAAACCCAGGTGGGCAGCCGCATCTTTGCCGAGCGGCCCAAGCGCGGTGCCCGACGAGACTACCTCCGGAAAAAGATGTCGTGGTAAGCCCAGCGAGCGAATGAGATCATCTGCCCACCGTCTCGCGCTAACCTCGAACAGGCCACTTTCGCTCGCCACCGATGGCTCAGCGACCATCTTTCCCGACAGCCGATACGCCAACCAATCGCTCAGTCCCAACACCGCGTGTGCCCGGCCGAGAAGCTCTGGCGCTGAGTCCGCCATCCACAATAGGCGCGAAGCCGTGAACAAGGGCGCGGGAAAGTGTCCGGTGCGCTCATGAAACTCGCGCCCGCGTTCGCCCGCCAGCTGAAGGCCTTGCAGCGCGCCGCGCCCGTCCCGCGTCGGGGTCGCAAGCAGCACTTCTCCTCTGGCATCCACCACTACCGACCCATGGCGCATGCCTGTGGTAGAGACCGCCAAGACATCCTGGGGCCGCGCACCGACCTTTGCCATCGCCTCGCATGTGGCTTCACCGAAAAAACGCCATACCTCGACGGTATCGAGGTCATAGCCGAATCCAGCTGTCATCCGGTGCTGCCACGGGCGACACGTGCTCACCGCGTCGCCAGACTCCACGTCGAGAAGTAAACAGCAGCCTTTTTTGCTGCCGAGGTCGAGCCCCATCAAGTACTGCGCCACTAATTTCCTTTCGGTAAGAAAAGTCTAGGGAATTTAAAGCCGTCTTACCGTAATCGGGGCTCAGATGTCCAGCTTAGGAGGGGTTATGTAGCGCTAAGGAATTTGCGTTTAGCGCACCATTCCTCACCTTTATCCGAGGACTAACTATGCGTTATCGGACGAAGTGACAAACGGAGCGCTTTATCGAAAAATCGCAGGGATTAAGGGGCGCTAGTCCGGCAGGCGGATCCGAAGTTTTCTTTCAGAAAGGCTGTAGTTTTTTTTCTGACGTCTGCCACCGGCAGCAGATGCCCATTATCGGGATAGAGAACGAATTGGTAGGGTTTCTTCGCAGCCTCGAGGGAGTCGCGCAAGAGATTTGCCTGTTGGACGGAAACCACTAAATCTTTTCCACCATGCAGAACTAGGGTCGGAGCGTGCCACGTGGAGACCTCCGGGAGTATGCTGATGAGCTTGGGGTTCTGTTCGCCGTTAGGATTCAACATGGAACGAAACCATGGTGCATCCTGATAGAACCGATTCAGGTCATATGCTCCTGAGTGCAAGATGATCCCTTCGATTCCCTCCATCCTGTTTGCCAGCAGCGAGGTGAAGAATGCGCCACGAGAGAAACCGTAAAGGTAGGATCGCTTCGAATCGATCCACGGGAGCTTTCTTATTACAGAGGCGGCATCTAGGACGACGCTTAAAGTGACTTTTGGATCTGTCCCGGGCAGCACTTCTGTTGCGCCATAGCCGGGAAGCGAAACGGCTAAAGCAGCATAGCAGACATCGTTGGCAAAAGCTTCTGCCTCACGTACGACGCTTTTGGCGCCGATGGATCCAAGAGTGTGGCCGTGGAGCAGGATCATAAGCGGGAACGGGCCGGGCCCTGCGGGTTTGATGAGATAGGCCTCGGCATTTGAACCAGAAGTCGGAAAGAGAAAATGGCTGGTGACACCGGGGGAAACGTCAACCAGCGCATCTATGGATATCGTCTTGGCGGCGTTGCACGCAAAGAGATGGAAAATACCAAAAGCTGGGAATATGAATCTGCGAAGCATCGGGTACTTGCTTCGATGAAGTGTTCTTCGGGTTTCATGAAACTGCCTGACACATATGGACGCAACAACTGCGAACGATGAGACTTTTGCAAAGCTCTTGGTGTTCCACACGCGGAACACCGTCGCGCAATTCTTAAGCCAAGGGAATGGCTTGGGTAAATTGGCGAATAAGGAAACTTCTATCCCTCTAGGGTGCGCCATTACGCGGAGTTCGTGAGCTTGAAAATGCTCCGTTGTCCGTAATTGTCCGTAGTTGTATTGATGAGCTTCTCTGTTTGGTGAGTTCTAGATGAGATGAGAGATGGCTTAGAAAATTTAGCCGGCCATTAAAGATTGAAAATTGGGTCCAAAACTCGCGGACAGCGGAAATGCTGTCGGCGAATGGTTACTGAGGACATCAGGGCAGCAAACGGCACAATGCTTTAGCGATGGTCGGCACGAGACAGGGTCGTATCAAGCGCGCGTCATAGCGATCTAACCGTCGGGCATTCTCCGCCAGACACAGTTCAAGAAAACGTCGCGGCGTGATCTCCTTAGTGATCTGCTGATGCGCTTTCATGGTAAAATCCTTGTTCGTGCGTACCCCGAGCGCAATCTTTAGGCGCTTGTGTGCCTGTAAAACTCTTTCCAATGCTCCGAGTCCGAGACGCTTTTGGCGCTGCCAAAAAGGGCTTTGAGCCCGGTGGTAGGCTTCCCAGTTGACGAAAAAAAGAACGTGGCGCGCCTCCTCCTGTATAACCGGCTCAAACGTCTCGACCAACGGCCGTGGGACAAGTCCTGAGTCACTTGCGATGGCAAAGAGCGCACAGCTGAAAAAGGCATCGAAACACTCGCTATAGCCGAAACGCAGGAATTCCCATTCGGCATCCACCGGCGGTAGTGGCGGCGGTAAATGAGGCATGGGAATCCCGTAGCGAGTCGTAAGACCTTCGATAATAGCCGCATGCCGCGCTTCTTCTTGCGCTAGGAGCGTCACCGCCTGGCATATTAAAGGATCGGTTTGAAGAGCCGCATAACTCTGAATCGTGCACGTCCCCAGACGTTCGGTCTCCATCGCTTGGCTCCATACGGGCAAGCTGTGGAGGAACTTGAGGCTGCCCTCGTCGAGCTCAGGCCATTCAATAGCAGCAGGATCGAAGGCGATATGCGTATCTATAAAGAACCGACAGAATAGCTCCTTGTGCTCCGTCGAACCGACGACGAGCGGGCTCGATCGGCCATTCTGAGGCACAAGCGAGTGGGTTTGTAATGCCATCGCTCGGCTTATGTCGTTGGTGAAGTTATCATCGCCTTTCTGTTCCATTTGAGTTCCCGGTTTTTCGGTTTAATTGTCCCTTTTTATGCTAAATCTCAGGAAATTAAAAGCTAATTTGTTGTCACGCTCGTAAAGGAGCTCTCAGTGGAAACATTTTGCATATTGATCGCGGCCCTCTCGACTGTTTTGTGGGTCGGTTTCGCTCTATTGCCCTGGGGGCTTTGGCGTAATCGCGAGGTACTCGAAGCGGCTCCGACCGCCGCCGACGCACCGCTAGCGCAAATCACCGCCGTGATCCCGGCTCGCAATGAGGCCGAGCTTATTCAGCAGACGATCCCTCGCGTCGCCGCACAGGGAACGGATCTGAAGATTATTTTGATCGACGATGGATCCGATGACGGCACCGCGGCCGTGGCGCGCCAGCTTGCCTATTCCAATCTTCGAATCATCGAAAGCGCGCCGCTGCGCGACGGCTGGAGCGGCAAGCTTTGGGCGCTAGAACAAGCCTGGCGCCAGGTGACGACTCGGTACACTCTGTTCCTCGACGCCGATATGAAATTGGCGCCCGGCAGCATCAGAGCGCTCGAAAACCAGATGCAGCAGCAAAGCACGGCCTTCATTTCGCTTATGGCCGCTCCTTCGATGGCGTCGGGCTGGGAAAAGCTCCTAATGCCCGCATTTATTTACTTCTTCAAGGCCCTTTATCCATTTCACCGAGTAAATTCGTCCGATAGCAAAATGGCGGCGGCGGCAGGTGGATGCATCCTTGTGGAGACCCGGGTTTTGGAACAAATCGGCGGCTTTGAATCGATCAAGTCTGCGGTCATCGACGATTGTGCATTCGCCCAACGCGTCAAATTACACGGATTTAAAATTTGGTTGGGTTTGACGCATTCGGTGGAAAGTATTCGGGGTTATAAAAAATTAAGGGAGATTGGCGACATGGTCGCCCGATCTGCTTTTGCGCAGCTTCATTACTCCCACGGTCTTTTGATCCTCTGCACCTTCGTCCTGCTGCTGCTCTACGCCCTCCCTGCTTTCATGCTCGCATCTTCAAATGGCGTAATCCGCTATCTTTCGCTGGCGTCGTTGGGGACGATGCTTTTGACTTATTTGCCGACACTCCGATTCTATCGGCGATCATGGGCTTGGGCGCTCTGTCTGCCTCTGATCGCCGGGTTCTTTCTTGTGATGACCTGGACGTCGGCGATTCGCTACTGGCGTGGCGAACGCACACGCTGGAAAGGCAGGGTCTATGCCCGCGAAGGCGTTGCCGCGTCGAGCGAAAGACAATCTAAGTAAAGCTGCGAGGCATCCAGCACCGGCCCGCGAATTTTCTTCAAAGTTTTTCGCGCAGCGTTGTACTGCAAGCTGAGTTTGATCATCGCGATCCCATCCGCCGGGCGGAGAATGGCGCGAGCGAGAAGACTCTGGACGTTGATATCGCCGTTGGAATCGAGTGCTCGCATGACGTTCTCTGGAATTTGCGTGGATGCGGTATCGACGACCGCCCGGACGACTGCGAAAGGCAACCGGCGCTCCCGCGCAAGCCGCGCCTGTGCGGCGCTCTCCATGTCGGTCGCTGTCGCCTGCGTTCGTTGGGCTAGAGCCTGCTTTTCGCTTGGAGTTTGTACGATGGCAGCGCTTTCCACCAGCGGGTCTGTGCCAACGGGACATTTGGCGGACAAGGCTTGATAGAGTCGTCGATGCCATTCGCTGCTGACGGCGTGACTTTCGCCCGTCACCCCTACAATGAGTTTAGGAAGCAACACGCTTCCCGCAGTCAGGCGGTCGTCGAGGGCAGCGGCATAACCCCAGCTCAAGAGCGCGGTCGCCCCTCGCGATACCAAAAGCGCGCCCGCGGCATAGGTGCGCTCCGATCCTATCCCGGAGTACGCAACCAATATATTGTCTCCGATCGTCGTGCATGTTCCCGCGGGAATCGCTTGCCGCGTTAGGCTTTTTAGCTCCCAGGGAAGCGCGACCACGATTCCCAGCATCAGCTTTCGTCGGCTGTCAAATTGCGATAGCGGGCCAACGCCAGCAGCGGAAAGTATTTGTCGTAACCGTGATATTTTAAGTAAAAGACCCGCGGGAATCCGGGCGCGTTGAAGTCGGGGTCACTCCAAAAGCCGTCCGACTCTTGGGTTTGCAAAAGGAACTCGATACCGAGCTGAACAGACTCTGAGTGCACCTCACCGGCGCTCATCAAGCCCAACACAGCCCACGCCGTGTGAAAGGACGTGCTGCGCTCGGCGTGGTCGCGTTTGGACGGCTCAAAATAAGTATCGCATCCTTCCCCCCAGCCGCCGTCGGCGCGCTGTATGCTCTTGAGCCAAGCGGCGCCGCGCCGCACCGACTCGTGTGTTGGGCTCACGCCTTCCTCTTCCAAAGCGATCAGCACGGACCAAGTGCCGTAGATATAATTCGTTCCCCACCGCCCGTACCATGAACCATCCGGCTGCTGTGAACGGAAAAGGTATTCCAGACATTTTCCTTTGACGGATTTAATTTCCGGCCCATCAGCCAGCCGCGCCAGCAACATTAGACAGCGCGCGCTTACGTCCTCTGTGGGCGGATCTAGCAGGGCGCCGTGATCAGCGAAGGGAATTTCGTTGAGGTAGGTGTGATCGTTATCAGCATCAAACGAAGCAAAGCCGCCGTTTTTCGACTGCATGCCACAAATCCATTCAGCTGCGCGCTGCACCGGATTGTCAAAACATCGTTCGCCGCTCTTATGCATCCCATAGGCAACCGCTGCCGTGTCGTCGAGATCGGGATAGTGAGAATTTATGAACTGAAAGGGCCATCCGCCGCCTCTCACTCTTGGCCTGTTAAAAGTCCAGTCTTGAGGCTCCTCCAGCAGTTGTTTTTCAGTCAGCCAAGCGAATGAATCTTTGACTGCGCTCAAGCTCCGCTCGTCGCCGATCTCCTGAAGCGCGATACAAGCCCACGCGCTATCCCACACCGGCGACATGCACGGCTGGCAATAAGCGCTCCGTTCACTGACCACCAACAGATCCTTGATCGCTTGTCTTTCCTGAGCTCGCAACGGATGGTTGGCTGGATAACCAAGAAACTCCAGCGCTTCGTAGGCATTGACCATCGCAGGAAAAATGGCCCCCAGCCCGCCGGCACCATTGAGCTGTTCCAATATCCAGGCTTCGGCCTTTTTGATGGCGCGGCGGCGAAGCCAGCGCGGCATTAATGGATATAGCTTGAGTCCCAGCCGATCCAGCACGAGCAAGACCCGATTAAGAACAGAACGAGTGGGAAAATAGCCGCTTCGTTGCCAAGGATCTCCGTCGAAGAGTTCTCGGATCGAGATTTTTTTTGGATTTCGCGCCCGCGCTTTGAACGTGTAGAGAATAAACAACGGAACCATGACGGTGCGCGACCAATAAGAAACTTTGAACAGGTGAAAAGGAAACCAGCGCGGCAGTAAAACAATTTCCACCGGTAAAAATGGCACAGCGCGCCAGGGCAGCTGCTCGAAAATGGCGAGCGCAATCCGCGTAAATACGTTGGCCCGAGAGGCTCCGCCAAGGCGAAGAATCGCCTCCCGAGCTCTGACCATATGAGACAGCTCAGGCGAGTCACCGGCAAGCTTGAGCGCATAGTAGCATTTCACCGAGCAACTGATTTCAGCGCCGCCGCCGTAGTAAAGCGGCCAACCGCCGCCTTCGAGTTGATGAGCGCGCAGATACGCAGCGAGCTTGCGTTCGAGCCCCTCGTCGAGCTCGTCGGCGTAATGCATCATCAGAATATACTCGGCAGGAATGGTGCAATCGGCCTCCAGCTCGAAGCACCAGTACCCTTCAGCGTGTTGCGCGCGGAGAAGCGCGCTCGCAGCACCCTCTATGGCGTGCTCGAGCTTGGCTAACGGCAGTTTTTTAGAAAGACCGATCGTTTCTCGTTCTGGCGAATGATCGGCGTAGGCGATGCCGTCCCTCATACAGGAGATAATTCTCCCGGCGACATCACAGCGCTCTATCAACCTCAAGGTCGCTGGTTTCGGCCGGCGACCAGCGCGTTGAAGTGGGCGTTAAAGGTAGTCGGAACGCAGCAAGATAAAAAAGCAACCTCAACAGACCATCGTTTTGGACCGCGAGCCGGCTCATCAAGACAGTCCCCTTGACGCTTAATCGTGATATCTTAACCTGACTTCCATCTGTGTAATCAAGGTTCTTGTTGATCTTGCGTAGGGTTAACAGAGCGAAGCCGATTGCCCAGAGACAGAAATTGCGGATCCCGACTTCCTGCCCGGGAATAAGTAGTGTGTATGTCAAGGCGTTTTTCAAGTGTCCGTGGGCGATGCCGATAAGACGCTGAACCCCGCGCTGGAACTCTTCTCGTTTCTCTGCTCTCGTTAAATCGCGGAGATCGAGTCCTTCTTCAGCGAAAATCTCTCGGGGCAACCAGCACGCGCCATTCCGATAGTCTTCCCAAACATCTTTCAGGATATTTGTCATCTGCAGGCCCTGGCCGAAGGAAATTGCCAACCCCATTAAGGCGTCATGACGCTTGGCGATTTCCGGCGAATGGAGACAAAACAGACTAGTCAGCATCTGGCCCACAACGCCTGCAACGTAATAGCAATAGCGATCGAGGTCCTCGAGAGTTTGCAGACCGTGTTTCTCATTTCGCAGCTGAAATTGTGTCATGCCTTGAGCCATGGTGCGGACGCAATGCTGCAATGCTTCGCGTTGAGCCGCAGAGAAGCTACGGGCGATTTGGATCACGCGAGGAGCGTTACGAATCAATTCGTGTTCGGCTGGCGATGTTTGCTTCGAGAGCGACGCGCACAATTGCCGAGCGAACAGCGCGGCATTTTTTCCGCCGTCTAGGGCTCTTAAAAACTGCTGACAAAAATAGTTCTTTCGTGCGCCGTCCAAGAGCGGCTCGTCTTCGATGGTGTCAACGATGCGGCAAAGGAGATAGGCATTGGATACAACTCGGTAAAGCGCGGCAGGAAGCTGCGGAATGGTCAAGGCGAACGTGCGGGAGACTCCCTGCAACATGTCAGATTGAAAGTCATCGTCGCCGGGCCATGCCTTGTTCGGCCCGAGATCTACAGGATCCGAAAGAGGGGGCGAAGTAAAAGTAAATTGAGGCACGGCGCTTTCGTTTCTAAAAGCATCATGCTCGATCCGTCCCTTCATGGTTTACGTTCTCTTGCGGCCGTCGCTTTTACTTCTTAAATGGTAAATCTTTGCTCTCATTCTGAACGGCTCTTCACTGCGTGCGACTACTCGGTTCTGCCAGTCACGTAACTGGCCATCTCCCGCAGCGGCTCCGCCGCTTTGCCGTAAGGCTCGATTTCCCTGAGGCATTCAGCAAAAAGGGCTTGTACGCGGTCCCTGGCCTTTGCTTTCCCGGCGACCGCTAAATAATTAGCTATGCCCTTGTGGTTGTCCTCCGAGATTTCATGATCGTCCAATATGTCATCCGTAATCTGGAACGCCAGTCCCAAAGAGCGAGCGTATCGGGTAATCCTGTCGAGATCCTCGCGTGTGGCTCTTCCGATTATCGCTCCGACACGGGCTGCTGTCGTGATCAGCGCGCCTGTCTTCAGGCGATCGAGATCCTCCAAAACAGCTGGTGTTACCTTGCGTTTCTCCAATTCGAACTCTTTACTTTGTCCGCTGATCATTCCTCGTACCCCGGCTGCCCCGGATATCTCGCGAATGAGCTTTGCGATCAAAGCACCCCCCAAAATGCGTGTAACGGCGGGGTCAGACACGATAAAAAAAGCTTCCGTAAGTAAAGCATCGCCGGCGAGAAGCGCTATTGCCTCGCCAAAGCGCTTGTGGCAAGAAGGTTTTCCTCGACGGAAGTCGTCATTGTCGAGTGAAGGCAGGTCGTCGTGTATCAGCGAGTAGCAATGAATCAACTCAATCGCGCAGGCAAAAGACAGCATCGGAGCGCGTTTGGCGCCGAACAGTTCTCCGACCGCTAAAGTCAATGTGGGGCGGAACCGTTTCCCCGCATCCAGAACGCTATAACACATGGCTTGATGAAGCAGCGGTGGAATTTGGGGAACTCTTGTTTTCAGGTATTGGTCTAAAGCATCGTCAATGAGCGATTTACACTGATCAAAATATTGGCGGCTATCGATAGCTGTCTGAGCGGCATTCGTCTGGCCCGAGTCTTTATGAGTTCTCTTTTTGAGAGTGGTAATCGTGAAGTTGTATCCCATGTGTGGCCTGAACCGAGGTTTAGCTCATTTTATCCCGTCTGATTTAATACTATTACTCCAATTTCTTTGGTTTTTTCAACCCGTCCACTACGAGTTTCTGACGGTTAAGATTTTACAGCACGAGCCTATTCACGTTGTTCGTCGTGCACTCGATTTAGAAGAAACAATTTCTCTTCATGAAAAAACCGACGTCAACCCCGAAAATGACGAATTTCATTGGGCCTTGGCCAATCGCGCGGAACCTTTTACGCGGTCCTATTCCGCGCCTTTGATAAACGCTTCGGCGCGCTTCGTCACCGGCAAACTGTGGCGGCGGCTTCATAAAATAACTCGAGATCCGACGAGCGCGTCGCCGATACCGCGGTCAACGCCAACGTGGCGCAGCCCATCGACCACCACTCCCGCCTAATCGGTCGAATGCCAAACCTCGACTTTCATTTTGCAGTTGAGCGGACGAACGCCTGGAGAATCTTTAGGAATGGCCTCGCTAACAAGGCGCGGTCTCGGCAGGATCAGCGAGAGCAGCAAAAATCTCTGCTGTTTGATTGCTTCGCTTACTGAGCCGCTAATGGATACATCCGTTTTGGATTCTCGAAACAAATCTTTTGTTTGGTCTCGGCATGAACATCTTCGCGCGCCATGAATTTCTGGATATTTTCATGGAACTCCGAACGCGGCTCGTGCGGGAAATCCGTCGCGCAAAACAAGATATCGTCGCGCAGCAACTCGGCGATCTGAGCGATGCCGCGATCTTCCAGCTCGCAGTGAATGAAGATTCGGCCGCTCTTGAGGTGCTCCGAAGGCAATTTTTTGCATGAGGGGACCTGGGTGTTGCGATGCTCATATTCCATATCCAGCCGCTCCATCAAGTACGGCACCCAACCACAGCCGGCTTCGGCGTACGCCACCTTAAGTTTCGGAAACTGATCGTAAACTCCGTTGTAGATCATGCTGGTCATCTGAATCATCTGGCCAAAACCGTGGCTGAGAGCGCGAACCTCGATCAGCCGGTCGAAGGAGTCAACGCCGATACCTTGTGTGGGCGCCGCATGCACCGCTAGTAGAGCGCCCAGTTTTTGTGCCGTCTCGTACACAGGAAAATATCTCTCATCGCCGAGGGGCTGCCGAAGTCCGACCGCTGGAAGAACAGCGCCCACGAAGCCAAGTTCATTGACGGCGCGTTTCAATTCCTTAACCGCGTCAGGAATCGATTGAAGCGGAATCAATGCCATCCCTTTAAGACGCTTTTCCGGCTTGGTGAAGGTTTCGTATAAATAGTTGTTATAGCCGGCGGCAACCGCGCAGGCCCAATCCTTGTCTCTGACGAGTCCAAAGGTCAGCCCCGCCGTCGGATACAACACCGACCAAGCAATCTGATCTTCGTCGAGAAACTCCTGCCACTCCTTCAAACTCCCTTTGGCAATGTAGCGCCCCTTGCCATCGGCAACCCTTCGCGCCTGGCGGTGGAAACCATCCAGCGTCGGAAAAAATGGAAACGCCAACAGATCCTCGCGGCCTTTAAACGGCGCGGGTAAAAACTGCAAGAGTTCGCGATCGCTTTCAACGACATGACCATCCGCGTCGATGACGCCTTTGATGTTGGCCATTGCGTGATTCCTCCCTTTGCATACCCGAGTTTGCCCGAGATTACCGCACGGTGCAAATCATACGCCGCAATCACATAATGTAAAAAATCTTCATAGGGAAAACAGGGTCGACAACGGGGCTTTGTGGGGGATCTGTCCTACTGCGACGAGCAAATCCATCTCGGCTTCAGCAAGTTTTTGCTCCTTTTCCGTAAAAGTAAATTCGACCTTTGGATAACGCGCCGACGCCAGCAGCGCTTCCCGATCACCGCCATAGCGCGCAATAAAGGCCGCGGCGATCTCTTCCAAATGGTCTTCACTATAGGCAAACGAAGCGCGAAATGCTTTGAGCAATGTGTCCTTGATGCCCGGATGCTGCTGCAATAAATCCTCGCGGGCGGCGACCATGTGTTTGATCAGTTCATCGAACCCATGAAGTTTTTTCCAGGCCTCGCCGTCCGTGTAGAGACAGGTAACACCCGCCGCAACTTCACCGCGGAAAAAGAAATGGTCGAGCAACACAACGGCGTCCGCTTTACCGCTTATGAGCGCGTCGAGGAGTTTTTCTTGCGGGTAAGATTCCCACTTTAGCTTCTTGTCGTCTACGCCGTAAACCCGCCGCAGCAAATATTGATGGATCGCGTGCAAACCCTGGTGCGTGGCGATGAGCCGCCCTTCGAGATCTTTGGGCGTCTTGATCGGACCGTCCGCGCGCACAAAGACGCCGTTGCCTTTCATCGTCGACTTCCATTCCGTCGCCAGACCGATGATCGGCGCGCCTTGCAGTTTGCGCCGAAGGAAGTTTGGCAGGTAAAGATTCGCCGCCTGCACGTCGCCGCGAATTAACGCTTCCTCCTGCTCCTTACTCGGCGGGTCCGGCAACTCGATGACTTTCATGTTGATCCCGTCCGGCTTGATCTTTCCCACAGCCAAGGCGTAGTAGGTGCGAAACATGCAGAAGCGATTACGATAGTGGGCGAAGGTGAGATCCATGGTGATTCCTCATTCAATACTAAGCATCGAAGTCCCGCATTTCTATTAAGTAGTCGGACTTCGCAGGGTCTTCGCCACTTCTTCCTTGTTCTTGTTGCAGATATCCAATGCGGCCATCGCATAAACCTTGGTGCAGTTCACCATATTGGTGATGCCGACGCCGCGACGCACGCCGGTCGGCGAATCCCATTCTTCTCCCGCTTTGGTTTCCGTCGGATCGACGAGATGCGTGCCAAATCCCGGACCATAGGTGATCGCCGGCACGCCGTACGCTGCGATGCGCGAGCCGTCGCTGGTGATACCGTAACGGATCGGCTTCGCGTAAGGCACATCCGCGTTAAAAACTTTTTTGTGCGCCTCTTCCATCGCCTTGACCAGAGGCTCGTCTTTGGAGATCTCGTAGCCGGGCGTCGTCAGATAGAGATCCACCCGAATATCGAGGATATCCGACTCTTGTTTGCGAACGTTTTCACAAACCTGCTCGATTTCGCGCTTGAGCGCGAGCGGCGGCGTCCCGGGCAGCATCTTAACGATGACAAAGATATCGGTCGTGGGACGAGTTCCGGGCTTAAACGCGTTGCCACCGTCAATGGCGCCGATCTGCACCGTCGGCAGCATAAATGGATGCGTATATTTGCGCTGGTACTCTTTTTCCCAATCTTGAATCGCTTGCGCCACCTTGCATGCGGCGAGCACAAATTTTGTCGCCTTGCCGTCCACGCTGACGCGCGCCCATAACAGTCCGGAGTTGCCAATTTGCAATTGCAATCCTGTGGGCTCGCCGATAATGCACATGTCCGCCATCACCCCATGGTCCATCAAGTAACGCGCGCCGACGCCGGCGCCGCGATAAGTCTTGCCCTGAAAGCGCCCGACTTGCGCTTTTTCGATCTCGCCGACGACGCCGGCAATGATCAAATCGCCTTTTAGCTTGACGCCGGCCTTCTGAAGCGCCGACACGGCTTCGATGTAACACGGAAACGCCGCCTTCATATTGACCAGTCCGCGGCCGTAGATGCGGTCATCATCGACAACGGTTTCTTGCGGACTATCGAAATGGTCCATATGCGCGTTGAACATCAACGTCGCGCCCCCGCCGGTTCCTTTCAGCGTGCCGACGACATTCGGCCTGCCGTCTTCAACGTATTGATACTCGACCTGCATGCCGAGCTTCTCTAACTCGCTGCCAAGATATCTTGCCACGCCCTCTTCCTCGCCCGTGATGCTGACGATATTGGCCAGGTTGCAGGCCAATTCGATGATTCGATTGCGATTCACTTGATTCAAGACTTGTTCACTCATGTTTTCCTCCTAAATCTTCGTTCTCTGTTCAAATTCTTTCCTGATCCATTGTCCTTATGAAACTCGCTAACCGACAAGGCACGAAGCGTCTCGTTCAAAAGCTGAATATCACGTCTGAGAAGCTTTATGATGACATCTTCTTCTGGGCTGGCGCCGTGCTTATCGATGTTGGCAATTGTTTCTTCCATCCGGGATGCTGCGCGCAAGTGCGTGCGCAGGTCTTTTTGCACCGCGCGTTTCATCTCAGGGAACCCTTTAAACCCTAGACTTTGAGTGAACCGCACGACGGTGGATTCACTGATTCCAACAACGCGGGCGAGATCCCCCGTTGTCGTTAGGACCGCGGCCGTATTGTCGTTGAGGATATATTGTGCCAAGCGTTTCTCTGTCGCGCTTAAGGAGTCGACTTTCTTCTGGATCTGCGTTTGGAGATTCATCGAGTTAGGGGCAAAGGCGCAACTCCTTCTAGTATGGTTTGCGCGCCAGTATCAAGCTGACCTGGTTTGTCGATCCCAGGATGATTCTTTAACTGTCATTCCGAGTAAAACGAGGATCTTTCTTGTTGCGAGCTGGGTTGGCAATCGGATTGGAGGAGCTTCATCGGAAAGATCTAACAAGCAGGCGGAAAGATCTCATGCACTTTGATTGTTCGCAGCACCAGCCCTGCCTCAATTGCGACAAAATTAAACTCAGCGAAAATAGATCTCACGAAACTCCTTGCTGTATTTGGACAATTCTTCCCCTACGCTCGGGTCAGGCTGCAAGAACCGACGATCTCGACGAAGCCGATTGCTGAAAACCGAAGTTCCTACAAGAGTTGGGTTGCGAAACGCAAATCGATCGTCTGGACGGTTGGATGTGGAACCGTTGATCCCGGAGATGCATCCTAGCAAGCTAAACAAAGTTTAGATGCACCCCATCAAGAAATGAGCGCCAGCAAGCGTTTCGACAAATCGCTTTGTAGAACGCGCAGTTTTGAAACGAGATCTATTTACTCGTTCTCGCATCCGACAGTTTCTTGAAAAATCCTTCTCTTTCCAATTCGTTGATCAAGCTCTCATCGATAAACTGCTCGACATTGATTTCACCCCTGGCTTCACGGTCGCGGTCGCTCACCAGCTCGAGCGCATTGCGGATACCGTCGCGCTCGATCCTTGGCGGAAAAGAAAATTTGGGCGCGAAGTAATCGTAGGTCGCGTCGAGCACTTTCGAGTCTTGCTGCTTGAGACGATTGGCGTAGACCGTCAGCGCTTTTGCTTTGTCGGTTTTGAAGTCATAAATCGCCTCGCTGTAGGCGCGCACAAACCGCTTCACCGTGTCGCGACTTTTCTCCAGAAACGAGCGCCGCACCGTGATCACGGTTTGAGGAAAGGCTGCCTTCAAATCGCTCAGGTGCGCGAGAATATTCATGCCCAGGCGAGTCGCGACCAGCGTCTCCGGCGGCGACAATACCGACGCGTCGATTGCGCGCGTGGACAACGCCGCAAGTCGCTCCGGCGCGCCGCCGCTGGCGAAGATCGTCACGGATTGCCGCGGGATATTCCACTCTTTAAGGGCCAGAGTGATAGCCAGATCGGTGGAACCGCCGAAATTGAGAATGCCGATTTTTTTGCCGATCAGATCGGAGGGCTTGCGGATTTCTTTTTGCGCTACGACGCTGAAGGGAAATTTATTGAGCGCCGCGGCGACAATGACGAGGTCGCCGCCGCGCAAACGGATGGGAATCGACGCGCTGGCGGAGCCCTGAGCAAAATCGCTGCTTCCAGAGATCAGCGCGGCCATGCCGCGGGCGCTGCCGGTAATCAGCACCATCTCCGTTTTCAGGCCGTGCTTCTTGAACAGCTCCAAATCCTTGGCGGCCCACAACGGCCCTTGGAACCCAGCATAACCGTCATAGCTGACGACCACGCCGTCCTGCGCGCAAAGCGCGAAAGGAATTGCCAGCGCAAAAACCAATCCCGCGAAGATTCTCAGCGCCGACTTCACTGCTGTCCTCTGGCGGCCGCATTCATGCAAGCATCGAGAATCACGCCGTGGAGATCGATGCAGCTCAAAGCGCAATATTCCAGCGTATAACCCGGCCTCACCTCCGCGCCCTCTTCCAATAGTCGGCGCAACACCATTTTCCGGAACTCCCCGTGCCCCATGATGCCGCCCTCGTGCTCTCGCGTATCAGCTTCTTCGTGGAGCGAAAAATACACCGCCTGCTCCGCGGTCAGGCCGTAGTGAGTCGTCAAAGCGGTGAATACTTCGCCCGCCCAATGGCCGAACTGCTCCTCGGTAGCGCCGGTGGCATAGAACTCTGCCACCGTGCCTTCCCAGACAATGGCGCGAAAGTAATCGATCTTGGCACGGAACTCGGCCAGCATGGGAGAGACAAAGACTTCATCCTCGCTGATGCCCAGCGCTTTCGCCGTTTCTATAACCACGTGAATATGACCCGGCGGTTTCGGATGGATCAACTCATCCGCCAGTTTTTCCGCCATGGCCGCCATTAGGTCCCGATGCTTACGAAAGAAGTGAATGTGTTTATGATACGAAGCCGCTTCCAGCGTGTTGATTTCGATCGTATACGCGGCCCAGTTCTTGAAAAACAACCGGAACGTTTCCTTTGAAAGTTTCCCCGCAACCAGAGCTTTCATGAATTGTGTGCTGCTGACCCGCTGGCGCCAACGCTCGGCTACCTGCCGATAGATTCCGTCGACGAAAGCTTTGGCTTCCTCGCCAGTCATTTTGACATTCATCGTCCTTTTCCTCGTGATCGTTGTCGCCGATTTAGAATTTCAACCGAACTTCGACGCCTCGTTTGGCGCACTCTTGGACAAAGGTCTGATGGATCTCCGGATCCTGATCCTTGTAATCGATCTGTGTGCCGCCGGCGGCTTCGACTTCCAGCGTCTTCACCAAGTCTTCTACCTGATAAGTAAATCCCCAGGGTTTCAGAGCGAGATAGCGCGCGGGTTCCTTTCCCGGATTGAAATGCTGATGAAACCATTTCGCCGGCGGCACGAACATCGTGCCCGGCCGCCAGTCGATGCGCGTGCGCGGCTTTCCCGGCTCCCAAAGGAGCGAGTATCCTTCGCCTGAAAGGATCACGATGTGCGCGCCCGGCCCATGCCAGTGAGCGCGAGGATAAGTTCCCACGGGGTATTCCTCGATATGCGCGCTGATGGTGTTCGACGAGAAATGGAGCAAAATACCGCTCGCTCCCTGTCCGCGCGCGCTGTGATCGATCAATTTGAATCCAGGGACGTCCGCGATGAAGTTCGAATCCCACGTGCGGTGGCTCTCGACCACCTTGCCCTTGCCGCTGAAAAATCCCTCTTCGCCGCTAAAGCGATCAGCAAATCCGAAGGGATTGCCGAAGATAAAATCCAGATTACGAAACCGGTTGATCATCACCGGCGCGTCTGTGAGCGCGACGAATCTCGCCGGCTCATCGCGTTGAACGTTGAAATGCTGGCGCCAGGTATTGAGCGGCGGCGAAAACATGCTGCCTTCTTGCCACTCGAACGTCTGCTTGCGGCCGCCTTCGGTCCAAACACTGGTCGCACCGCGCCCTTTGACGACATAGATCAACTCTTCAAAGAGATAGCGCTCGGGCAAAGTTTGTTCTTGGGCCGGGATTTCACACACGTAACTGTCGCAACTGCGTCCGGCGCCGAGCATATTGATCAGGGCGCCCGAAACTCCCTTTCGTTTCCACGGTCCCACCGCCACCGTCGTCAAATCATCGATGGCGAGACCCTTGTAAATCGGCACGCCTTCCGTTTCCTGCCACACTTCATAAGGCGTTTTATCGCTGTAGGCCGAATTCTTGGTGAGATCCAAACTCATGTCCATTCCTCATTTCGGTGGATTTTTGGGGCCTCATCCTTCCTATGCGTTTTTGTATGTTGAACTACGTAATTTCTGGTTTTCATCTCCCATATAAAACAAAATGTTAGCTGTCAATCAGAAGTAGTTTTGATATGTTGAATTCCATGACACTGGGCGAATGCGGGCGAATTGCTTAGGAAGTTGCGTTGGCCGGAAAAGATTGTCTGGCGTATCCCAGCTCGCGTGAAATGAGCTCGGCGATGTGCTTTAGATCAGGCAAGAATTTCAGCAGTTGCTTCATATTGCACAAAGATTCAACGGCGGTAAGCGCCAGAGCCGCTTCGACCCGTCCAGCCGAACTCCATACCGGTGCGGCCAATCCGATAGTGCCCCGAATCGCTTCGCCGTCGCTCACGGCGTAACCCACGCGGCGAATTTTGTTTAGTTCGTCTTGCAACTGGCGCCGGTCCGTCAACGTGCGCTCAGTAAGTTTGTCGATCTTGGCCGTCAAAAAAAACTCCCGGAATTGTTTATCCGTTGGATAGCGGTAGGCAAGAAGCAGTTTCCCCGGCGCGCCGTGATTGCACGGCTGATGCGTGCCCACGGGAAAATTCACTTTCACCGGATCATGACCCTCCACTCGATCGAGAATAACCATCCGATCGTTTTCCAAGATTCTCAGCGAAACCAGGAGTCCAGTGATTCTATTGAGCTCGATAAGATAGGGCGATGCTCTTTCGACTAGCCGTTTCGGCGCGCCAAACACGGCCCCGGTCAATTCCCAGATCTCGGAACCGAGCTCATACTCGTAAGTGTCATCATGACAGCGCAAAAAATGCTTCCGTTCGAAAGTCTTGACCAACCTAAACACGCCGCTTTTCGGAACGTTCAAATAGCGAGCCAGTTCGGAAATCGTCCAGCGGGGCTTTTTCGGTGTAAATAGTTTTAGGAGCTCGCATGCTCTTTCTAACGTCGTCGAGGTGGCCCAAGGCGTTTTTCTGCTCGATGACTTTTACGGAGGATTTCAACCTCCGACTCGACGGGCGACTGCTGAACCGTCGCGCTCGTTGGGGTGGTTTCGCTGTTTTTGTTTTTCTGGTCATGGAACGAGTGTTTTGCAGCGCCGGGCAATCATCCTCAGTTTGATATCCTTATGCAAGTGACTTGCTTCCTCAGTTTTCTTGCAGTCCCCAGACCCGTGTGATACCAGTCGCATACCGTATTATGTTTCGTAAAGATTTTCGCTACAGGAGTAGTTTGTGTATTACCGTCACAGTTTGCCGTACCGCGTGTTTACTAATTTCTTTATTCCATCGCTTTTAATAGTTTCTCTCCTGGCAGTTGAAAGACGACAATCCGAGCGCGTGTAGGTGATGCTCTTTTCCGGCCGCGTGCGCCGTTGAATAGAATATCTCCGTTAAAAAAGGAGCTCTATGAGCACTCTCGATCAACCGATATTGATCGCCAACAGCAACTACCACGTCGGCCATCAAGTGGCCATTTTCGTCGCCGAAGAGCAGGGTTTTTTTCGTGAGGAGGGACTCAAAGAATACGAATATGACTCGCGCGGATTGATTCCGGGCACGATCGAGCGCGAAGGATTAGGAGCCGCGATTAAAAATCACGGCGTTGATATTGCGACCGCCGTCGATGTCGAGGCGGCGATTTACCAGCGTTCGCTCGGAGTCGATGTCTACATCGTTGGCGGCTGGCGCTACACGCCGTTTCTCAGGTGGTACGGCGCGAAGCATGTGACAAACATGAGCAAGCTGCGCGGTGGCAGGATCGGCATGCGCGAGAAAGAAGGACTGGTCCAAACATTTATTACGGACGCGTTGCGTGAAGCGGGGGTCGATCCAGAAACTGAAGTTCAATGGGTTTACGATCCGGTTTTCGGTTATCGCAATAACCCCAACCACATGGAGAGGCTGCGCTCGGGAAAAATCGAAGCGATCACCTCGCAGCCGCCGTTTTCCGAGCAGCTCGAAAAGGAAGGCTATCCGATGATTCTCGATCCGAATACGGTTTTTCCCCGGCGTCCGGGGAAACTCACCGTGGCGACGGAACAAATGATCGAGAAACGCGGCGACGAATTGCGCGCCTATTTTCGTGCGATCATCCGCAGTTTCTGGTTTATGCGCGACGTCAAGAATTTCGAATACCTCCGCGACCTTGAGAAAAAACTCAGAAGATCCAACACCCACAACGAAGACGAACGCGGTGTGGTCGCCATCGTCACCGCGCCCGACCGGTTAGAAAGCTGGGCGTTGCCCATCGACGGCGGCATCGCCCCGGAAACTGTGCAACGAATCGCCGACGACATGGTGAAGTCTGGCAAACTGTCGAGGCCAATATCGGCCAAAGATATTTTGCGGGACGATGCCGTAAAACAAGCCTATCGTGAAGTCAGCGGCCGTGCCGAGCTTAAGGCACCCTTTGGAATCGCGCTAACGGCTCAGGAGAAATACGGATTCTAGGAACGACTATGAGCACCGATTCAAAATTCGACCATCGAAGCGCTGCCGCGCGATTACTATTAACGATGGTTCTGGTTCTTAACCTTGCTTTACCAAGTCCGTCGTTCGCTTTGGACGAAGTCAATCTCCACATATCGGCCGGCATCAGCGGCAACGCCTTGCTCTATAAATTCGCCATCGAAAAAGGCTTCTACCGCGAAGAAGGCCTCGATGTTCGACCGATTCAGGCGGGAATGTTGGCTGGCATTCAGGGACTGGTGGGTGGCAGTTTTCATTTCAGTCAGATTCTCGGCCAAGGTGCCGGCGCCATTCTCAGAGGCGTCCCTCTGAAGATCGTGATGGTCTTCGACACTCGCCCGCTCAACTGGCTGTTCGCGCGCAAAGAAATCAAATCGCTGCAAGATCTGAAGGGCGGCAAGCAGATCGCCGTCTCAAGCTTCGGCGCCGCACTCGATCAAATGACCCGCGACCTGCTGCCTAAACGCGGCATCGATCCGCAAAAAGATGTGGTCCTGCGTGCTATCGAGCCGACGCCGGCCAGACTCGCCGCGTTGATGAGCGCCGCCGTCGACGCCGCGGTGGTCAACCAGATGGACCGCATCATCGCGAAGAAGAACGGTTTCACCGAGTTGCTCTTCTACGGCGACGATTTAGAATTCGTCACCGCGGGCGCCGTGACGACTGAAAAACTTCTGGCTCAGAGACCCGATTTCGTGCAGCGCTTTCTCCGCGGTACGCTCAAAGGTTTTCACTGGCTGAAGACCAACGAGAAAGACGTGGTCGCCCGTATGATTCCGATCATGAAGGTTTCGGAGAGCGAAACTACCGACGTCTATAGAGCATGGCCGGGTGTGATGTCCGTCGACGGCACCATTCCGCGGAGCCTCCAGGAAAAAATGATCGCCTTTCAAAGAAAGTCGCTCAAGGTCGACCGCGAGGTGCTTCCGGAAAACGTCTATGACTTCACGATGGTTCGAACGCTCAACGAAGAGCTGAGGAAAACCAGGTGAGCCCCTATTTAACTTAACAATCTGGAGCCGCAATAAAGATAGCGACACCCCAATGGAGTAAAGGATTTGAGCGGCGCCAAAATTCGCTGTTTAATCAATCATGGGTTGCGAACGGCGAAATGATGCGTGCGGCGCGGATCTGGATGGATTGACGGCGGAGTTAATTTAGACCCATTTCGGTTCGTTTGAATTCATCGATCTTGATTTCGTGTTTTCTTAACAATTCATAAAAATCCGTGCGCGATTTCCCGGCCAGCTTTGCTGCCTCACTTGCCTTTCCACCGCAAAGCTTCAGCAGATGGAGCAGATATTCCTTTTCGAATTCATACTTGGCCGTCTTATAGGACTTGACCGAGGTCTTCGTGCCGTTGATAAAGGAATTCAAAACGTCCGGCCGCGTGTTCCCAGCCGCGCCCTTTATCAGGATCGTATCTTCCGTCAGCGTATCGTGACGGGTCATAGCGATCGCATATTCCAAGGTATTTTCCAGCTCGCGGACGTTTCCCGGCCAATCGTAGAGCATGAGCTTTTGCATGGCTTCCGGCGTGATGCCCTTGAGGTCCTTGCGCATCTGCTGGGAAATCTGCTTCAGGAACCGGTCCGCCAATAGCGGAATATCTTCCTTCCGTTCGCGCAACGGCGGCAAATGAATTGGGATGACGTGAAGCCGATAAAACAAGTCGAGACGAAAGCTCCCCTTCGCCACCTCCTGTTCCAAATCCTTATTGGTGGCGACGATGATGCGAACATTAACCACAACCGGCTTTTCGCTTCCAACCGGATAGAACTGACGATCTTGCAACATGCGCAGCAGCTTGGCCTGGATCGATAGCGGCATGTCACCGACCTCGTCGAGAAAAAACGTGCCGTTGTTGGCTTGGCTCAATAGGCCGCGGGTGCTCTTATCGGCGCCGGTGAAAGACCCTTTTTCGTGCCCAAACAGCTCGCTTTCCAAGAGCGGCTCTGGTAAAGCGGCGCAATTCACGGCGACAAAAGGCTTATCTCGCCGGCTGCTCGCCAAATGAATCGCCTTGGCGATTACTTCTTTTCCCGTGCCGCTTTCCCCTTGTAAATAGATCGTCGATTCGGTATCGGCGATCCGCGAGACGGTATCGAGCACGGTGCGCATCTTGGCGCTTTTTGCGATCACGTTAGGAAAGTCGTAGGCTTGCTCCAAAAGCCCTCTTAAGCGTTGAATTTCGGTATTGAGCCGACGATTTTCCAGTGCCCGCGAGATCTGCAGCAAGAGCTCCTGTGTGTTAAAAGGTTTGGTCAGGTAACTGTAAGCGCCCTCCTGCATAGCCTGGACCGCGCTTTCGACGCTGCCGTAGCCGGTCAGGATGATGACCCGCAAGTCAGGATTGATCTTGTGCAACTCGCGCATCAGCGAGATACCATCCTGGTCTGCAAGTCGCAAATCCAGCACACAGAGATCGAATATGTTTTGCTTCGCTGCTTGCAGCGCGTCGACGCCGCTCGAAGCCGATGTGACCTCGTACCCCCCGGAATGTAACTTCAGACCGATGAGCTCAATAAGATTTTGATCGTCATCTACGACGAGGATATTACCCGCTGACATGTTGGATCCCACTCTTAAAATTACGGAGTCTATCGCCGGTTTCTATAGATCGCTAAATTTTTGCTGGCAGGGCAATCCCGCACCTTTTGCTGTTTGATTAAAGCTCAAAAAAGAAGAAATTCCCTGCCTCTTTGTTAGGAAAATAGCCACCAATTTGGGGCTCTCATATCGCTTTTTATTACATCTAACAAGTACAGCAAAATTCTAACCAGATGAACTGACATACTTGTGACCAATTGGCGGATGGTGGGAAATTTTCTGACAGGCAAAACATCTGTCAGAAAATTCACATCTACCTGTGGAAAAACCCCTACAAAATTTCTGCCAAATATTTTTTCGCACCAAAAAACCTTTATTTATTGCCCGCCAAAAATCTGTCATCTTTGGCACATTCTTTGTGTAGCGAATAACCAACCAACAAGCCCTCACAAGAACCGCTGATGAATCTGAGAAACCGAACCGCTTCGCTGCCTTTGATTTCCCCAACGTTTTTCGTTTCTTGTGAAAACAACATACCAGCGATGATGGTGGCGACCGGGTGCCTGAGATGATTCTGTGCCCCCCGGCCAGATCTTAATACGAAACCGAGGGAATAAAATGCCGCAAAACCGCAACAGGCGTGACGATTATGCAGCATGTCAGAAGAACCGCAGCGGCGACCCTGTAAGCTGCGCATTGATTCTGGCGGGCGGAGAAGGAAAACGGCTACGCCCTTTTGTCCATCTTTTGCGCGGAGACTTACTGCCGAAGCAGTATGTCAATTTCATTGGCCGGCGTTCGATGCTGGAGCACACGCTGGATCGGGCCGAAAGGCTTGTGCCCGGTGAGCGGGTTTTTACAATCATAAACCGCAACCATCTGATCTTTCCGGAAGTGACTCGGCAAGTCGCGGCCCGGCATCGCGGTACAGTGATCGTGCAACCTGAAAATAAGGAAACCGCGCCGGGAATCCTGTTTTCCCTTGTCCATATCGCCAAGCGTTACCCGGACTCGATTGTCACTTTGCTGCCTTCGGACCACTTCGTTCTGGAAGAGGACCAACTGCTAACTTACTTGAGCACGGCTTACCATGCGGTCAAGCGCGATCCTTCACGCATCGTGCTTTTGGGGATCGAGCCGGACGGCAATGAGTCGGACTACGGCTACATAGTTCCTGGGAGTAAAATGAAGCGCGGCGGTAATGCCGTTTTCCAGATTTCGTCATTCATCGAAAAGCCGGATTACCGAACGGCCCAAGAGCTGGCGCACAGCGGAGCGCTGTGGAATACCATGATGATGGTCTTTAAAACCACCACGCTGATGAGTTTAATCAAGGAAATTTCGCCCTTGTTTTTTGGGGTTTTTCAAACGATCTCTGACGCGATTGAAACCGTCGACGAAGAAGCGGTTATCGAGCAGATTTATCAGGAGCTGCCGCCGCTCAATTTCTCCCACGACATCATGGAGCCGCTGGCGCGCTCGCATTCAGCGAACCTTCTAACTCTGCCGGTGCAAAACGTTTTATGGAGCGACTGGGGCTCGGAGAGCCGGATCATGGAGATCCTCAGACAGACAGGCTATGACACCAGGCTCAACGGTCTAACCAGGGCGCCTCACTTAACCGGCGAATCCGCATATGGACCGCATTCGTTTGTCGATATCCCGAAAGTGCTTTTCACCCAGGCAGAAAGCCTAGGGACGCGCCGCAAGGCAGCCAGCTCGTTATCGAAGGCACTGTAAGCGCCGCCCTAGGGACGACAACGGCTCGAAGAGGCTTGGGTTCTTGGGCTGGGACTGGTGCTGCTAATTATTATCGTTCTGTTAGTGGCGGGCTGGCTGTGAGCGTGGGTGCGCCTAGAAATCATTTTTTTATAAAGCTTATAGTCGTAAACCCTGGCAGTCTACGAATCCGTATTTACCCAATAGAATTCGTTCAGATCAGGACGGTTTATGTCCACCCGAAGCCAACCTTCGACCCTATGGATAACAGTAGCGTCCGCTTTGTTGGCGATTCTTCTCTCGAGCAGCGGCTGCGCATCCCTGACCAATCAGAGTACCGCTGAATACTTTGATAACCATAACCTCACACTACGGCAGCGGTGAGAGCCCTGCCCAATTCTAAAGTCTCAAATTCGGTAATGCGCGCGCCGGCCCGGCCGCGCCGCGGAGAGCTGCGCGAGCAAATGTGCGGTGTTGCGTCGGTTATTGCTTGCCTGGCGTACGGATCCAATGATAGAAAACTGACGGCGATATCGGCGGCGCTTTCTTACCTATCGCACCCCGGAAAACAATGGAATCACATCTTCGAGCAAAGCTCACGCCTGCCCAAATTTGTATCGGAAAGCGATCGAGAATTGACTTATGAGCGAAGCCAATAATGCCCACTCAATATTGATCGTCGATGACGAAGAAAATCTCTTGGTGCTGCTCGATCGCATCCTCAGCAAAGAAGGTTACGCGGTCCGCACGGCCCATGACAGCCATCAGGCTCTCGATTTGATTGCGAACCATCAGTTTCGCGCGGCGATTCTCGATATCAAGATGTTTCCGATCGACGGTGTGACTTTGCTGGGCATGATTAAAGCCCGTGTGCCGGCGATCCGGGTCGTCATGATCACCGCTTACCCTACGACGGACAGCCGCGCTGAGTCCATGCAGAAAGGCGCGGCGGCCTACCTCACGAAACCGTTGGACATCGTCGAGTTTAAGCGCGTCCTGCGCGAGCTGACCAATTAGACAAAAGCCGTGCGTTGCTGGTCTGATCTCACCTGCTGGAAAAACAGACGTCGTTTTTGACTCCCTACGGTTAACACGACGATGAAACAAATCCCCAATCAAATTTTGATGGCAGTGCTCGCCTCGATCGTCGGGCTGCTCGTCACAAACGCGTGGTTGGGCTACGAAAACATCGAACAAATGCGCCAGGGGAGTTTGGCCGCTTCGCGCAATCGCAGCATCATCGTGGCGCTCGAGAATACTATTTCGCTGGTCACCGAAGCCGAATCCGGACAGCGCGGCTACTTGATTACAGGAGAACCGGAATACCTGGAGCCTTATCGAAAAGCCCTCGCGAATATCGACGGCCAAATCAAATTTCTCGAACACGCCACCGCGAACAATCCCGTTCAGCGGACGCGCATTCCAGAGCTCAAGCGCCGCCTCGAAACCAGAATTCAACAATTGCAACAAAGGGTCGAGGCGCGCGCCAGCGAAGGCCTCGACGCCGGTCGCCAAGCGATCTTACTCAATCGCGGCAAAGTCGAGATGGACGATCTCCGCCAACACGTGGCCGAGATGGTGAGAATCGAAAGCGAGATCCGTGACGCCAGCGTGCAGCGCTCGGCGCGTAATTATAATGTCGCGCTCTCGAGCAGCCTGATTGGCGATGCGGTGGCCATGCTTATGGTTGCCGCCTTCATTTACCTGTTGGGGCGCCACTTGAGAGAGCGCAAAAGGACTGAAGCCGTTATTCACGAGCAGCGCGAGCTCTTCCGCACGACCATTTCGAGCATCGGCGATGCAGTGCTGACCACCGACACCGATGGACGAGTGAAATCGCTAAACCGGATTGCACAATCATTGACGGGCTGGACCGAGGAAGCTGCGCTCGGACAAGATCTAAAGACCGTGTTTCCGATTGTCAATGAGCAAACGAACATACCCGCCGAAAATCCTGCGGCCCGGGTGCTGCGCGGAGGAACAATCGTCGGCTTGGCCAACCACACGATTCTCGTCGCAAGAGATGGCAGCAGGCGTCCCATCGACGACAGCGCCGCGCCGATCCGAGACGCCAGCGGCAACGTCCTCGGCGCGGTGATGGTGTTTAGAGATGTATCCGAACGAAGAAAGACCGAGGCGGCGGTGCAAGCGGAGGCCCACACGCTCGCCACGCTGAACCGAGTCGGCCGCACGGTAGCGGCGGAGCTCGACCTCGAAAGAGTCGTCCAGGTCGTCACCGATGCGGCGACGGAGCTTTGCGGCGCGGCGTTCGGCGCATTTTTCTACAACGCGATCGGCGAAAAGGGCGAGTCATATCTTCTCTATGCGCTTTCAGGCGCGCCGCGCGAGGCTTTTGAAAAATTCGGCACGCCGCGCAATACAGCGGTCTTCGCGCCGACGTTTAGAGGCGAAGGATTGGTTCGCGTCGCCGATATTACCAAGGACCCGCGCTACGGCCATAACTGGCCCCACAAAGGCATGCCGGAAGGCCACCTGCCAGTGCGCAGTTATCTTGCCGCGCCAGTAGTGTCGCGCTCGGGTAAAGTGATCGGCGGGCTTTTTTTCGGACACCCCGACATCGATGTTTTTACCGAGCGTGCCGAGCGCATCATCGCGGGTATCGCTGCCCAGGCCGCTATCGCGATCGATAATGCGTACGTCTACCAGGCGGCGCAGAAAGAGATCGAGCAGAGGGCTCGCGCCGAAGAGGCCCTGCGCCGAAGCGAAGATAAATTTCGCCGCCAGGCCGAAGAGCTGGAACGCCAACTGATTGCCTCGGGCCGTCTCGTTTCCGTGGGCGAAATCACCGCGTCTATGGCGCACGAGTTTAACAATCCACTCGGGATCATTTTAGGATTCGCCGAAGAAGTGCGCAGCGAACTGCCGCCGGGCGATCACAATCACAGAGCGTTGTTGATTATCGAGGAAGAGACCCGGCGCTGCCAAAAAATCATTCAGGAGTTGCTTCAGTTCACGCGCCCGACCGGCCCGGAACCGGCTTGGACAAATATTCGTGAGACGGTGGAAAAATCACTCGCCCTCGTCGCCAACCATTTGTACAAGCAAAAGATCGACTTGCACATGGGATTTGATGTCGAATTCCCGCAGATTTACATCGACGCAAAACAACTGGAACAGGTCCTAGTCAATCTCTATCTCAACGCCATTGCCGCGATGCCGAATGGCGGCAACCTCTGGGTTAACACTAAAATCGATTCGCCCATTGACGGCGCACCGACAGGCGTCATAGAAGTCAAGGACACGGGGAGCGGCATCGAGCCGCATGATTTGCCCAAGATTTTTGAACCTTTTTTTACGGCGAAAAAGCGCACGGGCTTGGGCCTGGGGCTTTCCGTCTGCGAGCGCATCGTGAAGAATCACGGCGGGCGCATCGAAGCCGCAAGTCAACCGGGGGAAGGAACCCAAGTCACGGTTCATTTGCCCGTAGAGCGGAAGGCCGCAATGATTGATCCTGGATGAATCAACCCCGACGCCTGCAGCGCTGCCAATCCATGGCGCTGGAGGCAAATTCTAAGCATGTCGGATCTAGAGAATTCATTCTCTGAGAATTCACCCGCCGCAGCGAATGCGCTCACCGGCGGGGGTCAGATGGGCGCATTGATCCGGTCAACGGATTGGTCGGAAAGACCGCCTGGTCGGATCGACTTTTGGCCGCAGAGCCTGCGCTTGGCTTTGCGTATCATGCTCGATGCGCCCAACCCGAGCTTTGTCTGGTGGGGCAAAGCGCGAATCAATTTTTACAATGATGCGGCGGTCCCGCTGTTCGGCAAGCGCCACCCCGACGCCTTAGGCGAACCGGCTGACAAACTTTGGCGTACCGTAGGGGATGGGATCGGGCCACCAAGCAACGTTATTTTCAACGAAAGGAAAGGCGGCCGGCTTGATCAAGTCGCTTTGATGGTCGAGCGGCACGGCTTTGCCGAAGAAGCTTATTTCACATTCTCATACAGCCCGATTGCTGACGATGGTGGTGAGGGCGGCGTATTCTGCGTGGCGACGGAGGACACGGAGCGAATTTTGAACGAACGCCGCCTGGGCGCTTTGAGCCGCCTCACGCGCGTCGGCGCCGACGCGCGCACGGTGGATCAGGCATGCCAGTTGGCGGCGCAGGTGATCGAAGAGAATCCGCGCGATATTTCCTTCGCGCTAATTTATCTAATCGATCCGAGCGAGAAGCAAGCGCGGCTCGCGCGGCGGGTCGGGCTAGCTAATGACGAAGCCCATGCGCCTCTTTTCATCGATCTGGTGGGTGAATCAGAATGCCCTTGGCCGTTGGCGCGCGTTCTCGAGGGAAAAACAGAAAAGCTATTCCGGCTCGACAGGGCGGCGACTTTGCCGGGTGGCATTTGGCCGGAGCCCGCCAACGCCGTGGTCATGCTGCCACTTCGCGAAGTCGGCTCGGAGCAACTAACGGGCTTCATGGTGATCGGCGCCAGCCCCCGCCTTTACCTGGACTCCAAATACGAAGAATTCTTCGAGCTCTTCGCCAACGGCGTGGCAGATGCTATTGCGGCGGCGCGCACGCGCGAACAAGCGCGCAGCCGGATCGAAGCAGCCGCGGTGTTTGAAATACTGAAAAAACGCGAAACAGAGCTGTCTCGCGAAGTGACAACCATCAGCCAACTCTATCGCCTGAGCGCGCAACTGCTCCAGCCAACGAGCCTGCACGCCGCGCTCGTGCAGATTCTCGATGCGTCGATCGAGCTGATCGGCGCGGACATGGGTAACATCCAAATCTTTCAACCCCTGCGCGATACTCTGGAAATCGTCGCTCAGCGCGGTTTCACCGGGGAGTTTCTCGACGATTTCGAGCCGGTCGCGGCGGGGGACGGGACGGCTTACGGTCGCGCGCTCGCAACCCGGGAGCGGGTCATTATTGAAGACGTCGAGCGCGATGAATTATTCAGGCCGTATCGCGCCACGGCGGCTCGAGCGGGTTATCGCGCCGTGCTTTCCGTGCCGCTCGTCAGCCGGCGCGGCGATATTCTTGGCGTGCTGTCGACGCATTGCCGCGAGCCGCACCGTCCCGAGGAACACGAGTTGCGCATGCTCGACCTGTACGCGGGCCATGCGGTCGATGCCATCGAACGCATTCGTGCCGAGGAAGCGCAGCGCGAAAGCGAAATGGATCGGCAGAAGTTCGTTTCCCTGGTGGAAAACTGCACCGACTTCATCGGCATGGCAGCCCTCGACGGCAGGGTTCTCTATATCAATCCGGCGGGCCGGGACATCGTCGGTCTCGACAGCGAAGCGGCCGCGCGCCAGGCCGTCATGGCCGATTATCTCCCGCCCGACATGGAGCGCTATTTCGAATCCGACGTGCTCCCGACGGTGCTCAAGTCAGGACACTGGGAGGGCGAGGTCGCATTTAAGCACATCAAGACCGGGCTGCCAGTACCGATCTATCAAGTCATGTTTTTGATTCGCTATCCGAGCGACGGCGGACCGTTTTGCTTGGCCATCGTGGCGCGGGATATCACCCGACGCAAGCAAGCGGAAATGGCGCTCCACGCCAGCGAAGAACGCTTTCGCCTCGCCACGCGGGCGGGAAAAGTCGGCGTGTGGGACTGGGACATCGTGCGCAACCGCATTTCTTGGAGCGAGTCCTTGTATGGCATTCATGGGGTGAAGCCGGAAGCCTTCGATGCCACCCTCGAAGGCTTCAGCGCCTTGATTCACCCTGAGGACAGCCGACGGGTTTCGGAAAAAATCGCGCGCTCGCTCGACACCGGCGAACCCTACGAAATCGAGTTCCGCATTCTTCGGCCCGATGGAAATATCGTGTGGATCTTTACCGATGCGACGGTGATCCGGGCCGGCGATCAGCCTGTGCGCATGGTTGGCGCGACGGTCGACATCAGCGAACACAAGCACCTCGAGCAAGCGTTGCGCCAAAGCGAGCAGAAGTTACGCGATCACGCGAAAGAGTTGGAACAGCAATTGATCGCGTCGGGAAGACTGATCTCTCTGGGCGAGGTGACCGCTTCCATGGCCCACGAATTCAACAACCCGCTCGGCATCATCATCGGCTTTATCGAAGACCTCCTGAGCAGCAAGCGGCCGAGCGACCCCGACTTCCACTCTCTGCAGATCATCGACGAGGAGGCCAAGCGCTGTAAAAAAATCGTTCAGGATCTCATGGAATACTCCCGGCCGAAGAACGCCGAAATGGCGCCGACCAATATTGTAAATGTCATCGATCGGACGTTGAAGATGGTCGAGAATCATCTCTATAAACAGAAGATCGAGGCTGTCACAACCATCGATCCGTCGCTGCCGCGGATTCACGCGGACTCACAACAGCTCGCGCAAGTGCTGGTCAATCTTTTTCTGAATGCCATCGATGCCATGCCCAACGGCGGCAAGCTGACCGTAGCGGCGCAAATAGCTACCCACGATCACACACCTCCGGCCCTGGTGGTGAGTGTCGCCGACAGCGGTATCGGTATCGAAAAAGATTTTCTGCCGAAAATCTTTCAACCGTTTTATACCGCGAAAAAGCGCCGAGGCTTGGGCTTGGGACTGCCGATCTGCGAGCGCATCGTCAACAACCACGGCGGCAGCATCGAGGTGAAAAGCCGCCACGGCGAAGGCACGACCTTCACCATCTACCTGCCGATCACTCACTGATCCCCTAAACGGATAAAGCTCCGCCACAGCACGATCGACTGGCTAGCCACCGCGTACTAACAAAGCGGCTTTGTGCCGCCGAACTAGGCTGAAATTGAGATTGGTGGGGCGAGTTTTCTTACGTGCCCTTCAGGTGGGTGTTAGAACTGGCGGGGGGGAATGCAAACGTGTTTCTTCTGCGGGTCACTCCATAAACCAAGCCGCGACGCTTAGTAATCGATCACGATCCGATCGCGTACACCTTTGACGCCCGGCACGCCCAGAGTCGCCCGCACCGCGGCGAGTTTCTGTCGTGGCGTCGCCACCCGGCCTTCGAGGTAAACGGTGCCGTCATCGACGTAGGACACCTGCACACCGTCGATGGCGCGGTCGCGAATCGCCTTGTAGATCTCGATCTGCAATTTTCTTTCCGTCAACGCTTCGCCGTTTGGCGCTGGCGGGCGGCGCTTGATCACCATGCGCTTGTTATTAGGTATCTCCGGGGAGCTTTTTGCCGGGGCATTTACCGATGGATCAGGAGCCTCGGTTTGTGCGCGCTCGGCTGTTTCCGGCGCCGGCACGATTTCGTCATTTGTGTTATTTGGCGCAGGCGCCGAGCTGTCAGGCGGGGGTGTGACGTGGGATACCGTGTCGTGATCGTTTTCCAGCTTGTTTGCCGCCAACGGCGCCGCGGGCTGCGCACCCTCATGCTGTCGCCCAAAGTCGGGCAACTTTGCTAAATATGCGCGCACGAGCGGGACGAGATTGGGTTGGTTCTCCATGCCGATAAACAGTGCCGCAGCAGCAATCAGGCAGAGGATCACCAAAGTACGAACGCCGCTGCGATGCGCGTGCCGCGGCTTATGCCAGCCGATATCTACGAAGAATGGCTCGAATTCCGGCTCTGATGACCGGCCGTTTTTTCGTTCGTTTTCGCGCTTCTCCTTTTTACTGCTCCGATGCGCGCTTGTTAATGGACTGCTCGATTCCCACGATCGAGGGATGGCCTCGTCTCGCGCCGTATTTTCTTTTTGAGGCGGAGAGGCGTGGGGTGTCTTCTCGGAGTGGTCGACGAGCTTCAACTCGTGGGCCGCCTCCTCTATGTCTGCCGTCGTCACGGAGCTTTTAGCCTTGGCGTAGGCGATCAATAACGCATTATCGCAGATTACGTTGATGAGGCGCGGGATGCCTTTCGAATAATGCGCAAGGCGCACGATCGATTCTGCATCGAACAAGTCTTGTCTTTCGCATTGGACAGTTTTGAGTCTGGAATCGACGTATGAGCTTACCTCACCCTCCTGTAGGGGCTTCATCCTGCAACGAACAGCTACTCTTTGTTTAAGCTGAAGTAGACCGGCTCGATCGAGCTTTTCTTCAAGCTCGGGCTGACCTACCAAAACAATTTGGATGAGCTTTTCTGTATTGGTCTCCAGATTGGAAAGAAGCCTGAGTTCTTCGAGCATCTCCTCGTCTAGGTTCTGAGCTTCATCGATCAACAAAGAAACAATATCGCCCCTCTCGAGCTGTGCGATCAAATAGTCATAAAACTGCCCGATCATCGCCAACCGCTCGCCTGTAGGATTCGGCGACAATCCTAGATCGCTCAGAGTGAGCCGGAGCACCTCGTTAAAAGTGAGATGGGGATCGAAAATCCAAGCCGTATGAACGTTGCGATCCAGGTTGCCCAGCAGCCTTTTCAGCAGAGTCGTTTTTCCCGTGCCCGGTTCGCCCGTGACAACGATGAAGCCCTTGCGGGCAGCGATGCCGTAACGAAGCGTCGCAAACGCTTCGTCATAGCAGGCGTTGGTAAAGAAAAATCGCGGATCCGGCGTGATATTGAAAGGCGACTCCGGAAATCCAAAGTGTTCGTTGTACATGGTTTTTACCCTCGCGAAACGTCGTTCTCGCGCGGCGCGGATAAACTAATTGAGCCGATCAAAAAAAGCATCTTCTTTGTGCACGTAACCGCGGACGCTTTCACTCTCCATAGAACGTATCTTGAAATACTCGCCGCTCCTTCCAACCAGTTGAATTCGTGTTCCGGGACGCAGCGTGGCGATAACGTCCGATTTCGCATCCGGCTTTTCCCGGACAAAGGAATTTCCGATGACTTCAAAACGAGCCCGCGACGATGCCGGCTCTCGGCTTGAGCTCTGATCCCTCACAGAGGCCCGCTGGACAGTTTCTGGCGGCACCGAGGGATCAATGCGTTTTGGCTTCAGACCGGCGAGATCTTTATCTTTGTTCTCGATTCTTTCCAGTCTACGCTTACTTGCCGGCGTCAAAGATTTTTTGACGCTATAGGGGCGCGCGGACTCTAACACAGGCGGATCCTGTCGCTCCGTGAGTTTAACCGTATCTTCATCGCTTGGACCGGTCGTCAAAACACGTAAGATTCGCTCCGGAAGCGGCACGACGGCCTCTTTGATTTTTTCTATTTCTATATTGTCGCTCCCAAGCGAGAGATAATTTGAATTCTGCCGGTAGGAGAAAAACTCGACGACTCCCAGGACGAGGACGAGCGTCGCAAACACGGCCGCCAGTCCTGCCCATCGCGTTTCGTTGGCGTGGAAAGGCGGAGTTGTCTGCGTGCGGCTTTCAAAATCCGCCTCTCCATCTTGAGCCATGCGGCTTTCGTTTATGATTTCTCGGCGGCAGTCGATCTCTTCAGCCGGAATTTCTAATTTTGGCGCTATCAGCGAGACAGATGGCAACGATTTGGGATAAGGCTCTTCAAGATGAAGGTCGGCGGCGGCCTCAGCGATCATCTCCGCGTTAACCACTTTTTGCGATTTTGCGTATGCAATAAGTAGCGCATTATCGCAAATCACATTAATGAGTCGAGGAATACCTTTGGAATAGTATGAAATCCGCTCGATGGCGGTGGTCGCAAAGATAGCTTTCCCTGAATAGCCCACGGCCGCGAGTCTAGAATCAATGTAGGAAGAAGTTTCATGGCTCTCGAGCGGCACGAGTCGAGAGCGAAGAACGATCCGTTGTTTGAGCTGACGAAGTGACGGTTTTTCGAGCTTGGATTCGAATTCAGGTTGGCCAAGCAATACGATTTGGAGCAGCTTTACACCTGCGCTCTCCAGATTCGAAAGCAGTCTCAGCTCCTCAAGGACATCGTCACGCAGATCCTGCGCTTCGTCAAGCAATAAAGCGACAATGTGATCGTCTCTGAGCTGTTCGATCAAATAGTCATAAAACTGCCCGATCATCGCCAGTCGATCCGGTGTTGGACTCGGTGGCAATCCTAGATCGCTCAGAGTGAGCCGGAAAATCTCGTTAAAAGTGAGATGCGGATCGAAAATCCAAGCCGTGTGGACGTTCCGATCAAAGTTGCCCAGCAACCTTTTCAGCAGAGTTGTTTTTCCCGTTCCGGGTTCGCCTGTAACGACAATGAAGCCCTTGCGGGCTTCGATCCCGTAACGAAGCGTCGCAAACGCTTCGTCGTAGCAGGAGTTGGTAAAGAAAAATCGCGAGTCCGGCGTGACATTAAACGGCGGCTCGCGTAGCCCGAAGTAATCCTCGTACATAAAATTTTCTCGGATGGACGATTGGGCGAAATTACACCATGCCACCGATAACGGTTCGCCGGATCGACTTTAAACCGAACACCTTGGTTTCGGTCGGGCACCAAATCAGTGTCACGACCATCTCATGTCGATATAAAAGAAGCAAATTCGGTTCCTGCACTTGCCGGATCTATCCATGCGTGATTTGAAGTAAGCTGTCGGGCTTAAGTGAGAAGTCCGGCGTTTGACAAGTCGCTGTACGACTCGCGTTATCCGGTTATGGTTGACTCTGCTTGAGTATCCTAGCGGGCTGGCCGCTGCTCGGCGCCGATTGTTTGGCAATGAAGTCTTTTTCTTTGTAGAGTTTTTTATCCAACCCATAACTTCTCATTTTTCGGGAAAGCGTTCTCACGCCTATCCGGCAGGTCTTGGCGGTGAGGCCGACGTTTCCGCCAAGATCCTCGAGCTTACGGGCGAGATAATTCTTTTCCATTTGCTTCAGCCACTGTCGAAGCGAAGCAGAGCCCGCGATGGGATTTTTGTCCTGGTTCGGCGCCGGCGTCACATCCGGCAATTTGACTTCCTCGATAATCCGGCCGGTCGATAGCAGGATCGCGCACTCGAGGCGATTCTGCAGTTCGCGGATATTGCCGGGCCAGGAGTATTCACTAAGACGCATTAAAACTTTATCTGAAACGTTAACGATTCGCTTGCTCTTGGCAACTGGATGTTGTTGCAAAAAATTCCGCACCAAGAGAGGTATGTCGACTGAACGCTCACGTAGGGGAATAAGATGGATGGGCACTACGTTTAAGCGATGATAGAAATCCACACGCAGCGTTCCTTCTGTCACCATGTCTTTTAACGACACGTTGCTCGCGGCGATCACGCGTAAATCAACGTGCACGTTTTCGCTGGCGCCAAGCGCGCGGACCTTGCGGTCCTCAAGCACGCGCAGCATCTTACCCTGAATGGCCAGTGGCATACTTTCGATTTCATTCAGAAACAATGTGCCGCCGTCGGCCATGACGATCTTTCCGGGTCTGGCATCGGCGGTCCCGATCGTTGCGGCGTTATTGCAGCCGAACAGCTCGTTTTCCAGAAGACGCTCCGGAAAACCGGCGCAATTAATCGCCACGAAAGGTCCGGTACGACGGTCGCTATGATAGTGAATGGCGTGCGCGACCAGTTCTTTTCCGGTTCCCGTTTCTCCCTGAATCAGTACGGTCATGTCGGTCGGCGCGGCGACACGAATCAGTTCGAAGACCCGATGCATCTGCGCCGTTTGGCTGAGCATCTCACTGAAGTGAAATCGCTCCCTGAGCCAGCGTCTCAGATGGCGAATTTCCATCGAAGTCTTACTGCTCTCCAATGCCGCTCGAGTCGATTCGAGAACCGCCGCCAAATCAAAAGGCTTCATCACGAAATCGCACGCGCCGAGTTTCAGCACGTCAACGGCGGTTTGGATGTCGGCATATCCGGTAATCGCGATCACCGGCAGATCGGGGTATTTCTCGTGGATTTGGGATATAAACTGCACACCGTCCATTCCAGGCAGTTTAATATCCGTAATCACAAAATCTACATCACCGTCGTCGAGCCGCCGAAGTCCCGCTTCCGCTGAGGAAAAAGCAGACACTGCATAACCGCTTTGCACATAGAGCCGCTCCAGTTGCTCACGGACGACCGGGTCATCGTCGATGATCAGCACATCGGCAGTCGACAAGTCTGCTCTGTTTTGCGCGCTTTTGAAGCGAACGTCGGTCTCGTCGGTGCGACGTGCTGATCCCTCACGGTGGTCCCGCAGAGCCAAAACGGTGTTTTCGAAATTCGATGACATCGAACTAATAAATTCCCAGTATTAAATAGATTTGTCTGAGGGTACCTTAATCGAAATCGAAAACACGCCCCGGTTGCGTTGTTCTTTTTGAAAAATAATTTTACCGAAATGGCGCCGCAGGATTTGCCGAGCGAGAACCATGGTTAATCCAACTCGATAATCATTGACCTTTAAATAAGGCCGGAAGACTTCCTTTTCCTCTACATCGAGGCAAGAGGGTGACACATTGATGACTTGAAGCTCGATATCAAACGCCGCGCCGATGCGGTTTACGCCGGCCTTGATCTTCAAATCTCCGCCTTTCGGCAGGAGCGCACAAGAGAAATCGATCACCCGCTTGAAGGCATTGCAAAAATCCGAGCCGATCGGCAACTCGGGCAACGGATCTTTAAACTCGACCGCGATACGGATACCACGGTCCTTAAGCCGCTCCGAACTCGATTGAATTACCTCACAGATCGTCCTCGCCGGATTCTCGCGCCATGGCTCGGCGGCAGTCGACGATAGGTACTCATTGACCTCATCGGTCAATTCCGCGATGCGTTGAATCCCTCGGTCAACAGCTCTGGCACTCTGAGGGGGCAAGGAACCAGCGAGAAGCAGTAGATCAATCTCGCCTTTTATTGCCTGTAACCCATTGCCAATCTCATGATTGAATCCATTTAGGAAGTCCCGGATAGACGGGCTTTCCAATATTTCTTTGTCGGAGTCTTCCTGCTGGGCATAGAGACTCCAAACTACCGCCGGTTTATTTTTACGGAGTGGATAGGAAAACAGATCCTCGCGCATACGGATTTGCTCAGACCGGCCTCCCGGCAGAAAGCGATAATAACACGAGGCGCTATTGTTCTCGCCGCTCTGAATTTGCCGCCAAGCAGATATGAAACTGTCGCGGTCTTTTGGATGGATGCGCTCGATCCAGAGAGACGACTCTTGCAAAAAATCGTTCTCGGAGAAGCCCAGAAGCCGGCTAACGTAATTGTTGAATACGCACGACTGACGGTCTGGACTCCACAGCGCCGCAGGAAACGGCAACCGCTCTATGACAGGTCTGGATTCGCAAAGACCTTGATGGCTTTCTGTGCTGTTTATCACTTTGCGCCCGAACCGTTCTTGGCACTAAATAGGCGCTGCAAACGGTCGGCCTATGTGCGCCCGCCGTGGTAAACCCTAAGTAAAGCTTTGTTGATAGCGCGCCGCGGCGGGTGAATCTCGCGCGGAGATCTCTTCTGTATGAAGCCCAAGTCTTTGCGCATCGACAAAGCAATAATAGCAAACAGTCATATCGAGTAGTCTAACGCCCGATTCTTCGCTCGTGACTCGGTACGCTTTGCCCATTATGAATTGGCCGCAGTGTTGGCATTGATAATTCATATCGCCTAAAAACGCAAGGACTGTGCCACGAAATTCCTGTTTTCGCGCACAGTGGAAATCATTATCATAGCGATACTTTTGCGGGCTAACCGTTTGAACCGTCAGTTTAGCGAGTCAAGTGACTGGTTTTCCCCGACATAACGGCGCAGAAATGTAAGAAAACTACAGACAGACCTCTCGCAGCATCGATTTACAAAACATAGCCGCTAGCGTTGCCGAGATCGACTCCAATTGCGGCGGGATTTTCAATATGGCGCTCACAAGCATGATCAGGATCTGCATCTTTGATTCGTCGATGTCACCGGTTAAATCTAAAATATCCTTTGTACACAAACTTTTGCGCAGGTCCTCTTTTATCGAATCGACAAAACTGGTGCCGTCGCACTGCAAATCATTCCGGATTTTTTCGCCTCGGCTTATCCATTCATCGGCCGGCGATTCGGTTTTGCGCAGATCGACGAGCCAGACGAGCATATGCGCGACTCGCGTCGGTGGCGCCGCTGCCAACAGCTGACATCCCAGTCGATCACAGGTTCGCTGAGGGGCCAAGGCATCTAATCACACCTTTACGGCGTTACCACGCTAGGGAAACTCCGCTTACGTTAAACAACAATTGGAATTCGACGAGACGCTACAAAAGAGCTACATTGCCACGGCTGGTGTCTTTGAGCGCATTGCGCGTATCGAAAATCAATGGGCTGAACTCGGCGACCATGGCATAGTCGAACGCGGAATGGTCCGTCAGAATCGCGACTAAATCCATAGACTGCAGCACACTCGGGGTCAGTTCGACTGACTTGAGAGTCTTGTCGTTAATTTGAACCATCGGGATATAAGGATCGGTGAAATGGATCGACGCGCCCTTCTCATCCAGCCCCATTAAAATCTGCAGCGCGGGCGACTCTCGAACATCATTGGTGTCGCGTTTATAGGCGACTCCCAACGCAAGGATGTTGGCGCCGTTGAGACATTTACGTTTCCCATTGAGAGCATCCGAGATGCCCCGGATAACAAAGGCCGGCATCTGACTGTTGATGTGACCGGCGAGTTCTATCAAGCGCGGTTCGCATCCCTTCATGCGCGCCTTCCAAGTCAAATAATACGGGTCGACGGGAATGCAATGACCCCCGAGACCCGGCCCCGGATAAAAAGGCATAAAACCGAACGGTTTGGATTTTGCCGCCTCAATGACTTCCCAGACATTTATGCCAAAGCTGTGGCAGGCTAAAGCCATTTCGTTGGCGAGCGCGATATTCACGCTGCGAAAGGTATTCTCCAAGAGCTTCACCATCTCGGCGCAATCGGTCGATGAGACGGAAAACACATTGTCGATAAATTGGCGATAGAACAATACGGCCATCTCGGCACAATGCGGAGTCACACCGCCGACGACCTTGGGAATATTTCGCGTGTTATAAGTTGAGTTTCCCGGATCGACCCGCTCCGGCGAATAAGCCAAAAAGAAATCCGTCCCAGCTCTTAACCCGGATTCCTCAAGAATAGGCAAAACCACTTCTCGCGAAGTTCCCGGATACGTCGTGCTCTCCAGGATGACCAGTTGCCCAGGCCGAATATGGTTCCGAATCACTTCGACGGCCGCGATCACGTAGGACAACTCGGGATCTTTGTTTTTTCTTAAGGGCGTTGGAACACAGATGTTGATCGTGTCGAGATCCCCCACCGCGGACAGCGACTGAGTTGCCCGCAACTTGCCATCGGCGATAAACGACGCTACCGTTTCACTGGAGATATCGGGAATATAAGAAATGCCGGCATTGATCGAATTGACTTTCTCCTTGATGAGATCAATACCGGTTACATGGAAACCTTCCCTGGCCATTTCCACCGCCAGCGGCAGACCGACGTAACCCAATCCTATAATACCGACTTTGGCTGAACGGTTTCGGATGCGCCGTTTTAGCTCGCGTCCCAGATTGGGCACTTGCGTCATTATTTTATCGCCGTAAGACAGAACTGTCTCCCCTCGTAGTTCCATTAACACTCCTCCTTAAAATGGTGATCGCCGGATTCGTTCGATAAGCGTCCGGTGCGCCGTTATGCTGCGCTTATTGAATGCGGAATTGAGACGGCATGCATAGATTGATCGGCATGAGCAACAACTTGCATACCGACGGGATCGGCAGAGTCAAGGTTTCCCACGCAACGTTGAGAGTTCTTCGGCTTAAGAGAGATCCAAAGCTCGCGCCGTCCAACATATACTGATCGACGATTTTGTGGACCGCTTTGAGCGTTAAGTTGCCGAAAACAGGTTGGCCCAGGTAGAACCGCTGCAAAATGCCGTCGGGCAGTGAGATCAATCGTCGGCTTTCCAAATAACTCAACAAAAGATGAAGATAGGTCAGCGCTGTCGATTGATCGATCCAGGCAAAAATGTTTTCCCAACGCAGGCTGTCGCCCATCTGTTGCAAAAGAAAAATAAGGTCCAGGGCCGCGATCATGCCGCCGACCTCTTTGAAGTCTTGCGCCCAATGGACCGCGAGATAAACAACCTGGAGTTCCGGAGAGAGTCGATGGACGGTCCTACCCTGAAACATAGACGCTTTTATCTGCGAAGAAACGTGCGACGGTTGAAAAACACGGCCATGGCTCGCATGGTTTTTCGCCGAGATCAGACGATGATGAAGCTCGACCCAGACCTGCTTCTCGTCGTGAAAAAACGGCATCACGTGATGGTGCGAATCGTATGTTTTATGCGGCGCATCGGAAGTTTGGCGGTAGCCAAGACCGTACAGCAACGTTGCCATAGGGGCTAACGATTCTACCGGGACCAACAGGTCTATGTCGCGCATCGGTCGCAGGTGAAATTCGGGATAAAATTCTTCGGCGATCGAGATGCCCTTGAGCAGCGTAAGTTGGGGCACAGAACCGCAACTGGCATCGATGATCTCGGTCATGGCTTCGCGGTGATCCGCGCCGATCCATCGTGCCGTGAGATCGGCGGCTTTTAAAGACTGCCAATGGCGTGAAGTGAAGTTTTCTTGATTCTCTTTCGCGGCGTGAAAACAGGCCGGGCCCAAGCCGGATCGAATGATCCAATCGAGCTGCGCGTCATCGAAATCGCCCAGCGAAAGATCGGTGCGCCCTCTCGAGACGGTCTCAAACAACGTCAGCAATTTCGCTCTTGCCGGCGAGCTTTCGCAGCGCATCGTACTCACCCGATTGGGACTTGAAGAGAAAATTACGAAAATAAACCCGGCGCGGCGCCATCATTCTGGCGCGAAAGCGCAGGTAGGGTCGACACAAGATCGCTTACCAGTTCACAGCTTGAACGAAGGTCGGCCGAACGAAGCTTGTAGCAAGCCGCGTTACAGGCGATTGCGATGGCGGCAGGCAAGCCGTCTTCCGTGTGTGCGAGTGGGTTTAGAGCCTGAGCAAATAATCGGGTGGCCGCTTCGCCCTTGCTGATACTTTGTAGCGTCGCACCTGTTTGGTCCTTGGGAGAATACTCCAGGAAAAACATCGCAGTCACAGGCACAGGTTGAGAAAGGGTTTGATTCGGCAGCATCGGCGTCGGCACGTGAAAAGTTCGAGATGTGCGAAGGATTTGGGCCGGCAGTGGATAGGCCTCCGGAGGCTCTCGTTTCAGGCATAGCGCGTGCGGATAGGGCGTCACCTTCATGGTTCGCAAATTTAAGGGAGCAAGCTCGTCGCTCAGATAACGGAAGCCGTGATGCAGCAAGCCCCAGGTCATGGTGGATTTGCCCTGTCCCGATGGGGCGACCAGGAGGATCGCATTGCCAGAAATTTCCAGCGCCGCCGCATGAACAAAGTAGAGGTCACCGCGCAGGCGCTGCAGCTCGATCGTCAGATCCTTTTCGAAAAGAAAAATAAGTTCGCCGTCATCGAGCGCCGGCAGCGGGGGACATCCTGCACGTAGGATGCAATATTCACCTCGCCCGTTGTTTTCGTTGATGGTGTATTCCAGGTTTGCACGGGCGTCATCTTGACGAAGCATCGAGCCATAGCCGTTTGCCAAAAGATTCCATATGGCGCGGTTCTGACATGAGATCTGCACGACGCGATCAAAAATAGAAAGCGTCAACAGACGTGAGGATGTTATTGAACTCATGTCGTGAAAGGCCGATGCCGCAAATGGTATTGACTCTGTACCCGCAGCGCCGCCATTCCAACAGTCGAAATTACCGCGCTGTGGTTAGCGAAGCTCCTGGCCCAGCGGCTGGGCCGTCATTAACTGCCGGCTTGCCCGGACTTGGATCCGTTCGGTTGCTGATTCTGATCCGTTTCCTTGTCAACTTTGTAACTATCTCTGCTCTTAGTGCTCGATCTCGAAGCTCCGCTACCGGCTGCGGCAAAAGCCGGCAGTGCTTTCAGGGTCAAAATCATCGGCACCGCATACGCTGCTTTCTTGATAAAGTCTCGTCGCTCGGATTTTTCTTCAAACATGGGATGTCTCCTTTCATTGAACATAAATTTAAATTCATCGGGATTCGGCAAATTCACCCGTTCAACATTCTTCCAGGAGCTTCGATCGGCGCAACGTCTCGACCGTAGCCAGCACGTCCCTACGAGCCGTCGGGTAGTCGATCTCGAATGCTTGGCAAAGCTCGTGCGTGATTTCGTCCGACGTACGAATCCCATCACAACGCTCCCATATGTAGGTCGCGGTTTTGTTGAACTGGTGAATAAACTCCTCCCGGCGGTCGAGCACAACCGTTTCTCCTTCAACCACGCGGGTTCGTATATCCGGCCGCCGCTTCGGTCGAAGCATCGAGGATCGCGGCGCATCGAGATTGCCATGAGTTGTCCCCGCTGCTGTAGCTTTGTATTCCTGCATCGCTTGCCTCCTTTCTCCAGAAGATTTTTACTCACTTCATGAAGCGTAAATACGATCTTTTTAAATATTTCGACTCCGAGTAAACAACCACAGCACGACGGCGACTTGCAAGACCGGTCTGCCGGCTCCTGCGCAGTCTTGACAAGATGGTTTCGATCGTGTCTTGACTGTTCTCGATCAAGCCGTTTCTCTGGCAATCCGCAAGTTGCGCAGGACGTCCTTTTTAGTTTGCTGACGACGCAGTTGTTCCGTGGTGTCCATGTCGGTTGGGCGAAAAGTCGGGACCATTTCGCAGAGCACCTCTAACGCCAGCCAAGGCTTGCCGTTGATCGCCAGCCGCTCCATTTCCTCGATCTTTCGGGTGACAGAATCTAAGTCGGCTACCCAGCCCGATTGCACTCGTTTAATCTTTTCGACTTCCGACGGGACGATCATTTCGTCCATCGCGACCAACTCCTCGCGCAGCTTTTCTCCCGGCCGCAGGCCGACGACTTGGATGGCGATCTCGTCGTCAGGGATAAAACCCGCGAGACGAATCAAATGACGCGCCATTTCCATAAGCTTCACCTGCTCGCCCATCTCTAGCACGAATATGTCTCCGCCGCGCGCGAGGGCGCCCGACTGGAGCACCAATTGAACCGCCTCCGGAATCGTCATGAAGTAGCGGGTCATCTCGGGATGGGTAACCGTTACAGGGCCGCCCTGCTCGATTTGCTTAAGAAACAGGGGAACCACGCTGCCATTGCTCCCCAGGACATTGCCAAAGCGCACGGCCGTGAATATCGTTTTGACTCCTTCAGCGCTCTTTGCCAACGCTTGGATGTACATTTCACCGACGCGTTTGGTCGCACCCATGACGTTGGTCGGGTTGACGGCTTTGTCGGTCGAAATTAGCACGAACCGCTCGATCTTTTTTCGCAGCGCGAGCTGAATCAGACGGTGAGTGCCGACGACGTTGTTCAGCACGGCTTCTCCCGGATGTTGCTCCATCATCGGCACATGCTTATATGCCGCCGCGTGAAAGATGATTTGCGGATTCTCTTGGAGAAAAACCTGTTCGATGGGCCTGATGTGCTTCACGTCAGCAAGCACGGAAACCCGGTTCACGTCGGGAAACGAACGCGCGAATTCCATGTCTATGTCGTAAAGCGCGCTTTCGCTCTTATCCAAAAGAATCAGACGCGCGGGCTCATATTTCGCGATCTGCCGAGCCAACTCAGAGCCGATCGATCCACCCGCACCCGTCACCAGGATCCTCTTGCCCTTCACCAGGTTCTGCACGGGGCCGATATCCAACCCTACCGGCAACCGCTCCAGGAGATCTTCGATCGATAAATCTTGGATCTGGCTGGCGCTGACTTTGCCATTTTGCAGCTTCGCCACGCCCGGGAGAGTTTTGATCGGAATCTTGAACAGCTCCAAGGCTGTGAGAATTTGCCGGACCAACGCAGGTGAAGCGCTCGGGATCGCGAGAAGAACTTCAGCAATCTTGTGCGATCGCAGAATCTTGGGGAGGTCTTGCCGCGAGCCGAGCACGGGCAGCCCATGAATACGCTGACCTATCTTGCTTGCACTGTCGTCGATAAAACCTATCGGTTCGTAATCATAGAGAGCGCCATTGTTTTTTATATCGCGAACGATCATCTCGCCCGCATCTCCCGCCCCATAGATCAAAACACGCTTGCCTCGATGCACCTGCCCCACGCCATGATAGAGGCGGCGGGCCAGCCGACTGCCCCCCATGAAGAAAATCAGCAGCAAGGAATCAATGATAAAAACCGACAGCGGATATTTTACGAGACCCATGCCCCAATGAACCAAAACATAAAAAACAGCGGTACTCGAGAGAACTCCATAAATGACATTCCGGAGATCCCAAATACCGGTATAACGCCAGAGTCCTTGGTAAAGCCGCAGGGGAATAAAGATGACTCCTCGAATCAGGACGAGCCAAGGGATCATCTGAATGAAAAGCGCGATTTCCTGAGCCGGAATCACGCCATCGAATCTAATCCAGAAAGCCAAATAATTGGCCAGCGCGATCAATACGATGTGGAATCCGACGTTGAGAAATCGCCGAAATTTTAGAAGCATTGATTTGGTCATGAGAATATCTCCAATGCCGATCGTGAACTGCCTTACTGGTGCGTCCGGCGGCAAGATTGAAAGGAAAAAATACTGCGAATCGGGAACTTTTCAGCTCCCGATCCTTCTACCCTAAGTGGTCATGCTAAGAGGAAACGATTCGGAAAACGAAATAGAGGAAAGCATTCAGGAGACAAATAATTCGGGATTAAGGATTTTGACCAACGGCGACTTCGCGGCTACTAGCCCGATGTGCGATAAACCAGGCAACTGTTTTTGCTATACCCTCGCGCAGGTCACACTGGGCCCGAAAGCCGAAATAGCGTTCGGCGCGGCTAACATCGAGGCATCGGCGCGGTTGGCCATTGGGTTTGGTTGTATCCCAACGGATGGCACCGCAAAACCCGACTTCCGCCGCGATCATTTGAGCCAATTCTCTGATGGAAACCTCTTGCCCCGTGCCTAAGTTCACGGGCTCGCCGCCGTCGTACCGTTCACTAGCTATTACGATCGCTTCGGCGGCGTCATCGACGTAAAGGAACTCACGAGTCGGCGAACCGTCGCCCCAAAGAACAATTTCCTTGTCGTTGTTTTCTTTGGCCTCGACACACTTACGGATGAGCGCTGGAATGACGTGTGAAGTGTCGAGATCGAAGTTATCTCCCGGCCCGTAAAGATTGACAGGAAGCAGGTAAATAGCGTTGAACCCATATTGCTCGCGATAGGCCTGAGCCTGTACGAGGAGCATTTTTTTGGCCAAGCCGTAAGGAGCATTGGTCTCTTCGGGGTAGCCATTCCACAGCTCCTCCTCTTTAAATGGAACCGACGCAAACTTAGGGTAGGCACAGACGGTGCCCACCGCAACGAACTTTTCAACTGCGCATCTGCGAGCATATTCCATCAGTTGAATTCCCATAATCGCGTTGTCGTAAAAAAATCGTCCGGGGTTGGCCAGATTCGCGCCAATACCGCCTACAACGGCCGCAAGATGAATCACCACGTCGGGCTTCACATCGTTATAAAGTTTAACGATCATCTTCTGTTCCCGCAGGTCGTAACTCTTGGAACGGGGAACAAAAATATATTGACAACCCCGAACGCGAAGTTTATCTACGAGAACCGATCCTAAGAAACCGGCCCCCCCCGTCACCACGATTCGTTTATGCTCCAACCCCATAGCGCTAACTCCTCATGATTCGCCTTAGTGCGTTGTGGACTATCCAAGATTTAGGACCCAGGCATTTATCAGAACACTGAGACTAATAAGCTTCCTTTTCGCTTTTTTTATGCACGCTTTTAGTTTCTCCGCTACAATTCGGTCATGCTCGAGCATATATGAGTTGAATACCCCGAGATCAAAGAACTTGTCACGCTGTTTGATTCGATCGTGGGCTGAAGCTGAAGGTTCACGTGGCTACAAGATCTGAAGCCGTAGACATTCTCAACTGCTATCCGAGTATAACGAACCTGAGGGCGTGAGCGTTTGTCAGGGTGTTTTAAAGACCGAACGATCGGGATACTGCTGTCTCACTAGTGAAGCTGGGTCAAGGTTCGGTTTAGAACTTTGATACCCGTTCATGTGCGCCTCTTTCTTGGCCGCCTCCATGTCGGCATCGATCATCAAGCGCACCAAGTCTCTAAACTTGATCTTAGCTTCCCAACCCAATTTTCTCTTGGCTTTACTCGAGTCGCCGATCAATAAATCGACTTCCGCAGGACGATAATAGCGTTGATCGATTTCCAGGTACTTGCGCCAGTCCAGGCCCGCATAGGAAAAGGCTTCCTCAAGAAGCTCGCGAATCGAATGCGTCTCGCCGGTCGCAATGACATAGTCTTCAGGCGCGTCTTGCTGGAGCATCAGCCACATGGCTTCCACATACTCCTTGGCATAACCCCAGTCCCGTTTAGACTCTAGGTTGCCCAAATAAAGCTTGTCTTCCAAGCCGGTTTTGATGCGCGCCACGGCACGGGTGACTTTACGGGTGACGAAAGTTTCTCCTCGGCGCGGCGACTCGTGATTGAACAGAATGCCGTTGCAAGCAAAGATACCGTAACTCTCCCGGTAATTGACCGTTAGCCAGTAAGCATAGACCTTCGCTGCCCCATAGGGGCTTCGCGGGTAGAAAGGAGTCGTCTCGCGTTGCGGCACTTCTTGAACCTTGCCGTACATCTCCGAGCTGCTTGCCTGATAGAACTTCGTCTTCAGTCCAGTCTCGCGAATCGCCTCAAGAATTCGTATCGTGCCCAACCCGGTGACGTCGCCGGTATATTCAGGTATGTCGAAACTCACGCGTACGTGGCTCTGCGCCGCCAGATGGTAAATTTCTTGCGGCTGAATCCGGTAGAGCAACTTGATCAGGTTCGTTGCATCGGAGACGTCACCGTAATGCAAGAAAAGACGCACACCGTTGATATGGGGGTCTTGGTAGAGATGATCGATACGCTCCGTGTTAAACGTTGAAGCCCGGCGAATGATTCCATGGACCTCATAGCCTTTTGCCAAAAGCAGCTCCGCTAGATAGGAACCGTCTTGCCCGGTAATACCCGTGACGAGAGCCTTTTTCACTGCCGTTTCCTTTCCAGGTAGAAAACTCTGATCCCTTGTCATTTTTCTGCCGCACTTGTTATTGCTTTAGGGGCCGAAGTTCAGGGCGAACTGAGAAAGCATTGTGCCATTATTCCCGCTTCCTAAGCAAAGAGTTCAACACCGACTCAAAACGAAACCGGGATTGATGGTGGACGAGTCGACAACCAAACCGGCCCCATACAACTTTAGAAAACTCAGACGGCACGTGCTATCCCCAAGACGTTCCAGGTCGTCTCGTCGGGGTTCCGATCGAATTCCGGGAAAGCTCCCAAGCGTACAGGAGCAAAGTCACAGCGTTCTAGAAACAAATCCAATTCGAGGGGGAAGAAAAAGCGCATCAGATGAGTCTCTTCGGTTTCGGATCTCAGCCGGTCTCCCTCCATTTTCCACAAGTGATAAGTCACTTTGCAGAGATGGCGCTGGACGTCAAGTTGCCCGGAGGCGAAGCGCAGTATTTGGCCGCCGTCCGTGGGGATCGATTTGACGCGATCGCTGGGCCCTTCTTTGAGCACTGCGGGACCGTACCACACGTCGAAAATAAGAAGGCCGCCTGATCGCACATGCTGCCTGGCGCTTCGAAGAGCCGCAAGCACGTTATGGTTTTCCAATTGATAGCCTAGCACCGCGAACATCATCAGCGCCGCATCAAACGATTGATCGACCCGTAAACTGCAGATATCTCCTTCATAGAAAACAGCCTTGGCGTCGAGCTGCTGATCCGCTGCTTTCTTGCGGGCCCTATCAAGCATTGTATTTGAGCGGTCCACGCCGACAATTTCGTAACCCTGCTGGGCGAGTGGCAAGGCATGGTTTCCCGTGCCGCAGCCAAGATCCAAGATGTTCCGAACGGGTCGGTCGCCGTACGTTTTGAGCAACCTAGCGATCAATCCGCACTCTTCTAAATAGTCCTTGTCTTTGTAGAGGACATCATACGTACCCGCATATTCCGAACCAAAGACCCCGCTCATGAAAGGACCTCGTGCACGGCAGCGCACACCTCGTCCAGTTGCTCTGCTGTGAGCGCCAACCCCGAGGGGAAATATAATCCCTGACGAGCAATCCGCTCTGTTACTGGAAATCGCTCCTGCACGAATAATCCTCTCTGATGAAAAACTGGTTGCTCATGCAATCCCAAAAAAAATGGGCGAGTTTCTATGCCATGCTGTTTCAGCCTCTGCGCAAAAATAGTCGCGTCCATGCCGGTTTCTTCGGACAAGACGACACCGTACATCCAATAGACATTCCGGGCCCAGGGTTCCTCTACCGGCAATTGCAAGCCCTTTAAGCCTGCGAGGCGCCGATTGTATTCCTGGCCGATCCAGCGCTTGCGCGCGACGATTTCCTCGAACCGTTCCAATTGAGCGAGGCCAAGTGCAGCCTGCAGGTTTGTAAGGCGAAAATTGAATCCGAGCTCCTCATGATGAAAACGCCGATTGGCTTGAAAACAGAGGTTACGCAAAGAGCGCGCCTTTTCAGCCAAGCTTGGGTCATCGGTGAGAACCATGCCACCCTCACCGGTCGTGATCAAGCTTATTAGCATAAAAACTGAAACAACTGAGCGTCCCGAAATTACCGCAACGACGCCATGCGGAGTGGAGCGTGTCCCGTTTGGAGAGATATTCCGCCCCATGCACCTCCGCAGCGTCTTCAACAATGGCGAGGCCATGTTTCTCCGCCAGGTCCAGAATCGGATCCATATCCACCGGGTGTCCATATATATGTACCGGCATAATAGCGCGAGTCCGCGCGGTAATCTTCCTCTTCACTTGATCGACATCCATGCACCACGTCCGAGGATCACAATCCACCAAAACCGGCACGCCGCCGTTATAAACAACCGCAAGAGCACAGGAAATGATCGTAAATGTCGGCATGATGACTTCATCGCCCGGCTTTAACCCGAGACAAGCTACCGACAACTTGGAGGGCGACTGTGCCGTTACTCACAGCAATCCCATAGCGCCGGCCGCAGTAAGCTGCCCATTTCTCTTCAAATTCTTCGATAAATCTGCCCGCCGAAGAAATCCAGCCGGTGCGTACACATTCCGAGACGTACTCTAACTCGCGTGCACCCAGATACGGCTCATTCACGGGTATCATCACTTTGTCCGGATCCCTATCGGTAGATCAATGGCCTATTTGACAGGGAGTGACCTCGCAACTATCTGAAAGGTTAGCGAAAACCCCCTTCTCCCAATATGCCCTGCAATTAAAGATATCGGCGAAACTCAAACTGCTATCGGATTTATCGGAGTTCAGTTCTTTCAAGGAGCCATAAATTTCACTCCGTGTCATTGGATAAACTCTTCTGGCTCCAAGTGACAATTTCCGGCTGATCCCGCCATTCAGATGATTGGGAAACCGAAAGGGATAATGAATATTGCGCAAAACAATCGCCGCATTTACGTATCTTGAAAAATCGCTTTGGAAGTGCCAAAAGGCAATTTTTTGATTGTCAACATAGCAAGTGTTGCCGTCACTTAAAAATTCCAATCCCGCATCCTTGGAGAGCTGAATTTTTGCGTGTGAATCAAAATAGAGCGGATTCTCCATATAGAATAAGCTTAGGCGCTTTACAAATTCTAAAGGACTGTCCTGAATGATTCTCCCAGTATGGATCAAATGAGATAACAAATCCTGATCGTGAGAAATAATTCGTCGATCCCGGCTGCCTGCCCATCTCTCTCGAAAGGATTCCTCCCAGCCTACTCTTTCCTGCCAAGCTAGCGCCGAGTAACCTTCAATGTCCCGATGGAACTTTGCCAAGTTCTTCGCAATAACATTCGAACCAATCATAGTTTGTAATCGTCACAAAAGCCGGACATCCCTGCAACACAAAAGTCAGGCCTGTGACGTCATTTGCAATTTCTTCAGGTCGTGCATTGAAAATAATGTCTCCATCGATATGAAAAATCTGTTCTTTGATATTTTCTGTCTTCACGTAGTGTAGTAATGCCGGCCATCGCAAGAACCAAAGCATTCCAGTCTTCCCGAACCGATCGAGCTTTTGGAACGCTTTCATCAACCGTCGGCATTCAGAGGAGAAATTTATCAAGTTAAAGCCAACAGCCTTAAGCTTGGATATGAAACTGTTAGAAAGTTGATCATAGCCCTCCAAGAAGATTATATTGAATGTTTGGTTCGAGCCTTGTCGCCTCAGATGATTCCCTAAAAATAGTAAAGGCACTTGTTCTTCGAAAGAGTCACCGTGCTGATTTTCGTTGAGCCAGGCAAAAATGAAGAACATACGGTTAACAGGCAAAAGACTTTTGTCGGAACTGGCTCTCTAAAGACATGCTTCAGAATCGCTCTTTTTCCTCGAAACCTGTGTAGGGACCTTGTTTTACCTCAAGAAAAACCGTGTCCTCTATCATACGAAAGCCGTGTCCGCCGTCGACCATCAGCATGATATCACCCTGCCACAGCTCACGGGTCGCGACTAACTCTCGCGCGTTATCGAGGATCACCGTACTCTCACCCCACAGGCTTCCCCGCGCCAAGAATCTATCGATGTGCCGTAACAACAATGTCGAACTTGTCGGACTTTAATTCGTCAGGTGACAGGTCTTCAATAAAGGTTATGTTATTTGCTCTGATTCCATGATCCAATATGAAAAATAGATAGTCATTTCGTGGAATTAATGCGGTAAAGCGATGAGAAGTTGACAGAACCCTGTTGTATCAAAATCATCGAATCTAATCTGCCTCCATCGGATCAATCCGGATCCGTCTGGTTTCACTTCGTATTTTCCCGATAAGCGCAATCCGGAAAAGATGCAAACAAAACAACACATAGGAATCCCAGTGAAACCAAAACATACTCACCGAGTTTCGTTTTTGTGAAAGGACGAGGTACCCAGTGATGTATGGCAAAAGCAGCAAACGAGGGATAGAAAAATGTATATTCCATCATCTTGTCACTCTGAATATTATTGATAACTCCGTAAACAAAGGCACCGGCTGGTAGAATAAGAGTAGCTAGGATAATCATTCACAAAGACTAATTGGTATATGCTTACGGAATATCTCGAATATTCCCTTAACGGCGAACAGCAAAAGCACTAGGGTGGTCGGCTTTGCCGCTTGCGAAATAGCTGTCTCCAGATATGGACGTATGACCCGAGGAGAATGTTGGAACGTTGCGATTTGAGATGATGCTTGCGGAAAGTATGTTACGCAGGCGCTCAAAAATGCTTCCTTTGTCGGGTACGCCAACAGATACCCATATAGAGCATGAAGTGCTCCCATTACAATGGCTAAAAAGGCGATCAGCGTTACTTTGTCGGCTTTCTCTTTCCTTATGAAGCGAAGGAAGAGAATAAAGACCAGAATAATCTCCGCACCAGGCCTGAAGAGGCTAGAGACGAGTAAATTAACCACCCCGGCAATTTCTCTGTGTAGATGAAAGTAGAGGTACAAACCGATAAACGCGAAGGGAATACTGAATGCAGGATTGTCGCAATTGACGACGATCTGGTCCCAATCAATATTTATCGAAAACCCCAGGAACGCGATCCAGGAAGCACCTCCAGTGCGCTCGCCCAGCGACAAAGTGGCAACCATGAACGCGTTCAAAAGGATCGCCAGTAACGTCAGATATTGAAAATTATGCGTGAGCTGGTACACGGAGCCAAACAGCGCGATGCTTAGCAACTTGGGCTGTGTCCGCCATCATAGAGACCATAGATCGACGGGTTAACAAGCTTGACGAACTGGACCGCCGAAAGCATCGAATCTCCATCCCAGCCGAAACCGCGACAGTACAAAAAAATTCCGTACAGAGATGCTGAAGCGATAAAATAAAGGAAGAAGCTAGACGATGGCAGCTTTGTCATGATTCGAGAGTCTGATCGTCGACGCGACCGTAATCCGTCCGCAAGTGCGTCGCTAATTAAGGTAGCTCAGTTTGCGACGAAACTACCAGAGAGCCGTTCAAAGCCATCCAAGAAGAGCAAATGAAAGACTTGGT
>CAVWLW010000070.1:0-33822 GCA_963755715.1 uncultured delta proteobacterium
AATGAAGGTTTGCCAAAACGGCGTAGGATCGAACAGCTTTGTTTGATGCGGGATCGGATAGGCGACTTGAGAAGATTGTCGAGAAATAAAAGTCTGAACCCCTGCTTCTCCCCATGCCATGTTTCGTTGTTCATAATCTTTATTTCCCCGGATCGGGCGGTGTCTTTAGCCACCACGGAAGAGAATAATCGATCTTGTCTGGCTTCATTACCTTCCAAGAGGTAGGTTCCCTGAGATAATACTTCCAGAACTCCTGCTTGAGATGTTCATCGTAAATTTCGAAGTCGCCCTTTGCTTCATGGTGTTGCAACAACGTACGCATGGCTCCGAACGCCTCCATCGGGTTGAGCTGTTGAAACAGCACTACTCCACCGTACTCCTCATAGAGCGCCTTGCTTCTTTTCCACTGCGTGACAATATGCTCGGCGACTTCCCGCTCTATCTCCTGCTTCATCTTGGGAGTTACTCTGGGATCATCGGGTAACTGACGATCAGGTGACATGGCCGTGAAGGCCTCCATGCCCCTGATAAAACCGTCAAGCTCCGCCTCCGTTGGTTTTACGTCATGAGTTTTGCCGAATTCAGCCCAGATTGGATCCCAGATCAGCCCTGCCAGTTTGTGAGACCTTACATCACTAACTACTTGGTCTTCTGATCGGTCGTCTTTCATGTTCGTTTTTTCCATGTTCTTCCGTCCCCGCCTGATTATCATCATCTCATCATCAGTCGGGTTCAGATCTACAAAAAAACATCTCTTCCAAAGACCCTAGCTACCCGGTTGAAATTGTCAGTTGCCTGACGAGGCTTTATGTCTTCACGAGGATCTTCGATCGACGACCGCGGTTTTTCCGGTAACTGCGCGTAGATCGCGCTGGAGGCCAAAAGCAAGGCCGATAACACCCATACTGGTATCTTCATCTCGAGTTCCTCCAATCTTCCCGGCTCAGGGTAAGCCCCGCCTCATCCAACGAGCAAGATAGGCCGGACCGAAAGCGAGGACTACAGAGCGGCGGTGGCGTCAAGTCTTGCATCTTGATATCACCCGATCCTGATTGCTTCATCCGGTACCATAATTCTTGCGCATCACGGCAGCAGTGTTTGGGCAAACCATTCCGGGGGCAGGTCTCGGCCCAATCCTTTTTCGCGGGCCCGATCGAGGACGAAGCCCGCCACTGCGGCGAACTGCCCGCCTAGTTGGTAATTACTCGCTTCGTTGGGAAACAAGGTCTTCTCGCGCGCTCCGGTTCTTTTGATCCGCTGCCGGAAAAATTCGCGGGCCTCGATCGCGCCCGGCGGCGACGGGCGGGACCTTGGCATCCCGGATGTCCTGCGGACAGAGTTCGCCGAGATAATAATTTTGAATCCACGGCTCGGCCCGGTTAACCACCACGCGGTCGGAGTCTTCGTACGAGCGAGGATCGAGCTCGAGAAAGCGCACGGAGCTTAGGTGCTGCCCGGGCTCGACCCAAAGTGACTCCATGACCTTCTCGTTGGCGTTGGTCGCCAGTGCGACGATGTCCGCTTTGGCGAACGCATCCCGCGCGGCAGCGACAGGGCGCACTTCGATGCCCAAGCTCGCCTGCAACTCGTCGGCAAATCGACTGCGGCGATCGGCATTGGAACTAAAAACCCGAACCTTCTTGATGTTCCGCACGCAACGCAATCCGAGAATTTGCCCGCCGGCCTGCCAGCCTGAGCCGATCAGCCCGACTTCTTCGGCATCCGGGCGCGCCAGGTAATCGGCGGCGAGGGCATACAACGCACCCACGCGGGTGCGCTGTAGATAGCCGTCGGGCATCCAGCCAAGCAGCTCGCCCGTCTCCGTAGAGAAAACAAGCAACATGCCCATCCAGCTCCCATTGCCGAAGGGAACATGCTCTACGCGGCTCGACTGACCCTGCTGCTTTTTCCTCGTTACGTTGGAATCGACTCGAATGACATACTTGCCGATGTAAGGAACTCCGCCTTCCATCGTCTTGCACTGATAAAATGTATCGGTCGTGAGGTGGGGCAGCCAGCTTTCCGTGCGCTGCCGCGTCAACACTTGGCCCTTGCCTTCCTCTTCAAAGAAACGGCGCAACACATCGACGCAGTCGGCCATCGTCAAAACTTGTTCCACGTCGTCGTTGGTCAACAGCAACAAGTTACCACCTCTTCGAATCACCGCTCGCAAACGTAAAATGTTGAAGACAACGAGTCTGAACCTGCAGGGTCAAGTCCTTGCCTTTTGACATTTCTCTCGGATCTAGCGAACCACTCTCCTGAGCACCCGCATCACCTTGCCGCCGAGAATTTTGCCGATGCCGCCGCGCCGGTACATTCGATCCTCGCTCCAGGCGCGCTTGCCATGGGAACCCGTGATTAAGCATCGGCCACTGCGTGCAAGCGGAGGCCGAGCGCGCGCACGACCTTGAGCACCGTGGAGAATTCCGGGTTGCCGTCTGGTGATAGCGCTTTGTAAAGGCTCTCTCGTCCCAGACCCGTTTCGCGGGCAATCTGACTCATTCCCTTGGCACGTGCGATGTCGCCCAGTGCCGCGGCGATGAGTGCCGGGTCGCCGTCTTCGAACGCGGCTTCCAAGTACGCCGCCATGTCGCCTTCCGTGGTCAAATGTTCGGCTGGGTCCCACGGTCGAGTTTTTATCTTTGCAGTCTTCCTTTTCATAACAACCGCTATTGTCCTCATGCTAAGTCCTCTGCGCAATGACGTACAAATGCAGCTCTGGATATTGATCATATTCCAGGTGCCTGCAGATGCATCCGGCCTCGGATATTAGCTTCAGCAGGTTCGGAATCCCGAGGACGCTGTAATACATCTGCGGACCCATGGCCGAATCCACTTTTTCGGACGGCGCGTCCAACCCGCCTGTCGTAAAGATGAAGACACCTCCTGACGTCAGGCCGTGCAAGATCTTCTTCAAGACAGGCTCTTGGTCCCTCAATGGGAGATGCCATATGCTATCCCATGCCGAGATGAAATCGTACTTTTTCGGAAATTCCCATGCGCAGACATCGGCGTGATGGAATGTGACGTTCGGATGGCGCTGTTTCGCCAGCTCGATCATCCGGCTCGAGATATCGAGACCCTCTACGTCAAAGCCACGGCTAATCAGAAGATCGATGATTCTCCCGCTGCTTCCACAACCGATATCGAGGGCGCGGCGTTTTTCTTTTAAGAAGGCGATAGCGCGCTTGTGCGGCTCGATGCCATTGTCTCTCGGAAATTCATCGCTATTCCACTGTTCGGCGAGCTGATCATAGCTCTTTGCGATCTCACTTGGAGTCATGCGACACGTCAGGCCTGATTGCCGGCCACTCGGCCCGCTCAAGGCAACCCGAGAACCGCTTTGATGCGCGGCGCGGCTTCGATCCCCTTTTCTCGCATCAGCACTGCATAGGATTCGTTGGGCCAGTCGTCGAATGCGGTTTTGTAGCCGGGCCGCTCGCCGACCTTCTCGAACCATGCGGCGATATGGGGTCGTTTGTCCCAGAGGAACTGAAGCTGGAGATCTTTCAGGCGCAAAATATACGGCGCATAGCCGATATCGGCCAGGGAAAAACTGCTTCCCGCCAGCCACGGCGACGCGCTCAGTCTCGATTCCATGTCCGATAGCAGTTTTTCGAAACGCTGCGCGGCATCGGCAAAATAAGAAGAATCAACACCCTTGTGGACATTTTCCCAGCTCTCGGCGCGTTTCTTCGGATCGGGAATTTTGTCGTGCAGCGCCTTCAAGGCCTCGGTGCCGAGGGCGAGTTTCTGATGGCGAAACGCGATGGCGTTGCTGATCGTTCGGGTTGCGGCGTGGACGCTTTCATCGAGCTGTTTGGTCCACAGCCGCATGCGCGCCCGCTCGACCGGATTGCGCGGGCTAAGGGACGGTTCCGGATAGGCGTCGTCGAGATATTCGCAGATCACCGTGGACTCGATGATCACGTTGCCGCCGTCCACCAACGTCGGCACCACGGCATTGGGATTGAGCTTGACGTACTCCGGCTTCTGCTGGTCGCCGGCGCGCAAGTTCAAATGCCGGTTTTTCCACTGAAGCGTCTTCTCGCCGAGTGCAAAGCGCACTTTCTGTGCGCAGACGGACATATCGTTGTGATAGAGTTCGATCATGCGCCGATCCTACTACGATTTGATCGAGCTGCCAAAACTCGATCCGGTCAGCCCATGTCATGTCCTCTTGCCGCCCGAGCTACTTTCGGCCGATAGAATCTGCATGGTCAACACGCTTCAGCGAGCACACACCCTTCTTGATACCCATTTCGATGATCACTGATGTTTCGGCGGGCGAGTTTTTCGCGCAGTGATACCCGCGTAAAATTCTTCCGTCTTTGGCAATCATTCGTATGGGCATGCCGTCGTATCTTTCGGCATAGACTCTGCATCTGGTAGCGTTCGGCAAGCCTTGTCGAGTTAAAATTTCGAGATTCTCACAGACCGCGCCGTATTTAGTGAAACAGCAGGCGCCGCATCGATTACACTCGCCAGTTAACATCATCGTGCTTAGCCTCAAGAATTAGCGCGCTTAAACGTGATGAGGACGTACCCAGACTTACTCTTTGCCTCGAACGCGGTGGGCCGGCCCTTGTTCAGTTCCGGTGCGTTGTCGCAGATCGTCAGCGTGTTAGCGTCCAGCCTGTAGATTCCCTTCCAAGTCTTCCCCTTGAAGACCCCTTCCGTATGCTCGAAGTCAATCGCGGCTGGCTTCGCGCTTGGGTTCACGCGGAAAGTACCTGCGTAGAGCGCCTTTCCGTCTTTTGATTGGATCTGGAAGCGGTTACCGGTAAAGACAAGCCGATTTCCGACAACGTCATCGACCGCCTTGCCGTCGCGTTCCGCCTTGGTTGCGGCCCAACTGCCCCGTAGTTTCTTCTCAGCTTGCTCGGCGGGGTGAGCGAAGGCGGGAAGCAGCCAAGTTCCGAGGACCAGCCAACAGATCATCGAAATCACCGGATGCATAAAAACTTCAAACTTTAGATTTGAACTTTTCTGATATCATCTAGCGTTCCCGATCAGCTGCGGGCCGATCGAAGCTCGAGGAGTCCCGCCTGATCTCACTTTCGGTGTGAAGCCCGCCTCCTGTTCGAATTTGCCCGCTAGCGTCCGCCAAGGACTTCTTTGATGACCTGCGCGACATCGGTGAAAGCCTTAGCTCCATCGCCAACGAAGGTCGACCCGTGCATCGCGGCCAGAGTGCGAGGCTTGAGCCCGGCCAGCCGTTGCAGCGTCGATTCTGTGTAGGGCGTGTACGGCATATAGTTCGCCAGCGGGCTCTGCTGATATTCGACTAGTGTCTGTTTGAATCGCCCAACCACATCCGCGCTGGTGCTGGGCTCGACGTCACCGTTCTGGTGGAACAGGTCGGAACAGAACAGCGTGCCTTGGGTTTCTTCGAACAGCAGGCTCGCTTCCCAACAGTGCGGCACGTGCGGCGTCAGAAGCATGCGAAAGCGATACTTCCCCGTGCTGAACACTTCTCCATCTGTCATTGCCTGCGCCGGACGGCGGGCCACCACATCGTCGACGCTCACGATTTTGCCGACGAGACTACACACGGCGATCGCCTCAGGCGCGAGCGTCTGCCATTCCGTGAGCGCGCCGCATTCATCGGCCTCGAAATGACTGAAGCCGATCCACCGGAGCGTGGAGGGATCGATCAATGTGGCCACGGCGTCGCGCACGGCCGGAAACAGCCCCTTCATGCCGGTGTGATACAACAGGGGCTGCTCATCGCGCACGAGAAATTGATTGAATTGGAGATTCCCCTCAGGAATAAACGTGGAGATGCGATAAATATCGGGGGCGATTTCGGTGATTTGGGTCATCGCTTTTCCTCATATGTTTTTACTAATCTGCCTGAATGTATCAATTTTCTGAACAGCTCGACAATGCCGTCGCGCCGGTAGATTCGATCTTCGCTTCAGTCGCCTTCGGCGATCCGTACGCATGCGACATTCCGAAGCGATCCATAGGTGGGGCATGGAAATTTTTCCAGCGTTCCAGAAATCGGACACGATCATGATTCGGCCGAGCTACTTCCGCGCCTCGAAGCATTTCGCTCTTGCAATGTAAGAAAAGTTGACAAGCGGCCGCTCCAAAAATTTCGTATATCCCGCACGTTACCCGGGCAAATTCGCAGAGCGAGGGTTTGTAAACATAACTTACGCATCCACTCCGCGACCGAGACTTTTTTGCTCGATTATTTCACGCGCTCGCAGCTGGCATTTCTATTGCGACATAACGGTCGTTGATATCGTGCACGACACGCTGGCGGCGTTTATGTTTCACAGCATCGGCTCGCTTTTCAAATTCAATCTGCTGCTGCAGATCTTCGACGGTCTGTTTACCTATCATGTGGTGTCCCAGCAGGGCCTGCCCGAGGCCAATCCGCTCGTGCGCAACACCATTTACGAATGGGGCGTGGTGTGGGGAATTGTTTATTGGAAGCTATTCGCCTGCGCTCTGCTCGGCCTGATCTTCGCGCTGCGCCATCGCAAGTACACGTTGACCTTCCAAGCGCTGACCGTGACATCGGCCGTCTATGGCAGCTTTTTCCTGGTGGCGCTCTTTTTCTTCGTGAATCATCTATCGCTTTGACCTTTGCTCTGGGAAAATTCGATAGACGCGCGCCGCCGTGTCGTGAAACAGCGCGGCGCGCTCCGTGGCGGAATAGTTTTGGGTCAGCCGCTTGAATGCATTCCAGAGGGTGACGTAACCGTTCGATTGGCGCTCCACCGGAAAATTGCTTTCGAAGAGGCAGCGGTTCGGCCCGAATTTCTCGATGCACCATTCGAAATACGGTTTCAAAGCCGCCGCCAGTTCTTCCGACGAGGGCGGAATCGCGCGCTCGTGCCAATCGTAGCCCGAGCGCAGCGAGCCCACGCCGCCGAGCTTCACGTGGATATTCGCGCACTGGGCGAGCAGCGCGATGCCGCTGCGCCAGATTTGATACACTTCATCGCGCTTGCCGGCGTAGGGACCGACGCCGAGCGGCGCGCCGATGTGGTTGAGAATGATCGTCACGTCGGGAAAGGCGCGCGCTAGATCGGCCAGCTCCGGCAATTGCGGATGATACAGCCAAGCGTCGAAGGATAAATCGAATTTATCGAGCCATGCGAACCCCGCGCGAAATTCGCGCGAGGCGAGCATTGCACGCGGCGCTTCGCTGCGCAGAGAGTCGCTCGCATCCCAGGTGGTCGAGCGGCGGATGCCGCGAAAGCGTCCCGGGCTCGCCGCCAGGTGCGCTTCGAGAACCGCTGCGACCCGTTCGCCCAGCGCGAGGTCGGCGAAGCCGACGATCGCCGCGGCGATCGCGGGTTTTGATCGGCCGGATCGCGAGCGCCCTCCGCGCCGATGCTCTCGAGGAATTCGGTTTCGCCCACCGGCTTCATTAGCTCCGGGCCCATCCTGACGATAGCCGTAGCCGCATTCGATCGCCACTGTCGACACCACGTTGTGGCCCGAAGCGAGATCGGCGCGCAGATCCTTCAGCAAATAGACACGCGGCGCGCGCTCCCACGAGATGATGATGCGCATCGCAGATCGGCAGGTCCGGCTCTAACGGTGTCTCGGTCTGCGCGCGTGATTCTGGCTTTGACATTGACATTTTTCCGGATTCGTCCGGCTAACGAATGCGCCAGGCGCGCGGCAAGAGCAGGTGAATCGCCAGCATTGCCAGCGCGCCGGCGCTGCCCATGAGCACCACCGACCAACGCCGTGCCGAACATGGCAGCCAAGGACCCGATCAGCATGCTTCCGACCGTCATGACGACTTGCCCATAGTGAAACAGCGCGATGGCGCGGCCGCGGAACTCGGCCGGCGAATAGGTTTGAATCACGGTTTGCACCAGCGCGTGAGAGCACACGTTGGCGAAGCCGACGATCACCATCAGACATCATGGAAACCTGAAACCAAGGCGAGGCGGCAAAAGCGACCACGCTGACGCCGTAAAGAGCGACGCCGCCGAGCATGCACAACCCCCTTGGCATACGGTCGCCGAAAGTCGCGATAATCACGGCGCTGCCCAAGGCGCCGATCCCCATGGCGGTCAGGAGCAATCCTTGTCCGGTGGCACCGACGTTTAGAATATCGCGGGCAAAAACCGGCAACAGCGTGGTAAATGGCACGATGAAGAGCGACGCAAGCATCGTGATCAGGAGTCCCGTGCGCACGGTCTCGTTGCGCCAGCTGAACTTCCAACCTTCGACGATGCTTTGGCCGAACGATACGGCGCCGTGAGCCCCATGACCGGCACCCGACGCGCTGTTCGCAGGGCGCAAGCGCAACGTCCAGAACGTCGCGAGTAGGTAAAACAGCGCTTGCATGCCGTAGGCGCCGCCCGTGCCGAGGGAAGCGATCAAGACGCCGGCAAGCGCGGGCCCGGTGCTGCGCGCGACGTTGAATATGATCGAGTTCAGCCCGATGGCATTGGTCAGGTTTTTTGTCGGCACCACGTCGCTGATGATCGCCGCACGCGCCGGCTGCTGAAACGTCTGAACCGCGGCCATGCCAATGGCGGTGACATAAACATGCCAGGGTTGGATTTCACCGGTCACAATCAGCACCGCCAAGGCGGCAAACATGGAACCGTCGATCACCTGGGAGATCAGAATCTGCGTTCTGCGCGAGTAGCGGTCGGCGGCGCTGCCGGCGATCGGTGACAAAAGAAGAATCGGAATCGCCTGCACACCGCGCACCAGACCGAGCTGAACCGTCGAGTCGGTGAGCTCGTAAATCAGCCAGCCGCGCGTCACCTGATCCATCCAAAACGCCATCGACGTAAACACGTGGCCGAACCAGAGCAGACGGTAGTCGCGGTGTTGCAGCGAAGTCAGGGCGCGCAGCCGGGTGAGCCCGCGTAAGGAGCTCCAAGCGCCTCGCGCCGGCTCCACTGAATCGCCATCCAAGATCTCGGGCGGGTTTTTTTCACTGGATGGGATACTCAGGTGAAACTCCGTAGCGCCAGCTCTGGAAACTTTTTTTCATTTCGATCCGCTCTAGCACGCACGCTCGTCGCCGTCCAACTGCGCGGCGGCGCTGCGCTGTTGGCATGATCTTCCGAAGCGCGTCGCGCCCTATTTGAAAACGCCGTCCCTTTCGAGCTTGCGCACGAGGCGCTCGTCGACCAAGTCTTCCGCTTTGAGCTTGGCGAATTTAGCATCGATGCGGCTCAAGATGCGCACCGTATTGCGCACGCCCTCGACGGTCGGAAAAATGCGCCGGCTATAAAGCGCGCGCATCGCTTCTTGGCCTGCCACGGCGTCCTCCACTTGCGGCAGGCGTAGCCATTTCATCAAAATATTCACGACGCTCTGTTTGTTGGCCGCATCCTGAAAATAAGCGACCGACTTGGCGATGGCCTTGAGCGCTCGCTCCGCCACATCGGGTGACTGATCGAGAAAACTTTTGCGCGCGACGATGCCGACTCCTTGATAAGGGATGTCGACTTTGGCGAGATCTTGCAAGACGCGAAATCCCTGGCGCTGCACCACCTTGCTAAACGTGTAGCCAAGATAGGCGGCATCGACAGTACCGCCGATCAACCCTTGCGCGAGCACCGCCTGATCACCGACGATACGGAATTGGATTTTGTCGCGCTCCGGCACGAGCCCCCAATGATCGAGAGCCAACATCGTAAACGTCCAAACGCCGCCGCCGATGCTCTGAATACCGATAAATTTTCCCTTGAGATCCGCCGGCGCGGCGATCTTCGGCGCGACCACGAAATCTCCGTCGAGCTTGTTGACGATCCCCGCGATAAAGGCGAGATCGAGTCCCGCGGCCATGGCGCCCAAGCTCGCGCCGGTAGCGGACACGCTGTAAAACTGCGCTTCATTCGCGGCGAGCGCGGAAACCGCTACCTGGCCATTACGAACTTGAACGATCTGCGCGTCGAGCCCCTGCTCCTCGAAAAAGCGCAGGTCTTTGGCGACGAAAATATAACCGGTGCGCTCGTTGAAACCGGCAAACACGAACACGACTTTGTGCAGCGGCGTGGCCGCGCCCGCAGCGGGAATGATCGTAAGCAGAATAAATATAGCGCCGAGCAATCGCTGCAAGGTTCGGTGGGAAAACATGATTGAGACCTCCCGTGACGAGGACGATCGACCGTTGAACGAACCAACCTATCTCGCAAAGCGCGGCAACTCTATTTTGCCCAATACTCCATCACTCCAGTATTCCATCTCTTCATTCTTCAGCGCGCTCGCGGATCAGCGTATTTCACGCGCTCCCGGCGCGGCCACGTAGAGCACGATCATGCACAGGGTGCCGGCGATACTCATCGCGGCCGCGGCCATCGGCGCGCCGAGTAGCGCCGATAAAGCTCCGATCAGCAAACCGCCGAGCAGCAACAAGACCTGCGTCATATGAAAAATCGCGATCGTGCGGCCGCGAAACTCAGGCGGCGAATAAGTTTGAATCACGGTTTGCACGAGTGCATGGGAACTGACGTGACAGATTCCGATGATCGCCATCAAAGCCATCGACAGCGAAAACCAGGACGACACCGAAAAAATCACTACCAGCACGCCGTAGAGCGCAACGCCGCCGACCATGAGCAGACCGCGTGGCATGCGGTCGCCAATGGAAGCGATGACCAGCGAGCTGCACAGGGCGCCGATTCCCATCGCGGTCAAGAGCAAACCTTGGCCTTTGGCGCCGACGTGAAGTAGATCGCGCGCAAATACCGGTAAGAGCGTGCTGAAAGGAATCATAAACAGCGCCGCGATGATGACCACGAGCAAGCCGCTGCGCACTTCGACCTTGCGCCAGCTAAACTTCCATCCCTCGACGATGCTTTGGCCGAAGCTCTCGCCATGAGCCGGGTGTCCCGACTGATAGCGCGCCGAGCTCATCTGCAAGGTCCACACGGTGGCCAGGAGAAAAAACACGGCTTGCACCGCGTAGGAGAATCCGGTGCCGAAAAGTGAGATCAGCACGCCCGACAGGGCCGGCCCCGTGCTGCGCGCCATATTGAACACCACCGCGTTCAGGCCGATCGCGTTGGTTAGATTTTTCGCCGGCACCGAGTCGGAGATCATCGCCGCGCGCGAAGGTTGGAGAAAAACCTGCACGCACGCCATCAAAAACGCCGTCACGTAAACATGCCACGGTCGGATCAACGCGGTGAAAATCAGCGCGGCGGTTACGGCGTACAGAAAGCCATTGGCGAACTGCGCGCTCACCACTTGAAACTTGCGCGAATAACGATCGGCCGTGGTGCCGGCGATCGGCGAGAGCAAAAGAAACGGGATCGCTTGAATGCCGCGCACCAGCCCCAAGTGCAAAGCGGAGTTGGTCAGCTCGTAAATCAGCCAGCCGCGCGTCACCTGATCCATCCAGGTGCCCATCGATGAGAAAACCTGGCCGTACCAGAGCAAGCGATATTCCCGGTGGCGCAGCGCTTCAAAGGCGCGCAGACGCACTAGAAGCTCAATCGGATACCAGAGCTTTTCATCCGTGGTGGGTTCGGCCACAGTCTCGGCAGCCGCTTCGATCTTTGCTTGTTTAGTGAATCTTGCTGCCAGAACGATCTCCAAAAAGGCGAGAGGAGACGAGCTTTCTCGTTGACCTAAAGCCGCGGCACGAAAATACCTCTTTGCTATATCACGCGCTTAGGTTGAGCGTCCAGCAAGGTGACTGCGTTTGTAGATTGGACTATCAGACAGGACGAAGCTATTTGGAATTATCCGTCTCGTCCGCCGGTGTTGTCTTGACTTGGCGCGCCAAGCGATAGGCCATCGCTGCCAAAACGAAACCGCCAAGAATCAAGATTCCCCAGAGCGTCCACTTTTTGTAATCCGTCTGCGCGCGCAGCCGTGCCGCCCCTGCCAACGTAACCTGTTCCCCTAGCGAGGCAGTTCTGACTTTGAATTCCGCATCAGTTTTGTAACCGGGAATCAAGGAATCGATCGGAAACACTGCTGCCTTTGCAGTACTGTTGCCGTAAACAAGTTGAAACGGACCGGCGCCGCGCGCCGCAAAGACCAATTTCTGTGGCGGCCAACCGATTTGAAGAATCGGCACGCCGTCGCCGACACCACCGCCTTTTTGATCGACTCGCAGCAACCAATAGCGTTCACCGACGTTCGTCAGCGCGATTTCCGGGCTACTCACTTCGGTCTCATCGCGGCGCAAGCGATAAGCCGTCGCGCTTGTCTGGAGGCGCCACGGCTCGTCGCTTTTGGCGCGAGAGAATTTGCAGCTGCACCAGACTATTCAATTGCGGCAGGTCGACGCGCAAGCGGTCAAAGGGAAACGGTCCGCCGAGATCGTAACGATATTCACCCGCTTGTCCGGCGACCCCCTCGCCGTTGATTTTCTGCCAGACCCGTCGCGGCGAAACCACGTCTGCAGCGAGCTCGGCGACGACACTCAAGGATTCGAGAGGCCTCTGATTCTCCGGCCATGAAACACGCAGGTATTTGAATCTTCCGCCGCGCAGCTCGACTCGATTCTGCTCTAACTGATGGCCGCCGAACGTGAGCCGGACCAACGCGGCATGATCCGCGATGGTGTTCCAGGCCGAAAGATCGTCGCTGCCTTCGACCCGCACGCTGCCGACGAAGCCATCGGCGCCGCTCTGCCACTCGAAACGCAGGGCCTGGATGGCTTGTCTCAAAGCGCTAGCGTCCAGCAAGTAACCGCGCTGCGGCTTCTTCGACGCGCTTGTCTTGGCCTGCCCGCGCACGGAGACAATCGTACCGTCAGCGCGCTTTTCGACGCGCACGTTGAGATCTTCGATCCTATCGCTGACCTCACCGTAGATCGGGAAACCCGGCAGGCTCACCGCCGCTCCGCTTTCACTGCTCGACGACGCCCGGGGTCGCAAAGCATGCGGCACCACTTCTCCTTGTCCGTTGAACACCCGGACATCACCAAGGTCGGTGCGAGTGACGCCACGGTACACGGCCGCGGGAATTTCGAGTTCATAGAGCGCGTCCTGGGCGTCGACGTGAATCGGCATTCCATAGGCAAAATCCTCCGGTCGCTCGGCGCCAAAGGCGCTGCTTTGCGACAACAGCAACAGGAAGACCAACGTTTTCATTTTGCCTCCCCGACCGCTGCCGGTGGCACCGGTGAAACATAACCGATCACCAGCATCAAGATACCGACACCGATAAAAGACACGATGCGCTCGATGCCGCCGACGTTGGACAAATCGACGAAAAATAATTTTATGACCACGACCGCCATCAGACCGGCGCCGGTGAGCCAGAGGGGTCGCATTCGCAACCGCGTCGCCGTCAGCATGGTGCAGAGCGCCAACACGGACCAAAAGATCGACAACGAAGCCTGGACGATCATCGATCGCATCATCGCGTCGAGGTTGAACGGCACGCCGGCCCAGTGGTGCAGCGTGCGCAAAAGAACTCCGTTGAGCCAAAGAAATGCCGCACTGCCCAAACTTATGTAGCCGAGTTCCGTTGTGCGGAAGAGCTCAGGCGCGAAAGGCGCGGAACGAACGCGGCGAAACCATGCGAACAGTGCCAAAAGCGCGGCAATTTGCACGAGATCGAGGGGATTCAACAGCGGCAAATACGGCAAAGGCGCCGGATCGCCGCGACTGGTGAAATTGGCGTGCAGCATCCAGAGCCAGATGAATCCAGCGAGTGGAATCAGGCCAGCGACCTGATAGGCGCTTGGATAACGGGCGACCGGCCAAGCGATGCGCTCACCTCGATCCGAGAGCCAAGCCACCAGTACCAGCGGCAACAATGGCCAGCCGACTAGACGCCAAACGTCGCCGCCATGCACCAGTTTCCCGATCCACCAGCCTACTTCCCATGCGGCCAAGGCGGCGAACAGCCAGACGCCCGCGGCGTGCCACCAATGGGCGAATGAAATCTCGTTCTCATGGCGGCGCAGCAGCCACAGATGGACAGCAAAGGCCAGCGGCCAGAGGACATAGCCCAAGTATTCAAGCGGATGCGCTGCCCGTGTGGCGTCTCCCAGCGCCAATGCGTACATGAGCGGCAAGAGCGCGATCACTGGGTAGCGGGCGTCATCCCAGCTCAAGCGGCGCCGCAGAACGCTAAACAGCGCGCAGGACACGGTGACAAACAAAAGAACGATAGGAACGCGGTAGAAACGCAGTTCGAGGGGATGGACTCTGACATAGGCCGTGATCTCCTCGAATCCGCCGCCGAACCACCAAAGCACTCCCCAACAAAACAGCGCCGTGGCGACGTACGATACTTCTTGGCTCAAGCGGTGGCGCTGCTGTTTGAGATACCAGGCGGAAAAAAGGCCGCCTACGCTGATCATGACGCAACCGAGATAAAAGCTATTGAATACCGGCACCGCGCGGAGCGGTTCCTGTGCGCTGAAAAAAAACGCCGCGCCGGCGGCAAACTGCAAAAAAATGCCGAAGCCGCGCGCCAAGATTTTATCCTGGCGCACGCCGACCCAAACGATCGCGGCGCCTTCCAATGCCCAGACTGCGGCGGTCCAGCGACCGTCGAAGGCGAGCGGGACCGCCAGTGTTCCAAACACGACGCCGAGAGCTAGGAATGATTCGACCAGGAGACGGACGTTATTGGTGATACGCGCGAAGAGGATCTTGCCGAGCACGAGATAGAAGAAACTTAACGCGAGCGCGCTGTAGGCGGCGCCGTATTCCATCTCCTGCACCAGCACGGTCTGTAAGCCGAAGGCGACCAGCGGCACGCCGAACACCAGCGTGCCGTCGACGGGGTCTTTGATACTCGCCTCCTGGCGGAGCGCGAACAATACGGCGATAGCGACATAGAATAGAAAAAACAGAATAAGGAAAGGCTCCGTGCTGGCGAAGAACTCGGATCTGTAGAAACGATCGCCCCAGATTAGGCCGATGAAGAAAGTAAAAGCGAACCCGAGCAGGTTGAGCGACCGCCACGCTTTGAACCAAGCGATGAGAAGAATGCCCAAATTGAGCAGCGCGTAGAAACTGAACAGCGCAACGTGGCTGCCGCTTCCCGTAGACGCCAGGATCGGCGCGAGAAATCCACCGCTGACACCCATCGCCGCCAGCGACCGGGAATCTTGCAGCACCGCGAGCATCGCCGAGAACACCGCCATCGCCGCGAGCAAGGCGAAAACCAAGCCGGCGGGCAATAATTGATACAACCTGAAGGCGGCAAACACCGTGATATAAAGCACGCCGATGCCGCCGCCTTGCATGATCAAGCCGTAACCGGGACGCGACTCGCGCAGACGCCAACCGATGCCGAGCATGACGAGCGCGCCCAGAGCAACGCCGATCAGCCGCGCTTCGATGGAAATCTCGATATGCTCCGAAGCGTACTTGAGCAGAAAGGCGACGCCGAAAAACAACACGATGACGCCAAAGCGCACCAACGTGTTGCCGCCGAAAAAAAAGTTCCAGAGCACTGAAGGCTCAGGCGGCGTACTTGGAGCAGCGGTTCGAGGCAACTCGGGTTGCCTTGTGAAGGTCGGGCCGTCCGAATCTGACCGAGGCGGTTGCGTCGGCGGCCGTGGCTCGATCGGTGCCCTTTGGGGTGATGTTTGCGGCGTAACCGGCGAAGGCGTTTGCGAAGCGGTGTCAGCTGCCTCGGCCGGGGATGGCTCATGCTTCTCTGTGACGGGAGCTATCTCGGGTTTCGCCTCAGCTCGCGGCGCGCGTTCCAATGCTGCGACGCGCTCCTGCAGATATCGAATCGATGCTTCGAGTCTCGCCAGCCGTTCATCTCCACCGCCCTTGAGGTTCTGCGCCCAGCGCCCAGCCGACTCCGGCCCCGGCCAGGGCGCCTATGACTGCGCCGGCTCCGCCGCCGATGGCGCCGATGAATCCGCCGATGATCAAACCGAGAAACCACATCAATCACCTCCACATTCCGTCGCCACGAGCGCCGACTCGACGCAAGTTAAGCGCCATCTGCTGACGCTTGAGGGCAGAATAGCAGAGATCGATCTTGCACGGGTACGCAATTATTGAAGGACGAGAAGCAAACGCTGACAAATACAAAAATGGCGGGGTAGGACCTATCGTGCGATGAGAGAAAGATGAATCGTAAAAGGAATCCGCGGGTCAATTTAAAGTCACGTATTTTTCCAAACGCGCAACTTCTTTCTTATCGACATATTTACCGATCTCTTTGCGGAACTGCTCGATGTTTTTGTAGGGGCGATATTCCTTGAATTCGCGCAGCATGCGCTTGCCCAGGCCGGGAATCGTGAGAATGTCGTCATCGCTCGCGCTATTCAGAGGGATCGGCACGAAAACATATTGCTCGAGGCGGGCGACTTCTTTTTGATCGACGTACTTGCCGATCTCCTTGCGAAACTGGGCGATCGTCTTATACGGACGATACTCCTGAAACTCGCGCGACATCCGATTCCCCACTCCGGGAATCAATAAGATCTCATTCGGCGCCACGGTGTTGAGATTGATCTGCACGAACATCTTGCCGTAAAGCTCGGCCAACTGGTCCTTGCTCAACGTCTTGGAAAGCAGCGTGTTCAGATCGGCCATGCTCAAGAACGGCCGCTGTTCCATGATACTCTTAGCGAGCGCCGCGGTCATGTGCGGCAGCGCTAGTATTTCCTTCTCGCTCGCCAGATCGGGATTCACCAGTTGCGATTGGCCCGCTTGGCTGTGACCGGTATCCGGCATGGTGATGAGCGCAGCCAGCGCGCAGGCGAATACGATACTTTTGATCCCGTTCATCTCATTCTCCTTTTTCCTTGGCGCCGCTGAGCGCCGGATGTTTAAAAGTGTAAGTCCATCCGATCAATCCCAACTGCATCATCGCGCCGGGCGCGAGTAACGGCGGCGCCTTGCCCTTAACCGCCGCCCAGAATAAGGGCCAACCGCGGAGCGAAGGGTTGGATTCCAATTTGAATTCGGCGCTGCCCTGATAGTGAAAATAGATTCCCGCTAAGCCGCTCGCAATGAAGCCGATGAAGATCGCCCGCAAGACTCGGACGCTTCGCGCCGTTGATTGAAGCCCATGCCATCCGGACGCCAATAAGCCAAGCCCAATCAAAATTAACGGAATCCACTGGCGCCAGTCTTCCGTGTGATCGAGTAGAATCAATTCCGCGCCGCTGCCGATCATGCCCAATAAGAGAATCGCGAACAGCACGATACGGATCGTCGTCATCGTTGTTTTAGAAGGGTTCATACAGAGAGGGCGAGCGCGGTGCGACGGCGCTAAGACATGCTTAGCTCAAGAACGACTTTGGGTCAAAAGCGCGGCCCGCTGCCACCCTTCGTTGATGTTTCAAAAAAGATTCTTAGCGGGTGCAGCAAGCGTAAAGCAGTCGGCGATAAGGCGAGTCCTGGGTAAGACGAAACGGGAGCCGACGCGCATTGCAATCTCGCAGCGGCAACTTGAGCCTTTGAGTTGCCGCTGCCGGTGTGCGACGACACCGAGTTCGTCATGCTAAAGCCATGCGCAAAATCCGGAGCAGCGACCTTCCTGATAAATTTCCCCTGATAAAAATATAATTCGGGTTCGCGGTAAGGCGGCTCCTCGACACTCGCGGCGGGCGCAGAAATCATTGCGTAACGTTGCAATATTTTTGCTTCGATCAGCGCTTTTGAAGCGATTGCCAAATGGGCTAAGATGAGTGGTGATTTCAGCGAACGACGCCTGTACAGAAGGAAGCGCATGAACACACGCTGGACGCGCCTCGGATCGTTTCTATGGCTAATTTCGATGCTAGTTGCGACGCCCAGCCGCGTCTTTACTGCCGACTCCGCGCCGGCGATGACCGCGCGTGAATCCGGCGCGGGCCTGTATTCTCGACAAGATGTCGAAAGTGACCGTATTGCCACCTTGGAAAAAGGCGAAGCCCTGACTCCGATCGCCGAGTCCGTCGGCAGCGAGATCTGGTACATGGTGCGCCGCCAACAGGGCTCGGTCGGCTGGGTGCGCGCCGCCGATGTCATCCTCAGCAATCAAGCCAAGGACGCATTTAAAGAAAAACAACCCAGCTCGTCGACTTGGTCGGCGCGCACCTCGGGCGGTCGCACTTTTAACGGCACCTGGAGCCTGGCACCCAATTCGACCGATCAACAGGCCAGCGGTGCCTGGACGTTGAGCAACGCCAGCGGCATGACGGTGCTGCGCGGCAGTTGGAGCGCGGAAAAACATGCGACCGGCTGGAACGGCACCTGGCAGGCGACCGCGGAGGGACGCGAAGCCGAATACGCCGGCAGTTGGTCGGCTGAATTTCCCCACTTGCACAATGCGCGCTTCGCCGAGCTCTTTGAAGCAGCGGCGAAGGAAGCCATCCGCGGCCTGTGGACCGGCGGCAGTGATTCAGGAAGCTGGTCGATCCGAATCGTAAAATAGCCAGCGGCGCGCTCGAATAGCGCCCACGCCGGCGCATGAAAGATTTTTCAATTCACCTCACGCCCCGTGCTATAATGCCGCGGATCGCCGGCCGACGGGTGCCCCGCCATCTTGCAAAAGCGCCGGCTCGTTTAGGACAAACCATCCTTAGCCGATAGAACGCGACGATATGGGACATGCGCCAACCGCTCTGCATCGTTGAAAGGAGTCTCATGGATAGGACCGATACGCCCCGTTTCGAAGCGATGACCACCGGGACACTGCTCGATCGCGCCTTTCGCCTCTACACCAATAATTTTTCCTTAATGCTCGGCATCACCGCCGTGGCCTACGTGCCGTTCTATTTGATCATGCTCATGCTCGAGTCGAGTTTAGGCATCAGCGTCCATAGACCCGGCGGCGGTTTGTCGACGGTGCTGTTTCTCATCGTTTTCATCGTCCTTTGGGCGAGCGTTGCGTTTCCGATTGCCGGTGGCGCCGCCACCTACGCGATCAGCGAACGGTACCTGGGTAACGAGGTTACGATCGGCGAGGCGCTGCGCCGGGGTTTGGGCTGCTTCTGGACGTTGTCGTTAGCGGAAATTACCGCCACGATTCGAATGATGTTCGGCATTCTTTTATTGATCGTGCCCGGGATTCTTTGGATGCTTTCGTACTCCTTGATCGTTCCGGCAATTCTCGTCGAGGGCCAAAAGGCGATGCCGAGCCTGAGACGAAGCCGCGATTTAGTGAAAGGTTACCGCGGCAAAGTATTCTGCGTCACGATGGTCATCATCCTGCTGGAAATGATTCTGGGCGCCGGTGTCGGGCATGATTTCCAGTTGGCTTTTCAATCCCGGCTCGGGCGGCGGCGCGCTTCTCAGCTCGGCGATAAACAACTTGGCATCGATTTTTATGACCCCGCTGCTCATCATCGCGACCATTCTACTCTATTACGATATGCGCATCCGCAAGGAGGGTTTCGACCTCGAAATGCTCAGCCACGCAATCACGCCCAACGCGGAAAGCGCGCTGGTGGCGCCGACGCTGAGCCGTTAATTATCGATGTCGGTTGTCCTTCAATCCAATCAGGTTCCTTCTGCGGAGGCTATCCGCGCGGCGACTCGAGAAATTCTCGACCGCCCGGAGTTCACCGAGCCTTCCCGCTGGTGGCAGATCTTTTTCGAGATGGTCAAAGCGATCAAGGAGTGGCTCGACGCGCTCAGCGCTTGGTCGGAAGCCAATCCTGTCCTCGCTCGCGTTTTGTTTGTCATTGCGCTCTTGGTCTTGCTCGTCTGCCTTGCCCATCTGCTCTATCTCGCGCTAGCCGATGTGCTTCCTTTCGGGCGAAAAAAAAACAGCCCGACGGCACGCTCGAACCGCTGGGAGATTTTGCAAGGCACAGCGACCAACTGGCACGAAGCCTTACGAATGGCTCGCGATGAGCTCAAGGAGGGCAACGTGCGGCGTGCGGTCTGGATCGCGCATCGGGTTTTGTTGGGTCTCTTGGACGAACAGGGCGCGATCAAATTCGCCGGCTGGAAAACCAACTCCCATTACCTGGGCGAATGCGCCCGCAGCCATCCCTGGTATGCGATTTTTGCCGAGTTAAGCGATCTTTATGAACGCGCGATTTACGCGCGCCTGCTTCCTCCCGCCGACGCCGCCGAAGCTTTGCTAGTCCGTGTCAATCACCTCTGTGAGACCGATAGCGTCCCATGACCGCGCAGACCTATAACCGCGTGACCGCTACGGTGGCAACGAGCATTTTCCTAATCCTCTCGCTGCTGTTGGCAAATTTTTCTAACCAAGACAGTCCCGATGTGATTCAACGGCGTCCCTCGACGTTCTTTACCGATTCCACCGGCGCGCGCGCGTTACTGCTGGTCATGAGAAGACTCTTGCCCTCGGTAGAGCAGTGGCGCCGACCGCTCTATTTGCTGCCGTTGCCGGATCAAGCGGGCAGCGCGAGTACGCTTATCGTCGCCGACCCGGGCAGGTCGATATCCAATCGCGAAGGGCAACATCTGGACCGCTGGCTCGCCGCCGGCGGGCAACTCATTTTGCTAACCGGCAACGGCTGGCTGATGGGCCAAGGTTCGGTTGCCAACGACGAGCGTCCAGAAGAAATCGTCGATGGCGCGAATGAAAACCGCGCGGACAAATCCGAAAAATACTTGTCGCGCTATGCGCCGTCGCTCGCCTGGGCGAAGCCGGGAAAATTTAAAACCGGTCAAGCCAGCGGCTCGTCGGTTCGATCCGGAGAGTTGAAGCTGCGTTGGCAACGCAGCTTTGCGCGAGTAAAGGACCTTAACGTGATCGCCGCTGGCAACAACGAAGCCCTAGCCGTCGAAATCCCCGCGGGTCGAGGCCGGATTGTCGCCATCGCCGATCCAACAATGATCAGCAACGGCGCCTTGCGCCGCTCGGATAATGCCGTTTGGCTGGTGACTCTGGCCGCAGCTTGGGGCGAAGGTAAAATTCTTTTCGATGAATATCATCACGGCTTCGGCGAAAAGCGCGGCACCGGCGAGTTGATCCGCGCCTTTCTTGCGACGCCATGGGGCTGGATGGTTTTGCAACTCGCCGCCGCCGGCTTCTTGTATGTATTCGTCTATCGCCGCCGCTTCGGGCGGATCTCGGAACCGCCGGCAGCGGCGCGCGCAAGCCCGCTCGAACTGGTCAATGCACGGGGAGGTTTTCTTCAGGCTGCGGCCGCCCAGGGACTGGCGGCGCAATTGATCGTCGGCGAACTAACGCGAAACCTGACCAAAGGGCGGCGCAAGATTTCCGCGTCAACCGACTTGGTCGACACTCTAGAAGAAACCTGGGCGCCGGCCGGCGACGCTAAACCGAGGGTTGCCGCGTTGCGCGCCTTGCTGGCGAAAACGCAAAACGGCGAGCAACTCACCGACAGGGAATTTATCGAGTTGGGCGCCGCCGCTGGAGATCTCATCAAAGGATCACAACTATGAGTGCTGAAAACATTTCCGTCGACGTGTTGAATATCGGTCGCGCCGTGCAAGCTGAGTTGCAGCGCGTGATCTACGGTCAAGCAGTGGCTATACAAAGCCTGCTCGTCGCTGTCGCCGCCGGCGGCCACGTGCTGATCGAAGGCGTGCCGGGCGTCGCCAAGACCCTGCTCGCGCGCAGCCTCGCGGCGGCGCTGCGCTGCCGCTTTTCACGCATCCAGTTCACCCCCGACCTGATGCCGTCGGACATCACAGGCGTTAATGTCTTTGACTCGAAAACTAATGAATTCCGTTTTCGCTCCGGTCCATTGTTCGCGGATATTGTATTGGCCGACGAAATCAACCGCGCCCCGGCAAAGACCCAAGCGGCGTTGCTCGAAGCGATGCAAGATTATCAGGTGAGCATCGACGGGCAAAGCCATCAGCTATCGAACTGGTTCACGGTGGTCGCCACGGAAAACCCGATCGAATACGAGGGCACCTATCCGCTCCCGGAGGCGCAATTGGATCGCTTCCTAATGAAAGTCGTCGTCGATTATCCCGCCGAGGAAGAAGAACGGGCGATGCTCAAATCAGCCCAGACTTTGGGCGAAAAATCGGCGCAGCCCCACAGCGTCATCCAACCGGTCATCGGAGCGGAAGAAATCGCTCGGCTGCGCGCCGCGACCCACGCCGTCCGGGTGGATGAAACGGTGCTGGAATATGCGCTGAAACTCATTCGTCAGTCGCGCAGCTTTCCGAGTCTCACCCTCGGTGCGAGCCCGCGCGCTGCGATCATGCTGCTGCAAGCGGCCAAGGCGCTGGCCGTGCTGCGCGGCCATGATTATGTCACGCCGGATGAGATCCAATTAATTGCGTTGCCGGTGTTGCGCCATCGCGTGCGCTTGACGCCCGAGGCGGAAATCGAAGGGCTCACCCCCGACGGTTGTCTTCAATCGCTGATCGCGCAAGTAGAGATTCCCCGATAGACAAAATGATCGCCGCTCTTTCGCTGCTGCCGACTTTGAAGCTAATCCGGCTGATCGCGCTGGGCGTGCCGCTTTGGCTGATCGCGCTTTTGCTGCCCGCAGGGTGGCTCGCCGGCTTGGCTTATCTCGTCCTGCTCACTGCGCTCTGCTGGCGCGACGTTAACACAATCCCGCGAGCTTCGGAGCTCAGCGCGCGCCGTGAGCTGCCGCCACGTTTCGCTCTCGGCGTCGATCAGTCGCTCACGCTCGTTTTACTGAATCGGACCGCGCTCGCGTTGCTCGCCTGGGTGCGCGACGAGGTACCTGAGAGTTTCGAATCGCGCGACGAACTGCCGCCTGTACACTTGCCGCCCCACGGCGAAGCGCGCCTGAATTATACGGTTCGGCCGCTTAAACGCGGCGCCCACGCTTTCGGCGACGTGGTTCTACGCGTGCAAGGGCAACACGGATTGACGCAGCGGCAAATGACGCTCACGGTCGGCGACACGGTGAAAGTCTATCCGAACTTCCGAGGCGTCGACCAGTACCCACTCCTGGCGAAAACCGATCGACAGGAAGAAAGCGCGCGCAGGCCGCGCCCCTTCAAAGCCGCCGGCACCGACTTCGAGAGTCTCCGCCCCTACATCGCCGGCGAAGACCCGCGCAACATCGATTGGAAGGCGACGGCGCGCCGTGGCGCTCTGATCAGTCGAAATAGACAGGTGGAAAAGGGACAACAGCTCGCCGTGCTCTTGGATGCCGGGCGGCTGATGGCGGAAACCATCGGTGAATATTCCAGGTTGGAGCACGCGATCAACGCCACGGTCATGCTCAGTTATGTCGCGCAAAGGCGCGGTGACGCTCTCGCCGTCGCGGCTTTTTCGAACCAGCTCGAATCTTTTTTGCCGCCGGTGCGCGGCCCGGCTTTGCTGGGCCGCGTTCTCGAATCGCTTTACGCCGTTGAGGCGCGTCCGGTGGAATCCGACTATTGGCAAGTGATCGCCCAGTTGATGGCGCAGCTCAGGCGGCGCAGCCTGGTGATTCTGCTGACCGACGTGCTCGATGCTACGGCGAGCGCGGGCTTGATTCATAATCTGGCGCGCGCCGCCGAAAGGCACGTGGTGTTGTGCGTCGTGTTGACCGAGCCCTTGATCGGCGCCATCGCCCATTCGGTGCCCGCCACGGTCGAAGAAACTTACCGCAAAGCGGCGGCGTGCGATCAGGTGCGCCGGCGCTCGCTGGCGCTGGAAAACATGCGCTCCCGAGGAATTTTAGTGCTGGAGACCGATCCGGCGCACTTGAGCGTCCATTTGGTCCAACGTTACCTGGAAATTCGCCAGGCCGATTTGCAGTAGCCGTTATGGCAAGACCGGTGCAAAATGGGAAAGATGAATGGCACCACGAAGGACACGAAGGGTTGGGATTTGTTTAAATTAACCTTCGTGCTCTTCGTGGCCTTCGTGGTGGAAAAGCATTTTCTCAAATGCAGGTTCAGTTTCGCAAAATTTTTGTACAACCGGCGACCTTACGGGGTCGCCCGTCCGACGAATAGATTGTTCAAATTAAACCACGAGCGAAAATTTTAACGGAAAAAAATGGACGAGCGTGTTTTTATTTCCACCCCCGATCACGTCACTCTCGAGTTCGAGCTCGCCGGCCCCGGCTCGCGCTTTTCCGCCTACGTAATCGATTTTATTTTTAACGTCCTGTTGATCGTCATCATCGCCCTGGCGCTTTATGCCAGCGGTGCCATCGTCTCTTTCAGATCGCTGCTCGGCGCCGCGAAGAGCGGGTCCTGGGGCGCGTCTTGGATTTTGGCGCTCCTGGTGTTGATCGTTTTTTTGATCAACTGGGGTTACTACGTTTTGTTCGAAGGCTTGAACAAGGGTTCGACGCCGGGGAAAAAACGGGTCGGCATTCGCGTCATCCGCCAGGACGGGCTGCCGATCGGACTGCGCGAAGCGGCGCTGCGCAACTTGGTTCGCGCCGCCGACATGCTGCCGCCGCCTTCGTATATTTTAGGCGGCTTGGTCATGCACTTCGATCCGCAGGGGCGGCGCCTGGGGGATATGGTGGCCGGCACCTGTGTGATCGTCGAGAAGTTCGACCTCGTCGCCCAGGGCGCCAGCGGTGCGGCCTGGGCCAGCCGGGTGGAACAGGGACGCTCGCGCGAGGCGCTCACCCTGCCGCGCGGCGCGATCTCGCCGCAGCAGGTCGGCTTGATCGAGCGATATCTCGCGCGGCGTCACCAGTTGTCCGAAGAGCGCCGCGCGCAACTGGCCTGGCAAATCGCCGAACCGCTACTGCCGCTGCTCGGCCAAGACCGTGAGAGCGCGGCGCGCCGCGCCGATCGCGGCGCTTATTGTGAATCGCTGCTCCTGCAGGTGATCGAGCTCACGCAAACCAAGACGCCGAACATCACGATGGCGGAGAAGGCGCCGCCAGCGGCGTCGCTCTTTTAAAAGCGGCATCGACCGTGCAAAGCGCCGAGGAAAAATTCGCCCAATGGACCGGTTTCTATCGGCGCGCCCAGGCGATCTTACGCGCCGGCCGGCGCGGTTTGAAGAAGCTAAACGGCGCCGAGATCACCCGTCTGATCGACGATTATCAGGCGCTCACCGCCGACCTGGCGCGCGCCCGCTCGCTCGGCGCAGCGCGCGAGACCGTCGACCAACTCAACCGCATCGCCGTCGCCGGTCACAACTTGCTCTACGGTCAGATTCGTCGGCGCGAAAGCGCCGCGGCCGCGCGCGGCTTTGCGAATTTTGCCGGCGCCGTGCGCCGCCATGCCTGGGCCGTGACGCTTTCCGCCCTCATGTTTTTCGGCTCCGCCGTCGTCAGTTTTGTCGCCGTTCAGCTGCATCCATCCTTGGCATACGACCTGCTCGCCGACGAATTTCTCGACTTCGATCCGGCCAGCCCGGATAATTTGCACAGCATACCGAGCCTCGCTCGCCCGGTGGTTTCATCGCTGATCATTTCCAACAACATCCAAGTGACCTTGCTCGCCTTCGGTTTCGGCCTCACCGCGGGCGTCGGAACAACCGTGTTGCTGATTTTTAACGGCATCCATTTGGGCTCGGTCGCCGGCTGGATGAGCCTGCACGGCAAAGATCGAGCTTTATGGGGCTGGATCATGCCGCACGGCGCGACGGAATTGCTGGCGATTTGCCTGGCCGGCGCCGCAGGTTATATGCTCGCGAGCGCCATCATCGTCCCCGGCCGGCTGCGCCGCGCCACCGCGCTCAAACGAGTCGGCGGTCCAGCGTTGACGATCGAGCTTGGCTGCATGGTTATGTTGGTGATTGCAGGAGTGATCGAGGGCTTCGTTTCGCCCAGCGCTATTGATTATCCGACTCGTATCGGCGTGCTGCTTGCCAGCATCGCGCTCTGGGCGCTCTACTTTTTTGGCGCCGGTCGGAATCGCGGCGCGCGCCCTGACGAGCCACCAGGGGATTAGCTCGTCTCTTGACGATTTATCGTACCCTTTACCTATGATCCTTTCGTTACCGCTCCATTGGTGAGAAGAAAAATCAGAATATGATGCGCTTGCACCAACGTCTCCTCGCTTTGCTCGGCCTGCTGATTCTGCTGCTGATCGTCACAACGATTTTATACATGTGGGGGATGACCTATCTCGAAGGCAAACCCCGGGGATTTTGGGACGCCTTGGAATGGGCGGGGGAATCGTTGTCGACGACCGGATACGGCCGCGATTCCAACTGGAACCATCCGCTCATGGTATCCTATGTCGTGCTGGTGCAATTTGTCGGCGTGTTTCTGGTTTTCCTGGTTTTTCCCATTTATGTGATTCCTTTTTTCGAGGAGCGTTTCGAAACCCGACTACCGAAAGAAATTCCTAGTCTCAAGGAACACGTGGTCATTTTCGATTACGGTCCGCCGGTAGCGACGCTGCTCACCGAGCTGGAGCAAGCCAGCATCGCAACCGTTGTCGTCGAAGAAGACGAAAACGACGCGCGCCGCCTGCATGAACAAGGGCATCGGGTCATTCACGGCAATCTCGACGAAGGAGTGTTGCAGAAAACTCATTTGATCCAGGCGCGCGCGCTCATCGTCAACAGCACCGACGATCGGAACGCCGCGACGATTCTGACCGCACGCCAGCTTGGCTTCAAAGGCGAGATCCTCGCGTTGGTCGAAGACCCTTATCATCGCGAGCCGATCATCCTGGCCGGCGCCAGTGGCGCTTACACGCCGCGTCACGTGTTGGGCGCCGCCTTGGCCGCTCGCGCCAGCCAGAAAGTCAGCCCCACAGTCGCCGGGATCCAGCACCTCGGCCATAAGCTTCAGGTCGGCGAGGCGCGCATCACCCGCGATAGCGTGCTCGGCGGCAAGACACTCGCCGAAGCCGATCTCGGCCAGCACGCCGGCGTCACCGTGATCGGCCAGTGGATCGGCGGTAAGCTCATCACGCCGCCGACGCCGGACATGCGGCTCGAACCGGGCGGGATTCTCGTCCTTGCCGGCAATGCCGAAAGTTTGCAGCGCTTCATGAATCTTTGCGCCGGCGCGCGCCAGTTACGCCGCCACGGCCCGTTTCTAATTGCCGGCGGCGGCGAAGTCGGACGCAAGGTCGTTGAATTGTTAAGCGACGCCGGCGAAGAAACTTTTCTCATCGACACCCAGCCCGGACCCAGCGTTAATTTAGTCGGCAACGTCCTCGACACGCAGCTATTGAAACAAGCCGGCGTGGAAAACATCCAGGCGGTAATCCTGGCGCTGAACACCGATTCGACGACACTCTTCGCTACGGTCATTTTCAAAGACCTGGCGCCTGATGTTCCGGTCATCGCCCGGGTCAATCGCGCTGAAAACGTCGAACGAATCTACGCCGCGGGCGCCGACTTTGCGCTTTCGATCAGTCAAGTTTCAGGGCAACTGCTTGCCTGGCGGCTGCTCGGGAAAGAATCCGTCGCCGTCGATCCCGAGCTTCGCGTGATCAAAGTGTCCACTCGCGGCTTGGAAAAATATCATCCAAGCCACGCGGATATTCGCGTCAAAACCGGCTGTACCGTTGTCGCCGTCGAGCGCGGCGAAGAGTTGCTCGTTGAATTTGTTCCCGACTTTCGCTTCCAACCGGAGGACGCGGTATACATCTGCGGCGGCGCCGAGGCGGCGCAGAGATACTACGACATTTTTCCGCAGGAATAGGTAATGAATTGCTTAACGTCCTTGGCGCGAAAGCGTCTATCGATCCGTTTCGAGCGACCACCAGCGCCGTCGGGTAAAAATATGGGCGCGAGTGAAACATGACGCAGCCAAGCCCGCCTAATCCACGCGTCCACTTCTCGATGCTTCGTAACTATCAGCTGGCGGATCTGATCACGCTCGCCAACGGCGCCGCCGGAACCGCCTCCGTATTCGCCACCATGAGTTATTTGACGACGCCGGAGCCGTGGCGCATCTATCTGGCCTTGTCCTTATTGCCGCTGGCGCTGATCCTCGACATCGCCGATGGCAAAGTCGCGCGCCGGCACAACGAGCCGTCGCCTTTCGGCCAAGAGCTGGATTCGCTCGCCGACATCGTCAGCTTCGGCGTTGCCCCTGGCCGCTCTCGCCTACGGTCTCGGCATGCGCGGCACCCTCGACGTGATCGTTCTTATTTATTTTGTTGCCTGCGGCATCAGCCGTTTGGCGCGTTATAACGTCACCGCCGGTCAACTCGCCGACACCAGCGGCAAGGTAAAATATTTCGAGGGTACGCCGATTCCTTCGAGCTTGATTCTCGTCGCCGTGCTGGCGCTCTGTGTCTACTTCGGTCGCGCCGACGACAATCTACCGCTTGGTGTGGTCGAAATCGGCGGCGCGCGCTGGCATCCGTTATCCCTGCTCTTTTTCGTCAACGGCAGTATGATGATTAGCAAGACATTGCGCATACCGAAATTTTGACGGCGTGTCCGCTCGCGGTCGCGCATCGCGGAGAAACAATGGCGCAAATAAAATATTTAACTTGCCTTGCGGCAAGCATCGTTTTTTGCACCCTGGCCGGGACCATCCACGCCCAGGAGCGAGTGCATGTCGCGATCTCCAATTTTTCCGCATCCTACATTTCGATGCACATCGCCCAGAAGCGCGGTTTTTATGCCGAAGAAGGCATGATCGTCGAAATCATTCTGATGGCCGGACTCACCAGCACGCGGGCGCTCATCGGCAACAGCGTCGAATTCGGCTCGGCAAGCAATCCGACCGCCGCGGTTCAAGGCGCAAAACTTAAAATCCTCATGGTCTTCAACGACAAACCGCCGGGAGAATTCATGGCGCAACCGCGGATCAAGAGCATGGGCGAATTGCGCGGCAAGAGAGTCGGCGGCTCCACGGTCGGCAGCTTGGATTACGGCTGGTTGAAAGAAGTGCTGCCGAAGTTCGGCCTGCAGCTTGAGAAGGACGTTAACTTCGTTCCCGTGGGATCAACGAGCTCCCGTTATACGGCGCTAAGGGCGGGCAGCATCGATGCCGCGTCGTTGAGCCCGCCGTCGAGTCTAATGGCGCAATCTTTGGGTTATTCGACGCTGTTTCGCTTTGCCGATCATCTGGAAGACATCCAAGCATCGATCGTCGCCACCGACGATCGGCTCGCGCGCCAAGCTGATCTGGTGCGCCGCTTCATGCGCGCCACGATCAAAGGGCAGCGCGTCTACCTGGCAAACCGCCAAGCAGGGATCGCGGCGATCATGGAGTTCACCCGTCAGAGCGACCGCGATTTGACGGCGCGCGTTTACGACGATCACATGAAAACTATCGCGCGCGACGGCACGATCCCGGAAAAGCTCCAGCGCATCGTCATCGAGCGCAGCAAACGATTTACCGGCGTCACGCGCGACGTGCGTCCCGAAGAAATCTTTGATTTTTCTTTTCTCAATCGCGCCCAAGCCGAAGTAACCCAAAGCGGCTGGACGCCGTAATGGACGAGTCAGATTATTCTGTGGTCAATGGCGTCACCGCTGGCAGAGGCCGCCACGCGGCGGCGGTGCAGGGCAAGGGCGCGATGCATCGCGCCTCTACAATTTCAACCAGCCGGTTTCACGATAAGCTTTGATCGCTCCCGGATGCAGCGCAACGCCGCCGAACTCGAATGCCGCGGCTCCCTTGGTGCGAAGCGGTTCGAATAGACTCTTCAATCCTTGAAACAGTGGATTCATCTGCGGCAACTTGTCGAGATTGTCGGCAATCGCTTTGGCCATGTCGTAAACGACGCTTTCCGCCACGCGTTCGTGTGTGACGACGACATTGATAACGCCGACTTGCGTTACATCTTCAATCACTCCGCGGAAGGCGTTTTTTTCCACAACGACAGGACGGTAAAACGGCACTTGTGCCAGCACCTTCTCCAGTTGATCTGCGCTGAAGGGAATCACCCGAATGTCAGCGCGCTGACTGAGATCGGTCAACACCTTATTCGGAATCGGCGGATGGAATTGCACGTCGATGGCGCCACGAGCCAACGCGTCCGCGCCCTCAGCGAATCCCATGTGCACCGGCGTGAAACTGTCGAACGAAATTCCCAGGACGCCGAAGATCGTATGGATATGTTGCTCCATGCCGCTGCCCTTGGCGCCGATCGCGATGCGTTTGCCTTTGAAGTCGGCGACGGATCGGATCGGCGAATCCGCCATTTTCACAAAACACATCGGCCCGGCGTTGGCCGGCGCCACCATGCGCAGCGAGATTTTGTTTTTGAACGGCGGCGTCGCGTCCTTCGCGCGGCCGATCCAGTTTGACGCCATAAAGCCGAAGTCGAGCTCGTCTCGATCGAGCTGCTCGGCGTTATGAATGCTTGCGTCGGTGGTTTTGACAATACATTGATCGGCTTGTGCGCGTCCGCGGTTGAAAAGCTCGGCGAAAGCCAGGGCCTGGGTATAAAAAGTTCCACCCTGTTCCGATGTTCCGATTCTAAACGGCATAAGATCTTTCCTCCGGCACAAAATTCTCGCTTGGTTCCCTTTACACTACCAAGCCGGAGCGCTGCAAATCTTTTACGTGCCAAAGCCCGCCAAAGCCCTATAGAAACCTTTCGCTGCGCCAAAGACTTAGATCTCGGCAAGCAAGGCTTCCTTGTTGACATGCCAAACGTTGTCGAAAACTTTCATGTCGGCGAGCTGACTTGGCTTGACGCTCTGCCCTTCCCTGTACTACGTTTTCCTTCGAATAACTGAACACGGATGAATCGAATCGCGTAACAGACACGGGCGGTCCTCCGGTTGAAATTTTCAACATCTAAAAAGGAGTGGTTATGGCCATCATCGATTTGGATTCTCACTTACGAGACGGTTGGTTGCTCGACGAGATCTATCGACTGCCCGAACCTTTCGCTAAATTTTCGCCGAGACGCATCGGCGACGGCAAATATTTTTATTCGAAGTTCGAGCACGATCTTTCGCCGATGGAAGATCCGGTGGCCAATGCGAACTTTAAAAAGCCGGTGACACACCAGGTTTTTTACAATCCGGAAGCGAATCAGCGCGGCAACGAAGTCATGCAATGGCAACAGGGCGGTTACGACATGGAATACCGCATGAAGGATAACGCGCCGCGAAGGCATCGACTTTCAGCTAATCTTTCCGACTCAGATCGACATACCGTCGCAAAATCCCGGCGCACTGGGAGCGGCGGTCGCGCGCGCTTATAACGACTGGGCGCACAAACTCGTCGCCGGTCATCGAGACCGGCTCTCTCCCGTAGCGATGATGCCCGCAGGTTGCCCCGAAGAAATGCCTGCCGAGTTGAGACATTGCGTCAACGATCTGGGCTGCAAAGCCGCCCACTTGGTGAGTTATACCAAAGACAAGCAGATGGACGATCCGGCGTTCTTTCCGTTTTACCAAGCCGCACAAGAGCTCGATGTCCCGCTCTTTTGCCATCCAAGCACGCTCGGCGACGTCGGCACGTTGATCAACCGCCAGACTCACTTTTTCCCGATGCATATCCTCGGCCGCCCGCTCAACTGCGTCGCGCCGCTGGTCGCATTGGTTCTCGGCGGGATTTTTGAAAAGTTTCCGCGCTTGAAAGTCGTCTTCTTCGAAGTCACGGCGGAGTTTTTGGTTTTCTGGATGCACCGCATGGACGACGACTACGAAGTGATCAAGGACGCCGGCATGTGCCCGCAGTTGAGCATGCTGCCGTCCGAGTACGTGAAACGAAACTGCTACATCACCTGCGAGGCCGACGAAAAATGGCTGCCGCTGGCGCTGGCCGAAGTCGGCGAGACCCACGTTCTCATGGCGACGGACTACCCGCACTTCGATTCCACGTTTCCGAAAACCGTAAGCGGCATCCGCGAGCGGCCGGATATTTCGCCGAAACAGAAAAAACTGATTCTCGAAGACAACGCGTTGAATCTGATTCACCTATAAGCCGAGGTTTCATTCACCATGAAGGACGGGAACAACGCCAAGATGGAAATTCACCGCCGAGGCGCGGAGGGCACAGAGCCGAGTTGTAACAATAAAAACTCTGCGTACTTTGCGTCTCTGTGGTGAAATCCTTTTTCATCCGAGGAGAACTATCGATGATTCGGCAAGTGATATCGCGCTATTGCTTAGCTTATTCCTCTCGTTCAGCGCGCTGGCTCAAGACGCCAAACTCGTCGAAGCGGCGAAGAAAGAAACCGGCGCGATCATCGCCTACGGCTCACTGGAATCCAACACCGTGGAGCCGATCGTCGAAGCATTCAAGAAAAAAACTGGATTGACGGTAGAATACTGGCGCGCCTCGGCGACCAAAGTCATGGATCGCGCTTTGGCCGAACAACGCGCCGGCAAATCGGTCTTCGACGTCATGGTCAACAACAGCGGCGCTATCCAGGTCATGAAAAAGGAAGGGTTATTCGCCAAATATATCTCGCCCGCAGCCAAAGCGTTTCCCAAAGAGGTGATCGATCCCGATCTCGGTCCGGTCTATCGCAACACTCCGATCGGCATCGTCTACAACAAAGGATCCATTAGCAGCGCCGAGACACCGCGCTCATTGGAAGATCTGCCGAATCCAAAATATCGCGGCAAGTTCGTCATGCCCGATCCGACCCAGCATACGACCACGCTCCAGTGGCTCGCGAGCTTGTATAAAATCATGGGCAAAGAAAAATCCGACAAGTACATTCGCGACTTGGGCGCCGCCAAGCCGCTCCTGGTGGAATCCTTTGCCCCGTCCGCCGAGCGCGTGTCGACCGGCGAAACGCCGATCGCGATCAGCCTAATCCGCTATACAGTGACCTACAGCGAGAAAGGCGCGCCGGTGGATTATGTGCGGCTCGGCAAGATGTTGAGCACGGGCCAGTATCTAGCCCTCAGCAATAAGGCGACTCGACCGAACGGCGGCAAGGCCTTTATCGATTTTTTTCTCGGCGACGAGAGCATGAGGATCCTCGCCAAGATGGGCGAGTTCGTAAACCGCAAGGGGATTTACCCGCCGCTCCCCGGCGCGGATAAAATTCAAGCGGTGGAAATGGACGATTTCGACGCCAGCGAATTCAAGGAAAAAACTCAGGAGTTCCAAAAAATATTTTTGAAATAGGAGGAGAAGCCATGGCGCGACGAGAATACTTGAAAGGCGACGCGCGTCAGCGGGAGCGCGCTTACTCCCCCGCCGTCAAGATCAACGGCGGCACGACGATATACTTGGCCGGACAGACCGGCTACCAAGACGAACGCGGCGAGACTATCCGGGTGACTTCGATGGCCAAGCGCGCGTGGCTTTCGAGCGCATGCGCAAGACCCTCGAAACTGCCGGCGGCAAACTCGATGACATCGTGACCATGACGGTCTTTATCACCGACATGGCCAACGGCACGCGCTTCACCCAACTCAGAAAGGAGTTTTTCAAAGAAGGCAGCTATCCAGCCAGCGCGCTCATCGGCATCAAAGAACTGGCCCGGCCGGAGATGATGATCGAGATTCAAGCCATCGCCGTGGTGGATTGATGGAGAACTAGAACTCAATATCGAAATCCGAAGTTCGAAACAAATCCAAATGATCGAAAAGCAGAAAATTCAAAATTCTCGGCTCGATTTCGGAATTTGATATTTGGGTAGAGTTTATTCTGTTTCCGTTTGTTTCGGATTTCGCTATTCGAATTTCGGATTATAATTTATTTATTAGGAGGTGAACCATGGAATCACCATTTAAAGTCACCGGCATCGACCACGTCGTCTTTCACGTCAAAGATCTCGGCGGCGCGAAAAAGTTCTATATCGATTTCTTGGCATGGAGATCGACCATGAAAGCTCGTGGCAATGTTTTCTCAAGTGCGGCAGCCAAGGCGTCGCCCTGTTTGAAGTCGAAGACAACGAAGATGTTCACGGCGGCAGTGAAGTCAATCACATGGCGCTACGCCTGGCGGCCGGAGACTATGAAAGCGTCAAAGCGACGCTCGAAAACGCCGGCATCAAAGTCCACGGCCGCAAAAATGATCCGCATTGCGTCTATTTCAACGATCCCGACGGCCATCACTTACAACTTTTGATGCCGAATGAATGACAGGATCGTAGGTGAGAGTCTTTCGGCAGGGATATTGGCAATACACTGACCAGTGTATTGTGGTGTCATCTGCAAGTTTTCTTTAACAAGTCCTGGAATGACCGAGTAAATTCCCGTTGTCGTGTC
>CAVWLW010000071.1:0-11414 GCA_963755715.1 uncultured delta proteobacterium
CTGGTGCGCCGCTTCATGCGCGCCACGATCAAAGGGCAGCGCGTCTACCTGGCAAACCGCCAAGCAGGGATCGCGGCGATCATGGTGTTCACCCGTCAGAACGACCGCGACCTGACAGCGCGCGTTTACGACGATCATATCAAAACTATCGCGCGCGACGGCACGATCTCGAAAAGCTCCAGCGCATCGTCATCGAGCGCAGCAAACGATTTACCGGCGTCAGCGCGACGTGCGTCCCGAGAAATCTTTGATTTTTCTTTCTCAATCGTGCCCAAGCCGAAGTAGCCCAAAGCGGCTGGACGCCGTAATGGACGAGTCAGATTATTCTGTGGTCAATGGCGTCACCGGTGGCGGAGGCCGCCAAGCGGCGGCGGTGCAGCGCAAGGGTGTAATTCATCGCGCGCCTACAATTTCAACCAGCCGGTTTCACGATAAGCTTTGATCGCTCCTGAATGCAACGCACGCCGCCGAACTCGAAGGCCGCAGCTCCCTTGGCGCGCAGGGGTTCGAAAAGATTCTTCAATCCTTTAAATAGCGGATTCATCTGCGGCAACTTGTCGAGATTGTCGGCAATCGCTTTGGCCATGTCGTAAACGACGCTTTCCGCCACTCGTTCGTGTGTGACGACGACATTGATCACGCCGATTTGCGTCACATCTTCAATCACTCCGCGAAAGGCGTTTTTTTCCACGACGACAGGACGATAAAACGGCACTTGTGCCAGCACCTTCTCCAGTTGATCTGGGCCGAAGGGAATCACCCGAATGTCAGCGCGCTGGCTGAGATCGGTCAATACCTTATTCGGAATCGGCGGATGGAATTGCACGTCGATGGCGCCACGACCAACGCGTCCGCGCCTTCAGCGAATCCCATGTGCACCGGCGTGAAGCTGTCGAACGAAATTCCCAGGACGCCGAAGATCGTATGGATATGTTGCTCCATGCCGCTGCCCTTGGCGCCGATGGCGATACGTTTGCCTTTGAAGTCGGCGACGGATCGGATCGGCGAATCCGCCATTTTGACAAAACACATCGGCCCGGCGTTGGCCGGCGCCACCATGCGCAGCGAGATTTGGTTTTTGAACGGCGCCGTCGCGTCCTTCGCGCGGCCGATCCAGTTTGACGCCATAAAGCCGAAGTCGAGCTCGTCACGATCGAGCTGCTCGGCGTTGTGAATGCTTGCGTCGGTGGTTTTGACGACACACTGATCGGCTTGTGCGCGTCCGCGGTTGAAAAGCTCGGCGAAGGCCAGAGCCTGGGTATAAAAAGTCCCACCCTGTTCCGATGTTCCGATTCTAAATGGCATAAGATCTTTCCTCCGGCGCAAAATTCTCGCTTGGTTCCCTTTACACTACCAAGCCGGAGCGCTGCAAATCCCTTACCTGCCAAAGTACGCCAAAGCCCTATAGAAACCTTTCGCTGCGCCAAAGACTTAGATCTCGGCAAGCAAGGATTCCTTGTTGACATGCCAAACGTTGTCGAAAACTTTCATGTCGACGAGCTGACTTGGCTTGACGCTCTGCCCTTCCCTGTACTACGTTTTCCTTCGAATAACTGAACACGGATGAATCGAATCGCGTAACAGACACGGGCGGTCCTCCGGTTGAAATTTTCAACATCTAAAAAGGAGTGGTTATGGCCATCATCGATTTGGATTCTCACTTGCGCGACGGTTGGTTGCTCGACGAGATCTATCGACTGCCCGAACCCTTCGCTAAATTTTCGCCGAGACGCATCGGCGACGGCAAATATTTCTACTCGAAGTTCGAGCACGATCTTTCGCCGATGGAAGATCCGGTGGCCAATGCGAACTTTAAAAAGCCGGTGACACACCAGGTTTTTTACAATCCGGAAGCGAATCAGCGCGGCAACGAAGTCATGCAATGGCAACAGGGCGGTTACGACATGGAATACCGCATGAAGGATAACGCGCCGCGAAGGCATCGACTTTCAGCTAATCTTTCCGACTCAGATCGACCTACCATCGCAAAATCCCGGCGCACTGGGAGCGGCGCTCGCGCGCGCTTATAACGACTGGGCGCATAAACTCGTCGCCGGTCATCGAGACCGGCTCTCGCCCGTAGCGATGATGCCCGCCGGCTGCCCCGAAGAAATACCTGCCGAGCTGCGACATTGCGTCAACGATCTGGGTTGCAAAGCCGCCCACTTGGTGAGCTATACCAAGGACAAGCAGATGGACGATCCGGCTTTTTTCCCGCTTTACCAAGCCGCACAAGAGCTCGATGTCCCGCTCTTTTGCCATCCAAGCACGCTCGGCGACGTCGGCACGTTGATCAACCGCCAAACTCACTTTTTCCCGATGCATATCCTCGGCCGGCCGCTCAACTGCGTGGCGCCGTTGGTCGCATTGGTTCTCGGTGGGATTTTTGAAAAGTTTCCGCGCTTGAAAGTCGTCTTCTTCGAAGTCACGGCTGAGTTTTTGGTTTTCTGGATGCACCGCATGGACGACGACTACGAAGTGATCAAGGACGCCGGCATGTGCCCGCAGTTGAGCATGCTGCCGTCCGAATATGTGAAACGAAACTGCTACATCACCTGCGAGGCCGACGAAAAATGGCTGCCGCTGGCGCTGGCCGAGGTCGGCGAGACCCACGTTCTCATGGCGACGGACTACCCGCACTTCGATTCCACGTTTCCGAAAACAGTAAGCGGCATCCGCGAGCGGCCGGATATTTCGCCGAAACAGAAAAAACTGATCCTGGAAGACAATGCGTTGAATCTGATTCGCCTGTAAGCCGAGCGTTGATTCACCACGAAGGACGGGAGCAACGCCAAGATCGAAATAACTCCCGAGACGCGGAGGGCACAGAGGCGGAGTTGTAAAAATAAACTCTGCGTACTTTGCGTCTCTGTGGTGAGATTTTCCATCCGAGGAGAACTATCGATGATTCGCCAAGTGACTATCGCGGTATTGCTTAGCTTGTTGCTCTCGTTCAGCGCGATCGCTCAAGACGCCAAACTCATCGAAGCAGCAAAGAAAGAACCCGGCCCGATCATCGCCTACGGCTCACTGGAGTCGAACACCGTGGAGCCGATCGTCGAAGCATTCAAGAAAAAAACTGGATTGACGGTAGAATACTGGCGCGCCTCGGCGACCAAAGTGATGGATCGCGCTTTAGCCGAACAACGCGCCGGCAAATCGGTCTTCGATGTCATGGTCAACAACAGCGGCGCTATCCAGGTCATGAAAAAGGAAGGGTTGTTCGCCAAATATATCTCGCCCGCAGCCAAAGCGTTTCCCAAAGAGGTGATCGATCCCGATCTCGGTCCGGTCTATCGCAACACTCCGATCGGTATCGTCTACAACAAAGGATCCATTAGCAGCGCCGAGACACCGCGCTCATTGGAAGATCTGCCGAATCCAAAATATCGCGGCAAGTTCGTCATGCCCGATCCGACCCAGCATACGACCACGCTCCAGTGGCTCGCGAGCTTGTATAAAATCATGGGCAAAGAAAAATCCGACAAGTACATTCGCGACTTGGGCGCCGCCAAGCCGCTCCTGGTGGAATCCTTTGCCCCGTCCGCCGAGCGCGTGTCGACCGGCGAAACGCCGATCGCGATCAGCCTAATCCGCTATACAGTGACCTACAGCGAGAAAGGCGCGCCGGTGGATTATGTGCGGCTCGGCAAGATGTTGAGCACGGGCCAGTATCTAGCCCTCAGCAATAAGGCGACTCGACCGAACGGCGGCAAGGCCTTTATCGATTTTTTTCTCGGCGACGAGAGCATGAGGATCCTCGCCAAGATGGGCGAGTTCGTAAACCGCAAAGGGATTTACCCGCCGCTCCCTGGCGCGGATAAAATTCAAGCGGTGGAAATGGACGATTTCGACGCCACCGAATTCAAGGAAAAGACTCAGGAGTTCCAAAAAATATTTTTGAAATAGGAGGAGAGCTATGGCGCGACGAGAATACTTGAAAGGCGACGCGCGTCAGCGGGAACGCGCTTACTCCCCCGCTGTCAAGATCAACGGCGGCACGACGATCTACTTGGCCGGACAGACCGGCTACCAAGACGAACACGGCGAGACTTATCCGAATAACTTCGATGGCCAAGCGCGCGTGGCTTTCGAGCGCATGCGCAAGACCCTCGAAACTGCCGGCGCCAAGCTTGATGACATCGTGACCATGACGGTCTTTATCACCGACATGGCCAACGGCACGCGCTTCACCCAACTCAGAAAGGAGTTTTTCAAAGAAGGGAGCTATCCAGCCAGCGCGCTCATCGGCATCAAAGAACTGGCCCGCCCGGAGATGATGATCGAGATACAAGCCATCGCCGTGGTGGATTGAGGAGAAAGAATGAATATGAATCCGAAATTGGAAACAAACCCAAATGATCGAAAAGCAGAAAATTCAAAACCGCGCGATTCGGATTTGTCATTTCGACCAAAGGGAGAATTATCTTTCTTGGATTCGACGAATTTGGAGTTTAACTAACCGATTTCAGGAGATGAACTATGCAAGCACCATTTAAAGTCACCGGCATTGACCACGTCGTCTTTCACGTCAAAGACCTGGTGGACGCGAAGAAGTTCTATATCGATTTCTTGGGCATGGAGATCGACCACGAAAGCTCGTGGCAATGTTTTCTCAAGTGCGGCAGCCAAGGCGTCGCCCTGTTCGAAGTCGAAGACAACGAAGACGTCCACGGCGGCAGTGAAGTCAATCACATGGCGCTACGCCTAGCGGCCGGAGACTATGAGCGCGTCAAAGCGACGCTCGAAAACGCCGGCATCAAAGTCCACGGCCGCAAAAATGATCCGCATTGCGTCTATTTCAACGACCCCGACGGCCATCACTTACAACTTTTGATGCCGAATGAATGACAGGAACTCGTAGGTGAGAGTCTTTCGGCAGGAGTATTGGTAATTGCTGACGAGTGTATTGTGATGTCATCTCCGAGTCGGCTTTAACAAGTCGTTGAATGACCGAGCAAATTCCCGTTGTCGTGTCGTTTAATTATCCCACGGCTCTATCGACTCATCCAGTGGAATCACAAGCATGATGTCGATAATTTGAAGCAGGCCATGGATTTTATTCGTGACTTCGAGCACAAGCTCGTCGCTTGTCGTTGCGCTAATGATCTTCTTACCCGTGTCACTGGGAGGATTACCTAACAATGCTCAGCCTAAATGGTTAGAGCGCATGGGAGCACAGATGTCGAAGATCAGCGATTTACACGATGCGGTAAAGCGAGGGGATCTCGCTGAGATGAAAGCGCTGCTTGAAGCAGGCCACTCATTAGCGAATGCACGTAGCGAGACGGATATAAGAGGCACATATCCGCTGCACGTTGCGGCAGAGTTTGGTCAGGCTCACGCTGCCCGGTTGCTACTCGATTACGGCGCAGACGTTACGCTCTTGGATTCAGAAAATGACGCAATTGCCCTCGGATGGGCGGCCTTCTTCGGTCGTCCCGAAGTGGTAGCGGTCCTACTGGCCGCTGGCTCAGACCCAAGTCAACGTAACAAGCACGGTCTTACGCCACTGGCGTGTGCAGTAGGTGGAACGCAGGGCCAATGGAAACAATTTTCCAACGCTTCCTTGGAAGACTGGCAAAAATCCGTAGAAGTCATTCGTTCACATGGAGGCGTAGAGTGAGTGTACTTGATACTGCACTCTAATTGCCGGCTGTAAAAGACGACGCGATTCAAGCGGCGCGTCCTGAACCGGAACGGTTAACCTACCGTCAATCGATTGATGCCGGCGGAATTCCCAATGCCCAATCTTCGACGCCGACAAAATCAAGTCGTGATTACCTCAGCATAATTTTGCGTGACAGCCTTCCTAAAATTTCTCCCCCGGGAATGATTAGTGGAGGCCGATGCGCCTGGATTCCCACTAAAGGCATGCGGGAATGACGGATTTCGAGACGAGTCGCTATTGTGCGATCATCTCCATGAAATTATCAGAAAGAGAAAAACTCGTATGATTAAACGATGACAAGCTAGCCACTCAGCCTTGATTTTCTTTCCACAAAGCCGGAACCTAGCGCGAATATGAGTCGACAGTCCGATGCCCTCACCGTCGCCCTCACTGGGCAGCTTACTTTTATTCTTGTCCTCTCCGCCTTTCTCGCGCTGATTGCTTCGTATTTGATCTTGCGTCTTTATCGCCGCGCGGTGATCAAGTCGATGCGGCGGCGCAGTCGGAGCGCGATCCTTGAGCCCAAAGGGTTTTTGCCTCCTGAACCGGAACACAAACCGAACGACGCCGCGCTCACTTTCACTTTCGTCACGCGCGACGCCGCGCAAACGAATCCCGGCGCGGCGAGGCTCTATCGCAGCGCCAATCGGCGCCGATTACTCGTCGCCGGTGTTCACACGATTGCTGGCTGCTGCTTTGCGGCGGCGATGACCACGGCATTTTTGTCCGCTGGAAAAATGGCTTTTGTTCCTTTCCGATTTATGTTTATCACCTGGGCAAATGTCTGGCCGGCCGTTATCGCGATTGATCTTGTCGCGAGACTTTCTCGCCGCGCCAAGCTGATCGCGGCAATGGTTTATTTTCTGATCGGTGGCATCGTTGGCGCTATCTCTCTGGCCAAAAGCCCAGCTCTATCGATCGGACAGTTGTTATATCTGTGGCTCGATTTCAATGCCCCACCGACTGTTTTGCTTGCGATCTTTCTCAATCGCCGCATCCGCGCTTTGGGGCCGATGGTTTTGGTTTTCATGATTCTAGGCGTCACCGGCGCGACTTTTGTCGTTACCCTCATCGGCCATAATCTCAAGTTGCTCAAAGCGGTCAGCGATTTCAGCCACTCGATGGGATTGACCGCGAGGGGTACCATGACGGTGCTGCATCTGATCGGTTTCACCGCTTTCGCCGTCATCGGATGGATCATTCTAGGAACGCTGCGCCGGCTTTATCAGAAAAAATACATCAGCGAGCAATCGATCACCGTCGACGCCATGTGGCTGCTTTTCGGCATCGTCAATTCCATCGGCTTGGTCTTCGAAGGGCGCTTTTGGATCTTCAGCGGGATCGCCGCATTTGTCCTCTACAAACTCGTCGCCGTCGGCTTGTTTCATGCGTTCGGAATGGCGCGGCGCGGGAAGCCGCGTGGTCCACGCTTGCTGCTTCTCCGGGTTTTCGCCCTCGGCAAGCGTAGCGAAAATCTCTACGACTCCCTCGGCAAATCCTGGCGCGCGGTCGGCAGCATGCAACTGATCGCCGGGCCGGATCTGGCCACGTCGACTATCGAGCCCCATGAATTTCTCGATTTTGTGAGCGGAAGATTAGACCGCCGATTTATCGACACCGGCGGTAGCCTGGACCTGCGCATCGATCAAATGGATTTGGCGCCCGATGGAGACGGCTTGTTTCGCGTGACGGAGTTTTTCTGTCACGACGATACGTGGAAACTCACTTTGGCGAGGTTGGCCGATGAAAGCGATGCGGTGCTGATGGATCTACGCGGCTTTTCGCAGCAGAATTCGGGGTGCATTTTCGAAATTCACGAGCTTGTCAATGTCTTGCCGCTGCAGCGCGTCGTGTTCGCCATTGACCAGAGCACGGACCAGACTTTCATGCGCGCGACGATGCAGCAAGCCTGGCGTCAAATAAAAGACCGCTCGCCAAATCGGCGGGCCGGGGCTGGTCAAGTTTCTTTGGTACAACTAAGCAGCGATGGCGCGATGCGCGATCTGCTCTACGCGCTCTGCGCCGCGGCGAGCACCAAGGCGGCGTGATCCGAATCAACCCATCAAGAACGAACCATTGATTGTCAATGCGGTAGACCGTAGGGGAGACCCTTATGTCTGCCCTCTTTCTAACGGGCAACCACAGGGGGTTGCCCCTACATGATCTTCGAATGGTTGACCACCGCAAAAAACGTTGCGCGGTCGTTCAGTGCCGATCATGTCCAAAGGTTTTCGTGTAATCGCGTTGCAGCTCCTTCGGAATAAACTCGTCTTCGAGCTGATGAATTTTTTGCGCCGGCAGAATCGGATCCTGGGTGCGCGGCACTATGCCCCAGGGGCTCGCTTGCGCTTTTTTGTTCCACTCTTCGAGCACCACCGGGCCACGTTCTTTGAACTCGTGCAGTAGTTCCCAAGTCGCCTGCAGCCCGTTGGCCGTCGTCAGACTCGGATACAAAACCGCCGCGGCACCAAGCTTTGCAAATTCTTCGAAGGTCGGCGATGGCCGCGCTCCGTAGTAAGGCGCGATCACCGGCGCGGGAATGCGCCGGCAAGCCTCTTCGATTTCTTCGCGCTGGGTCAGCGTATTCACCCAGATCGCGTCCACGCCCGCTTCTTTCACGTAGGCGATCGAGCGCTCGACGGCGTCTTGGAAGTTGCCGCCTTCCGAGCCGATCGAGTCGCAGCGCGCGCAAATAACGAAGTCCGGATCAAGCTCTTTTTTCGCCGCCACAGCGGCTTTAAATTTGCCGATCGCTTCCTCGCGCGAGATCAGCCGTCGGCCGGCAAGCGTTCCCGATTTCTTCGGCGCTTCTTGATCTTCGATGTGCAAGCCGGCGGCCCCGGCGCGGATATACGCTTGCACCGTGTGGTAGGCATTCACCGCGTTGCCGTAACCGGTGTCGGCGTCGGCGAAGATCGGAATATTGCACGCGACGGTGAGCCGGCGCACCGCTTCAGACATTTCGCTCAAGCCGAGCAGACCGACATCGGGATAACCGTAAACGTAGGCGCATACCTGCGAGCCCGACATAAAGAACGCCTCGTAGCCGAGCACCTCCGACATGCGCGCGTGCAGCGGGCTAAAACCGCCGGACATCACGAGGAGCTCGCGCCGGTGGAGCAACTCGCGGAATCTCGTCGATAATTTTTTTTCCATAATGAAAATTCCATATCACAACGCCAGGCGGCTGGAAATGTGCCGGGCGATCGTCAATACCCGAACCTTAATGTCTTGCGCCCGTAGGAGACGTCTCTCGGGCGATCGCCGGCGGCGCGGCCGCGATCTCATCAACAAATTTTTCTCAAGCAAATTTTCCTTGACGAGACGAACGGCGCGCATTAACTTGGCGTCCCGAAGATCGGAATTTTCTGTGCGTGAGATCGCAGGAGGCACGAGATGAATCGTCAACGAATCAGGTCGTCGACGTCGCTTGCCGTGATAACACTCGCCTTGACCTTCGGGCTTTCAGCGGCCCGCTCACCTGCCGCCGATCGCGTCCGCATCGGCTACACCGCGCCGGGCCCTCAACATGGGCTTCTTTGGCTCGGCGATACCGCCGGCCTTTTCAAGAAAAACAATCTCGATGTGGAAATCATTTATATGCCTGGCAACATTTCCGCGCCCTCGTTAATGGCCGGCGAAATCCAGTTCGGCCAGATGACCGGCGCGCTGATGTCGCCGATTCGGCTCCAAGGCGGCGACCCGGTGATGCTCGTGAGCGTCCAGGAGCTGCTCGACGACCGGCTCGTCGTGCGGCCCAACATCAAGACGCCGGAGGATCTCAAAGGCAAACGCATCGCGATCTCGCGCTTCGGCGCGGCGTCGCACATGCGCGTGCTCAACATCCTGCCGCGCTACGGCCTCAGTGAAAAAGATGTGACTTTTCTACAGATCGGCGACACGCCGGCGCGGATCATTGCCATGACGGGAAACGCGGTCGATGCCTCGAGCTTCTCGCCGCCCGATCATCTCGCGGCGCAGCAAGCGGGCATGAGGATCCTGCTCAACATGGCCGAGCTGAATATTTTTTATCAAGGAACCGGTCTGGTCTCGACGCAACGTTATATCGCGAAAAATCGCGACCTGGTTCGGCGCATGGTGAAGAGTTACGTCGAAGCGATCCATCTCGTCAGAACCAACCCCGAAGTCACCAAGCGGGCGTTCGTCAAATACCGCAAGACCAAAGACGAGAAGCAACTCGAAGACGCCTATCAAACGCTGCGCGAAACGGTAAAAGTAAAACCCTATCCCAACCTGGAAAGCTTCAAGACCATTTTCAAAGACGTCAGCGATCGCATACCCGCCGCCAAGACGGCCAATCCCAAAGAGTTCGTCGACGTCAGCTTTCTCGAAGAGCTGGATAAATCCGGCTACATCGACGGCCTTTACCGCTAAAAAAAGCGGCGGCAGGTATTTTTCCTGCCGCCGCTTTTGCCCAGAGCGTAAATTAAGATTGGCGCGCTTAATTGCCCAGCAGTTTTTTCATTCTAGCGATAACGTCCGCCGGCTGGCTCATAACGTCCTTGACGATCTTTTCGAGCTCTTCCCCTGACACCGGATCGAGATCGAACTGCCGCTTATCGATATCGGCGAGGAATTCGGGGTCTTTCACCGTCGCGTTGAAAGCGTCGCGCAGAATTTTCACTCGATCGGCGGGGATACCCGGCGTGCCCATCACCGGCCGGCCGAGCTGGCCGGATGCAAGCATGAGCGTCGCCAGTCGGCGGCTTCCTTCAGGAGTCTTGTAGCGGTCCATCAATTCCCACAGCGTCGGCGTTTCCGGCAGTTTCGCATCCCTTTTCTTTCCGGTTTGAATGATATTGCGCACGAAACCTTTTTTGCGCCAGGTGTGATACGGCTCGCGCGACATGAACGCTTCGATCGTGAATGCCCGACAGTGGATCTCGCCGCGTTCCACCGCTAAATCGATTTCCGGCCCGCCTGGATAGCCTTGTACGAGATTGAACTTGGCGCCGATGGTTTCTTCGAAGAGCTTCGGCAAATAATAAGCCGAATCGGAGGTGCCTTGCGCGCCGCAGCGCGGCGGCTCTTTGGCGCTGCGCACGTCTTCGATCGTTTTGTACGGCGTATCGGCGCGCATGTACATCTGCGATTCGCCTTGCACCGGCGACCCGATCCAGACAAATTTGGCCCAATCGTATTGTGCTTCCTTGCGCCCGACGAGCTGATCGAAATAAAGCGTCGGCACGATCGTGCCGATCAAGCTCAAGCCATCCGGCTTGGTCCTGTTGTAAACGTAGTTGGCCGCGATCATGTGTCCCGCGCCTGGCATGTTTTGTACGATCATGTCCGGCTTGCCGGGAATATGCTTACCCATATGCTGCGCGAGAAGCCGGCCCCATTGATCGTACAGCGCCCCCGGCGTGGTGCCGATATAGACGGTGATAGTTTTGCCTTTGTAGAAGTCGGTTTGGGCGAATACTGACGGCACCCAACCGACGATGCCGAACACAATCAGCACGGCCAACCGTTGATAATGTTTTTTCATCTAGAACTCCTCGTCGAGACCTAATGGCCCCGTAGGTTAACATGGGGCCTGTCTCAGTCAAGCCGCGGATCGGGTGCGCAGCCTTGATGCTGTAGTTCCAAAAATCAGCGAAAATCCGGTCGCGTTTAAGCTCCCCTGAACACCGGCATACACACCCTCGAAGCCGTACGACACGGCAGCATCCGAATCTTTCAAAATTGCAATGTCAGTGAAAGGTTGGCGCAATACTTTCGC
>CAVWLW010000072.1:0-83674 GCA_963755715.1 uncultured delta proteobacterium
TGCGGCGTGCTTGCTGATCTACGCCGCGAGCGTGCTATGTTTCACCTGGGCTCTTCTCAAGCAGAACTGGCGTCTCGTTTTCGCATCCCTTGCTTCGATCACAATCGCAGTAAGCGTGGTCATGAAGATCACTGTCTTTTCGCCGCTCGCATACGAGCTCACAATGAAGCCTTTTATGTCGCGGGTCCAAGAAAAAATAGATCCCAAAATGCCGCTTATTTTTTATCGTGGCTTCGATTACGGCGCCGTGTTTTATGCCGGTCGTCATATTCCGCGATACGTGACAGAGGCGCGTAAACTAAAACCGCCCTTTTATCTGCTGATGTGGGAGGAAGACTATCAACCCTTGAGAGACCGCGACGATGTGAAAATTCTCGACGTCAGTGAAGGGCGCGGACCTGCAGGTAGGCATAGACTGGCGCTAGTCGAGTATCGGTCATCTCCAACATCAGTGCCACTACCAGTGCCGGTTTATAAACGCGGAGATCCGGCTGAGAATTATCGCGATTGAATCGGCGCGATCATATTAGCGGGCGGATTAAACGATGAACGTTAGAAAAGGGCTTATCTAACGGCCGATCAGCCCGTCGATCGACAACGCTCCGGCGCCGCCGAACATGACGGCCAGCGCCATTAATAAAAGCGCCAGCGTGTATTCGACACCACTACCCTTGCCGGGTCCTTGAGCGAGAAAAAAACCAGAGCTCCAGTGGCTCAGAAACATGGCAAAGGCGATAAAAACCGCCAAACAAAACGCCACCGGCCTTACCAAGAAACCGAGCGTCATCGAAATCACGGTAGAAAGCTCTATCACCAACGCAAAAACCCCCACCGCAACGGGAATGTGATATTTGTCGCGCCAGTTGGTTACCTGGGCCTTCGGTCCTTTGCCGCCGTGCCAACCAAAGGCATGCTGCGTGCCGTGCATGAAAAATGTCAGCGCTAAACCGAAGCGCAGAAAAACATATGACAATGAATGTTCCGTCTGAAATAGCCAGTCCACTTTGCCTCCGCGTTGTATGTTGGGTGGGTAACTAGGAAACTGCGTGCGCTAATTTCCACCAGCGTCGACCATAGCAGAAGTCCAATGATCGACGCAAAATGCTGCGGCGAATAAATCGTCTCTTGACCACTTCACCGGCTCATAATAATCATTTCATGAGCACCTATTCGGACCGTTCGCCACTCGCAGCGAGGCCAACGAAAGACAGCGCCGAACGCCGATCACGCGGGGAGGAATTATCGCATGCAAATCATCGACGCCGACGGACATATCAACGATCATGCCTGCGGCGAAGAAATCGCCGCGCACATGCCCAAGGGCAATCAGATGGCGAAGCCCTTCCCGGAGTTCGATCATCTGCACTTTCGCTATTTGAAACAAAATCGGCGCGCCACGGGCAACCCGTCACCGGAGGATTGGAATCAGTTTCTCGACAAGACCGAAATCAGTTGGACGGTTCTTTATCCGACGGCCGGCCTCGCGGTCGGAAGAATTATGGCGCCGGAATGGGCGGTGCTGGCATGCAAAGCCTATAACACCTGGCTCTACGAAAAATTTCTAAGCAAGAATTCACGACTCAGAGGTGTCGCTCTCATTCCCTTTCAAGACATCGACGCGGCGATCAGCGAATTACGCCGCGCGGTAAAAGAGCTTGGCATGCTCGGCGGCATGTTGCCGTCCAACGGCGAGGCGATTCAAGGACACTTGGGAAACAAGATCTATTGGCCGCTTCTACGAAGAGGCGGAAAAGCTCGGTTGTTGCTCTCGCCGTCCACGTCGGCTGTCTCCATCACATGGGTCTCGATTCGTTCAGCACTTATTATCCGGCACACGCTCTCGGCCATCCGTTTAGTCTGATGATTCAGGCGTCGGCCATGCTCGCGCACGGCGTATTCGATCGCTTTCCCAATCTGCGCGTGGCGTTTCTCGAAGGCGGCGCGACCTGGGTGCCGTTCATGATGGATCGCTTGGATCGTTCCTATCACGACGGCCATATGCAGCTTGATTTGAATGGAGATCTGATCGGCGGGCCGAAGCAAGGCGAAAAGGCGAGCGACTATTTTAAAAAACAATTGCGCGACGGCCGGATCTTCGTCGGCTTCGATTGCGACGACGATGGTCTTAGATACAGCGGTGGCCAAAGGCGGACGGCAGTCGTTTCTGTTCGGCAGCGACTTCCCCCACGAAGTGTTCGACGCGGCGAAATGCCGCCACGAGATCGACGAGCTTTTGGAGCGCGATGATCTCACGCAAGCGGACAAGGAAGCCGTATTGGGCGGTAACGCGATGAAATTCTACCGGCCGGCGTTGTAATCGCTCGCGCGCGCCTAATCCAAAGGCTCCAGCTTGATGATCGACGCGCCGTGATTGCTGCCAACCCAGAACGTGACCGGCGTCGTCGAGTTGTCGACAAATACTCTGCGCACGTTGGTCGATTTAGGCAGAAGATATTCGACAACTGAGCCGGACTTGGTATCGAGCCGCGCGATCCGATCGCTGAGCATCGATCCGGTCCAGGCTTCGCCGTTTTTGTCGACATGGACGTCGTAAGGATTAGACCACGGCGTCGGCATCGCCCACTCCTGAAATTTTTCGCTCTTGGTGTCAAACATGCCGATCTTGTTGCCGCGATACTCACCGAACCAAATCCGGTCCTGCTCATCCATCATGCCGCGACGCGGCCCTGAGCCTTTGGTCGGTGTCTCGTACATCGTGAGCTTGCCGCTCTTCGCATCGATCCTGCCGATGTGCTCCTTGCCGATGTCGGTGAAATAGGCGTTGTTCTGCGAGTCGGCGATGACATCGTAGATATTATGCCCTCTCGGTGAATCCTTGAACGGCTCCCATGTTTCCCATTTACCGGACTTTAGATCCACGCGGTGCACGCCCGCGAAGCCGTTGTTTTGTGTCCACAGCTTGCCGTCCACCGTGTAGTTCATCGGGCTCGTCATATTAATCTGTGTATTGTCTTTGTTCAGTTCGGCGGGAATGGTCCAGACCTGGAATTTCTCCGTCTTGCGATCGAATTTCGCGACGCTCGCCTGATACATCATGCCGAGCCACAAGTTGCCGTCCTTGTCGGAACGGATGGAAAGCGCGCCGGTCGGCGAACCTTTCTTTGGCTCGGGCACGGGGTATTCCGTCACCTTGCCGGTTTTGGGATCGAGCTTTCCAAGCGTCTGCTCGCCAAAATTGGAATACCAAGCCATGCCGTCGACGTCGACGATCACATCGTGCGGCTCGACTGTCGGGCGCGGCAAGTCGTACTCCGTGATGATGACCCGCGTTGCTTTACCCCTTGGCCGAGGTAAGGTCTTGAGCGGAAACTGCCACGCGGAGGTGGTGCTCAAATTGATCGTGCTCAACCATTCGGCTTGCGCGCGCTGAACGCGTGCTTGATCCTCGCCGACTAACGCCGTGTCGCGCGCGCCGAGCCGCAATTGCGGGCGCAACGGCGTGCTCTGATTTGCGTAACTTGCCATGCGCGGAAGAATTGCCTGCATAAAACCCGTGGTATCATACTTGGAGCGCACGATTCGCTCCACGGTATGGCAGCCAACGCAGCTGAGCAGCGTGCTTTTTTGTTGCTGCGTGCCGGGGACGCTGGCCAGCCATTCCGCGTTCGTCAATTGCGTCGCGAGATCCTGAGTCTTGCGCAGCGTGAGATCGGCATTGACGCTTTTGTCCGCGGAAACCTCGATCACGCTTGAACCAATCAACTCATAGCCGATGGCACGGATAAACAATGAATACTGGCCAGGCTCAAGTTTCTTCGCCGGAAAACTGTAACGCCCCTTGTCATCGCTCACCACGGTGATCGTTACCGTCAAACCGGATTTCTTTGCGCTCACCAGCACACCTTCCATTGGCCCCTCGTCAGTGGACAATATCTGCCCGGTCAGCGCTACAGCCGTTTGCGCTGCGGCAGGGTGTGGATCGTAGCCCGTTTGAAAGAGAAAGAGGTTGACCGCGAGACCCGCGATTACCAATCGCAACAGATATTTGAATTGCATCGGTACTCCCTCCTGCTACGAAATTTTGCTCTCGCGACCGCTATCCGGCGCGATCGGCCGTGCAGTGTTTTCCTTATCCCACACCTTCGACAAACGCTTCTTCGCGCGTCTTGCTGAACACCGGAATCAATACCGAGCACATGGCGAGCGCAGCCAGCGCGAGCAGCGTCGCGCTGATGGGGCGCTGGACGAAAACCCACGGGTTACCGCGCGAGAGCAGCATGGCCCGGCGCAGGTATTCTTCCATCAACGGCCCTAGGATGAATGCGAGCAACATCGGCGCCGGCTCGCCGCCGAGCTTGGAAAGAAGATAGCCGAGGGCGCCGAACAGTGCCATGAAGTAGATATCGAATTCGGTATTTTTGAGGCTGAAGACACCAATAGCGCAGAAAACCAGAATTCCCGGATACAAAAATTGATAGGGTATCATAATCATCCGCACCCACATGCCGATGAGCGGATAATTGAGGATGACTAGAAATAAATTGCCGATCCACATCGACACGATCATGCCCCAAAAGAGCGCCGGCTGTTCCGTAATGACCGACGGTCCCGGTTGAATCCCGTGGACAATCATCGCTCCGACCATCAGCGCGCTGACCGGGTTCGACGGAATCCCCAAGGTAAGCAAGGGAATAAAAGATGTTTGAGCGCCGGCGTTGTTGGCCGCTTCCGGTGCGGCAACGCCCTCGATCGCGCCTTTGCCAAACTGGGCGCGATTCTTCGAGACCTTCTTTTCGATGGAGTAGGCGGCGAACGAGCCGAGAATGGAACCGCTGCCGGGAAGAATCCCCAACGCAGATCCGATAATGGTGCCGCGCAGAATCGGCGCGACCATGCGTTTGAAATCCTCCTTCGTCGGCCACAGACCGGTGATCTTCGTGATCATCACCGAGCGCTCTTCTTCGTCTTGCAAGTTGCGTATGATTTCACCCAATCCGAACATTCCCATAGCAACGGTGACGAAACCGATGCCGTCGGCAAGTTCAAAAATCCCGAAGGTAAAGCGTTGCGTGCCGGAATTTACATCGGTGCCAATGAGACCCAACAGCAGCCCGAGAACCACCATGCCAATAGCATGGAGTAACGAACCCTGCGCGAGCACGACCGATGCCACCAGGCCCAGGATCATCAGCGAAAAAAATTCCGCCGGCCCGAATTTGAGCGCCACGGCGGCGAGGGGTGGACCGAAAGCCGCGATTAGAAATGTCGCAACCGTGCCTGCGAAGAATGAGCCGATGGCCGAAGCCGCGAGCGCTGGGCCCGCCCTTCCCTGTTTCGCCATTTGATAGCCGTCAAGAGTCGTAACCACGGACGCCGCTTCGCCCGGTAAATTGACGAGGATGGAAGTCGTGGAACCGCCGTACTGCGATCCATAATAGATTCCCGCGAGCATGATGAGAGCCGTGACCGGCGGCAAGACGAACGTGACTGGCAACAACATGGCGATCGTCGCCGTGGGCCCGAGGCCCGGCAAGACACCGATCGCGGTTCCGAGAAACACGCCAATGAAACAGTAAAACAAATTCGCGAGAGTCGCGGCCGTTTGTAACCCCAGAGCAAGATGACTCAGTAATTCCACCGGGATGGCCCTCGTTCTCAGTACACTTAGTTTAACCGCCGAGCCACGGACCGATGATCGGCAGCGGGATGCCCAAACCTTTCAGAAACACGAAGACACAGAAGATAGTCAGCCCCGCCGCGATCAGGAGCGTCGGACGCCAGCTAAATCGCGTGCTGCCGTAGGCGCTGACGATAATGAGCAACGGCAAAGCAATCGCCACGCCCAAACCACGCACGACAAACCCAAAAACAACAACCGAAACGGTAACCAGGACGAGTCCCTTGATCGCGAACGCGCCGATCGCAGGGCCCGGTATGACAAAAGATCGAATCACTGAAATTACGCCGATGGCCAAGAGCAAGCCGCCGAGAATGGTGGGAAAATAAGCCGGCCCCATCTTGATCGCCGTTCCCATGCTATAGTCACGAGCGATCAGAATCGCGCTTGAGCCGAAAAAAATGTAGATCAGCCCGGTCCAGAAATCTTTCGCGTTGCGCATCATGACCCCGCAGACCTACCTGTCCTTTTTTTTCTCTCAATTCATCTTGTCGGGAAATTGCACGTACGGTTGTGGCGGAACCTTGTCGGGCGGCACGAAGTTCGGTGCAGGCTTACCCGCGGGGCCGAGCGAACGTATGTACTTGTACATCGAGCGCACATCAGCCTCCGACATTGCATTCAGTGAGAAATACGGCATGGGAGGACGTCGCTGGATCTCCTTAGCCACCTGAACCCATTGCGCTTCAGTGATTTCCTGAAAGTAGAGCCGCAAGTTAGTCGGATAAGTCGTACCCCACGGTCCACGCCAGCCCGTTACGCCGCCGGTCAGCCAGTCCTTTTCAGGAGTTTTGCCGCCGTTCAACAGGAAACCCGGCGTGTGGCAATCATTGCAGCCCGAGATCGCGACGACATAACGACCGCGCTCGGTCTCCTTGTCAGTAGCGGTTTTGGCACTTGATCTTGCCGGCGCGTCTGCAGCGATTGATGCTGCACAGAATGCGGCCCACGCGAAGGCCGCAACGATCCGAAAGATACTTCTTGTTCCCATCTAAATCCTCCGTTATTAGTTATTGGCACCTCCAAAAACAATAAACATATTGACCGCCTAATCAGGCTGGCGGCGGAATTTTCTATGACGGCGATGTTGACATCTCGCCATTCCATTTTGTGCTTGTATACGATCGCGTTCGAGAAAAACTATGTGGTGAATTTTCGGAGAACAATAGAGCCGTGACCACCGTCGACCTTCAAGCCGTTTTTAATCGCACCTGGGTAATCGTTGGACGCGTTTTACACCAAGTGATAAGAGCTTGTCCAGCGCTATAGTTCTTTCGACAAGCGCCGTTCTCATGCCAGTGATTCGCATTCACTTTCAGTGTCTAACCAAAGCTACCTTTCCGGAAAACTCGAAGAGAAAAATTGATTGGATTAGCCAGAAGCGAACAAGGGAACCGTGCAGTCGCCTTGGTTCACCGGCCGCGGGGTCGGTTTATCGCATTACCTGTTCTAAGCAGCTTGCAACCTAAAACGATACCTAAATCTACTGGCTTTCCAGATGAGACGAACGGCTCTTAGCCCACTCAACGGTGAGGCGCGAGGCAGTTTTCCAGGCTGTCACGCATCCGCAGTTAAAATTTTCTCAATCGGTCGCATGATACTCGCATCAGCAGCATTTTATAACGCCCATCACAAATCAAAATGAGGGGTTCTTCAGCAGAATCTCTAACTATTCGAGACCCGCGATTAGTCAGCATAGACACCGGCCTTCTTGATGATCGGGCTCCACTTATCGATCTCGGCTTTGAGGAAGGCACGCAGTGCCGCCGGCGTGGCGCGGTTTTCGGCGACGGGTTCGGTGCCTAGTTCCGCGAAGCGCTGCTTCACGTTATCGTCCTTTAACGCCACATGAAGAGCATTGGTCAGCTTGTCGATCACCGGCTTCGGAGTGCCTTTCGGCGCGTAAAGACCATGCCAGACTGATACCTCGAAGCCCTTCAACCCAGCCTCGTCCATGGTCGGTACATTGGGCAGCGAAGCGACGCGCTTCCGAGTCGTCACGCCGTAGACCTTGATCTTTTCGGCTTTGATCTGACTGGTCGTGTTCGTCGTCTGATCGCACATGAAGTCCACCTGGCCGCCCAGCAAATCGTTCATGGCCGGGGCCGTGCCGTTGTAAGGAACGGTGGTGACGTCTGTCTGGATCGCGGTCATGAACAGCATGCCGCACAGATGCGAGGCGGCGCCGAGGCCGGCGTTGGCGTAATTGACCTTGTCCTTGTTGGCTTTGACATAGGCGATCAGTTCCTTGAGATCCTTGGCCGGAAAGTCCTTCTTCGCCACAAGCGTCATCGGTACTTCGTTGATCAGGCCAATGGGCTCGAAATCGTTTATTGCATCGTAGGGCAGCTTTCGATACAGAGCCGGGGCGGTGGACATGCCGATGTGATGTATAAGAATCGTGTAGCCGTCAGGTGCCGCCTTGGCCACTCGATTGGCTGCGATCGTCCCACCCGCGCCTCCGACATTCTCGACGATCACCTGCTGTTTGAGCGTCTTGCTCATCGGCCCGGCGATCAATCGCGCCACAGTATCCGTCGGTCCCCCGGCCGCAAAAGGCACCACCATAGTGATTACCTTTGTGGGATAATCTTGGGCGCGACTCGGTGACGCCGTAAGAAAGGCCAAACATACGAATAGTCCATGGATAATTTTTGTCATACCGCCTCCTATTATTAAGGACTATAGACAGAGCTCTCTCTCCACTCAATGGCCAGGCCATGTGCATTAGCGACTTTAATCTCCAGCGCCGAACCAGGAACAACCGAGATGGGGCGCGAGGTAATCGCCAAGCGTGCCCAGACCGAGCACCAGCAGGGACCTCGTGCCGAGGCGGCCGAGATCCGCTTCAAGCTCGCCAAGTTCGAAGGCATTTATAACGCCTACAATTAGTGGAATTACAATCATCCGGTGTCTTGAGCGAGCGCGAGACCCGAGATACTCGACTGTAAACGCAGGTCCTTAAAAGCCAACGTGAACCTCTTTCTTCCATCTGTTCAATCGCCTAATTGCGCTCTGCTGGCAATTTTGACCGAACGTTTATAGGTCGCCCCCCACCGGACTCCCGTGCCTCCACCGGTCAGGCGAATTTTCCTGACAATCAATGACAAGCGGTACTGATAAGCGATTTTTGCCCCTCGGCACGTCTCATGCTTTTGAGAGATAGCCGACGGGGAACAAATGGCATGATTAAAAAGCAAGAAAAGGCTAACTCAGAATCGAGCGCTCAGATAGATGACGGTGACAATATGCTACTCGATTATCTCGATCGTCTAACAAAAGGGAAAGAAGGAGAAACGGAGATGAAAGCGACGGACTCAGATCAGGAAAGACCCAGCTACTGGCAACTGGTATTTTTGCAGAGCAAAGTAAACGGCGCGGCTTACACCGGCGAAGAGCTTCCGGGCCGCAATTGGGATTGGCCGAAAAATACTTATTTGCAACGCCGCTTGCGACGCCATAAATTTCTGCGCCCTTCGGAGAACTTCAAACTGAATTAGTGTGCCGCTTCCCGCGCTGCCTCCTTCAGCACAGCTCCCACGGGAATAGCGGCCGCCACTGAGCCCCCCGTCACGTTCAGTGGCAAGAGGCCAGACTCGCCAGAGTCTGGCCTCTTTTTATCACCGGGATTATCCGCTTGGCCTTAGCGCGACGGTTGCCGCACTAAATTTACCGGGCGCTACGAGAATTCGCCGAGAGCGCCATCAGCTAAACATCTCTTTCTTCCACTTTTTCATGATCTCCTGCTGGCGCTCGCTGCTAATCGTGGCGGCAGGAGGAAATCGATCACGCCATTCAAAAGGCCGGCAGGCGTCGATGATCATGCGCGAGCTAAAGCCTTTTCGTTCTTTCGGAATGATCGGATCGAGCGGCCCACTCCAACAGCGTCGAATGATTTCCGCCGAATCGACCGGATCGGTGCGGCTACACATCGCCCAGAGAACGTCGTTGATATCGTAGGCGTCGATATCGTCGTCGACGACAACGATGTACCTGCCGAGATACGCCGCGCCTTGGCACTGGCTGGCGACGAGCCCAGCTTGGCGCGCGTGGCCAGGATAGCGTTGGCGGATGGAGATCACGGTCAAGAAACGGCGAAAATAACTCGCCACTGCTTGCACGTCCGGCACGCCGGCCTTTTCGACTTGGTCGCGAATATAGGCAGCGCGCAGCAGCTCGTAACAATGTTCAGCGCGCGCCGTCGGTCGGTACTCCGGCGACGCGGTAATAATTGGATCGTTGCGGTGGTAAAGCCGCTGCACTTTGATCAGCGGCTCGAATTTTTCACCGCTGGCATAGTAACCCGTCCATTCGCTGAACGGTCCTTCTTCTTTGCCTTGATCGGGTAAGAACTCGCCTTCGATGGCGATCTCGGCGTAAGCGGGAATCGGCAGGCCGGTGTATTCGCCTTGGATTACCTCCACAGGCTCGCCTTTGATGCCCCCGACCGCGTCGAATTCACTCCGTCCGTACGGCTCCGGCCGGGTGGCGATCATGTGCAGCAACGGATCGACGCCGAAACAACAAACCACTGGACAAGCCTTTCCCTGGTCGAAATATTTCTGCCGATGCATCCGCCCATGTTTTCCCGGCGAGATGTTCATGCCCATGGTGTTTCGATCGTGGACCATGACTCGATAACAACCGACGTTAATCCAGTCTTCGTCGGGATCGCGGGTAATCACGACGTGACCAGTGCCGATGTATCGCCCACCGTCGCGCTCGTGCCAAAACGGCACTGGGAATTTGAAGAGATCGATATCCTCGCCGGCAAAAACGTTTTCCAATACCGGGCCGCTCTTGACGGTCACCGGCGGAATTGACGCCGGCTTCGCCAAACGCTCGCGCCACGCTTGAATGAATCCTTCTCGCGTGATGTCCAACGGCAGATTGGTGGTGAGAGCCGAGCGTTTTAGGCTTTCGAAAAAGCCGACGAGAATTCGATAACCCGCCGGGTAATCTTTAATCCGGTCGAAGAGCAACGCCGGACTGTTTTCCTTGTGCTTCGAGGCGAGCACCGACAGCGCGCCGATCTCCAGATTCCAATCCGCGCCCTCGACGATCTTGAGCTCGCCCATCTCCTCGACCTGGCGAATCCACTCTCGCACGTCTTTGTAACTCATCGCTCCTCCATCGGATCACCATCCAGTAAAAGTTTAAGCACAGCTTTGCAAGCCAAGGATGAAGTTGATAAAGCCAGGACTGCCATGAAATTTCCTGTGACTGTCATCATCATAATTCTGCTCATTTCTTCCCTTTCGATTGCCACGGCGCAGGAGAAAGTTATCGTCGGCCACTCCGCGCGCGCCGCGTTGTCAATCGGCCCATTGCTTTACGGCATCGAGCGCGGCTTTTACCGCGACGAAGGCATCGACCTGGTTTATGTCTCGCTGCGTGCCGATCTGGGAATCAAGGCGCTGCTTTCCGGCGACATCGACTACAGCTACAGCACCGGCACCATCATCCGCGGCGCCATCCTCGGCCTCCCGGTAAGAAATCTCAGCTTCGACTTCTCGCGCGTGCTGCACGCGCTGATGTCGCGGCCGGACATTCCCAACGCCGCTGCGCTCAAAGGCAAGAGAGTCGGCGTCAGCTCCTTCGGCGCCACCGGCGATCTCGCGGCCCGCGTCGGGTTGCGTTCCCTCGGTCTCGATCCCGACAAAGATGTGACGATCATCACCCTCGGCACCGACACGCTGCGCCACGCGGCGCTGATCGCCGGCACCGTGCAAGCGACCCATATGCCGGTACCGCTAAATATCCAACTCAAGAAAGAGGGTTATCACGAGTTGGTCTATGCCGGAAAAATTCTCCAGCGCCCGTTGACCGGTCTGGCCACCAGCGTCGAAAAAATTCAGAAGAATCCCGGCCAGGTCCAGCGTATGGTGCGCGCCTTCGTGCGCGCCACCCGCGCTTTGAAAAGCGAGCGCGCCGGCTTCATCGCATTCGCCCAAAAAAAATACGGTTACTCGAAAGATGTCATGGAAGAAGCTTACAAATACTTGATAGACGCCCTGTCCCAAGATGGTTTCGTCGACGACAGCTCGCTGCAAGCGGCCATCGACGAAGCCAAGGGTCTGGCGAAAATCACCAAGCCGATTAGTCAATCGGATGTCGTCGACTATAGTTTTCTGCGCGCGGCGACAAAAAAATAAGGCTGAGTTCCGAATGACTCGAAACTAGAACCTATTTCATCGCGTCCGCTGCCAATGAAAAATCGAATATTTTTTCCGGTGGGACCGCTTCTTTAATACGCAGAGCTTCTCGGCCGATTTCAACGATCTCCTTCATCGCGTCGCCGCTCAACCGCCCGCCATCGAGGACAAACGGCGCGTCGTCGTCATACATGCGGCGCGCCAGTTGGGCGTCTTTGACGCCCAGACGTTTTTGAATGTACGGGATCATGATCTCCGGCTGTTCCTGGTAGGCTTTCAGGCCGCGATTCCACGCCCGGAGAAACCGCACCAACCGCTCTCGCTTTTGTTTGATATGGCTGTCCGTCGAAACCACGCCGGTCTGAAGATAGCGCATGTAGTCGCGGCCGCGGCCGAAAACTTTGTAACCCTGATCCAGCGCCAGGTAGACGGCGGGCGGCGTCATCATCGCGCCGGCGACCCGGCCGGAGAGAAGCGATTGCAGACGCGCCGGCGTGTCCATGCTCAAAAAGCTCACGTCCTTTTGCGCGTCCAGCCCTTTGGCTTGAAGGATTCGCCGCGTCATGATCGCCGCTGTGCCATCCAGTGAGCCAACGGCAATCGATTTACCTTTCATCTCCGCCGGCTGATTGATCGCTGCGCCGACGATCAACTCGTGGATCGGCCGATCGCGCGTGACCGAAATGACTTTGACCGGCACGCCGCGCAACGCCGCCGAAAATCCACTGCCGGCGTGGCAGGTCACATCGATTTCGCCCGACATCAGACTGCTGACGCCGACGATCCCTCGCACGACCAAGACTTGGAGGTCCAGTCCCTCCTGCGCGAAGAAGCCTTTTTCTTGGCCGTAATAGAGCGGCACATAACTCAGCGTCGGCCCGGGAATGCTGATAAAAAACTTCTCTGCCGCCACGATCGCATGCGCGTTGAATAGTAGAGCCAATAAGACGGCAGCGGCAATTCGGTGGCGATGACCCATATTGCCTCCAGTAACGTCTGTTTGCTGAAGCCTACTTCCGTTCCAGTCCCTTATAGGGACCGGCCGTATAAATCACCCGGCCGCCGACCACCGTCAGCAACGATTCGAGCGAGCGGATCTGATCTTCGGGCACGGTTAGATAGTCGGCGTTGAGCACCGCCAGATCGGCGAGTTTGCCGACTTCGATCGAGCCTTTGCGCCCTTCGTCAAAAGTAAACCAGGCGCTGCCGATCGTGTACAGACGCAACGCTTCTTCACGCGTCAAGTTCTGGCTGCGCTCGCGCAGCGCCGAGCCTGCGACCGTCTTGCCGGTGATAAGCCACCACAGCGACAACATCGGCGAGTAGCTAGCCGAGCGAAAGCCGTCCGTGCCGGCGCCCAGCGGAATAGCCGAATCGATCATCGCGCGCAACGGCGGCGCGTTACGCGCTTTTGCCAATCCCCAAAGCTCCGTGTCGCGCTCATCGGTCATGGCCAAGCGGTCCTGCACCGCAATGCCGCCGCCTAGCTTCTTGATCCGCGCGATCGTCTCGGCCGTCGCGCCTTCCAGATGCCCGAAGCCGATGCGCCGCGGCGAAAAAGCCTTGGTTGCGTTAACCTCCTCCAATACATCGAGCAGTTGCCGCGCGCTGCTGTCATGAGTGACATCGAGGCGAAAACTAAGCTCCGCCTCGGCAAAGAAGCGCGCCAAGCGACGAAACTTTTCTTTGGCGTCGGATGTCATAGTGCTGTCGCCCGGGTCGGACAAAACGTCGTCAACCGATGATTCATAGAAGCCAACGAAGCGAAACGTATCGCTCTGCGGCAGCCTTTTGATTTCTTCGGTCGCGCTTTTGAGCTGCTCGATCTCGTCGCCGGGATCGTTGGCGGCGATATAGAAATTCATCCGCAGCGACAGCTCGCCGGAGCGCGCCATGTCACCCAGCAATCTTCGCTGCGCGAAAGCGACGCCACGCGTGTGCAAGTCGCCGATTGAAGTGATTCCCAAGCGATTGAGCTCCTGAAAACAGTTTTTGAGACTCTGGCGCATTTTATCCAGCGACAGCCGGGGAATTTTCTCGTAGACAGACTGCCATGCAGGCACGCCTTGCAACCATCCGGTAAATTCACCGCTGTTCGGGTCCCTTTCGAATTTGCCACCCGCCGGATCGGCGCTGTTGCGCGTGATCCCGGCCGCCGCCAGTGCCGCACTGTTCAACAGCGCTCCCTGGCGCAGGTACTGGATATAGACGGGATGATTCGGCGCCAGCGCGTCGAGATCGGCGCGAGAGGGAAAACGGCGCTCGGTAAACTGCGTCGGCACCCACCCACCGCCAACCACGATCCAACTACCCGCCGGTTTAGCTTTCGTCGCCGCCTCGATCTGTTTTAATCCGTCGGCGAGCGAGCGCGTGCGCTCCCAATGAATCTCATCATCCCAACTCAAACCGGCGACGGTCGCGTGGATGTGCGAATCGATCAGTCCCGGAATGACCGTCCGGCCGGCCAGATCTACGACACGCGTGCTCGGTCCGGTCAAAGGGCGCATGTCGCGATCGGTGCCGACCGCAATGAAACGTCCGTCTCTGATCGCGACCGCCTCCCTGATCGAGAAATCGCGATCGACGGTAATGATCTTACCACCGCGCAGCACCATTTCGGCCGGCGCTTTTACCGCCAGCGAACGCGCGAAGTCCACTTCGCTGCTGCCGCCGCCACAGGCGATCAAACTCAGCAGCAAAACGATCATTCCAAATCGTTTCAAATAAAGCCTCGTAGTTTTATTGAACCCAGGCAAATCTTACCTTTGACTATTCTCGATTGCGAGAGCCGCGGATGAATTGGGCCGCCTCGATCACTCTGGGTGAATTCTCTCGACAAAGGACGATTGCCGCTGTTGTGCTTGCGTCGGATCGACGATTGAAGTTATATTTCGAAAAAATGGCAGCTTAAACCGCGATCACGAATCCACAGTCAACCTGCTCCCGAGGTGAATAATGAAACCCGTGCAACTCTTTTGCTGGCATTTCATGGCCTATCCGTATCTCGCCAAGGATTTCGACGAAAAAGAATCTAGCGGCTGGGTCACGGTGCCGAACCGATTATGGGACAACACGAAGGCGCGCGGGCTTTATCAGGAATATATCGATCAGCTCGTCTACGCCGACGAGCTCGGTTTCGACGGCATGGTGTTGAACGAGCATCATCAAAACATTTACGGTTTGATGCCCTCGCCCAACATGATCGCAGCGGCGCTGACGCAAAATACTTCGCGTGGTAAAATCATCATTCTTGGCAATCTTCTGCCGCTGCATTTGAACCCGATGCGCGTCGCCGAGGAATACGCGATGCTCGATCAGATGAGCAACGGCCGGCTCGTCGCCGGCTTCGCGCCGGGCGGTGGTCCGGAGACTTTCAACTACGACGTGCCATCGGCGAACACCCGGGAAAAGTTTTGGGAAGCCGCCGATCTGATCGTGCGCTCGTGGACCGAAGATGGGCCGTTCGCGCACGAGGGCCGCTATTTTCCACTGCGCTATGTGAATCTCTGGCCCAAGCCGCTGCAAAAACCATTTCCGCCGGTGTGGATCCCCGGCTCGCGCAGCCCTTCGACCATGACCGAAGTGGCCAAGCGCGGCTATTGCTATTTTCTCTCGTCGCGCAGTCACGGCGGCGAGACCCATCGCGCGCAACAGGAGTTTGCCGCGGTGTTGGAAAAGCATGGTGACAAGTATCATCCGTTTCGCTTCGGCATCTTGATGTCGACCTACGTCGCCGAGACCGATCAGCAGGCGCGCGAGGAATGCGAAGAAGGCGTCTGGTATTTTTTGAAAAACTGTCTCAAGGGCCACCTGCGCCGCGTCGGCCGTCAACTGACCTATGGTCCCGGCGTGCCGTATATCCCGGCCGCCGCGTGGCGCGAATACATGAAGAACTACACCCCCGGGCGAAAACTATTGGGCGACGTGGAAAACTGGGAAGAGCTCGAAGCATCGCAGTCGATCATCGTCGGCAGCCCGGAAACGGTCACGCGGCGGATTCAAAGCCTCATCGAAAAAGCCAAGGTCGGCAATCTGTTGATTCAGTTCCAGCTCGGTAACATGCCCGACCACTTGGCGCGCAAAAGCATGAAGCTCTTCGCGGAAAAAGTCGCGCCGGCGTTGCGCCACGCTTCCTTGAAACAATTCACCGAGGAATATCCCGGCATCAACCCCGAGCAATCGGCGGAGGCAGTCCATTGAGCGGCCCGATCATCGACGTTGACCATCGCAAAGTTCAGGTTTTGGAAAGCGGCAGCGGCAATCCGCTGCTTTATCTGCACGGCTTCGCCGATGTCCATTCGGTGAAAGAAAGCTGGCTGCCGTTTCATGAAAAACTCGCACAACATACCCGCGTGATCGCGCCGGCCCATCCCGGCTGCGCCCAGACCGATGAAAACAAAGACATCGACACCATCGAAGATGTGGTTTTTCACTATCTCGAAGTTCTCGACGCCTTGAACCTCACGCAATTCGATCTCGTCGGCAGTTGCGTCGGTGGCTGGATCGCCGCCGAACTCGCCGTGCGTCACCCGGAAAAAATTCGCAAGCTGGTTTTAATCGGTGCCTCGGGCCTGTTTGTCCAAGGCGCGCTGATCGGCGATATCTTCATGATGGCGCAGCCCGAGTACGGCTCGAGCTACACAACTTTGCGGGAAATGCTTTTTTCCAGCGCCGACCACCCGATGGCTCTTGAAATGTTTCCCGACGGTAAAGGCGAGTTGGAAGACGAAGTGCGCCGCTATCAGATGCTGCGCCTAAGCTCGCGCATCGGTTTCAAGCCGCCGTACTTCTACAATCACTCGCTGATAAACCGGTTGCATCGAATCACGTCACCGACGCTCGTCATCTGGGGAGAAAAAGACAACTTCGTGCCGCGCTCCCACGGCGAAACCTACGCGAAACTGATTCCGAATAGCAGCGAATTACGAATCATCCCCGGCGCCGGCCACAGCGCCCACGTAGAGAAGCCCGAAGAGACAGCAAAATTGGTTTGCGAATTTTTAGAGAAATGACCTAGCCCGCCGCCAACCCGGCTCCAGAGCAGATGTCGGCTGGGTCGAAAGTCTTACCTTGACCTGAAGAAAATCACAAAGAGATCTGGCTCCAATCACTCGCGTTGAAGGGAAAAGTGTGCAGCTAATTGCCGACAGAGTGAGTGAACGCAAACGCCGTCAGCGGTCGAAGTCGAATTATCATATCGATCAACCCTCCTGGTATCGAAATTGCCTCGTACACTATTGAGCGACAAAAGCCTGGAGGGGCGGCATTCGAAAGGAGGAAATTAATGTACGCAAAAAGTCTTGGATTTATTATTGCCCTGACGATTTCCTTGATAGCGTCGAGCGCTTACACGCAAAGCCGTGCCCCGACGGGATCGGTCGAAGACCTTCAAAGTTCCGACCATTCCAACGGCTCCATTGTCATCATCAGCGAAGAGAAAACCGATATCCCGGGATACCTTCGCGTGCAGTACGCTTTTGTTGACCAGAGTTGTGGCGCGATACTCGTTGATCATTACGGTCCGGCGATCAATCCCAACGACAAGGATCTAAAGCAAGCTGAGCAACGGGCGTGCGTCGAGATCGCGATGAATACTCGTGACGGAGATTAGACGATCGCTAGAGCCTTCCCTCCAGGCTTGCGCGTTGTCTGGTCATCGTTCGATCGATAGCCGTCTGACGGTTCTCATTTTCCCCAAATCTTTTTAACGAACCCCTCTTCTTCGAGCCGTTTGAGATAGCGATCGTTGACGTAATTCTTTGCGTCAACGCTTTTCGCTTTCGGATTCGTTTCGGCGATCTGGTCGACTACCGCCTGCATCGCTATGACGGACGGATACGGCACCGGCTCGAGTTGCTTGACAAAATAATCGTAGCCTTCTTGAACTGCCTTGAGATTTTGCACGCGGGTAAATTGCGCCAGCGCTTTGATCGAGTACTCTCTTTCCGTTTTCATAATCTTGATCGCTTCGAGATAGGCGCGCAGGAAGTTCATCACTCTGGCCTCCTGCTTGTCCAAGAATCGCTTGCTGCCGAGCAAGCCGGTGTTGAAAAAAGGGATGTCCATCTTGACCGAGTCGGCGACGACGTTCAGCTTGAGTCGCTCCGCCTCGATGCCGAACGGCGCATTGGCGACCGTGCCGTCGATGTTACCGGACTTGATCGCAGCGATGCGCGCCGGTTCATCGCCGATCTGTAAGATGGTCGCATCTTTTATCGGGTCGACGCCGACCCGCTTGAGCATGGCGCGCATGCCGAAATCCGCCGAAGAACCGTAGCGGCTGACGCCGAATTTTTTGCCTTTGAGTTGTTCAACACCCTTGATTTCCGGGCGTGTGATCAATTGGTAATTTAATTTATCGAGGAGTCCGGCGAAGTAAACGATGTCCGCGCCTTCAAGGTTGGCCGCGACACCCGGCGCGCCGCTCAATTGCGAGAGATCGAGATTGCCGGAGACCAAGACTTGCACATTGGTCGAGCCGCCGGGAATATAAATCGTCTCGGTCGTGAGGCCATACTTGGCAAATAAGCCGCGATCCTTGCCGATATGCATGAGGCCCGATTGCAAGCTGATCGAGCCCTGGCCGACACGTATTTTTTCCTGCGCCTCGGTCCAGCCGCTCAACCAAAATGAAAGAATCAGAGTCGCAATAAATATGAAATTTTTCATAGCGCCCTAGTACCACAACCGTCACGAGGCGGGCAATGGTGACTTTGCCGCGACTGCCGTGGCATGCTTCACTTAGACCAAGTCATTGAACCGATTTGCCCGGTGTGAGATGTTTTCGAAATCTTAGCCCAAGGAGGAAGATTATGGCTGACGTAATCGTAAAGGCCCTAAAAAACGGCCCCTATGAAATCTCGGGCGGCGCCAAACTCGTGGACCACACGGGTAAGGAGTATGCCGAGAGCGCTATCGATCCGCTCTACCTTTGCCGCTGCGGCGCGTCGAAAACAAAACCCTTCTGCGACAACAGTCACGAAGATATCGGCTTCAAAGCCGAAGAAACCGCAGGCTAAAAAAACCCAACGCTCCATCACTCCATCATTCCAATTGGGCCGGGATGAACTGGAGTATTGGAGTACTGGAGTGATGAGAAAACACAAGACCCGATTCAAGCCACGCCTAATTCTGCGGAGGGGAATCTTATGCAAGGTAAAGTTGCGATTATTACGGGCGCCGCCAAAGGCATTGGCCGACATGCGGCGCTCACGCTCGCCAAAGCCGGCGCAAAGGTCGTGCTCGCCGACGCCGACGGCGAGCGCATGCATAAGACGCTCGGCGAGATACGAAATCTGCGCGCGGAAGCTCTTGCCGTGCCAACCGACGTGCGCGACGAAAAAGACGTGCGCCGGTTGGTTTTCGAAGTGGCGGACCGTTTCGGCCAGATCGATGCGTTGATCAACGACGCGGGCATCGTGCCGCATTTCAATTGGGGCATACCGCGCTGGCCGCGCGTGCGCTATCTGAGCAAAGATTTCTGGGACAGCGTGATACAGACAAACCTCGGCGGCACCTTTCTTTGCACCAAGTACGTCGTCCCTTTCATGGAAGAACGCCGTTCAGGAAATATCGTGAATCTCTGGGGCGGCGGACGGCCGGAAAATCATGGCGCGTCGCCGTACGTCGTCAGCAAGGATGCCATCCGCACGTTCACCCGATTCGTCGCCGAAGAAGAACGCGAATGGAACGTCTGTGTCGTCGCCTTCAGTCCCAAGCAAGCAATCGCCACTGAAGACGCGCCCGAAGAAGCGCGCAAGCGCCTGCCCGGTCCTGAAACGCTCGGCAACGGTTTCGTCCTCGCCGCGCAAGCCGGCATGGAGATGACGGGCAAAACGGTGGAGCATCGCGACGGCAAACTGGTTGCGGTGGATTAGCCGAAGGCTTGGTAGGCGATGTCTTTTATCTCATGGACACTTGGAACCTCATTCCGGCCAAGCGGGCGACAGCTAGCGCGAACCCAAATCCAAGACTTCGAAGGGCCACAAGATTTCCGCTTCTACCGGACTGACGGTGCATGATGCAATGATCTACTAATCGCACTTGTGAGACGAGATGCTACTTTTGTATCTGGTGTGTCGTGTCGGGACGTAGCCCAAGGTGCAAGGAGGCAATCATGGAAGCAATCGTGTTAACGAATCACGATCTTGAAATCGAGGACATTGAGTATCTTCGCCACGGCGACAACCCGCTCTTGCTTCGGCTGTTCAAACCGGCCGGCAGCGGCCCGTTCCCGCTCATAGTCCAGCTTCACGGCGGCGCCTGGTGTCGAGGCGACCGCATTAATGACACGGCGCTCAACGAGGCGCTGGCAAAAAGCGGCGTAGTGGTGGCCGCGTTGGATTGGCGAATGCCACCTATTGCGCCTTATCCGGCTGCGCTGGCCGATATCAATTATGCGATCCGCTGGCTCAAGAACCGCTCCGGCGATTTGCGTAGCCGCCCTGAACGTTTCGGACTTCTCGGAAATTCGAGCGGTGGGCATCAAGCGATGCTCGCAGCGATGCGGCCGCGCGATCCTCGCTATTCAGCGCTGCCGCTATCCGCCGGAGCGGCGCAGGTCGACGCCAGCGTGCATTGCATCGTCATGTGTTGGCCCGTCATCGATCCTTTAGGGCGCTATCGCTACGCCAAAGATCTCAAGACCCGCGGCGGAGCGCACACTGAGTTTGCCGACCGTGTGCTGCCGAGCCATGATCAATTCTGGGAAACCGAGGAAGCTATGTCCGAAGGCAGCCCCACACGCGCGCTCGAACGCGGAGAAAAAGTGGAATTACCCCCTACCCTCTACATTCAAGGCACCGCCGACATGGCGCATCCCAAACCCGACCGCGAACGCTTCGTCGAAAGTTACCGCAAAGCTGGCGGCCATTTAGAGCTGGAACTATTCGAAGGCGAAGCCGAAGGCTTCATCGGCAGAAACGCGAACTCATCAAACGCGGCGCGGGCGATGGACAAGATCATCGACTTCGTTCATAGGCAACTCAGTTGAGCCGTGAAAGAATCGCGCGGGACTACTTGTTGTTAAAAAGGCGCTCAATCAATGCACCGGTAACGACGTCCGTGGTCAGCTAGGATCCTGCTAAAACCAGCCATGACGTCAGCGACAATCAAACTTTTTTTGCCTCGCGGAGATGCGAAGAGTCTGCGAACAGCCGAAATCTCCAATTGGACTGGCAAAGCAATAGCAGCGCCGCGAACAGAGCTCGACGAGCTGCTTCAACGCGAGGAACTTGACAAAGCGGGTGTTTACATTCTGTCCGGCAGCGATCCTCTCTCCGGCTCACTGCGCGCGTATATCGGCGAGGCTGAGGTTATCCGCGAGCGCCTTAAGCAGCATAAGACCAAGGAATTCTGGATTTCAGCGATAGTGTTTGTCAGCAAAGATGAAAATCTGACTAAGGCTCATGTGAGATATATCGAGAACAGGGTCCTCACGGAAGCCGCACAAGTCGGCAGATGCACACTTGAGCAGAACCAACCTGGTGGCGCGAAGTTACCCGAATCCGACCGCGAAGATATGGAGGTGTTCCTTTCGCACATTCGTCAGCTGTTGCCGGTGCTCGGCTCCGACCTTCTAATCCCCGTCGGACAACCAGCCGCCAAGCAGCAATCCGGCGGCATTCTTTTCTGCCGCATGAAGGGCGCTGAAGGACGTGGTCGTCGCACACCCGACGGTTTTGTGGTGTTTCGAGGCTCTACGGCTGTCTTGCAGGAACGCGAGTCGGCAAAGAAGTATCCGTATGTGCTTACGCTCCGCAACCAGTTGATTGCCAACGGCACGCTCGTCAAGAAGGTCGGCTTTTACGAGTTTACCAAAGATACAGAGTTTTCTAGTCCTAGTGCAGCCGCAGCGGTGATCGAGGGCGGCAGCGCGAACGGACTTATTGAGTGGAGAACGGAGGATGGGAGAGTCCTCAAAGAACTCGACGAACAGCCCTAACCAACCGGAGTGAGTCTCGCAAAACCTCGCGTCGCTCAACTGGAGCGTTAAACGTTGCAAGCAATAGATCTTCGCGCAGAGACAAGATGGCACACTCAAGTCACTTACATATTCCTGTTATCGACGTAAGTGCGCTGGTGTCGGGAAAAGAAGATCGCGACGAAGTCGCGGGCAGAATTGGACAAGCATGTCGCGACTGGGGGTTCTTTTATATTGTCGGTCATGGTGTGGACGAACATCTCCAGCGGCGGCTTGAGGAAGTGAGCCGGCAATTCTTCGCGCAAGATCTTGAGACAAAGCTCGAAATCAAAATGTCGCATGGGGGTAGAGCTTGGCGCGGGTACTTCCCCGTCGGCGGCGAGCTCACATCCGGCAAGCCGGATTTAAAGGAGGGGATCTACTTTGGCGCCGAGCTTGAGGATGATCACCCGCTTGTGATAGCGGGGACGCCGCTGCATGGCCCAAACCTTTTTCCAGCCGATATACCGCAATTCCGGGAAACCGTTTTGGCTTACATGGCGGCGTTGACAACGCTCGGCCACTCACTGATGGCCGGCATCGCTCTCAGCCTCGGCTTAGAAGAATCCTACTTTTTCGACCGGTATACATCAGAACCTTTGATACTGTTTCGGATCTTCAACTATCCTCCGCATCCGCCTAACACAGCGGCTGAATCAAACTTGGGAGTTGGGGAACACACCGACTATGGACTGCTGACTATTCTCAGGCAAGACATGTCGGGAGGCTTAGAGATAAAAATAAAGTCCCGTTGGGTAGCCGCGCCGCCCATACCTAACTCGTTTGTGTGCAACATAGGTGACATGCTGGATCGCATGACGGGAGGGCGCTATTTATCCACGCCTCATCGCGTGCGGAATCTCGCCGGGCACAATCGTTTATCATTTCCGTTCTTCTTCGACCCAAACTTCAGCGCGGAAGTCCGGCCGATAGAGATTGACGCGAAAGCAAATGACAACAAGGAAGAGCGTTGGGATCGCGCCAGCGTTCACGAATTTAGCGGGACCTATGGTGATTATCTGCTGAGTAAAGTATCAAAGGTTTTTCCAGAGCTACGTCGTAGAGTACTCTAAAGTTTCGCTCGTGTGCCAATCGAGATCATGAACGGATTCTTTCAAGGAGTGCGCCGATGACAAACGCGGATCGGTCGAGGTGGATGATGTTCATCACTGTCGCCGTACTGACGGTGTGTGGTGGCGGAGCGTACACTCAGGATGAAATCGAGCCTACCAATGACTTGCCCAATCCGTATCGAACCACCGCACCGTGGGGAAAACTCCCTGATGGAAGAAAGTGGGGCGCGCTGAATGCCGTCGCCATCGATAACGACGGTGAATCCGTCTGGGTTGCCGACCGATGCGGCGCGAATCCCGATACCCCTCCTGGTGCGTCCACGTTCCAGTACGACAGCTGCGCCGGTTCAACCCTGTCACCGATTCTCAAGTTTGATTCTTCCGGCAACTTGATGAAAAGCTTCGGCGCCGGCATGTTTATTTTTCCCCACAAGATTTCTATGGACCGGGACGGCAACCTGTGGGTGGCTGACCAAAGATCGGCAAACGAGCGGGAGCTCGCTAAGTTCCCTGAAGAAAAGGAAAAGGGGCACATCGTCGTCAAGTTCAGTCCCGATGGCAATGTCTTGTTGAGGATTGGGAAGCCCGGATCGGAAGGCAATCCTCCGAACGCCTTGACCCAACCAACCAGCGTCGTGATTGCGTCCAATGGCGACATCTTTATATCCGAGGGCCACAACCAGAATCCTCAAGCTCCGCCGGAGACCGTCTCACGCATCTCCAAATTCACGAAGGACGGCAAGTTCATAAAGTCATTCGGTAAGCTGGGATCCGGACCGGGAGAATTTAGAGGACCTCACGACTTGGCCATGGATGCCGAGGGACGACTCTTTGTTGCCGACCGGGGCAACATGCGTATCCAAATATTCGATCAGCAAGGGAAGTATCTCGGCGAGTGGAAACAATTCAGTCGCCCAAGCGGTGTCTACATCAGGGGCGACATGATCTATGTGGCCGACTCCGAGTCCAACGGTGTGGCTCCACACCCGGGATGGAAACGAGGGATCCGCATAGGCAACCTCAAAGATGGCAAGGTCCTCTACCGCATCCCGGACCCGCTCGAAATGAAGGGAACCAGTGCAGCGGAGGGCTTGGCAGTGGATGCGAAAGAACAACGTGTACGGCGGCGAAGTCGGCCCGCGACAACTAGTAAAACACGTCAAGCAGTAGGAAGGCGAGATCGCCAGCAAAAATCTCGAATTGGGTAAATGGCACGTGGAGGTTCGAGACACTAACGCAGGTGCCGCCAACAGCCGAGTAAATCTGCCTAGCGGATCATTGGCAGACCATTGGAGCATAAACTCGCAGTACGTCATGGCGCAAACATCGAGTAACAGGCTGCATGAACCCACCCATGTGCATCCATCGCGCAGACCGAATTAGCGCCACGAAATCCCGCAACAGTCCACGCCGAGGCCCCCACAGAATGAGTGACTACGGAACAGACAAAGTCTTCGCCGGTTCGATCCCGGAACTTTATGAAACCTACTTGGTTCCGCTGATCTTCGAGCCATACGCTGCGGACCTTGTGGCGCGCTTAGCGTCAAGACCTTTGGCGCGAGTGCTCGAGATCGCGGCCGGCACCGGCGTCGTGACCCGTGCCATGGCATCGGCGCTACCGGAGACCGTCTCCATCGTCGCCACGGACTTGAATCAGTCGATGCTCGACCAAGCCGCTGTGCGCGGCACCAAGCATCCGGTCACTTGGCGCCAAGCTGATGCCATGAAGCTTCCCTTTGCCGACGACGCCTTCGACGCAGTCGTATGCCAGTTCGGAGTCATGTTTTTCCCCGAAAAACGGGTAGCGTATTCGGAAGTACGCCGAGTGCTCAGGTTGGGCGGTATTTTCATTTTCAACGCGTGGGATCGTATCGAAGAGAATGAGTTCGCCGACACCGTGACGACTGCGCTTGAGGCGCTTTTCCCGCATGATCCGCCGCGCTTTCTCGCGCGGACACCGCACGGCTATCATGACGTTGAGACCATTGAACGAGATCTCGCGGCTGGCGGGTTCACGGCGTCCCCTGAAATCACAACACTGGCGTCCCGCAGCCACGCGGCGTCGTGCGACCACCCCGCCATCGCCTATTGTCAAGGCACGCCGCTGCGAAACGAGATAGAAGCACGGAATCTCTCAGCTGGCGAACGCAACCACGGTCGCTGCGGAAGCTATCGCGCATCGGTTTGGCCGCGGCGCCGTGGATGGCAAAATCCAAGCACATGTCATCACCATCGCGAAATGATGGTCGCCGCTCGAGGCGAATGCGCGAAGTTGCAGTCTAGGGCCCAGTATTAATATTTGATTTTCTGAGCCTATAACGAGGTGACCATCAGATATGCTTATGTGGAAAAATTTCAAAGTCACCGACGCTGACGCGCACATGCATGAGCCGCAGCATCTTTGGCAACGCTACGTCGAGCCTAAATATCGCGATCAAGTCTCGAAGGTTGCATTCATGCATGGCAACTTCATGGTTTACTGGGTCCAGATCCCGATTCGCCTGGATTCACGCTTAAAGGCGGGAATGACGAACTGCGGATAGGCGATTTTGGATGCATCAGCAGCGGGCGGAGTGATTCAATTTGACCGCAGCCTGCTTATTTTATAATTACTACGCTCCAGGAGGTGACCTATGATTGCCATAAATGATCAAATGAAGGAGCTGGTTGATAACGCCTTGGCCAACGGCTCTCCGTGCATTCTCGCCACGGTTTCCGGCGACGGCGAGCCGGATATCGGCTACAAAGGCAGCATGATGGTGTTTGACCCCGAGTCACTCGCCTATTGGGAGCGGACGAAGCGGGTGCATCTCAAGAACGTGAAAGAGAACCCGCGCGTCATCGTGCTTTTCCGCGACGCCAAAACGAAAGCGGCGTGGCGCTTTCACGGCACGGCAACCCTGCATGAAGACGGACCGATCCGCGATCAGGTCATGGGGCGCACGGTGAAGGAAGAGCTCGATAAGGATCCCGAACGCAAAGGCGCCGCGGTGGTGATTCGCTTGGATAAAATCACCAATATGGGCGGACAAGTCTTGTCGAGCCGTTAGCGATCCGTCGTGTTCTGATTTTCGCTATTCATGCGAGCATAAAGCTCGCGCGAAAATTTGGCAGTATCGCGACGGCGAGGCCGTCGTGAACATCTCGTATCGCCGCAGCGCGACACGCCGCCTCATGATCATCCCCAACGTCGCCGCTGCATAGTCGCGTATCTTCTACGGCTGGCGCATGATCGGATTGGTGTCCGCGATCCGTGTGGTCGGCGGCGGGTTGCATCAATACGGCTTCACGGTTTTTTTGCTACCAATCAGCCAAGACCTGGGGCTGAGCCGCGCTGCCACTTCGCTTGCCTTCTCGCTCTCGCGCGCCCAAGGCGCCATCGAAGCGCCTTTCGTCGGCTACTTGATCGATCGCTTCGGACCGCGGCCGATCATCGTTGTCGCCGCGTTTCTCGCCGGCATCGGTTACATCCTTCTGTCCTGGGTAGAGAGCTACACCAATTTTCTGATCATCTATCTCGCCGTCATTTCACTCGCACCCGGTCAACAAGCCGGGACTGATGACGCTTTGCCATCTCGCTCCCGCGCTCGCGGTGCTGCCGCTGCTCGGTGACGCGCTGCGCTGGCAGCTTTGGTTGTTTACAAGTTTTTACACTCTGCTCGACGCTTCGTTTCCGATCGTCTGGGCCACAGTGGGAGATTTCTACGGACGGAAGTACTTTGCGACGATTCGCGGCATGTTGAGTTTTTTCTATATGTGGGGAAGCGTCGCCGGGCCGGTCCTCGCCGGGGCGATTTACGACCGTAGTCAAAGCTACACGAGGGTAATGTGGGGACTGTTTTTGGTTCTCGCCGTCGCGACGCTGCTCAACGCGCTGTTGATCAAGCCGTGGCGTCGATGTGCCACGGCAGCGCAGTTAAACGACTGGGCGACGAACAATCATCTTCAAAAACTAACATCGGCAATACAGACCATCCAAAAAATCAGGTCGAAGATCACGCCCCTTCTCCCGCTTCCTCACGGTAAAGCTGGAGCGCTTCCATGACCGGCAGATCGCTCACCGAAAAAAGTATCGCGGCCTCTGTTTGAGAGCGATTTTGATGGCTGTGCCAGCTCCACAGCGGCACGACGAAGCAGTCGCCCTGCTCCCATTCGAATTTTTGACCGTTAATGACCGTCGCGCCGTTTCCTCTAAAGGCGTGATAGATGGTGCTGCAATTGTGCCGATGCGTTTTGGTGATTTCCCCGGGACGGAGCATTTGCATGCCGCAGGATAACGTCGGCATTGTGTGACCACCGTCCGGATTGACGTATTCCAACGCCACGCCATCGAAAGGACTTCCCGGCCCATCGCTCAGGCATTGCAGCTTCTCGTAGGTATCCTGCCATTTGTAGTGCAAGTTATAACGTGGGACGTTCCGAGGCTTTTTCCCAAGTCGGCCGCGTCGTGCCGACGCGCGACGTGGTGTGCTCGGAAACCGGCTTCATGGGTTGGAGGCCGCCGGGAAATGCTTCCCAGGTGATCGCCTGGAGCAAGAACAGCAAGGGATTATCCAAACCATCGAGCCAGACCACGGGCTCGCCGCCGTTGCGGTGTCCATGCCACGTCATCGACGGCGTGAGGATAAGGTCGCCCTCCTGCATGGGAATTTTTTCGCCTTCGACGATCGTGTATGCGCCGGTGCCCTTGAGGATAAAGCGGAACGCAGCGAAGTTATGTCGATGATCGTGCGCCACCTCGCCCGGTTTCAGCAGTTGCAAGGTCATCAGCATCGTATGTGTCGTCGTTCGTTGCCGGCGGTTTTTTTCGTCTTGGTAGGCGGGATTGATCAGCCGCAGCACGCGCCGCTCGGCTTTGCCGTCCAGACCATGCATGTTCGCCACCGTCTGGATCGCCTCGTAGAGCGCCGGCCATTTCCACACGTGCGGCAGCACCGATGTATGCGGGTCTTTGCTGTAAGTCGCCATGTCTGCGTCGGAGGCCGGCGACCACAACCCTTCGACACTCAAGCCACGCAGTTTTTCATCGAGTTCGCGTAAAAGTTCTTCTTCCGACATCTTCTGGTGTTCCTTCGGTCAGTCAATTGCCCCTTAGGGTTTTTTGATCCCCATCTCTCGTTGCGCCGCCTGAAGCGGCGCCAAATCGATGATTTCACTCAGGGGCAGATCGCGCGTTAGCTTGAGTTCCGCCTTGGCTTGCTCTAACACCATGCGCAAACCTTCGGGTGGAATATTTCCGTCCGGACTGAAGACCTTCCAGGTGGAATCGTAGGAGGCCACAGCGTGGTCACGCTCTATCTTCCCCCATTCCATCAGGATCCGCACAGCGCCTTCTTTGTCGTCCCGGATAAAACGGTTTGCTCGCACCATGGCCTTTACAACTTTTTTAACCTCGTCCGGCTTCTCCTTGATCGTTTTGAGATTGGCGCCGATGCCGATGAATGGGAAACTAAAAACCTCGTACGCTCTGAGAAGGACGTTGAATCCCATCTGCCCTCCTAGGGCGTCACCGGGCGGGGCAATCACGGCTACATCCACCAGACCTTCCTTCAGCGCGGCGAGACGAGCTCGATCCGGCCCCAGGGCGATGAACTTGAGATCTCTCTCCGTATCCAGACCAAAGGATTTGAGCATCATTCGACCAGCCACCTCGTCGGTGCCGCCGAAGTTACCGATGCCGACAATTTTTCCCTTAAGTTGCTTGCCCGATTTGTATTCAGGCTTGGCGACCAAGGCGTGAGTTGAACCATCCAAGAGGCTCGCGAGAGCACGCATCGGCATACCCCGAAGCGCGCCGCGCACGACCGAGCCGAAGAGCAAGGTATAGGCAACGTCTCCGGTTACAAGCGCGGTGATAATGTTCGGCACGTTCATGCGAATGATCTCTACGTCGAGGCCTTCGTCTTTGAAAAAACCTTTTTTGAAAGCGACTCCGGACGGCAGAAAGGACATATTGGGGTTGGTTACTGAGATCCGCACTTTGTCGGCAGCATCGACAGGCGAATTCGGCGCGCAAATAGCGATGCACCCTATTAGCAGACAACAAAGTTTTCTCGTGACAATGTTCACAGTCAACTCGCCGCCTTGTAAACACTGCCCATTTGGCTCGCGACGCCGCGTTTCGCCAATTCCGCTTCGAACATCTGCGCGGATGCGCGGCTCTTCGTCCTCGTACTCGATTTGATCGCCGCCGTTTTTGACGCTCTCCGACGTGCCCCACTGTTTACGTAAGCCGGGAAACTTTCGGCTGCTGAATGGTTTGAGCGCCAGATAGCGCGCCGGCTCGCCGCCGATGTTGAAGTGCTGATGAAACCACCGTTCCGGTGGCACGAGCAGGCTGCCGGCGCGCCAGTTGTAGCGTTTGATATCGTCGCCCTCGCGCCACACCAGCGAAAATCCTTCGCCCTTGAGGATGATGACGTGCGCGCCGGCGCCGTGGCGATGCGCCTTTTTATAGGTTCCAACCGGAAACTGAGAAATATGCGCCGACATGACGTTGTTCGACATCTCGATCATCAGCATCTTGCCGCCCGCGCCGCGATCTCTTCTTTCGGGCAATTCATAGGCACGCACGTCACGAACGAAATTCGTGTCGTGAAATCCCTCGCCGGGAATCTTCGCCTGGCCGCTGAAGAAATCTTCCTCTCCGGCATAGCGGTCGGTGAAACGAAAGTCACAGTTAAAAACGAAATCGATGTTGTGATAGAGATTTAGCACCGTCGGCGCGTTGGTCATCGCCAAGAGCCGCACGGGCTTATCACCCTGGCCGTTGAAATGCTGATACCAGGCGTTGAGCGGCGGTGAAAACAGCGCGCCCTCGCCCCATTCGAAAGTTTGTTTTTTACCGCCTTCTTGCCAGACCGTCGTCGCGCCGCGGCCGCTGACGACATAAATCAGCGCCTCAAACATGTGCTTCTGCGGCTCGAGAGACTTTCCCGGCGCGATCTCGCAGATAAAGCAGTCGTCGACGCCTTCGGAGCCCTCCAAATTGAGATAAGCGCCGCGGCCGCCAACGCGCGCCCAAGGCTGCAGGCCGACTGCGTTGATGTCTTCGATGTGAAACCCGGTTACCGTAGGCACGCCTTCTTTCTCGAGGAAGATTTGGTAAGTGGTCTTCGCGCCCAGCTCGTTGCCCGCGCGCTTGAGATTGGTTGCAGCCATGATCGGTTTCCTTTCCGCTGATTTAATGTCGCCGCCGATGTACGGCGTACTTTTCTTGTATTACGGCGCGTCGAGCGGGGTCAAGCCGACTTCGACGCAAGCAACGCACGGAAGCTAAGATATTCAGGCCGAGTATCTACTGCCCGCCTCAGAACGGTTCGCCGTCTAACTTTGGCTCGAAATGACACGATCTTTCTTTTTCAGACCCAGTTTTTCCCGAAACAAGAAATTTTTTGTTGACGTTTTTCGGTTTTGGAGTAAGCTATTGCACATTGAATGATCTCAGACCGCCGCTGACCCTATGCTTGGGAACCCTAGGTGGGACTGCCATCGAACAGAAGAGCCAAGCTCCAATCAAAATCTCTTACTCGCCGTCGACTCATTAACCTGTGCAGCTCTTTGAGCTCGTCAAACTTATGATCGAACAAACCTCTGGATTTTATGCTCGTGCGTTGCGAGTGATCGGTCAAGACCTGGCTGACTTGGTTCCGGAAAATGTTACGATCGAGCTTCAGGATGAGACCTTCATCGCTCATGGCCTGTGCACGAAAAGTAGAATCGATGAAAAAAATGCTTCTTCGCTGGCGAGTCTCAAAAAGGCTTTCGGCAAAATGGCCGCAGCGATCGTCCGGCCGCCGATACACGAGCCTGAATTGGAATTCGTGCCGTTCACGCGAACCTACAATAGTGATGACATCGATCGCCTGGACGAGCAAGCAACGAATCAGCGCGGCTACACCGACGGCATGCCCGACATCTACACGCTGGGCGAACGATTGCGGACAATTGGCAAAGTGATCGATGCGCGAAAAGGCCGGATCGTCAGAGTCTTCAAAGACTTGCATCAAATCGTGTTCGAGTATCGGGACGCTGACGGCCAATCGCGCAAAGAGGAACTGGACAACACCGAGTTGTATCAACTGCAGCAGCGCTACGCAGCAGAGCGCACCGGCGTCGAGGCGGACGAGTCGACCTAGCTTCATTACGACAAAGATACTCTCTCGCGCTCCGATGGCGTTTGCGAGAAAAAACATTCCATTCGCGCCCCGCCCGGTAAGTTTTCGGGAATTTGCTGCCCGTTTGATCGCTGATTCTCAATCGCCCATGGATTCGCGAATTTCCGGCAGACCAGCCGGCACCCCGCTCACGCGGTTAAGTGATCAAGCAAACGGCCGATTTTTTTAACTATCGTGAAATTACCGGAATCCTTCAAAGTAAAGTCGAGCGACAGCGGCGGATATTTCGCCCGCGCGCTCCGAGCGATCGGCCAGGATCTAAACGAGTTGATCCCGCATCAAGTGGAAATTGTCTATAAAGAGGAGAGCTTCGAAACGCAGGTTCGGTGCGATCGCAAACGGGCGGAAAAAAAGAGTCCTCCAGCGGAGAAATCGGGTCTAAAAAACGTCTTCCACAAACTCGCCACTTATCGCCTCGATAAAGCGCCGGAAGGCGCCGATACGGCGACTTATGAGCACAGCTATCACCCTGAAGAAGTAAACCAATTGGATCGCGCCGGGTTGCATCGTCGGGCCCAAGCCGGCAAAGTCCCCGATATCAACAACCTCGGTGAAGCCCTTCGAACCATCGGCAGAATCATCGACGCCGCGGACGGCCAGTTAGTTAGAATATTTAAAGACCAGCGCCGCGTCGCCTTCGACTATGTGGACAAGAAAGGCGCGACCATCAAAACCGAGATGACTCGATCCGAATTGTTCAAAATTCAGCAGAGTTATTACGGGAACCGTAGCGGATCAAAAAACATCGATCTGTGGAGGGGTCACGACTGACCGCGAGTTCGCTCGCCTTTAATCCGACGCCAATCCAGCAAAAGCCAATCCGTTCTTCTCCCTCGATGAAGTCCGTTGTGCTTGGACTCGTCTTCTTACGTGGAATTCAACGAAGATGCCGGGCAAGATGTCACGGCAGACGCAGCTTCGGATCGAGGGCGTCGCGTAGCGAATCACCGAAGACGTTGAAAGCGAACACGGCGAGACTGATCGCCAAGCCGGGAAAAAGCGCCATCCAAGGCGCCCGCTCGGCGAATTCCACCGCCGCGCCGCGCAGCATCAAACCCCAAGCCGCCGCCGGCTCGGCGACACCCAAACCAAGAAAGGACAAGGACGCTTCGAGCAAGATCGCCTGGCCGAGAAATGCCGTTAACATGATCAAATAGGGCGCCATCACGTTGGGCAACAGGTGGCGGGAAATAATCCGCCAGTGACTCGCACCAAGGATCAGCGCCGCTTCAATAAAGAGCATCTGGCGCAACGCCAGCGCGCTGCTGCGCACCACCAACGCGGCGCGCGGAATCATCGGGATCGAGATCGCCAGTATGACGTTCCAAACACCGGAGCCTAAAACCGCCACGACCACGAGCGCCAACACGATCAAAGGAAACGACAATAAGATATCCATGAGGCGCTGCATCAGCAGATCGATTTTGCCGCCGAAGTAGGCGCAGGACGCACCGATCAGAGCGCCGATGGTCGTGCCGACGAGAGACGAGCAAAAGCCCACCCACAGAGCGGTGCGCGAGCCGTAAAGGATGCGCGACAGCACATCGCGGCCGAAAGAATCCGTACCGAGCCAATGCCGCGCGCCCGGCGCCTGAAACATGGCGCCGTAGTCGTTTTCCAAGGGATCGTAGGGTGAGAGAAAATTTGCCAGCAGCGCGGCGATAATCATGAGCAGAATGATCGCCGCGCCGGCGCCGCCCAGCGGACGGTCACAAACGAAATTGCCGGCGATCCCAAACCACCGTCGAAGCATTGCGCGCATCGATTCAGCTCGGATCTATAAAACGACTAGCGATAATGAATTCGGGGATCGAGCCAGGCGTAGAGCAAGTCGATCAAGAAGTTCATGAAAATAAAGACGAAGGAGACGAGCAGGACCAATGCCTGGGTCATCGTGTAGTCGCGATGAGTGATCGATTCGACGAACAGCATGCCGATACCGTTTAGATTGAACACCTGCTCGGTCACGACCAGACCGCCGATCAGAAAAGCGAACTCCAAGCCGATCACCGTCACGATCGGCAAAAGCGCGTTGCTGAGCGCGTGCTTGACGACCACCGCGCGCTCCCAAAGCCCTTTCGCCCGCGCCGTGCGCACGTAGTCCTCGCGCAATACTTCCAAAACCGACGAACGGGTCATGCGCGTCGCCATGGCGGAATAGCGGTAGCCGACGGCCAGCGCCGGCCAAATGAGCTGCGCCAAATTGGCGCGCGGATCAGTCCAGAATGACGTGAACGTCAGCGGCGGCATCCATTTGAAAAAGATAAGAAAGCCGAGAATGATCACGATGCCGAGCCAGAACGACGGCATGGCGAGTCCGCCGATGGAAAAAATCCGCACGGCGTAATCGACCCAGGTATCCTGCTTGAGCGCTGCCAGCGTTCCTAGAGGAATCGCTAGCAGCATCGCCACCACAGTCGCCATGACCGCCAGCTGTAAACTCAATTCGAGACGAATCTTGATTTCTTGGGTAATCGGCTGCCCCGTCCACATCGAGTTGCCGAAGTCGAAGCGCGCGACTCCGGCGATCCAATTGACAAACTGTTGCGCCAACGGTTTGTCGAGCCCCAACTGCTTGCGCTCCCGATCGAGCGCTTCTTTGGGGGCAAAGGTGCCGCTGCCGGCGTACTTCAGCTCGACGATGTCGCCAGGCGCCACCCGCAGCAGAAAAAAAACCAACAGGGCAACGCCGAACAAGGTCGGGATCATCAGCAACAAGCGCTTAATCACGTACTGGCGCATCCATCAACTCTTTAATTTTCAATTTTTAATTCTGCATTTTTAATTTCTTCACTGCGCCAGCCACACGTCGCGCAGGTCCTGGTTCACGTAGTGGCTCGGCCCGATTTTCCAGCCCTTGAGCCGGCTGCTGTGCGGCACAATCCGCTGCCACCAGAGCAGCGGGAATTGATAAGCTTGCTCGCCGATGGCGCGCCTTTCCATTTGCCGGATAAGCGGCAAGCGTTCTTTTAGATCGAGCATGCGGCTCTGGCGCTCGTAAAGCTCGTCGAGAGTCGCGTCTTTGTAGCGCGCGTAGTTCACCGCGCTGGCTTCGCTGCTCAGGTACTTGAGCAAATAGAGATCGGGCTCGTCCATGAACTCGCAGTCGAAATCGACGCCCGCGTCGAAATTTCCCTGGCGCAGATCGTTGAAATAGGGTCCACCCTCGAGCGGCATGTGCGTGACGTTCAAGCCGATCTTGCGCCACTGATCGACGACGTAAACGCCGCTGACTTCGTAAGGCTCTTTGACGTTGCGGTTTTTCAAGACAAACGAGAACCCCTCCGGCACGCCGGCTTCCTTGAGCAACTTCTTGGCTTCTGCGCGAGCCGCGTTAATATCCTTGCCGAAACCGGGGAGCTTGACGAGCTCCGCTGGCGGCGTCGCGAACTCCGATCCCGGCCGGAACACACCGCCGACATATTTCATCACCGAGATCTGCGACAGTGCCTTCGACGCTTCGTTGCGGTCGATGGCCAGAGTCAAGGCGCGCCGCACGCGCGCATCGCTGAACGGCTTTTTCTCGTTGTTGAGCGTCAGCAAAATATTGCACGCCCACGGACTCTCTTGCACAACCGCTTTATTGCCGAGCGTTTTCACGATGTCGTCGCGCGCCGCCGGATTGAAGCCGCGAAACTCGACGATCGCTTGGCCGCTCCGCACCGCCGCGACTCTCGGCGCCGTGTCGCGGATGAAGATCGCCCGAAAGCCGTCGAGATAGGGGCGCCCCGGCATGAAATAGTTGGGATTTTTCTTGCCGGTCCAATGGGAACCGGCCACGTGCTCACCGAAGATGAACGGCCCCGATCCCATCACGTTTTTCTCATACCAGCGCGGATCTTTTTTCAGGCGCTCGGCGCTGTAGATGAAGTTCCACGGCGAGGCGAGGTTGGCGAGAAACGACGCCGCGATGTGTTTCAGCTTGAAGACAACGGTCGAATCGTCGGGCGCTTCGACTTTGTCGACCATTACGTACAAGGCCTTGCGCGCGCTGGCGACGCCTTCGGGCGGAAAAATAATCTTGTCGTAGGTCGCCTTGACGTCTTGCGCCGTGAGCGGCGTGCCATCGTGAAACTTGATCCCTTTGCGGATCTTGACGGTCAGCGTCAAACCATCGCGCGAGAAAGACCAACTTTCCGCGACATCACCGACGATCTTGGGATAGTTTTGCGGATCGAAGCGCAGCAACGTGCTGTAATGCGGCGCCACGGGATGAAGCATGCCGAAAGTCGTTTCGCGATGGCCGTCGAACGAGGGCGGAATTTCCCCGACGGCAAAAACCAGCTCGCCGCCCGAGCGCGGACTTTCAGCGGCGCGTGCCGCGGCGGGAAGAGCGAGCAGCCAGCCGATCGCCAGCAACAGTTTCGCCCGATGACATGCGCGCCGCACTTTTTGCAGATTGGACATGGATGATCTCCTGTGGAGAAAAAAACTTTCAATGCTGCGAGCGAAAATATGGGATTCGCCTTCGGAAAGTCAAGCTTGTCCTGCTCCTGATTATCTACGAGTCAACGGCTACGATACGCTTGACGCTTGCCTTTTGTCTGCTCTAGTCTTGACAGCAAATGATTATCCGCCGCCGAACACACCTTGTTTTACTGACGAAGTTTGCCGCCACGACTTTCTTGCCAATGGCCATCGCATGCGCGGCTTTGTCCGGCTGCGCGCTGACGAAACAAATTTCGCCGAACACCTACCAGTCATCCAAGTCCGACCGAATCGCGCAAGCTCCATGAAATATTCGAGAGCTTTTTTGAGGCCGACCTCGCCCTCTTTCCCACTTTCGCCACGGAAATCGGCGACCATCGCTATGACGACCAGCTCGAAGTTACCATCAGCGAAGAGCATATTGCCGAGCAGCGCCGCCTGTTTCAGCGCGCGCTCCGTCGTGCCGGCGAAATCAAATTAGCCGATGTCGATTCGCGCGACCGTCTCTATCTCGAAGTTTTTACGCGCAATTTGCAGCTCGCCCTCGACGGTCTACGGTTTAAACAACAGCTCATGCCGGTGCGCCAACTGGCAAATCTCGCCGTCGAATTTCCATTGCTTGGCTCCGGCGCCGGCGCCCATCCATTTCGAACGGTCACCGACTATGAAAATTTTCTAAAGCGCATCGACGCATTTGAAACCTGGGTCGACACGGCGATCGCCAATATGCGCCAAGGCATCGCGGTCGGAGTCATACAGCCCAGAGTCGTCATCGAAAGAGCGCTGCCGCAAATTGCAGGCGATGATCGTCACCGATGCCAAAACAAGTTTGTTCTATCAGCCGGTTGTTCGCATGCCCGGCGAATTCAGTGAAGCCGATCGTAACCGCCTGACGCGCGCCTATACGGAAGCCATTGAGCAGCGCATCGTGCCCGCTTACCGACGTTTGCTGAGTTTCTTGGAAGGCGAATACCTCGACAAAAGCCGCAACACGGTGGCCTTATCCGACCTTCCGGACGGCAAAGCCTGGTATGAGTATCTGGTCAGGACTCAAACCACGACCGACTTGACCCCGGAAGAAATCTTTCAGTTGGGAATGAGCGAGATCGCCCGCATCAAAAAAGAAATGGAGCGGATGCGCGAGGAGAAGAACTTTACCGGCAGCTTGTCTGATTTCTCCCGCTACCTCAACGATCATGCGCCGCGCGGTTATCAAAGCCGGAGCGGCCTTATTCAAGGTTATGAGACGATCCGACGCACCGTGGCGCCCGGGGTCGCAAAACTCTTTGGCCATGCGCCCAAGGCGCCGTTTGAAATCCGCACGATCGAAGAATTCCGAGAGAGATCGGCGCCCTCGCAGTATTGGTCCGCTGCGCCCGATGGTTCGCGTCCGGGAATCTTTTACGTCAACGCCGCGGGTATCGAGACCAATCCGCGCGCCGCTTCCGAGCCGCTCTATCTTCACGAAGCGGTTCCTGGCCATCACTTTCAGATCTCGTTGCAACAGGAGCGCGAAGATCTGCCGCGTTTTCAGCGTTTCGCCGACTACAACGCCTTCATCGAAGGCTGGGCTCTCTACACCGAAAGCCTCGGTCCCGAGCTCGGACTTTACCAAGAACCATCGCAATACTTCAGCCGGCTCAGTTCCGAGCTGTTTCGCGCCGCTCGTCTGGTCGTCGATGTCGGGCTGCATCGCAAAGGTTGGAGTCGCGCGCAAGCGATCAATTTCTTGATGGATACCGCCCTAAGTAGCGAAAGCGGCGCGACTCTCGAAGTGGACCGTTACATCGCGGTTCCCGCGCAAGCCCTCGGCTATAAGATCGGCCAGCTCAGGATCGCGGCGATTCGATCGAAGGCCGAGAAGGCGCTCGGGGCGAAATTCGATATTCGCGCTTTTCACGATGAATTGCTGCGGGACGGCGCGCTGCCGCTCGACCTTCTCGAACAGAAAATGGACCGATGGATAGCCCTGAACTCTCGCTGACGACGGCTTAGCGCGGCATCGCCCTAGCAAAAAAAGCGCACACGCTTCTCCTCAAGCAGACGACCTAGATGACACCGAACCTTGCGGCAGATCTATAGCGCAGATTTATCCTACCAAGTGGACTCCTAACGCCGGCGCGCTACAATAGGCTCTATCGCCATGCGCGTCCCAAGACCCACCTCTGTCAATCAGCTGTCAATATTCAAAAGAGATCAGCTGGCGCCGCCGCGCCACGTCACCGGTAACGAGCGGCGCCGGGTAAATCCGAACCGCGGTGTGATCAAGCTCTCCGAGCGTTACGCGGATATATTTTTTTCCCGCTTCGTCTATCCCCTTTTCCGCCATATCTGGAGTCCTTACTGCTGGGTCCTTGATCGCCGATTTCGTCTCGTTGAATCGAAGCTCTCCCCACCGGCATGGCCCCAAGGCCTCACGCCGCTGCGCGTGCTGCTCATAACGGACATTCACGCGGGGATTTTTTTGAAACCACAGACCCTGCAGCGAATTACCCAGAGCTTGATGCAAACGAAGCCCGATCTGGTCGCCGTCGCTGGCGATCTCGTCACCGGCCACGTCAGTGAAGCGAGGGCGTATCGCGACGCGTTGTCACCGCTCACTGGAGCGCCCCTCGGCGCTTGGTTTTGTTTTGGCAACCATGATTATTTCGGCGGCAATCCCGATGACCTGCGGGCAAATCTCGCGGCGATCGGGATCAAAACACTGAAGAATGAAAGCGTCTTACTGGCTCATGGCGGCAAGAGTTTCGTGCTCGGCGGCATCGATGATCGGATCATGGGTAAGCCAAATTGGGACGGCGTCCTCGCCGCCCACGGCTCGCCGCATCTTTTGCTTTCGCACAATCCCGATCACTTCTACGAGGCCGAGGCGCGCGGCATTCCGTTGACCCTGTCGGGCCATACCCACGGCGGTCAAATACGCCTTCCCGGCGGCCCCGCGATCATACGGCAGAGCCGCTACTGTCTCGACGAAGGGGTCTATGCTTTTCGCTCCTCTTTGCTTGTCGTCTCGCGCGGCCTGGGCAGTGTCATGCTGCCGTTTCGTTGGGGCGCCGATCCGGAAGCCGTCCTGATCGAAATTGTTCCGCCCGATTGATCAAGCGCGCGGCGCTTTGCCCTGCGGCAGCGCTTTGACTCCCATGAACCCACGAAGCGTTCGGCGCACCGGATTATTTTCGTCATCGAGCTTGACGAGGGTGAAATGATCCGTGCCTTTGAACACCAGTTGTTGAACCGCCTTATTACCCGCCGAGCGCAAAGCATCGGCGAACCGGTGCGCATCCAGCGGGAAACCGGTAAAGTCCTGGAAGGCATTGATGATCAAAAACGGTGGCGCATCGGCCCGGACGTAATGAACCGGCGAAGCCTGCCTGAGAATCTTCGGATCGCTGCCAAAATTTTTTTCAGTCGCCTGTCTCTGGTTATCCGAGACGTTCCACGAGGGCGCGAGATCGTAAAGGCCACTGATCGAAATCACCCCTGCCAGCGCCTTCGGCGACAGCCCTTGCCGGTTGAGATAACCGCGATCCAATGCCACCAACGACGCCAAGTGGCCGCCAGCGGAGTGACCGGCCAGATAAACGCGCTTGGGGTCGAAGCCGTATTGGCTGGCATGCTTGATCAAGTAGCCGACGGCGGCGGCAACGTCTTCCGCCTGCGCCGGATGCCGATAGGCTGGTGCCAGACGATAACGTACCAATGCTACCGCCACGCCGTCGCGGGACAGGTTGGCGGCGATGGACGGGCCGATTTGATATTCGTCGTCGGAGAGAAGCCAAAAACCGCCATGCACGAAAATAAATAGCGGCGGCTTCACCGTGGACGGCGGTGGCAAATAAAGATCAAGGCTCGTGCGCCGGTCGGCCGTCGTCGCGCCGCGGTAGGAAATATCTTTGATCACCGCGCTATTTTTCTCGGCGGATAAAGAAGCGGCCGGCGCCATTAGCGCCAAGCAAAACCAAAGCCCTCGGCAGGCGCGAATCGACTGCATCAAGTGCCGAGTCTCAAATCGCGCGCGAATAAATATTTCTCGACAGGCAGGCCGCGCAAAGTTCGACCGCTCATAAACCCAATTCTTTCTGCGCTTGCCTGAGATAGCTGAGATCGATGTATTTTTCCGGCGGCGGCAGCGCGCCTTTGATGATGCCGTCCTGCGCTTGCACTTCGATATTGACCTTTAAGCCGGACAACGTTACGTCGCCGTTGATCGGATAGACTTTGTTCTTGGTGTAGTATTCGATACCGCGCCGCGCGTACTGCGTCGGCAAGCCGAATTCTTTGTTGAGAAACTCCACCGTGTCGGCCTGATGCTCGAAGATCCAGTGTAGCGCTTGGATGTGCGCTCGGATGAACTTGACCACCGCGGCGCGATTTTTCTCGGCCCAGGCCGGATTGATGTTGATGTTGTTGAACTGATAGTTGGAAATAATCTCGGTCGTGTCGCCCAATTTCGGAAAGCCTTTGTCGATCGCGATATCGGAAAACGGCATCACCAGAACGGCCCCTGCGACGGCGCCGCTTTCCAGCGCGCTCAAGCGCGCCGGTGTGCCGCCGGCAATCACCGACATGGAGAAATCGCGCGGATGAATCAATCCTTTGCTTTTCAGATACGAAAGCAGGATCGACGTCGCGCCTCCTGACAAGCTATTGACTCCCAGCCTTTGCCCTTTCAGATCTTCGATCCTTTTGATGTGCTTGGCGCCGATGAGTTGATAGGGCGCCGCATTACTCGAACCCGCGGCAACCTTCAGATTGCCGTTGGTCCTTTCGTTCCAGATGATGATGTTGTCGGCGTTGATGTTGGCGAAATGCAACTCGCCGGCGACCAACGCCTGGAGTTGAATATCGCTTCGGCCGATGCTGACCAGATCGACAGGAATGCCTTCCTTGGCGTAAAAACCTTTCTTTAGCGCAATGAAGAACGGCAGGTAGTTCAAATCTTTCGAAATGTATCCGGCCTTGAGGCTTTGCGCAGCCGCCGGCGCGATCATTGCCGCCAACAACAGAACAGCGAAAAAATATCGTTCATCGTCTTATCCTTCTCTCCGAGCTGACTTATGAAGCGATCGTTTTCCCAGGAACCGAACCGATGGAGCTTTCCGCTCCGCGCAACGCCGAAGTGAGTATCCCCACGACGCAGAATATAATAGCCACCATGAAAGTGGTATTCAGCGCGGCGACGAAGCCCGCGGGATTTTCCGCCGTCAACGACATGGTCTTGATCCCGGTATGATATTCAAAAGCAAGCGACATGGACAGCCCACCCAATGCCACGCCCAAGACGTTGCCGAAGCCGAACGTCACGTGATTCATCGCCGAGGCGAAACCGCGGTGCTCCTTCGGCATCATGCTGATCATCGCCGTGGAATTGGCCGGGTTGAAGATGCCGTTGGTAATCGCGCCGACGACAATCACGAGAGTCGGCAGCAGCCAGTGTGAGTCGGTCCGCAGCATCCCCCCGGCGGCCAAAGAGATGATCATAAAAACCACGCCGGCAGTCGCGGGGATGCGCGGTCCAAGCCGGTCGGTCATGTAACCGCTCACCGGCGCGAGCGCAACGGTCAAGATCGACGGCGCCATAAAAAGCATGCCGACCTGCGTCGGCGTGAGACGCAAAACATCCTGCAAATAAAACGGCATCAGAAAACTCGTGAGCGCATAGCAGATCGAAACCACCAGCAAGCTCACCACGCTGAAGCTGAAGCGGCGAATTTTGAACAATTCCAGATTGACAAACGGACTTTGCGCGCGCGACTCGTGCACAAGAAAGGCCGCCAGACTGCCAATAAAGACCGCCAAAAGAAAGAACTTCGTCGAGCTGCCGATCAGCTGATGCGTGCGTCGGTCGAGGATAAACACCAGGGTCGTCGTGACCGCGAACAGCAACGCTGCGCCGAGATAATCGACCGAGCCCGGGTAGTGCTGCGGCGCCACTTGACGCCGCTTCATGTTCATCAACGCCAGCAACATCCCACCGAAACCGATCGGCGCGAGCAGAAAAAAACTCCAGCGCCAGCTGAAATAGTCGATCATCAAGCCGCCGATGCTCGGTCCGAGAATAAAGCCGGTGTGATGCGCAGTCGTCATGTACCCTTGCGCCCGGCCGGCGAGATCTTCGGTGACGGACTCCGATGCCAGCGCCCGGCTTGAGGACTGCAACATCGCGCCGCCGACGCCTTGCACGAAGCGCGCGACGATGAGTTGCAGTACCGTCTGGGAAAAGCCACAGAGCAGCGAGCTCACTGCAAACACGAGAAAACCCAAGGCAAACATCTTCTCACGTCCCCACAAGTCAGAGATGCGGCCAAATATTACCGATAACCCAATGTTCGAAAGCTGATATGACAAGATCGCCCAAGAGACGCCGAGCAGATCGGTGCCCAGACTCTGCGCCACCGTCGGCATTGAAATGGCGACGATTCGAGTCGCGGTGCCGGAAAAAAATGTTCCGAGAAGCGCGGTGGCGAGCAGCAAATAATTGACGCGTAAATCCACGTGGGTGCGAATCGTCGTTGAAAACTTTCCGAATTAATAGCGCCGAACGCGCCGCGCAGCAAATAGATACGTGAAAAATTGCCGATGCATTCGCCGCGCAGACCCCCAAAGTTGCGAGATTGAGCGTAAAATTTATCGGCTAGGTTGAGAGCTACGAAAGCGAACTCATTGCTAGAAAACGCCATGCAAGAAATCCCGTACTTCACGAGTCCACTCCACGGATCTAGCTTCGACGATAGGCATATGCGGCACGCCGGCGAAGGAAACGAATCGTGCGTTTTGTCCCATTGCTCTCGCAATCGCACGGGCTTGGTCCAGCGTCGCGCGTTCATCCTTCTCGCCGTGCAAAATCAGCGTCGGACAATTCACCGAGCGCGCGTAGTCGGCTGGATTGTACAAGAACAAGTTGGAACGGGTTTGCACGCTTCCCCAAAAAATCGACAGCTCAGCAAACGGCGACGCTGGAAGACCCATCGCACGGAATCGACTCTTGCCGGCGTTCAGCAAGCTATCGAACGTCGCCTCAACAATAACGGCATCGGGATGGATCTTTTCCGTCCCAATAGCGCGAAGCACGGCTGCGCCGCCCATGGAAATCCCGTAGAGCACCACTTTGTGATTCGGCCACGTCAGCCGGACGTAATCGACAGCAGCCGCGACATCGCTCGCCTCTTTCAGGCCGATGGTCGTTCCAGTACCTGAAGATCCCCCGGAACCGTAGAAATCCACCAACAACGTAGGGAAACCCAACTCGTGGAAAACTTGCGCCGCCGACAATAACGAGGCCTTGCTCGCAGCGTAACCGTGAAAAAGTGCGATCAGCGGCAGCGCCGCCTTTCCAGGTATGTACCACGCCTCCAACGGCGTAGCGTTTGGACTAGCGAAGTGATGTGTCTCATAAGCAAGACTTAGATCAGCGGGTGTACGCCGATTCTGCGGCCGCGGGATATTCACGCCTGACAACAAGATGGTGATTTTATCGAAAACGCTCAACCGCTCCGGGGGCGCCGTGCGCTCGCCGCTCTCAGCAAAATGCGTCATCGCCCAAACCTGCATGAAAGCGACCCCGTTCACGCCGATCAAAGCGCCGAGCAGCACGGCGGAAAGAAGTTTGACCAAACGGCGCAGGGAACGCTTCGCAAGACTCATTTTTGCGGCCACTCGCCTCTGACTGCCATGTCATCACGGAACCGACTTCAATTGTGCAAATGCCGCATCCAGCTGCTTGGACGCGTCGTCCAACTTTCTGCGCGTGCTATCCAACCATTCCCGATCATTTTTCAAACTTGTTCTCTGGGCCGCGAGCATGCGCGCGACCTCCTCGGGTTGCGGGCCGCCGACCACGCGCGCCGATTGAACCATATTCTCGGCGGTCAGCGATTTGCGAAACTGCGCTTCGCTGAGCGGCAACTGCGCGTTGGTCATTTTGAAAGATTTGCCCGCATCCGTATAAATGCGCTTCGCTTGATCGTAGGGAATATCAATCGGCCGTAAGTTGTTTCCCCGCCCAAAATTGACGAGCTCGGATGCAAAGTGATGGCCGACGCGAAACGGCACGTCGGCGTCGCGTTGCAAAACATCGGCAAGTTCCGTGGTCGTCGAATAGTCGGCATTAACCTCGTCGATCGCGCGTTGCGCGTTGAAGTTGAGCTGCTTCACGACTGCGGCCAGATTGTTCAGCATGCGCGACATGCGGTTGAGCGCCTCAACCGGCTCACTGCCCTTATAATCGCTGAGACCATGCGGCACGTTGTGCGCCTTGAAGAGATAGGTCGTGCTCACGCCCAAAACTTCGCTCGCCACCACGCGCACGTTATGCAGTGCATTGGGATTGCGTTTTTGCGGCATGATGCTGCTGGTGCCGGTCAGCTCGCCTTCTTCGAGTGTCAGCCACGGCGTAGTCATGCGATACTGTGCTTCGATATCGGAGATAAAAGTTCCGACCGTCAATGCCGCCGCGCTCGCGACGCTCACCAGCTCAACCCCGGTGTCGATGGGCGAAATCTGATTCGCGTCCAGGGAATTTTCCACGATGCCGTCAAAGCCGAGCAGCTCAGCGAGCCGCGCGCGATTGACGGGGAAACTAGACGTCCCCAACGCCGCGGAGCCAAGCGGCGATTTATTGACGTTAGCGTAGGCGCGGCGCAACCGCTCGGCGTTGCGCTCCAGCGCTTCCACATAGGCAAGGATGTAATGACCAAACGAAATCGGCTGCGCCTGGACGCCCACAGTGTAAGCGGGCACGATCGCGTTGGGATACTTCGCGGCAAAATCGAGCAGCACCGCTCTCGCGTTATTGAGCGCCGCAAAAGTCACAATAACCTGCGCGCGCTGGAACAAACGGTTACGAGTCGCGCCGATATCTTGCCGGCTGCGCCCGGAATGCATCCGCGTCACGTCCGGCCCGCCCGCCGCGACCAGCAATTTTTCAAGCTCGAGATAATCGCCCGGCCGCTTCGCGCCGGGTTTGTCCCCGTCGGCAATCACCTGAGAAACCGATTCGGCAATTACTTTACCAAGCGCTTTTGGCACGATTCCCTGCTCCACCACCATCACCGACGACGCCTTGTTAAGCTCTCCCAAGTAGTAAAACTCGTCGCGTCTTTCCTGCGCGGAGACGCGAGCGCCAAGAAGGACTGAACCAATAACTGAGACAATTAAAGTTTTACGCAGGTTCATTTGTCTTCCCTCCAGAGGAGTATTTCGTGAAACGAAAGAAGAAATATCAAAGTTCGGACTCTCGTGAACAAGTTGTAGGATGGGTTGAGCAAAGCGATACCCATCTCATTTCTTATCGCCCTGCTCTCTCTCCAAAGGCGGTCTCTTCAGGACCGATCACACCGCCCCAATCGGCGCTATACAACCCGCGCCGAACGAACCGCCGGAACGAGGAATACGGCCAATCGATGGCCGACTCTACATGTCCATGCTTTACCGGATTAAAATGAATGTAATCACAATGCCGCCCAACATCGTCTTCGTCCCGCAGCGTGTGCTCCCAGTATCTGCGCTGCCAGATCCCACGTTCACGTTTGAGACGGCGGCTTTCGGAGCGTTCTTCGAGGCGCTCAAGACCTCTAGAAAAAACGGTTTTAATCAATCTCCATCGTGTCGCATAATCCGCGTCACCGGGACGCAAAGTCCAGATAGCATGCAGGTGGTCGGGCAAGACAACGATCGCATTGATTGTGAACGGGTGACGGCTCTTTGTGTAGCGGAACGCGTGCCGCACGAGATCAATTCGATCTACGAGTAAACAGGAACGCCTATCCGCTAAGTTAACAGTAAAGAAGTAAGATCCGCCTTCGACAAAGTTACGCCGATAGTTAGACACCAGCGCACGGTAAACCGATTGCTATACAAAGAACAAACGCTGGGTATCGCTTCGCTCAACCCATCCTACAATATTTTTTAAATTACTATTCCCGTGCCTCGACTACTCCAACGGCAACGTAAACAACCGCTGATCCGGTTTGATTAAATGCTCGTGCCCTTTTTCCGTCACCGCGCATGTATATTCGACTTGCACGGTGCCCCAGCCGGCTTCATGATTCGACGCTTCCAGGTTTACCGTCATACCCGGTTCCATGGGAATGTTTGTCGTATTTGGCAGAAACGGATCGTCGACTTCTTCCGCCGGGCCGATCAAAAACGGGAACTCACGCGCTTCGAGGCCGATCGTATGGCCGAGGAAGAAATTCGAATAATTCGGCAAACCGTTGGCGCGCACGCCGGCGATCATCGTTTCGTATAGCTCTTGGGGGCGCACGCCGGGCTTGAGCGCTTCGACCGACTTCAGCACGCCGGCTTGAATCGCGTCATAACGTTTGCGGTGCTCCGCCGTTGGCTCGGCGCCGACGCAGCCGGACTTGCACACGTCGGCGTGGTAGCCGTTGATCGAACAGCCCATGTCGACGCGGAAGATGTCACCCTTTTGCAAAACGTTGTCCTTGATCGCCGGAAAATTGCCGCCGCGCGTGACCGCCATATGCATCCAGTACACTTGCCCTCCGGCCTTGGCGATTTCGCCTTTGTAGATGCTTGCCAGTTCGTTTTCTGTCACTCTCGGTCTGCATGCTCGCAGCATCGTATGGATCGCCTGTTCGTTCATCTCTGCGGATTCTCTAAGGCGCCGAATCTCTTCCGGAGTCTTGATCATGCGCGCGTAGCGAAAAAACATCGAAGCCGGCAACAAAGTCGCGCGCGGCAGCCCCGCTTCTAATCCTCTCGTAAATCGTAATCGGAATGGCGAAATGGTCCATGCCGATGCGGCCATTGGCCATGCCCTTCTCTTCGATGAGCTGCGCCAGCGCTTTTTCCGGCGTGAGGCCTTTGGAGTCGCTGCCGGCAAGCTTTACGGTTCGCTGCTCGATGGCAGTTAATTTCGCCATGTCGGCGACGTGTGGATTCCGCGGCCGGCCGTAAATGTATTTCTCTTCAACCCAGACGGCATCGAGCGACGCATAACCGACATCGCCGCCGGGAATCAGCAAAGCCGGTTTCTGCTTCGGATCACGCGGATAGACGACATAGACCTGCGAGCCGCCGTAGCGGTAACCGTTTTGGCTCCACGAAGCGTGGCCGCTGAGATAATAAATATTCTCCGGCGTCGCCGCGACGATCCCTGTGAGATCAAACTTGTCCATCAAAGCGATCAATCTTTCTTTGTTGTAAAGCATGGAAACAAACCTCCTGCTAAAATTCTGAGTTGGAGTGATGGAATACTGGAGTGTTGGGTTGGCGAGCGCTCTACCCATTACTCCAATACTCCATCACTCCATTGCTCCAATCTTCTACACTCCGCTCTCCGACCTCCACGGCCTCGGCTCTAGCGGCTTCACCGCGACCTCCAACACCGATGGCCCCTTGTAGGCTAAGGCGCGAGCTAAAGCCGGTTTCAGTTCCGCTGGTTTCGAAACGCGCTCGCCGAAAGCGCCGAGCGCCCGCGCGACTCCGGCGTAATCGCCGCGTAGCGAGATGCCGATCTCATGTCCTTTGAAGCGCTCGTGCAGCGTTTCGCGGCTCGCGCCAAGGCTTTCATTATTTAGAATCACCGTCAGCGTGCGAATGTCGTTGCGCGCCGCGGTTTCGATCTCCATCCCGGTCATCCCGAAAGAACCATCGCCGGTGAAATTCACCACGGTCTTGTCAGGATTACCTAGCTTCGCGCCCAACGCCGCCGGCGTCGACCAGCCCATGGCGCTCGTTCCGCCGAAGCCGATGAAGCCGAGAGGATTCAATGCTTCATAGTGATGCGAGACATAAGCGCGCGTTACTCCAGCATCGTGCAACAGAATCGTGTTCTTGCTGTCGAGCTGGTGGGTAATGTCCCAACAAGCACGATAGGGATTCATCGGGATTTCATCGGAAGTCAGGCGCGGACTCCACGACTCTAACCATTTTCCTTTGAGCTCTTTGATCTCCGCGGCAACATCCGTCGCCATGCCCTTCCGGTATCCGCCGAGCTTTTCTGCTCCGCGCTGGAGCAGCGCGCGCAAAAAAAGTTGGATGTCGGAAAGAATAACGAGATCGGCCGGATAGTTCTTGTGCAGCTCGGCGGGATCGATATCTACTTGGACGAGCTTGGCGTGCGCCGGTTTGGGCAACCAACTGGACGTGGCATGCTGGCGAAAGGCGCAACCCAGCGCGATCACGAGATCCGCTTCCTCGGCGAATTTACGCGACTGCCCCGTGCTGTAAACCGCGCGCGGGTAACCGCCGAGACCGAGACAAAGCGGATGATCTTCAGGCATCGCGCCCTTCGCCGGCAATGTCGCCATCACGGGGAGCGCATAGGTTTCCGACAGCTTGACGAGATCCTCGGTGGCCCGGGACCAAAGCGCGCCTCGTCCGGCGTATATCAAAGGCTGCTTCGCGCCCTGGAGCAATTCGATCAGCTTGTCTACGTCGTCAGGGTCGGGTCCGTAACGCACCCGCCGCGTTTTCTGATAGGGCGGCAACTCCGCTTGCGCCATGCTGATATCTTGCGGCACTTCGATGATTACCGGCCCCGGCCGCCCGGATCTTGCGACGGTGAAGGCGCGGCGAAAGACCTCCGGAATTCTTTCCGCCGACGGTACGCTGAACGTCCACTTCGCCATGGTTTGAAACGTATCGAGGTAGGGAACTTCCTGCAGCATTCCCTTGGCCAGTTGCTTGCGCGAGCTATGGCCGAAGATAACCACCAGCGGCACACAGTCCGTGAATGCATTCACGATGGCCGTAAAAGCATTGCAGCGCCCCGGCCCTTTTGTCACCATCGCGACACCGACTTCGCCGGTGCTCCGCGCATAACCGTCGGCGATATAAACGGTCGCCTGCTCATGGCGCGTCAGGATCAGCGGCATCCGTCCGTTTTGGTGCAGCGCATCGAAGATCGGCAGAATGTCGTCTCCCGGTAGCGTGGCGACGAACTTTACTTCCTCGGTCTTGAGAATATCCACGATGGCATCGGCAACTCGCATAGTAGACACCTACTTAGTAGAGAATTTTTTGAAGAAGCCTTCTTCCTCGAGTTTCCGAACGAATCTGTCATCGATGAAGTCGTTGGGATTTTTTGCCTTGAGCGAAGGTTGCTTGTCGGCGAGAAATTCGAGCACGAATTTGATTCCTTCGGGCGATGGGGTTAGATACTGATTCAAAAATTTGCCCAACCCTTCCTGCGACTGCACCAGCGCCGGGTCGTCCTTGGGCACGCGCATGTACTTCGCCACGACCGGTAAAGTTAGATCCGGCCGGGTTTTGTAGAGATAGATCGCCTCGCTTGTCGCGCGCAAGATATTGAGAATCGTATCCGGGTAGGCGTCGATGAATTTACGCGTGCTGACGATCGAAATCACCGGAAAAGGAAAGTCGAGACCGGCAAGATCGAAAATTTCACGATGACCGGCTTTCGCCGCCGCGTGCGACGTTGGCGGCGTCAACACACCCGCCTGAAATTTTCCCTGCAACAGTCCGGCGAGCACTTCCGGCGATCCGCCGGCGGACAATACGCCTACGTCGCGGTTGGCCACCCAGCCGAAATGTCTAAGAAACGCCAGCGCCGCGAAGTAACTATTACCGCCCGCCGCGCCGGCCGCAATGGTTTTTCCCTTGAGGTCGCTGATCTGCTTGATCTGCGGGCTGGCGTGAATGGCGAAAGTCAGCCGAGTAAATACCGTACCGAGGATGGCGATCTCGGCGCCGTTCGCCGCCGCGCCCACAGCCGCGGCTCCGCCGACTTGAGAAACATCGATGGACCCGCCGAGCATCGCTTGGATCGGCCGTGAACCGCCGACGTAAATCAGCTCCGAATCATAGCCGTACTTCTCGAACAGCTTGAGTTCCTGAGCGATCCAGAACGGCGGGTTCGCGTAAGCAAAGGCGCTAAAGGCGAGGCGGAGTTTCTTCGGTTGAGCGCCGTGAAGTGGCAACGGCGGAAAAATGATCAGCGCTACAAGAATTCCATAGACAATCTGCGGCGCGCATTTTTTCATCTGGATCACGCGGTGCGGAGAGCTGCTGACACATATTTCCAAACGCTCCGGCAGTCAAGTTTGAGTAACGGTTCATTTCAATCCGCCATCGGGCTCAACACCGGGAAAGATTCCTCGCTCATGCTCGGAATGACAACTAAAAAGCCGATTTGTCATCTCGAACCCTTCGGCACAGGCTCAGGATAAACTCCGTGAGAGATCCTTTCCAAACTGAATATGAGCTAAGTTGGCTTGGTCTACTTTGCGCGCTCAGAAGGATTATCGGTTCAATGCGCAACCGCGTGATCAATCGGCTTGGCGCCACGATCTCAACAGGTGGACGATCTCATCCACACAGGACTCCGGTCTGGTCCCCAATGTCTTCAGGTGAATTTCCGGCGCCAGCGGCGCTTCGTAGTCGCTGTCGATGCCGGTAAAATTTTTCAGCTCGCCGCGCCGGGCTTTAGCGTACAGGCCTTTTGCATCGCGGCGCTCACATTCTTCCAGAGGCGTATCGACAAAAACTTCGACGAACTCGCCCGTATCGAACAAGCCACGCGCCAACTGGCGCTCCGCTCGATAGGGCGAAATGAAAGCCACGATCACGATCAGCCCCGCATCGACGAGTAGCTTCGCGACCTCGCCGACTCGGCGAATGTTTTCGACGCGGTCTTCTTCGGTAAACCCCAAGTCCCGGTTGAGCCCGTGGCGCACATTGTCGCCGTCGAGAACGTAGGTGTGCTTGCCCTCGGCATGCAAACGTTTTTCCAACAGGTTGGCGATCGTTGACTTCCCCGAACCAGAAAGCCCGGTAAACCAAAGGCAGCGGGCGCGCTGGTGCTTCATCTCGGCGCGAGCGATTTTAGTGACCTCGAGCGCCTGCCAATGAACGTTCACCGCTCGGCGCAGCGCAAACCGGATCATGCCGGCGCCGACGGTCTCATGGGTCAACTTATCGATAACGATGAAAGCGCCCAACCGCTTATTCTCGGCGTAGGGAGCGAACGGGATGGCACGATCGAAGCTAACATTGACCGTTGCGATTTCATTCAAGCTCAGCGTCTTGGCTGCCAAATGGGCGCCCGTGTTAATGTCGAGGTGATATTTGATGTGGGTGATGCTGACGCTCGCAGCCTTGCTGTGAATCAGCGCTGCGTAGGGACGCCCGGGCAGCATGACATGCTCGCTCATCCAGAGCAGATCCGCCTCGAATTGGTCAGCGGCTTCGACCGGATGTGATGCGGCGGCAATGACATCACCGCGGCTGGCGTCAACCTCGTCCGCTAAAATCAGCGTGACGGAATCGCCCGCGACCGCTTCGGCTTTGGCGCCGCCCCAGACGGCGATTTCCTTGACGCGGCTGGAAACGCCGGATGGACTGACGCGCACGCTGTCTCCGGGTTTGATCGAGCCGCTGCCGATGCGTCCGGAAAATCCGCGAAAGTCCAGGTTCGGCCGGTTGACCCACTGCACCGGCATCGAGAACGGCTGCTGCGCTTCACGCTTTTGCGGCTCGACTGTCTCGAGCCACTGCAACAGGCTCGGCCCGCGGTACCACGGCATCGCGCCGTTTCCCGCCTCAACGACGTTGTGACCGTCGAGCGCCGACAACGGAATTGCCGTTATCGTTTCGAAACTCAAATCCTCGGCAAAGCGACGATAGGCAAGCTCGATCTCGTCAAAGACCGGTCGCGACCATTCGACGAGATCCATCTTGTTGACCGCTAAAGCGACGTGACGGATGCCGAACATCGAGACGATCCGGCTATGCCGTTTTGTCTGGATGAGCACTCCTTTGCGCGCATCGATCAACAACACCGCCGCCTGTGCAGTCGACGCGCCGGTCGCCATGTTGCGGGTGTATTGCTCGTGGCCTGGCGTATCGGCCACGATGAAGCGCCGTTTCGGCGTCGCGAAAAAGCGATAGGCAACATCGATCGTGATCTTCTGCTCGCGTTCCGCCTGCAAGCCGTCGACGAGCAAAGCAAAATCGAGACGCTCGCCCTGAGTGCCGAATTTTTTCGAATCCGCCTTTAGCGCCTCGAGTTGATCTTCAAAGATCAACTTAGTCTCGTAGAGCAGGCGGCCGATCAACGTCGATTTGCCGTCGTCCACGCTGCCGCACGTGATAAAGCGCAGGGTATCCATTAAAAATACCCTTCCTGCTTTTTGCGCTCCATCGAACCGGCGCCATCGTGATCGATAATGCGTCCCTGGCGCTCCGAAGTTGTCGCTCCCAAGGTTTCAGCGACAATCTCGTCGAGCGTCGTCGCGTTGCTCTCGATGCCGGCGGTCAGCGGGTAGCAACCAAGCGTGCGAAACCGCACCTTGCGTATTTCCGGAGTTTCGCCAGGTTCGAGCGGGAGTCTATGATCATCGACCAGGATCCACTGACCGAAGCGCTTGACCACTGGACGCTCGGCGGCGAAGTACAACGGCACAATCGGAATGTTCTCCTGGCGAATGTACTGCCAAACGTCGGCTTCGGTCCAATTGGAGAGCGGAAATACCCGAATCGTTTCGCCGGAGTTGATTCGGGTATTGTAAAGATTCCACAGTTCCGGGCGCTGGGCTTTCGGCTCCCAACGATGGCCCGGCGCGCGAAAAGAAAAAATGCGCTCCTTGGCGCGGGATTTTTCTTCGTCGCGGCGCGCGCCGCCAAACGCGACATCGAAGCCGTGGAGATCGAGCGCTTGCTTGAGCGCTTCTGTCTTCATCACATCGGTGTGGTAGGCCGAACCATGGGTGATCGGGCCGATACCCTCGGCAACGCCGCGCGGGTTGGTGTAGGTGATCAGCTTGAAGCCGATTTCCCGCGCCGTGCGGTCGCGAAACACGATCATCTCGCGAAACTTCCAGCCGGTGTCGATGTGCATCAATGGAAACGGAATCGGCCCGGGGTAAAACGCCTTCTGCGCCAGGCGCAGCATGACGGAAGAATCCTTGCCGATCGAGTAAAGCATCACCGGCTTGGCGGCCGTCGCGGCCACTTCACGGATGATTTCGATCGACTCCGACTCAAGCTCTGAAAAGATACCGTCGCTCATCGGTTGAAACTCAACTCCTTATAGTGTCCTGTAACCGCGCTGAATAAACCATTCTGTATTTTGCCGTCAAGCCGGTGGAAACCGGCCGGTCGCACGTACAGCATTCGCACCGCTTACATGGATTCGTCATTTCGAGCAAAGCGAGAAATATTTCTTATACCCTTCGCATTTGCTCGAAATGACGACGCGAATCAAATGTTTGTTTCAGTTCTTTACTTTGCGTGCTTTGCGCGGTTAAATTTTCTTCTCCTTTGATTGCTTCTTCACCACTCTGGTCTTTGTGGTGAATCCTGTCTCTTCCCACTACGAATTTGCTCAGGACTGAGCAGCGCGCTTTGCGAGCAAGATACCAGGGGCAGAAGCGGCGACTTCGGCGATCAACGATCCCATCTTGGGATGCTGCCGGCTCAATATCCGGCTTGAGCCCGTATTGTTGCAGCACCCGCGTGCAAATCGGACCGACCGAGCCGATCGCCAGATTCTTGCAGGCAGCCCGCAACTTTTCATCCGCCTTTTCTTCGGCGGCAACCCGAAACACATGCTCGACCTGCGCGCCGTTGGTGAACAGCGCCACGTCGACGGCGCCGCGCAGAATTTGTTGAATGGCGTCGCGCAGCGGCGCCAGGTCTTCGGGCAAAGCCCAGCGATAAACGGCGATCGTTTTCACGCTCGCGCCGCGTTGCTCCAGTCCCGAAACAAGCTCCGGGTTGGGAATGCCGTATTCCTGAACGGCGATTTGCTTGCCGCGCATCGTCGTAGCGGCATCGAGAGCCGAAAGCACCTCGCGCCAGGTGTTGGGCTCAGGCACGGTGACCGACGGAGTCAGCCCCAATTCTTTCAGCGCCGCCACCGGCTTGGGACCGCGCGCAACGAGCTGGGCTTTGCCAAGCGCCGCGACGATTCTTTCCTGCGAATATCGAGTGAGCAGCGCCTGATTGAGCGTCCTCGTGCCGACGCCGGTCATAAAGATAACCATAGCGAATTTCCCGGCTTCGATCTCGGGCAAGAATTCCAGCGCGGCGCGGTTTTCGCTCAGCGGAATTTCACGCATCGACGGCGCAACCAAAGGCTCGCCACCGTAACGGCGGATCAGCTCCGCCATTTCTTTGGCGCGCCGGCTTTCGAAGGAGACGACTTTAAACCCGCGCAGATTCTCTCGCGTGTCCGCTGTCATAAAGGGATCGATGCTCTTCTGCCATTGGCACGAACCAACTTAGCTTATCGCCCAAAGAAACTACGTCGCCGATGACGATGAGCGCCGGCGGTTCGATCAGGATACTTTTCTCGACGATGTCGGCCAGAGTTCCGATGACGCTTTCCTGGTCGCTCGTCGTTCCCGAGCGAATCACCGCGGCCGGGGTTTGCGGTGAACGGCCATGCTCGACGAGCTTTTTCACGATGATCGGCAAGTTGGTCAGTCCCATGAGAATAACCAGTGTGTCGACGGCCGTGGCCAGCTTGGCCCAGTTCACGGCGGAATTTGCCTTGCGCGCTTCATGGCCGGTGACCACGGCGAAGGACGAGGCGAACTGCCGATGGGTGAGCGGAATGCCGGCGTACGCCGGCACTGCGACGGCGGAGCTCACGCCCGGCACGATTTCAAAGGGAATACCGGCTTCCACCAATGCCTCCGCTTCCTCGCCGCCGCGCCCGAAAACAAATGGATCGCCGCCCTTCAATCGGACGACGTCACGACCGGCGCGCGCGTGAGCAATAAGCACGCTGTTGATTTCTTCTTGCGCGATGCAGTGGCGCCCGGCTCGCTTGCCGACAAAGACTTTAATTGTTTGCGAACCGGCTTCGTTCAGGAGCGCTGGATTGACCAATTGGTCGTAGACGATCACCGGCGCGTTACGCAGCAATTCCCGGCCGCGCACAGTGAGCAACCCCGGATCGCCCGGGCCGGCGCCGACGAGATAGACTTTGCCAATTGTCATAGCGAAACTCCCAGCTCTCTCAGCAAATGGCTCTTCGCCCGGGCGAACTCGCCACGTATGAGAAATTGTCGCACGTCGCCGCTCAAGGCTCTGCGCCATGTTTCAAACGGCACGTGCAGCGAGCGTTTATGCAGCTCGGTGCGCGTTTCCGCGGCGAGCTGCGCCAGTTGCTCGTACTCACGGCTGAAGTAGATTTCCAGCTCTTCGCGAATCGTCCGCGCCAAGGCTGGGCTCTGCCCGCCGCTCGATACCGCCACCGTCAGATCGCCGCGCCGCAAAACGGAAGGCAGAATAAAATCGCAGTGGGCCGGATCGTCCGCCGCATTGACCCAGACACCGCGGCTTTTGCCTTCTTGGTAAACGCTCGCATTGACCCGGTCATCATCCGTCGCGACGAAAGCTAGTTCGTAGCCGTCCAGATCACCGCTCTGATAACACTTCGCTTTTAGTTGGATGGAATTATTCTTCGACCAGTGGGCGACGTTTTCGCTTACATCGGGACTGATCACCGTGACCTCGGCGCCAGCTTCGAGCAGATTGGCGATCTTACGCTCCGCCACCGCGCCGCCACCGATCACCAGGCAGCGCCGGCCGGTCATTTCCAGATAGATCGGAAAGAAACTCATTGATACCCTAGCGACCTGCCAGGATATTTCTCTTTCCGACTTTAACCCGCGACCATGTCCAAGACAAACGGTGCTTTACTTCTAACCCCTCGGTGGATCCATACGTTACATTATTTTTTGGCGCAGCAGTTCTCACGCTGTACGAAGGTGCAAGCCGCACTCTTTGGTTTCCGGTTCTTCCCACCACCATCGCCCGGCGCGCTGGTCTTCCCAGGCCTTGATCGCGCGGGTGCAAGGGGCGCAGCCGATACTTGGAAAGCCCCGATCATGCAATTTGTTGTACGGCACTTTATGGGCGGCGATATAATCCCACACCTGCCTATGCGTCCAATCCGCCAAGGGATTGATCTTGACGATATCGCCGTGCTCGCGATCGATTTCGACTTTGCGCGCCTCCGTGCGGGTGACCGCCTGCTCGCGGCGCAGACCCGTCATCCAACCGTCCAACCCGTTCAATGCCCGTTTGAGCGGCTCCACTTTGCGGATGCCGCAGCATAGTTTGCGCTGTTCGATAGAATCGTAGAATAAATTCATGCCGTGTTGGCGCACCATCTCTTCGACCTGCGTCGCTTCGGGAAAAAAAACCTCGACCTCGATGCCGTAGCGCGCGCGAATCGCTTCCATGCAATCGTAGGTTTCCTGGTTAAGCCGGCCGGTGTCCAGGGTAAAGACCCGGAAATCGGCGCCACGCTGACGATGGATAAGGTCGATCAGCACCGATGCTTCGGCTTGAAACGAAGACGCGAGCGCGAGCCGAGGATGAAATTTGTCGAAGGCCCAACCCAGCAGATCGATGGTGGAAAGCGCGTTTGCAGCGGTAATTTCGTCTGAAAATTTTTCTCTCATGATGATCGATCCTTGTTTCTGTCTGAGCTTATCCCGATAAAAGCACTCTTCTCCTTGGTCGATAGTCGGGAGCATCAACAGTACTTGGAGTCCACAGCGATGTTGGCAAGCAGCTGATCGAGATCGAAGCGCTCGAACGTGCGCATCGCGACTGAGAAACGTTTTCTTGAATCGTCCTTGTTGTAACTCAAAGCTAAGCTCGCGCCGTTAAATAACCGAGCGGCAACCGCCTCGAAGTCCGGCTTCAAGGCCTGAAAGGACTCCGGCGTATTCGGCACCGCCAGGCGATCGTTGAGCGAAATCGACACTTCATCGCCGGAAAATTTTATTCTGCCCTTGAGAGCGGGCTCTTGCTCCAAGCGCCGGCAGTTTTCCAATGCCGCGCGCAAAACCGCGCACAGCTTTTCCTGGTTTGAGCCCGCCAGCACGGTTTTTTGATCGAAGAGCAAACCGCGCCGGCCGCCGCTTTCGTCGATGCCCACGTTGGCGTCGTTGGCGACCAGGACGATCCCCGGGCCCGCCTGCATGTGACTGTAATCGGCGACATCGTGATAAACACCGTCCGTAGCTTGAATCCAGCCATGAAAAATATCGATAAAATCCGTCAACGGGACGGTGTTGTCTGGTACGACGAAAAACTTGACGTTGAGCTTTTGCAAGTCCATCTTCGTTCCTGCGATTACGCGCTTGGCTGCGCGGCTGGCACGATCGTCGCCGCGCTCGGCGACGCGCCACGCGTCTTGTTATGGCAATCATGCGCCGCGTCGATAAAAAGCTGGGCTTCCTGTAACAGTTGAACGGCGCGGTCGGCGTCCACAGTTTTTCCGGCGCCGATGAATTCCTTTGCTTTGAAAAGATATTCGGCGAATTTCCCGCCGGCATACTTGTCCCAGAAAAGCTGCGTGTCATAAAAACGCCGGGTAAACTCCGCGACGATCTGATTGTCATCTTCGGAGATGCTCGGGTTTTGATCCTTAACTAATCCTTGAGCGGCGCGCACCATCGAAGCGTAGGCGACTTTGGCCGCTTGTTGCATGTAACCGGAGTCCAACAGCAGTTGCGCTTCGAACAGCTCGCGCTCGCTCGCCGCCAAGGTGAACTCGGCTTGGCTGACGACCTCGCCGGCGCATTCGCCGATCCCCATATCTGACAGGGTGAATTCGCGCGGATCGCCCCAATCGCTGTAATAGGAACGATCCGCTTCGTGCGCCGGAATCTTGGTTAAATCTTCCAACAAGTCCTTGATCTGCTTCTTGCCGATGCGCGCGACAAACTCCTGGAACCGCTCGTCCTTCAGCCGTTGCCGCACGTAGTATTCAGTGATCGTCGAAACCGCCTCGGGAACCCGCTTCGACGGCACGGCGCCGATCGCCACGCCGTATTCGCCGGCGTTGTCGTGAAATTTGCCGCCGAGGATCACTTGAAAATGCGGCACCTGAAATCCCTTCACGTTGCGGTTGATACCGTAAAATCCAATATCGGCAATGTGATGCTGGCCGCAGGAGTTGAAGCAGCCGCTGACTTTGATGCGCAGATTTTTTACCGCTTCGTCGAGCTCCAAACTCTTCTCGCCTAATTGGTAACGCAGCTCGCGCGCGAGGCCGCGCGACGAGGCGATACCCAATTTGCAGGTGTCGGTACCGGGACAAGCGGTCACGTCGACGATCGTCGCCGCGTCCGCCGCGCCGAGACCGATCGCCTTAATGGCTTGATAAAATTCCGGCAGATCCGCTTCACTCACCCAGCGAAAGAGAATATTTTGCTCTACCGTCGTACGCAGCGTGTCTTTGACGAAGTGCCGCGCAATATCGGCGAGTGCGCGCATCTGATCGGCGCTCGCATCGCCCAGCGGCAGCGTCACGGTGGCGGCGACGTAGCCGGGTTGGCGCTGCTTGTAGACATTGGTCCGGTACCAATCCTCGAAGCCATCAGCGCGCTGATGGCCGTTGAGACTGACGCCGGCTTTGAGCGGTTGCTCGCTTTGCTCGTTGACCGAATTCAAAAAATCCGTCCAACGCGGATCGGCCGGCAGCTTTTGCCGCTCTTCCAAAACCAGCTTGCGAAACTCATCGATGCCGAGATTGGCGATTAAGAATTTAATCCGCGCCCGGGCGCGGTTGCGCTTCTCGCCGAGGCGCGCAAAGACGCGCGAGATCGCTTGCAACGTCGGTAAAAGCTCTTCCTCCGGTAAAAATGCATCGAACAACTTCGCTTTGTACGGCACCGAGCCTAAACCGCCACCGACGTAGAAGGCGAAGCCGCGCTGCACTTTGCCATCAACGGTCTGGGTCTTGGCGATCGCGCCCATGTCATGCATGGTCACCAGGCCGCAGGGATTCTGCTCGCAGCCGGAGAAGGCGACTTTCACCTTGCGGCCGAAATCCTGGGTGTCGGGATGGCCCATTAAGAATTTCGAGCAGGCTTTGGCATAGGGCGTCGTGTCGAACGTTTCCTCGTGGCAGATTCCCGCCAGCGGGCAGGCCGTCACGTTGCGCACCACGTTGCCGCACGCTTCGCGGGTCGTGATTCCCACGGCGGCGAGCCGGCGCATCAGCGCCGGCGTGTCGTCGATATGCACGTAGTGAAACTGGATATCCTGGCGCGTCGTCACGTGCGACACGCCGTCGGAATATTCCTCGGACAAATCCGCCAAAGTTTCCAACTGCTCCGGCGTGATGCCGCCGAACGGAATTTTGATGCGCATCATGCCCGGCGCGTCCCAAAAAGTATCCGGGCCTTTGATCACCTCGGGAAATTTCAGTTTTTGCACACGCTGACCGTCGTGTCTTTGGCCGTTGTCGTAGCGCTGGCCGTAAATACCGCGACGCAAGCGCGTCTCGGCAAAAACCTTCTCGTCGATTTTGCCCTGCTTACGCAGTTCCATCTGCTGCTCGAAGATATCGATCTCGCGTCCCAACTCGACGGGAATCTTGGCGCCAAGTTTTTCTTTCCAGCTCAGGCCGCGTTCCATAAAACCTCCTCGGCAGTTCGTTTCGGCATATTGAAGTTAGTTGATTATTCTTGTCAGAAATATTCCAAAAAAAATTTCGCTCAGCGATCGAGCTAAATGTAATACATCAGCGCGCTCACTTCCGGTTTACAGAGATCGGCGAGCGTGGTTTCTTCCAGAACCGTCTCCATGGCGCTGACGCCTCGGGCCCAGGTTTCGAGCAGCCGCTGCGTTACTTTCGAGTCGGAACGGCTCTCCATTTGCGCCCTGAGTTCCAGGCCCACCGCCGGTCCTTCCAACACCGAGAGAATCTCCTTGACGGAAATAGTCTCAGGAGGACGCGCGAGATTATAGCCTCCGGATGGACCGCGCGCCGCATGCACCAGATGACCGCGTCTGAGCATCACCATGATCTGACCCAGGTATTGCAAAGGTATTTGTTGGTTGTTGGCAATTTCTTTCACCTGTACGGCGCGTCGAACCTTGTAATTGTCGGCCAGCTCCGCCAGCGCAAGCAATCCATAATGGCCCTTTGAACTTACCTTCATTGACCGCTGCCTATTTACCTTGCTTTTCTGATCCTAAGTAAATCGCTCAAGTATGTCAAGAACCCTATTAATTCAATTCTGCTGGGCATTTATAATGCCTTGGTTCGGTCCGCCTTGCGGTTGCGTGGCTGAAACACTTGAAGCTATAGTCGAGTCAATTTAGGAGCTTCTTTCAGCACTTTGGAGGTCACAACCATGATGCCGACTGGCAAAATCGTCGTCACTTTCTCGCTGATCTTGTTTATTTCCCTGATTTTTGCGGTTCGCTCCAGCGCCGCTCCCGGCGAAATCATCATCACCCACGCGAGCATGAGCACGTCGACGATCCCCCTCTGGATTGCCCAGCGTCGGGATTTCTTCCGAAAATACGGCGTCAATGCAAAAAGCGTATGGGTGCGCGGCAATCCGGCCCAGATCGCCACTCTGGTGTCGGGAGACACTCAAATCGCATACGGCGGCGCGCCGACTGCCATGGCCGCCGCTGTCGGCGGCCGGGATATGAAAATCATCGCGAGCCTGAGCAGCCGGGAGAATCTCGATCTCGTTGCGCGGCCCGGCATCAACAGCGCCAAGGATTTGCGCGGCAAACGGTTCGGCGTCCAAAGTGTCGGCGGCGGGGTGTGGAAAACCGCCACCGTCTGGCTGGAACATTTCGGCATGGACGAGCGGCGCGACAACATTCAGATGATCGTTATCGGCGACGTAACGATCTTGAGCCAGTCGCTGGAAAGCGGTCTCATTGACGCCACAGTGGTGCCCGGATATTTGAGTCGCAGGCTGGCGGACAAAGGATTCGTCGTCTTGGGCCGCTGCGAGCAGACCAAACTGCCGTCGGTGGGCATGACCGTGCTGGTCGAAAGACCTTATTTGCAGCAGAATGCAGAAACTCTGCAGAATGTGATGAAGGCGCTCACTGAAGCCATGGTCTTTACTGCCAGTCCGAAAAACAAACCGGCGGTGCTCGAAACCATCATGAAGCAGTTCAAAATGACCGATACCGCTGCGGCCGAAGGAGCTTATCAGGACGTCGTCACGCTCATCCGATTGGAGGAATACCGCAAACCCTATGTCTCCATCGAAGGGATGCGAATTTTGCAGCGTCTCTTGAAAACACAAAATCCGAAAATCGGCGACATCAAGGTGGAAATTTGATTGACTCAAGCGTCATCAAGAAACTCGACGACAGCGGTTTCTTCGAAAAACTCTACGCCGAATACGGCGTGAAGTCGTGAGCGGACGGAACCTACCGCAATGACACTCGAAACGCAGCTTCTCGATTTCACAACCAGCGACAAGGAAACCCTGCACGGTCTGCTGTTTTCGCCGCGCGAGCGCAAATCCGATCTCGCTCTGCTGCTGGTGCATGGCGTCGCGATGAATTTTTATCTGCCGCCGCTGCCTAGCTTCGCTCAGGCGCTCGCGCAACAGGGTTATCATTGCTTCGTCATCAACACGCGCGGTCACGACTGGATCAATCGCGCCGGCGGTGATCTCTTTGATTTCTGCGGAGCGACTTACGAAAAGTTCGAGGACAGCGCAAAAGACTACGACGGGGCGTTGGAACGTCTCAGCAGTTTGGGCTACACACGCTTCATCCTCGTCAGCCACAGTCTCGGCTGCGTCAAATCGCTTTTATACCAGGGCACGCGCAAGCGCGCCGACGTGATCGGCGTGATTTCCTGCTCTTGCCCAAAGCAGTTTTATTCTGCGCGCGCCGCCGAGCAGCCCGAGTTCACGCAGGTCTTGGAGCAAGCCGAAGCGATGGTCGCCCGGGGAAAGGGGAAAGAGTTTCTCTGGGCGATGGCGAGCGGCGCTCCGGCGCTTTTTTCCGCCGCAACGTACGTCAACAAGTACGGCAAGCACGAGAACAACGATGTGCGACCGCACGCGGGCCGCCTTGGCTGCCCGCATCTCGCCATCGCCGGCGGCGCCGAGCATCCGTTTTTCCCTGAATACGCGAAAGCGCTGGCGCAAGCGAGCGGCGCCGGCGGCAGCTACAAAATCGTTCCAGGCTCGGATCATTTCTATCACGGCCACGAATCCGAGGTGATCGACATTCTCGCCGATTGGCTCAAACAATTTAAGATCTGACTTACTTATGCGACAATTTTCTGCGACAGCCTTCTCCAATGAACTTCCAAACCGAAATCTGCACATTTAAAACCGCCGATAACGAACGCTTGCATGGCGCACTTTTCACGCCGCCGGAGAGACCACCCGATCTCGCGCTGCTCTTTGTCCATGGCGTAGCGATGAATTTTTATTTGGCGCCGCTGTTTACGTTTGGTCAGGATTTGGCTTCGCGCGGCTTTCACAGCTTCGTCATCAATACGCGCGGCCATGACTGGATCTCCCGCGCCGGCAATCTGACCAAGTTCGGCGGCTCGGCCTATGAAAATCTCGAAGACTGCCTGCCCGATCTCGACGGCGCGCTGGATTATTTGAAGGATCAAGGCTACCGCCGTTTCATTTTGATCGGCCATAGCCTCGGCGCGATCAAGTCGATTATTTATCAGGGCACGCGCCGGCGCGCCGACATCGTCGGCATCGTTTCCTGCTCGGCGCCGCGGCAATTCTACTCTGAACGGGTCGCCCGTCAGGCCGGATTTCGCGAAGTCATCGAAAAGGCCGAAGCGATGATCGCCGAAGGCAAAGGCGAAGAATTATTGTCCATCAGTGTCGGAGCAACTCCGGGCATCTTCACCGCGCGCGCACACGTGAACAAGTACGGCAGAGACGACAATAACGATTGCCGCCCTTACGCGAAGCATCTCGGCTGCCCGCTCCTCGCAATCGTCGGCAGCGCGGAGCCCAAGTTCTTTTATGAATACGCGCAAGAGATCGTCGCCGGCGTCGGCGCGAAGGGCGTTTGCAAGCTGGTCGACGGCGCCAATCACTTTTATAACCGCCACACCGCGGCAGATCGTCGAAATCATCAATGAATGGCTGGTCCAGTTCAACGACTGAAAGCGCTGCTTAATGTCGCGAATTCTTACATTCGGGTGCGCCTTTTTCGTTTTCAGCGTCGTTCTACAGACTCGGCTCACTGCCAAGGAATCTCTCGCCGCGCAAGCGCCGGCAAAAATCGCCGTCGGTTACGCGACCATCAGCAACTCTTCGCTGGCGCTCTGGCTCGCGCAAGATGAAAAAATTTTCGCCAAAAACGGCATCGACGCGGACCTGGTCTTCATGCCCGGCTCGCCGACCTTGATCGCGGCGATCAATTCCGGCGCCCTCGCCGTCGGCTTCACCGGCGGCACCGCCATCTTGGCCGCCGCGGCCGGCGGCGCCGACTTCAAAGTCCTCGCGGCGTCCCACGTGCGCTCCAACCATGATTTAGTCGTCAAGCCGGATATCAAGCGAGCCGAAGATCTGCGCGGCAAGCGGATCGGCGTCACCAGCATCGGCGGCACAGGCTGGATGGCCGCGATGCTGGTATTCGAGCAATTAGGTTTGAACCCGGATAAAGACAAACTGATTATCTCCGCCTTCGGTGAGATGAGAATCATCAGCCGAGCCTTGGAAACCGGCACCATCGACGGAGCGCTCGTCACCGGAAATTTTACCTCTCAATTCAGGCGCGCCGGGTATAACATTTTAGGTGAGCTTGAAAAGGTGCCGATGATGGGCAACGCGGTTGTGGTGAAACAGACTTTTCTCCAGAGCCAGAGAGATTTTCTGCGCAATTTTCTCCGTGCCATCGGCGAAGCGCAGGTTTTCGTGCTGAGCCCGATCAAACGTCAGTCCGTGCTAAAAGTACTGACCAAGCGCTTGAGCATCACAGACCCCGCGGTGGCCGAGGATGCGCTGCAAGATTTGCTCAAACGGCTGGACAAGAAGCCGATCCCGTCGATCCAAGCCCTGCGCAACATCCAGCGCTTCTTGCAGACCCAGAATCCGAAAGTCGGCCAAGTCAAGCTGGAAGATTTGATTGACGATTCTATCGTGCGCGAGTTAGACAAGAGCGGCTACTTCGAGCGCATCAACGCCGAGTACGGCGTGAAATGATCGTTCATCGATGAACGTTTTGAGCCACAAAGTCGTCGTCATACATTGCCGGGATTTTGGTCCTTGTCGAGCGCGAACATTTCTTTTTCAGCCGCCGCGCCGATCAAATTGATCGTCGGATACGCCGCCCTGAACGCGCGCATCAGCCCGCTCTGGCTGGCGGAGGAACAGGGATATTTAGCCAAATACGGGTTACAGGTCGAACAGGTTTATCTGCGCGGCGCGCCGACTCTGGTTGCGGGCCTCGCATCCGGGGACATTCAGCTCGGCCGCAGCGGCGGCAGCGCGACTTTGGCCGCCATCGGCGCCGGCCACGATTTCAAAATCGTCGCGACCTTTTCCAGCCGCAACACTTACGATTTCATCGCGCGCCCCAATATCAAGCGCGCCGAAGATCTGCGCGGCAAAAAGATCGCGGTGACCAGTATCGGCGGCACCACCTGGATGGGCGTGTTGCTCTGGCTCGAACATTTTGGCTTGGAACCACAGCGCGACAACATTCTCTTGCAAGTTCTCGGCGATCAAAACGTCCAGAGCCAGGCCGTTGAGACCGGCATCGCCGACGCCGCGGCCCTCGACGGCATATGGAGCAAGCGATTAAAGCAAAAAAGCTTCACCACTCTCGGGGAGTATTCCGACCTAAAACAACGCATCGTCGGTCAGGCGATGATCACGCCGCACGCGTTTCTTACCCAACGGCCGGACATCGTCGAGAGCTATCTCAAGGCGGAAATCGAAGCCTTGGCCTTCGCGCTGGCGCCGAAAAATAAATCGGCGGTTTTGAAAATGCTGATGCGACGGCTGAGAACCGATGCCGCCGGCGCCGAGGAAGGTTATCAAGATCTGCTCAAAGGCGTCGACCGCAAACCTTTTCCTTCGCTTGACGGTCTGCGCAACGTGCAAAGAATTTTAAAAATACGCACGCCGAAGATCGGCGACATCAAAGCCGAGGACGTGATCGACGCGCGCATCATGCAAAAGCTAGATGACAGCGGCTTTATCGACCGCGCTTACGCCGCGCAGGGAGTGAGCTTGAAGTAAATCTTTTAACGATCCGAAGGGAAACGCATCCGATGCAACAGCGTTATCAGCTTACACTCGGAGTCTTAATATCACTTCAATTGCAGTTGTTGTGCTCCCTCTCGACCTTTGCCGCGTCCGCTGCGCCGAGAATCGTTCTCGGCTACGCCGCGCCGGGCGCCCGCGCGTTGCCGTTTTGGATGGCCGAAGAACAGGGTTTATTCAGCAAGTACGGTGTCGATGTCCAGCCGGTCTTCATCCGCGGCGCGCCGATTTTGGTCGCCGGCCTCGCTTCCGGCGACATTCAGGTCGGCAGCACCGGCGGCAGCGCCACCCTGGCCGCGGTGGCCGGCGGACAGGATTTAAAAATCATTGCGACGTTTTCCAGCCGCAACACCTTCGACCTCGTCACCCAGCCCAACATCAAGCGGCCGGAAGATCTGCGCCGTAAGCGCATCGGCCTCACCAGCATCGGCGGCACTACTTGGATGGCCCTGCTGCTTTGGCTCGAACATTTCGGCCTCGACGCGCAGCGTGATCAGATGCAGCTACAAGTCACGGGCGAGCAGGCTTTGACGATTCAGGCCCTGGAAGCGGGCTTGGTCAATGCGGCAATCTTGGATGGTATCTTCAGTCGCCGGCTCAAGCCGAAAGGTTTTACGATCTTGGGCGAGTATTCCGACCTGAAATATCAGTTCGTCAGCCAAGCTCTGGTCGTGCAACGGAGCTATCTCCAGCAACGCGGCGATCAGCTGGAGAATTTGTTAAAGGCGGAAATCGAAGGGTTGGCGTTCGTGCTGGCACCCAAGAATAAACCGGCCGTGATCAAGACTTTGATGCGGCGCATGAAGACGGATGCAACCATAGCCGAGGAAGGCTATCTCGATCTTATTCGCGGCATGGAACGCAAGCCTTTGCCGACCGTCGAGAGCATGGTTCATGTGCAGCGCTTGATGAAATCGCAGAATCCTAAAATCGGCGAAGTCAAAATCAACGACCTTAACGACGACAGAATCGTTCGAAAGCTCGACGACAGCGGTTTCATCGACAAAGCCTACGCCGCGCAGGGCGTGAGTTTAAAATGACGCTGCATTTCGACTCCTTCGAAGCTCGGGATAAATTACGGGAAAAATCCTTCCGAGACCCGTGCAAATTTATCGCCGGCGTTTTTTTGGCTTTCGCCCTACAACTCTCGTTCTTTCTTCCTGAATTGAGCGCCGCCACGCCGCCCAAATTTATCATCGGCTATGCGGCGATGAGCGCGCGGGTGGTGCCGCTCTGGCTCGCCGAAGAACAGGGAATTCTCGCCAAGTACGGCGTCGACTCGGAGCAAGTGTTCATTCGCGGCGCGCCCACTTTGGTTGCCGGTCTGACTTCCGGCGATATTCACTTCGGCAGCACCGGCGGCACCGCCACGTTGGCGGCCATTGCAGCGGGGCACGATCTAAAAATGGTGGCGGCGTTTTCCAGCCGCAACACCTACGACCTCGTCACCCGGCCGTCCATCAAAAGAGCCGAAGAGTTGCGCGGCAAACGATTCGGCGTCACCAGCATCGGCGGCACGGTTTGGATGGGCATCATGCTTTGGCTCGAGCATTTCGGTCTCGATGAGCAGCGCGACAAGATCCAGCTCCAAGTCATCGGCGATCAAAGTATTCAGATGCAAGCCCTCGAAAACGGCACCATCGACGCCGCCGTGCTCGACGGCGTATTCAGCCGCCGTTTGAAACAGAAAGGCTTCAACATCGTCGGCGAATATTCCGAATTGAAGCAGCTGTTCACCAGCCAGGCGATCGTCGTGCAGGGCAAATTCTTGCAGCAGCGCGCCGATAGGGTGGAAAATTTACTGAAAGCTCAAGTCGAAGCGATCGCTTTTTCGCTGGCGCCGAAAAACAAACCGACTGTGATCAGGACGTTCATGCGTCGGCTCAGAGTCGACGCTGCCGCTGCCGAAGAAGGCTATGCCGATCTCCATCGCGCCATGGACCGCAAACCCTATCCGTCACCCGAAGGATTGCGCAACGTGCAGCGCCTGATGGCGCTAAGAAGTCCGAAAGTCGGCGAAGTCAAAATTGACAACGTCATCGACAACCGCATCATTCGCCGGCTCGATGAAAGCGGCTTCATCGACAAAGCCTACGCCGCGCAAGGGATGAGTTCGAAGCCATAGCTTGAAACTTTTTCCCTTGTGCTGTTGGCTCGGCGCTGATAGCTGATGACAAAAGGAAACTAGACGATGAATCGTCTTCACGCCCCTCTTCTTCTCAAGATTTTTTGGTTTTCGCTAGCGCTTATTGCAAGCCCAGCTAACGCTTTCGCCGCCGCGGCGCCCTCGAGACTCGTCATCGGCTACGCCTCGACAACGCCGCGCCTGATGCCGCTCTGGATGGCGCGCGATCAAGGGTTCTTCGCAAAATACGGCATCGAGTCGGAGCCGGTGCTCCTGCGCAGTGGCGCAACGCTGGTGACGGGAATGGCTTCGGGAGATATCCAGATCGGCCGAACCGCCGGCGCCGCTGTGTTATCCGCAGTGGCCGCCGGTCATGAAATCAAGATGCTGGCGACATTCTCGAGCCGCAATTCGTACGATGTCGTCGTTCGCCCGAATATTAAAAAAGCCGAAGATCTGCGCGGCAAAAAGCTCGCGATCAATAGCGTGGGCGGCGGCACCTGGATCGGCGCGATGCTCTGGCTCGAATATTTCGGACTGGACCCGCAACGCGATCAGATCCTTTTGCAGTCGATAGGCGACCAAGGCGTGCAATCTCAGGCGCTCGAGTCAGGCACGGTCGATGTCGTGTTCGTAGACAGCGTTTACAGCAAAGTTCTGAAGCAAAAAGGCATGACCATTCTCGCCGAGTCCAGCGAACTGAAGCAGCCGCTCGTAAGTCAATCGACGGTCGTGCCACGCGCCTTCCTGCAACAGCATCCGGATATCGCGGAAGGCTACTTGAAGGGAGAAATCGAGGGAATCGCTTTCGCGACAGCGCCGAAGAACAAGCCTGCTGTGATTAAAACTCTCATGCGCCGGCTGCGAGTCGATGCCGCGGCTGCCGAGGAGGGTTACTCAGATATGCTGCGCGGGGTCGACCGCAAGCCATTCGCGTCCCTAGAGGGCATGCGCAATCTGCAGCGGCTGCTAAAGCCCAGAAATCCAAAAATCGGCGACCTCAGAGTTGAAGATGTCGTCGACAATCGCATTATGCGCAAGCTGGACGAGAGCGGCTTTATCGATCGCGCCTTTGCGGCGCAAGGCGCGAGCTTTAAGTGACGGCAAGCAGCAGGACCGGCTGCTTGCCGTCATCCTGAGCGCCAGCGAAGGATCTCGCTTTGATCTTAGCAACGAACTGAGGACTAGCAAATCGAACAAAAACTCTTCGGCGTCTTTTGGAGACCAAATCCGATGAGCGCACAGGAACAGCGGAATGGACCAAGACTTGTTTCGATCGCGATCGTTCTAATCGCGGCGCAATTTCTCCAGGTATTTTCTGCTTTCGCAGCAGCGCCGTCTAAATACGTCGTCGGCTATGCCACCTACACGGCGCGGATCGTGCCGCTCTGGCTCGCCCAAGAGCAGGGCTTTTTTGCCAAGTACGGCATCGAAGTCGACCCGGTATTCATCCGGGGCGCGCCGACTTTGGTCGCAGGATTAGCCGCTGGGAGCATTCATATCGGTCGCACCGGCGGCAGCGCCATGCTCGCTGCCGTCGCCGCTGGACATGAATTCAAACTCCTCGCCGCTTTTAACACGCGCAACACCTATGACCTCGTCGTCCGTCCCAACATCAAGCGCGCCGAGGACTTGCGCGGCAAAACTTTCGGTATCACCAGCATCGGCGGCACCAGCTGGATGGGCGTATTGCTTTGGCTGGAGCATCTCGGTCTGGACCAACAGCGGGACAATATTCGCCTGCAAGTCATCGGCGACCAAGCGGTCCAAGTACAGTGCGTCGAGAGCGGTTTGTGCGATGCCGCCGCCGTCGATGGCGTCTTTACTCGGCAACTCAAAAACAAGGGGATGATCGTCATGGGCGAGTACAGCGACCTCAAATCCTTGCTCATCGGCCAGTCGATGGTCGTTCCAAGCGCGATGTTGCAACAGCGTCCCGATGTCGCGGAAAGTTATTTGAAAGGCGAGATCGAAGCTTTGGTATTTTCTCTGGCGCCGAAAAACAAGCCCATCGTGCTCAAGACTTTGGCGCGCTGGCTCAAGGTCGATGCATCGGGCGCCGAGGACGCGTACTTGGACCTCGTGCGCGGCGTCGATAGAAAACCCTTCGCGTCCCTCGAAGGACTGCGCAATGCCCAGCGGCTTTTAAGATCGCGCAATCCCAAGGTCGGCGAAGTCAAACCCGAAGATGTCATCGACAATCGGCTCATGCGCAAACTCGAAGACAGCGGCTTTATCGACAAGTTGTACGCTACCTACGGCGCAAGTTCCAAATAAAGGAGGTAGGGGCGCAGCATGCTGCGCCCTTGATGAGATCATGCCCAATTTTAAACTCGAAGATACCGAGATTTACTACGAAGTTCACGGTAATGGCCCACCGTTTTTATTCTGCAGCGTCACCGGCCTCGACCACCAGGCGTGGAAATTTCATCAGATCCCCGAATTCTCCCGCGATCACAAAGTCATCGTCTTCGATTATCGCGGCACCGGCAAGTCCAGTAAAGCGATCCAGAAATATTCGATCAAGATGTTCACCGACGACGCTGCCGCGCTGCTCGATCACTTGGATGCCGAGCAAGCTATCGTCTGCGGCCACTCCATGGGAGGCGTCGTCGCGCAGCTTTGGCCATCGAATATCCGCGCAAGGTCGAGAAGTTGGTTCTGGCTTCGAGCGGCACCTCGCACCCAGGCGCTCACGGCATTCCGCTTGCGATGTGCCGCGACATGGTGCGTCAAGGCTTCGAAGGCTACATTCGCGAGCACACCATCGAAACCGGTTGGACAAAAGAGTTCGTGGCGGCGAATCCAGAGCTGATCGAAAAGTTTCTCCAAGTCAGAATGTCCGGGATCGCTCCGTTGGAAAACTATCTGCATTTTATTCTAGCGCGTCAGGAACACGACCACACCAATCGCTTGAAGGAAATCCGCGTGCCGACGCTTGTCCTGGTCGGCGACGATGAGCGCCATGGCGCCGCGGATCGCACTCATTGGGACGCAGCGCAACAGCTGGCGCGAGAAATTCCCAACGCAAAACTGGTCGTGCTCCAAGGCGAAGGCCACCACTACCTGGCGACTCGTCCAGCGGCAGCGCACCGGGCGATCAGACAATTTATCGGATAACTGGCAAACCAAAAGCTGGGCGCAACGACCCCTCAATCGACTCGCTCCACCATCAACGCCACGGCTTCGCCGCCGCCGATGCACAAAGCGGCGATGCCGCGCCGTTTGCCGAGATCGATGTCGGTGCCATACTCGCTGAAAAACTTTTGCTCCTCCGCCGTCCAGAGCATCACGGTGCGCGCGTTCATGCCGGCGTGGGCGATGACCACTTTCGACGGCGCTGCCCCATGCGCGTCAATCGATCGAAACGCAAAGAGACTGACGGCGGCGCAGAAAATGACTAATAGTTGTCGATGGCGGCTAAATCGCATTTCGTATCGCCTCCACGCTTTGCGGATTCTCCAGCGCCGACAGATCGCCGGCGGTTTGATTTAAATAGGCGCTGCGCACGACGCGGCGCATGATTTTGGCGTTGCGCGTCTTGGGCAAGTCGTCGACAAATTTTAAAACCTCGGGCCGCAGCGGCTTGCCGAGGGCTCCAGCGACCCGCGCGCGCAATTCTTCGCGCAAGCTTTCACTCGCCGCATTGCCCGGCTTCAACACGCAGAAGCAAACCAGCGCTTCGCCTTTGAGCGGATCGGGAACTCCCACCGCCGCCGCTTCACTGACGGCGGAATGGCCGACGAGCACCGACTCGACCTCCGCGGGGCCGAGCCGCTTACCGGCGATTTTGATCGTGTCGTCGGAGCGGCCGAGAATGTACCAAAGTCCGTCTTCATCGATGGCAGCCCAGTCGCCGTGCACCCAGATGTCCGGGAAACGGCTCCAGTAAGTTTGCTGATAGCGCTCTCGATCGTTCCAGAATCCGCGCGTCATGCCGATCCAGGGTTTACGGACGACGAGCTCGCCGACTTGCCCGCGCACGGAAGCTCCCGACTCATCGACGACGTCGGCGGCGATGCCGGGAACCGCGCCGGAAAATGCACAAGGCTTGAGCGGCGTCAGCACGTTGCCGCTCACGAGACCGCCGGAGGTCTCCGTGCCGCCTGAATAGTTAATGATCGGCAAACGCCCTTTACCCGCGGTCTGGAAATACCAATGCCACGGGTCGGGATTCCACGGTTCGCCGGTGGAACCGAGAATGCGCAAGCTGGAAAGATCGTGCTGCTCCACCCATCGCGCGTCGTGGCGCATGAGACTGCGAATCAGCGTCGGCGAGACCCCAAGAACGCTGGCCCGGTGATGCTCGACCAACGACCACAAGCGATCGGCTGCGGGATAATCCAGCGCGCCGTCATAAAGCACCATGGTAGCGCCGAGCAGCGTCGTGCCGAAAACTTCCCACGGCCCCATCATCCAACCCATGTCGGTCACCCAGTAAAGGATGTCCTCCGGTCCGACGTCGAAGCCAAGCATCATGTCTTGAGCCGCTTTGATCGGAAAGCCGCAGTGGGTGTGCACGGCACCCTTGGGCCGGCCGGTGGTTCCCGAGGTATAAATGATCATCAGCGGATCTTCCGCGTCGGTGCGCTCAGTCGCCGCTTCATCGCTGTGCCGGGCGACTTCTTCATGCCACCAGCGGTCGCGCTTGGCATTCCACGGAATCGAAATCCCGAGCCGCTTAAACACCAGCGTGTGCTCGACGCCGGGCGCGGCGCTCAAAGCTTCGTCGGCGACACATTTAAGCGCGACCGTTTGCCCACGGCGATAAAAGCCGTCGACGGTGAACAGGAATTTCGCTCCGCTGTCGCGCAATCGCTCAGCGACGGAAACTGCGCCGTAGCCGGAAAATAGCGGCAGAATGATGCCGCCGAGCTTCGCCGTCGCAAAAAGCGCCACCACGGTCTCCGGCAGCATCGGCATAAAGAGCGCGGCGACATCTCCCTTCTGCATGCCGAGGGCGCGCAATGCATTCGTCAAGCGGCAAACCTCGCGATCCAGCTCGTCATACGTAAGGACCCGGACCACGCCCTCTTCGCCTTCCCAGCGAATCGCCACGCCCTGGCCGCTCTCTGTGCCACGTCGTTTGTCCAGGCAATTGTGAACGATGTTCAGCTTGGCGCCGACGCACCAGCGCGGCCAGGCGATGCCGCGCGACAAATCGACCACGCGTTCGTAGGGTTGGTAAAATTCGATGTCGAGCTCGCGAAAGATCGCTTCCCAAAACCATTCGATATCCGCCGTCGAGCGGCTTTGCAGTTGCGCGAGAGCTGCCGATGCCGTGACGGTCCATGAATGCTTTGAGCCGGCTGCGCGCGACGATATCGGCGCTCGGCCGCCAGACAATCTCGCTGGAAGATTCAAAAACAGCCATCGCTTTTCTTAGTGCTAAGAACGAAAATCGTCGTCAACGTTTCGTCGGAAAATTTTCCAAAGCGAAGCGAATGCTACCATTGACAGGATAATGGGAGCAAGTTAATCCTGCGCTGACGGTCTGCTTAATTTCGGGGGCAACCATGAAACTCGTAAGCTTCGCAATCGAAACTTGGCTCGGTCCGATGCGCCGCATCGGTGCGTTGATCGACGGACGAGCAAGACGGACGGCATCGCCGATTTCACGTCCGCCTACACAAATTATTTGAAGCGGGAAACCGATGCGCCGACATCGGACGAGCTGGCGCAACTGCGCATACCTCCGGACATGATCGGCTGGCTCAGAGGTGGTCACAAATCGCGCAAAGCCGCGGAGCAGGCGGTGGCCTATATTCGCCATCGCTGAACGGCATGACCGGATTGCTCAAGCCGCCGGCGGATTAGCTCACTTGGCCACTCAACGAGGAAAGCGATTATGGATAACAATTTTCCCGCGCTATCCCGGCGCGATTTTCTCAAACTCACAGCGAAAAGCGCGGTCGTTTCATCCGCTTTTCTAACCGGTTGCGCAACCATGGCCACGGACAACAGCAAGAAAACGGCCCGCGCCATCGATATTCATCATCACTACTTTCCTGCCGAGCTTATCAACGAGATCAAGCAGCACGGCAAATCATTGGGCATAGAATATCTGCCATCAAAGGGCGATGCACATTTGCTGAGTTTCGGTAAGGGAAATCGAACCGGCGTCGATCCTGAAATCATGGACGTGGACAAGCGTCTTGAGGTAATGCGCGAGGGCAGGGTCGCAATCGCGACCGCCGAGTCGCAACCCAGTGCTCAAGGTTATCCGCTCGATGGAAAACAGGGCGAGGCCTGGTCGCGGCTTTACAACGAAGGCATTCATAACCTGGTCAAACGCTATCCGCAGCGCTTTGTCGGTATGGCGACGGTGCCGCTGCAGGATCCCGTGCGTGCCGCAAGCGTCCTGGAACACGCGGTTCGCGAGCTCAAATTTTCGGGCGTGACGATCGGATCGAACGTGAACGGCAAGTATTTCGATGGCAAAGACTTCGATCCGTTCTGGAAAAAGGCCGAAGAGCTGGACGTGCTGATGATCATGCATCCGGACTCCATATTGGGCAGTGACAAAATGGGCGCCTATAGTCTACGGACCGTTTGCGGCAACCCCGCCGACACGACACTGTCGGTCGGCTTTATGATTTACGGCGGAGTTTTCGACCGGTTTCCCAAACTCAAGCTCGGGCTGCTCCATGGAGGCGGTTTTTTTCCTTACCATCTCGGTCGTTTTGACCAAGGATTCAAACGGAGCGGCGGAAGAGAGCCTTTCCCCGCTTCGCAACCTCCGAGCCGTTATCTCAAGAACCTCTATTTCGACAACCTGGTCTATCGGGTAGATACCGTCGAGTATCTTAAACGCGTGGTCGGCGCAGATCATGTCCTGGTCGGAACGGATTATCCCTACACTCTGGGAGATTGGATGTCGGTGGAGAAAATCGAGCAGATGAATTGCACCGAAAGCGAGCGCGAAGCGATGCTCCACGGCAACGCGCGGGCGCTGCTGAAATTGTCGACGATGTAAGACATTAACTCGATCGTTTACCAGCTCAATGGAGGAGAACGATGAAGCGCCAAACCTCAACGATGACCCGGCGCGATTTCCTGCAGTTCGCCGGCAAGACCGCGGCCGTCTCAGCGGGAGCGTTACTAACGGGATGTGCGCAGACCGCGATGCAATCATCGACAAAAGCTGGCGGCGGTTTGCGCGCCATCGACATTCATCATCATTACATTCCGCTGGAGCTCATCGATGAGGTCAAACGCAACGGCAAAGCGCTTGGGGTCGAATACTTTCCGCCGAAGACCGACAAAGACAACCCTTTGCAAATCCAATTTCCCAAGGGCAATCGACTCAACCCGGATCCGCGCATGGCGGAAGTCAACAATCGCCTCGACGTTATGACCAAAGGCAACGTTGGCATCGCTACGGTCGAAGTGCACACCGCCTGCGTCGGCTACGAGCTCGACGGCAGCCGCGGCGAAACCTGGTCGAAGCTTTATAACGAAGGGATCATGAATCTAGTTAAGCGCCATCCCGACCGCTTCGTCGGCATTGCCACGGTGCCGCTGCAAGATCCGCCGCGCGCAGCGAAAGTGCTGGAGTATGCCATCCACGATCTCAAAATGTCCGGCGTGACCATCGCTTCCAACGTCGTGGGCAAATATTTTGACAGCAAAGACTTCGACCCATTCTGGGCGAAGGCGCAGGAGCTGGACGTGCTGATGATCATGCATCCGGAATGGATCGCCGGCGGCGACAAGATGGGTGGTTACGGATTGCGCACGGTGTGCGGCAATCCGGCGGACACGACGCTTTCCGTCGGTTACATGATCTACAGCGGCGTGTTCGACCGTTTTCCCAATCTCAAGCTCGCTCTGCTCCATGGCGGCGGCTTTTTTCCCTATCACCTTGGTCAGGTTCGATAACGGCATGCGCGGCGGCACCGGTTCATCATCGATACCGGCCAAACAACCGCCGAGCAAATATTTGAAGAATCTCTACTTCGATAACCTGGTCTACCGGGTTGAAACGGTCGAGTACCTGAAACGCATGGTCGGCGCGGAACACGTCATGGTCGGCACCGACTACCCTTTCGATCTCGGCGACTGGATGGCGGCGGAGAAAATCCAGGCGATGAATTGCACGGACGCTGAACGCGAAGCGATGATGGATGGTAACGCGCGCAAGCTGCTAAGAATCGGTTAACATCTTAAGAATCTTAAACGGTTCGATGGAATCTAATGTTGCGAGCAGTTAAATATGGCGGGCGCGCTATCGTTTTACTGTTTTTGCTCTGCGCTGGCGCGTTCGCGCAGGATTCGCGCGCTAACGAGACGGCTAAGACGCTGCACGACTTCTTCGCCGCCGAGTGGGATTATCAAATGGAGCAGCACCCGACTTGGGCCTCTAGCCTGGGCGACCGGCGCTGGAACGACCGGTGGAGCGATAGCAGTCTCGATGCGATTTATAAACGGCATGATCACGATATCGCGACGTTAAGCAAACTGACGAAAATCGATCGCGCCGCGCTGTCACCGTCGGATCAGCTGAACTACGACCTGTTTAAGAAGGACTATGAAAACGACATCGAGGATTTTCAGTATCGCTGGTATCTGCTGCCGCTCAATCAGCTGGGCGGAGTGCACACGGTAAACCAACTCGCCGAAACGCTTCGCTTCGACACCCTCAAAGACTACGAAGACTGGCTGGCGCGGCTAAAAGCGCTCCCCGTCCGCATCGATCAAACGATTGCTCTGATGCGGATCGGAATGAAGGAGCGAATTATTCTTCCGAAGATCGCTGTGCAACGAGTTCCAGCCCAAATCGATCATCAAATCGTCAGCGATCCGAAAGCAAGTCCTCTCTATAAACCTTTCACCAAGTTTTCATCATCCATCGCGGAATCCGATCAAGTCCGTCTCGCTAAGGCCGCGCAAGTAACGATCGCCGACACTGTGGTTCCGGCTTATCGCAAGCTAAAAGAATTCGTCGTTAGCGACTATTTGCCGGCAGCATGGGATCAAGTCGGCATCTGGCAGCTTCCCAACGGCGCGGCGATGTACGCCTCCGCCACGCGCCACAACACCACCACCGATCTGACACCGCAAGAGATCCACGAGATCGGCTTAAAAGAGGTCAAACGCATCCGAGCGGAGATGCAGGCCGTCATCGACAAATTGGGCTTTCGCGGTTCTTTCGCCGAGTTCGCGAAGTTTCTGCGCAGTGATCCGCAATTTTATTTCAAAAGCGAAAGTGAGTTGCTCGAAGCTTACCGCGCATTGAGCCGCCGCATCGATCCGTTGCTTGTGAAGCTTTTTCGCACGCTGCCGCGCATGCCCTACGGCATCGAACCTGTGCCGGCAAATATTGCGCCTGATAGCCCTGCCGGACTTTATCGCGGACCCGCCGCCGACGGCTCCCGCGCCGGCACATTCACCGTGAATACTTTCAAACCGGAGATTAGACCGAAGTACGAAATGATGGCTTTGTCGCTGCACGAAGGCGTGCCCGGTCATCACCTGCAGTTTGGCCTTGCTATGGAGCAACAGGGTATGCCCAACTTTCGGCGCTATGGCGGCTATACGGCATTCGCCGAAGGATGGGGGCTCTACGCCGAGTCGCTCGGTGACGAGATGGGTCTCTACGACGACCCCTATTCGAAGTTCGGACAGCTCATGTACGAAATCTGGCGCGCCAGCCGGCTCGTCGTCGACACCGGCATGCACTATCTTCGTTGGGACCGGCAAAAAGCCATCGACTTCATGATGGAAAACACCGTGAAGCAAGAGCTGGAAGTCGCCGCTGAAATCGATCGCTATATCGTCTGGCCCGGCCAAGCCCTCGCCTATAAAATCGGCCAGCTGAAAATCTCCGAGCTTCGCGCAAAAGCCAAGCAAGCCTTGGGCGATAAATTCGATATCCGCGACTTCCACGACGAGCTGCTCAAGGATGGCGCGCTGCCGCTGGATCGGCTCGAAGCGAAGATGGATGCGTGGATCACGAAACAAAAACCGAACAGCGCCAAGAACTAAGTACCAGGGTTGGGAGACCGGATTGCCCCACGCCCGATAAACCATCTCGTTATGCCCTACGTTCACTTTGCTCGATTCTACGATCTCGTCATGGGCGACAGGTCCCAGGCGGCCAACTTTACCCGCAGCCTGATTGCGCACCACAAACCGAAGACAAAAACTGTCCTTGAGATAGCTTGCGGTACTGGCGCTATCCTGGGTGTTCTTTCCGACACCTACGAAGTCACAGGCCTTGACCGGTCGCGACAAATGCTCGCGATCGCGCGCAAGAAACTTTCACACATCCGCTTCTATCGTCAAAACATGACAAACTTTCGCATTGCGCGGCAGTTCGATGCGATCGTCTGCGTCTTCGATTCCATCAATCATCTGCTCAGCTTTGCGGCCTGGAAGAAGGTCTTTCGCCAAGTGGCGCTACATCTTAATGACGACGGAATTTTTGTATTCGACATCAACACCCTCGGCAAGCTCCGCCGTCTCACGAATGCCTCGGCATGGTCACGGGAGTTTGACCGCGATTTGGTCATCATCAAAGTCAATGGCGGCAGACGCGGAATATTTGAATGGGACGTTAAAATCTTTGAACATCAAAAAAGGCTTGACTACAGACTTTATCACGAAATGATCAGAGAGCTTGCGGTGCCGCATAAACGGGTTCTGACTGCATTGCGAGAGCGTTTTAAACAGTCCAAAGTGATCGACCCCGGAGGCGCGCGGCCTTCCGATCAATCGGAACGTCTCTATTTTGTGTGTAAGAAATAACTGAGGCAGTTATGGGACTTTTGCAAACTTCTTCCTACGGCTCCTGGAAATCGCCGATCAGCGCCGAATCTGGTCGCCAGGCAGCGAAGATCGGGCTCGAACAAATTAAATTCGATGGCAACGATGTCTATTGGATCGAACGCCGCGCTCAAGAAGGCGGCAGAAAAGTCATCGTGCGGCGTTCAAGCGACGGCACGAGCGCCGATGTCACGCCGGCAGAATTCAATGCGCGCACCCGCGTGCACGAATATGGCGGCGGCGACTATGCGGTTTCAGATGGAACTCTTATCTTTTCTAATTTCACAGACCAGCGTCTTTATCGTCAAGAACGCGGCTCTGAACCGAAGCCATTGACGCCAAATTCCGCGCGGCGCTACGCCGACGGCCAGGTCGACCGGCGCAGAAATCACTTTTTGTGCGTGCGCGAAGATCATTCGACTGCAGGCGAAGCGGTCAATACGCTTGTGCGCATCGATCTTGCCGGTGGCGACGAGGGCACAATCGTCGTGTCGGGAAATGATTTTTACTCCTCGCCGCGCCTGAGCCCGGACGGCTCGCAGCTGGCTTGGCTCACCTGGAATCATCCGAACATGCCCTGGGACGGCACCGAGCTTTGGGTCGCGCAATTAAACGAAACAGGAACTGTAATTAAGAAAGAAAAGATCGCCGGTGGCGTCGATGAATCGATCTTCCAGCCCGAATGGTCACCGGACGGCACGCTTTATTTTGTCTCGGATCGCACTGGCTGGTGGAATCTTTATCGCTGGAAAGAAAACAAAGTCGAACCGCTCTGTCCAGATGGAAGCGGAATTTGGCCAGCCTCAGTGGGTTTTCGGCGCCAGCCTCTATGGCTTTGCCTCCGCGCGACAAATCGTATGCTGCTACACAAAAGAGCGGTCGTGACTATCTCGCCACGTTGGACACCGAAACAAGAGCGCTGGACACGATCGACGTTCCCTTCACTACGATCTCTCAAGTTCGTGCCGGTGGCGGCCGCGTGCTATTCATCGGCGCGTCTTCGACTGATACGACTTCGATTGTTTCATTGGACTTGACGACGAAACGTTTTGAAGTCCTGCGACGGTCGCGAGAAACAACCGTTGACGCCGGATATATCTCCGCTCCCCGAGCCGTTGAATTTCCCACTGAAGGTGGCCTTACCGCTCATGGCAATTTCTATCCGCCGCAGAATCGAGATTATGCCGCGCCAGAAAACGAAAAACCGCCGCTCTTGGTCATGAGTCACGGCGGGCCCACATCATCAAGCTCGGCGTCGCTCAAATACTCGATTCAATATTGGACCAGCCGAGGCATCGCCGTACTCGATGTAAATTACGGCGGCAGCTCCGGTTACGGCCGCGCCTACCGAGAACGGCTCAACGGTCAATGGGGCATCGTCGACGTCGACGATTGCGTCAACGGCGCGCGCTATCTCGCCGAGCGTGGCGAAGTCGACGGCAATCGATTGGCAATCCGTGGCGGCAGCGCCGGCGGCTACACAACACTCTGCGCGCTCACGTTCCGCGATGCTTTTAAAGCCGGCGCCAGCCACTACGGCATCAGCGATCTCGAAGCGCTGGCCAAAGACACCCACAAGTTCGAGTCGCGCTATCTCGACCGCTTGATCGGGCCCTATCCCGAGCGGCGCGATCTCTACATCGAGCGCTCGCCGATCCACTTCACCGATCGCTTGTCTTGTCCATGATTCTCTTCCAGGGCTTGGAAGACAAAGTCGTCCCACCCAATCAAGCCGAAAAAATGGTCGAAGCCGTGCGCGCCAAGAAACTGCCGGTGGCTTATCTCACGTTCGAAGGCGAGCAGCACGGCTTCCGCAAAGCGGAAAACATCAAACGCGTGCTGGAAGCGGAGCTGTACTTCTATTCGAAAGTCTTTGGCTTTGAATTGGCTGAGCAGATAGAGTCGATACGAATCGACAATCTGTAGAGATGCAACTTCCTTCGAAGCAATCCAAGACGTTGTTCCGCTGCGTTTGACCAATCAATTCCCGGCGATCAGTTAGCGTCTCATGAAATCCAAGTGCTGATAGATATTCCTTGGTAATTAGCGTATATACATTAAATGTTCTCGTGGGATGCTCGGAAGGCGATCGCCAACTTTGAAAAGCATCGGGTGTCGTTCGAGGAGGCAGCGACGATTTTTGCTGACCCGGAAGGATTGGACTGGCAAGACCTTACACATTCTAACCACGAGATCCGATACAAGCGAATTGGTTTGTCGATAGAGCAAAATGTTTTACTCGTAGTTTACACAATACGGAGGTCCCAAGATGGCAAAGAAACGATTCGCATCATCAGCGCGAGGCCGGCGAGCCGCAAAGAGCGGCAGGCTCATTCCAGATAGTCAGATTGATTTCTCCGATATACCGGAATCTAACGGATGAGGAACTGAAAAGAGCCCGAAGAGTCGGTCGCCCAAAGACAGGCAGGCCTCAGCGCCAACTAATTGCGATCAGGATCGACCCTGCGTTGCTGAAGAAGCTTAGAAACCTCGCCGCCAAGCGGGAGAAACCCTATCAAACTTTTATCCATGAGCTGCTTGAGCGGGCTGCAAAGACAGCAGCTTAACGGCGGCAGACCCATAGAGCCGGTGGCGATCGAAAATCTGCAGGAGAAATGTGGTGAAAGTTGTTCGACACAAGTCGGCACGCCCGCTGCACACACTCGCTCGATCCTAAGAAAACGGAATGGGAACAAGACACCTGGCCGTACCTTTTGAGAACCGAAGGCGCCAATCTTTTGCGCCACGCCACCAGCTAACGTCGGGAGCCGCGTATGTACGAAGAAGCCAGACATGAAGCACTCATCGAGGAAGACTGGGACGCGGATCGCGTGGTTCGAGTCATCGATGAAATAGTCCGAGATACTCGCGAACGATTTGATCAGCACAAGCTCTGGCCAATCCATCCTCTCGACAAATTCAGAGACAATCTAACCGAACCACTCAAAATGCTTTATTTTGGCGCGGCGGGGGTTATTTGGGCTTTGGATTACCTAAACAAGGTCGGCGCCACCGCGGTCAAAGAAGACTACTCGATGGCGCTCAACGAGCTAGCGCTAAAGAATCGTGTTGAGATGGCGCTTTCGGAGCGAGAAACGGCGTCATATTGGATGGGCGACGTTGGCATCCTACTAGTTCACTGGCGTCTCTTTCCGACTGATGTCCTCGCTGACGCAATTCATCGAGCCGTGTTAGCAAACGTGGATAATCCAACGAGAGAATTCATGTGGGGTGCCCCGGGAACGATGCTGGCCGCTTTGTTTATGTATGAATTCACCGGGAATGGGCGCTGGAAAGAAGCCTATTTGCAAAGTGTTCGACAGCTCGTCGGCGAGCTGGAGAAGAATAGCGAGCATGACTGCTACGTCTGGACCCAGGACCTGTATGGCCGATCAAGCATCTATCTTGGAGCCGGTCATGGTCTGGCAGCTAACGTTTTTTCAATTGCAAAAGGACGTGACTTTCTTGACCAGCAAATTTTTTCTCTTGTAACATCCCGCACCGCGGAAACTCTCGTGCGCACTGCGAGTGTTGACCAAGCCTCCGCCAATTGGCCTGCTGGTTTGGGCGGCACAAAATACCTGGTCCAACATTGTCATGGGGCGCCGGGCATGATCAATTGCCTTGCCGACTTCCCGCACGGCATAAATACCTCACTTGATCGCTTATTGATCCAGGGCGGTGAACTCACGTGGAAAGCCGGCCCGCTGATCAAGGGTTCAAATCTTTGCCACGGCACAGCTGGAAACGGCTATGCCTTTTTGAAACTCTACCAAAGAACAAAAAAGACGATGTGGCTCGAGCGGGCCCGCGCATTCGCCATGCATGCGATCAGACAATACGAGTGCCATGCGAAACAATATGGGCAACTTCGTTATTCATTGTGGACTGGCGATCTCGGCCTCGCCGTTTACTTATGGGATTGCATGCGGGGTGAAGCCAAATTTCCTACAATGGATATTTTCTAAACACGGTCACGAGTAACAATTTCACGGTGGTATCAACGTTCTTACATTCGCCGCCTGAGGTAATCGCGACGAGCCGCCTTGTGCTCCGCCGACCGCGCATGCCCGACGCCGATGATATCTTCGACTCGTACGCGGCGGATCCCGAAGTCACACGCTATGTCACATGGCGGCCATATCAGGACAGAAGCGAAGTTGCGCCATTCTTGCAATCGCAGCTCGCCCGATGGGATTCAGGTGAGGAGTTTTCGTGGGCGATCATAAGACCTCCGGAAGATCGCGTTATCGGAATGATCGCTTGTCGCGTGCGCGAACACGCGGCCGACATTGGTTATGTCCTCAGCCGCAAGCTCTGGGGTGGTGGCTACATGACTGAAGCAGCCAACGCTGTAGTTGAGTGGGCGATCAATCTTAGCTTCGTCTATCGTGTCTGGGCTGTGTGCGATTGCGAGAACAAAGCTTCGGCACGGGTTCTGGAGAAAGTTGGGATGCAACGAGAAGGAATTCTTAGGCGATACATCGTGCATCCAAATGTCTCGGCTGAGCCGAGAGACTGTTCTGTGTATTCCAAAATTCGTTAATAAATCGCCGATGAAATTTGAAGCAGCCATTTTCGACCTATTCGGCACCTTGGTGGATGACTTCGGATCGTCCGTCGGTCAAATGCAAAGCGAGTTCGCCGCGGCATTGAATATGCCCAGCGAACAATTGTTGCAGCATTGGCGGCAGATTTCGGAAATGCGAACGATCGGAGTTTTTCAGACTGTGGAGGCCAGCATCGAATATGTTTGCAACATGATGGGTGTACAAGTGAGCGTGGAACAAATGATAAAGGCCGTAGAAATCCGGCTCCGGTATACAAAGCGCGCGCTCGAACCGAGGCCGAATGCAATAGCGACACTCATGCAACTGAAAAGCGCGGGCTACAAAATCGGCCTGATCAGCAATTGCTCGATCGAAATTCCTATCCTATGGCCGGAGACAGAATTTGCCGACTTAGTTGAAAGTCCTATCTTCTCCTCGAGAGAACGGCTCAAGAAACCGGACCCGCGTATTTACCATCTCGCGTGCGAGCGCCTCGCCGTGATCCCCGAACACTGCCTCTACATCGCCGACGGAGAAAACCACGAGTTAGCCGCGGCTGCCAAAGTCGGCTTACATCCGGTACTGCTTCGAAACTTGTCGCGGGATAACAGTGCCGAATTGCTTCGAGAAGCCAGAGAATGGCAGGGTTCGACTGTCTGTACGCTACTAGAACTATTAGAACTCGTCGGTGTTTAAAGACCCTACGACCCTGTCAAAGCCGATTTAACCCAGCCGTTTCACTCGACCGAACCAGGACCAATTTGCCGGGAGTCCACGGTCGGCTACTATGATAGGATCAACAATCTTCTTTGTTGATGCGCATTTACCATCCGCAAAACACCCTGCCACCGAAACACCTCGGAGTTTTTGGGGGGATTGGCCCGACTGCGGACCGCGTACCATTGCCCTTAGTATCGGTCAGCGTGGTGTCAACCAAATACGATCCCTATTCGTTATTACTGATACTTGAGGGTCTTAACCTGCTACAACTTCGCGCGTGGTGGAATAGTGATAACGTCCCGGACAGAACCCGAGTCGTACGAGACCCTCTATGCTGCTCATTCTGCGGAGGTCTTGCGGTTGTGTCGCTTGCTATTGGGAAATCACCACGACGCTGAGGAGGTTGCGCAGGAAGTGTTTTTGAAGGCGCATCAAAAACAACAAAACATGGAGCCAAGTGAACTCATGTTATGGCGATCATGGCTGATTCGGGTAAGCATCAACGCGTGTCGTGATCGGCGGCGGTCCGGTTGGTGGAAGTGGTGGCGTAACCCGGGCGAAGAATATCAGGAAGCCGATTATCAAGACTCCAGCAGCACACCGGAACAAGCCCTTCTCAGCCGAGAAACGGAGGCATCGATCTGGCGTGCTTTTCAGCAACTGTCGCACCGCCAACAGGAAGTTTTCGCTCTGCGCTACGTCGATGAGTGGTCCACCGAAGAGGTAGCGGACATGTTGGGGATAACTACGGGCAGTGTCAAACGATACCTTTTTCGCGCCGTTCATCACCTGCGCCGCACATTAGGAGATCGTCGATGAACCGATGTCTGAAAGATAAAACGCTTCTTCTGCTACAGGGTAAGGAAGGGAACAGCGCGCAGCGCGCTCATCTGACGCAATGCGCGGCATGCGCTGCACGCTATGAAGACTTGAGGCGTGACTTGATGGCCATCAGCCAGGTACTCCGGGAAAAGCCACCGGCACGGGCGATGGCTCATCACTTCCACCCGCGCATTATCCGTTGGGCGCCTGCAACCCTGGGGATGGCTTTGGCTAGCAATACGTAACTGAAACGGATAAAGCAGAAGTGAAGAACATGGCAAC
>CAVWLW010000073.1:0-161151 GCA_963755715.1 uncultured delta proteobacterium
CTTTCCGCACTCCGCGCTGCGAATATAAAAATCGCGGGTTACGCAAAAATGAATCTCACGTTAACACTGCGCAGCGCGGCAGGTGTACTAAATGATCGGCGCCTACTTTACTCGCGGCGGAAGATCTGTTCTGGAATCGGCCGCAGCTCGAACCAGCCCGCTGTTTACGAAAGATTCGCGTTCAGCGCTGCTCAGCTGCAAGACCATCACCAGAAATAAACTTGGAAATAACAGGGAGAAAAAAAGCCAGCCGAGCACTTTGAGGTAGTCCTTCATCTTCAGACCCTCCGATAGCATTTGAACTCGTGCCGCTTGCGTAACTTCAATCAGCGAAAAATCCAGGGGAGCCGCCCGAAACGAACGGCTCCCCGTCAATCCAACATTCGCGATCTTTAGCGTCGCAGATAACCCGCGCTATTGCGCGCAGGACACCGGGTTGGCGGCGCAACTGCTCACCTCTTCGAGCAACGCTTGAGCTTGATTGACCAACTGCCTTCCGCGAACTTCATCAAAGACCTGGTCATTGAAGGCCGCCCCGTCGAGCATCGCTTTCATGTCTTGCGCGATCGCGTCACGCTGGTCGGTCCAGCTCACAATCTTATTTGTGAGCGCAACGTAAACGGCGTCATTTGTAGAGTCTCCGCTTTTAAGCGCGGCGGTGGAAACCTTCAGGCTGTCCATACCGAGCTGACCGAAAGGCGCGTTGATTTGTTTATAAATATTGGCGAATTCCCCCAGGGTCTGGGCGTGGCCGCGCAAACGGACGGGCTGGACATTCTTATCAACAGCTTCGGTCAACACGCGGCCGTCGTGAATGTAGCTATCCTGCAGTCCAAGAAGAGAAAGCATCGTCGGACGAACATCAGTGTGGTCGGACCAAGTGCTGTCGTCTTGGCCGCCGGTGCTTACCCCCGGCCCGACCAGTCCTAGCCAGATGGTGGCTATCTCAGGCTGAATTCCGCCGTGGTTCCACGCAAACGTGGACGTCGGCGGGGTCGTCGGCACGGTGATGCAGGGCGAGGTGCAGTTCGCCGCGCCGGTAAAAAGGAAGTAATCCGGCTGGGCAAACATCGCGAGCGTCGGCGTTCGCTGTGGGTCGGCGGTGACCATGTGTAAGAGGTCCATTGCCACCGGGTCGGCAAGGGCGGCGGTCATAGTATCCGTCTGGCCCGTGTAGGGGTTGACTGCCGTGAGCTTGGAGACGGCGCGGCCGAACGCACGTGCGATGGAGCTTGTTGGTGACGGGTTGCCGGTGACGTAGATCGTCGGCGCCATGTCTGCATGAACAGTGAAAGGCGTTGTGATCCCTTGCTGGGTCGCCAGCAAGCCCGTTAAATTCCCGTTGACCTCGCCAACGAGGCTGTACGTGCACGGAGTTTTCACGCCATCACAATTAGGATTTGTCGGCTGCGAGCCGACAAAATGGTCGCCTTCCTCGACGGTAAAAACAAAGAGCGTGTTGCTCTTGTTGATCCCGTGGGCCGCCAGCCGATCGAAGAACTTGCCGAACGCCTCGTCATAATTTTTCAACTGCTGAACATAGTCCGCTTCACCAGGACCACGGGTCGCATGGATTTCGCCCGCGATACCGTGCTGGTCGTGCGCGTCCGAGATGTAGCCGAACGTGACCGGAATCCCAGCCTCCTGCATCTGCGCGATGTAGGCGAGTGTGGTGCTCGCGAACAGCCCATCGAACCCCGGAAAGCCCGGCTGGTTGAATTGGTCGGTGATCGGCTGGCCATTGAGATTGTTCACCGCCGTGCTGCCGCTGTGATGGCGGGATTCACGTATTTCCCTCCGAACAGGCCGAGGTGGCCGTTGTAGCCGCCCGGTTCGTCGGGCAAGAGGTCGGGCCGCGCGCGCGCATTGCCAGCGCAGATGCCGCCGCCCTTGCCGCAATGGATCGCGAGGCCGACAAAGTCCGTCTGAGCAAGGTTTCGAGCCGCAGTGTTCGCCGCCGCTGCATTCGATGCCAGCGCTTCGGTGAATTCTGGCGAGCCTGCGCCAAAAACCTTTGTAATATCTCCAGTCGGGCCCGTGCTGGTATTCTCGAGAACGATGTTCGCCAGCGCCACCGCGCCGAAATCACAGCCGGCACGCGTATACGGCACCCAAGGCGCGGGTGCGTTCTTGGGCGTGCCGCTGTCCGCGTTCACCATGTTCGGGAGAGGATCGGCCGGAGGCGTTCCCGTATCGTCGACCAGATCGGTCCAATACTTGAACGAAGAAGACGAAAGCGTGGTTCCGTCCGGCTTGAAATAACGGTACGAGTTGGCGACGGATTGCCCGTGCCGGTCTGAATACATTCCAGTGAGGTTAGTCAAGATACCGTTAGCCGTGTGTGAGATAAGGACCGTGTGATTATTTGTCAACAGCGAGCCGTTGCCTCGAATAAAGTTGAGCAGATTCGGCATCTGCTCGAGATCCGATGGCACGTTCGGGTTGTCGCGCAGGAAATGCAGTTATCAAAGATGAGGAAGATGACGTGCTCAATGTTACCTTTCTCCGAGTTGAGCCGGCAGGCGCTGCTTGAAGCCTTCTTGCCGGGTTGAGCCGCCAAGCTCACTTCACCGGTTAAAACCACCATAGCGACGACGGAAAGAAAAATCTTGAGAAAATGAAAAAGATCCCTGTGCTTAATCATGCCGAAAAGTCGTGTTTGCATTGTCTTGCCTCCTGTTGGAATACTCGTCGTTGTCGACGATGATATCGGACAAAAGAATCAACTCCCGTCAGCCGTAAACACTCACGACGACGGTGCCGAGGATTTCGAATAGGACACAAAGAAACAGCCACATGATGAGCGGTATGTTTTCCCGCAAGAAACCACCTCCCTTTTGTTTTGCCTCTCAAATGTCACCGCTCCCCCGAAGCCAGGTGGGGAGCCGTCCGAGACGAAAGACGGCTCCCCGGTCAACGCGGGACGCGGAGTTGGACGCACGATAAGCGCATATTGTTACCATTGGGTCACCGCCAAATGATCTTTTGATGAACCGGCCTCAGGCACCGCTATTTCCCGCCGTTGGCCAACGGCTGATCCAGCTCGATAATGATGAACTCGTTGTCATCAGGTTTGCCTGAACCGGCGTGTCGTCCGACACTGAATGGGAAATTATTGTCGTCATGACACCGATGTGTTTGTGATCGAAGACGACAACATCTTCGATGTGTTAAATCGGAACCTGCGAAATGAAATCCCGTGCCCACGTCGCCAGCCAGCACGGGCTCCGAAAGCCGGTGCGTATCTTTAATATTCATGAGATCGACGAAGCCGATGAAAAATCTTACTCGTTTCAAACATATTCGTTCCTCCCGTTGAAAAAGATTTTGTGAAACGGATCGAAACTACGGCGAAAATATTAACGAGAGATGACGGTGGGTAAACTTAACAATGAATATCTAGTGACGGGACGAAGAAGTTGCTATTCGGCAAACGAGAAACAATGAGCGATTAATTCTAATCGACACGTCGAAGGGAATTGCGAGGCTTAAGGGATCGGTTAAGCCGACAAGAGAATGGTTGGTCCGTCAGACGACGAAGCAACGACTTGGTAAAGCCGCTCCTGGGAGCGCAGCGGAGTGCCGTCAGTTGTTCGCGCGCGCAGGTAATTTCCATCGGATTGCATCCACCAACCCTTCACGTTGTCGGCCAGCTGAGTTTCGAGAATCTCTTTTAGTCGGTTTTGCAGCGCCGGCTCGATAATCGGAAACGCAATCTCCACGCGCCGGTCGAAATTACGCTGCATCCAGTCAGCGGAGGCGAGCAAATAAACTGGCTCGCCGCCATTTTGAAAGTAGAAAACGCGCGCGTGCTCGAGATATCGATCGACAATGGAAAGCACGCGGATGCGCTCCGAGATGCCGGCGACGCCCGGCCGCAGGCTGCACATGCCGCGCACCAACAGATCGATTTGCACGCCGGCTTGGCTCGCCCGATAAAGCTCCTCGATCACTTCGGGATCGATCAGACTGTTCACCTTAACGATCACGCGCGCCGGGCGCCCGGCGCGGGCATGGTCCGCTTCTTTGCGGATTTGCGCAAGAAAATAATCTCTCAAGCCAACCGGCGCGAGCAGCAAATGATTGAATTTCTGCGGCCGCGTGTAACCGGTGAGTAAATTGAAAAGTTCGGTCAGATCTTCGCCAAAAGTTTTCCGGCACGTAAACAGGCCGAGGTCGCTATAGACACCGGCCGTGCGCGCGTTATAGTTGCCGGTAGCGAGGTGACAATAGCGGCGAATGCCGTCGACTTCCTGACGCACGATCAAACACACTTTGCAGTGAGTCTTATAACCGACTAATCCGTACACCACGTGGGCCCCGACTTTTTCCAAGGCGCGCGCCCAGGTGATGTTGGCTTCCTCGTCGAAACGCGCCTGTAGCTCGACCAAAACTGAAACTTCTTTGCCTGCTTCGGCCGCACGCGCCAACGCTTGCACGATGGGCGAAGCCGGACTGACGCGATAGAGCGTCATCTTGATCGCCAAGACCTTCGGATCCTTCGCTGCTTCTTCGACAAAGCGGGTCACCGCATCGAAGGTCTGGTAGGGATGAAATACCATGACGTCGCCGCTGCGTATGGCGCTCCAGATGTCCGGCGCGCGCTCGAGCGCGGAGATAGCGAGCGGGCTTTGCGGCCGGTCTTTCAAGCGCGGCGCGTTGATCGCGGCGTAGAGCTGAAACAGATCGGTAAACGCGGTAAATCCCGTGCCGGGGTAGAGATCTTCGACGCCGAGCTCGAGCTCTTCGACCAATTGCCCGACAATTTCTTTGGGCAACTCGGGATCGTATTGAAGCCGGACCGCGTCGCCCATGCGCCGCTCGCGGATTCCTTGCTCGATCGTCGCCAGTAGATCCTCGTCGCGCCGCAGTATGCCGAAATCGGCGTCGCGCGTCACCCGAATCGCGTGACAAGAGATAATCTCAAAGCCGTGATAGAGCCGCGACAAATAATGGTGCAAGACGTCCTCCAACAGCATGAAGGCGTACTGGCCGTCGCGGCTTGGCAGCGGAATAAATCGCGGCGCCACTTGCGTCGGGATATGGACAATCGACAGATCCGTGTGCGGCAGGCGCGAGGCGATCCGTGTGCCGAGAGAAACGACCAGGCAAAGTGAGCGATTCGCCAGATAGGGAAACGGATGTCCCGGATCGATGGCCAGCGGCGTGACGATCGGATACAAAGTGCGATGAAAATATTCTTCGAGAAATCGTTCCTGCTCACCGCTCATCTCTTCCGGCCGAACCAGATGAATCTCTTCGGCCGACAATTGCGACATAATGGTGTTGAGAAAACAGAGATGTTGCTCTTCGGCAAGTTCATGAACCCGCTTCGAGATCGCGCTGAGCGTCTCTGCGTGAGTCCAGCCGTCCGGGCCGACGCTCAGGTCGCCGGCAAGGATCAAGCGCTTGAGCCGCGCTACCCGCACCATAAAAAATTCATCTAAATTGGAACTAAAAATTGCCAGGAACTTGACCCGTTCCAGCACCGGCACGCTCTCTTGCTTCGCTTCTTCGAGCACGCGGCGATTGAATTCTAACCAGGATAACTCGCGGTTGATATAAGTAGTGGCGTCCATGGGTTTGTGCTTTCTATGCGAAACTTTGAGGAGTATCGCGGAACTCTGCAGACGCATCCGTGCCATAAAGCCAAGCGTTTTAGGTGCGCCTGGAAGCCTAGTGTTACAAAAATGTGAACTTCTCGTTAAATCGCTCACGTGAATGGAATTGTCGTAGCCCCTAAGGAAGGAAAAAAATTGCTCACTCTTTTTGGTTTCCGCAGCCCGCCGTGGTCGCGAACGGCGCGCATCAGAGCGTCGCGCAGTGTGTCTGAGGCGCCAACAGCCGCTGTCCGATCAAGTGTGCGCTATCGAGAATTGATCATACGCCAGTGCGCCAATTCAACTCCGTTTCTTCGCTCGCCGGATGCGTCGGTTTGGCGATTGGCCTTCCCGTCGCGTCACCGTTAACTCCGTTCAAGCCAACGGTGCGGCCGGGAAATCCAGCGGCATCGAAATACAGGTGATCGCCCACGACCTGCAATCGGAGCAGAGTCTGAAGTCCGTTGCCTGCTGGTGGCGAGAGCCGCGTCAAGTGTTTCACCTGGGGCAAATCGTTCGCGCCGGTCTTGATTGTTTCGGACAGAACGCGGCCCACGAGATCGCCCTTTTTGGCCAGTTTTAAACCGAGAATATGCGCTGCGGTCATGCCGATATCGGCGTTGCTCGCCGGGGCCGGATCGACGAATCTGGAGCGAAAGCTCGGGCCAATGGCGGCCATAAAATTGCTCGTGTCGGCGCGGCTAAAACTACCGTGCATGCCTTGCCCCTGTTGCAGCGTGTGATCGGCCACGGTGACGCCGCACATCAAAGGCTCGCCGCAACCCGCCACAAAGGAACGAAAATTGATCACAATGGCGGGCAGTGGTGTGACTGCCGATCCTTTGAAATTGATCGCGCTCAGGGGCAAAGTTCCGGCGATGCTGCCAAGCGCATCATCGACAAACAAGCCGCTGACGTAATCTTGACCGAGCAACATGTCGACAATTTTTACGACCAATTCTTTGGCATTCGCCTTGGGTAGATAAACCAGATCCGCTCCACCATTGGCGGTGACCACGACGTCGGGTGAAATTGGATCAGGACCGATGAGACCGTTCGCTTTGCTCGAATGCTGGCCGGCGGTGAACTCGACCGGCGCAGACTTCGCGTCAGGATCGAAGAGGCGCATATCGAGCGCTTTCGCGATGTCGATGGCGACAAACCCCGGTGGCAACTGGCCGGGCGGAACATCTTTGTAATTGATTTTCGATGCCGCGCTAGTTTGGCTGTCTTTGGAAATCGTGGAAAAGCCATGATCGGCGCTGACGATCACATCAGTCGTCGCGTCGAGCCCGAGTGCTTTTAATGTATCTAGAATTGCGGCCAAGTTATCATCGGCATTTTTGACGGCGGCTTGAGACGTCGGACCGTTGATACCCGGCACAAGCTGATTCAAGCTATCGCCCTGGTTAGGTTGCGTGCCGTCCGGATCGCGCGACCAGAATACCAGCACGAACGGCTTCGCGAGTGCAAAACAGGCCGCGCGAAAAATCCGGTTCCGAGCAGAGAGAAAAATTCGCCAGCTTCACAGCCATCGCGTTGACGCTGGGATTTTCCTGGCATAGTTTCAGTTTCTGTTACGCGATCCCACGATCAGGAGACATAAACATGCAAACCGACCGCTACGATTATTCGCCGATCATTCGCCGCCGGCCGTTTAGGTGGCCGAAGGGCGCGCGAGTCGCCCTGATGGTTGCGCCGAATATCGAATTTTTCCATATCGACAAAGTCATCCCCGGCGCGCCGAGCACGCAACTCCCCGACGTGACCGGCTATGCGCTGCGTGACTACGGCTCGCGCATCGGCGTGTTTCGCATGATGGAAGTGCTCGACAAGCACGGCATTCGTGCCACGGTGCTGCTCAATGCCGACGTGTGCGCGCATCATCCGGCGATCATCGAAGAAGGCAATAAGCGCCAATGGGAGTGGCTCGGCCACGGCGTGACCAATAATCTGCGTATGAATCAATACCCCGCCGAAGAAGAGCGCTCGGTGATACGCCAAATACGCGAGACCATCGCCGCCGCGACCGGCACAGCGCCACGCGGTTGGCTCGGCCCGGGCGGCGGCGATGAGAGCCCGAACACGTTGGACCATTTAGCCGCGGAAGGTTTCGATTACGTTTGCGACTGGGGCTTTGACGATCAGCCTTGCGCCATGCGGGTAAAGTCGGGCCGCATGATCGCGATTCCTTACCAGCAAGGGCTCAATGACATTCGCGTGATTTTTCAGGGCGGCCACACGCCAAAGGATTGGTTGCAAATGGTGTGCGATCAGTTCGATACGTTGTATGCCGAAGGCACGACGCAGGGACGGGTAATGACGATACCGCTCCATCCATTTGTCATCGGTTTGGCGTTCCGCATTAAATATCTCGACCAGGCGCTTCAATACATTTGCGCGCACGACGGCGTATGGAAAGCGACGGGTGCCGAGATCGCCGATTATTATTATGCCAACTACGATCAGAAAGCGTGAGGACGCGAAGATGAAAACCAAACCATTCGCCTGCGGCATTTGTTTGCTGCTCCTCGGTGTATCCGCCGCAGCCGGCTTCAGCGCCGACCGGGTGGTGATCGGCAACGTGTCGCGCACGGTGGAGCAGTTGCCCAACTATGCCGCCACCGACAAAGGCTTTTTCGCGCAAGAGGGAATCCAAGGCGACGTGGTGTTGATCGGCTCCACTGACACGCTGATTCAGGCGCTCATCGCCGGGCAGGTGAACGTGGCGATCGTCGACCCGTCGGCGGCGATCAACGCGGTGGAGCGCGGCGCGGCGCTCAAGGTTATCGGCGGCACAGTGCCGGTCGCGGCCTATACGCTGGTAACCTGTCCCAAATACAAATCGATCAAAGATCTGAAAGGCACGATGATCGGCGTCGTGAGCCTGGTTTCCGGCAGCACGATTTTCTTGCGCGAGATGCTCAAGGCGGAAGGATTGGAGCTCAATCGCGATTACACGATCATTCAAAACGGCCCGACCGGCCAACGTCTCGCGAGTCTCAAGACTTGCAGCACGTCTGCGACGATGCTCCTCGGCGGCGATTTGCCGCGGTCGCGCGAGTTGGGGTTTCTGGAGATCGCGCGGCTTTCCGATTACATTCCCAACTTGCAATTCCATAGCCTGATCGTCGATAGCCGCTGGGCCGAGACGAACAGCCAACTGACGATCCGTTATCTCAAAGCGATGGTGCGCGCGATGCAGTGGGCGCACGCCAACCGGGAACAAGCTGCCGAGTTGGTCAGCAAGCGTACCGGTATTCCCCTTAAATATACCCGCGCCACGGTCGACGAATATCTTTCTCAAGGCATCATCAGCCGCGACGGCTCGGTCAATCGCGAGGGCTTTCAACGCTTGATCGATTTGATGGGAGAGAGGCTATTCAAAAGCCGGCCCTATCCCGCGCCGGAAAAATATCTCGATATGAGTTATCTGCGCCGAGCGCAGCAGGAGCTGGGAGTGACGTCGGGACGCTAACGCAAAGTTAAATCACGGACGGTGAAAATTGGCGTGATGAAAAGAGGAAAGCAATGAAGCGAATTAATAATCAAGTTTTTATTATCGTTTGCTGTTTCATGTGCTTCTCTTTGGCGGCGGCATCGCTCTCCGAAGCCGCGGAGACGCAGCTCCGCAAGCTGCGGGTGGCGATCACGTCGCTGTCGGGATCGATGGCGGTGCCATGGCTGGCGCGCGACGCGGGCATTTTTAAAAAACACGGCTTGGAGGTCGAGGTGATCGCGACGCCGAGCGGTGTGGAGGGCATGAGCGCGCTGATCGCCGGAGAAATTACCTTTTTGCAAATCGCCGGCGCGACCACGGTGAGCGCTGCCGTCGGCGGCGCCGATGTCGTGGTGATCGGTACGACCATCGGCACGTTGGTGCAAAACCTGATGGTTCGTCCCGAGATCGAAAAATCCGAGCAACTGCGCGGCAAGTCAATCGGTATCACCCGTTTCGGCACCACCATCGACACGGGAGCGCGCATTGCGCTGCGCCATTTCGGGCTCGTGCCGGAGAAAGATGTATCGATCATACAAATCGGCGGCATGGAATCGATCGTGCCGGCGATGGCCGGCGGCCGCGTGCAAGGCGGCATCCTTTCCTATCCCGCGATCGGACAGGCCAAAAAGCTCGGCTTTCGCGAGCTGCTCGACATCGCCTCTTTGAACATGCCCTATGCATCCACGGGCATTGCAACGCGCGGCGAGGTCATTCGCAAAGAACCGGAACTCGTTCGCAAATACATGACCGCGCAGGTAGAGGCAATCGCGCGCATGAAGCGCGACCGGCCGTTTACGATCGGCGTGATGAGCAAGTTCCTGCGCACGAATGATAACGAGCAGCTCGCCGAAGCGTACGATATCTACGCCAATAAGTATCTGCTCAAAGTGCCTCTGCCGACTGTCGAAGCGATCAGGCCGGTGCTCGAAGAGCTCGAACTGAGAAACCCGAAGGCGAAGGGCCAAGACCCGAAAAGATTTTTCGACGACCGTTTCGTGCGCGAGCTGCAAAGCAGCGGCTTTATCGATGCGCTCTACCGTTAAGGATTGGCGCACAATGATGCAACGAATTTTCGCGATCGTTTTTCTTGGCGTGCTGGCGCTGTCTGCCACCGCGGTTTCCGCGCAAGAAGGGCGCAGGTTGAGAGCCGGTTACGCTTCGCTTTCCGGTAATATTACGCCGCTCTGGGCGGCGCGCGAAGCCGGCTTGTTCAAGAAGTATGGGATCGATATCGATCTCATCGCCTTCCCGAGCGGCACGGAGGGGATGGCGGCAATGATCGCCGGCGAAATCGAGTTTCTCGCCATTGCCGGCAGCACGACCGCCAGCGCCGCCATCGGCGGCGCCGATGTATTGAGCATGGCTTTGATCAACGATCGTTTATTAACCAGCCTGGTGGTCGGTCCGGCGATTCAGAAACCGGAAGATCTCAAAGGCAAATCCGTCGGCATCAGCCGCTTCGGCACATCGGTCGATACGGCAGCGCGCATCGCGATCCAACATTATGGGTGGGAACCGATCAAGGATGTCTCTTTGGTGCAAGTCGGCGCCGTGTCGTCGGCGGTTGCGGCGCTGCGCGGCGGTCGTATTCAGGCCGCAATTCTTTCCTACCCGACGATCATTCAGGCGCGTCGCGAAGGCTTTCGCGAGATGTTGGACATCGCCTCGCTCGGCACGCCTTATGCCGCTAACGGAATTACGCTGCGGCGTAGCTTCATGCAGCAGCGCCGCGAGACCGCGACGAATTTTTTAAAAGCGTTTCTGGAAGCGATCGCGCGGGCAAAAAAAGACAAACCGTTCGCGCTGGAAGTAATGGGGAAGTATCTGCGCACCAAGGACCGCGAGCTGCTCGACGAAACTTACGAGTTTGCCGTCGGCAAATACTTAAAGTCGCGTCCTTACCCGACCGCAGAAGCCTTTCGTTCGGTCGTCAACGAACTGGCGCAAGTCAATCCGAAAGCCAAAGGCCAGGATCCGAAAAGATTTTACGACGACACGATCTTGCAGGAATTGGACAAAAGCGGGTTCATCAACGGACTTTACCGCTAGGCGGGCGAAATACACTTCGGCGCGTTAGAATACGTGGCAACTGAAATACGCTGCGCGGCACGGCTTCGCGAAAGCTTGTTTCAAGTCGGATCGACACCGACGGTTTCGCCCGCCGGCGTTGGTTCGATGATGATGCCACGCGCGACCAGGATCGGGCGCGCGGCTTCGCGTATGCGTGGCAATTGCGTGAGAAAAAGTAAACCGGCCAGCGCGCAGCCGATGCCGCCCACCGCGACAACCAAAGGAGCACCGACGCGATCGGCGAACCAACCCGCTAACAGGCTGCCGAAAGGCGCCATGCCGACAAGCATCATCGAAAAAAGACTCATCACTCGACCGCGCATGGCGTCGTCGGCGAGGGTTTGCAACGCGGTATTGCTGGCAGCGATCAACACCATCCAGCCCATCCCGACGCCGGCGAGGAGTAAAAGCGACAGCCAAAATATTTTTGACAAAGTAAAAGCGATCAAGGCCACGCCGAACCCCAAAGTCGCGACCGCGATCACTCGACCAAGGCCGATAACAGACTTGCGCCACGCCAGCGAAAGTGCGCCGATCAGCGCGCCCAAGCCGACCGCGCCCATCATCAAGCCGAGAGCATCCGCGCCGCTTTTATGGATGTCCGCGGCAAAAACCGGCATCAGCGTGATGTAAGGCATGCCCATGACGCCGACGACGCCAAGCAGTAACAAAACATCGCGAATCGGCGCTGTCGCAAACGTATAGCGAATCCCCGCGGTGAGCGAGCGGGCCAGCGACAGATGTCTAGTCGCACTCTCGCTTTGGCGCGGTAGTTTCATGGCCAACAGCGCGACGATAACAGCCAGATAACTGATCGCGTTGATCAAAAAACACGCGCCCTCGCCGAGCTTGGCGACGACGATGCCAGCAACGCCCGGGCCGATGATGCGCGCGGCATTGATCATCGAAGAGTTTAGTGCCACCGCATTCGGCAAATCCTCGACGGCCACGAGTTTATGCACCAACGCTTGGCGCGCGGGCATGTCGAAGGCATTCACGGTGCCCAAGACCAGGCCCAGAATAATGATGTGAACCGGCTGAACCCACCCCGAGAGCGTGAGCGCCGATAAGATGATCGCCTGCACGAGCGCGGCGCTTTGCGTCCAAACCGCGACACGGTGGGAAGAGTAGCGATCGCTAACGACACCGCCGATGGCGCCCAGTCCGAACACCGGGATCTGCGTGGCGAAGCCGACGACTCCGAGCAATGTGGCCGAGCCCGTGAGGCGATAGATGAGCCAGCTTTGCGCTACTTGCTGCATCCACGTGCCACACACAGAGATCAACTGCCCGGCAAGGTAGAGCCGATAATTGCGATGGCGTAGGGAGCGCCAAAGCGGCGATCCGACAAAAAGTGGCCGATGCATAAAGAGAAATCTAGCGCGGCATGACCGTCATGGCCTGCGTTGCGGATGTATCGATTATCCCACGCGCAACGCCGAAAGCGAAGCACGCGGCGTCCGGCAGCCGAAAAAAGTTTTAAGAAAAGATTTTACGACGTCGGATTGAACGAGGGCAATTTATGAAAGTGTGAACAACGCTGGCGAGAATTAGTTCAATGCCGGCAAATTATCGACCTTGGCGATCTGCAGCGAATCTCTTTTACCGCCTCTCATGCGGGTCATTTTCGCATCTGCCTCGTGCATGAGCTCGGCGAGAGTTCGCGGCGCCTTGGTGCAGGCAATCGCGCTGATAAAAAAGGTCAATGGCTGAGAAAGTTTGCGCCGCTCGTCGTTCAAAGCATTATGAAGCCGTTGTAGAATCAGATTGGCCGCATCCGATGCGACGTTCGGCAATAAGATAGCGAACGACGTGCCACCCATGCGCCCCACTAACTCGGACCGCGGCACATGTTGTTTTATAGTATGAGCAATCGTGCATATCATCTGGTCGCCCATCGGGTAACCGAATCGATGATTGATCCACTTGAAGCCGCTGATATCGACAAAGGCTAAGGTCATGGGTTCCAAGCCGAAGGCGCGATCCATCTCTTTTGCGGTCAGTTGATAAAAGGCATGGCCGTTGGGCAGACCGGTAAGAAAGTCGTGGCTCGCCAGTTTCAACAGCTCGTTAAGCTTGGCGCGAAGTTGAGCTTGCGTGATCGCAAAAAGGATGAACACGCTCGTGCGCATCAGCAGATTCCAGTAGGCGATCCAAACTGAAGAATAGAAACGGCCGCCGATGGCATCGATGGCGAACCAGACCAGCGAACCGAAAACAGCCAAATAGACTCCGGCTTCTCTAGAAACAAACCAGCTACCAATAAAGATCGGAACTAAGTAAAGGAGTAGAAAATGAATCTCGGTTCCTGTCCTGAAGTCGAAAATGCCCAGAAGGATCGTTAACGAAACGGCGTAAACGATCAGGGTTTTTTGCGATCGCCGTTCGAGAAATTTCGTAAGTGTTTGAATCAACCGAAAACCACCAAGTCGATCTTTCATAGCGCGGCATTCTAGGTAAGGCTGGCCTTGCCGTCAAATAGAATCCTTCTATGACGGCCATAGAGCTCCTCTAATTCTCCCGCCGCCTCATAGTCGACGCGGGGGTTTCTCGACAGCGGTTGTCCGGCTCGGAGTAATTCACGAGCTATTTTTTTGTTGTTTGCCCAGGTGAAACTTGCTTTAATCGTGCCGGCATTGCCGCGAGCATAGACTAGACTGTCGGCCTGGCAACGAATTCGCCGCTCATTTTTTCACTGAGGAGGAGACCTTATGTTTCGGATCAGCCGCCTTTGGTTGTTGATGCTGGGATTCGTATTCATTTGTGCCGCCCCGTCAGCGTTGGCGTTCGCTCAGGACAATTTTTACAGAGGGAAAACCATTCGGCTCGTTGTCGGGTTGGCGCCGGGCGGCGGCTTCGACACTTATTCGCGCGTGATTGCCCGGCACATCGGCAAGCATATTTCCGGCAATCCCACCACGATCGTCGACAACATGCCCGGGGCAGCGAGCCTGCTCGCGGCGAATTACGTGTATAAAGCCGCCAAACCGGACGGCCTGACTATCGGCAACTTTGTCGGCGGACTGTCTTTTCAGCAAATGCTCGGATTGCCGGGCGTCGAGTTCGACGCGCTGAAGTTTGAATTTCTCGGCGTGCCGGCGACCGACAACTTCATGATCGGCGTGGCGAAGTCCACGGGAATCACCAGCGTCGAACAGTGGAAGGCTTCGGGTACGATAATCAAGATCGGCGGCGTCGCGCCGGGCGGCGGCACCGACGACATTCCCAAAGTCTTGAAAGCGACGCTCGGTCTGCCGCTCCAGCTGGTATCGGGTTACAAGGGCACCGGTCCGGTGCGCCTCGCGTTCAACGCCGGCGAAGTGCAAGGCGCGTGCAATTCTTGGGAATCGTTTAAAGCGACTTGGCGCGCGGAAATGGAAAAAGGCGAGGTTGTGCTGTTGGTTCAAGGAAACCTGAAGCCCCATCCCGAAGTTCCCAACGTTCCCTGGGCGATCGATCTGGCAAAAACCGAAGACGCCAAAAAAATGATTCTCACTTCGGCCCGGGTCAACGGCGTGCTCAATCGTTTTTACGTTTTACCACCCGGCACGCCGAAAGAGCGTGTGAATTTGTTGCGTAAGGCCTTCATGGACACGATGAAAGATCCGGAGTTTTTGGCTGACACGCAAAAAGCGAAGCTCGATCTCGACCCGATCGACGGCGCGGAGATCGAAAAACAAGTCAAGGAACTTTTCAAGTTGGAGCCCGCGTTGGTGAGCAGGATGAAGGAAATCCTGAAATAACTTTGAATCCAGCGTCTGGGATTTGTCGAACCGATCGGGGACGATGATTCGGTGTCGTCGCCTCAGCGTATCTGAAAAATTTCTTTCCACAACTTTTCGTATTTGGGAAACTCTTTGACGTCATCTTGGCCGAGCATATATGCGGCCGCGGGCCGCACTTTCTCTAAAGGCTCGACGTTGGGATGAGCGGGTGTTTCCCCCGCTTGCGCATAAACTCTTTGTCCCTCTTCACTGCCAACCCAGCGCGCCCAAAGCAGCGCCGTGTTCGGGTGCGGTGCGCCTTTGATTATGCCAACGCTGCCGCCGATCTCACCGACGCCTTCGGTCAGCAATGGCTGGATAGGCGCGCCTTTTTTCACACGAGGCGGAAACTGATGCGCATAACAGGTAAAACAGACGGGCCGTTGCCCCGCGACAAGAAACTCGATCAGTTGCGAGTGGCCGCGGTGAAACTCAACTTGATTGAGAGCGATGCGCTTTATCAAATCGATCGCTTTTTCATCATTTTTGTATTTTGCTTTGGCAAAACCCAGCAATAACTGGAAGTCGCGCGATTCGCCCATCAGAGCGCCCTTCCACTTCGGGTTGGCAAGATCTTCGAAACCTTTGGGCTCTTCGCCTTTTTTGACGAGGTTGGTGTTCCAACCAATGATGAAATACTGCGTGTCCGTGGCGAGCCAAAATTCATTCTTCAGATGAGCGGGATAGGCGGCGGCCTCGGGAATCGTCAGCGGCGCCAGCAGTTTTTGCTCCGCCATCTGCGCGATGTAAGACAAACCGCCACCAAATACATCGGCAATGACTCGGCCGCCACGGCCTTCGGCAACGATGCGCGCGATCAGTTTGTCACCGGTTGCGTCGGTGTGGTCTACGGTTACTCCAGGAAAGCGTTTTTGAAACGCCGGCAGGATGACGTCGATCGAATTTCCGGAAAGAGACGCGTAAAGGTTTAACTTGCCGCCTTCCTTTTTTGTTTTTTCATGGAGCTCATCGAGAGATTCGCCTTTGGTCGGCGTGCTGGCCGCGTATGCATGAGACGCTATCTCAGCGGTCGAGATTAGAAAAAATCCTATCAGAAAATAAAGCGCGGCTTTGGTTTGCATGGGATCTCCTTGATGATGTCGCCGTCGCGTGCATCTTTGAAAAGGCGTTGCCGATGCACAGATATGCCAGAGTGCTTACTCGCTGTCTAGCGAAACGCCGGCATGACTTCTCTGGCGAACAAACGCATGGATTTCATGATTTCGGCGTGCGGGATAGCGCCGAAATTGAAAGTGGTCGTCAGGGTATCGAAATAGTAATTCTTCATCGCGTTGCGGATATTCCGAATGCACTGTTCCGGATTGCCGTAGTTGTTCCGCCCGGTGGCAAGCATCATCTCCCAATCGTATTCGGCGGGCGCCGCGCTAAGCGACCGTCGCCCAATGCGAGAAATCTCGTCGTAGCGCTTGACCGCCGCCATGCCGGTCAACTTGGCCTGCTCCGAGTCTTCGTGCACATGAGTGCGCACGTGAAATTGGCAGTGCTTGTTGCTTGGATCGAAGCCGGCTTCGATCAGCCCTCGCTTCCATGCCTCGACGCCGAGACAGACTTTTTCCGGCGGATGCGGATGGCCCACGGTCATGATGTGATAACCTTGGCGCCCGGCCCACCCTAAACCTTCCGCGGAAGTGCCGGCGACCCAAATCGGCGGATGAGGCTGTTGCATCGGTCGGGGATAAAGCGTGAGCTCATCGAAACGCCAAAATTCACCCCTGTGGCTCGCGTGATCCTGGCCCCATGCTTTAAGAACTATCTCCAACGCTTCGTGCAGGCGTTGCCGATCGTTCTCCCTGGTGACCCCGAAAACCTTGTAGTCCATCTCCGTGTTGCCCGAGCCAATGCCGAACTCAAGCCTACCGCCGGAGATCGCGTCGACCATCGCGTAATCTTCGGCGCTGTGGAGAGGATGGCGCAATGGCAAGATCGCAATGCACGGACCGAGATGAATTTTCGAAGTGCGCGCGGCGGCTGCGGCAAGCAACACTGCAGGGTTGGCGATCGGCCCGCCATAGCCGAGAAAATGGTGCTCGTTGAACATGAAACATTCCCAGCCCAGCTCTTCAGCCAGCGCCACCTGTTCAAGAATTTGCTCGTAGTAGACTTTGTACGGTGGATCGATGTCCGGAAAGTAGGTCGCGAGGATGTTGATGTAAAATCGCATGCTGCCGCTTCAACTCATTGCGAATTGTATTCTAGAGCGCGTACAGAGCGCGCGCGTTGTCGCTCAAAATCTTTTGTTTGACGTCGGCAGAAAGGTCGGCTCGATCCCTGAACACCTTGATCGCGTCGACGTCGCTGGAAGTATCGGTGTGGCCGTAATCGGTGCCGATCACGAGGCAGTCTTCACCGGCTTCGCGCACGATGTAAGCAATGTCGTCGGAGTTTTCACAAGTGACGTACATACCAAACTCGCGGATCGCGTTTGCCGGCCACTTTCTACCGAGCGTTTTGAAGCGATTCCTTGCTTCATGCATCACCCAAGGCAGCCACTGCGCGCTGGCTTCGATGAAGCCAAAACGGAGCTTGGGAAAAACATCGTGGATCTCGCTCATGATGATGTCGTTGAACGCGCCGACGGTAGGAATGCGAAAGCGGTGAAAGGTCGACGCGATGCGCACCGGGTGGTTATACAAATCGGTGAGCCAAGGATTGCCATTGGCAATGTGAATGGCGATCGCGAGATCCAGTTTCTGAGCTTCGTCATAAATCGGATAAAAGTACGGATCGGCAAGCAAACGCTGACCTTCGATCGGCCGCATCAAGACCGCGCAGGCGCCGTTTTCCTTGGACCAGCGAATCTGATCGAGAGCATCGGTCATGCTTAGAGTCGGCGCCATGCACGACCAACGCAGCCGTCCTTTCCCTTGCTTCCAGATGTCGGCGAGCCAGCGATTCCAGCTCTTGCACAGCGCCACTTCCACCGCGGCGCGATCGGTGGCCGATTCGATAAACATGGTGTTGTGCAACACTTGCACATCGACACCGATCTTATCCATGTGTTCGATCCGTAAATCGACGTTGCCCAGTTCGCGCGCCTCCTGCTCGTCGGCAAATTTACGGCCGACCTGCCGCGAGCGCCTTTCCAATTCCTCCGCGGAGAAGGCAGGAAAGCGAAATCCTCTCACCTTGCCGTCGATCACCCAGAACTGTAATCGAACGCCGGCCTCTTCGCGGGTCTCGAGCGAGATGGGACGATACTGGCGATCCGACGGGTCCATGAAGTCCCAAGTGTGCGCGCACTCAACGACATGGGCATCGGCGTCGATCACTCGAGTATTCGTATCCGTGTTCATAAAATGATCCTCCTTCGCGCCGTCTCTCGTTTTAGTTGATATCCCGCGCTGGTGTCAATCAGCGCGTGCTGATCGTGCGTCATGCCGATTTTTTCATCGACGACGCTGGATATTTTGCCGGCTCTTGGACTAGATTAAGCGCTAAAGATGCGCCCGGTTAAACGACCCAATCCGGATACGAGAAAACCCGTGCTCGTTGCGCCGCCGGGCGCGTGCGACACGCACCTTCATATTTACGGCCCGAGCGAAATTTATCCGCTGAGCCCCGAGCGAAACTATACACCCGATCCACGCTCAACGCTGGAGGACTATTTAAAAGTTCACCACGCGCTCGGTTTGACACGCGCGGTCATCGTTACCGGCAGCGCCAACGGCACTGACAATCGGATTACCCTGGACGCATTGCAACACATGAAAGGAAATTTCAAAGGCCTCGCGCTGCTCGATCCGGCAATCACCGACGCCGAGTTATCGAAGCTGAAAGAAGGTGGCTTCACTGGTTTTCGTGTCAAAGCGAATGGCAGAGGCGGTTTGTCCTTCGAAGATACCAAGCGAATGATCGCGCGCACCGCGGGTTTCGGCTGGCACGTAGAATTCATGTCCCAATCGATGGCGGAAGTGATCGGTGCCGTGCCGTACTTGCATTCGCTCAAGGTGCCCTACGTTTTCGACCACGTCGCACACGCTGAGCCGCATCAAAATAAGAATGATCGCGAATTTGGCGAGCTGCTCGCTATTCTTAGAAATGAAGAGCATTCGTGGATCAACCTTTACAGTTTTTATCAATTGTCTGAAGCCGGGCCGCCGGATTACGCCGACATGATCGGTGTAATCCGTGAAATTATTGACGCTGCGCCGGATCGTGTCATCTGGGGCAGCAACTGGCCTCATGCGGGTGTCGCCGTACCCATGCCCAATGACGGCGATCTGCTCGATTTCCTTTTGACGGCCGCGCCCGACGAGTCCACACGCAACCGGATTCTCGTCGACAACCCGGCAAAACTCTACGGCTGGCCGTAAATCAAATATTCATCTTAAAATATGTTCCGATGAAACCTATCGAGCGGCTTGAACTGTTAAAGATACCGCATGAATCCAACAAACCAGGAGGAATAAATTATGTACGGTTGGCGCGCGCGCATCGGTCATGTCGCCCCCTCGCGCGGCGATACTTTGGTTTACGAGTTTTACCGCATGTTTCCCGAAGGCTTCATGATGCTCAATACCACGGGCACCGTGCGCCAGCTGGTCGATGACGATTTTGAAAAGCAGCTCCATCGAATCGAAGAAGCGGCGCAAGACCTGGTCGAAAACAACTGCGATTCGATTATCTTCAGCGGCTCGCCGCTCTTTACGCGCTTGCCGTTTGGCGCCGACCGCGAGCTTGGGCAAAAACTAAGCGATAAATTCGGCATCCCGGTGGCCGCGGGATTGACGGCGGAAGTCGAAGCTTTGAAGGCGATGAACTGCAAGAAGCTGGTCGTTGGCACGCCTTACCATGACGAGCTGAATCAGCGCTTGAAGCGCCACCTTGAAGCGTCCGGTTTCGAAGTCTTACAGATCGCCGGCTACGGCGTGCGCAAAAACGCCGAGCTTACGGATTTGCCGGTTCATGCTTCCTATAAAATAGCCAAACGTCTTTACGCCAAAGGGCGCGACGCGGACGGCATCTTCATCGCCTGTCCGCGCTGGCCGACGATCACCGACGTTCAATTGCTCGAAGACGAAATCGGCAAACCGGTCGTCACGAGCAGCTTGGCGTGTAGCTGGTACGCCATGAAACTGATCGACATTAAGGAACATGTAAAGGGATTTGGCCGCTTGATGGCAAGCCTGGGCAACTGACGGGAAACCATTTTTCACGCCGCTTGCGCCGATTCTGTGTAGCGAGAGATCATTTCAAACGTCTAAGACACAGAACATCTCGCTCAGGAGGCGTCGATGAATTGGATCAAAGCGGTTTTGTTGACGGGAATATTGAGCAATCTGTTTTTGAGCGGAGCGCCGGCGGCTTTTGCGGCTGAAGGCGGGCGCGGCGACGCCTGCCGCCGTGGCGACCGTTTGCACATCGAAGATCTCGACATGTCGCCTGACCCGGTGGTCGAAGGCCAGCGCATTCGCGTCTGGAAGGTGCGCCTTCGTTTCGATGGGCAGCGCGAATGTGAAACCGATATCGTCATTCGCGAAGGCAGCAACGTCACTGGCAATATGCGCAATTATCGCCTTCGTCCCGGCGTGAATGCGATCGAGATCCCAGCCAATGATGGCTTTCGCCTGCGCGGTCGCGAGCACTGTTTCAACGTGCAAGTCGATCTCGACGGCTCGCGCCAACCGGTCGACGCCGACCGCCGCTTTTGCGCCTCGCAGAGAACCATGTGGTCGATGCGCGAGTCCGACGATCGCTGGCGCTCGGATCGATAAAGACTATCACACTCCCCGAGGCTGCGGAGAATCTGCCGGGCCCAACGCGCCGAGCCGATTGCCGCAGCCTCATTGTCCCCAAACCTTTTTCGCCGTTTCGAGCATTACGTCCAACTTGCGGAACTGCTCCTCTTCCGTCAGTAAATTACCGCGCAGACTCGAAGCGAAGCCGCATTGCGGGCTGAGCGCCAACTGTGCGAGTGGCAAATAACGCGCCGCGTCGTCGATGCGGCGCCGCAACTCGTCGACGGTCTCGATCCGTCCGACTTTGGTCGTGATCAAACCGAGCACGACCGTCTTTCCTTTCGGCACGAACCGCAGCGGCTCAAAACCGCCGGCGCGCTCCGTGTCGTATTCTAAAAGTAGCCGCTGGTGCTTGAGTCCGTTGAAAAGCTTCTCGGCGATCGCATCGTAGTGGCCTTCACGATGCCACATGCTCTGACGATTGCCGCGGCAGATGTGAATCCCGAACGTCACGCCAGGACAATCGGCGATCACCTCGTTGTCGGCTTGGATCGAGCGCTCCATAATCGCCATCGGCTCTTCGCCGCGCGCGCGCATCGCCGCCAGCGAATCCGCATCAATGTACGCCGTATAGCCCGGCGCATCGATGCCGACGTATCGGCAACCGTCGCTTGCAAGCTGGCCGATCATCTCGCGTTCGACGGCGACCACATCACGCAAAAACTCGGCGGTGCCCGGATATACCGAACGCGATGCCTCGGCGTCATAGCATTGTTGAATCCGGTCCGGTCCGATCAAAGTAACTTTGACCGGACGATCGGTTAGATTCTGAGCAAATCGATAGTCGTCGAGCAACGCGTTGTGTAGCAGTCTTAGTCGCCCGGTCACGCGCTTGCGATTGAGCAGGATCGGATCCTGCCCTTTGTGCGTGCTGACATCGCCGCCCTCGCTGCGCTTGAGCATTTCATGATAGCTCTTTACGCCCGCCTGCCATTCCTCGACACCCGCGACGACCGCAAAACTTTCCATGAAGCTCGTCCGGCGAAATTCGCCGTCGACTATGATTGGCAGATCATGCGCGACCTGTTTCGCTACGACAGCGCGAATTGCCTCGTCTTGAGCTTGTTTCAGATCGGCTTCGCTCGCCTTTCCCTCGCCACAACTGGCGAAAGCGTCCTTGACCGACTGAGGTCTTAGTAGACTGCCGACGAGGTCAACGCGCATGGATTGGAGATCGATCGTTGAGGATGGGCTCATCTTATAGGTCCTTTCGTTGGCAACATCGCAAACATTTTGCGACAAGTCGAAGTCTCGTGCCTTTGCGCGACTCACGCCGATTTCTTTGATTCTCTACTTCGCGCCCTTTGCGTTCTGTGCGGTCAAATTGTCTAATTTTATTGCGCCTCGACCGCACTCGGCTAACTGCCCTTTTGTTCGATCTCCTTCTTCACTTCACCGACCCAGCGCAGGTCCAAGAATTTTTCCGCGGCGACTGGCGCGTCCATTTTGAGCGGCAGGCGAATTTCGTATTCGAGAATGTTTTTGATTCCTTCCGCCGACGGCAGACCCGGCACGCCTGGCGGCAGAGCGCGGGAATAGCCCTTGATCGCATCCGTCAGCATGGCTTTAGTGACGTTTCTGAGCTGGAGTCTTTTGACCGCCACATCGGCGGCCTCGTCGGGCCGCTCGCGCAAAAACATCAAACCGCGGATTACGGCCCGCATCCAACGCTTGAGCTGCGCGGAATTTTCCGCGATCTTCTTATCCGTCGTCACGTAGCCTTGAAATGGCAAGGGGAAAATATCGCCGAGGTAAGCGAGATTCCGCATGCCCTCTTTTTCCGCCGCCACGGCCCCGGCGGGGTCGAGCACCACCGCGGCGACGGCGCCGCTCTTGAGGCCAAGGATCTTGTCGGTGGGGCTGGTGCCAAGGGTGATTTTCGTGACGTCTTTTGCCGACAAGCCGGCGCGTTCGACAAACAGCGTCGTAAATCGATCCTCGCTGTCGCCAAGCAGCGCAACGCCGATTTTTTTCCCGCGCAGGTCGGTAACCTGGACGATCGCCGGGTGCACGATCAAATACCAAGTCGGCCGCTCGGTTTGATACATGATCGCTTTGAGCGGCGCGCCTTTCACCGCCGCTCTAAGCCCGCTTCCGCCCGCGCCGCTGTAATCCACGTCGCCGCTAATCAAGGCTGCGATACCGGCCGGGCCGCCGATGACGATCGTCTCATTTTCCAATCCTTCGTCCTTGAAAAAGCCTTTCGCATCCGCGGAAAAAATCGATAAGTAATTTAAATTCAGACCGGGGACCGAGGTGCGAATTCTTTCGGCTTCGGCGTGAGGGCTCAAAATAAACATCAAAACTAGCGCCGCGAGCGCGCCGCAATGATTAGGGTGCGACATGCTTTTTTCTCCTTCGCGGCTTATCGCTCGCTCAATTCGCGAATCGCCTGTTGCAGATAACTCGTGATCGATATATTTCAGCGGATCGGGAAGCGGCCCTTTGATCTGCTCAGCATAAACCTGCATCGTGAACTTCAAACCTTCAAGATTGATTTCCGCGTTGGGGTGCCAGATACGATTGGCCGTGTAATATTCCCACCCCCGCCGCGCGAGCTCCGGCTTGAGCGGGATTTCCTTGGCGAGAAAATCGATCGCCGCTTCCTTGTTGGCGTAGAGCCAGCGATGGGCGCGCACCGCCCCCTTGAGGAAACGGACCAGCAGCGCGCGATTTTTTTCCGCCCAAGCTCGCTTTACGGTCAACAACGATAGTTGATAGTTCGGGAAATAGTCTTTGAAATATCCGAGCACGTTGAAGCCTTGCTGTTCGGCGATGAAATCGAGCGGCACGACTAAATAGGTAGCGCCGATCTGTCCCGAGCTGAGCGCCGCCAGATTGAAGTTACCGCCGCCGACCGCCAAAAGCTTATAGTCAGCCGGATAATCCAAACCGTTTTGCTTGAGGATGAGTTTGAGAACATTCGTCGCGCCGGACGTCAACACCTGAACGCCGATGGTCGCGCCGCGCAAATCTTTGAGGCTTTTATAATTTTTCGCCGCGACGATCGCTTGGGTCAAGCCATTGACCACGCCGCCGACGGCCAGCAAGTCGGCGCCGCTCGCGGCCGCGCCGATCGTTGCGTCGGCCGAGCCGAGCGCGAGGAGCAGCGATTCACTCACCAGCGCTTGCATGGTGATCGCCGTTCCTCGCAGCAGCACCGGCTGGACATCCAAGCCGAATTCATCGAAGAAACCCTTCTTGGTGCCGAGCCAGAACATGTTGGTGCCGATCGTTTTGGTGCCGACGCCGACAGGAAATTTTATTTTCTCCTGAGCCTCTGCAGCGCCGCTCGAAAGCATCAAATTCAGCACCGAGTAAACCGTTAGCGCTAGCGCCACGACTTTGCTTCGATGTTCCATGGATGAACCTCGCTCTGTCGGTCACCGTTGACTCAATAGTGACGATAGACTCTAGAGCAGGCACACCATAGGTTAGACACGCGACTAGCGTCAAGGTGAAAATACCGATTTTGGCGGGTCGATCCGCCGAGTCTCGGCACAGCCGTCGTGTCACTATGCATTAACATTAGGTATTCTTGCCTGTGCCAAAACAACCTTGACAGTGCCATCACGATCGTGATTTATCGGAAATTATTTGAACCTTCCGCACAGGTGTTGAACAGTGCGACGCAGTCAACCGCGACTCCTCCTCGCTTTATCCGTGTTAGCGGCGTTTATGTTTGTAAACGTGAGCGTGTTAAGGGCGCAGAAGCTCCGCGTCGCCTACACGGCCTTCGCGGGCACCTTCACGATTCTTTGGCTGGGAAAAGAAGCGGGCCTCTATCAGAAATATGGCGCCGATATGGATCTGCTCTACATTGGCTCGAGTACCAGAGCTGTCCAAGCGCTCCTTGGCGGCGATGTCGATATCGTATACTCGGCTGCGGGCGCGGTGGTCGATGCGAATCTCGCCGGCGCCGACCTGACGATGGTTGGTTGTCAGTATGACACAGGGCAAACCTCATTTTTCACGACTCCGCCGATTACCGGCATCGCCGCGCTCAAAGGCAAAGCCGTCGGCGTTTCGCGCTTCGGCGCGTTTTCAGATTTTGTCGCGCGTCACGTACTGATAAAAAATCGGCTCCAGCCGATCAAAGACGTCGCCCTGCTGCAACTCGGCGGCACCCAGGAAATCATTGCCGCCATGCAGAAGAATCTAGTCCAAGGCGGATCCATATCACTGCCGTTGACTCTGCAGGCGCGCAAGCTGGGTTTCAGGGAACTGCTCACGACGGAAACCATTGCGCTGCCGTTCGACTATGGCTGCTTCATCGTTAAAAGCTCGCAGGTGCGCACGAAACGCGAAGAGTTAAAGAAAGTCCTGCGCGCGACGATCGCCGCCTACGATTTGGCGATACAGGAGCCGGCGTTGGCAAAGAAAGCGATCGGCAAATACACCCGCACGACCGACAATGAAACCCTCGACGCGACATACAAAGAGAACGTCAAGGATTATGCCTTGCGTGTTCCCTATGTGTCGGTCGCGGGGCTTTCCTCAATCATCGATTTTCGCGCCGAGGCGACAGCCGAAGCAAAGAAGCTCGCGCTTGAAAAAATGTTCGACAACTCCCTGCTGCACGAGCTACAAAAAGAAATGACCGCGCCAAAGTAAAGGTAAAGCAATCATGAAGCTCGGACTCTTCGACCACATGCAAAAGCACGATAGGCCCGCGCTGTCCTACGTCGAGCTGTATAAAAATCATCTCGAAGTCGTGGAATGCGCCGATCAGGCCGGCATGGATTTTTATTTTGTCGCCGAGCATCACTTCGACATGGGATTTTCGGAATGTCCCAGCCCCGGCAGCTTTCTCGGCGCGGCGTCACAGCGAACCAAACGAATTCGTTTGGGTCCGCTGGTCTACGTCTTGCCATTGTGGAATCCGATCCGCGTCGCCGAAGAAGTCGCGCTGCTCGACAATCTCACCGAAGGCCGTTTGGAATGCGGCTTCGGCGCCGGTATCGGACCGTTTAGCTTCGCCGCTTACAATATTCCTTGGGAGCAAAAGCGCGAGATGACTCTGGAAGCGCTGCAAATCATCAGAGGCATCTGGACCCACGAATCGTTCACTTTCGAAGGCCGTTACTTTAAATGCAAAGATATCGACTCTATCGATTCCGCTCGTGCAAAAGCCTCATCCGCCGCTCTGGATGCCGACGCGCAGCAAAGATTCCATCGAGGAGGCCGCCGCCAGCGCCATCAGCACGATCCAGTGGGTGCCGGCTGGGATGAAAGCCGCGCGACGCGCCTTCGACGAGTACCGCGAAGTTTATCGACGCACCAAGCCTGCGGGGCCGAAACCGCATATCGGCTTGATGCGCGAAATCTACGTCGCCGAAACCGATCGGCAAGCGCGCGCCGAAGGTGAATTTCACTGGAAGAATTTCTGGGAGCGGCGCGGCGGCGCGCGCACCTACGGCGCGCACGGATCAACTGGACTATCGACGATTCTCGACGGCAGCCGCCGGGGCGAACTGATGGACATGGAGCACTCCATCGCCGAAGGCTCGTTTATCTGCGGCGCGCCGGACACGGTCGTGGAACAAATCAAACGAATCGCCAACGACGCCGGCGCCGACACCTTTCTCGGTGAATTTACCTTCGGTGAGCTGACTCAGAAACAAGCCCTCAACTCGCTCGGTCTCTTCACCGAGCAAGTCATGCCGGAGCTGAAAAAGTTTGAGATCGACGCGCTGAATTTCCCCAAAGCCGACGGGTGAGCACTTTGGGGAAAATAAGATCTCACCATGAAGACCACGAAGGTCGCGAAGGCTTCGGACAATTAATTATGTTTTCCAGCCGACTGTCGCCGCACCGCTGTTAGATTCACTTTCGCGGTGTTAACACCAGCACCTGTTTGTCCGAATCAACTGACATTTGAAAGCGGCCGAGGAAGTCGAATCCCAACAAGCCTTCGTAGCCGAGCTCCATAATGCGATCGTGAATACTGACCTGCATATTTTTTATTTCAGCTCTGCCCACTCGGATGGCCTCGACCAAGCCGACATCCACGTTGACAACACCGCCGATTCCGACTCTTTTTTGTGAGCCCATGGAGAGCAACCGGAGGTCCCTGGCGATCCGCTTCGATACCATGGTTTGGGCGGCACCCGTATCCACCGCCAGATAACCCGTTGTACTGCTGTTTCCGTTTTTGAACGTAACCGGCACGACAATCTTGGGACCGTCGATCTTAACGGGAATGGTGATTGGCCCCGTCACCGGCGTGGTCGAGACGGGGTCCGAACCCCCGCTAACAGGTCCGACGAGCGTGGAGTCCTTCGGCAACGAGCGAAAGTGGTCGTCGATTTTTGCCGCACCCATCTTATCGCCGGCCTTGACCCAACCCACATTGCCGTTTCTCGTCTTCACCATGAACCACTTCAAGCCGCCGGCGCCGGTCATCTCGGCAATGGGTAATAGCGCCTTCCCGTCCGCCGCCGATTCGATGACGGGAGAAGACTCGTCGGCGCTGGCGAACACCTGCACCTCACCGCTCTGCGCCGCCGTCTGCGGGCTCGAGGCAGCGTCCGCATGACGCATGACGCTGAATAAACTCAGCACCACAAAGACCGCGGCCCTGAGTAGAAGTTCCCTTGGGTTTTTCGAGCGGGGTTGCAAGATCATCATTAGGTTTGATCTCCTCGTGTTTTTTGTGGCCGGCACCATGGGGCGCGATCCGATATCACCAATCGTTTGAGAACGCCACCTAGTCGGTGCGCGCAGCGGTATTCGCGAATCCAATGGCCTCATGCGCCGGCAAGCTCCGTCGGTAACCGCCATCTCCGGCTTTTCGATACTCTGCCTGTCGATCGTCAATGCGACGCATGCGGCGATCAAACCCAGACAACCGCCAACAAGAAAAGCATATTGATAATCGCCGAAATGAACGCGCGCCCAGCCGCCAAGGATCGCCGCGGACGCGCCGCCAAGTTGATGGAAGACGAAAACCAAACCGAATATTCTACCGACTCCTTCTGATCCGAAGCTGCGCGCGATGATCGTTGCCGTCGCCGGCCCGGAAGCGTACCAGTCGAGACCGTACATCACGGCGAAGACGAATAAACCGATCGGCTCAGACACAAACGGCAGAATAAACAGCGACGATCCGCGCAGCGCGTAGACAACCGCGAGAACCTTGCGCGGATCGATGCGGTCGACCAGCCAGCCGGAAAATGTCGTGCCGATAAAGCTCGCGCCGCCCATGATTCCGACCGCGGTCGCAGCGGTCAGTTGCGGAATGCCGCGCTCGATCGCATGCGGGATCAGATGCGTGCCGATAAGACCGTTGGCCGTAACACCGCAAATAAAAAAACAACCGCTCAAAATCCAGAAGGTCGAAGTTCCGAAAACTTCGGATAGAGTGGACATTGATATCGGACGAATCTCGCCCTGAGCGAAACTGCGCCCCCGCGTCGAGCCGCTTTCATCGGGCGAACGATACGGCTCGAGACCGACGTCGGCGGGATTATCGCGCATCCATAACCAAATGAATCGGAATCAAAAGCGCCGAGGCGGCTGCCATCGCCATCAGCGCGCTGCGCCAGCCGCTGCCAACGACCATCGCCATCAAGAGCGGCAAATAAATCACCTGCCCTGCTGCGTTGGCGTTGGTCATGATGCCGATCGCAAGACCGCGCCGGCTGACAAACCAGCGGCTCGCGATGCTCGCTCCCAATGCCGGCGTCACACCGGTTGCGATGCCCAGAACAATTCCCCACAAGACAATCAATTGCCAGAGCTCCTGCACAAAGACTGTTCCAACCAGGCCCAAGGCGATCGTCGTCAGGCTGCCGAGAATGACGCGGCGCGCGCCGATGCGATCGATCAGCCAGCCGCCGATCGGCGCAAACACTCCCAACAGCAAAAGATTCAAGCTCGCCGCCGACGCGATCGCCGTGCGGCTCCAACCGAATTCGGCTTCCAGAGGATGAATCAGCACCGACGGCGCCGAGCGAATCCCGGCGGCGGTCAAGTTGGCGAGAAAACTGAGCGCGACTATGAACCAGCCGTAGTAAAACGGGACGAAAATCGGCAACCGCGCCACGCCGGATTTTTCAACTTCGTGATTCATGGCCATCGTCTATCACAAAAGAGCTGAACCGAGAATGAGGGATGCATCGCGCGAAAATTCAAATTGCTCCCGTAATGAATTAACCCTCAGAAGCCGCCAACCCAATTTAAAACACGTCTACGATAACTCCTTCATCGCCGCGCAATTGAAGCTCGTCAGCTAATTTCTCTCCGGCACGATCGAGATGAGTGGAAAGCCGCAATGCCGCCCTCGCCTCGAGCTCACCGAGATTGAAGCTCCGCGCGAAGTTGCTGAAATTGAGCACGATCAAAAACCGGCGCTCGCCGGCCTTGCGCATGTAGGCGACCAGATCATCGCCCGTCGGCAGCGCCGAATAATCGCCGACAGACAATGCCGGCTCCGCCCGGCGCAGCCCGATTAAGCGATGATACAAAGTCAGAATCGATCGAGGATCATCGCGCAACACAGCTACGTTATTCATCGAAAAATCGTCAGCAATCGGCAGCCACGGCGCGCCGGTGGTAAAACCGGCAGCCATGCCATCACTCCATTGCATCGGCGTGCGTACCGGATCGCGACCCAATCCCAGGCCCGGCACATTCTTCTCGAAGGGATCCTGCACCCGGTGAAACGGAATCGCGACATCGTGCATGCCGATCTCGTCGCCATAATACATCGTCGGCGTGCCACGCAGCGTCAACAACAGCATCGCCGCCACGCGCGCTTGCGCCGCTCCCGCGCGCGTCGCGATGCGCGGCTTATCGTGATTGCCGAGCACCCAATTCGGCCAAGCGTAAGACGGCAGCAACCCTTCATAACGCTCGACAGCGGTGGCGATCTCTTTGGCTTTCCACGGCAGCCGGATCAATTGAAAATTAAACGGCAGATGCGCGCCCTGCCCGCTCGCGCCGTAGTAAGCCATCAGCCGCTCTACCGGTAGATAGATCTCGCCGACTAACATGCGATCATCGTACTCTTCGACGACGTCGCGCATCAGCGCGACGATTTCTTGCACTTCGGGTAGATCGGCCGTGTAAGTCGCAAGTAATTCCCGGTACGGCGACATACCGGGTTTAAAATCGGGATTAGCCGGGTTGTCGCGGAACTCGGTGTCTTTGACTAAATGATGCATCACGTCGACGCGAAATCCATCAACGCCGCGCTCGAGCCAAAAGCGCAGCACATCGAGCATCGCCCGCTGCACTTCCGGATTGCGCCAGTTGAGATCCGGCTGCTCTTTGAGAAACGCGTGGTAGTAATACTGTCCGGTCTCTTTCGTCCCATTCCCACGCGCCGCCGCCAAAATTGGCGCGCCAATTATTCGGCGGGCCGCCGCCCGGCGCCGGATCGCGCCAAATATACCAGTCGCGCTTGGCGCTCTGGCGCGACGAGCGCGACTCGACGAACCATGGATGCTGGTCGGAAGTATGATTGGGGACATAATCGAGCAAGAGCTTCATGCCGCGCGCATGAACATCGGCGAGCAAGGCATCGAAGTCTGCCAGCGTGCCGAAGATCGGATCGATGTCGGTATAATTGCTGACGTCGTAACCGAAATCCGCCATCGGCGACGGATAAATCGGCGAGATCCAGATGGCGTCGACGCCGAGCCATTGAAGATAATCGAGCCGGCTCCGTATGCCGCCGAGATCGCCGATGCCGTCGCCGTTACTGTCCATGAACGAGCGCGGATAAATTTGATAAATAATGCCGCGTTCCCACCAACGAAAATTTTCCAAATCCGCGTCTTTGTGAACTAAGTCGGCCATTTAAACCCTCGTCTTGCACACCATCGACTTAGACATCCGCGACGTCTGGTCGCATGTCTCGAGACGGCGAATCGCGCTTGATCGCGCCATTATAGACTGTTTGACAATTTTGGGGGAGCGCAGGGCGGCGATTGCCGGCAATACGTTAGCGGGAACCGATTCGATCAAATAGGGAAGAAGACTTTCTTGACGCGTTACTCGACGATCTCGATCGCAAGCCGGTAAGCGGGCAACCGATAGCCGTGCGACAGCGCGGGAAAATCGCGAGCGTAGGTCAGAAACGGCGTCTGATAATTCCACGGCACGCGATCTTTGCCTCGGTAGATCGCCGGGTAGAGATCGATCAGATGAGTCCCCGGCTCTCCCGTTGCAACGAGATTGATGGTCACATCGCCGTTGGTGTTAAAACCGCAGGCATAACCCATCGCGGCATTGTCGTAGGTCACGGCAACGGTATTATCGAGCTCAGTCCAGCCGACGCCTTTGATCTGCACGGTGAAAGTTTCGCCGACTTTGACTCGTTTCGGCTTCACCGCCACCAAGACTCTGCTCGACATAGTACGGGCATTTCGAGCAGCATTCGATTGCGCGGCTGCTAGTTTCATCGTGTGCCAGCCGCCGAGATCATCCGGGATCTGCAGGGTAGTGCTCAATGAGCCGTCTGACTTGGTCGTCGCATTCGAAAGCGGGACATTCTCCAAGATTCCAGCCGCTGGGCCCATGCGGTTACCCCTCGCCGTGACGAAGAACAGATCCAACTTCCGTATTCGGCGGGAGCCCGGTCGTTCGCAAGGTGGTCTGCGACAGAATCGGTCCCGAAGCAGGATTCAATGTCGCAACAGTGGATGACGCCGCTTTAAGACCCATGGTTGTCCGCGGCGCATGGCTGCTGAGCCGGGCCAACCCGGTCGTTGTCCGGCCACTGGAGAGCGTCGGGCGGCGGGCCGGCGTCCTTGGTAACGTTGAACACAAAACGAAACTCTTGTTGGTTGTCGAGATGAGCGTAGATATAATCCTGCGGCGATTGCTGGGTATTGAGATAGGCGCCAGGCGCGTAGGCGGTGCTGTTGTTGAGTTGGATGATATGCTTGCCGGGAGGTCCTGCCGCGCGAATCTGCAAGACAGCGGTGCCCCGAGTCGTCACTGCCGATATCTCGCCGGTGTATTTGTTGTCGTAGCGCAGCGCCATGAATTGCTCGAAGCCCTGCCAACCCATTCCTTTCACCGTGACTGTGATCGGTGTTCCAACCGGCCCTTCGGTCGGCGTCAATGCGGCGCTTCGGAGAATGCGAAAACCGCCGCGCGCCGCGTCCTGTCCATCGATCACCGCGTAGAGATCGTGCACCTCGCCAAAGTCTTCCGGCGCGGCGAACTTTGCGCTCACTCGGCCTTGGGCATCGACCAACGCGTTGCCGAAAGCGACGCGTTTCTCGTCGTATTTGCGCTCGTGGTACTCAATATTGTCGGCCATCACCTTGGTCGCATAAATAGCTTCGGCCGTGCTCCAAAAAAATTCCACTTTCTTGCCCGGCGTGAGCCCGTCCCCCATCACTGTGAAAGAATCTCCCACGTAGCCCTTAACCGGCTCGACCTTGAGCAGCTTTAGGGGTGCCACTGGGGCGCTTGGCCTGGTGACTTGAGCGACGATCGACGGGGTAGGCAATGCGGTAGTTGGACGAGCGGTGGGCCCGGACGGAGCGTTGGAGCCATCGGCCCCTAGCAATCCGAGCAGGATTAGAAGCGAAAGCGCCAGTCCTGTGATCGACAGCCCCGCCCTGACGCGACCGGTAACGGTTTTAATCCTGCACCTCGTTAGTCAACGATCCTCACACGCGTATCTTGCGTTGGGGTTTTCTGGATCGGCGGGATGAAAGTCGCCGTGCGGCCGTCTTTCGCGGTTATCACGAGGCTGTAGTCCAGCTTGCCCAACGGGTAATCTGGCGGAATGTCCCAAAAGGCATCCCACATCCAAGCCGAATCGGGCAGGGCGGTTGCAGATCCTCGGATGGCCCATCGCGCGACCAGTTCTTCGCCATGCGGTAATCTTACCTTGACTGTTGCTCCATCTCGATCGGCAACCCGCTTACCCGTCGAGGTGTCGAGGATCTCGAAGCGAAAGACGAGCCTCATGCCACGCTTGAACACGCCGCTTTGGACACACGGTGTAGATGCGGCGACGCCATATTTGGTGGTGTTATTGCTCGTCAAAGTTTCCACATAGAAGAAGAATGGACCCACCGGCTCATAGTAGGACGCGGGCGTCGTGCGCGGCGGTTGAGGAGGTGGAGGGCCAGCCGTGGGCGGCGGCGCCTTTTGCGCCCCGACGAGGACCGTGACACCAGCCTCCGTGGAGGATTTCTTTTGCAGCTCCGTGGCGGAGACTTGCTCCTTTGCTTTATCCTGCTCGCTTTGCGTGGCTACGGATGGCCCACAGCTCGCGATCATCCACGGGATAAGAATTAGCAATACAACGAAGATCAGGCTTCGATTGAGCGGTCCGAATAATGCCATAATTTTGCCTCTCTGATGCGAGTTCAGATCTAAAGCACCCTGTTCCTTTGGCAATGAGCCCGCGTTAAGACGATCTCAAGTCGAGCCATAAATCTGCGCTAGATTAGGAGAGACCTCCATCGCCTGTCAAGCTCAAATAAATGCACTGTTGTGCACTCGTTAAGGATTACTCGCCGCTCGTTCCAAACACTGATTGGACGATCTGCCAGGCTTCGTCCTGAATGGCCTTTAGATGGTCTTCTGAACGGAGACTTTCCGCGTAGATTTTACACAAATCTTCGGTGCCCGAGGGGCGCACGGCAAACCAACCGTTGGGCGCGGTGACTTTCAGGCCGCCGATATCGGCGCCGTTTCCCGGCGCGTGGGTCAGCTTGGCCTGAATCGGTTCGCCGGCAAGCTCCTTCGCCGCGAGGGCTTCCGGCCGAAGCGACTTCAGAGCCTTTTTTTGCGCCGCCGTCGCCGGCAGATCCATGCGCGCGTAATACGGACGGCCAAGCTCCTTGGTCAATTCCTCGTACCACGCGCCGGGCTCACGCCCGGTCGTGGCGATGATCTCCGCGGCGAGCAAAGCCAGAATGATGCCGTCTTTGTCCGTCGTCCAAACCGTTCCATCGCGGCAAAGAAAACTGGCGCCGGCGCTCTCCTCGCCGCCAAAGCAGATCGTTCCTTCGAACAGACCTTGAGAAAACCATTTGAATCCGACGGGAACTTCGAAAAGCTTTCGGCCGAGCCGCCCGACGACCCGATCGATGAGCGAACTGCTCACCAGCGTTTTGCCGACCGCGGCGTTTTTGCTCCACTGCGGTCGATGCGAGAGCAAATAGTGAATCGCCACGGCGAGGTAATGGTTTGGATTCATTAGACCGAGCGACGGCGTGACGATACCGTGACGATCCGAGTCGGCGTCATTTCCCACTGCGATTTGAAATTGATCTTTGAGACTTACCAAACTCGCCATCGCGTACGGGCTCGAGCAATCCATCCTGATCTTGCCGTCATGATCCAAAGTCATGAAGCGAAATGTCGGATCGATCTTGTCGTTGACGACGGTGAGATCGAGTTCGTAACGCTCGGCAATTCTTTGCCAATAGGCGAGCGCCGCGCCACCGAGCGGATCGACCCCAATTTTTATCCGCGCCGAGCGAATCGGGTCCAGGTCGATCACCGCGGTCAGATCATCGACGTAGGGACCGAGCAAGTCGTCTTCATGCGTGGTTGGAGATTGAAGCGCTGCGGCGTAGGCAATCCTTTTCACCGAGCGATTATTTTCGCGCAGCAGCCCGTTGGCTCGATTTTGAATCCAATCGGTAACATCAGTATCAGCCGGGCCGCCCTGCGGCGGATTATATTTAAAGCCACCATCCGCCGGCGGATTGTGCGACGGTGTGATGACGATGCCGTCGGCCAAGCCGGCGTTTTTGCCACGGTTATGAACTAAGATCGCTCGTGAAATTGACGGCGTGGGCGTGAAACCGTCGCCGCGCTGAATGACCGTTTCCACGCCGTTGGCGGCGAGCACTTCGAGCGCACTCTTTTGCGCCGGGCCCGATACCGCATGCGTGTCTTTACCCATGAAGAGCGGCCCCGAGATATTTTTGCTCGCGCGGTACTCGCAGATCGCCTGCGTGATGGCGAGAATATGCGCTTCATTGAGCGTGTTATCGAGGGGACTACCGCGGTGGCCGCTGGTGCCGAAGCTGACCAATTGCTGCGGGTTTTCAGGGTCGGGCTTGCGCTCGTAGTAGGCTTTTTCGAGCCGGTCAAGGTCTATCAAGATATCGGCGGGCGCGGGCTTTCCCGCCAGGGGATGAATGGCCATGTTCAAATCCTTTCACGACGCTGCGGCGCATTAGTTCAACGCTGTTCGGCAAGTTTTTTATACAACGACGTGAGGGCAGATCCTAGTGGCGTATCTTCCATGCACGACGGGCGCGATCGCCGGGATCGTAAATCATGCTCGGCATGTGCGACGGAACAATAAAGTACGCGAGCACGTTTTCCCAGGGATGTTCGGGTACAAGGACGGGATCGCCGTATTTCCCAGCGCCGCCCTGCTTGAACTCGATTCTTTCCAGCGTTCCGATCTGACTAGAGTGGGAAAACTATTTTCATTCGGCGCTGACTGCGAGCGAATCAGAGATGCTGCAGCGCCGGCATCACCCGTTCGGCAAACAGGCGAATATTTTTGAGAGCCATCTCTTGCGGCATGCCGCCAAAATGAAAAGTGCCGGAGAATGTCGTGATGCCGCCTTCTTCGTGCCAGCGCCGAATCGTGTCGCTGCAGCGCTCCGGATCGCCGACGATGATAAAGCCCCGCGCCATGTCAGAACCGATATCGTGTTCGGTCAAACGGCGCTCGGGATCGGCCGCCTGGTGAAGATCGGTGTAATTTTTCATGAAGGGCACCGCCTCGCGCATGCCGCGCTCGAAACTATCCGAGACGTAGATGTGAAACTTGCCTAACACTTCACGCCCGACGAAATCATGCCCGCGCGCGGCCAAGCCGCGGCGGTAAATCTTTACCAGCTCGTGCAAGGCATCCGTCGTCGGATGGACGAAGGGCACTGTCATCAAGTCGTAGTCCATTTCGCCTGCCCAGCGAAAAGTCTCTTCGCTGTGCGTTGCGCCGACCCATATCGGCGGGTGCGGCCGCTGCACCGGCTTGGGTAGAATGTTTACGTTGTCGTAGCTATAGAACTCGCCGTGAAAATTGACCGGCGCGTCAGACCATGCCTGGCGAATAATCTCCGCGCTTTCATGGAAACGCGCCGTCGCTTCGTCCCGGCTTGCGCCGAATTTTCGATACTCGACCGGCTCGCTGCCTTTGCCGATACCGAAATCGATGCGGCCATCGGAGATGACGTCGGCCATGGCGTAGGACTCCGCCAAATCCAAAGGATTGTGCAGCGGCAGCACCGCGACGGCGACGCCGAGACGAATGCGTGAAGTCATCTGTGCTGCCGCGGCGAGAAATGTCGGCGGATGCGGCAATGTGCCGCCGTAACCGCCGAAGTGGTGCTCGGTCACCCACGCTTGATCGAAGCCGAGTTTTTCCACTTCGATAATTTGCTCGAACATGCGGCGGTAGAAATCGGCCAGCATGCCGTCAGTCTCGGGCATATAGGTGGGCAGAATGTGCGTGCCGAATTTCATCGTTATCGCGCTCCCGTTAGAAAAGAATCGACTTCAACTTCGCCACCAAACCCGTATCGAGCTTGAAAATCCCCTCCACGGTTTTTCGCATATCTTCGGCGGTCACCGGCGCGAGGCCGATCTTTGCTTTATCCGCTTCGCCGATGAATTCAGGGTCTTTGACGGTCTCTTGCAAAGCTTTCTGCAGAATCTGCGCGCGCTCGTTCGGCGTGCCGGGCGGAAGCGCGAGAGTCTTGGTGATCTTGCTCGGATAGTGAATGCCGTATTCGATCAATTGTTTGGCTTCCACCGTCTTGGCGAGATCGATGGCGAGCGGCACCCCGGCCAAGTCGGCAAAGGCTTTGGGCACCGTCTGCAGCACGACCACGACGGTGCCCGACTCAAGCGCTTTTTGCCAAGTGCCGCGCATGGAATCCCAACCCCAGGTCGTGCCGTCGATCTCGCCGCTCTCCGCGGCGATGCGCATATCCGCGGTTCCCTTGTAACCGGAGATAACTTGGATCGGCAGATTGAGCGCGGCTTTGACGACCTTGATGACGTTGTCCGTGCCGAAGGCGCCCGGCCCCGTAGTGCCTAACTTCAGCGGCGATTTCGCCGCGAACCATTTTTCCATGTTATTGACGCCGCTTGCTTTGGTCAGTGCGATCGCGCTCTCATCGCGCGCCACGGCGCCGACAAAGACAAACTTTTGCGTATCGAATTCGACTCCCGGTTGCCCCATCAATTGACTGTAGGCGAACCCGCCGCTGAAGTGGCCGAAGGTGAGACCGTCGGGCTTGGCGACTTTAAAAATATGATTGGCCGCGAGCAGACTGCCGGCGCCGGTCATGTTCTCGACCAAAATTGTCGGATGGCCGGGAATATACTTGGGCATATGCCGCGACAGCATGCGCGCCAACGCGTCGTAACCGCCGCCGGGCGAGAAGCCGACGATGATGCGAATGGTTTTGCCTTCGTAAAAGTTGCTCTGAGCGATGCCACTTCGAGCCGTGAAAACCGTCAAGGCAACGAGCAAAGCCACGCTGAGAACAGTCTTTGTCATCGGCCTGCCTCCTTGCGAATCGCACACAGCAGTTGCTGCGCGCCAGTACAATTGCTGGGTCCAAACCTAGTTTAACCGACGGTTAGGCGTCAAGCCGAAAAGAAAGTGAATGCGATGTGTTGCTTAGCCGAGCTTCGCTTCTTGGAGCTGATCCTGCCAGACATGCTCCGGCTTGAATCCGAGCAGGCGCCGCGCTTTGGTCGAATCGACGCAGCTCCAATGCGTGCCGGCGATCTTTTTTATTTTTGCGCCTTTGGGCAGATATTTTTTCACCAGCTCGAGGGTCGGCTGGATCATGCAGTTGTTCGGCGCCGACGCGATGAAAACTTCATGGCCGGTGAATTTCGCTTCCAGCGCCAACCGGCAAGTCGTCGCCGCGTCGCGCGCGTCGATATACGTCCAAAAGCCGTTGGCCCGCGACGACGGATTGCGCCAGCGTTCTCTGAAACTCTCGTAGGAAAGATCGAAATTGACGCCGGGGAAACGCAAGCTGCTGATCGTCATATCTTTGTGAACGGAAACGATCGAGTCGGCGATTTTTTCCCCGAGCACTTTAGAAAGTCCATAGGAATCCTGCGGGTTCGAAGGATGCTCCTCGTCGAGCGGCAGATAGTCGGGCGCCCAAAGTTTCACCGCGTAGATAAAACCGAACGCAGCCGTGCTCGACGCCAGAACGACTTTTTTAACTTTTGCATCCGCCGCGGCGCGCAACACATTGTAGGTCGACGAAACGTTGTTGCTGAGGGTTTCCGCGTCCGGCGCCAGATTGGGCGCCTGATAGGCGCCCAGATGAACGATGCCGTAAGCGTTTTTGAGCGCTTCGAAGAGATCACCCGAGTGGCGCAGATCGACGAGCCAACTCGGACATAATTTTTCCCGTGGCGGCACTCTATCGAGACTGAGAACTTGAAAACCGTGCGTCAGCAGATCGCGAATCACAAACTGTCCCAACCTTCCACTGCCGCCCGTGACCACAACTTTTCTCATTCCAGTAAAATCTCCTCCGCTCAATCGCTATCTTACGCATTGAACGGTTTAAGCGGCTGAATGTATTTGAACTCTAGTTTTCCGTCTTTAGTGCGTCGTTCTATCGCTTCGGTATCAGCAGGTCCTTGAGCTTGGCGATCAACGGCGGCGGCAGGTCGTACAGACCGGCGAACGTCTTCGCCGTGGTCGGCCCATCGATCGGGCGCAATTTCCAAGTCGGCTTTTTTCGCTTCGGCACGGAGCTCGGGATCGCCCAAGGTTTTGACAAACGCTTGTTGTAAAACCTGCAACCGATCCGGCGGCGTTCCGGGCGCCGTGGAGAGAGGAAACTGATAGACGTGAACGTTGTCCGCCACCCGAAGCAGCGTGCGCGCTTCGTCGCTCTTGGCGTAGTTGATCGCCAACGGAATCTTTTTTAGATCGGGATGGGACTTGAGCGTGGCTTGCAGCACGACATGAATTTTTCCCGATTCCATCTGGCTGCGCCATGTGACCTTGGTCGCTTGCCATGACGCACAGAGGCCGTCGGCTTCACCGCTTTCTACCGCGAGCCGTGCCTCGGCGCCGCCTTTGTACCCTTCGACCATTTCCAGCGGCAAGTGGAGGGCTTCTTTGAGCAGTTTGGGGACGTCGGACAGACTCGTTCCCGGCCCGATCGACGCGATCTTCAACGGCCGTTTGGCAGCAAACCAGTCGTCGACGGTTTTGATGCCGCTCTCCCGATTGAAGTGACAAGCCGTATCGTAAGGACCTGGGATACCCACCCAGCCCACTTTGCGGCCATCGAACTTGGTCGCGTCGTTTCCCATAATATGCTGCAAGATCAGCGGCGATGCCCAAGCGGCGATCGTCAGACCATCCGGCTTGACCCGGTTGTAAAGATGATTCGCGGCGATGATTCCACCGGCACCGGGCATGTTTTCCACGATCCTTGTCGGGTTGCCGGTTACGTGCTTGCCGATGTGACGGGCGAGCAGCCGGGTATATTGATCGTAGGTCCCGCCGGGTGAATAGCCGACGATGAAAGTCAGCGTTTTATCTTTGAGAAATTCCTGCGCTTGCAGCGACGATACTAAGCTGAGCGCGATCGCAGCTGCGGTCAAAACAACCCGTAATTTGGCTCTTGCAATCATCATGATCTCCTTGGCGGCAACCTTTCGTTTGTCTGTGGGAATTGGCCCATAGGCCCGAAACTACTACATCCGGTTGTGTGCTTCCACAATCGACCGGCCAGAAATCTCACTCACGACGACGCCGATCACACGGACAACTGGCCTGTCCCGAGTCGAGCAAGTAACCGCAGCTTAACCTGTGCTTAACCAATCCGTAATCAAATTTTAGTATTATGAGCGGAATTAGTTCACGTCAAAGCTGCTTGAGGAGTGAAACGATGGCGCAGGTTAAATTGGACATGCCGTACTTGAAAATTATCCCGCCTGGGTTTTGGTTCGTACTGTTCATTGCCTTCGCCGCCCACCCGGCGCTGGCGCAAAATAAGGTGATCGCAACCTACACATTCCCCGAAATACCGATCAAGGAGTTTCAAAATAAGAAATTCCCCGGTTCCGTCGCCAACGACCATAAAGTTCTCTTGGGCTCGGTCGGCAGCGACCTGTGGCACGACCCGAAAGGTCCGCGTGACGAATTTTGGATGTTGACCGATCGGGGGCCCAATGGACAAATCGCCGTTGACGGAAAGAACCGGCGCACTTTTTGGGTACCGGAGTTCGATCCGACGATCGTCAAAGTCAAACCCGAAGGTAAAGCGATCCGAATCCTAGAGGCGATTCCAATTGTCGGCCAATCGGGCAAGCCCATAACCGGAATGCCTAATCTCAAAGATGTCGACGAGACACCGTACAATTATTCGGCGCAGGAAGTGCTGCCTTTCAATCCCAACGGCCTCGATACCGAAGGTCTGGTCCGCACCGCCGCCGGTGATTTCTGGATCGCCGATGAGTATAGCCCATCACTCGTGCACGTCGACCGAACGGGTAAGGTCATTAAACGCTACGTGCCCGAGGGACTGAAACTCGAGGGCACAGACTATCCGGTTGCGAAAGTTTTGCCGTCGATCTACGGCAAAAGGAAGATCAATCGCGGCTTCGAAGGACTGGCGCTGAGCGCCGACGAAAAGACACTCTATACCGTGCTGCAAAGCCCGCTTTTGAATCCCGACCGTAAAATCGGCGATACCTCGCGCAACACCCGAGTGCTGGTATTCGACATCGCCAGCGAGAAAGTTACCGCCGAGTACGCCTACCGCTTCGACGTGTCGACGCAGTTCGATCCCAATCCCAAAAATACCCCCGACGAAATGAAGCTCTCGGGCGTGATCGCGATCAATCCGACGACGTTGCTCGTGCTCGAGCGCACCGATCTGGTCGCCAAGCTTTATAGTGTCGATTTCAGTGAGGCAACGAATATTCTGAATAGCAAATGGAATGACGCCCAAACGGCTCCCTCCCTCGAAGCGCTGAGCGATCCGTCGGCCGCGGCGGTGCGGACGTTGCCCAAAACACTGGTCGTCGACCTAAGCTCTCTCGACGGTGTGCCCGAAAAGATCGAAGGCATCGCTTTGCTCGACGCGCAGACTCTTGCGATCTCGAACGACAATGATTTCGATAGCGAAGAAAGCAAATACGACAGCGAGGGCAATAATCTTGGCAAAGGCAAGAAAAGCCAGATCCTCTTGATCTCTCTCGACAAACCGCTGCCTTTACCGAAAGCCACCGTGTCCGCCCGCTAAATCCGGCAATGCAGCGCGATCTTTTCGCCTGGTAAGGTCGAGAAAGCCGCAACAAGCAACACTTCAAGAAAAATTTACCTAAGCGTCGCCCACGCTTAACGCGGATGGGCGAATAGGAACCAGCAAATTTGACAGCGAAAGGATTGGTTCCTATGCACAAACATCAACGACAATTCAAACAGCCACGCGGCGCATCGAGATATGACGACCCGCTCGATTTCGTCGCGCGATTTACCCCGCCGAGCGAAGCTTGGTTACGCAGCGTTTGCTGCTTGCTCTTTCTGCTTCTGGGCGCAACGCCCGCCGTGGCCGCCCCGCACGACGAATTTCCCCATCCGTTGGTCATCGGGCATCGCGGCACGCACGGCTATCTGCCGGCTCACACCTTGGCGGGCTACGCCTTGGCGATCGAGCTGGGCGCGGACTTTATCGAGCCAGACTTAGTCGCGACTAAAGATGGCCAGTTGATCGCGCGCCACGAGCCGAATCTGATTGCCACCACCGATGTCAGCCGACGGCCGGAATTCGCCAATCGCAAACGCAAAGCGATTATTGATGGTGCCGAAGAAGAAGGATGGTTCGCATCCGATTTCACTCTCAAAGAGATTAAAACGCTGAGGGTGGTTCAAGACTTCGCCGACCGGCCGCAAGAGTTCAACGACTTGTTTGAAATCCCCACATTCGAAGAGGTGATCGCGCTCGCCAAGCGAAAATCAAAAGAAAAGGGCCGGACTATCGGCATTTATCCTGAGACCAAGCATCCGACTTATCATAAGAGCCTGGGCCTGCCGCTGGAAGCGCGTCTGGTCAAGATCCTCAAAGCCGAAGGATGGGATCATCCCGATGCGCCGGTATTCATCCAGTCGTTCGAACAAACCAACTTAAAAGAATTGCGCAAGATAACGCGCAACAGGCTCATTCAACTCGTTGACGCTAACGACGTGAACCCGGATGGCACGTTGGATTACACCGCGCCGTTTGACCGGCCCTACGACTGGACCGTTTCGAAGGACCCAAAGCTATTGAGCCGCACTTTTGGCTTTTTCGCCACTGACGAAGGGTTGAAGGAGATCAAGAGTTATGCCGACGGCATCGGTCCGTGGAAACGCTACATCGTAAGCACCGTGGCGGCAAACCTACCTGGGCCCGGCGAAGCGAGTCTCAAGCTCCTACCGCCGAACGATCTGATCGAGCGAGCGCACAAGGCCGGTCTGCTCGTTCACAGCTGGACTTTTCGCAACGAGCAGCGCCGTCTGGTGAGCGACTACGCGGGAAATCCGATAAACGAATACTTACAATTTTACGACCTCGGTATCGACGGCGTATTCTCGGATTTCGCCGACACCGCGGTCGCCGCGCGGGTTTTATTTAAGCTCGTGGACACTCCCGGCTTCGCGCGCTGTTTTACCGAGGGACCCGATAAGTTTCAACGCGCGGAGAGCTCCGACTGTTTGAATTTGGAATAGCGGATCCTTTCTTCTTGGGGGCGAATCGAGGGAGGGCTGGACAATCCAGCCCCTCCCTCTTTTTATTTCTTTCGATTTCTAGTCCTCGGACACGCACCACGCTCGTGATGGGCTGTTACGCAGACTTCGTTCATTTGTAACCCACGCGACATATGCGTGGATTATTTTACCGCAAGATCGAGGGCGCTCTTTCGGGTATTTAGCGCCTCATGCGCGGCGTACCTGCGGTCGCGCACATGGCCATGACGATGATGATGCAGCCGAAAAATTTATCCGGGTCCCGATCCGAAGCGACAAATCAGCGACACCTTTGTCTCGTCACGGAGACTTATCCGCCTGAAGTCAACGGCGTCGCTCAGACGATGGCGCACCTGATGGACGGTTTGCGCTTGCAGGGCTACTCGGTATCGCTGGTTCGGCCGCGCCAGCACAGCTTCGACGGCTCCGATTATCGTTATCAGCCCGGCGCCACATTGGTTCGGAGTCTACCGTTGCCCGGCTATCGCGGATTGCACATCGGCGTGCCCGCCAGCGCCGCGCTGCGGCGTTGTTGGACCGAGCGCCGCCCGGATATCATCTATGTCGCGACCCAAGGTCCGCTGGGCTGGTCGGCGGTTAGCACTGCGCGTCAGCTCGGACATACCCGTGTTCAGCGGCTTTCCACACCAACTTCGACGCCTATTCGAAGCACTATCATGCCGGCTGGCTGCGCTTTTTGATCTGGCGCTATTTGTCCGCTTTTCATAACCGTACGGCCGGCACCTTGGTGCCCTGCGCCGAGCTGCGCGGTCGATTGCAGGCGATGGGATTGCGCAACATCGGCGTGCTCGGCCGCGGCGTCGACGCTGAGCTATTCACGCCGCGCCGGCGCAATTTGGCCCTGCGGCGCGCCTGGCGCGCCGCGCCGGATGATTTGGTGGCCTTGTACGTCGGGCGGCTCGCGCCGGAAAAGAACCTGAACCTTGCCATAGAATCCTATCGAGCGATGCAGCGCGTCAACGCCGCCGTGAAATTCGTCCTCGTCGGCGACGGCCCGCTGCGCGCCGCGCTGCAAAAAAAACATCCCGATCTTATTTTCTGCGGCATGCGCACGGGCGAGCGATTGGCCGAGCATTATGCTTCCGCGGATGTCTTTCTTTTTCCGAGCGAGACCGAAACCTTCGGCAACGTAACGTTGGAAGCGCTGGCAAGCGGACTGGCCGTCGTCGCCTATGATTACGCCGCCGCGCGGCTGCACATCAAAAACGGCACGAACGGCATCCTCGTGCCTTATGGAGAGGCGCTCGCCTTCGTCGATGCCGCGGCGAAACTGGCGCGCGCACCTCAAGCGCTCGCTGACATGCGCCAACAAGCCCGCCAGCATGCCGCGTCTCTCGACTGGCAGCTAGTGGTTAAAAGATTCGCCGCGTTCCTGCTGGGCGATCCGGCGCGGCTTCCTAGTGCGAGCAGCGACAGGAAGGCTGAATCTATCGAGACCATACCGGCCTATTACCGGCGCGGCCTAACCTTGCCATGAAAAACGGGAGGGCACAGAGATGCTAATGGAAGACACAATCCAGCGGTGGACGGCCTGCGTCGATGCGCGCACGATCGAGACCTGTCGACTTGATTCGATGGACGGCTGGTTTCTGTTGGGCCTTTTTCTCCTTGTCTTGCTCGCGATCTACGCGTGCCGAAAGGTTTTGACCCTTATCCTGACCTGGCGCGCGCTGGCTTGGCTGCCAAGCTTGTCGCGGCGCTTGTCGAATTGGGTGAAAGCGCGCGACTACACGGAAGAGGAATTTTTTCGCGCTGACGGCGCGGCAGGTCCGTGGGTTGAGCGACGCAAACAGGCTCTCGACCAGCTCGCCGCCCTTCTCCAGACGCAGCATCAACAGTCGATTGCTTGGGCCAAGGCGCTCTGCGACAGCTTTTCGGATCTCCGTTTCACCGACGCCAATCGAGTGCCGTTTCCCTTCGCGCGCGTGATGCGCGAAAAATTTAACCTTTGCTCCGTGGTCACGGCGTCGCAAGGTCCGCGACTAAAAAACCTCGACGGTCATTGGACGATCGACGTGAGCGGTTCCTATGGCGTCAACGTCGCGGGCTTCGACCGTTACAAAGAGTGGATCGAAAAAGGTTGGGAGCGGGTCAAAGATCTCGGCGCGGTGTTGGGGCCGGTGCACCCGATCGTGGCCGACAATATTGCTAGGCTCAAGACCCTTTCGCACATGGACGAAGTGTCGTTTCACATGAGCGGCACCGAGGCGGTCATGGCCGCCGTGCGCCTGGCCCGTTTCAATACGCGGAGAAAACTGATCGTCTGTTTTTCCGGTGCCTATCACGGCTGGTGGGACGGCGTGCAACCGGGGCTGGGCAGCGAGCGCCCCCTGGACGATTGTCTCACCCTCAAGGACCTCGATCCGAAATCGCTGGACGTGATCCGCCGCCGCGCGCGAGAAATCGCCGGCGTGCTGGTCAATCCGGTGCAATCGTTTCATCCCAACTCGCCGCCGCCCAACGATGCGATCCTGCTCACCAGCGATGTCCGGAAAACCGAGGACTCCACCGCGCGCTATGCCGAGTGGCTGCGCCAGTTGCGCGAACTGTGCAGCGCCTATGAGATTCCGCTGATTTTCGACGAAGTCTACTCCGGCTTTCGCCTCGCCCCTGGGGGCGCGCAGGAATACTTCGCCGTGCGCGCCGATATGGTCGTGTACGGGAAAACCGTGGCGGGCGGCCTGCCGATCGGCGTCGTGTGCGGCAAGAAAACACTGATGCGGCGCTTCGATCCGAAGTTGCCCATGCGCATCGCCTACGTTGTCGGCACGTTTTCCGGCCATCCGGGCGTGATGGGCGCGATGAACGAATTTTTGCGCTGGGTGAGCGCGACGGATACGGCAAAACTGTATGAGGAATCGAATCGGCGTTGCACCGAATGGGTGCGCGCGACCAATCAAAAATTGGTCGCTGCCACGCTGCCCCTGCGCCTGGTGAACCTGGCGACGATATGGACGGTGCTCTTCAAAGAACCCAGCCGCTACAATTGGCTGCTGCAGTACTATCTGCGCGCCGAAGGGGTCACGCTCAGTTGGGTCGGCACCGGGCGCTGCTTAAGCAGCATGGACTTTACGAATGATGACTATCTTGCCTTGCAGGAAAAACTACTCAACGCCGCGCGCCAGATGAAAAGTGACGCCTGGTGGTTGACCGCAAAAGAATATCCGGGAAGGGAGAAAAATATGCGCACGCGTCTCATACGGGAAATGTTGGGGAGTCTGGTTCAAGTGCCCAAGCCTTTGACGACCTTTTATGCGGAAGTGATGCGGCGAAAAGCAGACGATCATCACGCTTCGCACAGCAATGGAATCAACCAATTTTTTCATCTGTTGAGCTCCAGCGTCTTTATTTATTGCTACATTTTGGCGTTTGCCGATCTCACCACGGCGATGTGTTTAGGATTGGCTTCCCTGTTTGTGCGCCAATTCGGCCACGCGATCTTGGAGCCCCCTTGCCACGACAAGGAAGCTTTGCTGTTGGGTTACAACACGCGCAATAAGACGCTGATCGTGCTCGGCTATGTAGCGATTCCGATCGTTCAGATGATGCAGGCCGGCGCGTGGTCGCTGACGGTCTTTAGAGCGCTCATTGCTCCCATCGCGCTCAATTGGTTTCTTTGGACGCTGCTCGTAGTGCTCGGACGGGTAACTTATCTCGTGTGGAAACACGACTTTCGCATCTCGATGATTTGGTTTATCAAACTGATTACCGATCCTTTGACCGATATCTTTGCCTATTTTCCGCGCTGGCCGCAGCGCGCCTGATCCAGCTTCGCCATATCTCAGGACGAAACACCTTGTCACGTGAGTCTATGGATCTTTCTTTGTGCCGCGGCATTGCTGAGCCTGGAGCGGATTTGCTACCTGTGGATTTGGCGCGCACCCGGAGCTTTCTGTGCCCTGTGCGCCCGTCCCGCAATCACGCGGATCGGCACGCCGGTCGATGTCTTACAGTTCCTTTTTTGTGGCTTCAAGATACTGCAATGCGCCGTGTTTCTCGCTTGGTGTTTTGCCTATGGAAACGGATCGCTGTGGCCGCCCAGCAGCGATCCGCTGTCCTTGACGCTTGGAGCGGCGCTCTTGATCGGCGGTCAAATCCTCAATATCAGCGTGTTCTATCGCCTGGGCAAGGTCGGGGTATTTTATGGCAATAAGTTCGGCTACCCAACGTCTTGGGTGCGCAAGTTTCCGTTTTCGTGTTTAAGACATCCCCAGTATATCGGCGCTTTGCTGTCCATCTGGGGGTTTTTCTTGGTGATGCGTTTTCCCCAGGACGATTGGTATATCCTGCCCGCACTCGAAACGCTGTATTACGTTCTCGGCGCGTATTGGGAGCAATAATTGGAAACCTGCGCGACCCTGTTCAATGGGCACCGATGCAGCGCTTGCTTTCGGCTTCGATCTCCCAGGCCTGCAAGCATCTACGAATCCCATGCGCGCTCAAGCCGAGCACGGCGCATATGGACTCGAAGGAATACAGATCCTCGCGATCGTTTTGAAAAAACCACGCACGATCGGCTTTGAACAATTTATTCGGGTTATGCAAATTTTTGCGAAAGTTCAGCAAGGCATCCTTCAATACGGCCAGCATGAGATCGCACTCCGGAAGCGCATGTTCGTTGCTTCTAACTGTACGCCAAAAAATAGCGCTCTCCACGTCGTCGCTTTCTGGGTATTGAATCGTTGAGATCAAATCCATGGCGCTGCTCCTTTCCGATCGAATCTAGGCTCGCGCATTTCCGGCTACCGATCCCAATGGCCGTCAAGATCGCGACACCGCCGTCAAAGGTCAGTATTGTGGATACCAACGGTTACGGTGAGATTAACACGCCGCTAAATTTGCCGACGTTTGCTCCGCCGCTTGAGCCGCCGAGCCACATCGGTAGCTTTATCTCGGTTCGGTTACAACGTTCCTGACAGCTACGATTTGAAGCTCAAACGGGCGCCACAGACACTCCGCTGTCGCGTTCATTCGATTCCAAGTCAAAAACTCTCGGCGATCTCTCCAAGCACAGGCACTCGCCACACGGGTGTGGAACGCGTGGACTGATGAGGTTCGATCGAAAGAACCGGACAAGGCGCGTTCCTGCTGACAGTTTCAGCGATGCGGCGCGTGAAAAACCGAGTGAGCGCGCTTTTTTTGCGCCGGGACAAAACGATCAGATCGACATCCTCCTGGATTGCTGCGACAACAATTTCCTCCGCCGCTCTACCCTGCCCTGCCCTGGGTTTCCACGCGACGCCGCTACTTTCAGCGCCGAACGTGGCACAGACAAACTGCCTCACGCGGTATTCGGCTTCCGTGAGAAGCTGATCCGTTTTGAACTTGGACAGCAGTTGCGACCATTGATAGTAAGGCTCCACTTCACAGCAAGCGTATTGGCTCAGACGGGGAAACAACGTCGCATGGAAAATAATCAGTTGAGCACGATTTTTTTTAGCCAGCGAGAGCCCGTAAGCAATCCCGTCTTTGGAATTGACCGTGAGATCCGTCGGGCAGAGAATTCTTTGACTCATTTTAAAACCTCCTGCAAAAATTAGGTCCACTCATCCACGCTCGCTTTTCGTCGCGAGTACAGCTTGAAAGTCTTTATCGTCGGATGAATTACCTTAACTGATTTCTTGCTTGGTTAAAGAAGGCAGGGTTGCGGGTGCGCAGAAATCCGATGAAGTCTTTGTAAACGGCATGGAGAACAATAAAAACCAGGCCACGGAACCGGAGTCGAGAGATTACGAACCCGGCGTGAACGATCACGGCCACTAAAGAATTGCGAGGCGAAAGTCCGGACACGGATGCCGAAGCAGTAAGCCGCGCTATGACGCCAGCAACCAAGACGCGACGTATCCGCCGATCAGGCCGCCGGCAATCACATCGGTAGGATAATGTAGACCGAGGACAACACGAGACAGCGCGATCAAACTGCTGGCGGGAATGAGCACAAGAGACAACTCTGCGTGGTGCGCGCCAGCGATCATAGAGAAAGCAACCGCGTGCATCGTATGTCCCGAAGGAAAACTGTATTGGTCGAGCGGTGCGGTGCCGAGACAGATCTCTTTGCTGACGACATCGGGTCGAGGTCGGCCGGTGAGATTTTTGACAGCCTTGTAGAGCGCCAAGTTGACGATGCCGACAATCACCATATTCCAGGAAGTCGCCAGCCCCTTCTCGCCGTAGATCAAGGGCAGTGCGACCATGAGCAAGTACCAAGCTTTGCCATCGCCGATCCAACTGACCAGGACAAAGAACTTTTTGATTTTTGGCGCGCGGGACATACGGTTCAGCAGCCCGCAAACAACGATCTCACGGTCCGCGACCCATCTGACCAGCACAATCGATTGAACCTTACCCATAGGAGTTTCCCGACTCGGAAGAAATTTTCGCCGTTGGAAATTGCATTCTCTTAAACGGGCGGTTAAATGTTCTTGACGCCTTTCCCCGCTGCAACCACCCTTCTCTCGAGTCTCTGCTCAAACAAACCGTCGCAAAAGGTCTCATAACGCGTAGTGTCAAAATCGCCATTGACGCCAGCGTTATCAGGCGCGTATGCTTCCGGCCAAATCGTCTTTTGGAGGTGCTCCATGTTTGAGATCGGCGGTAAACAGATTCCAGCGACTTTGGCGGAGCTCGTAGAACCCAAGCGTGCGGCGTTGTTGCTTTGGGACATGGAAAACGCCATCGCCCCCAATGCGTTCAACTACCAAGACATCCTGGCCAATCTAAAAATGCTCGCCGCGCTCGCTCGCGAGAGCGGCGTGCCGGTTTTCTATTCCGTACAAACCGGCTTTGATTTATTGAAAGAAGAAGCCGGCGTCTGGGTGCGCGTGCGCATGAAACGGGCCAAGGCCACGGAGCCAAGTCAACTGTTGAAAGAGAAAGAAGATCCGCATGACCGGGAAATCGTCGAGCCGCTCAAGCCTCAGGCGAAAGATATCGTCTTTCAAAAGCGCCGGCCCGATGGCTTCGTCGGCACCGACTTCGATCTCATGTTGCGCAGCAACGGCGTGCGTACGATCTTGATCGGCGGCGTCGCCACCGAAGGCGGCGTTGAAGGCACGGCGCGCAGCGCGCGAAATCTCGGCTACGACGTCGTCGTCTTGAAAGACTGCGTCGGCTCGCGCAACCGCGAGCTCCACGAGCTCGCCTTGAAGCTCATGGAGCAGACTCACTTCGACGTCGCCACGTCAGGTGAGATCGCAAATATCTGGCGGCGTTAGGGAACGATCGCACTATGCGGATCGCTTGGCTTGCCGCCTTCTCCATTGGCTTGTTTTCGTCACTTGTTCGCGCCGCCGATGAAAGGACCATCGAAGCCGCGCGCAAAGAAGGCGCGGTGAGTTTCTACACCACCATGGCGGCCACGGAGAGCAAGCTTTTCGCCGACGCCTTTCAAAGTAAATATCCATCTCTCAAAGTCGAGATCACCCGCCTCGGCAGCGACAAATTACTGCAACGGATACTCACCGAAAACCGCGCCGGCCGCGGACTGTTTGACGCAACCAGCAACAGCGGCTTCGAAATGCACTTGTTGAACAAGGCACGCTTACTCGCCCGTTATCAGTCGCCGGAATTCAACGCCTTCGTTGCCGACTCCAAGGACCGCGCAGGATATTGGGTCGATATGTATTCCAACGTCCGAGTTCTCACTTACAACAGTCGGTCTGGTGCCCAAGGAAAAGGTGCCGCGCAATTATGAGGACCTCCTCGATCCGGGATGGAAGGGCGCCATCGGTTTTCCCGAAGCGCAGTACGCCTGGTACGGCACAATGCTGCGTGTGATGGGCGAAGAGAAAGGCAAAAAATTTATGCAGGCGCTCGGACGCCAGGAGCTTCAGTACCGCGCCTCGCAGGTTTTGATCACCCAATTCGTCGCCGCCGGAGAATTCAATTTGGGCTTTGTCTATGACAACCAGGTACTCCGATTCAAGAAAGAAGGGGCACCGCTCGGCGTGGCGCCGCTGCCGTTCGTGACCAAGAATATGCACCCGCTGGGCCTCGCCGCCGCCGCGCCGCATCCGAACGCCGGCAAACTGTTCATCGACTACATGCTATCGCGGGAGGCGCAGACACTGATGAAAGCTCTTGGCCGCGTCGTCTCTCGATCGGATATTTCTCAGGACGAGCTCGGCCGCTTCAAGCTGATCGCCGACGATGTCACCCTGGCCGACCGCATCAATCCACTGATGGAAGAATATAAAAAATATTTCCAATGAAGAGAATCAGAAAGAGCACGAGGCGCGCGCTTTGTCGGACGTTTGATCGGCGACGGAATGCGCCTCAGACAGCCGCTACGATGCGAGGCGGCGCTTGCTAGACACCGCCTCGCAAATTATGCCGTAGCGACCGTCAGCCGATTCGGCAATCGGGGTCAAAGAGGCTGATAGGCGAGGCGTTTCATCTTTTGTGTGTTCTTTCCCTCGATGCGTAACAACCCCGTTGTGGCGACCCGCTTCGGCGAGTGCACGTCGCCTTCGTTGTAAATGTGCGCCATCCCAGGTTTGAGCGCGTAGACTCGGGCGCGCCGGACTTTTCCCGGTTTGCCGTCGGCGGCGGGCTCGATAATTTCCCAATCGCTCATTTCCGTCTCGCCGAATGCTTGGCCATAGATCGCCCAGGAGCTGCCGTGATCGTGCGGATTGGCTTCTCTCGCGTCACGGTTTACATGGGCACAGACACAAAAACCCAGTTGGGGATCTTCATAGATGATCTGCCGATCGGGTGTGTTGTCGTTGACGTAAGTCGCAATGAACTTTTCGTCTTTCAGCGCCGCTTCGACCAGAGCGCGAACTTTTTCACGCCCAGTCGGGCTGGGATCTTCTTTCAAGACACGCTGAACATCGGCTGCGAATGATTCGAGTGTAAGCGCCATAGCAAGTCTCCTTTTCCGTGGCTCAAAAACGTATTCGGTCAATAAGACAAAATTTAAGCTACTGCAACACCCGGTAGCGCTGTCTCGGCTCGGACCCGGTTCGGGACAAACTCACAACCTCAGAGAAGATCGCTTCAACGACACCCTGAGTCCGACAGTAGAATGACTTAGCGCTTGAAAAGTCCCTCCAAGCCGCGCCGAATCTTATCTTCCGTCGAGCTTTTCTTCTTTTTCGTATCACTGTCGTTCGGCGTCTCGTTTTGCTGCGCCGCGGCATCTTTGCCGCCGCCGAGAAACGCTTTTGCAGATCGTCGGCTCCCTTGCGCATAAAACCGCGCTGAACCAACTGTCCTAGATAGCGCGTGTCGGGTTTGGGCTTCACATTGGGCATCCGGCCGCTTAACACAAACGGCACTTCAAGCTGCCCCTGATCATTTAAAAGATATTTAGTCTCACGGGCAGATTGGCTGAGATCAGCGGACAAACGTTGAGAAAAACTGAGCGTAGAGCGAAAATCGACCTTGCGCGTAAAATCCACCCAACCTTCGCCTTGCACCAGGAAATCCGCGGCCGACATGCGCAGGTTCTTGACGTTGATGCGGCCGTCAGCCACATCAAAATTCGCTTTTAACTCTTTGAATTCTGTGTCCTTCGCCGTAAACGTTTCCGGATATTTCTGGCGCAGCGACGGATTGATGATATTCGTGAGGCCGGGCATGCCGGTGATCCCGGTGAGCGCGCCATCGGCGATATTGAAATTGAGTAATGCGCCTTGCAGCACTTCCGCGTCCCCCTGGCCGCGCAACGCCGGCTTGATCTCCTCCCAATTTTTACCGCTGCCGGAAAGTTTCATGTTCGCGTTCATTTGCCCACGGATATCTCGTTCCGCTTTCGGATCGAGCGCTGCATAGAGATCCTTGACGTCGATTCCCTGGACTTTCGAGGCGATGGAAAAGCGCGGCACCGCTTCCTTGAAAGAGTACTCGCCTTCGACCTGCACTGCGCCGCTGAGCGTGTTGACCCGCAGGCTGCGAATATTGGCGACTTTATCGGCCAAAGAAACGGTCGCGTCGAGGCCTTTGTACGGGACGTTATAAAGCGTGCCGTCCGCCGAGTTCAATTTTCCTTGGTAAGTCATGTTGCCGTTCGCCATGGCGAATTGGCCTTCGCTCCTCAGATTGCGAATCACATCGGCCTTGCGTTCCTCGCCCAGCGACGCGCTGTAATCGGCGGGCCAAAGTTCCGCTGTCGACATCTTGTACGTAAGAGTCAGCGGCGCAAACTTTTGGATGGCCGCGGCCAACTGAATGCGCGACTTTCCGAGACTCAAGGTCATATCGCTGATATCCGCTTTTTGGCCGGTGAAATTGATTCTCGTGTCGAGATTCTCGATCGGCTTGGAAAACTCCGGCGGTTTGGCGCTGGCTTTCTTCAAACTCAACACACCCTGAACCTCCGGCACGGCTCCTTTGTCCATCTTGCCGCGCACTTTGGCTTGAAGCTCCAATGTGCCTGCGAGTTGATAGCTCGCGATCGCCGGAACGATTTTATCCCAACCTTCGAGAGAAGCTGGTTTGGAATCAACGGAGAGATTAAGGAACGCGCCGTTGCCGAATTGAATATCTCCCGCGGTAGCCAAGTCCAGCGTGTGAAGCCTAAGTTGGCCTTTGCGAATAGTAAGCTTGTCGCCAGCGTAGCGGGCATCGGCGGTGAGCGTTAGCGGCATGCCGGCGGGCTTTTGAAATGTTTTGCCATAACGCACCGCCCCTTCCGTGCCTTCAATCTTGCCGTTCACCGCCAGATCCTTCAGCGTGCCGTTGAACTTTAAATCCTTAACGCGAAACACGCCGGTCAAATCGATGTCCTTGCCCAGAGCGCTTTTCAACTTCGGCGCCGCGGCGTTGAGGCGGGTCGCATCGAATGGATCGATGTCGAGCTCGCCGTTCAAAGGCACCTGCGTAAAATCGCCGTCCGGACGGAGCGGGCCGACTTTGCTGGTTAATTTTAAATTCTGCTTACCGGCATAGACGGCGGCGGCAAGCTTGACCGAGAAGGCCCGATTAAAATCGAAATCTTCCACCTTCAAATCGATTTGCTGCAGGCGCAAGTCGGTACCGTCTTTGCGGTCGAGGTAATGAATATCACCGCCGGAAAGATCGACCAGGGAAACCAACCATGCCGGCTGGCCCGGTTCTTTGGCTGGGGCTTCTTTTTTCTGTTTTGCCGGAGTCTCTTTCTTTTCCTTGGCGCCTTTCCCGATGGTGGAAAAATTGAATTTGCCATCGGCGTTACGAACGATCTGAATCACTGGATCGTGAAGAATGACTCTCTTGACCTGGACTTCCTTTCTAAGCAACGGCCAAAACCGGAGATTGACCTGGAGATCTTTGGCGCGGACAAATTCGCCCGACGAATAGGCCGGATCGTCGCTCATAGTAAAATCCGCAATTCTCGCGCCGAGGCCGCTCCACAGCGTTGCCTGCACCTCGCCCATCGAGACCTTTCTTCCAAGCGCGTCCTCGGCTTGCGCGATCAAGTAGCCTTTATTGCGCGCGATCAACGAATTGATATTGAGCAATAGCAGGAACCCGACGACCACCGTGATCACTACAATGGCGCCGGCGACGATGATCCATTTACGCATCAACCCTCCTGACAATACAAAATGCGTTCTCTTCGACGCCCACGGTGGAAAATTGGATACCAAAGCGGAGGTTTGAAATACCGTCGGGGATCGAAAATGACAGTATAATATCTTCCGAGAAAAAGAGTAGCGGGATCGCCGTCGGCCCGCAACAGTGACGTAGCGCGTTCCGCTCAGCCGCGGGCGCTCGGTCGCAACGGCGTCTCAAAAAATCAACTGATAAAAGCTCGCAAAAAAACTAATCGAGCCCACTGCCTTGCAGGGCGGATCTTAGCCGCCCTCTGCGGATTGTGCCGGCCTAGCCGTGAGAATCGGCCGACGCCTCACCTCGATGAGACCCGGGGAAGGGCGTCCGATATGAATATGCGGCCCGGTGGCCATGTTGCGTACTGCGCGACGAAAGGCAATAAAAGGTATGCCGCTCCGATGCAGATACGCCATTAGGCTGCGGCCTTCCTCACTATCCGGCGCTATCGGGACGTCAACAGCGCCGCGATGATCGAGGCTCATGCGCTCATGAGTCGAGGTCTGCCCGAAGGCGCTGATCGGCAGCGAGCGACCGAAACGCGCTAGAAAGAATTGGGCAATTTTTTTCGTGTCGGCAAGCGACCAGGGGCCAGCGCCGTTGTAGCACATGTAAGAAGCCGTCTCGTCGTAACCTCCCAGAGGCAACTCCGCAAGTCGCTCGGATTCTTCTTCAGCCGCTTCCGGCGTCAGTGCCAAAGCGATGTCGTCTTCGCTGATCCGCTGCTGTATCTGCGCCATCGCCTGCCGTGTCTCAGCTAATCGCTGCTCGCTCTTGTCTACGTCCAGCCGGGAAATCGCATTTTCCTCGTATAGTTTCTTTTTCATTTCGTAATCCGCGACTTGGTTTTGCAATTCGCTCTCGTATTGCGGCAAAGAGTCGCGGAGGTTTTGTCGCGAAAGGTTCGTGCACTCAATGAGCTGCGCTCGCGTCGCTGCCAATTTATTCTGCGACGATGTGACTTGCGCTGAGCGGGTGCTGCGGACGGGCTTTTTTTGTTTGGCGTCTGCGCCTAGGCTCACGGTCGAATAAAAGACAACGAGTCCGGTTAGAATCCAAAGATGTGCTCAGCTTCATAACCGTCCGGTCGAAGCGATAGGCGCATGCGTTATGTTCTCCGGGATTCGAGTTTAGTCGACAAAGAGAAGAGAACGATGCCGCGTTATCCTGGAGGTTTGAGCATGAACACAACAAAATATATGCCAAACATTCACTTGTTTTCTTTTACGATTGTTTATCGTAGTGGATGCGTACGAGACCGATCAGTATATCCTTCACCAGAGCCAGCTTCAGTCGGTTTTTTTCAGACAACGACTGGAGAGCACAGTAAACGTCATCGATCTGTTGGAGCAGGAAGCAACAGAGGAAACGCTCGGCGTCGGTCAGCGTATTTTCGCGTCCATCGAACTTTCTTAGCAGAGGTTTAGGAGAGAGTGGATGAAGGACTTGCGCAAGAGTGCTCGCAGCGTTCACGATGACTGAGATTCGGCTAATCTCTCACTCGCCGCTCGGCACGACCGTGCGACCGCGACTCTTGCACTTTATAATAAGATGATATGCGCGGCGCTTATGAGGGATTCTTTGTCCAAGCCATCGTTGGGATACACGGCGACGCCGATGCTCGCGGTTATTACCGGTCCGTCGCGGTCATCGGCGAGTCGGTGCGAAATCCGCCCGGCGACTCGATGACTAGATTAGCCAAAAAAAGCGTCAATTTTAGCCATTGTAGCTAGGCCAAAATGTTAGCAGCTCAAGGGGCGGCAAGTGGGCCTAACATGGCTGTTTAGGCGCGGTGGTTTGAATCGTCCTAAAACGGCTGGAACAGTTCGATCGGATTGCCCGAAGGATCTTCGACTAAGATTTGCTTGCCGCCGTTGCCGGTGACGATTTCGTTACGGAAGCGCGCTCCCGTCTTTTTTAATTTCTCGACCGTCGCCGCCAAATCCTCGACTTCAATCTGGATGCGATTCCAACCGCCCGGAACGGGACTTTTGCCGTCTGGCATGGTTTGTCCGGCGCCACCGGCGCCGGGCCGGTTGAGCAATAACTGCAAGTCGCCGCGCGACATGCTCGCGAAGCCCGGCGCTGGATGCATGTCGAGCTTGAAGCCGAGAATATCGGCATAGAAGGGAATCGCCCGATCGACGTCATCGACAATGTATCGAACATTGACCTTGCCCATGATTGTTTCACCTCCAAAAATAAATTTCCGGCACGACAAATGAAGAATCCGGCAACCATTTCGCGTGCCTCGAATTCGAGGAAAGAAGCGCACTGCGACGCTCGGCTTTTTTACTGCAACGGCCGTAGCCCTTGCAGCAACGTCGGCAGCAATTCAGACACGGTCGGGTGGATGTGCATCGCCCGGCTCACGGTCGTATAAGGTGCTTTGGCGTACATGACATCGAGCAGGACGTGAACCACTTCATCGCCGGTGACGCCCAGGATCGCCGCGCCGAGGATCGCCTTCGTTTGTGCATCGACGATGACCTTCATGAAGCCCTGAGTCTCACCCTTCTCGACCGCTCGGCTGACGTTGGCCATGGCACGAGTGGCGACCAGCGCCTGGCGCCCCGAAGCTCGGACTTCCGCTTCGGTCATGCCGGCGCGGCCGAGCGGCGGATCGATGAAAAGCGCGTAGGTCATGATCCGGTCGGTGACTTTGCGTGGATCGTTGTCGAGAAGATTCGCCGCGACGATCTCATAATCGTTGTACGCCGTGTGCGTGAACGCGCCTTTGCGGTTGCAGTCGCCGAGCGCCCAGATGCCGGAAACATTCGTGCGCAGTTGATCGTCGACCTTGATATAGCCGGCGCTGTCGGTTTCCACACCGGCTTTGTCCAAGCCCAAATCCACGGTATTCGGCACTCGCCCGACAGCGAGCAACAAGTGCGAACCTATCACTTGCCGGCTCTCCTCGGCGCAATCGAGACCGACAACAATCCGCTCGTTTTGCCGGCCCGTGGTGATGCATTCGGCGTTCAAGCGAATCGTGATGCCTTCTGCTTCCAGGATTTTTTGCACCGCCGCGGAAACATCTTCGTCTTCGCGCGAAATCAGGCGCGACGCTTTTTCGACGATCGTGACCTGAGCGCCGAAACGCCGGTACATCTGCGCGAATTCCAGGCCGATATAGCTGCCGCCGACGATGATCAAATGCTCCGGCAAAAAATCCACGTCCATCATGCTCGAATTCGTGAGGTAACGCACCTCATTTAAGCCGGGCAACGGTGGGATAAACGCGCGACCGCCGACGTTGATGAAAATTTTTTCCGCTTCCAGGACCTCGTCGTTTACGCGCACGATGCGCGGGCCTTCGAAACGCGCATGGCCGAGATATACGGTGCCGTTTTTAAGACCGCGCATCCAACCCTCCACCCCCTTGTTCGAACGGCCGGAGATTTCATCCTTGCGCGCTTTGACTCTTTTCATGTCGACGCCGATATTTCCGTCGATCGCCACGCCATACTCGGCGGCGCGCCGCGCCAGATACGCGGCATAGGCGCTCGCCACCAAGGTCTTGGTCGGGATGCATCCGGTGTTGACGCACGTGCCGCCGAAATGTTTGCGCTCGACGACCGCCACTCTCATGCCCGCCGTCGACAAACGCGCGGCCAGCGCCGGCCCGGCTTGGCCGGTGCCGATCACAATCGCATCGAACCGTACGGTCATAGTTTCCCCCCATGCGCCCTCGGCCTAGTCTAATACGACCGTTTAGTCGAAAGTTCGACGCTTTAGACGACCTTTCTCTTTCGTGTGAGATTCCCGATCGTCGTGCGCCAGTTAGTTTTGATTCTAGCTTATCTCGGCGCAAGTTGAAGAGCCGGGCGCAAAGAAGGCTAAAAGAGATGAAATCTTCCATTCCATGCAGGGTAATCCCTGCACTGAGCAAACTTTCTTCCGTGTCATTGTGAAACAAATTGTGGAAAATCAATCAAATAATCTTTTGCCTTGCGTGGCATCAATGTTGCGCTCTCCCTTGGCATTTCGGCCATAAACATCGATTTCTCGATTACCTGTCCTAAATCTGCAGAGTGGAAGGGAGCCTATTCATTGTGAATTTGCCTACGCCGTCATACATCGAGCTATATCGTGCGCGGTTTGGTGAGTTGGATCTGGATGAGTCGGATAAGGTTCCTAAACAGAAGCGCGTTATAAACGACGGCGAAATATTTTTAAGAAGCAATGGAACTTCACCTTTAGCTAAGAAAATTCCGACGCATCTCAACTCATCCCCCGGTAAAATTCAACGGCCGCATGTCGGCGGTAAATTCTTATTCGTCGGCAACGAAAAATTTTGGGTGCGAGGAGTCACCTACGGAGCATTCAGACCGGGTCCAAACGGTCAGGAGTATCATGACCCAACGGTTCTGGAGAGAGACTTTTCTCTGATGGCCGCGAACGGACTCAATGCAGTCCGTATTCCACATACGATGCCGCCGCGGGAGCTTCTCGACATCGCTCAAAAACATGGCCTTCGTGTCATGGTCGGGTTATCTGCAGAACAGTATGCGGGCTTTTTGATTGACCGAAAAGGTGCTCCTGACGTTGAAGAATTGGTGCGCGCAAAAGTGCGTTCCTGTGCAGGACATCCTGCGCTTCTTTGTTATGCGCTTGGGAATGAGATCGCCGCACCTGTCGTTCGGTGGCTGGGCCGCGGACGAGTAGAGAGTTATCTCGAGAGCCTGTACTGGGCGGTGAAAGCAGAAGACCCGAACGCCCTCGTCACTTACGTAAATTATCCTACAACCGAATACCTTCATCTTCCTTTCTTAGATCTCGTGACTTTCAACGTTTACCTTGAATCGGAGAACCAGCTTGACGGCTACTTGGCCCGACTCCATAATATTGCCGGAGATCGACCCCTGCTGATGAGCGAGATCGGTCTCGACAGTCTTAGAAATGGCGAGACAACGCAGGCGCAGGCACTCGAGTGGCAACTCCGCAGTACCTTCGCGCCGGGCTGTGCAGGGGCCTTCATATTTTCGTGGACTGATGAGTGGCACAGGGCGGGTGCCGAAGTCGAAGACTGGGCATTTGGCATCACCGCTCGTGATCGTCGTCCCAAACCCGCTCTCAAAGCGGTCCGGGAGGCATTCACCAAGGTCCCCTTCGCAAAGGAACTCCACTGGCCGAAGGTTTCTGTCATCGTATGTACCTTTAACGGCAGCCGCACTCTCTCTGAATGTTTGGAAAGTTTGCTAAGGCTTGAGTATCCTAACTACGAAGTAATCGTGGTGAACGATGGTTCGACGGATGCTACTGCAAAGATTGCCCATAGCTATGGCTTTCGAGTGATAACAACCGAAAATCGCGGACTCTCTTCCGCGCGCAATACGGGACTCAATGCAGCTACGGGAGAAATCGTCGCGTATATTGACGATGATGCCTACCCCGACCCGCACTGGTTAAAATATATTGCCAGTGCGTTCATGAATTCGAAACATGTTGGAGTCGGCGGTCCGAACATCGCACCGCCCAATGATGGACCTATTGCCGAGTGCGTCGCCCATTCCCCGGGAAACCCGGTGCACATTCTGCTGTCCGACACTGAGGCCGAACATATTCCCGGATGCAATATGGCCTTTCGCAAAACCGCTCTGGAAGCCATTGGCGGATTCGATCCGCAATTTCGCATTGCCGGAGACGATGTGGACGTTTGCTGGCGCCTGCAGCAAAAAGGGTGGACTCTAGGATACAGCCCAGGAGCAATGGTTTGGCACCACCGGCGTAATTCGATTCGAGCCTATTGGAAGCAGCAGCGCAATTACGGCAAAGCGGAATCGTTTTTGGAGAAAAAATGGCCGGAGAAGTACAATCTCGCGGGCCATGTCACGTGGGCGGGCCGAGTCTACGGGAATGGCCACCAATATAAGGCATGGAGCCAAGGACGGATTTATCATGGCGTGTGGGGCAGCGCGCCCTTCCAGTCTATTTACCAATCACCGGCCGGGGCCTTAGAATCTTGGTTGTCCATGCCCGAATGGTACTTGGCCGTCGCCGCGCTTCTTCCGATTGTTGCGCTCGGCTTCCTCTGGTTTCCCTTATTCTATGCTCTGCCGTTCCTGGCGTTAGTGCTTTACGCACCGATTTTCCAAGCCGTGATTAGTTCGTCACGAGTCGGCTTTTCAGCCGCGCGAAGATCTCCCTTTGACTGGGTTAAACTGCGCAGCGTCACGGCACTGCTGCATTTACTCCAACCTCTGGCGCGCCTAAGCGGACGCCTGCGTTCCGGACTCACTTTCTGGAGATACAAGGCATCCGGCTTTGTGATGCCCTGGCCGCGGAAATTTGCCGTTTGGACCGAGCATTGGCGCGATCCCAATGAAAGATTGAAATCTTTCGAAGCGGATTTGCGCAAGGCGGGGGTTTACGTTCGGCGAGGCGGAGATTACGATCGATGGGACTTGGAAGTGCGTGCCGGGTTGCTTGGCTTTGCGCGCTTGCTCATGGCGGTGGAGGATCACGGTGCCGGTAACCAATTTGTCCGAGTTCGGCTCTGGCCTAAGTGTTCACTGCTGGAGCTTCTTCTTCCCTTTTTATCCATTTCCCTTTCCGCTGCGGCAGCGCTTGATAACGCATGGGTGGCTTCCGCTATCCTAGGTCTGTTGAGCGTTTTTCTAACGATATACAGTCTGCGTGGTTGCGGGAGCGCCATTGCCGCAATCCTTCGCACCTTCCAGCATTCGGATGCCATTCATGACAGACAAAAAGAAATACAATAGTTTTGAGCTTTACCGGCGGCTATTACTTGAAGTAAGGCCTTATTACACGCACATAGGGGCGATTCTATTGATCACCTTGTTATCGCCCCCCCTCGCTCTGCTGATCCCATTGCCTTTGAAAATTGCGGTCGATAGCGTCATTGGCTCCCGTCCAATACCAGCGTTTCTACAGCAAGTAATACCTGAGGCTGTCACCGGGTCTCCTAATGGCATGGTGACGTTCGTCGTGGCTCTAATGATGCTCGTTGCCCTTCTCGGCGGACTCCAACGGGTCGCTAGTACGTTGTTGCGCACCTATACTGGCGAAAAGTTAACATTAGCATTCCGAAACAAACTGTTTCGCCACGTCCAGCGGCTTTCGGTCTCATATCACGATACGAGAGGAACAACTGATTCCACCTATCGCATCCAGTATGATGCTCCTGCGATTCAATGGATAGCCGTCGATGGTTTGATACCTTTTGTCGCTTCAGCATTGACTGTCGCCGGGATGATTTACATTATCGCCCTGCTCGACTCGCAGTTAGCGCTGGTTGCGATCGCAGTTACACCAGTTTTATACCTTGGCGCGCGAACGTTTAATTCGCGGCTTCGCAACCAGTGGGGCGATATTATGCACTTGGAAAGTTCCGCTTTTTCCGTAGTGCAAGAAGCCCTAAGTGCCTTGCGCGTGGTTAAAGCCTTCGGTCAAGAAGAGCGAGAACAAGAGCGTTTTGTTCGTCACTCTAGCGAGAGCTTTTCTAGCACGAGTTCGGGCTGCATGGTCAGAAGGGGCTTTCGATCTTCTGATTGGAACTACTACGGCAGCCGGAACAGCTGCAGTCTTATTTTTGGGTCTGCGACATGTCCAGTCAGGGAGCTTAACACTCGGCGAGTTGATGATGGTCATGTCCTACCTGGCACAGCTATTCGGACCCTTGGCGTCACTTAGCGAGATGACGGCACGTGCGCAACGCTCACTTGCCAGTGCGGAGCGCGCATTCGCGCTTTTGGATGAAGCCCCTGACGTCGTTGAAAATAAAAATGGAGTGCCGATATCTCATGCGAGCGGAGCGATAACCTTCCAGGACGTTTGCTTTGCCTATAACGGCGAGAGTCCGGTGTTGAGTGACATCTCGTTCGCAATCAAGCCTGGCACTCGAGTCGGTATCATGGGTATGACCGGCGGAGGAAAGTCAACGCTGGTTAGTTTGTTGACCCGATTCCACGACCCGACTCAAGGCCAAATCCTGCTCGATGGTGTTAATCTTCGGGATTACAAGCTAGGGGAGCTTCGCAATCAGTTCGGCATCGTCCTTCAAGAATCCATACTTTTTTCGACCAGCATCGGCGAGAACATTGCCTATGCACGTCCCGGTGCCTCGCAAGATGAAATCGTTGAGGCTGCAAAAGCCGCTAAAGCGCATGAGTTTATAGCTCGGCTTCCGCACGGCTATGGTACGATGGTGGGTGAGCGTGGAATGCAATTATCCGGCGGACAGCGCCAGCGGATTGCGCTCGCACGGGCTTTTCTGAAGAATGCTCCCATTCTCATCCTCGATGAGCCGACAAGCTCCATCGATATAAAAACAGAAAGAGAAATTATCGAGGTGATGGAGCGTCTTAGCATTGGGCGCACCGTCTTTATCATCGCCCATCGCTTGTCTACCTTGAAACACTGCGATCTACTCCTTGGCATTGAACATGGCCAAGTCGCCTTTATCCGGTCCGACGTTTCAAAGGCCATAGGAGATCCCTCCGTTTTCGTGGCACCTCACACGTACCCTTTATCTCGAGAAGAGAAATTTGGAGGGTAAGCCTCATCTTCGGGTTAAGCCGCTCACATGGGTATCACGGTCTGTATCGCTCCGGTAAGAACGCTGGAGTACCCCGAGGGCGGTGGTCATCTATGGGAGTATCTCAATTGGGCACTTGGGCTACGTGCAGTCGGCTGTAAAGTAATCTGGCTCGAAGCTGTAGCCCCTAATTCTCCACCTGCCGAACTACGAGCCAACGTTTCCGCCCTGAAACTTCGTTTAGAGCGCTACGGTCTTGTGAATTCCTTGGCTCTCTATTCCTCGACTGACGGTCCTCTGCCTGCAGATTTAACCGCTATGGGATGTCTGGACCTGGATGCCGCCGCAGCAAGGCGGATCTCTTGTTAGAGTTTCCCTATGACACTCCGCTGCATGTTGTAAAGCGTTTCCGGAGGTCAGCCTTGTTAGACATTGACCCGGGTTTATCGCAGACCTGGATCAGCAAAGGACGAATAAGCCTGACTCCGCACGATGTGTACTTTACGACCGGGGAGACCGTTGGTCAGGCGGGAACACGGATCCCTGATCTGGGATTGAATTGGATTTATACGCCTCCATGCGTGGCTCTCGACTGGTGGCCGCGGCATGAGGCAAAAACTAAAGCGCCGTTTACCACCGTGGCTCACTGGTATGCCGGCGGATGGTTAGAGGACGATGCAAACGCACACTTGGACGACAAACGGAGCGGCTTTCTACCCTTCGTGGAGATGCCAAGTCTCACAGATCATCCGCTGGAGTTGGCTCTCGACTTGAAGCCAGCAGACGAGCAGTGGTGTATGCTTGGAAGACCGCGGCTGGCGTGTAGTTGACTCTCATAGAGTTGCGGCGACCCCATGGGACTATCAGCGCTACATTCAAGACTCTTTCGGTGAGTTTAGTTGCGCCAAACCCGCTTGTTTGAAACTCGAAAATGCCTGGGTCAGCAACCGAACACTTTGCTACTTGGCCAGCGGCAAGCCAGCCGTTGTCCAACATACAGGGCCGAGTCGATTTCTGCCGGATTCCGCCGGATTATTTCGGTTCCGCGACCTAAAGCAAGCGGCGCAGTTCGTTGAGAAAGTAGTGATCGATTACGAGAACCAGTGCAAGCTCGCTCGGGCTCTGGCGGAGGAGTACTTCGATGCAAGGAATGTCGTTGGAGTTCTCCTCGAACGGGCGTTGTCGTAAATTGAATTATGGATTCGTCTCTGGCGCGTAATTGATAGCGCTTCACACCGGCTCGACGGACCAGATCCAGAGGTCGGCAATGAGCAGAAATTTGCGACTCATTATTATGGGCATACTGGGACGAACGCCGTTAGCAGGAGTGTCGTGGCAGGTCTTGCATTTTCTTGAAGGCTTCCGACGGCTGGGGTACGACGTTTACTATATCGAGGATACTGGAGGCTGGGCGTATAATCCTCTGCAGAAGACACACGGCAATGGGTCCGAAAATACCCATGCTAGCAACTGCCAATACGCCGTCAATTATGTGGCCAAACTCATGTCTTCGTTCGGCCTGCAGGATCGTTGGGCTTACCGGTCCCGGGTAGACGACCGGTTCTTTGGGCTCTCCGAGACGCAGGTGTCGCGCTTGTTCGAAAGCGCCGATGCGTTAGTTAACTTGACCGGCTCGACGCAGCTCTTCGAAGAGCACGCTCGCGTCCCGGTACGTATTTATCTTGAGACTGATCCCGTCACACGCCAGATTGAGTTGGTTCAAGGTGATCGCAAGGCAATCGACCTACTCGAAGCTCACACGCATTATTTCACCTATGGCGAAAACTTCGGGGCGCCGGATTGCAGTGTGCCCTTAACCCGGTTCAATTACCAGCCAACGCGCCAGCCCATTGTTCTAGATTGGTGGACACATGACGCACGGTTAGGATCGGAGCTAAACGATCAGCCCAACGTTCGGGCCTGTTTCACGACGATAGCGAAGTGGCGACAACCGGGCAAAGATATCGAGTGGAACGGAGAGACTTATTCCTGGAGCAAGCATGTCGAGTTTCTAAAATTCATTGATCTGCCACGTCGTAGCGGACAAGAGTTCGAGCTCGCCTTGGCATGGGAAGACGAGAAAGACGAAGAGGCGATTCCCCAATTGACATCGCATGGGTGGAGAGTCATCGACGCAATCTCGCTGTCATTAAACATCGCGCCTTATCGCGAATATATCCTCGGCTCACGGGGCGAGTTTACCGTCGCCAAGGACCAAAACATTCGCCTTCGAAGCGGCTGGTTTAGTGACCGAAGCGCTTGCTACTTAGCCGCGGGAAAACCCGTCGTGACTCAGGACACCGCCTTCGGTAACATCCTGCCAATCGGCCGCGGGCTTTTTGCTTTTCGGAATATGGAGGACATCCTGACGGCAATCGACACGATTGAGAGCGATTATGAACAACACTGCCGGGCTGCACGTGAGATTGCGGAGGAGTATTTCGCCGCAGAGAACGTGCTGCGCAGTCTAATTGAGCGAGTCGGTCTGTGAGAAAGCGCGAATTGGTGTCATCGCTGGAGTTTTTAACGTTAGAACCGGGCTATGAGAGAGACTAACTAATCGCGCTTTACATTTCGACTCGCGATTAATGGGCGGACAAGTTGTCAGCTCATCTTGTTGGACTAAAAAGTGACGGTGTTGATGATTCTATATGAGCAAGTTTCGCCAAGCACTGAATTCGCTGCCTGCTTTTGAAAAATGACGGCTTCTTCTTTGCGTGTGATCGTCACAGGTTTCATTGGTCACCAGCGTTTGCTGGGGGGCGTCGCCTGGGACTACTTGAATGTAGTACTGGGCATGAAGCGGCTTGGACACGATGTCTATTACATAGAGGATTCAGGATGCTGGCCCTACAACGACGTTGATGGTCCGTCAGGAGGCGACTGGACAGATTGGAACCCGCAACCGACTGTCGAGCATCTCAGCAAGGTCATGTCAGCTTTCGACCTTGATCATAAATGGGCTTATCAGTTTCCGCCTAAGTCTGAATGGTTTGGGCTTTCGAGTATGGATCGAAAAGAAGTCATTGAATCGGCCGACCTGCTTATCAATGTATCCGGAACTCTCGAAAAGCCGTGGGATTATCGAACAGTAAAGAGATTAATTTATATCGATACGGATCCAGTATTTTGTCAAATAGGAGCGGAAACCGGCGCCGATTCAAGGATAATGAGAGCAACGTTTAGATGCGCACGATGTATTTTTTACACTTGGTGAATGCTTGAGTTCTAACGACGCAATTCCAAACCTAGACTACAAGTGGAATACCACAAAATATCCTATCGTTCTCGACCAGTGGCGTGATGACTCAGCTGACCGGAAATGGATTTACAACAATAATGAATTGGACAAGCTATGATTCGCTTACTTACCATAATAAGCGCTATGGGCAAAAAGATGCTGAATTCATGAAGTTCATAGAACTGCCGCAGAAAGTCTTCCCTACCCCGCTTGAAGTCGCCCTATATAAACCCAGAGTGAAGAGTTCACGCAATTTTGCGGTTTCAGCACCTCTCGATCTTCTAGAATCATCAGGATGGAAGATTGTTGATGCTTCGGAGGTTTGTCCCGATTTCTATACTTATCGTCGATATATTCACCAATCAAAAGCGGAATGGAGTGTGGCCAAAGGTGGCTATGTCGTAGGGAGATCGGGTTGGTTCAGCTGTCGATCAGCCTGCTATCTCGCTGCCGGTCGTCCCGTGGTTGTCCAAGATACCGGCTTCAGCAAAGTGTTACCGGTCGGCGAAGGCGTAATCGGTTTCAGCACATTTGATGAAGCTGAAGCCGGCATTCGCGAGGTCGAAGCAAACTATCAACGGCACGCGAAAGCCGCGCAAGATATCGCCGAAGCGTATTTCGACTCAGACAAGGTGTTAAACCGCCTGCTGGAGATAGCTATGGATCACAAGGGATAGGTGATAAAGGCGGCGTTTTTGTTGCCGGACTGGTGCAAAGTACGCGAAATACTCGGAGGCTTTATGCTCGTACCGGATCGCATGGCCAAATTGTGGCAAAGTGTAGAAGCAGGACAAATGAGTCCTGAAGATTGCGTAAGCGAACAAGAAGTGTTGTTGGAGCCTTACCGCGCAGAATGGACAAAGGCGCAATTGTGTAACGGGGAGACGGACCTCCGAGCCAGCCTGCTAAAAGAAGTAGCCGCCTACTATCACGTTTCGGATCTCGCCGAGATTGATCGCGTCGTGTGATTCGGCGGTCGACACATTAAAGTCTGAGTGGGAAAAAACGGTCGACTCTCGGCAGCGCTCCAGCGTAGAGAGTTTCTACGAAACCAAGACGCACATCTACGATCTAATGAATTGGCATACGCTGAGGGACGACAGCGGACCCTTGGCGTACGTCGTGGCCCTGCAGATCGCGCGCGCCCACAGCGTCCGCAGCTGCCTGGACTTCGGTTCCGGTGTGGGATCCGGAGGGCTGTTATTCTCCCGCGCCGATATCGACACGACACTGGCGGACATTTCCACTACGCTTCTTGATTTCGCGCGGTGGCGCTTTGACCGACGGCGGCTCCCCGCGCGCTTTGTGGATTTGAAAGATACGTCCTTGCCGGAGTCTAGCTTCGATATGATTCTGGCTATGGACGTGTTCGAGCATCTGGTCGAGCCGGTAGAAGTAATCCGAGCGACTTTGGCGTGCCTATGAAACCAGGCGGGCTATTGTTTGCACGAATTCACGCAGCGGTAGACCCGAGCCATCCGCAACACATTGTGGAGGACTTCGGCCCAACCTTTGCCAGGATGGAACAGCTGGGTTTCATGGAGAAATGGCGTGATCGAGCATTGTGGGGGCATTTACTTTTCCAAAAGTGCGGTTCACCGAATTGAGCAATGGGCGTAGGTTGTGAACTCGTCAGCTAGAGTCTTGTTGGTATTGTTTGCAACGTCGGAACTTGGCTGTCGATTTCAAAGAACAAGACACTGAAAAAATGCGTGAAGGTAATTACGAAACCCGATGCAAATCTACGCGACTGAGCGATCCGCAGGCTTCGCCACGGATCGGGATTCGTTTGCGGTTGAACTTCTACAGGATAAACAACATGTCCAAACAAAACCTGAAAGTGAAAGAAAACTGGCGCCACTGGACGCCCGAGCTAGCCAAGATTTTCTTGCGGTCGGGTCCGGAAGGAAAGAGTCATCCGTCCCGGGTGCGAGTCCTTAGCTTGCTCGAAGGTCTGTCATCCGTTCTCGACGTTGGCTGTGGTAATGGCGTCATGTTTGAAATGATCCGCGAGAGAAGGCTTGATCTGGACTATCTCGGAATTGATGTAACCGAAAACTTTTGCAGGTGGCACGCCAGCTGTTTCCAGCTGACGCTCATCGGTTCCGGCAAATGTCACTGTATGACTTAAAGAAATTGCGGCGCAAGTTTGACGCGGTCGTGTGCCGTCACGTGCTTGAGCATTTACCGGATTACGTCCCCGCAGTTCAGCACCTGTATTCCTGCGCTAGGAAAAAACTGATTCTTGTATTTTTTCTACCTCCTCAGCCTCTTTCGTCTGGTCGCAAGCGAGACGGGAAGTTTGAGCGTGATTTTTATAATCATACCTACGACCTAGGAAAATTCGTTAATCATCTTTCAACCGAGCTTTCGCCCCCGCCTAGCGAGATTCGAATCCATCTTCGACAGGGAAAGAGCGATTCCAGGATGCCTTGGGCAGATCGCCAAAACGTCATTTACGAAGTGATTCGGCCGACCAAGAAAGGGCCTCTGACAACGTTGAAATGAAGGGAGTCGGCAGTCGCTACAGAAACGAAATTGTTTAGACGCGTTGGCCGCTAGATACTGCGGTCTACGGCTAGTCTCTGTGACTAATACGTTTAAGTGCTTGATGACCGAGATCAAGACTCAAAATGACCGAGCCCATTATATGCCCCAGCTTGATGGCCTGCGGGCGTTCGCCGTTGGCGCTGTGCTGATTCATCACTTTTTTCAGCCAGCAAGGATTGCCGGCGTGGACCTTGCCCTTCTGGGCGTTTGGCTTTTCTTCGTTCTAAGCGGCTTCTTGATAACGGGAATCTTGTTACGATCACGGGATCAAGTGGACTATGGTGGCTCTCCGAGCGGTTTCGTCCTCCGACAATTTTATCTCCGCCGCTTCCTACGCATTTTCCCCTTGTACTATTCGGTACTCTTTATGGCGGCAACGATTGATCTGGGCGACGTGCGTGACACGATCTTCTGGCATTTAACTTACCTATCAAACTATCTTTTTGCGACGCGCCAGTATTGGGGGCCAATGACCGCCCACTTCTGGTCATTATCAGTCGAGGAGCAGTTTTATATCTTGTGGCCTGCGCTGATTTTGTTTGCTCCGCGTCGACTTCTGCTGAAACTTGTCATCTCCGCGATCGCTATCGGCCCAATCTTCCGAGTGGCTGCCCATTTTCTTGACTTTAACTGGATTGCACGGCTGACCGTTTTACCGGCGTCCCTCGATGCTCTCGGGCTTGGGGCCCTATTAGCCTACTGTTCACATCATGCGGGCGAGAGACCGATACTGATCAAACGTCTTAAGCAAGGCATCTATTGGCTAGGCGTCCCCGGCTTAATCGTGCTTCTTGGCCTGCAAAAACTAGAAAACTATAACCTAGTCAGTGATGTGACGGTGAATTCGTGGTTCATTGAACCCGTGCTTTGGGCACTGATGTTTGTCTGGGTGATCAATCGCGCCTCATTGGGATTTACCGGCGTCGGAGCCAAAATTCTCGAGTTCAAGCCGCTGGCGTACACAGGCAAGATAAGTTACGGAATTTATGTCTACCACCCATTCGTATATGCGCTTCTCCCTATTCTGTTCTACAGGACAGGCGTCGATTTTTTTCTTCTGCCGCGACTGCTGCAGTTCGGGCTGCTTGTTGGAACTACAGTGGGAATGGCCGCGCTGTCGTGGTACTTCCTTGAAAGCCCAATCAACTCCCTGAAGAATCATTTTACTTATGCTGAGCAGAACGCACGCAGCGGGATCCAACGGCTCAAAGCAGTTTGACTGTGATTCCCTCACGTACCCAGGCAGCCGCTCTTTATCTTTATTAAAGACTTTGGCTCCAGGTGCAGTTCTGCTTTTCATATACTCCTCCGCCATTTTTTTGCTTCATCCTTTGCCTAACCTCCCTTTTCACGATGACTGGACTTACGCTTGGAGCGTTGAACATTTTCTAAACACGGGTGAACTCCAGGTTCTTGACTGGTCCGTTCACTATCCATTCGTGCAAATTCTTTGGGGCGCCTTGTTTTGCCTACCTTTCGGGTTTTCATTTTCTGCTCTTAGAGTTTCCACAGTGGTGCTCGCGTGGGTTGGGGCCGTGGCCTTATATGGTACGTTGCGCGAGTTGGGACGGGCTCGCAGCGAGAGTCTTATTGCCACTGTTGTCCTTGTTGCCAATCCTGTGTTTTTTGTCCTGGGCTTCTCCTTCATGACGGATGTCCCGTTTGTCAGCTTCGCCAGCGTGGCATTTTTCTTCGTCACCCGGGGACTTTCCCGGAAAAGCCCTTCTCAAATCTATCTCGGGTGCATTTTTGCGGCGTGTGCCCTCTTCATAAGACAAATAGCCGTTGCGATACCAGCCAGCCTACTGCTTTATTTTCTTTTTACGCCATCTCACAGGTCGTGGAGATATCTTTTACCCACCAGTGGAATTTGTTTACTGTTCTTCCTTGCCCCTATTTTAATTGCTCAAATCTTTGGTGTGACGTCCGCGTCTAAATCGCTGACGACTTGGGTGATCGATTTTTGGCTTCATCGTTATACCCAAGCAGTGCCCGGCCTACTGCGAATCTTCATCCATACCGGCCTTGCCCTTTTCCCTCTGAGCATGCCTATAGTCGCCTCTGTCTATAGGCGTCCTTTGTTTTGGGTTGTTGTTGCCGCTTTATCTATTCTAACGGCCTGCTCGATTTTGATTGCGGGTGAAATTCCCAATGTGCAAGATGGCATGTGGCAGTTGAATACCCTCGGCAGAGAACGTCACTTATTGCAGGGCTCGCCAGCTCGTGATTTCTTGCCTCCGTGGTTGAATCCTCCTCTTTTCGTACTTTCGCTTTTTTCTTCTGCGGTGGTTATTGTGAAAGTGGTCGATGTGATCCTTGCCGGTATTGGAAATCCACTTGGCCTTTTCGTTTTGTACGGGTCCATTCAGTTTGCCCTAATCATGGTTCTCTGGTTCTTTGGTCCATGGGGTTCTGATCGGTACTCTATGGTCCTATTCCCGCCTCTGATCATCATACTTACGAATAGCCAGATAAAAGCAAAGGTGGTGGCGCTCGCAGGTGTCACCGTTCTGTTTGCTTTATCGATGCTCGTAACTTGGAACGAGACCCAAACTAGTCGCGCTATCGCTCAAGGGGTAGCATGGCTGCGCGCAAGGAATATTCCTTTTGCCAGTATTGATGCAGGATACGTGTTCAACGGCTGGAACCTTTATGCCCATTCCGAAAATCTACCGCCTGGAGCTATACCTGGCAGAGATGTTCCTTTGGTCACATCAGCGGAGAAGAAACCTTATGTGGTCGCAGCTTCTCCTATAGCGGGCTATAGAGTAATTCATGAATATAGCTGGGCAATTCCACTCACATCTTTCAAGCCTAAAGTTTACGTAGTAGAGCAGCTATCTCAAACGTCGAAGAACAAAGACTAACCTCCGTAGGCAACTGTGCTTGGTTGCAGCAAATCACAGTATAGCCGTAAACTTTTTTCTGCCGTTGGCACCTGAGCAGTTTGATGTCGAGAAATAAACTTACGCTGCTCGGAGCGCTATTTCTTCTCCTCGTTTTTGTCGCGCAGGGAATTTTATTCATCCAAGCCAACTCTCAAACTGTCGATGAGGCCATGCATCTCGCAGCAGGCTATTCTTATCTTGCGAAAAAAGACTTTCGTATCGAGCCGCAAAATCCGCCCCTCATTAAGGAACTTCTAGCTCTTCCACTTTTTCTCAGTTACAGACTGCCTTTCAATCCAGATCCTCAACATTGGCGCGACAGCAGATGGTTACTTGATCGGACGGGACTTACTTTACAACTCGACGCCCAGTGCGGATCGAATGCTTGCTTTGACTCGGTTCCCTAATTTATTTCTCGGCACCATCCTGGTAGCGCTCATCGGATGGTGGGCCTACCGCCTTTGGGGCAGTCGGGCAGCCTTGCTGGCCATGGCGCTTGCGTCTTTCGAACCCAATCTCGTTGCCCATTCCTCTCTCGTGACCACCGATATCGGAGTCACTTTGTTCATTTTTCTTACCGTCTATCTTTTCTGGGAATATGTGAATCGACCCACATGGACGTTTTTGGTCGGTACCGGCATTTCGACAGGTATGGCCCTGGTTGCCAAATATTCAGCCGTTCTGGTCATCCCGATAATTGCTCTGCATCGTTGCTGCTTCTTTTTTGACTGGCAGCAAGCCTGCTGTTCCGTTGCCCAAAACGTGGAACCCAAATAAACCACGACACAAACTTCTCCAAGCGGCGGCGGTTCTTTCGCTTATACTTTTTGTTGCATTGCTGACGATTCCTCCAGCCTACTTGTTTCAAGGATTCCAGCCCTGGTTATCCGGCTTTCATCAATTTCTGACTTTGTCACAGGAAGGCTTACCGGCCTTTTTCTTTGGCGAATATTCTTGGCACAACTGGTGGGGCTATTTCCCGCTCGCCTTTCTCATCAAGACACCCGTGGGCAGCCTGGTGCTCGTCACTATCTCGCTTGTTTTCTACCGCACCGGGAGTCCTCTCGGATACCGCCAAGCATTATTTCTTGTGCTACCGGTTACCCTAATCTTTCTCGCCATGACGCAGGCGAAGACGAATATCGGCCTGCGTCATATTCTTCCCGTTTATCCGTTTCTCTTCGTCCTGGCCTCGCGTACGGCGACCCTTCGCTTTCGCCGCCCTTCGCTCGCGCTGTTACTGATTGGGATCCCGCTCGCCTGCACGGCTATATCGTCGTTGCGCATCGCGCCGCATCAGCTTGCGTATTTCAACGAATCGGTCGGCGGTCCGGAGCAGGGTTACCGTTACTTAAGCGATTCCAATCTGGATTGGGGCCAAGATCTAAAAGGACTGAAGGCGTACATGGAAAGGAAAAGCTTCCGATTATCTATCTGTCCTATTTCGGAACGGCACCGCCGGCGTATTACGGCATTCGCTACCAAGATGTCGCTAGTAAAGGCACCCTAGGACCGCCCCCGCCTGAGAAGGTTCCGGCCGATGCACCGCGCAAGATCCTTGCGATCAGCGCTTACAATTTGCAAGACGTTTCGAAAGCCGACAATCCGCTGTTTCGGTGGCTCTGGACGCGACGACCGATAGCAAAGATCGGCTACTCGATTTTTGTCTACGATCTGACCAATGATCAAGAAGGTATAATTAAACTGGAGGAAATTTACGTTAAACCAAGATCACCCTAACGCCCAAGCTGTGGGATCAGCATTTGACCTTCTTCTTGGCGACAACCGAAACTGCTCGGCTGATAAGTCGCAAACAGCCCTTTGACGTTTGGTCGGCGGTGTGGGATGGCGGGAGAGATTAACGCACCGCCTCAAAGGCCATCGATTCCCAACTGTTGATCAGCCAAAGATCCGAGCCTTCGTTGCGTGTACGAATTTCAACCTGGCGGAAAACGGGATCGGTCTTCTCGTCAACACGGTATTCGGTGATCTGCCTGAATCCCGCCAGTTCGAAACTCTTGCGTAGCGTTGCTGGGTCGTAGAGGAACTGATGACCCCAATCACGGACTTGGCGGTTAAAGATATATGCACCGGTCACGGGACTCTCGGGCCAGCCATGGAATCGCATCTTCGCCTCCATGAACCGCTTTGCGTCGGCATCCGGGTTTTCTCTTAATAATTGAACGAATTTTGCCAGATTTGGGGATACGATGCGCAATTTTCCACCTGGTGCAAGTACGCGATAGCACTCCTTTAGCATTGCTAGACCGCCTTCCCAAGGGACAGCCTGGATCATATGCTCGCTAAAAATGTACTGGAAGGATCCATCTGGGAATGGAAATGGTTTGGTAGCATCGACGTAGACCTCCTCACCGGTGGGGAAAATATCGGTATTCAACCATTCCGTCGGGTCGTTACCGCCAGCTCCAAGATGCAGCTTGCGAATCGAGTGTGATTCGAGATAATCGCGAATGACTCCTGGGTCCCTGATCTCGCGCCGATAAAAGTTGTTCGCTATGTTTCGGACATTGGTTATGGCCAGTGAGGCAATGCATGCGATCATGGCCAATAAAAACCACCAGAACCAGTTTGCTTTTGTGAATTTCATCGCTGCCGAAAGAAGAGAACATTTTCTGGATTGCGATACCGGCGACCACTTTACGCTGTTCTTAGGTCTAATTTAAATTCCGAGTAATCGCTTATTTTAAACCCAAGCATTGCGTCTTCGCCGGCCCTGCGTTCGCGTTTTCTTGATCGATGAGAAAAAGTTCGTTGGCCCGGGCGAAGCTCATGAGATAGCGTCCCATCACAAGCATCTGGGTGTTGTATTCCATCAGGCATCTTCGCTTGTTCGCTAATTCCTGATCCGATAGGGCCAATGAGATCCATTCTGATCCCTCATCGGGAAAGCCCTCGGGAGGATTTAGCCGGGCTCCCATGCCTGCCCCACTGCCAACCGGCCACTGGCGAAAGTGAACTAAGAAATTGAGGACCTTGGGATCAAACGTCGGATAGTTCTTCCTATATGTCTTTAGGGACTTGCTAACAAAAAAGTAGGTTGAACAATGATCAGGGTGTTGATCTCTTGAATCAGCGACCGCAATAAGCGACGGATGAAAGTCCAGGAGCAATTTTTCTATTTCTCGCTTCACGTCCTCGCCGTTAAATTCTATATTCGGCAGCAACGTATCGTCGACCTGAGGCCGATCGTCTAGCGTAAAAGGAGAGCGAAAATAGGGGCGCCTGTCAATCCAATGCTTCTGCAGGAGATTGCGTAGCCCACCATCCGGAAAGTTCAAAAAAACTACATCCTCCTTCTTCATTCCCAGAGCGCGAAGCGCTTGACGCGCTTCCTTTTTGCGCAGCTTTCCATAGTTGCGATAATCCTGTGCAGTGGGGCGAGCTATCCGGGTTTCCTTTTCGACCCCTTCGGGAAAACCGTCGCCGCTGGTCATGAACACAACTTTCACCGATCCCCCGAGGCTGAGCACCCGCTGAATAAGACCTGCGGCTGCCAGACTCTCATCGTCTGGATGCGGGGAAAAAACCATGAGTCGGGTGTTCTTAGATAGAAATGGCTCAAGACGCTGCGGTGCGTCTGCTCCGTGTGCGTAAGGAGTTGGCAACAGCGCACAAACAAGGAAACATAGCAGATATCCTCGCCATGGACTCGACCATTGATTTCTCATTTGTTGATTTCGCCTCTCGATCCAATAAGTCTTAAAATGTCGATCTCCTGAATAGTAGCTCCGTATATCATAATCGGCGAACCGACCAGAAATAGCGATGAATGGCTCGTTCGAGCCTCATTATGAAAGATTTTGATGCGCTCTGAACAGGCGAGCGTCAAGCTCATGCCGCTAGCGAGTTGGATCACCGGGCTCGGGTAACGTACCAGAATTTAAAATGGTGGATTTAACAACTGGGCTCAATCGCCTGCGGCTGTATGCATAATCATAATAAAGTTGCGCGCAGAGTCAATTCGGAAAGCATGATAAAAGATCCAACCGGCATACCGTTCCGAAGGAATTCAGTACCGCACTGAAGATCGTAAGAATCGTAATATTTCGATAACGATTATCCAGCCATCGCGGCGACTGCGTTTTGCCCAGGAACGCCAAGCCCACGTCGAGCCAACTCAGGCACAGCCGTCACTTCCACGATGGAGGCGGGCCCGTTGCCATTGGTCCGCACCAGAAGCTGGCGAGAATGAAAGGGACGCAGTGTCGCGCGATGGCCCACACTGAATACCGTCGTTCCCGCGAGCCGTTCGCGCACCAGTCGATAAAGCCGTGCCTCCGTTGCCTCGTCAACCGCCGAGGTCGCCTCGTCGAGAAAGAGCCAATCGGGTTTCTGGACCAGCGCTCGAGCGAAGGCGATGCGCTGCTGCTCGCCCGGGGAGAGTTGGAGCGCCCAATGGCCAACCTCGTCGAGTCGAACGACTAAGTCACGGAGTCCCACGGCCTCCAAAGCCTCGCGCACTGTCACGTCATCCACCCCACCCGCCGGCATCGGATAACTCACCACTTGCCGAAGTGTGTCAATCGGCAGGTAGGGCTTCTGCGGCAGAAAGAGGACTTGGGCGCCGCTGGGTCCGCGGATCTCGCCATGCCCAAACGGCCAGATGCCGGCGACCGCGCGGAACAGCGTACTCTTTCCCGAACCGGAAGCTCCTCCGAGGAGAACTGTGTCTCCACGCAAGATCGAGAGATTCACATCCGCGATAAGCGGCTGACCATCGGGTAGATAGAGATCCACACCCTCAACTGTCAGATGCATGGCGTCTCCGTCGACGCGCCGGACGCCATCGCCAGTCGCCGCCTGGATGCGCACGCGGTCAAGCGCCTGCTCGAAACCGGAGAGCCGCTCAACCACCGCGCACCATTCAGCGATCACCTTATACGAGTCGATAAAAAAGCTAAGCGAAGCCTGTACCGCACTGAAAGCGCCGATGGTTTGTATGAGCCCACCCAGAGTAAGATCGCCGCTGAAGTAGCGCGGCGCCGCGACAAGCGATGGGAAAATCCAAGCCGCTTGTTGGTAACCCGAAGTGAAGTAGGTCAGCCGCTTCTGACGGCGCATGATGTCCCACCAGTTCATCACCACCGCCTCGAACCGTTCCCGAAAACCACGGAGCTCGTCCGCCTCGCCCCGGTAGAGCGCCACTCCCTCGGTGTTCTCCCGGAAGCGTACCAGGCCGAACCGGAAGTCGGCTTCACAACGCTGCTTGTCGTAGTTTAGCCGGACGAGCGGACGGCCAATCCAGTGAGTGAGCCAAGTGCCGGCGATCGCGTACAAGATCGCCGCCCATACCATGTAGCCGGGCAGCATAATGGAGAACCACCCGCGAAGCGGAACGGTGAGCGTTCCGGACAGCGCCCAGAGGATCGCCACAAAGGCAACCAAAGTTACCAGCGCGCGCAGGCCTCCGATGACAAGCGTGAGGGTATGAGAAATGAGCAGGTGAACGTCTTCAGCGATGCGCTGGTCGGGATTGTCCGTTTCATGCGCCACGAGTTGCATCCGATAGTAAGCGCCATCGGCCAGCCAAGCGCGAAGATAGCGCTCGGTAAGCCAGCGCCGCCAGCGGATCTCGAGCATCTGGCTCAGATAAAGCTGGTAGACAGCGAAAAAGATGATAAGGACTATAAGCCAGGACAGACCGATCAGCTGTTGGAAGAACAGCGCATGGTTCTTATCCTGCAGGGCCGTGTAGAAGGCGTTGTTCCACCGGTTAATGAGAACACTCATGTGGACCATCGCGAGAGTGAGTGCGACCACGACGACGACCAGCCCCCAAGCCGCCCAGCGGTCCTCAGAGGACCAGTAGGGTCGAATCATGTCCCATGCAGTCGGGAGCAATTGCCGCAGGCGAGTTGTGGTTGAATCTTCGGTTGGGCTGGGACTGGCGATTTCGCCATCGGTCGAACTTTGAACGCTGCCTGCAGGCTTCTGCTGATCGCCAACGGCAGAATTTTTTTGCTGCTTTCCGTTATCCAGCTGCCTGCGCACTAGTCACCTCCGCAGATTCCTTGTGTAGTCACTTTTCCGTTCGGCGATTCGCCGATTTCTCGTAACAAGACCGCCAAAGTAGCTGCTCGTGCCTGTCTGTTGGAGACGACTGAGCCCGCTGTGATACACACGGCATCCCACAGAGGATTCGCGCTACTATCTACGGTTTTCCGCCAATCAAGTCTTTCGAGGAGCTTAAGTTTTCTTTGCCAATCGTAAGGATATTTTTCGAGCAACGTTCTTCCGACGCCTCCGAGAGCACGCAAAACGACCGCATGAGTATTGATTTTCTCTTGACGGAGTTCGGAAGCGCTAAGTTCTCCACTTTTGACTTTCTGCCAGTCACCAATGATCTTTGAAAGCTCTGTCCAGTATTCGACAGCCCTCTTGAGAATTTCTGCGTAGACCGGTGATCCCTGTTCAGCGATTTTTTTACCCAGCAATTCTTCATTCGCTTCGTATAAGGCGGAAATGGTAAAAAGCTTAGGAGACCTCCGCGGAATCGTTACCTTCTCTTTCTCCACCATGTCCCGGAATACGTCGACCTGCTCGGCCAGCTCCATTGTGAGCGCGGAAAGGTTATCTCGACGATCATAGAGCATCCCTAGCGATTTTGACGTCTGCTGCACGAATCGATTTAAATCTGAGAACATCTGCTGAAGCCGTTCCATACTTTCCGTCTCAAAGAGAAGCACCGAGATTTTTTCCTTCCCAAGCGCAGGATTCTCCTTGAGTGCCGCAGCAATCGCCGCGCACCGATGCTGGCCATCGTTGATAATGAACTCCACGTTTTCGAGCTCCATCTCTAAAGTTCCAACTTCGGCGTTCTCAGCTGAAGAGACGAACTTTACCGGACACGAATAGGACGCAGTGATGGACGAAAACAGGTATCCGTCCCCATTTTCGAGGATGTACCTCGTGATGTCTGGAACTCTCGCCTTGTTCAGAACTCGTTGCGCCCGCAGCTCCGGCGTGCACTGTTCCCAATCATCGAATTTGAATAAATGAGGAATCTCTGAAAGCGGGACCAGCAGCGAATAATACTGACGCCCGCCCATGTTTCCCCTTATTACAGGAAAAGAAAGTTTCATTTGGTAACCACCATTGTTGCAATCATCCCAGCTGTCGATCGTTTAAGCATGAGCTGATTTCTAACAGTCGACCAGCTGTTTGTCAATAACCTATGAGCTGTAATATTAATTTATAAGAGCTGATGTATGGAAATCAGTACAGCTGTATTGAGTATGAAATTCAAACGACATGAATTCTTAAGATATTGATTTATAATACATTTTATCTAAACGCCGCGAACATGCCGCCACGCCACGAAAAATCCTACCGATCAGCACGACCAATCTCCAAGACATTTTCAACGCCCGTGGGCCGCCTGGCTGCGCCCGCACCACCCGATCGCAAAAATCGGTTATTCGATTTTTATCTACGACTTGAGCGGGAACTCGGAGGGATTGATGGAATTGGAGCAGACCTGTGCTGTGTCGCAGGACTGTCACCGAGAGATGAAGTCTCACAGTCGCGCTAGAACCAATCTCCTAGCTGCCAGGAATAACCCGCCTCGTTCATGAGCTTTCGGGTACTCTGCCACACTTTGTATTTCTCATACATCGACAGGTCCGACTTCCAGACCTCGGGTCGGGCTTTGCCGATAAAACCGCGAGGCAGCTTTGCCACTGGTCCCGTGCGTGCCCTGACCTCGCCATACACCGGAATCGGGGTGCCGCCGGTTTCCATCACGTCGGCTTTGTTGCTGTCGATTGCGAGGTTTATGGCGTCGTCGCTCCAGGAGATACCGAGGAATTTCGCCAAGCCCTTTAGAGTATCGAGGGGAGAATTCCAAAGGTCCTCATAGCGGATCTCGTGGAATTCCTCCGACGATAGCTTTTTTGCTGCGGCCTTGACTGCTTCGACGTGCTGGACCCACATGGCCGCGGCCACTTTCGCGCTGCCGGGCGCCCAACTCATGCCCCAACTCCGGGAAGCGGTCATGAGCGAAGCGACCACGTCTCGACAATCGCGCATCAAATGAATGAATCGGCTGTCGGGCAGCAGATCCTTGATCTCGGGAATGTACAAAGCATGCGACGGGGTCTTCTCCAGAAACAATTCTTCTGGTTCCAAACCATCAACGATGGGTTTGAGTAAAGCCGCTAGATAGTTTTTTAAAATGGCCCGAAATTCTTCCTCGCGAAAATAGGCCTGCGGACCCGCTGCATGACCCAGTCCACCGTTGAGGTGCCGCGTCTTCTGATCGTTCCACGACCGGAGCTGCGGCCCGACATATAAGCTGAAAAAGTGTGATTCTTCCCCGGAACGAATCCTTGGATGGCTCGCCAAAAGTTTCTGGAGCCAGGTGGTGCCGCTGCGCGGGCAGCCGACGAGAAACACCATATTCTTGCCTCTGTACTCCATCGCTACTAGATCAAAGTCAAATGCGCCATCGACGTAAATCTATCGCGCCGGCCTTTCGGCCGGCGCATAAAGAAACCCGGGATATCTTTCCTGTACTCCACCGGTTTTTTGCGCGAGGGCAAAAATAGTGTCGCCGCGTTCCCTGGCTTTTAAAAAGCCGAGACTCATAAGGCTCCCGATTTTGAGCAGAGCTCTCATCTGAAGCGTCAATAGACGTCCGAATTGTTGATCCTGATAAACATCGACCGTCTTAAACTCACTGTTGGTGAAGCCGCAAAGCTTGAGCAGCTCTCTCACTTCCCAAGGGACATATTCATGGTTGTGACGATCGGTACTGGGACGGCGTTGGTAAACTGGATAGATATTCGGATTGCCGCCGCGCAGAATCCTAAGGACGGACCGAACCGAAGCGCAATTTGGGGTCGACAATAGAAGATAGCCCTCCGGCTTGGTAATCCGATTAATCTCGGACATCGTCTGCAACGGATCTCGGCTAAGATGCTCTAAGACTTCCGTAAAAATTACGACATCGAATGATCCATCTTGATACGGAAATGGTCCCTCGATGTCGAAACGATCAACGTGAAAAGAATACCTCTCTCCATTCCTGGCATTTTGGAGGAAGTTATCCTCGCTTGCGGGTTTCCGCTCCTGAAATGGCTCCGTTAAAGTAATATTTGTCGCCCCAAGAATATCCCTAAGAGCGGGTACTAGGCTTCCGTAAGACCCCACATCGACGATATGCATCCCCGGCTGGATTATAGCCTGAAGCAAAGATACCGTCTCAGCAAAACGATTCATGTGAACTTTCAGGTAATCGTTCACATAGGCCATCGAATTATACTCTGGCGCCAGCAATGCGGTTTCGACGGCTCGTCGAAGCTCAAAAAAGTTCATTGAATTGGACGCTGGTGGAGATTATGAACAATCGACCGGATTTAGCAGTGTCCGATCATTTTTGAAAAAAGTTGTCTTGCCGTCTATTGAATAAATTCAAGGATTCGGTCGATTGTGCTATATCAATCAGCATTTCAATTTATGCAAATATAGCATAACCGCGTAGATAGAGACATGACCTTCCAGGAGAGATACCAAAACTTGTTAAGATCTAAACATCGCTCATCCGCTTTAAACTCGTTGGGAGTTGTCGTGCTACCAACAATGCAGAACTGCGGAGACTTCGATATTAAACTTAGAAAGCACCCCTATGTCCGCCTGGCTGCATCTACCTGACGCTCAATCTAGCCGGCAGATCGCCATTATCTGCGATACGGTCCCATATCCAACGCGGTCTGGGGATAATCAGCGCATCGCCGAACTCATTAGCGTTTTAAGGGAACAAGGATGGTACGTGCATCTTGTGCTTTGCGGCCTGATCGAGCGCAGATTTAGAAAAACTTGTCGCTCGCACGTGGATGCCTTGCACATATACAGTGGCAGGGGACTGAAAACTCATGTTCGAAATGTCGTGCGCCGCACCGTCCGGTTGCTTGATCGGGCCGGGAAAATCGTCAGCATACCGCCAATAGAAACAATTGCTAATCGACTGCTCGGTCGTTCTATTTCGCCGTTCATTATTAACTATTGGCAACGTTATCCAAAAGGGCTAAGCGATTTTGTCGCGGAACTAAAGGAGCGTTTCCCATGGAAGGCCGTGATTGTTGAATATATTTGGCTATACCAATCAACAGACAAACTGAAGAATAGCATCTTTCGATTGCTTGACACACACGACATCCAACACAAACGAGTTGAGGAATTCGCTTCCCGAGGCATGGTGTTTCCTTTACAGATTACCCGAGACGAAGAACGCCGAATCTTCAACCAGTTCGACGCCGTAATCGCCATTCAAGCTGTAGAAGCGGAAGTAATAAGAGAGATGTGTCCGCAATTAAGAGTGCTGACTGTAGGTTCGTCGGGATCTTTCCCGACTGTTGAATCGATCAGCCCGGTGGACGGGCGCATACTCTACGTAGGCGGTTATAACGGCGCCAACATCGACGGACTGCGTCGCTTCTTTGACTTTGTGTGGCCAAAGATTCTCCGACAAATTCCACATGCAAAACTGCACGTCTGCGGTCATATTTATCGAGCATTTGCCGGGCAGCGATTCGAAAATGTGAAGTTTCTCGGACACAAAGAACGCCTTGAAGAAGAATATGGCCAGGCTGCCGTAGTCATAAATCCTGCATGGATTGGCACCGGCTTAAAGATCAAAACTGTTGAGGCACTGGCACGTGGCAAGGCGCTGGTTACGACGCCGAAGGGAATCGAAGGGCTACCCGACGATGTCGAGCAAAGTAGTCGCGTGACCGATGACGATGACAAATTTGCCACCGAGGTCATCCGGCTGCTCACCGATCATGGTTGGCGAGAACGTCTATGCGCCTCCGCGGCCACATTCGCTATTAACCGCTTGAACAAGCCCGCCGTTTATCGAGAACTTTTCGACTACCTTGACGAACACAAATGAAAATCTTGGTTTTGAGCAAACGTCAGTACATGGGAAAAGATCTTCTCGAGGACCGCTTCGGCCGGTTTTGGGAACTGCCTTTGGAATTAGCTCAGCTTGGGCACGATGTGCAGGGGCTTGCTCTCAGCTATCGGCAGCGACCCGGGGGGACGTTCCTCGATGGCGACGGCTCATCCGGCAGCGGTGTGACATGGAATTCGGTCAATTTGTTAAACGGATATCTCCCGCAAATCGAGCGATATACGAGATGGGCACTGCAAATATCTCGGGAATTTCGTCCAGATATTATCTGGGCCTGTTCAGATGTCTATCATGCCATCTTCGGGGGTTGGCTCGCCAAACGTGTCGCATCGCGATGCGTGATCGATCTTTACGATAACTTTGAAGCGTTCAAAGCCAGTCAAATTCCCGGTGTTTTGCCGCTTTTCCGGCGCGCCGTAAAAGCGGCCGACGGCGTTAGTGCTTTCAGTCAACGATTAGCGGATCACGTCTTGCGGAGCTACCTGCGGTCGAAACCGATATCGGTTATCGAAAGCGGTGTTCGGCCCGATCTATTTTATCCACGAGATCAAACCGAATGCCGCCAGCATCTGGGCCTACCACAACACGCCAGGATTATTGGCACAGCCGGGGCACTGGAACACAGTCGCGGTATCGAAACTCTCTTTGAGGTTTTCGAGCAGCTCTCCGGCCAAGTCGACAATCTTCATCTGGCGCTGGCCGGTCCACGCGAACACGGGTTAGCAATTCCCACCGGGTCGCGAGTTCACGACTTCAAAGAACTACCGCACACGGAGGTGCCGGTTTTTTACAATTCATTGGATGTGGCAGTGGTCTGTTACCGCCACTCAGCACAAGGCGAATACAGTTTTCCTCAAAAAGCCTATGAGATCATCGCTTGTCGCGTGCCGCTAGTTGCCGCCGCGGTGGGTTCGATGAATGAATTGCTACGAAATTATCCCGACATGCTTGTACGAGCCGGAAGATTCGGTCCATTTAGCGAACACACTCAAGCACCAATTGCGCACAAAAAGAATAGTCGAGACGAAGGCGTTCCCTCATGGGCGGATTCAGCAAAACAACTGAGCGATTTTTTTCTGCGGATCGTCGGATGGCGACTCCCTATCCGCCATGACGCAAAATTCAATAATCAGACGGCACGCTAACTTGGTTTCGGCGTTACAATATCAAACACGCCTTCATATCGCATACAAATTCGCCGCCATGAGAATTCTTTAATGGCGCGACATCGGCCGTATCGTCCCATGGACAAACACGATTCACGGTTCTCCAAAAGCGAGATTACCGCTTGGCTCAACTGGCTATAATCACCCGGCTCAACGAGTACGCCACTTTTTCCATCCTCCACCGCATCCGGTATCCCCCCGACCCGCGTCGCGACGACAGGTTTGCCCGCAACTGCGGCTTCCAAAGCAACGATACCGAACCCCTCGACGTCATCCTTCACGTCTAGCGCTGGCAAGACAACTAAATCACACGCCTGATATAGTTTGATCAGCTCATCGTCGCTCGTCGAGCCGAGCAGGCGAACGTGGTCGTCAAGCCGGAGCTTTGAAACCACCTTGTTGATTTCGCTGACGACGTCATCGCGGTGCGTCAGTGATTCGGTCGGGTTACCGCCGACAATTAGAAACAACGCCCGTGGCACTGCGCGGACAATATCGACGAAAGAATTTTCGATAAATTCTTTGACCCCCTTACGTTTTGCCAGGCGTCCAACGAAGAGAATAGTCTTCCTACCTTTTACTTTCCAAGGTTCTTTGCCTGCGGCGCCATCCAGTGGCACATCGAAACGGTCCGGCTCCACGCCTGGAGGAATGACAATGATTCGCTCAGGCGGAACTCCTTTCGATTGCCCCAACCGTGCCGTGTAGCCACTATTGGCAATCACTTTATCGCAACTCTTCAACCAGCGAACGCACAGTTGCTGGTACAGAAAACTCCGGTAAATAATATCCAAGCCGTGCGTTTGGAGAACCAGCCGCCGACCAAACAGGCGCGCGAGGATCAGCGCCAATGGCGTCACCAAAACGCTGCCGCCGAAAATAACGGCGATGTGCCGATTGCGCGACTAAAAGGACAGTCCCCCGCCAAAGCGCGTAAAGCGCGAAGGGAACTAACCCCGGCAAAGGCGCGCGGGACACATCTTTCTCTTCGAACACGGAGAGTCGAGTATGCGCCGTAATAACATGCACGGAATGTTTCTTTCGGAGTTCCACGCACAGACTGCCGATGAGATTCTCGATGCCGCCGCGGCGCGGCGGATAGTTCCACGTGATTACAAGGATCTCCATGCGACAGTTTATCGATGCTTCAGACCGCAGAGGTGATAAACTTGATATTGCCAAGACAACGGCCAAAGCGGTAATGCCAACGCCTGCGTGGCCCGGATGAACCAGAGATACCAGGGACCGCGAAAGATCCACGACGCCGACAGCACGTGCAGATCACGCCAGCGGCGCTCGACGCGGAGGCCGGCGGATTCAAACAGCGCTTGCCATTCTTCGAGCGAACGATCCTCTTCGTGAACTTGGGCTTGGTGCGTGCCCCAATAAAGTCCCAATCGTCGAGGTAAAAAACCGCTGTTCGGCACGAGTAGTAAAAATCTCGCATCCGGCTTTGCACAGCGGACCATTTCGCGCAGCGCCGCTTGCGGGTCTATGAGATGCTCAAGGGCGCCTAGACAAGAAATAAAATCGAATTGACAGTTGTCGAAAGGAAGCGTTTCAGCCGAGCCACAGTGTAGCTCGACCTTTGGCAAGGTTCGTTGACAAGCGTCAAGTGCTACGCGAGAGAGATCGATACCACTTGGGATTGCGCCGAGCGCATGCACGGCCATCAACCACCTACCCGTTCCGCAGGCGACGTCCAGGATCCTAAGATTTTTCCAGGGCTCAAAACGCAGCGCGAGACGGCGTAGATGTCGAGAGACCCCGACTACATCGCGGGCATTCTTATAGTAAACTTCATCGTAGAAATGCCGGATTTCTTCGCGTTGTGCTGGCATAAATATACCCGTAAACGCCGGCTAATCTTCTCTATCGCCGCTGAAATGTTCGAAATGCCCGTGTCTTTCCATGCGCAACAAAGCGATCTGCTCGGAGACCAAGCCGAGCATGAAAACGATCACGGCAGCGGTAAACATGAGCGCGGACATGTTGGTGAACCGGTGCTCGGTGAAGTAGGTATACGCGTAGTTCGACACGCCGGCCAGAAAAAACAAGATGCTGACCGGCAAAAACACCCGGAACGGCGAAAACAAGGTGGCGATTTTAGTGATGATCAGCAGAAAGCGGATGCCGTCGGTAACCAAGCTGATTTTACTCTGCCCGGCGCGGTAGAGCGTTTGAATCGGTATGTATTTTACAGTCAACCCCGAGCGTAAAAACGCCAGCGTGAGCGTCGTCGGATAGGAGAACGTGTTAGGCAACAAATCGATGAAGCGCAACGCATCGCGCCGCGAAAGCACGCGAAAGCCCGAAGTTAGATCCTGCACGTTAAATTTAGTGACGTACGACGCGAGCAAATTGTAAAGCAGGTTCGCCGCGTAGCGGTGGAATCTCAGCTTAGAGCCTTTGGCGCGGGCGCCGACGACCATGTGGTAGTTGGTCGCCTCGGCTAGTAAGTTGGGAATATCTTCCGGTTTGTGTTGGCCGTCTCCGTCCATCAGCACGATCAACTTTCCCCGCGCCGCGCGGATACCGCTCTTGATCGCGGCGCCGTTGCCGATGTTATACGGGTGTCGAACCACGCTGACGCCGGCGTTCAAGGCAATCTCGGCGCTGCCGTCGGCGGAGCCGTCATCGACCACGATGATCTCCACTTGCGGCAGTTCGAGTGCTTGGACCTTGCCGAGCAGCGTCGCTAAAATTTCCGCTTCGTTAAAAACCGGAATAACGATCGAGATAGCGCACCGGCTAGCCATGAATTTGATAGACGGCGTGATTACGGTCGCGAAAGCTCAAGGTGAGCCGGCTCTCGGCGAATCGATTCCACACTTCCCCTTGCTTGGGCGTCAAATTGTGCGCTAGAAAATCTGTCAGAAGATCCTCGCGGACCATGAGATGGGTAATGTCTTTGCGTTTTAGCTCTTGTTCGATTTGATCGGCGCTTTCAGCTCCGCGAATCGCCGCCAGCAGATATCCCGGCAACTCGCCGCCGTCATGAAAATAATCTCGCTCGCAATAATACGCTCTCCGGCCGATAAAGAGAAGATAAATTTTCGCCTTCGGCGGCGTGCTCTTGGCAATGTACTGGAATGAAGTGTACTCGGGGAGCATGCGAGCCAGATAAGCGTCGCGACTGACGGCGCCCGAAAGATAGCCGAGCGGCGCCGCTTCCCGAAAATATTTCCCTAGATAAATGCCATGCCAGCCCGCGAAGAACATTAGCGCCGCGAATAAATAAACGGGACGCTTAATGCGCAGGTAAAGATTGAAAACGCCGTAAACCGCCAGGATCACCAACGGCGGGACGATGGAGAGAATATAACGAATGCGCATGTCGACGAGAAATAATGCGTAGGCGAGAAACAGCAGCGCGAAGCCCGCCAGCAGTTTTTTCTCCTCCAGCCATTTGCCTTTAAATGCCCATGGTAAAAAGACGATCAAGATCGGCGTCAGCACGCCGTCGAACAATTGCGGATTGTCGTCCTGCCCGGAAAAAAATACGCGCAAAGGCAAGCCGAAAAGCTGCCAGAAATTTTCGCCATAGAATAGTTCCCTTTTTGCGAATATGCCCAGCGCACCGTAACCTGCGCCGCCGCTTTGCGCCCGCGCGCCGAACGAGAACCAGCCGCCCAATAACGGGTAAAATGGATTGCCGGTCTGAAACCAATTTTTTACGAGCCACGGCAAAAACGGCAACAGCGTCAAGCCGCCGAATAGAAGCAGCTCGCCACCCATCGCGCCAAGACGCTTACGCGGCGGCTTCGCGACGACGAGTAGAAACATCGAACCGATCAGTAGCGCGGCCACCAACCCATTGGGTTTGGTGGCTAGAGCAAAACCCAGCGAAATTCCGGTCAGAGCTAGCCAACGGAGTTGGTTTCTTTCCTCGCGCCACCGCAGCAGACACAAAAGCGACGCCGTCGTGTAGAAAGTAATTCCAAGATCGATGTAACCCCAGTGACTCAGCCGCGCGATGACCGGCATCGACAAATAAATGAAACAGCCAAGCAAGCCGTACACGAGATTCATACGCCGGCTCAAATAGGCGTATAAAAGCAAACCCGTGAGTAAGGCGAAAAGTCCGTGAATCAATTTCGGAACGAAATCATATCCCCAATAAACCCACGGGGTATAGAGCATATCGAGCAGCATCGGATAGTAGGCGTAGGGCGCCATCGGCACTTCGACAATCCGACCGGCATTGGCATAGAGCTTTGGAATCGCCAGGTGATGTGTGAGTTCATCGCGACTCGTAGGCGGCAGCAGACCGAGCAGGACTTCGAATACGACAAGAAAGAAGACCGCCGCCCAAAGGATCCAGCCAACCCAGTTTGTCTGCCGTGGAATAGCGAGGAAATTTACAACAAAGAAAATGGCACCGAGAAGGAAGACCAGAGCGACGCTCAAGTTCAGTAAAGGATGGTGAACGTATCCCAACAACCCGAAAAGAAAATAGACAGTGGCGCTGGCACCGAGCAAACAGCCGACCCAAACGGTGCGCGATAACAGAATCGAAGCGCGTTCTTCCATCAGGCTTCGCGGACGCGCGGCGCGAATCTCGACGTGGTCACGTTACAAAAAGTGCGCAATGTGCCGCCGGGCAGCAAATGAAATAGTTGAATGATCGGCAATTTAGAAAATGGAAGCAAAATGGGCTTTGCAGGTGTGATTTCCGTTCGGGCGCGAGCGCTGCACCCCAACGGCTTCCGCCAACGCGCTTGAGCTCGATAGTCGAATAATCGCGTCGCCTTCCGATCGGCTCAATCGGTTTTGTCGATGACCGCAACCACGGCGCCAAACTTAATGAAGTCGCCCTCCCGGGCGCTGATTTCCAACAATTCGCCGTTGTCCGGCGCTTCGATCTCGACGTTGACTTTGTCGGTTTCTACTTCAAGCAGCGCCTCGCCCTTCCGCACTTTGTCGCCTTGGTTTTTTATCCAGCGCAGGATCCTCACTTCATCACTCTCATCGCTCGACCCCAAGCGCGGGATGACGACATCCTTTTTCATCGCCGAACCGAAAGCCGCCTAAAGCGACTGAGCCTCGAAGCTGTCCGCGAGCGATTTGAGTTTCAGCGTCTGGCGCATGTTTTCCAGGAAAGCGTTGACGTTTTTGTACTTGGCCGGGATCTCGTACTTCACCGTGGCACAGAGATAATGCAACTGAGAAAAGATGGCCGCATCGGCGATGGTCAGCCGGTCAAAGATGAATTTCTTGCCGGTATAAATCTGCTCGAGGGTGTTAAAATGAGCGTCCCATTCTGCTTCCGCTTTTTGCCGCGCCTCCGGTGTTTCGGCCCGGCGCATCGCGTGGTTGGCATGGATCAGGACTTCGTCGGACCAATCTTCCAGCGCCAAACAAAGCCCTTTGTTCGCAGCGCCGTCGGGATAAATGCTGTTCGCCGGATGATCTTTCTCCAGACGCGCAGAAATCACGGTCGAGTCGATGATGCATTCGCCGTTATAATCCGTCGACGGAACTTTTCGTTGGCCGGTGTACTCGAGCAAAGACTTGCGCTCGTCTTTGCGCACGTCGACGATCTCATAGGGAACCTTTTTCATCGCGAACACGATGCGAACCTTCTCACAAAACATGGAAGTTTGAGATTGAAAAAGCCTGATAGCCATTGTTTATTCCTCCTTCGCCCTGTCATTTCAGTTTAAGACTCTTCGCCAATCGAACAAGAAGCAGATTTCGATTAGTAACCCATGCACGAAATTCGCTAAATTCTCAAGCCCGTTTGCGTACCCGTTATTGACCTTAGTTCGCTTCATGAGTATCCTTTCCTCACTCTAAAGGGGGAAAGCTTTGAGGAAGCGGCGCGTGTCAAAGACCACCGCTCGGTTCGAATCTCACGATTTCGGAAGGAAACAATGGCAAAGTATCTACAGTGTAGCGAGTGCGGCAAACTAGCCTTTTACTACGACGACTTCGTCGGCACGGAGAAGCCCTTCTATCGGCGTTTCATGCGTTATCCGGAAGGGGAAACCAAGCATGAGCCGCCGCGTTGCTTCAGCTGCGGCGCCGTGCCGCGGCTAATCCATGAAAACATCAAGGAAGAAAAAGCAGCGGCGGCAAAGCATTGATTCAACCGATGCTGCGCTCGAACGTCGAGATCAGCGCGGCTGAAAACCCGTCTCGTCCCAATAAGCGACATCGAACCTGCACAGTCTGCAAAATTTATCTAGCGTCCAGCAGCCAGCGCTTCGAGATGCTCTTGCACAACTGCTTCGGGACATAGGCGAAGAAAGAGCTTCAGACCCCCCAGGATGACGGCGAGGTCGTCCAACTGTCCGACACCGAATAGAAAATCCGGCACCAGGTCCGTCGGCAAGGCAACATAAGCGAGTATTCCCATAAGCACGAGCTTGGGGCCGAGAGAAACGCGCGGATCAATTGCCAAACGGCCAAAGAGTTTCAGAAACTTGGGAAAGTGCACGAGCAGCCGCAGAAAGCCGCCCCAGCCGAGTTTCTTAACCAAACCTTTCGTGCTCAGTGCCATGATCGACGTGTGGCCAGGCCGAAGTCGAAAATATCTCTTGAGCCGGGCCCATCGGCCGTTCGAGATTCATCGGCGTTCAGTGCTTTTCGATAACACTCGACGCGGATGCCCGTGAAAACAACGCGACGAAGCCGTCGCGCACGTCTTTTTTCACCAGCACCAGACCCACTGCCAGGACAACGTACAAAAACGAATAGTAGAACCGAAATTGCGGATCGGGAAAGAGCAACTGGGTCCAGAACAGCACAAAAACTATCAGTGCTTCGAGCAAGGAGAATGAAAGATTTGCCAAAACCGCCACAGCGAAGATGGACTGCGCGGCGGTCAAAAACATCTCCTCGACCTGACGCGCATCCATGTGCATGCCACCGGCGCTCTCCGCAGAAACCGCATAAACGATCGGCAGCATGCCGATCAACAGCGTCCATTGATTGACCTTCGATGACAGGAGCGCGCCCATGCTGGTACCGGGCTGGCCCTTGAGCGCGAATAGAATCGCGACGATGAATTCCGGTGACTCAGAAGCCAGAGGTGCCAACCACTGAACCAAAATAAATTCCTCTATGCCGAAAGTCCTTCCCGTCGCCAAAAGCCCTTCCGCGAATGGCTCCGCTGCCGTGAAGATAGTAAAACCGGAGAGCAGAAAAAAACTAACCGTCCACGCCCGCCGCGGCCTTGTCCCCCAACTTTCGATCATTGCGGCCGGACCCTCCAGTTCCGGCTCGACGTGTTCCGCCTTCGAGGCAGCGCGCATGTAGAAAACAAAGATCATGATAAGCGCGACTGCGTCGATGAGATCAAGCTGTCCCTTTAAGGGAATAAGAAATGAATAAAGCGTCGCCAATGCGAGGTAAAACAGTTCAATCTTATGGCTCGGCTCGAGCTCGACCGCTTTTTTGCCGGACTTCAGCCAGTAGGTAATCACGACGGCTGCCCAACCCACGCCGATCAATAATCGGTTGGCGCCGGTCATGTTCGCAGTCGCAAAAGCGGTGTACTTAGGATCTTTTCCCGCCGACCAGGCAAAGTACATGTCGACGGCGTATTCCGGTAAAACTGCAATGAGAGCGAGCAGTGCGATGGCCAGTGCCTGGGGAATATCCTTTTGGGAAAGCTCCGCTGCCCAGGACAATAAGAACGCCGCGCCGAAGATCGCGACTCCAGAGCTCAACGCTTCAAATTGCGGGGTCAGATGAATGCCGGCGAAATGGATCGCGATCCATTGAAGACAAAGCAAAATCGATGAGCCGATCCAAAGCCAGTTCGTCATTCCGTCCCTCCACACTTCTGTGATGTGCCCGCACAATAACTCCCGTCCCTATTTTCATAGGCAATTGTTTAAGTCAATGACGCAAATAAAAAAGAGCGGGTTGATTACCCGCCCTGGTAAAATTGATGGAGGCAGCGGCACAGTGTAAAGAACCTGTGTTTACCTTTTCGTTCCGCTTACCCTAGCCGGCATCGGAAGGGCCGCGGCGGGCCGAGCGTCTGATCGCTAGAACCTGATAGAAGCATTCATAGCTGGAAACCTGCTGGAAACGCTGGCGTGACCGCAGCTATTTTTTGACGCAAATAACGCTCAATAGGTCGAGCCACAGAGAGGCGTGCAGCACGACGTGGCACCCCAGTCATCGATCAAAAGGAGAAATTTATTCGATCCGGCCGTCACAGATTGTTTTCCGGCGTTATCGAATCCCTTACACGCCGACGCGCAGACGTTCCAAATCTTGTTTCTAGGAAAACTTTGGAACCGTGCTGCCGCGACTAGAATTCTTGCGATTCACTCAATAGCAAGGGTATTGAACCGCGAAAATGTAGCGAGTACGTAAGGGGCCAGTTAGGCGTGACTGGACCCAGCAAGAGCTCGCGCATGGCGAGGATGATGGCGGAGTTGTCGCCTTTAATCATTGCCGTTCGCCTTGATCAGCGTTGTGGTGTTTGCGCTTTCCCTCGTCGGCATCGGCCGATGGCGCGCCCTCATCCAGCCAATTTTTGAACTCATGGAGCGAGTGCGCAAGGCGCCACTCTTCAAAAATGGCGCGGGCCATGGCGGATACGGCTCCGGCCGATTCCGGCGCGCACGCCAGAGCGCATTGGAGCAACCATTCCTCGAAGGCTTCCGGGTTCGGATCGTCTTGCACCGCGCGCTGGAGCAAATCCCGCTTGATCGCCAGCCCGATGCCGTCCGGCGTTTGGTCGCGCTTGCGGTTGCGCCGGCGTCCCTCGGCCGCTTCGAGCGCGGCGAGTAACGCTCCGCAGATTTCCGCGGGCCGAACCGACGGTGGATACAAAGGAGACACTACGACCAACTCCAAGCAAAAAAGGACGGCTTCGGCATTGCTTTGCCGACGACGATAACATCCAACGCGTAGCCGGCTCCGTCGGGGCGTTTGTACCCTTGCTGCATCGCCGCGATATCCAAATCGACGCTGGCGAGATCATCGATCATGACCTTGGCAGGCGGACTGCCCTGAAGCGTCGTAAAGGTTTTCACGTAGCCGAGACAGCGCTTGCACGCGTCGATCACCGAGTTCGAGCCACTTTTTTCAGGCACCAGCGAGACAAGCTCGTTATGGTCGGTCATGCCGCAGTAAGGACAGAACAAGGCTCGAGCTTGCCACTCGCTGCCGCAGCGGCCGCAGCGGAAATATCGGCTTCGTTCGATCCCTCGCACTTCGGAAAACGCCGGCCAGGCGCCGCAGACCGGACAATACCCCTCCGTCCAGCTCGGAGATTTCGATGCTGCCCATCGCCGATTGCACGCGTGCAACAAGGGGACGGGCAAGAGTGTTGCAACCGCTTGGAACGCCTCCGCATCTGCACCGAGATACGCGGCAATGTCCTTAAGGCGATCGCGATCCTGGCAAAGTGAAGCTTTGAACAAGCTCAACAGGTCTAAATCTCTATGTAGTGCCGGTTCCAAGCTGGCCATCGCCGGTGTCCCACTGCGATGGGCGATCAAAATCAGCTTTTCCAACAGCCGATGAATGGCACGTCGCTCTAAAGTCAGGGTGATACCCGCTAGCAGCGGAACCTTGCTTTGCTGTGATTCGCTACGGATGGGGACGAGTGAATCCCACTCAGGATTGATGGACTCGCTTAGGACTTCCTGAACTACGGCGAGCCACGGTTCCCACTCTGGGTGCCGGCGTCTGAGATCCTGCAGGCCAGTCTCAATTGCCGTCATTTGCGGCTGAGGTCGTTGGCCTGACTGGCGGGAGCCAAAGAAGGATGCTTGGTGGGAATGATTTTGGGAGTATTTTCAAACGGTCTTGAGCCTTCGTGCATCTGCACAAATTTAGCTCGGTTGCCGACGTCGGCTCCCGGTCCGCCACCGCGGGTCCGTGCCGTCTCCGGGCTCGTACAGGCAGCGACGTAGAACAAAAGCGCGACGGGGATGATCACCGACAGGCTCATGTCAGACTCCTTGCGCCGAGAAGACGATGACCAGGCGAAGAATGAAGCCGCCAATCAGAACCAATGCCGCTGCCGTGATGACGTTGCGATCGCCGAGCCATTGCCTGCGCCAGTAGAGAGCCAAAGGAATCAGCATGCCGATAACGATGACGCCGAAAAAAAGCAACAGGCCCCAAGCGCTAAACCAGGCACGAAATACCGGCCCTAGCGATATCATCACCGCGATCAAAACAACAAACTCCAACGCGATCACCCAGGCGTCGACGCGGTGCAGCGCCGCCAACCCGGGCATTGTCCACCGGTATCTTCTTGCAAAGAGAATCATCGACGCCGCTGATATGGATGCGGCCGAAACGATAAACAGCATGCCGAGCAGAGGCGTGTCCGACCAGATGGGGCGGTTGGTCACCGCAAGTAGCACTCCGGTGTAGCCGGCGACGTAAAAGCCAAAAAGCCCACCGACCATGGCAATCACTTTGCTCAGCGTTCCCGGGGGACGAAATTTCCGCCCCGCTGGCCATGCCAATTGATTGTCTTCAACGAGCGCTGCCAGAAAAGATATAAAAGCAAATATTCCAAAAATCAAAAGCGCCCACGCGCCAACCGACATGGGAGACCAGAATTTAAACATCGGTTGAAAAGTGTTCGACTCGATCAACATGTGCCAGAAACGCAGCGGCCGAGTCAGATCAAGAATCAAGAGCAGCGCGCTCACAATCACGCAGGGAAACGCTATGTAGTAACCCAGGCGGGCGAGAGGACGATCCTCCGGCCGGCCCACTAGATCGATGAGCGAAGCGAGAAAATAGCATCCGCCGGCGAGGCTTCCGAAAAAAAAGTATAAGACAATTAGCCAACCCCAGTCCGGCGGCGCGCTAAAAAATGTACTCGAAGGAATCCCGTTCATAACCGAGCCTCCTCGCGCTCCGCTGCGCCGCGGTTGCGAAAATTGAAGATACCGATCAAGCCGACCAGGACAGCGCGCCCAAGAATGGAGAACATCGTAGCCGGATGTCAGATTGCGCGTGGGCATCTTGGGATCAGGCGGCAAGCCGTAGACTTCCGGTTTGTCCACCAGCAAGTAAAAGGAATTCAGTCCGCCGAGCATTTTTTCATCCGCGCCGTAAAGGTACGCTCTTTTTTCGCCGACCTGGTGCAGTTGCTCGACCCGCTTTTGTGCTCTTCCTTTCAGCTCGCTGATTGTCCCGAACTGGATTGAGTTGGGTCGGGCAGGCCTTCGAGCAGGCAGGCTCCAACCCGCCCTGCATCCGATCATAACAGAGCGTGCACTTCTGCGCGGTCCCTGAGACCGGGTTAATTTCAATCACTCCAAAAGGGCAGGCCGAAATACAGTCTCGGCAGCCATTGCACGCGTCCGATTGAATCACGACCGTATCGAATTCGGTGCGAACGATCGCGCCGGTTGGACAAACTTCGAGGCAGGCCGCCTGAACGCAGTGCTTGCATACATCGCTCATCAGCAGCCAGCGGCCGTCTTTGCGGTCTTCGGTGAACTGCTCGATGAATTTCACATGGCGCCAGTGGATGCCGTCGAGCCGGCGCGTGTTGTCATAGCTGTCGCCGCTCAAGGTGTTGACGCCGCCGTTAGTGCTGGGAAGCTGATTCCATTCTTTGCAGGCGACTTCGCACGCTTTGCAGCCGATGCAGACCGTGGTGTCGGTGTAGAAGCCCATCGGTTCGGCCATCATTCACCTCAATCCATTTAGTCCTGAGTAATGAGTGCTGAGGACTGAGGTCGCAAACTCAGTCCTCATAGCTCAGTCCTCAGTCCTGCTCATGCTTTCTCCACGTTGCACACAAACGCTTTTCCCTCGTGCATCGAAACGTTCGGATCGGCTATGAGCGACGTCAGCTCGTTGACCACATCGCCTTTGGAAAGTCCTTCATAACCCCAGTGCCAGGGCATGCCGACCTGGTGAATGACTTTGCCGTCAATATTGAAGGGGCGCATCCGGCGTCGTGACAAGCGCCTTGGCGCGAATCTGCGTGCGCGGGCTGGATGATCTTGCACCAGTCGAGATTCTTGATGCCTTTCTCTTGGGCTAGCTCGGGACTGATCTCAACGAACAGCTCGGGCTGCAGCTCGGCGAGCCATGGCACCCAGCGGCTCATTCCACCCGCCAGGTAGTGTTCAGTCAGCCGGTACGTGGTCAGGACATAGGGGAACTTCGGATCGCCCAACTTGGCCAACTCGTTGCCGGGGTCCTTCCAGTATTTGTAGACCGGGCTGGTCTGTTGTTTGTAAAGCAAATTGGTGCACCGGCGACTCAACCGCTTCGTAGTGCGTCGGTAGCGGGCCGTCCACGAGCCCTCCAGGTACGTAAAGCCAACCGAGCCCGTCTGGACGCATAATAAACGGCGCCGTGCCGGGCAATGCGTCCATGCCGGCGGCGCCGGGTTTCGCTTTGTCGTTAGGCGGTTTCGCTGCGATGTAGTCCGGTACATCGTAGCCGACCCATTTTTTTGCCTCCGCGTCCCACCATACCCACTTCTTTTTTTCGCTCCACGGTTTCCCTTCGGGATCGGCGGACGCGCGGTTGTACATCACGCGCCGATTCGCCGGCCATGCCCAACCCCATTGCAATTGAGCGCCGGGTTTGCCAGGCGGGTCGGGCGTGCGCCTATCGGCGAGGTTCTTGTCAGGCGCCGGATAAACTCCCGAATAGATCCACGACGCGCAGGTCGTCGAGCCGTCATCTTTGAGGTCGCCGAAACCGACGCAGTGGCGGTTCGGATCGTCCGTAAAGAAGCCGTTGATCTCTTTCAGGATTTTTCGCATCGAAGGCTCGCCCTTCTTACGTTCGGCTTCGTCCTCGTGCTCGTAGTCCCAAACCAGATTCTTGAAACCCTCGTCACGCGGTAGAGTGGAATTGGCGTAAAGCTTCTTCAGCCGCTTGCCGAGATCGTAACTGAATTGGGTGTCAGATCGGCAATCACCCGGGGCATCGGCGGCTTTGTGGTGGAACTGCAGCATCCGCTGCGTGTTCGTGTAGGTGCCTTCGAGCTCGGCGACCTGGGTGGCCGGCAAGTAGAACACTTCCGTTTTGATGTCCGCCATCTTCACCTCGCCGTTCTTGATTTCCGGCGCGTTCTTCCAGTAATTTACGGTCTCGGTGATCCAATTGTCCTTCACGACCAGCCATTCGAGCTTTCTCAAGCGCCGATCGCTCGAGCCTGGCGTTGAGCGACATGGCGGGGTTTTGGCCGACAGCAGATCATCCCCCTTACCTTGCCGGCGTTCATTGCGGCGAACATCGCCAAGTGCGAGTGGTCGCCGAGAATCTTCGGATGCCAGTCATAGCCGAACTGGTTATCCTTGGTCGCAGCGTCGCCGTATATGGACTTGAGATAGGAGACCATGAATTTCGGCAGGTTCGCCCAGTAACCCAGTGGTATTGTCTCGGTGGCGATGAAATCCTGCAGCGTGTCATGCTTCCTGAGCACCGACGGCGCGTTCATATACCCCTGGATGGAATGGTAGAGCGTCGGAATATCTGTCGATCCCTGAATCGAGGAGTGGCCGCGGAGCGCCATAACACCGGCGCCCGGGCGGCCGATGTTGCCGAGCAGAAGTTGCAGCAGCGCGCAGGCGCCGATGATCTGAACGCCATAGGTGTGCTGCGTCCACGCGACCGCGTAGGCGAATGAAGTCGTCCGGTCCGCGCCTGAATTGGCCAGAATGGTCTCGGCGACCTTGAGAAAAGTTTCTTTGGGGCAGCCGGTGGCTCTTCTCGACCATTTCCGGCGTGTAGCGCGCGAAATGGCGCTTGACGGTCTGAAACACGCAGCGTGGATTTTGCAGCGTTTCATCCTTCAAGGGCGGCGGCCATACGAGAGACGCAACCAGCGGCGCGAATCCCTCTCCCGGCTTGAGTTCCACGGGCTTTGCACTGACCGCAGGCGGCTTCTCCCTCGCGTACTCCCAACTCGCGCGGTGGTATTGGTTGATAAACCCGTTGAACGGCCATTCCGCTACGCCCGTCTACAGGGAAATCCTGAACGCGCACGCCGCCCCCCTTCGCCGTTTCCAGGCCGGAAAAGACTCCATCCAAATCTTCCGTGTCCTTGAAGTCCTCCCTGAGGAGGGTCGCCGCGTTCGTGTAGTTCACGACAAATGTTTTGAAGAACGGGTCTTTGTTCCAGCGCTCACTGTTAATCACATAGTTGATGACGCCGCCCAGAAAGGCGATATCCGAACCCGCGCGCACCGGCGCGTAGATATCCGCTACAGCGCTGGTGCGGGTGAACCGCGGGTCGATATGAATAATCTTGGCGCCGTGCTCGACTTTGGCCTTCATCGGCCACCGGAAGGCGACGGGATGGTTCTCCGCCATGTTGGAGCCCATGACCACGATGCAGTCGGAGTCGTACATGCTTCGGGGATAAAGGGTTGCCGCGCCGCGGCCAAATCGTGTCCCCAGACCGGGGACGCTAGAGCTGTGTCATATCCGCGCCTGGTTCTCGATGGCGACAATCCCGAGCCCGCGCATGAGTTTCTGCTGAACGTGGTTGAACTCAATTTCGAGCGTGGCGCCGCCGAGGGAGAAGATCGCGGGCGTCATATTGACGAGCTTGCCGTTGGGAAGCTTCTCGATAAAAGTCTCGTCGCGCGTTTTCTTCACCAGCTCGGTGATCCGGTTCATCGCGCGTTCGAGGTCCCATACCTCCCAATCGGTAGCCCCGGGCGCGCGGTGCAAAACCTGGGTCGGGCGGTTCGGGATTGACGTGGAGCTGAAAGATCGCCGCGCCCTTGGGGCAGAGCGTCCCTTCATTATGCGGGCTGCGCGGATCGCCTTCGATGTTGACGATCTTGCCGTCGATGGTGTGGATGAGCGTGCCGCAGCCGACCGAGCAATAGGGACAGACGCTCGGTGTCACCTTGGCATTTTTGATTCGTAGCTCTTGGGCTCGGGCAACAACCGGTCCGAGATTGACCCCGGAGCCGGCAAGTCCCGCCAATGCGGTACCCCCGGCTGCGCCAACAGAAAATCGGAGAAAGTCACGTCTGGAAACTTCCATGGACGCACCTCCAATATTTACTGAGGGGTAGATAGAGCTAGATGAAGCAATAGACCAGACTAAACGCGCCTGTCAAGTAGCGTTAGGTCGTTTGTGGTAGCAAAATGGGCCTGGACAGGAATATTTGGTCTTTTCAACCTGCAGTGATCGAACTAAACCTCTCTGATCCCTTAACGATTGGCGCCGCTCCGCCGCGCAGCGATTCACTTCCCCAAACGCGCTGCTGCGAAGCGCGCCACTGACTTTAGCGGCGGTCCGATCAGCGGCAATTCGACCAACCGGTTGCGCAGCCGCATCATCGACGATCTGTGCACGTCGACAAGATCCTGTCGGGCGCCGTTTCGCTCGGCCTCCAGCAGCGGTTTTAGCTCGCAAAGTATCGACCTCGCGAGAAAGCTGTGCGCTTAACTCTACGTGGACGACGAAATGGAGATTTACTACGAAATTAGAAATCAAGATCAGAATCAAATGGTGCGGGCGATGAGAGAACGTTGATCCTGGATATACGGGTTGATACGAAAAACTACTCTTTGTCGCTAGACGCTGAGTTCGCTCGCAAAGTTAATGTGCCGAGAGACAGATCAAGTCAGAACTCTGACCTCCGCAACGCTTCGAGAACCCTCCGAGCAGTTCCGAATCTAACATAGCCAAAGGGCGACTGGATCCACGTGTCGTGGACCCTCGACACATGTCGCGTGGCCCCCTCGACACTTTCTTCGGCGTCACGATTGAGTAATCTGAATTTTCCGGTATTCATTCACTTTTCACGATCTTAGTTCAAAGGCGACCTTGACAGGTCTTTTGCGGATGCAAGAGAAGGCAAGTTCGAAGTCTGCCGATGCAGCGGCGGAAGCCAAAACCAAGGCAACTGAAAAGGGGTAATTAACCATGAGATTAATATATTTTCCGGCGTGGCTCTTAGTCACTGTTTCGCTCTCTGCCTGTGCATCCATCCAGAGCGCGGGCGACATTGCTCAAGGAAGACAAGCTCTGTTCGAGGGCAACAACCAAGCCGCCCTCGGGTATTTTCAGGCTGCGGCGCAAGTGGATCCCAATTACCTATACGGCACCGACTTGCAGGAGGGAACTTTGAGCTTTCTCGGCAGAGCTCAATACCTGAACGGCGACTATACGCGAGCGCGGTCGACGTTGGAAAAAGCGCTGGCTCAGCACAAGGACGACAATGTCGCGCGGCTTTACCTCGGGCTTACCCTGGCTCGCCAAGGCGAGACGCAGAAGAGTTTGCAAGATATCGATGCGGGCATGAAAGGAATTTATGACTTTCTCGACTCCATAACCGACAGCTTCAGGTTCTCGTTTGTAAAAGATTGGGATCCAGGACGAGACATACGCTCCGCGATTGAAAGAGATCGCGCGATGATCGCGAGCGGGAAAATCGACTGGCCGGCACTTATTGCCGATGGAGAATGGATCGCGATGAATATTGAACGAGAACCGGACCTGCGTAAAAAGCCGACCGTGCACGATTAGTGCGCCAGCAAGAACATCAACGACACAGGTTCCGCTAACCGATCTAAAAGAGTTAACCAGGATAAAGCTCAGCGGAGAGGTTCGCTGTGGAGAGGCGCGGCAGGTTTTTTGCGCGTGATTATCTGGTCGGCATCGCCCCAGATCAGGAAGCGCACGGCATTGGTCGGAGATTGAAAGGAGCTTTGCCGCCGTGGCAAGAACCAAGACAGAACTGCGCGAATAAATATCGCATGGCTTCACCCGGGTCGAGGACGTTGCCTACGTTGGCCTTGGTCTGGTGGTTGCCGTAAGTCTGCTCATTTTGATGACAGTTTCACCCGGCCCCAGATGCGATCATGGGTGAGACTCGATGACCAGGGCCACGGGAAACGTTCTATTCGCACGCAAGGAAACCAAGGAGATCGCTCGCTTCAGCACAACTCAATCCATACTGATGCATGAGCATTGCCGCCGCGTCTTGGCGGCGCCCTTCGAGCAGAGCCTGTCGCACGGCAGAGGGAATCTCTCCGTCCGGGAGGAGCAATGGCACAACTGAGAAATGACCGGAGATCTTTCCAGGTTCGCTAAGTGGTTTCTGCTTGCGAGCGGGTCCTCGGGAGCCGTGGGTTGACCGTCGGATATCGCGCTTGCGATTTCTAGAGTTCATGCGATCGATTCCTCCGGATAGCTAAAACATTTTCTTGGATGATTTCCGAGCGTCTACCCAGGACAATAACACCAGCGTTCTCGAACCAACTCATCGTGACCAATTCTCGTTGATCCCTTGATGACGCATGTCCAAAACAATGCACAAGGCCAAATCGCTGCCGTGCGCTCGGAACTAAGAGCGGCTGTGTGCGGCTGAAATTTCGCCCGCCGACACGTTCGTTCGCGTCGCGCTTAACCGCGTTTGCGAGCCAGCGCTCGCTGCGTCTCCCGGACGGCTGTGCGGACCCATAAAGTTGTTCCCGCCAGAAATACAATCGGCATGATCAGTGTAGCGAAGGTCATAGAATTCACCACCTCTCCTTATATCGCAGATACAAGTGGCAACGATCGTGCCAGAGCACCTCCAGTTTTTTGTTATCTGCAAATGATGAGAATCGCACGGGACACCAACGATCGCGTATTCACGTTAACCAAACCCTAGCTAAAGAGCATGTCGCTCCATCGGCACACGCCGAAATAGTGACGTCCGGAAAAAGCGAGGATGTTTCATCGTGGCGGAGAACTCGCGCTAGTGATTGGACACGTGGGCTTGTCAGGTACGCCGACTTGGCGCGTCACTACTCTTCGATACCGGGGGCAACGGCTGGAAACGACCGGCCTCAAGCAAAAGCCTGATTCGACACCTGTCGAGTATAAGGCGCCATTTTTTCGTCACTAGTAACCGCGCACGCTCTTGCGAGATCACCATAACTTCCCACACCCTGCTATCCATAAGCGTTTTCTCGACATTGATAGCGGGTGGCATATCGATTGCGCTTAGGATCCTTCAACAATAACGAAAGGAGGTGAATCAAATGAAAAACGCAAAATCACTTTTAGCCGCTCTGATTCTTCTCGGTAACATCATAGCGAGTGGTGCAGCTCTAGCCGCCGACGGTACTATTTCTAAGACCGAAGAGGTGCCGGGCAGCTACTGTCATGAGAAGTTTCCCGCGATAGAAGGAAAGAGTTTGGCTGACGACGACCCGGCGCTCAAAAGCAAGAAGTCAGGAGATGTCATCGACTACTACGGACCGTGCACTGAGAGTCCGGTCGGGCAAGATCAGGCGCAAGAGCAAAAATTGGAACGAGAACATCGCATGGAGAACAACTACTGAAACGACTATTGCCGTAATGGTTGGAGGGGGGAGTAACGACCCCCTTCAGACCATTGCCTCCAGCCGACAATTATCTTTCCCCGAAAAGATTGAAGAACGACGAAACCACTGCGGCGATCCAAATCGCACGAATTATTTGCGACGGGGTGTCTTGGCATCGAAGATCAATGTCCCGGATATCACGTCAGAGAATCATGATCTGTCAGATTTGTCTCGTAGCAGATTTCAATCTTCGTACTCACGCCAATGAATGGGGCCCCCCCGAGGATGCTCCAGATAGTAGGTCTCACTGTTCTGTAGCACCGAGCATCCAGAAATCGCGACGAGAAGTAGGAAAATTAACAGCGCAGTGTACTTCATGATAGGTTGTCGTGGCGGTTTTTGAGCGCACCTGTCGTTCCGGTTGCACGGCGTTCGCTCCTTTCTGCTTCACCTTGACGGTTTTCTAGCTAGAAGGAGCTGACCTCTGATTCGACGCGAGTTTTGATTTCAATCTCGTTGACAAAGACGTACGTGCTAACACCACTGTCCCATGCGACGCTAATAAGCTGACGCCCAAGGTTATCGATGACGCCCTGAATGGTCCCCTCGGTGAATCTCCCGAGCCGCCCCCCGTGGGTTCTGATCTCCTTCGTGGTGTGACATCTCATGCCCTTTTGGATTCCGTTGATCATTTGCGAATTCCTCCTTTTCGACGCCTCCAGATAATGACTTCAAAGGGCAATCCGTATGCCATCCAACGGCAAGATATTTCTGAGCGCCCGACGCGATTAATTATCGACCGGACGACGGCCCGAGTCGTCATATCGACGGACGTCAAAATGACGACTGAGTAACGTCAGTTTTCTTTTTGCGAAGTCATTATGAGGATCGCTGGCCGAGTCAATTCGTGAGCTTGCATGAGGATTGACCAGAGCCGGGCGGCGGCGCATTGGAACAGGATTTGCCCTTACAAAGACGCTGAGTGAAAAGTTGATGCAAGAAACTGAAAAGAACGACTTTCCAAAGCGGACGCGTTCCCTCACGTTGCTCAGACACTGGAAGATTGGTTTGCTGGCGGTCTGTCTAGCGGCAGTGATTGCCTACGTTTTCTGGAGCAATTCCGGCGGAGCCCAATCGCGCGCCGCATCCCAAGGGCCGGTTTCCGGCGCGCAAAGCGTCCCGGTTGCCACAGTAGCAGCAAAAACCGGTTCCATCCCCGTCTACCTCACCGGCCTCGGCTCTGTTACCCCGCTCAACACTGTGACAGTCAAGACTCAGGTCAACGGGCAGCTCATGAGCGTCCGGTATCAGGAAGGCCAAATCGTTCGTGCCGGCGACTTGCTGGCTGAAATCGACCCGCGCCCACTCCAGGCCCAGCTGACCGAGTTCGAGGGACAGCTGGCGCGTGACCAGGCTCTGCTGGACAACGCGCGCCTCGATCTCCAGCGTTTCACAGTGCTCGTCCAGCAGAATGCAATTCCAAGGCAACAATACGATACGCAAGTATCCCTTGTGCACCAGCTCGAAGGCACCGTCAAAAACGATCAGGGACTGATCGAGGGTGTTAAAGTGCAGCTTATCTACACCCGCATCACCGCGCCGGTCAGCGGGAGGGTCGGGCTGCGCCTGGTGGATCAAGGGAACTTCGTGCAAACGACTGACACCACCGGCCTGGTTGTGATCACGCAACTCCAGCCGATCACGGTGATCTTTACTGTCGCCGAGGACAACATTCCGGCCGTGCTCGACAAGCTCAAGCATGGGGTTCGGCTGCCGGTCGAGGCGTATGACCGCGCGCTGCAACGCCGCCTTGCCACCGGATACTTATTGACGGTGGATAATCAAATCGACGCGACCACCGGCACCGTCAGGCTGAAAGCGCTCTTTCCCAACGACGACAACGCTCTTTTCCCCAACCAGTTCGTAAACGCGAGACTCCTGGTGGAAACGCAACACGAGGCCACGTTGATTCCGACGCCGGCCATTCAGCGCAACGCCCAGGGCGCCTTTGTCTACTTGGTGAAGCCCGACCAAACCGTGGCGCTGCATACGATTTCGGTGGGCACAACCGATGGCGAAATGACGGCGGTAGAGGGATTAAAGGCCGGCGATGTCATTGCGGCCGACAATTTCGACAGGCTGCGCGACGGAGTCAAGATAGCCGCGCGAGATCGGTCGGCGAATGCGCACGGCGGGACCGGGGCGTGAGTCCTTCTCGTCCGTTCATTCTTCGGCCGGTCGCGACGTCGTTGTTAATGGCAGCCATTCTACTCGTCGGCATCGCCGGCTATCTGCAATTGCCTGTTTCGGCGCTGCCGGAGGTCGACTACCCCACGATCCAGGTGCTGACTTTTTTCCCCGGAGCGAGTCCGGATGTCATGGCCTCCGGTGTTACCGCGCCGCTCGAGAGGCAGTTCGGTCAGGTACCGGGCCTAAACCAGATGACCTCGACGAGCTCGGGCGGAAGCTCGGTCATCACGTTACAGTTCTCGCTTAACCTCGATATCGATGTGGCGGCGCAAGAGGTACAGGCGGCGATCAATGCAGCGCAGACCTTTCTGCCCAGCGATCTTCCCAGTCCGCCCATCTACAGCAAAACCAACCCGGCGGATACGCCGGTTCTGACCTTGGCGTTGACATCGAATTCCATGCCGCTGTCGAAGGTACAGGACCTGGCAGATACACGCCTTGCTCAGAAGATCTCACAGTTGCCCGGTGTCGGACTGGTGACCATCAGTGGTGGCCAGAAGCCCGCTGTTCGGGTTCAAGCCAATCCCACGGCGCTCTCATCCTACGGCGTCAACTTGGAGGATGTGCGCACGGCGCTGCAGCAGACAAGCATCAATCGCCCCAAGGGCAACTTTGACGGGCCGCACCAGTCGTACCAAGTCGGCGCCAATGATCAGTTGTTGACGAGCAAGGAGTACCGGTCGGTTGTCGTCGCCTTTCGCAACGGGGCGCCGGTCATGCTGTCGGATGTGGCAACGGTGATGGATGGCGTCGAGAATGTAAACCAGGCCGCGTGGAGGAACAACGTCCCGGCGGTCATCGTCAATATCCAGCGCCAGCCCGGCGCCAATATCATTCAGGTTGTCGATCGCATCAAAACGCTTTTGCCACAACTGAACAGTACGCTGCCCTCGTCCATTCAGGTCTCGGTTCTGACGGATCGCACCTTGACCATTCGCGCGTCGGTCGAGGACGTCCAGTTCGAGCTCATGTTGACCGTGGCGCTCGTGGTGCTGGTGATTTTTCTCTTCTTACGGAATGTCGCGGCGACGATCATCCCGAGTGTTGTGGTACCGCTGTCTCTCGTGGGCACGTTTGCCGTGATGTATCTGCTCGGCTACAGCCTCAACAACCTGACCCTCATGGCGTTGACGATCTCGACCGGTTTTGTTGTCGATGACGCGATCGTCATGATTGAGAACATCGTTCGTTACATCGAAGAGGGCGAGAAGCCGCTGGCGGCGGCGCTGAAGGGAGCGGAGCAAATCGGGTTTACCATTGTATCGCTGACGGTTTCGCTGATTGCCGTATTGATACCGTTGCTGTTCATGGGGGACATCGTCGGGCGCCTGTTCCGGGAATTTGCGATTACCCTCAGCGTCACCATTCTTGTCTCCGCAGTGGTCTCACTGACCCTCACTCCCATGATGTGCTCTAAGTTGTTGCGGCACAAATCCTCGAGCCAGCAGGGACGCCTTTACCGGGCATCGGAGCGCGCATTCGACAGTATCATCGAGTTTTATGGCAAGACTCTCCGATGGGTGCTGCGCCACCAGACCGCGACTCTGTTTACGGCCGCTGCCACGCTCGCGCTGACCGCGTGGCTTTACATCATCGTCCCGAAAGGGTTTTTCCCGGTGCAGGATACCGGTGTGATCCAGGGCATTTCCGAAGCGCCCCAGACCACTTCCTTTCCTGCGATGGCCCAGAGACAGCAAGCCCTCGCTCAAGTCATTCTCAAGGATCCCGCGGTCGAGAGTCTTTCCTCGTTCATCGGTGCGGATGGCATCAACACCACCCTTAATAGCGGGCGCATTCTCATCAATCTCAAGCCGCTGGCCGAGCGCAGAATAAGCGCGACTGAGGTGATGCGCCGGTTGCAGCCGGCGTTGGCGAACGTCGACGGACATCAGGTTGTACATGCAGCCGGTGCAGGATTTGACCATTGAGGATCGGATCAGCCGAACGCAGTATCAGTATACGCTGGAAGATCCCGACGCGAATGAGTTGAGCCTATGGACCGCGCGGCTGGTCGACAAGCTCAAGGCGCTGCCTCAGCTCCGCGATGTCGCCACCGATCAGCAGACGGAGGGTTTGCAAGCGGCGCTTGTCATCGACCGCGTGACCGCTTCCCGGCTGGGGATCACGCCACAGATGATCGACGACGCCCTTTACGACGCCTTCGGTCAACGCCAGGTCTCAACCTTGTTCACACAGTTGAATCAATATCACGTGGTGCTGGAAGCCCTGCCGGAGCTCCAGCAGAATCCGGCCAAATTGGCAGAGATCTATGTCCGTTCCTCAGCCACAGCTCCGACATCACCACCGGCTACCGGTTCGGACGCGTCGGTCGCGATTGGACCTTCGACTTCAGCGGCGGCAACGGTAGGCTCATCCGCGCCTAGCACGACAACGAGTATTCCTACCACCTCCAACATCAATGGAGCGGCCGTGCCTCTCAGCACGTTTACTCATTTTGAGTCGGGCACCGCGCCCCTTGCCATCAACCATCAGGGGCAATTCCCTGTCGTCACCATTTCATTCAATCTCGCTCCCGGCGCCTCTTTGGGAGAGGCCACGAATGCAATTGAGCAGACGCGCAAGGAGCTTGGCATGCCGCTAAGCATCCAGGCGGCATTTCAAGGCACGGCAGAAGCGTTTCAAGCCTCGCTGGCCAATGAGCCAGTGCTCATTTTGGCAGCGCTGGTGACCGTCTACATCGTGCTCGGGGTTCTTTATGAGAGCTACATCCACCCGATCACGATTCTGTCCACCCTGCCCTCGGCCGGGGTGGGCGCGATTCTAGCACTGCTGATCTGCCGCTCGGAACTGAGCGTCGTTGCGCTCATCGGCATTATCCTGCTGATCGGCATCGTGAAAAAGAACGCGATCATGATGATCGATTTTGCGCTCGACGCCCAGCGCCATGGGGGCAAAAGCCCGGTGGACGCGATTTATCAGGCGTGTCTGCTGCGCTTTCGTCCCATCATGATGACCACCCTGGCCGCTCTCTTGGGTAGTCTGCCGCTGGCTCTCGGTTCCGGGATCGGTTCGGAATTGCGCCGGCCCCTCGGCATCACCATCGTGGGCGGACTGCTCCTGAGCCAACTCCTTACCCTATACACGACGCCGGTCATTTACATCTTCTTCGACCGGCTTGCCATGAAAACCTCAAAGTTCCGCGCCGGCCAAGAAGGCGCGGAGCCCGTTCCAGTGGAGTAGCCATGAGCCTTTCCGCCCCATTCATTCACCGGCCCGTGGCGACCGTTTTACTGACCGCGGCAATTGCACTGGCGGGGGCCGTCGCCTTCACGGTCCTGCCGGTATCGCCGCTGCCCCAGATTGACTTCCCCACCATTACGGTGGCAGCGGCTTTTCCGGGAGCAAGTCCCGAGACCATGGCTTCCTCGGTCGCGGCACCGCTGGAGCGGCAGTTCGGGCGGATCGCCGGCGTGACGGAAATGACGTCAACGAGCTCTCTCGGCGCGACTGCGATCACACTGCAGTTCGACTTGAACCGGAATATCGACGCGGCGGCGAGAGACATTGAAGCCGCCATCAATGCCGCTCGTGGTTATCTGCCGACTGATCTGCCGAACAATCCGACGTATCGAAAGGTCAATCCGGCAGATGCGCCAATTCTGATTGTGGCGCTGACGTCGGACGTCTACGATCCCGGCCGCCTCTATGATGTGGCCTCGACGATCTTGCAGCAGAAGCTGTCGCAGATAGACGGAGTCGGGCAAGTCACTGTCGGTGGCAGTTCGTTGCCTGCTGTGAGGGTAGAGGTGAATCCCACCGCGTTGAACAAGTACGGGCTCGGCCTGGAGGATATTCGCAACATGTTGAGCGTACAGAATGCCAATCGGCCGAAGGGACGGATAGCGGATGATACGACCACGTCGGATCTGGCGGCGAACGACCAGCTCCTCAAGGCCGACGCCTATAGGCCGCTGATCGTCAGCTATCAGAATGGCGCTGCCCTCAAGTTGTCGGATGTCGCCAACGTACAGGATTCGGTGGAAGACTTACGAGCGGCCGGAATAACCAATGGAAAGCCGTCCGTGCTGGTGGTTATTTCTCGCGAGCCGGGGGCGAATATCATCGCTACCGTGGACCGCGTGCGGGAGGCCCTTCCTCAGCTCAAGGCTTCCATTCCTGCAGCGATCGATCTCACGGTTGTCCTCGATCAGACGACCACGATCCGGGCATCCGTGCATGACGTGGAGCAGACGCTGCTTATCTCGATTGGGCTCGTCATTATCGTCGTGTTCATCTTTCTCAGAAATGTCCGCGCAACGTTTATTCCAAGCGTGGTGGTCCCGGTCTCGTTAATCGGCACCTTCGGGGTGATGTATTTGTGTGGTTACAGTCTCGACAACCTCTCGTTGATGGCGCTCACGATTTCAACCGGCTTCGTCGTCGATGACGCGATTGTCGTCATCGAAAACGTGACCCGGCATCTCGAGCAGGGAATGCGACCGATGGAAGCCGCGTTGAAAGGAGCCCAAGAAATCGGCTTCACGGTACTGTCCATCAGTATCTCGCTGGTTGCCGTATTCATTCCGATCTTGCTGATGGGTGGCATCGTCGGGCGCTTGTTCCGCGAATTTGCCGTCACCCTCTCGACTGCCATTCTCGTTTCGCTCGTCGTTTCATTGACCACCACTCCCATGATGTGCGCCAGGCTTCTCAAGCACCAGCGCGAGGAAGATCACGGCAGACTCTATCGGGCGAGCGAGGAAGTTTTCCTTTGGGTACTGCGCCTGTACGAACACAGCCTTGCATGGGTCCTGCGCCACGCGGCCTTGACGCTGGGTGTTCTCCTGCTCACGATCGGCGTGAATGTCTATCTCCTCGTCATTGTGCCTAAAGGATTTTTTCCGCAGCAGGATACCGGGCGCATCATTGGAGGCATTCAGGGTGTCCAAGATACGTCCTTTCAGGCGATGCGGCAAAGGATTACGCGCTTCGTAGACATTGTTAGAGCTGATCCGGCCGTAGCCAACGTGATGGCCTTTACAGGCAGCGGGGCAGGCACGACGACGAATACCGGCAGAGTATTTATGGCGTTGAAGCCGCTCGAGGAGCGCAACGTCAGCGCAGATCAACTGATCAATCGTTTGCGGCCAAAACTGGCGACGGTGCCGGGAGCGGCGCTTTATCTGCAAGGGGTGCAAGACTTGCGCATCGGAGCCAGGCTGGGGAACGCGCAATATCAATACACGATTCAGAGCGATAATCTTGAGGATTTGACCCGATGGGGGCCCACTCTCCTCCAACAAATGAGGAAGCTCCCCGGCCTGGCGGACGTCAGCAGCGATCAACAGAACAACGGCCTTCAGGCATCACTCGTATACGACCGTTTGACGGCATCGAGATTAGGAATCACGCCGCAGATGATTGATGACACGCTCTCCGATGCCTTCGGGCAACGGCAGGTATCGACGATGTTCACGCAATTGAACCAGTACCACGTTGTCATGGAAGTGGAGCCAGAGTTCTGGCAAAGCCCGGAAGGACTGAAACAGATCTACGTTCGCGCGGCTAACGGCGGCGGTGGTTCCGCTAAGCGCATTCACCCATTACGAGCCAACCACGGCGCCCCTCGCTGTGAACCATCAGGGACAGTTTCCGTCGGTGACGCTTGTCGTTCAATCTTGCGCCCGGTGTCGCCCTCAGTGATGCCGTAAGCCGCATCCATCAGACTGGAACAGAGTATGGGAATGCCGGCGACAATTCATGGAAGCTTTTCCGGGACACTGCAAGCGTTCCAGGCGTCTTTGGCGAACTCAACCCCTTCTGATTACTGCCGCGCTGATAGCAGTCTACATCGTGCTCGGGTATTCTCTATGAAAGCTACATTCACCCGATCACGATTCTATCGACTCTGCCGTCGGCGGGCATGGGCGCGGTCCTGGCGCTGTTGATCTGCCGCACGGATCTCAGTGTGATCGCTCTGATCGGCATCATCCTCTTAATTGGTATCGTGAAGAAGAACGCGATCATGATGATCGATTTCGCGCTCGAGGCGGAGCGCCAGGAAGGCAAGAGCCCGCAGGAGGCGATCTACCAGGCATGCCTGTTGCGCTTTCGGCCGATCATGATGACCACGATGGCGGCGCTCTTCGGGGCGCTGCCCCTGGCTTTGGGGACGGAGTCGGGTCGGAGCTGCGCCGCCCGCTCGGCATCGCCATCGTCGGCGGCCTGATCGTGAGCCAGATGCTCACCTTGTACACCACGCCGGTGGTGTATCTCTATCTTGACCGCTGCCGGCTGTGGTTCGAGCGCCGCCGACAGAACTTGCGCGACCGATGGCGCGCAGAAGCAGCGCCGGAATTGTGATCAATGGGTTGCATGCAGAAAATATTGCGCGCCGCGATGAAACATCGCCGTTTCGCCCCAGCGATCGTAGCGGCAATGCTGATGCCCTTGAGCGCATGCATGGTAGTGGGGCCGGACTACGTCCGGCCTACGGTCATCACGCCCGATGCTTACAAAGAGATCGACGGCTGGAGAGTCGCGCAGCCAAAGGACGACCTGATCCGCGGCGCTTGGTGGGAAATCTTCGGTGATCCCCAGCTGAACGCGTTGGTTGCTCAGGTCAGCGTCTCGAACCAGAACCTCGCCGTGGCGGAGGCACAGTACCGCGAGGCTCAGGCGCTGGTGCGTGAGGCCCGCGCTAGTTACTTTCCGACGGCGACGATCGGCATCGGCGCCAACCGATCGAGCTCATCGACTACCACCGGGGGAGGTCCAGCGTCGCCGAGGACTGCCATTTCCAACTATTCATTGCCTCTCGACGTATCGTGGGAGATCGACGTCTGGGGTCGAATTCGCCGCACGGTGGAGTCCAACCAGGCGAGCGCTCAGGCGAGCGCTGGAGACGTGGAGGCCGCGCGCCTGAGCGCTCAGGGGGCTTTGGCACAGAATTACTTTCTATTGCGCGAGCTCGATGCGCAGAAACAGCTCCTGACAGAGACAGTCGCTGCCTTTCAGAAGTCCCTAGATCTCACCGAGGGACTGTATAGCCAAGGAGTGGACTCCGAGGCGGACGTGCTACAGGCGGAGACCCAGCTCAAGACTACGCAGGCCCAGCTCATCAATGTGGGCGTCCAGCGCGCGCAGCTCGAGCACGCGATCGCGGTGCTGATTGGGAAACCGGCCTCCGATTTTTCCATTCCGGCCACGCCCCTTGCAGGTACACCGCCGGAGATTCCCGTCGGCGTGCCCTCTGAGTTGCTCGAGCGCCGGCCGGACATCGCTGCCTCCGAGCGGAGCGTTGCGGCTGCGAATGCACAAATCGGCGTTGCCGAAGCTGCGTTTTACCCAACGGTCACGCTCAGCGCCTCCCTTGGCTTGGAGAGCTCGAGCCTGGGGAAATTGGCCACGGCGGCGAGTCGCTTCTGGTCGGTAGGGGCGTCCATTTCGGAGACCGTATTCGACGGTGGCCTGCGGCGGGCGCAAACCGACTTCGCGCGGGCGGCTTACGACGCGACCGTCGCAACCTATCGGCAGACCGCGCTGACCGCCTTTCAGGGGGTAGAGGACAATCTCGCTGCGCTGCGTATCCTCGAGGAAGAAGCTGGGGTGCAGAACGAAGCGGTAAAGGCGGCGGAAAAGTCCGTCGTCTTGACGATGGACCAATACAAGGCGGGCACCGTCAGCTATCTCAACGTGGTTACAGCGCAGACAATCGCCCTGACGAACGAGACGACTGCAGTCCAGATCCTCGGCCAGCGCATGACCGCTGCCGTGCTCCTCGTCCAGGCCCTGGGCGGCGGTTGGAACATCTCCGACCTACCATCGAACCCGTGAGCAACAAGCGACTGGGATTGAAGTCGATTTGCATCGCTCCGACGCTTGAATGAAAAGTTCAACGCCGGTGCAAGAGATTCGTTGATGACATTAAACGAACGTTCTGACGAACTAGCGCTTTACCGGCTGTGGCAGATCTTTAGATGCCTCTTCCTGCGTCAATGGAGAGTAGTTTGTATTCCGTGCGATGCCAAGTTTTTGCATTTTAGACAACAAAGTAGTGCGCTTGAGGCCCAGCCGGACTGCCGCGCCATGCGGTCCTCCGATGACCGCGCCGGCTTCCCGCAAAGCCTGCAGGATTCGCTGCCGTTCCACATCTTCCAGCGTGCCCGCCATAGATGCCAAGACTCGATTGGATTCTTGCAGGTCGCTGACTTGAATCTGCAAAACGTTTCCTGGCGTCATTATCACGGCTCGTTCGATCAAGTTTTGGAGCTCGCGTATGTTTCCCGGCCAAGAATAACGACAAAGCGCGGCCATCGTCTCTTCGGGAACCACGTCAATTTGCTTGTTCATGCGCTGTGAATATTTATCCACGTAATATTGCACCAAGAGCGAAATGTCCTCCGATCGCTCGCGCAGCGGTGGTATCCGAATTGGAAATACGTTCAGCCGAAAATACAGATCTTCGCGGAATTGTTTTTCGGCCACCATCTCTTCCAAATCACGGTTCGTCGCCGCTATCAGCCGCACGTCGACGCGAACGGTTCGGGAGTTTCCTAGTCGTTCAAACTCCTGCTCCTGCAGGACCCGCAAGAGCTTAGGCTGCAGCTCCAACGGAATATCGCCTACTTCATCGAGAAACAGCGTCCCTCCGTTCGCCAGCTCGAAGCGGCCGATTTTCTGTGAAACCGCGCCGGTAAAAGCTCCCTTTTCATGACCAAACAACTCGCTTTCCAATAACCCCGAGGGAATCGCCGCGCAATTGAGCTTGACGAAGGGACGATTGGAACGGGAACTGACGTTGAGGATCGCTCGCGCGATAACTTCCTTGCCGGTGCCGGTCTCGCCGAGAAGCAGCACGGTCGAATCCGTCGGCGCTACGACCTCAACTTGATTCAAAACGTTTCTTAGTGCGGCGCTCTTGCCGACTATGTCGCCAAATTTATGGGTGGCAAGATCCCCTTTTTGCTTCGGCGCCCGCTGATTCCGGGCGATCCCTTGCTGGATCGCATCCAGCAGGTCCTCATCATTGAAAGGCTTGGTTAAAAACTCCAGCGCGCCGGCTTTGATCGCTCGCACCGACGTCGGAATGTCGCCGTGACCCGTGAGAAAAACAATTGGGATCTGAATATCCGCCTTGGCAAGCTCCTGTTGCAGATCGAGTCCGCTTAGCCCGGGGAGCTGCACATCCAGCACCAAACAGCTCGGTGCATCGGTTTGCGGATGGGCCAAAAACTCCTGCGCGGAGGCAAAGGCCTCGACCCTCAACCCCACTGATCGGATCAAGCTGCTCAGAGCCTCGCGCACTGACGCATCATCATCCACGACATATATAAGAGGAGCTATCTTACTCATGGGGGCACCTCTTTCCTTTGCTACAGGATCTTCAGTAAGAAAATTAACCGTGTCCTATTCGCCCAACCCCGACAGCTACATGATGTCTCTGCTTGTCATGGGTTGTCAACGATTGTTACCTATAATTAACAATCCATCTGGATAGGCGTAGGTTGGGAAATTGTCCGGAGTTTGTTTTATCTTTTGCAATCTCGAAAATCTTTCGTTTTATGTCATTTAGACTTGAGAGCCGTGTCGATTGCCTTCAATAACGCTTCCTCGCTGAATGGTTTGAGTAAGTATTCCACTGCGCCGCCGTTGAGGGCCCGCACCCGCGCCTCTTCATCGCCATGAGCGGTGATGAAGATAACCGGGATCGACATATGACTGGCAGCTAAGCGACGTTGAAGCTCGAGTCCATTCATGCCAGGCATGCGCACATCGAGGATCAGGCAGTCCGTATCGGAGAGATGATTCGAATTCAAAAACTCTTCGGCCGAAGCAAACACCAGAGCTCCGAACCCGACAGAACGGATTAAACCGCTGAGAGATTCGCGGACCGAGTCGTCATCATCGACGATTGATATAAGTGGAAGAATTAGGCATGCTGACTCTTTCATATCGCTGGTGATGATTTAAGTTAGCAGCGTTTTAAACGAAGAATCTATTATACTTTGGTATAGGTGGTTAAGAGGCCTTGAGCTCCGCCGCCGCTCCTACAATATTTTGGCGCGAGGAATTCTCAGCTTCTCACACATCCTGACCAGATCCGCCAGAGACTCCGCCTGCATTTTTTGCATGACTTGACCGCGATGAACTTTGACAGTGATCTCGCTGGTGCCCAGCTCGGCGGCGACTTGTTTGTTGAGCATGCCCGGAGACCACCAACTCCATCACCTCTCGCTCGCGCGGCGTCAGCGATTCGTACCGGGCCATAAAGTTCCGCCATCTCGGCATGTTGTCGGCGTGCGGCCCGGTCGCGTTTTATCGCCTGATGAATCGCATCCAATAGATCCCGATCACGGAATGGCTTGGTAAGAAACTCAATGGCTCCCGCTTTCATCGCCTGCACCGAGGTTGGAACATCGCCATGGCCCGTAATAAAAATAATCGGAATCTCAATGTTGGCTTCCGCCATCCGTTTCTGCAGATCGAGCCCGCTCAGACCCGGCAGTCGAACATCCAAGACCAGACAGCTCGGCACATCCGACCGCGGGCGTGCCAAAAACTCCTGTGCAGAGGCAAAGGTCTCAACTCCCAAGCCGGCCGATCGAATCAGACTTCCCAAACCTTCTCGCACTGACACGTCGTCGTCCACGACAAAGACGATTGCTTTGGGTCCGGCCATAGCGCTCCCTAGAGGTACTTCAAAAGCGTAAATTGAAATGTTGTACCGGGACTCTCATTAGGTACGGTCCAAAGGTGCCCGCCGTGGTTCTCGATAATCGAACGACTGATCGCCAGCCCCATCCCCATTCCCTGCGATTTGGTGGTGTAAAAGGTATCGAAAATCTTTTCCAGATTCTGCCGAGTCGATCCCAATACCGGAATCTTGCACGGCGACGAGTACTTTGTCTGATTCATGTTGACGAGAACGGATGAACAACTCTCGAGGTCGATCGGCTACTGATGCCATCGCTTCGATACCGTTCATCACCAGATTGAGAATCACTTGTTGAAACTGGATCCGGTCACCCATCACAAACGGCAGATCATCGGCTAGCTCTGTCGGTAATGCAACACGATTTCGTCGCACTTCACCCTCGGCAAGCGCAATGACCTCCCCAATGGTGTCGTTGATGTTTAGTCGCACTTTCTCTGTATCCGTTTTCCTGACGAGCGCTCGAATGCGCGCGATCACCTCACCCTGATCGCGAGTCCCATCCCCATTCCCTGCGACTTGGTGGTGTAGAAAGTATCGAAGATCTTTTCAAGATTCTGCCGATCAATCCCGATCCCAGAATCTTGCACGGCGACGAGCACATTATCGGATTCGTGCGGAGAGGATCGAATAAGCAGGTCCCGCGGTCGATCCGTGACCGTATCCATGGCTTCGATACCGTTCATCACCAGATTAAGAATTACTTGTTGCAACTGGATTCGATCGCCCAATACAGGCGGGACATTGGTGGCCAAGTCCATGCGTATCGCCACTCCTTTTCGCACCGCTTCATTTTGCATCAGAAGGATGACTTCCTGAATGGTTTGGTTAATGTCGAGGCGCACTTGCTCGGTATCGGTTTTTTGTACGAGCGCTCGAATGCGCGCGATCACCTCGCCTGCCCGATTGCCATCGCGGACAATGCGGCTCACGGCGTTGCGCGCTTCGTCGAGGTTTGGGGTCGCCGCGGCAAGCCAGCGCAGCGAGGCATTGGCGTTTGCGATGACGGCGGTGAGCGGCTGGTTGACTTCATGCGCAATCGAGGCGGTCATCTCGCCCAGAGTTGCCACCCGCGTAACGTGGGCGAGCTCCATCTGTGCATGGTGCAACGCATCTTCGGCGCGCTTGCGCTCGATGAACTGACCTATCTGGCTGCCTATGGTAGCCATCATGTCGAGCAGATCCTGATCGGGCTGCCTGATCTCGTAGCTGAAGAACTCCATGACCCCCAAAACTTCGCCGCCGAGCAGGATGGGAAAACCGAAGGCCGCGTGCAGCACTTCGCGCGCGGCGATGGGCGCGCGCGGAAAATTAGCATCACGGACGACATCGGGAATGTACAGGGGCTCACGGCTGAACCAGACTCGGCCGGGCAGCCCGATCCCGGGGATAAAAGTGGTCGCGTGGCTGGTGGCCTCAAATTCCGGGACCTCTATGGATTCTTTATGCCAAACCTCGACGCATCGTAGTACGCCCGCCTCTTTGTCTAGGCTCCATAGCGCCCCCACGTCCCATACCAGACACTCACACACGGCTCGAAGAATTTTTGCAGTGGCTTCCTGGAGAGTAGCCGCCTGCGCCAGTATCTGTGTGACGGTATGTTGCGCCACTAGGCGCTGCTCGGCCTGCTTGCGCTCGGTGATGTCTTGCACCGTGCCGAACATGCGCCGGGGCCGGCCCGACTCGTCCCACATGACATCGCCCTGACTATGCACGAGTCGCACCTCGCCGTTGGGCCGGACCACTCGGTACTCCACATCGTAGCGCGGGCCACCCCGAAGCGCCTCCGCCACGGCTTTAATTACGATCTGTTTATCTTCGGGATGAACCAGTTCCGGCAATTGGGCTAGGTTTAGAATCCGTTCTTGCGGGCTGCAGCCCAAAGATGCGGTAGGTTTCGTCCGACCAAGTGATAAGATCCGTATCGGTGTCGCGCTCCCAGTGGCCGACGTGCGCGAGGCTCTGGGCTTCTTCCAGCTTGCGCTCGCTTTCGCCCTGGTTGCGAAACATCAATAAGCTGGTCAGAGCATCTTCCAACCGTCGGCCGATCTCCTGGAAAAGCCGCTCTTCCTGCGAGTGTCCAGACTCGCGGGTACGAGCACTGGTGCAGCCCCAACATGTAGGGCTTGTCCCCTTTGGGATAAACCGCCATGGCAATAATGAGACTGTATGCTGAAACGCTTCGCCGTTTCTGCCGGCAGCGAATGTTCCGATGCCGGACCAAATCGCACAGGACCACTGGAAGCTCTGACGGTTTGGAACGCCTTCGCGACGTCCGGAACCACGGGCAGATCGAGTCCCAAGGCGAAGGCACCGGGAAATTCGGGTCGAACATGTTCCATCGACACTTTCCACGATGCAGCCTCCGGATCACAGGGATAGACCAGCCACGCTCGATCGCAATTAAAGATCGCAAGCATTGCGTCAAGCACATCGCTCATCATCTGCTCGAGGTCGTTCGTTCCCTGGATGGCTCGGTTAACCTGATCCATGCTCTCCAGGAACCAGAGATGAGCCTGGCGCTCCTCCTCGGCCCGCTTACGCTCGATCGCGATACTCGCAAGATCGGTGATCTGTTCGATGATGCTTTGCTGTTGTGGCGTAGGACTTCGCGGTTCGCGGGAGTAGATCGCGAAGGTTCCCAGCACCCGGCCATCCGACGCGAGTACCGGCGTAGACCAACACGCTCGGAGCCCGTGTGGTAAGGCCAGCTCGCGATAGTTGGCCCACAGCGGATCCGTGGCGATGTCGGAGACGATTACTGGTTCTTTGCGATAAGCGGCCGTTCCGCACGATCCCGCGGCAGGACCGATAAAGCCACCGTCGATCGCGTCGGTATAGCTCTTTGGAAGGCTCGGCGCTGCGCCGTGCCAAAGGCGATTGCCATCCGGATCCAACAACAGAATCGAAGCCAGAGAACCTTCGGACAGCTCTTCGACAAGCCGGCACAAGGCTTCGAGGATCATGGAGAGGGAATTGCCTTTGGCGATCATTTCTAAAAGCCGTTTCTCTTCCGACAGTAATGCTTCGGCGCGCTTGCGCTCGCCTCTCTCCTTCGCTTCACGTAATGCTCGGTGCACCGAGGGCGCAATTCTCGATAGCCGCTGTTTTAAAATATAATCGGTTGCGCCAATCTTGAGTGCTTCAACCGCCACTTCTTCGCCCAGGGTTCCAGAGACAAAGATGAAAGGCACATCGGGACATTTTTCCAGGGCGATTTTCAATGCAGAAAGGCCGTCGAAGGAGGGCAGGGTGTAATCTGTAAGGATCAGGTCAAAACCCCCGCGCTCGATTGAAGCGAAGAAATCAGCCTGAGTGTCAACGCGTGTTACAGCACAGATAATGCCTTCGGTCTCAAGAATTCCCTGAATAAGTTCTGCATCCGTGGGGTTATCTTCAAGATGCAGAATACGCAAAGGAGGCTTCATAATTACTATCTAGCTCGCTTTTGAAATCATTCTGGTCATTTCTTTCTTATGCTTCCTGGTGGCGGCTCATTGATGACTGCCCAGAAAATGCCAAGTTCTTTGATCGCATTGACAAACTCGTGGAAATCAACCGGCTTTACCACGTAGGCGTTCACGCCAAGTTTATAGCTTGCTACCATGTCTCTTTCCTCACGAGAGGATGTGAGCACTACCACAGGAATCATTTTCAGTTTCTCATTGGATTTAATCTGCTGCAGCACCTCCAAGCCATCGACCTTGGGCAACTTTAGATCGAGCAGCAGGACAGCTGGGTTATCACTGGTGCGCATCTTGAAATTCCCCCGGCAATAAAGATAATCCAGAGCCTCTTCGCCATCACGCGTGACGACAACCTCGTTGGCAAGGTTATATTCCTCCAGAGCTGTCAGAGTAAGTTCCACGTCTTTGGGATCGTCCTCCACGATCAAAATACGTCCTAACTCGCTCATAATTTACTCCTCCCATGATTTAGGAACCGAGAAATAAAAGGTTGCGCCTTGATCGACCAGACCTTCAGCCCAGACCCTGCCGCCGTGACGATGGATAATGCGCTGAACGGTAGCCAGTCCTATACCCGTGCCTTCAAATTCTTCAGCCCGGTGCAGACGTTGGAATACGCCAAATAGCTTATTTACATACTTCATGTCGAAACCGACTCCATTGTCTCTAATGAAAACGACGATATCGTTTTCCTTCCCATCGACGCAGCCAATCTCAATCTCGGGTTGCGGGCGTTTGCGCGTAAATTTAACCGCGTTGGATACGAGATTCACCAGTGCAAGTCGCAGCATCGCACGGTCGCCATACAAATTGGGCAATGCGTCAATTCTCCAACCCACATTGTGCCCATCTGTCTCCGGTCGTACTTCACTTAAGACTTCTTTCACAAGCTGTTCGAGGCTCACCATTGTTTTTTGGGTCTCAGCACGTCCGATTCTTGAAAAGGCCAGCAGGTCATCGATCAAGTCGCCCATTCGTTTTGCCGATTCCAGTATCATCGTCATATACCGGCGGCTCTTTTCATCGAAACTTGAAGAGGCGTTTTTTTGAAGCAGCTCTGCATACCCGGCCATATGGCGAAGTGGCGCGCGCAGGTCATGCGATATGGAATAAGCAAATGCTTCTAATTCTTTATTGACCATTTCAAGGTCTCCGGTGCGCTCGACGACCCTTTGTTCGAGCTCTTCGTTCAGTTTGCGAATTTCTCCTTCCGCTCGCTTGCGCTCGGTGACGTCATTGTTTGTCTCCAGGATCGCGTCGGGCTGCCCCTGGGCATTGCGCTGCAGCGCCCACCTGCTCCCCACAATGAGTTTTGTCCCGTCCAGTTTTGTGTGGGTAAGATCTCCTTCCCAGCGGCCACTACGCAGCAACTCCGCGTTAATCTCTTCAAGCGGTGCGGGAAAGATCGTTTGCAACAAGTCGTGAGTGCGCCGCCCAACCGCGTCCTCTGCCGTCCACCCGTACAACTCCCGAGCCCCTCGATTCCAGTAAGTGATGACATCGCTCATATCGCGGACGAAGACCGTATCATGCGTCAGATTGAGAAGGCTCGCCTGCTGGGTTCGCTCAGCCACTTCAATCTCGAGTTTATCCCGCGCCTCCCGAAGCTCTCGCTCGATCCGGCGTCGCCTGGAGCTGAACCACGCCATTATGAATCCGAATAAAATAAAGAGGACAAATAAAGGGCGATCAGCAGGATGGACGTAGAAACTGAACCGGGGCTCCGCAAAAAAGTATTCGAAGCTCAGGACTGCCACTAAAAGCGCGAGGGCACCCGGCCCGTTCCCCGCATACCAAATCGTTATGGCTATGGCGCCGAGCAAAAGCGGGAATTCGAGGTTGGGGATCGCGTAGACTTGCGCGAGGAGCGCCAACCCCAATGCGATTGCAACGGAGACGATTGCCAAGCCGAATTTCAGCACTGTGACGCGCGGCGATGAAATTTCAGGTTTCGACATGCCTTTGCAGCCTCAGATGTTCATCCTGGTCTTGTTCCACGATAAGGGCGACTGCGTCTGCCTCAGTCATGACGCCGTCCCGTCACCAGCCGGCAAGGTGAATTGAAATACAGCGCCTCTGTCGTCATTCGCTGTCGCCCAGAGTCGCCCGCCGTGCGCCTCGACAATTGAGCGGCTGATGGCCAGTCCCAGGCCCATGCCGTGAGGCTTGGTTGTATAGAAAGCCTGGAAGAGGCCATCGAGACTACCCGGATCCAAGCCAGGACCCGAATCTCGAACTGCCACCAACACGCTCTCCGAATCATCTTTGGCGCAACCGATTAACAACTCTCGCGGCGCATCGCTGATTCCGTTCATCGCGTCGATGGCGTTGATCATCAAGTTGAGAATCACTTGTTGCAATTGAATTCGATCTCCCAGAATGCGCGGCACGTCATCGGACAGTTGGGTTTGTAGTGACACGCGATTCTCATACACTTCGCTGCCCACTAGCGCGATGACTTCACGTATCGTTTCGTTGAGGTCGACCCAGTCTTTCCGCGATGGAGTTTTGTTGACGAAGGCGCGAATCCGGCCGATGATTTCGCCGGCACGATGACCGTCTGCGATGATACGCGCGGCGGACTCTCGGGCCTCCTCCAGGTTCTGCGCCGCGAGCCAGCGCAAGCAAGCACTGGCGTTGTTGACCACTGCGGTAAGCGGCTGGTTGATTTCATGGGCGATAGAGGCTGACATTTCTCCCAGCATGGCCACTCGCGTGACGTGGGCCAACTCTGCCTGTGCATGGTACAGCGCGTCTTCGGCCTGCTTGCGCTCGGTCACGTCCATCACGGTACCCACGGCCTCTACGAGATCGCCGGATGCGTTGAAAACAGGATGACCTATGGCATGGATGTATTTCATCGCACCGTCTGGCAGAACGATTCGGCAATCCAGTTCGTAGCCCGTCCTCTCGCTGACTGCTCGCTCGAGGATTTCGGCGGCCTTGGCTCGATCGTCCGGATGAATCCGCTGGCGAAATGTTTCGAATGACGGCATCCCGTGTTCTGGATCGAAGCCGAATATGCGGAAGTGTTCCAGCGACCAGTGGACGATCTGTCTGGTGGCGACATTGAATGCCCAACTGCCCGTATGGCTCAGTCTCTGCCCCTCAGCCAAATAGGTTTCAGTGCGATGGAGAGACTCGTTTGCCCGCGCCAATTCTGCGGTTCGTTCTGCGACCAACCCCTCCAGATCGTCATGAGCACGATGGAGCGCCTGCTCTGTCTGCCGGCGCACGGCGATCTCGCCCTCCAATTGGGCGTTTTGCCTGGCAAGCTGCTCAAGCATGCCGTTGACTGTTTGTGCAAGAGTGTCGAGTTCGCCCGATCCGCTTGGCGTTGCGACGCGGCGTGAGAGATCGCCTTCGACGATGGCCGACGCCGTGCGGCTGATTTCATGCACCTCGAAAAGCAGCGCACGTCGAATCATCCAGCCGAAAGCAGCACCCAGGACCAACACGAGGCCCATTGCGCCTGCAAGCCCATACCAGAAGCGGTCGACGAGCGACTCGAAGCGGACGCTTTCGCGGCCCATCAGAAGGTGGTACCCGCCCGGTAACGTCACATGCGAAGCGACTACCCGCATCGTCGATCCGCCGCGCAGACCTATCACCAGTCCATACGTTCCGGGTGCGTCGGGGACCTCGGCGGGCCACGCGGTCAAATTTCCAGCGAGCCGCAGTTTCGACGCGTCTGCGAAGACCATGATTTCGTCCCTGGGCAAGCTTCTCGCCTGTGACTCCATCGCTGTAGTAAGTCCCTTCGCGCCTTCGCTGTGGAACACCTCGACCAGGCGTTGCAGGTCCTCTCCCTGAACGTACGCCCTGAAGGTCGAGAGGTTCGCGCGCCAGGCATACCAAAGCGGAATCGCAAACAAGGCGAGCATGAGCACGCTGAGGACGACGTAAGCAAGCGCTAACCTGGAAGGAGAGAGGCGGAAGAATCTGATCATAGGTCTTCGGTATTCAGCCGGCGCGGAGTTCACCTACGCGCGGCTAATCTCCAATGATATAACCGCCGGGGTCCAGCGGGTTGTGATCGTAATGGAATGACGGGGTGTTAATTGGTACTGCACAAAAGTCTCCAACGTATCGGCAAGCCTTGCGTCTCCGGCGATCATTCGAATACTTGGTCAACGGTCGTGGGTAAAGCACGTCCCGTCTTCCTTCAAAAGCGTAAATTGAAACGTCGCGCCGGGACCATCATTCGGTACGGCCCACAGCTTCCCGCCGTGGTTCTCAACAATCGATCGGCTGATCGCCAGTCCCATACCCATGCCTTGCGGCTTGGTGGTGTAGAAAGTATCGAAGATCTTATCGAGATTCCGTGGGTCGATCCCGATCCCGGAGTCTTGGACGGCGAGGAGCACGTTATCGGATTCTTGCGCAGAGGATCGAATAACCATCTCCCGCGGTCGATCCGCGACAGTATTCATGGCTTCGATACCGTTCATCACCAGATTAAGAATCACTTGTTGTAACTGTATCCGATCTCCCAACACAGGCGGGACATCGGCGGCCAAATCGATTCGTAGCGCCACACCTTTTCGCACCGCTTCATTTTGCATGAGTAGGACGACCTCTTGAACGGTTTGGTTAATATCCAGCCGGGTCTTCTCCGGATCCGTTTTCTGAACAAGCGTCCGAATCCGGGTAATGACGTCACTCGCGCGTTTGCCATCACGGACAATACGCAGCAAAGCTTCCCGCGCTTCATCGAGGTTTGGGGTCGCCGCAGCAAGCCAGCGCAGAGAGGCATTGGCGTTGGCGATGACGGCAGCAAGGGGCTGGTTGACTTCGTGGGCAATAGACGCCGTCAATTCTCCCATTGTCGTCACCCGTGTGACATGCGCGAGTTCCGCCTGCGCCTGACGCAACGCTTCTTCGGCGCGCTTACTCGCCGTAACGTCCATCACCGTGCCAACATACTCGAGGTTCATCGATTCATCTCTTACGGCAAGCGCCACAACGTGGACGTATTTGACAGATCCATCCGGCAGGAGGAATCGATTTTCAAAATCCATATCCGTTCCGCCCTGGACTCCGCGATCGAGAGTCTCTTGTACCCGAGCGATATCTTCCGGATGAATCCGTTGGAATACCATTTCGAGTGTTGGCTTAGCTCCTTGATCGACCCCAAGAATTCTATACATTTGGTCCGACCAGAAGAGTTCTCCACTGGTAACATTCCAGCCGAAACTTCCCGTATGACTCAATCTCTGTGCTTCAGCTAAGTAGGCCTCGCTTTGCCGGATCTTCTCTTCCGTCTGCTTGCGCTCGATGCCCTGGGCGATGGCGTCGGCGACCGATGCGAGGGCGTCGAGTGTGGCCGCTGAAAGCCGCCGGCGAGCGAACATCGCCATCACTCCGACTACACGATCCTGGACCATGAGCGGATAGCCGGCGAAGGAAACCATTACCTCATTTTGTGCCCAGGCCTTGTCGCTTACCCACGGATCGTTTAGGACGTCATTGGTCAAATGGGGTTTCTTCTCTTGAGCGATCACACCGATCTTCAGCTTTCCGACCTGGATGTGGCTGTGCGGACCGTCGAGATGCGTGTACATCCCGGCACTGGCCTGCAGTTCCAAAAGGTTTTTATCTGTGTTGAGGGTCCAGATTCGCGCGAAGGCCGCGTCGAGGTGGCGCACGATCGCCTCTGCGCATCCGCGCAAAATCTCTCGCGAATGGGCTGGCTTGGAAAGAGCAGCGCTCACATCAGCGCGAACACTCGCCTGACGTGCCTGTGCGGCGCGAATTTCCTCCGCTTGCTTGCGGTCCTCGATATCGGTATTCGTCCCATACCATCTAACGATGTTTCCCGTCTCGTCATGCAGCGGTACAGTGCGGAACAGAAACCAGCGATACTCGCCGTCAAATCTCCGCATGCGCGCTTCAGATTCATTCGGTGCTCCAGAAGCCAGGCTTGTGCGCCATTTCTCCACTAAGTTTGTCGAATCTTCGGGATGAATTGCGACCGTCCAGCCCCAGCCCTGCGCTTCTCCCGCAGAGAGGCCCGTGTAATCGTGCCAGCGTTGATTGAGGAATTCGGCGGAGCCGTCGGGCAGAGCGCACCACGCCAGCGCAGGGATTGTGTCGATGATGATTCGAAGTTGATCTTCCGATTTTTTGATTTCGACGAGCGCCTTTTCCAAAGCAGCGTTCGCATGGTGCTGCTCGGTGATGTCCATCACCGAGCCGACATACTCCAGCTTCCCCGAATCATCTCTCACGGCATGCGCCACAATGTGGACGTACTTGACAGATCCATCAGGCAAGAGGAATCGATGTTCGAAATCCAGATCCATTCCGTTCTGAATTCCGAGATCGAGAGTCTCTCGTACGAAGACGATGTCTTCCGGATGAATCCGTTGAAACACCCGTTCGAGTGTTGGCTTAGTCGCTAGGTCATATCCAGCAATTCGATATGTTTCTTCGGACCAGAAAATTTCTTCTGTAGAAACGCTCCACGCGAAACTGCCAGTCTGGCTTAATTCCTGCGCTTCAGCCAAGAGAGCTTCGCTGCGTCGCAATTCAGTGGTCCGCTCCGCCACTTTCATTTCAAGTTCATTGCGGGCCTGGCGAAGCTCTAGCTCGCTCCGGCGCAAGGCTGCCTCGGCTCGCCTCCGGAACGTGGCGCCGCAGCCAACAGCCACTCCTGTCATTCCGAACGTCAGAAAGCGGGGCAGGTCGAAGAACCCCGCGATCAACGGATAGTTCATGGCTATCAGCTGAGGCAGTGCGAACGTGGCGAGCAGCGCGGCGAGAAACCCCGGCCCCGCACCGCCGAACCATGCTGCGGCGACGATGCCAGCCAGGAACAGCCCGGTTGGATGAAGAAAAGGTCCGATGACCGAAATGTGGAGCAACACAGCGACTGCGACACAAACAGGGGCCAGCGCATACCGCGAGGCCGTGGATTCTTCCAGCTTCGCCAGGAAGCGATGAGTACCGTCAGCCATGGCTGCTGACCTTCCATAGAACATAAGCCCTGAAGGTCGAGATGTTCATGCGCCTGGCATACCAGGGCGGAATGGGCAATATAGCGAGCACGGGCACGCTGAGCGCGATGTAACCGAGCGCCAACTGGGAGAAGCGGAAGAACCTGATCATATGCGTTCGGTATTCAGCCGGCGTGAGTCCGCCTGGTCGTTATGGTACTGCACAAAGTCTCCAACATATCAGCACGCCTTGCACCTCCAGCGATTATCTCCAATGCATGGTCAGCGGTCGTGGGTAAAAGCACGTCCAGTCTTACTTCAAAAGCGTAAATTGAAACGTCGCCCCGGGACCGTCATTGGGCACGGCCCAAAGCCGTCCGCCGTGGTTCTCAACAATCGAGCGGCTGATCGCCAGTCCCATCCCCATTCCCTGCGACTTAGTGGTGTAGAAACTATCGAAGATCTTGTCGAGATTCTGTGAATCGATTCCAACACCGGAGTCTTGGACAGCGACGAGCACTTTGTCGGATTCGTGCGCAGAGGATCGAATAATCATCTCTCGCGGTCGGTCCGTGACAGTATTCATGGCTTCGATACCGTTCATCACCAGATTAAGAATCACTTGTTGCAATTGGATTCGATCGCCCGATACACGGGGGAGACTGGCCGCCAGGTTCATCTTCAGCACCACGCCGGATTTTTGTATTTCGCTGTGCGTCAGACTCACAACTTCTTGGATGACTTCGTTAATGTCCAGAAGCGTCTTCTCAGTGTCGCCTTTTTGGACCAATGCACGGATGCGTCTGATCACATCGCTGGCCCGGTTGCCGTCTCTGACGATTCGCGATATCGCATCCCGCGCTTCGTCTAAGTTCGGTGTTGAATTGGCAAGCCAGCGGAAACAAGCGTTAGCATTAGCAACCACGGCCGCAAGCGGCTGATTGATCTCATGAGCGATCGACGCGGTCAGTTCTCCCATGATCATAACCCGCCCTACGTGCGCCAGTTCGCCTTGCGCCTCGCGCAGAGCGTGTTCCGCGCGGCTGCGTTCCGCGCGCGTGCGCAGCGCAGTCACCCCATAGGCCAGATTATCCGCCAGCTCCGTGAACAGCTCCACTGCGCGTTCATCGAAAGCACTCGATTGTTCAGCGTAAAGAGTGAGGGCGCCAAACGGTTTGCCATCAGATATCAACGGCAGTGAGATGTTCGAACGGTAGCCCCGTTTCAGGGCCTCATCCCGCCACGGCGCGATACTCGAATCGGTTTCAATATTCTTGGTCCACGTAGGTTTGCCGGTCCGGATCGCAGTGCCGGTAGGCCCATGACCTCTTTCAGTATCTTCCCAGGTAGCCTTGACGCTTTCTACGTACCCTTCGTCGTATCCTGCTTGCGCCACCGGCCGAATCGACTTTTCCAAGTCAAGCTCCCGGTAACCGACCCACGCCATCCGCAGTCCGCCGGCGTCCACGAGAATACGACAGGCCGCCTGCAAGAGTTCGTATTCATCCGTGGCATGAACCAGAGCCTGGTTGCATTGGTAAAGAGTCTGCAAGGTCCGGTTCAGCCTGGCCAACTTGTCTTCGGCTTGTTTGCGCTCCGTTACGTCGAGCAGCGCACCGGAAAACCTGACTAAGGTACCGTCCGTATTCCGGATCGCTTCGGCCATGCTTTGCACGAAGCGAATCGAGCCATCAGGGCGGATGATGCGATATTGGATATTGTAAGGCCTACCGTCGCGAACCAGCTGATCGTAACGTTCCATCGCATATTGTCGATCTTCGGGATCAACAATGCGCTCGACAAAATCTTTGCGAGCCCAGGCGCCGTTTTGCGGATTCAGGCCCAAGATGCGAAATATCTCATCTGACCAACGGCTCGCCCCAGTGAAGCAGATCGATTTCGTAGCTTCCCAGATGGGCGATCCTCTGGGCCTGCTTGAGCTGGGCTTCGCTTGATCGGAGCGCTATCTCGGCTTCTTTTCGCTCAGTGATTTCTCGCTAGCAGCTCTTGGTTGGCGCGCTGAAGCTCCACGGTGCGCTCTTGCACCTTCAATTCCAGCTCGTCGCGGGCCTGCCGAAGTGACTCTCTGGCGCGCTTCTGACTTGCGCTCAACCAACTGATCGAGGCCGCAGAAAGGAAAAATACAATCATGCGCGGCAAGTCCTCCGCGCTCAAGGCTCCAGAGTATAGTAGGGCGACGTAAAGTGATAGTCGATCAGCCCGACTGAAAGTGAACTCGCGAGCAATCCGGGTCCAAGCCCGCCCAGCCAGCTGCTGAGCACGACTGCACAAAAGAACAATGAGTTGGGTGTGGGATCAAAGTAGGTCCTCAGCAACTCTTTGATAATAAGCGCGGTGGCGACAGATAAGACAGCGAGCCCGTACCTGAGAAGGATCGACGTGATGCGCCGTTTTGGCGTCCCAAACTTCGACATAACTTTACGTCCAATTCACAGCATCTTATCCAAACGCAGCGAGCATGGATTGGCCATGCCGAACTCTTGGGTCGTTCGGGATTGCGTCAGTCGCGCACCAAGAGATATCTAACCGCGTCGCGCGGCGGGAATCTATTATACTTTCGTATAGTGTGTTGAAAGCGCCCACACAGCCAGATAGAAAATTCCGTGCTGGTCGGCTGAAGCTTTTGCAGCCACGCCGAAGCGGAATAAGCTTTAGCGCTGTACAGGGTTATGAAACGGTCCGTTCCGCTTCCGCGAGCCCGGAAGAACACTCAGCACTCTACGCTGCTTGGCCCCGGATCCATCGACTCGCAGTGAAATCGATCGAGACTGGCGCGAAGTTCGGACGCAATCCGTTCTAGCGGTGCTGTAATTCATCCAGCTGTTGCTGGCTCTGGTTGAGCCGTTCCTGAAGCTGTTGCTGGTTCAACTCACGCTCGTTTTGGAGTTGCTCTAGTTGGTCTGGCCGCCGCAGCTGTTGCTGGCGTAGTTGGTTCAACTGCTGATCGTCCTGCAGCCGCTTCAACTGCTGCTCGTTCTGTATTTGATTCAATTGCTGCTGAACGTCATCGAGCCGGTCCTGTCGCTGAACGGGATTGGTTTGGCCGTGCTGTTGCAGTTGGTCCAACTGCCGCTGAACCTGATTTAATTGCTGATCGCGCTGGAGCTGGTCGAGCCGTTGTTGGTCGCGCAGCTCGTTCGCTTGCGCGCGCCCAAGAAACCGATTTCCCCCAAAAGGCTGAGCTGCAAAGGCTAACTCTCCGACCGGTAAAGCGTGAAACGATAAGATGATGAATGCGAATAAATAGAACTTCCCCATGGACATCCTTCCTTACCATCGTCTGTTGGCTCTGCACGCCGCCGACGATTGGGCTCAGGTTTAATCCGGTACAGTGTTTTCCCAGCGATACTGGTCCATCTGCTGCGCGTCCGGCTGATCTTGTCCGACGGAAGTCTCGCTACAGGGGCCGTAATAGTCGATGACTTCGCCAGAGTTCGGGCGTTTAGGAACCAGCTGTTGGCCGGCGGGACCCTGCGTGGTCAGTGCCATAATCTCCATCCGACAAAAGCTGTCGGAACCAGATTCCTCTTTGAAAAGGAGCCCGGGAATTTCTTTTGCGCTGACCGGCGTGTAAGTCGCCACAACGCTTCCACTCAGCAGCAGGGCTGCGAAAAAGAACTTTGCAGTTTTCATTTCTATCACCTCTGGGCGCGTCTCCTGACAATTACTAAAGCAAGGGCTGCGCCAAACCGCCTCGACGCATCTGCGGTGAGCAAATCTATCGTGAGTCGGGTAGTTACGGCCTAAGCGGCTGTTTTGGCGCTGATTGCGCGAACCTCGCCGTGACGAATTTTCGGCATGAGCTTAAATGTCGACATTGACTTCGGCATCGGGGGTGCCGAGCTCTTCTAGCCGTGAAATACGTTTGCCGCGCGGATTCTGCGTGCGTCGTCCAGATTCGTTAATTCGTCTGCTTGGTGCGGACAATCGCTTGCTGTTACCGTGAGCGTCGACGGTTTCGATCTGTTGGCAGATGTGGGAACAGAGTCAGTCATGAAACAATCTTTTTCTTCAGGCAATGCCGTGCGTTCGGCTAGAGCTGCGGCAGATCGGCAACGTTCCAGCCACCGCCGAGCGCTTTGACCAATAGTACGCTGGCGTCCATGCGCCGGCGCATGATGTCGACTTGGTTGCGTTCATTGGTCAGCGCCACGGTCTGAGCCGTGATGACCTGGAGGTAGTTATCGACTCCGCCTTTGTAGCGATTGGTAAAGAGCTGCAGGGATTCCCGCGCCGACACCACCGCGCGCTCTTGTTGCTGCGTTTCCTGCTCGAGGATGCGCAACGCGGCGAGATTGTCTTCCACTTGTTGAAAGGCATCCAGCGTGGCCTGGCGGTAGCTCGCCACGGTCGCGTCATAATTGGCAAGCGCCGCTTCGGAAGTGGCTCGCCGCCGCCCGCCATCGAAAATCGTTTGCGCCAAAGAACTTCCGACCGCCCACAAAAAGCTTTGCCAACCCCCCAAATTTCGAATCGAGCTGCTTTCGAAGCCGAGCAAAGCATTGAGTGTTACGGTCGGAAAGTAAGCCGCCTTGGCGATGCCGATCTGCTCATTGGCTTCGGCGACCCGACGCTCTGCGGCAGCGATGTCCGGCCGTCGCTCTAAAAGTTCCGACGGGAGACCCGCCGGTATATCCGGTGGCTGGAGATCCAGCGGCGCCGGCTGCAAGCTGAACTCCGCAGGGGGTTTTCCGATCAGGACGGCGATGGCATGTTCGAACTGCGCCCGCTGCACGGCGATGTCCGTGGCCTGCACTTGCGTCGTTTCCAGTTGCGTCTGCGCCTGCGCCACATCGGACTTCGGCGCGGCGCCGCCTTCGAAGCGATTGATCGTGAGCTGCAAGGCTTCCTTGAAGGCCTGGACCGTGTCATTGAGGAGCCGTTGTTGTGCGTCGGCGCTGCGCAGCTCTAAATAATCGACGGCGAGCTCTGCCTGAATGCTGAGTCTGGCGCTTTCCAGGTCGCCGGCGGTTGCTTGCGCTTCTTCGCGGGCGGCGGTCACGCTGCGGCGGATCCGTCCCCACAAGTCGATCTCGTAGGATATGTCGCCGGTCAAAAGAAAGTCGCCGGTGGAGGCCCCGTTCGCCGACGTTACAAAGGGTCTGTTCGTCGAATCGCGCAGGGAACTCGCGCTGAACCCGGCCGAAACCGTAGGGAACAATCCCGCGCGGGCAAAACCGATTAACGCGCGCGCCTGGCGAAAATGCGCCTCGGCCACTTTCACGTTTTGGTTGGCCTCGCTCACTTGTTCTTCCAGCGCATTCAGCTGCGGATCTCCAAAGATCTCCCACCATTTACCGCGGGGGATAGTGTCGCTGGGGCGCGCGAGCTTCCAGCCCTGGTCCTCCTTGTAGGTCGCCGTCATCGGCACCGATGGCTTGAAATAGTCCGGTCCCACCATGCAACCGGCGCACAGCAACACCACAGCAGCAGTAAGACCGAGGCTAAAACGATTTCATCGCGCGGTGGCCTGAGCGGGTGATGGATTGACTCGAACGGCAGTGCCGTCGATCAGAGAGTCGCTTGGATTGATGATGACCGGATCCGTAGGTTGGAGCCCAGTCACAACTTCTACGCTGTTGCCGTAGTCACGGCCGATGGTCACCGGGACGAGTTGCGCGCGGCCGTTGCGAACCACGCCGACGCGCAAGCCCTCGGAGCGGAACAGCAGGGTGTTGGCCGGCAGCGTGACGGAGCTGACCGATTGCGGCAATTTGAGATGAACGCTGACGTAAGCGCCGGGAAGCAGCGTGCCGCTGCGATTATCCACATCGACCTCGACCAGCAGAGTTCGTGACGCCGGATCGATGGAGTTGGAGTTTCGCGCGATCGTGCCGCTGAAAGTTTTGCCGGGAAATTCGTCGAGCGTCAGGAATGCCGTCGCGCCCGGGCGCACTGCCTGCGCATAGAGTTGCGGCACGGCGACAAAGACCCGCAAGATGTTGATTGCCGCAAGGTGGAACAGCTCCTGCGTCGGCGTACTTGCGCCTGAATTAATGAGCGCGCCGATATCCGTGTTGCGCGCCGTGATCACGCCGTCGAAAGGAGCATAAATCTTCTGAAACCCCTGCAGTTCCTCCAGGCGGCGGACATTGGAGGTGTTTGAGTCGACCGTGGCTTTCATCGCATGGAAGGCGCTCACCGCCACGTCGGTTTCCTGCTTTGACACGGAGTTCGTTTTCCAGAGGGCCTCCCAGCGGTCCGCGGTGATTTCGGCCTGGCGCAGGTTGGCCTGCGCGGTTTGAAGATCCGCCCGAGCTTGTTGCAACTGCTGGTCCACTTCCGGCGTCTCGATCTCGGCCAGCAACTGGCCTTTCTTCACACGTGTCCCGATGTCAACGTGCCAGCTTTTCACATAACCGTTCGTCCGCGCAAAGATCGGCGCATCGGTAAAAGCCTGGGTATTTCCCGGCAGAACAATTTCATTGGTAGGAGCGCCGGTCTTTGGATAGACCACATTGACGGAGGGTATCGCGGCGGCCGCGGTCGACTGTTTCAGATCCGCCTCCGCTTTTCTCCGGCTGATGAAGCCGAAGCCAATCACGACGATAAATATGACCAAGAGCGCGGCTGAAATTACATAGGTACCGAGCTTAGCGCTCCGGCGCTTTGCCTCCTGTGTGGTATCTTTGAGCTGGGTTTCTGGCCCTGTTTCCTCTGCAGTTGCCATCGAAATTACTCCTTGAATAGACTGTCCGCCGTTCGCTTGTTATTGACGTGTCGATTGAGCGGCGCGCCGTCTGCCGTGGAAAATACTAAACACCGCCGGCACAAAAATCATCGTGGCCACCGTGGCGCACAGCAGCCCACCGATGACGGCCCGCCCGAGGGGCGCGTTCTGCTCACCGCCGTCGCCCAAGCCAAGGGCCATGGGAACCATGCCGATGATCATTGCGAGCGCCGTCATGAGCACGGGGCGAAAACGCGTAAACCCGGATTCGATAGCGGCCTCGAGCGCATTTCCATGCTCCGCAAGCCGCTCTTTGGCAAACGACACGACGAGGATGCTATTGGCGGTGGCGACGCCCATGCACATGATCGAGCCCATCAACGCCGGGACGCTAAGCGTGGTGTGAGTGATAAACAGGAAAACGATGATGCCGGCCAACGCGGCGGGCAACGCCGTGATGATAATGAAAGGATCCAGCCAGGACTGGAAATTCACCACGATCAATAGATAGACCAGGACGATCGCGAAACCGAGACCCGCCAGCAAGCCGATATAGGATGTGCGCATCGTGGAGAGCTGTCCGCGAATCGTGATGAAGCTGCCGCGCGGCAATAGCTTTTGGTTGGCATCGACGATGCGGGTGATTTCACTGCCGACGGCGCCGAGGTCCCGGTCCTGCACGGAGGCATAAATGTCCACGACGCGGCGGATGTCATAGTGATTCAGCACCGCCATCTCACTCGATCGCGTGATCGAGGCGACGTCGGCCAAAATCTCCGGACTCTTCATCGTCGCCGAAGTAATCGGCATGTTCTGAAGATCTTGCAGGGATTGAATCCGGTATTGGGGGGTCTGGGTCGCCAAGTTATAGTTGACGCCGTTTTGCCAATTCAGGAAAAAGGTCGGAGTCGTCTGAAAACTTCCGCTCAGCGACACCAACAAGCTGCTGGCGACGTCCCGCTGGGTGAAGCCGCCGCCGGCTGCTTTCGTGCGGTCCACGTCGATATGGAATTTCGGGTAATCGAAGTCTTGCTGAATGCGCGGGTCGACGATACCCGGTACTTGGCGTATCTCGTTCAGTATCTTGTCGGCGATCTTTCGATTGCTTTGGACGTCGGCGCCCTCGATCTGAATATCGATCGGGCGCCGGCAAGCCAAAGTTCAAAATTTGAGTGACGATGTCGGCGGGTAGGAAATAAAAGGTATTGCCTGGGAATTCAGCCCCGAGAGTTTTGCGCAGCTCTCGGACATATTCCGCCGTCGGGACGATGATTTTCCTTGAGGGAGACTAGGATGTCTGCGTCCGCGGCGCTGATCAGGCCAGAGGTGTTGTGCATGTAATTAATAGTGCTGTAGGGCAACCCGATGTTGTCGAGAATATTGTCCAGTTCCTGGGCCGGAATGACCCGGCGGATCGAGTTTTCAACGAGATCGGCAAGGCGTGCAGTCTCTTCAATGCGCGTACCGGTCTTGGCACGCATGTGAAGGCTAAACTGGCCGCTGTCGGTGTCAGGAAAAAAGTTTTCACCCAGCCAGGGCACGAGGGCCCAGGCGGAAAGACAGAGCAGAAGAAACACAGGGACAAACATGAACCGCCGATGAACCAGCGTCGTGAGTAGGCGCTGGTAGCCGAGGCGAAGACGCTCAAACCCGCGCTCGAACGAGTCCTGAAACCGGATGAATGGATTGCGCGAAGTAGCCGCATGGTGATCTTTCGGTTTCAGGAGATACAGCGCCATCGTAGGCACGAGGGTTCGAGACAAGAAATACGACGCGAGCATGGCGAAGACCACCGCCTCGGCTAGCGGCACGAAGAGGTAACGCGCGACGCCGCTCAAAAAAAACATCGGCAGGAACACGATGCAAATGCTGAGCGTGGACACCAGGGCGGGAACGGCGATTTGCGACGCGCCGTCGAGGATCGCCTGCTTGATTTCCTTACCCTGATCCAGATTCCGGTTGGTGTTCTCGATCTCCACGGTGGCGTCATCCACCAGCATGCCCACCGCGAGCGCGAGCCCGCCAAGCGTCATAATGTTGATGGTTTCTCCTAAGGCACTGAGAACGATGATCGAGACTAGAATGGAGAGCGGGATGGAAACCGCAATGATCAACGTGCTGCGCCAGCTTCCCAGGAAAATCAGGATCATCAAACCGGTGAGGCAGGCGGCGATAACGGCTTCGCGGATTACGCCGCTCACGGCGGAGCGCACGAAGATCGATTGATCCGCAAGCGCCTGAACTTTTAGCTGGGGCGGCAGCGTGGCGGCGACACGCGGAAGAATCGTCCGAATGCCGTTGACGACGTCCAGTGTGGACGCGCTCCCCGCCTTGAGCACGGTGACGAGCACGCCGCGCAGGCCATCGTGCCGGACAATGTTGGTCTGCGGCGCAAAGCCGTTGCGCACGTGGGCCACGTCCCGAAGATAGATCGTCGAGCTGCCCACCTGCTTGATTGGAAGGTCGTTCAGTTGCTCGACGGTTCTGGGTGCGCCGTTGATATCGACGTCATATTCAAATTGACCGATTTTCGCCGTGCCGGAAGGCAATACCAGGTTTTGCAGATTTACCGCGTTCACCACGTCGGTCGCCGACAAACCCTTGGATTGAAGCAACGCCGGGTTCAAATCGATCATCACTTGGGTTTGTTTGCCGCCGTAGGGATAAGGCACCGCCGCGCCGGGAACCGTGACGAGTTGGGTTCGCAAAAAATTCAAACCGAGGTCGTTGAGCTGCTGCTCGGAAAGGCCTTCTCCTGAAAGAGCAAGCTGGATGATCGGCACGGTTGAAGCGCTGAAGTTGAGGATCAACGGGGGCTGCGCGCCGGCGGGCAACTGGCGCAGAGCGACCTGCGATACCGCCGTGATCTGCGCGTTGGCGATAGCGAGACTGGCATTCGGCTGAAGAAAAACTTTGATGATCGATTGACCATTGATGGTCGTCGATTCGATGTGCTCGATGTTGTCGACGACCGTAGTGAGAATGCGTTCGAAGCCGGTCGTGAAGCGGCCTTCCATCTCTTCCGGATTTAGTCCTGTGAACTGCCAGGCGACAGCGACCACGGGAATATTGATATTCGGAAAGATGTCCGTCGGCGTGCGCTGGATCACCACGGGGCTCGCCAACAAGATCAATAGCGAGAGGACGATAAAGGTATACGGACGATTAAGTGCGAGTCTAACTATCCACATATTGCCATCACTTTACTGTTTGTTAATTGGAGGGAGATGCCAAAGCGAGCGGAAGCGGAGCTTCACTCTAGAATTAGATCTCCCCTGTTTCTTGGTAACAACTCTATGGGCAATCGATGTGCCAACTTCACCGAGTATTGCAGAGACGCTTTGGGCGGTGAAATTGAACAAGTTATCTTTTAAAGTTGCCGAACATGAGAAGGTCGCCGTGCCGCTGTGTCGACAGGTGCCGAAATACGGGCGTTGAGTTCGGTGCGGTAGCGGAGTGAGCAAAAAATAAGCAAATTTGACACCGAGTTTTCCCTGGGATGACGACGCCGTTTGCCGCGCCATCGACGTAATCGGGTTTGGATTTGCGGCCAAAGCCACCGGCCGAAATACCGTGCGCTGTCTAAATGACAACACTAACCGTGGCGGGAAAACGTAGCCAAAGATATTTGAAATGGTCGGTTGAAATTGGCACTACGGATTCGGCAAAGGATCCCGGCAGCCACTCGGAGTATGCCCGCATTCCAACCGACGGCTCATCTCTTCACCAGCGGTAATAAAACTTGCGTCAGACTGTAACTATGCCCAAGCGGCGCGCTGGCGTCTGCGTTGCCAGAATCCGATCTACGGAAAAAGCGCCCGCTCCTTTAATGAAAATGGCCAGTCCCAACGCGATGGCAAGCAGATGAAATTCATATCCTTCGCCTGGTTGTTTACCGCTCCAATTCATAAAGAAGCCAACCCTGCTGTGTACCATCAAGATAGCTACGACCATATTGACAATGATTCCTAGCGCAGCGATGCGAGTGAGAAATCCGACCAACAGCCCCAGTCCGCCCAGAAACTCGGCCGCGATCGCGAGAACCGCTAGCCAGGCTGGAATACCGATTTGTTGGAAAAAACCTATGGTGCTGCTAAAGCCCGGGCCGCCGAACAAACCCAGCGCCTTTTGCGCGCCGTGCGCGAAAAACACAATCCCGAAAATCAGCCGAATGATTGTAATGGTGCGGTCGTTCGCAGTGTCGACAAGTTTATGAAACATAAATTTTTCTCCCTTACGTTCCAATTTTACATGGACACAGTGCGCTGCTTGCAAAAATGCTGCAGCCAACTGTGCTCATAATCGCGTTTAGCACTTGGCCGTCCATAATTAACCAGAATTGCTGCCTCCACATTCGTCGTGTAACGGGAACCCTATCGCACGGTTGAGCTTTACTGGCAATTACAAGCTTCACTGGGTTTCTTGAATCTCCCAATCATTGCATAAATCGGCTAAGCCGTGGTTATTCTCCGGAGTAACGTAGTGGCTATCGTCCTCGGTAATTTCTCGATATCCGTGAACCGCAACAGGAGCTAAAAGCTTAATGCCAGACTTGACACAGCTCATTGGCCATTGGGGATATTCGGCCATTTTTTTCATTGTCATCCTCGGCAGTATTGGAATTCCGGTGCCTGAAGAAGCGATAATGTTTCTGGCGGGCCTCCTGGTGTGGAAGAAAAAGCTTGAACTTTCGGTCGTTCTTATTGTTGGTTTTCTGAGCACGGTAATCGGCGACAACCTCGGTTACTGGGCTGGCAGAACCTATGGGCGAGCGACAATCGAGCGCTACGGACAAAAGCTATTTATTAGTTCCGAACGCTTGGACGTGATGCAAAATTTTGTAAATCGTCACGGTCAAGTCGCGGTTTTTTTGGCGCGGTTTATTCCAGGACTTCGGTTCCTGGCCGGACCCATGACCGGCATCGCGGGCATGCCGTTTCCACGGTTTTTCCTAGCGAACATTTGCTGGCGCCGCGGTCTATGTTCCCTTGACTGTCGCATTCGGCTACGCCTTCGGCTTAGGTTTTGGCGAGTATATTCACTGGCTCGAGGGTTACCTGACAAAAGCCGAACACATCGTTCTCGCTGCAATCATGATGACTGCAGTGACTTCTTTCGGTTGGAGAGCTCTTAAGCCCAAGCGTTTGCGTCGCCGTGAGAAATAAACTATCGGAGCAGCAGATCGAGCGGCGTCGCGTTTGTTGTGAAGTGGAGAATCCTCGATCCAGCTTCTAAAGCCTACTTTCCCTTTGCCTCGGCTTTTATAATTACGCCACAGGCGATCCGATCTCCAGAATTACCCGCGGGATCAGTGACATTATCGTCCGCAGTTGCGTGGACGACGATGGCGCTTCCATCTGCGTCAAATACAGACGTCTCTCCAGCGCCCAGCGTCATGCTCTCCATGAGCGCCTCATATCGTCCCATCCCGTCTTTGTTGACAAACATATCCGGTAGATCACCGGCGTGAGGACCATCGGGATTTTTTAAACCATGCTTTTTGTTCTGCGGATTGAAATGACCTCCGGCGCTCGTAAAGGCGGGCGCGTCACATTTGCCGACCGTGTGGACATGCACCGCGTGCAACCCTTGAGGCAGCCCTTTGACGTTTACAGTTATGACCACTCCATCCTTCGTCTCACGAAGGGAAGCGGTGCCAACACTTTTTCCCTCGGCGTTCTTGATATCAGCGCGCGCTTGGTTCTGCGCGCCGGCGTTCGCCGTGTGGATCAACAGAAATAATAAGATCAACAAGACCGTGGCTAACGCAACGATGTCTCGCGTTGTATTGAACATGACGCTCTTCCTCCGGTTTTCAGAACGTGTACTGCAGTGCCGCGTAGAAGAAGTTGCTATTCTTGTCGCGGCCGTGTTGCCGCGCGAGTCTGTTCGATCTAACCCGTCGATTCTTTCGGTCAATTGCTCAGCGATCCGACGGCCGGCTGGTTGTCCGCAATCAGCGTAAGCTACAGTCCCAAGTCCAGAGTGCGAACTTTCTGCAGGCGTTGGCGGACGTCCTCCCAGTTGACGATCTTCCAGAAGGCCTTCACCCATTCCCCCTTCACGTTCTGGTATTGCAGATAGTAGGCATGCTCCCACATGTCGAGCACGAGAAGCGGCACGGTGCCGTTGCCGATGTTGCCTTGGTGGTCGTACACCTGCTCGGTCACGAGCCGCTTGGCGAGCGGCTCCCAGGCGAGCGTGCCCCAGCCCGAGCCTTGGACGTTGAGTGCCGCCTCGTTGAGCTGGCCCTTGAGGTTGGCCACTGAGCCGAACGATTCTTTGATGGCCGCAGCCAGTTCCCCGTCGGGCTCGCCCCCACCGTGCGGGCTCATGTTGCGCCAGAAGAGCGAGTGCAATACGTGCCCGGAAAGATGAAAGGCGAGATTCTTCTGTAACTGGTTGATGGCCGCGAAATCGCACTTCTCTCGAGCCTCGGCGAGCTTCTCAAGAGTCGTATTCGCGCCCGCAACGTAGGCGGCATGGTGCTTGTCATGATGCAGCTCGAGCAGCCTCGCCGAGTAGTGCGGTTCGAGCGCCGCGTAGTCATAGGGCAAGTCGGGAAGCGTGTAACGGTTATCCATTGTTACCCTCCAAATTTTTTACCTCGTGATAATCGATGAGACTTTGTGCACTGAATACGCTGGAGTCAGCCTCGGAACGCCGAATATATAAAGCAAGGCTGATCGGAAGCGTGATGGGTTTGGCAACACGACAAGCGCATTGAAGAATTGCCCACGTTTGTAGAAAAAGGGAGACGCCACCGAATTCCTCTGCGGTGAATTAGCTGCGTGATGAGGCAGCAAGCATTGAGCCAACCGGCCAAAGGGTTCGGCTCTTGCAGAAGTCGATTACTCGGAACGTCGCAACACCTGGGGAACTGAGATGAAGCAGCGGTTCAGAATCGGCACGGTTCTTTTTATATCGGCTGCTCCCACGGAGATGCCGTGTCGATATGTCGGAACAGTGTCGATATTTCGACACCACCGGCGGCTGCGATTTACTTTTCAGCCGGACCGCGAAGCACGAGCGATCAACTTCCACCAGCAACTAGGTAAGTAGAAACGTCGCTCGCTCCGCATTCGGATCATCGCGAGCTAATCTTCTCTTACAGAGGATGGCACACGCCTTGCCAAAGTCCCGAAGGGAATAAGTCTTCGGGATGGAATTCATTAGGGGCACTCCAAATCGGGGGCACGTGGAACGCAGCAGGCTCTCATGCTGAAACAGAGCCACCACCCAAACCTCGCGCAGTTTCATGCGCGGCGACTACGGCTCGAAGACGACCCCGCGGGTCTCGGACATCTGATCCCCGAGGAACTGAGCGAGCGGGCACGGCATCCATTCCATCGCGAAAACACTGAAACGAAACGAACGGCACACCGGCCGCATTCCCGAAGCTGCGATACGCATAGTGAATTCTATGTGCTTCAACGTGGCGGGTTGGGCAGTTTTACGGTTTCGATTATTGAAATCGACGTCTCCTCGTCTAAATCAGACGGCTCGCGATTCTTTTGCCGATCGTTCAGCCTTCTTGATCAAGTTCGCTAGTTTTGTATCGAGAGATCGCGCCACGGTGGTGACGTCCGGATTACCGAACTGCCCGAAGAGAGAAGAAGGCTGATCAAATTCGATGCGCGTCGACTGGTCGTTGGCCTCATAGACCAACACTCTCAGCGGCGCATAGAGTGCCGCTCTAATATCACGGCGGGTCATCGTCACCGCGATGAGCGGGTTTCCCAGAACGTACTGCTTAGCTTTGGTTGGCGCTCCGACGATGTTCAGGAGTTTGCCATGCTCCTGGACGTTGAAAAGCATAAGACCTTCTTCTCCAGCCGATGCTTCAAGGCGCTTTTCTACCGACCGAGGATCCGTTTCGAGATCCTTAGCTAGAGAGGAGTCGAATCGACCGAGAGATTTTTCGAGCGTTTGAGTGAAACTCTCAAAGTCGGCCTTTATTTCCAACGACACGTGGCGGACTTCAATTTTGCGTTCCATTTCAGGCTCCTTTTATTGACGTCATTCCTACCGATAAAACCGAACTAAACACTCGCCGGGTATTTTCAATCTCTACCTGACCCAATCGTTCATTGAACCTCTTGAATTCACGTCGTAACGCGTGTCAGGAAACCCGCGCGTCTCTCGGAAGCCCTGAAAACCCGAATCGCTTCTCTTTCTTTAAGTTAGCTCGGCAAGGCTTGTGCCAAAGCAGATCGATGTCTAGATGACACCTGGAAGTAACGGAAACTTGGAACATAGGAGATTGCTCCGTCTTTCGGTTGGAAAAACTGTGACGAAAGAAATGTGACGGCCTATCGACAGCAGGCAAAATATCGGCAATCGTGTCGTCTTCAACGTGATTGGAATTGCGTGCGTTGTTATTGAAGTGTCCTGTCTGCCCAAGGTCAAAGAAAAAATGGCAACAGTTTCTATCCCAATCTTCGTCGTGCATTAGTCGCGCTCTGCCACTCGGCTTGCTTGCGGAAGATTAGAACGCTTTCCGCTTCGCCGGCGGCGCTGTTTAGCTCGTCGTACGCGCTGCGCTTTGAGAATAATTCGCTCCGGCAGGTCTGGATCGGCGGGATGGAACCGGCGATGACCGAGCAGCGTGTCGAGTTTGTCGTTTTGATTTTCTCGCATGGAACTCTCACGCGTTAGACATCATGCGATCTCTTCTAGTGTCGAGATTTCGTCTGGAACACACCCACTCATCTCTGGAACAGAGCAAGGGATATACCAGTTACGGAAAGCGATTGCCTGGCACTCAGCGTTTGCCGCAGACGTTGGGGTGAGGCTTCTTTCCTGACGATCTTCCTCTTAGCCACACCTCTCTCCTCTTAGCCACACCAGTTTTGAATGTTCGACACCGCGGTATCTTTGGATGAACGCGTATTTTCGCCGTCGATGTGCAGCACAATCCATGGCGTGGGTCTTGCTCTAATCTGTTCACGTGAACAAGTAGGAGAAGTCCTATGGGGAAAAACACGCGAATAAAAAAAATATCCAGAATTGCATTTGCTCTGTTGGCATTGACCGCATGGATGACAATTGTCGCTGTGCCGGTCGGAGCGGCGCCTTGGCGCGGGGGAGGCCCTGGTTGGCACGGCGATATCGGACATTTTCGCGGGCACGACTTTGTCGTGTGGCGTGGTGGTCATTGGTCGCATGGGTGGCACAGCGGTCGGTTCGGCTGGTGGTGGGTCATACCGGGAGGATGGTACTTCTATCCGGCCCCGGTCTATCCCTATCCAGATCCGTATGTTCCTCCGGTCATAGCGGTTCAGCCGGCACCGCCGGTTGCGCAGGCGCAGCCACAAACTCAAGTGTGGTATTACTGCGATAGGCCCTCCGGCTATTACCCCTACGTTACCGAGTGCCCTTCAGGCTGGAGGACCGTGCCCGCAACACCTCCGCCGACGGCCGCACCCGGTGCACCTCCACCTCCCGTGCGATAAGCGGAGTTAAATATGAACGCGAGACTACTCTTCATCATTTTATTGGCGACGATCACAGGGTGCGCCACGATCCCGACCGGACCGACTCTAGCGGTGATGCCCGCCCCGGGAAAACCTTTCGAAGTTTTTGTCGCCGATGACACCGTGTGCCGGCAGTTTGCTGATCGGCAAACCGGCATCAATCCTCAAACAGCCGCCACGCAAGACACTGTGAGTGGTGCGGCGATTGGGACAGCGGTGGGAGCTATCGCTGGAGCGGCGATCGGAGCCGCCGCAGGTAATCCCGGAATAGGCGCCGGCGTCGGCGCCGGAACGGGATTGCTCGTAGGTACCGGAGCTGGTGCGCATGTCGGGTATGGAACAGGCTTCACGCTGCAACAGCGATATAATATTGCCTACGAGCAATGCATGTACGCCAAAGGAAACCAAATTCCAGGTCTTGTCCCGATGAGTCCTCCAGCAATAGCGCCGTCATCGTCGTTTCCGCCGCCACCGCCAAATTACCAACCGGCGCCATGACGATGACTTTCAGCAAGGTGCTGCCTCGCTATCGTAGGCGTTGGCTGACTTTCTTCCTTGGGCGCTTAGTGGCGAAGACACGGCAGCCATGCCTTGAACAGCGATCCACGGCCTATGCCCTCATTTGCCGAGTGGTTTGGCGATGGAGCGGCCGATCTGGTTCGAAGCATCGGCCTATTGAGACCCTATTCTCCGCAATCTTGACCGGAGTCGAAGGAAGGAAAAGCTGGTACACAAGACATTTTGTGTCACGCATTTCTCCCGCGACAGGCACACCCCGTTTAGTTCAAGTATTCCAAAAGTCCGCCGCGCAGAAGGGCAAGCTTAGCTGCGTGGAGCGTCGCCGGGCCGTATGTGGCTCGGAGCTTTTGATCACCCTGCGGCTTTGATAGGATGGTTGAGTTCAGACTTCTACGCATTCATTCGACCAGATACATTGAGAAGTATCTCTAATTCATCGGATGGAGGCGCGGGCGTCTTGAAGCTAGATTCTCTGGCACAGCGAATTCCCTGCGGTTTGGCAATACGGATTTGCCATGCTGGGTGTCGCAGTGGCGCTGGGCATCACGAACTCGCTGGAGCGCCACACCACACTCCGAACGCCGCTCTTTTACATAGCAGTCATCATCAGCGCATGGTTCGGTGGAATCGGGCCGGGGTTGCTTGCCGTAGCGCTCTCCACGCTGGTAGTAGGCTACTACTTTGCGCCAGGGAACCAGATGCCGACGGTAAGCATAGACAACCGGCCATTCATCCTCCTGTTCTTATTGTCAGCCCTGCTCGCCTGCTGGATAAGTGTTCAACGGCGGAGGGCAGAGGAGGCGCTCAAGGAGGCGCGCGATGAGTTAGAAGCTCGAGTCGAGGAGCGGACCGCCGACCTGCGGCGGGTTACTGAAGGAGTTGCAGGCCGAGATCGCGGAACGCAAACGCGGCGAAGAGGTTTTGCGAGAAAGGGCAAACCTCCTCGATCTCACGCACGACACAGTCTTCGTGCGCGACATCAACGACGTCATCACCTTCTGGAATCGTGGCGCCGAAAAACTGTACGGATGGACAAAGGACGAGGCGGTCGGGCAGGTTTCTCACCACCTCACGCAGACGATCTTCCCGGCACCGTTGGAAGAGATCACAGCAGAGCTCAAGAGCACGGGTCGCTGGGAGGCGGAATTGATCCACACTCGGCGCGACGGAACACAGGTGGTGGTGGCGAGCCGCTGGGCGCTGCAATTGGACGAACGGGGAAAACCGGTTGGAGTCCTGGAGACTAATAATGACATCACCGAGCGCAAGCGGGCCGAAGAAGCGCTACACAAGGCGCAGGCGGAGCTGGCGCATGTCACGCGCGTGGCGACTCTGGGCGAGATGACTGCCTCCATTTCCCACGAGGTAAACCAGCCGCTCTCCGCTGTTATCACCAATGCTAATGCCTCTTTGCGTTGGCTCACCCGCCAATCGCCTGATCTAGATGAGGCACGGGCCGCCGTGGAGCGCATCATCCGTGATAGCAGCCGTGCAAGCGAAGTGATCGGGCGAATTCGCGACCTCGTCAAAAAATCGCTTCCGCGGCAGGACTGGCTCAATATCAATGACGCGGTCCTAGAAGTCATTGCACTGGCTCGCAGCGAAATGCACATGAATCGTGTTTCGTTACAAACTCAACTCGCGGATAATTTGCCGGCCGTACGCGCAGATCGAATTCAGCTTCAACAAGTAATCCTCAATCTGCTTATCAACGGCATCGAAGCGATGAACCGGAGTAACGAAGGGAGCCGCGAGTTAGGGGTCAGTACTGAGAGAGACGGATCGAGCGGCGTGGTGATTGCCATACGCGATGCGGGGGTGGGGCTGAATCCAGAAAATCTAGAACATCTCTTCGACCCTTTCTACACGACGAAGCCGGATGGAATGGGGATGGGGCTGGCGATCAGCCGCTCGATCATCGAGGCACACGGGGGCCTTCTTTGGGCTACGCCCAATACGCCTTGCGGTGCAGTCTTTCAATTCACGCTGCCCCATGACAGCGAGAGAGAATCATGACTCTCCTACCCTGTGTAAGCCAATTCGAAAACTGGTGCCCATCACGAATGACGAGCGCACCTTTGAAGTAACCGCACAGTTTTTCTAAACGTCGCCGTATTTGCTAAAGCAGTTTTGCGGTCAGGCGAATGTTCGTTCCGGCCAGCGCCTTTGACACAGGACAATTCAGTTTGGCGTCCAGCGCATATTTTTGAAATGTCGCGTCGTCCATGCCAGGAATGTCGGCCTCGGTCTCCAACTCGATCGATGTGATGGAAAATCCTTCGCCGATCTTTTCCAGTTTCACTCGCGCTTCGGTATGGATGCGCGTTGGCGTGATTCTCCCGCGCGAGAGCTGCGCGGTCAGCGCCATCGTGAAGCACCCGGCGTGAGCCGCGCCAATCAACTCTTCCGGGTTGGTGGCCGATTGGCCTTCCTCAAATCGGGACTTAAACGAATACGGGCCGTCAAACGCGCCACTGGCCAATTTCAACCGTCCGCTGCCTTCGGCCAAATTGCCTTGCCATTCTGCTTCCGCTTTCCGTGTTGGCATAAAGACTCCTGTCGATTTGCTGCTGCGATGCGACCGCAGTGGTTTCAGCCCTACCGGGCTGAGTATTTCGGGGCTGAGTATTTCGATAGAACCTGCAGCAACTTCTGTTCACCCGCCGGCGGTTTTACCTTGCCCGCGAGAATGTCCTTGGCCGCGACCGGCTTACCGTAGTATTCCGCGTTGGCCTCATCCCGGGTCGCGATTACCGTGCCCTCCAAAGAAATACCGGCAAAAAGTCCCTGGCTGATACTATAACGTATACATGGCCGCCTGCAGCGCCACATTTCCCTCGGCGGTACGCCCGACCGGACCGGCCGCTGCGCTCAGGTTGCCCCCGAGGGTAACATTGCCGCCCTTCGAGAATGCGTCAACAGCTTCTTGAGTGTTGAGGACAATCACAAATTCAGTGATCTCCACGCCAGCTTGAAAGCCGACTCCTATCCCTCCCGTACCGATTGCCGAAGGACCGCTCCAACCCTTTCCGGTTCGCGCGACGACAATGCCGCTCCCGCCTCTGCCACTGCCGATGAACCCGGCTTTCGTAACGGTCAAGATCGCTAAACCTTTAGCGTCTCGCAGAACTCTATCGGGAATTGCTCGGTCAGGGATTTCCTGGAAGCGCTGAATAATCGTCACGGCCTGATTGACGTCGTCCTGCGTGCTCGCATGCGCGGCGGTGGCATTCAGAAACACGACGAGAAGAACTGCAACAATTGAAAAAGTAATTGGTCTCATCTTGGCACTCTCCTTTTTTTTCGGCCGAGCGTTCATGCATACCGCGGTGGATGATCGCTGCGCGCCGCGGTTTCATTTGAATGATCGCTCGGCTGCTAGACCATGGAACAGCAAGGATTAAGCCAGCCAGCCAACGGCTTTGACTTTTGTGTCATCGATCTATGGGAGCACCGCAATTTATTATCTATTGTGAGTAACAGAGATGAAGAAGCGGGTCACAATCGACAAGCTTTTTGTTCTGTCGCTGCTTCTGACGAAAATGTCGTGTCGATATACCGGAGTGAGTCGAAATCTCGACAGAAGAACACGCGCCTTCTGTTGCGCTCTACGAATACATGTCTCTCAGTCATGCTCAACCCGGGATCGACGCCACCTCCATGTTTCTCGATACTCTCGCGCGCTCTGTCCCGAAACTGATCGACGTTTAAGCCGGTCTTTTTCGGCGCCACCGGCGATCTCGCCAAAAAATTTTTCCGTCGCTGCAGACGATGATCAAAACACGGCCATCTCAATGTGCCGATCATCGTGTGGGCAAGGCCGGCGCATCCTAATGCGGAACATATATAGCTCCCTTCTCATCCGGCCGATTTTTCCAAGTGACCGCCGAACTCATAGCGCATAGCCGAGAGCAGTTTATCGGCGAAATCCGCCTCACCGCGCGAGCTAAAACGCTCATAGAGGGCCGCTGTCAGAACGTGGGCCGGCACGGCCTCGTCGATGGCGGCCTTGATGGTCCATCGCCCTTCGCCCGAGTCCGACACCCGGCCGGAAAAATTTGCCAGATCGGGATTTTTGATCAGCGCGCTTGCTGTTAGATCCAGCAGCCACGACGCGATCACGCTGCCGCGCCGCCATACCTCAGTGATGTCCGGCAGATTGAGGTCATATTGATAGTGCTCGGGATCGCGCAAGGGCGTCGTCTCAGCATCGATCTCATGTTTTTGCTTGCCGATGTTGGCGGCGCGCAGCACGCTCAGCCCTTCGGCATAAGCCGCCATGATGCCGTACTCGATGCCGTTGTGAACCATTTTGACAAAGTGCCCCGCGCCGTTTGGGCCGCAGTGCAGATAACCCTGTTCGGCCGTGCCGACGATCTTTTCGCGCCCCGGAGTGCGCGCGATGTCGCCCCCGCCGGGAGCCAACGTGGCAAAGATCGGATCGAGATAGTCGATCACCGGCTTCTCGCCTCCGATCATCAAACAGTATCCCCGTGTCAATCCCCAAACTCCGCCGCTGGTTCCGCAATCGACGTAGTGAATCCCCCTGGTAGCGAGGTATTTGGCTCGGCGGATGTCGTCGATGTAATACGAGTTGCCGCCATCGATGAGGATGTCCTCCTGCTGCAGCCGGTTCGCAACATCGTCCAACGTTTTATCGACCGCGGCCGCGGGCACCATTAGCCAGATCACACGTGGCGGCTTTAGCTTGGCAACAAGGTCGTCAATCGAGGCAGCCGCAAGGGCGCCGGTCTCCTTTGCAAAGCTCTCCCTCGTTTTCGCCGTAGCGGAATACACGATGACTTCGTGTCCGGCGCTCATCAGTCGGCGCACCATATTTCCGCCCATCCTGCCAAGACCAATCATTGCAAGTCGCATAGTTAATTCCTTTCTCTCAGCAGATTGTTTGTGAATCAAAATCCGAAATCGGAAGCACGAAATCCGAAACAAATGAAACAGTCGAAACCGAAATCAAAAATTAAAATCCGAAATGAACTTGTTTGGAATTTTCTGCTTTTTGATCATTTGGATTTGTTTCGAATTTCGGATTTCGAGTTTCGAATTCATTCTGTCTTTTGTCCCTTCAGCTTTCGGTAACGCCGGATCAGGTTGTTGGTCGAACTATCATGGTTGAGAGTCGGCTCTTCCTTGCTCTCTAATTCCGGGATAATGCGTTGGGCCAACACTTTACCCAGCTCCACACCCCACTGGTCTAAGGAATCAATGTTCCAGATAACACCTTGGGTGAAGACCGAGTGCTCGTAGAGAGCGACGAGCTTAGGCGAGCGTTTCCGGCGTGAGCCCGTTTTCGGCGAGGAGACGTATTCGACGGACGGTTGCATGGCGTCGATGCGTTCGCGCAGCCCGGATTCCTCGGCAAGTTGCAGCAGGAGCTTGAGGGTTTCGTCGGTGATGCGATTCTTCGAGTAGTCCAGATAGAGGCCCAGCGCTTCGGCCGTCATGCGCTCGCCGCGTTTCGGGTCGTCTGCGAAGAGCTTGCGCAGATGGAACTCGCGGATATTCTTGATGGTGAGCTTCAAGGGCCTTCCATGCTTGGCGCTGAGTAAGCGGCGCGATTTGTTTTGTCATCTCTGACTCCTTTTATTTCTTTGTGGTGAGGCGGAGCGAGTCTTTGCGGGAATTGAAGTCCTGCGCTTATCCGCGTTCTCCCAGAGGCGAAACCCGCCCAGGAAAGCATTGGCGTTGTCGCCCTCGCGGCAGCCTTTAGGTAGCTCCTTCAATTTTTTTACGTTGCCACCGCCAAGAACCACGTCGTCCGGTTCGAGGGCGGCGATCAGGCAATTCACCACTTCCGCGACATGGCTCCGCCATTTCTTTTTTCCGCGCTTCGCCAAGCTTCGCGCGCCGACATAATCTTCATAGGTACCCTTTTTGTAGGAAAGGTGGGCCAGCTCCATCGGCTCAAGAATACCATCGACGATCATAGCGGAACCGAGACCGGTTCCCAGCCCCAGGAACAACATCTTGCCGCCCTTGTAGCTTCCCAGAGCTTGCATGGCGGCGTCATTCACAACTTTGACCGGACGCTTGAACGCGGCTGCAAAATCAAACCCCATCCAGCCGCGTCCGAGGTTATGCGGTTCCGCAACCAGCCGATTCCGTACAACCATCCCGGGATAGCCAATCGATATCACGTCATACTTCCAGTCCCCGGCGAGCTTCTTGACTCCCGCGACCATCTGCTTCGGTGTCAAGCTGGGTCCGGACGAAAACTTCCGCGGCTCGTTTTGTCCGCTGGCGAGAATTTTTACGTTGTTCCCGCCGATATCGATAACCAGCACATTCATGATGAAGCTTTCGTTATTACTATCGTTGAGATTTTTTTCCCCACGATGTGAAGCCACGAAGGTTCATAATCTTTCTTTAAACTTCGTGCTCTTCGTATCACTATAGTCAAAATCGCGGCCTGCGCAAATATCTGGCATCGAAAGTCCGGAACGGAATTCCTCCAAGCGAAATCCAAAGATCGAAATGAAAAGAGCTCTTTAAATGATTTTCACTCTCAATCTCTGAACTTTGTGCCCTTTCGCTTTCGGATATTCGAGTTTGGTTGCCTCGCCGCACTGGGTGCTTCGTGGTGAAATTTGGGTCATTTGTCGTTCCGACTCCAATGCGCTAGGACTAGCTCGCTTTCGCAAGCGTCGCGCTCTTGGAAGCGATTACACCCATGAGTTCGTTCCAGGAATTGACGAACGATTTGGCGCCTTCGTCTTGCAGCCTTGCGGCCAATGCGTCGATGTCGATGCCGGCCTTGGCGAACTCGGCCAATACCACTTCGCAATCGCCGCCATCGGCCGACATGATTTCGCTCAGTTCACCGTGATCGGCAAGAGCCTTTAACGTTCCCTCGGGCATCGTGTTCACCGTGAAAGGCGCGGCGAGCGCTTTGATATAAAGGACATCGGAGGCTTTGGGGTCTTTGGTTCCGGTGCTCGCCCACAGCAGGCGTTGCCGACGACTTCCGGCGTTGTAGATGCGCTGCCAGCGCGGCGAGCCGAGCAGATCGCGGGATGCCTTGTAAATACGGTTGGCGATGGCGATGCCGAGTGTATTGGTCAGTGTGGCCGGCACCTTGCCTGCCACTGCGGCGTCCCAGCGGCTAATGAACACCGAGGCCACGGAACCGACCTCGGGGTTGAGCCCGGCATCGATGCGCCGCTCGATGCCGCGCAGGAATGCCTCGGCCGCCGCCACGTAGTGCTCGCGGGAGAATAAGAGTGTTACGTTGATCGGTATTCCAGCAAAGATCGCCTCTTCGATCGCGGGCAGCCCTTCCTTGGTGCCAGGAATCTTGATTAATAAATTCGGCCGTCCCGCCCGGAGGTGCAGTTCCTTCGCCGCCGCGAGAGTGCTGGCCGTGTCGTAGGCCAGCAGGGGAGATACCTCCAGCGATACCCATCCGTCCACGCCATTGGTCCGGTCGTAAATGGGTCGAAAGAGATCGGCGGCCTGGGTGAGATCTTCCAGCGCCAGATCGAAAAACAGCGCCTCGCCCGATTTTCCTTTTGCCAGACCTGCGCGGATCGCAACGTCGTAAGCGCTGCTGTTCTTGATGGCGTGATCGAAGATCGTCGGATTCGACGTGAGCCCCGTCACCGACAGCTCGTCGATGTAGCGCTTGAGCGTGCCGTTGGTCAGTAGATCGCGCGTGATGTTGTCGAGCCAGAGACTCTGGCCCAGGTTGTGGAGCAGTTGGGTCGCTTTCATGGTTTCACCTCCGGAGAAATTTGGGTCGATTGTTGGCCCGCCAGCAGCGCGGGCAAGTCATAATCAAGCAGGTTGCCGATGCACTCCACGGTCAGGTCCGCGGGCGGACATGCGGCGACGACCTTCGGATCGTGAGCATACTGACCTTGCCGCGGAAAGATGGTGCTCACGCGGTCACCCCAGATTTTTTTGACGGCGGTTAGGATGCGCAGCTTGTCGTCCACCAAGACATAGTGCTCAGCGGGGTAACGCCGTTCGACGTCATCCAACGCCTTTTCCTTGTGGATGTAAATCAGCACGTGCCCCTCCACCGCTTCGAAGATGCCTGAGCGTTCGACCTTGCGCGGTTGAAAGACCACGTCTCCGTCCGACAAGATGACCGTCTGTCCCCACCCGCGAAATCGTTCCAACACATCGAGCGATCCGGGATACAAACGATTGGCGAAGGGGTAGTCGACCAAGAACGACGACATCGACAGCAGGTGAATATCTCGTGGATGCTCGACCCGGTAGCGTTGCAGGGCGCCGAGATAATCGCGATAGCCCAAGTCGGCAAACAGCTGCTCGAGAATCGTCCAGTAGCGCTCGCGGGCGGCAACTCCGAACTCACGGTCGAGGTGGCGCTTGATGTCGTCCTGGATGCGGTCGTTGTCGAGCAGCGTATTGTCCACGTCGACGAGAAAAACAATGGAGTTAGGTGATGTCATAGCGACTCGAAGTTTAGATGAATCATCTTCTGACTACGCAAGGTCGACGAAGGGTTCGGATATCTTTGATTATAAACTTCGTTTCCATCGTTTCCTTCGATGCGCAGCAGAGACCTCTTCCTAGTCTAGCAGGTTGCGGAAAAAAAATTCGGAATGCTTCGAGTGCCTCAGCATGAACGGGACATCATTAGTGAAATCAATTCCCCTCCGTCGTTCTTGTAAGTCAGGATGGCCTGAGCGATGTCGAAGGACTCCGAGAGGATTTTCATTAACCGGCTAGTCCACCGGACAGGGCTTCGCATTCCAGATCTCTGCCGCATACTCGGCGATACGTGCGGTCGCTGGAGAATTTCCCTGAACCGGCCACATTTAAAATCGCCTTACGCATCCAGCCCTCAGTGTCATTATACAACTCGCGCAGGCGCTGGTCCGCCTCGAGATAGGACCTGAGATCCGCCAAGTGCATATAGTAGTCGCCGCGCGCCAGTAGCGCGTCGCGCAGCGGACCGAAGACGCCTGGCTCATAGCGGCTGAAGTAGTTGGAGAAGATCAGGTCCAACGCCGCGCGGGTCTCCGGTTCGTTGTCATAGTGCCATTGCGGGCTGTACCAGCCACGGCTGGCCGTCACCTGTTCCGCAGTGAGGCCAAACAGGAAAAAATTTTCTGCGCCGGCTTCTTCGGCCATTTCGATCGTCGCGCCGTCGCGCGTGCCGATCGTCAGCGCGCCGTTCATCATGAACTTCATGTTGCTCGTGCCGCTGGCTTCGTAGCCGGCGGTTGAGATCTGGTTGGAGACGTCGCTGGCGGGGATCAGCCGCTCCGCGAGCGAAACGCAGTATTCCGGCAGGAACAAAACCTTGAGCCGGCCGCGCATGGCCGGATCGCCATCGATGGTGCCGGCGAGGTTGTTGATGAACTTTATGATGACCTTGGCGAGCTGATAGGCGGGCGCCGCCTTGCCGGAAAAGAAGAAACGTCCGCGGCGTCATATCAAGGTTCGGGTTCTCGCGCAGACGATTGTACAGCACCACGACGCGCAATGCGTTGAGCAGCTGTCGCTTGTATTCGTGGATGCGCTTAATCTGGCAATCGAAGATGCTATCCGGGTCCACCGTCTCGCCGGAGGTGCGCTTGAGCCAATCGACAAATTTTGTCTTGGCCTCGCGCTTGGCCTTGCGAAAATCGTCGCGCAAAGCTCGGTCTTCAGCTAGCGGCTTCAATTTTCTTAATTGGCTGAGGTCGGTCATCCAGCCGTCACCGATGGCGGCGGTGATCGTGCGCGCGAGCGCCGGGTTGGCCATCAGCAGCCAGCGGCGTGGGGTGACGCCGTTGGTCTTGTTGCTGAAGCGCTCGGGATAGATTTCAGCCAGATCTTTGACCGTCGTCGCGCGCAGCAGGCGCGAGTGTATGGCGGCGACTCCGTTCGTGCTGTGCGAGCCGACGATCGCCAGATTGGCCATGCGAATCTTGCGCTGGGCGCCCTCCTCGACGAGGCTGACGCGCTGAACGCGACCTTCGTCGCCCAAGAAGCGGTGCCGAACCGTATCGAGGAAGCGCCGATTAATCTCCAAGATAATCTGCAACTGACGCGGCAGCATGATCTCAAACCACGCGAGCGGCCATTTCTCGAGAGCTTCGGGGAGCAAAGTGTGATTGGTGTATCCCAGAGTCTTTTGCGTAAGGTCCCAGGCTTCGTCCCATCCGAGGTGCGCGTCATCGAGGAGGATCCGCATCAACTCGGGGACCGCCAGCGCCGGATGAGTATCGTTGAGCTGGATGGCGACTTTGCCGGGAAGCGCGCTCCAGTCGGCGTTGCTCGCCTGGAAGCGCCGCACGAGATCCGCCAGGGAACAGGCGACCAGAAAATACTCCTGCATGAAACGCAATCCCTGCCCCTGGCTCGTCGAGTCGTCGGGATATAAGACCCGCGTCAGCGATTCGGCCTCGAGCGTCTCGGCCAGCGCGCCGACGAAATCGCCGCTGCTGAATTCCTGAAAGTTGAAGTAATCATGTGCGGCCGCAGCCCAGAGCCGGAGCGTATTGATAGTCTTGCCGCCGTAACCCACGACGGGACGATCGAAGGGAATGCCGATCAGACTGGATGGCTGGCCGATGATCGCGCGCAAGTTACCACCGCGCATTTCAAACGAGCAGTTGAGTTTCACTTCCACCGTTTCACAAGGACGGACAACCTCCCATGGGTCGGGTCGACGGAGCCAGTTGTCCGGGACTTCGCGTTGCCAGCCGTCCTGAATCGTCTGCTTGAAGATGCCGTATTCGTAGCGCAAGCCATAGCCCATGGCGGGAATTTGCATCGTCGCCATCGAGTCAAGGAAGCAAGCGGCAAGGCGGCCGAGCCCGCCGTTACCCAGACCCGCATCGGGTTCCTGCTCCAGCAACTCGAACCAGTCGATCTTCTCTTGCTTGACCGCTTCTTGCGCGACCGGATCGAGGAGAAGGTTGGTAACGTTGTTGGCGAGCGAGCGGCCAATAAGAAACTCCATCGAGAGATAATAGACGCGCTTGGGGTCCGCGTGCGCGTAGGCCTTCTCGGTATGAATCCAGCGCTGCGACATAATATCGCGCACCGAGCGGGCGAAGGCCTCAAAACGCTCGCGCGGGCCGGCAGCCATCAGTTCAATGACATTGTCGAAAACAAGATGGCGTTCATAAAATGCACTCGTCCGTTCCCGCGAACGGAATCGGCCCGCAGTCGTATCGCCGGATGAGCTTCGACATATCATCGGATGCACTCGACGTTGGCGGAACTGGAATTTCCTGCGTCTCTGCTTTCATCAAAGATTCCTCTCTGAAGTTGAACTTCCGGTCAAAATGCTATGCGCCCCTCCAGTCGAACGCTCCCCTCTGATGGGAGGTTGTGTCGCAATGTCATCCTGAGGTCCTTCGATGTTCTCAGGATAAACTCCACCGAAGGATTTCGACTTATGCAACCTATTAATCGGGCGAGATTCTTCACTTCGTTCAGAATGACAACCCTGGCATTTTCGTGTTTGCGACACAGTCCCCGTGGGGAGGGAAGGGTAGCGGTTAAATCCCATCGGTTTACGTCTCCACATGACGAATATCGTTCCACAACCGGATCACCGGTTCGGACAAGTTGTGTTCATAGCTCAACACACTCACGCTCGCTGTGCTCAACAGGAAAAACTTGCCGGCCGCCGCGTCGAGACCGAGCCAGCGGGCGGCGAGCACCCGAAGAAAATGGCCGCTCGAAAAAAGCAACACATCGCCCTGGATCGCGCGCAACCGGCGCACGACACGATCAGCGCGCGCCCCCACCTGGCTGGGCGATTCTCCTCCGGGGCAACCGTCACGGAACAGCTGCCAGTCCGGGCGCTCCACGAGGATCTCCGCCGTGCGGCGGCCCTCATAATCTCCGTAGTTCCATTCGAGCAAATCGCGATCGATTTCGGCGACTGCCGCGAAACCGGCCAGCTCAGAAGTTCGCACAGCTCGCTGCAACGGGCTGGTGAACACTTTGGCGAAAGCCAAGCCGCTAAGCCGCTGTCCAAGCTGGCGGGCGTTACGTTCGCCGCGCTCTGTCAGCGCCAGATCAGTAAGTCCGGTGTGTTGGCCCGATAAGCTCCACGCCGTCTCACCGTGCCGGGCCAGGTAGATAGTAGGAAACATTTCGCTCATCGGTTTACTCTCTCAGATATTTCGTGTTGGCCATTCGAATAATTGTCCCGCGCTCATGATTTTGGCAGGAATCGCGACTTCATGAAATCAAGGTAATCCTGTTCTGGCATCTCTCTCCTGGCCCGCGCATAACCGACTTGTGTCAGCTCGACGCAAGGGTTAGGTCGGGACACTCTCGGTCACCGGGTCAGCCGCGTTTTCCTGCCTACCGTTTGGCAACGTAGAAGTAATACGTAGCTTTGTAGCCTACCCGAGCCACTTTGCCCGCCTGCGCCTGGCTACAGGGTTCGGTGGGCGCTTTGCCGCCTACGGTATGTACACGTTGGATGCTCTTGGTCTGACTGAAGGCTCCGGTCCCCGAAGTTGATTTCGCGCTCAACAGTAACCATGGAATGGCCCCGGAGTCTGGACCCGTGTCTTGCGCCTTCACTTCACCAACCACCTTGCTTCCATCATTCGATTCCCAGGTCGGGCCTGCATAGTGTTTGCCGATCTTGTTGCCTGCCTCATCGAACAGGTCAGCTTCCGGCGCTTTGAAGACCCACTCGAACCGTGTCGGCACATCTTTGCTGGCGTTGCACTCGTAGATCTGCACACCGGTGGCCTGTGTCTCAAGCGATAACACTTCGGTGGCCGGGGGCCTTAGATTTTCAGGTACCAAAGGAATCGTCCCGAACCTAGACGTTGCGCAGCCCGCGACGAGCGCGACGAGTGACATCCGCGTCATTGCTATGACATCGTGCCTTTTCATTTGGTCCTCTTGAACGCCGAAGATTTGGTCATGGTCATGCTTAATGAGGGTACGTGATTTCGCCGGGAAGGAAACAACAAAGCATCCCCGCCCAACAGGCGTATTTTTGAAATGTCGCGTCGTCAATGCCAGAAATGTCGGCCTCGGTCTCCAGCTCGATTCTTGTGGTGGAAAACCCTTCGCCAACCTTTTCCAGTTTCTATTCGATTTGCTGCTGTTGTTTTGGTGGTTTCAAACTTGACCGGTTGTTTGACCTACTGGGCCGTGTAACCGCCATCAACCGCAAAAATCTGTCCGGTAGTGAACGATGCGCCGGCGGAACAGAGCCAGATCACGATGCTGGCGATCTCTTCCGGCTGGCCGACGCGGCCGATGGGAGTCGCGGATTCCAGCATTTGCTTTGCTTCAGGCGCCCTCGCCACGAAGTCGCGATACATTCGCGTCTCGATCGCCCCGGGCGCGACGGCATTGACTCGAACATTTTGTTTGGCGTATTCCAGCGCGACCGATTTGGTCAGCCCGTTGACGGCGTGTTTGCTGGCAACGTAGACCGGAACCCCGGCAGCGCCGATCAGTCCCGCAACGGAGGAGTTGTTGACGATGGCGCCGCCGCCGGTCTTCAGCATCGCCGGAATCTCGTGCTTGAGCGACAGCCAAACGCCTTTGACGTTGATGTCCATGATCTGGTCGTAACTCTCTTCGCTCTGATCAGGGAGCGGCGTCAGCAATTGCTCGACGCCGGCGTTGTTGAAGGCAAAATCGAGCCGGCCGAAGGTCGCCAGCGTTTGATCGATCATCGCTTTGACATCGCGCGCTTTCGAAACGTCGGTTTTCACGAAGATCGCTTCGCCGCCCAAGGCTTTGATCTCGGCGATGACTTCATGACCTTCTTTCTCGCGGCGCCCGCTGACGACGACCTTCGCGCCCTGTTTGGCAAACTCGATTGCGGCGGCACGGCCGATACCGGCATTGCCGCCAGTGATCAATGCAACTTTTCCTGTGAATTGACTCATAGAGTGCTCCCTCCTCGAACTTTTCAGATCATTGTTGATGAGCGGCGGTTGGTGATCTTTGCCACCGGCCGCTTTGTTCTATCGCTTGATCACCAGGGCAACGCCTCGCCCATATGAAAGTATCCGCCGGTCGGCCCGTCGTCCGGGAGCGTTGCCAGCCAGGCGTTTGTCTTTCCGCCTTCACTCAATTCAAGGTCGGCTGCTTCGCCACCCAACTCTGTCTTCACCCACCCGGGATGCGCAGAGTTGACTTTGATCCGCGTGTTGCGCAGCGCATCAGCGAGATAGATCGTGAATGCGTTGATTGCCGTTTTCGAGGCTCCATAAGCAAAGTATTTGTAACCTGCCGCGCTCGAGGTCGGGTCTGCGTGTAATGTGAGGGAACCCAGTATGCTCGAGACGTTTACTATACGGCCCGACGGAGCCCGACGGATCAACGGGAGCAGAGTTTGGGTGAGCGCGAAGACACCGAAGAAATTGACGTCGAAGGTCCTGCGTAGCAGGTCGATCGACGTAGTGCTTGTTGTGTTGGTTTTTCCCAGCTCCGAAGCCGAGCCTTCTAGCCCCACGCCGGCATTGTTGATGAGAATGTCGAGCCTTCCATAACGCTCTTCGAAGTATCGGTAGACGGAACGATGATGCTCGTTTTTCAGCACGTCAAACTCCAGCGCGTCCGCGTCAATGCCCGAACGCTTCAGCTCTCGCGCCGCGACTTGTCCGTTATTGTAGTCACGAGCGCCGAGAACCACAGCGATACCTTTTTGGCCTAGTTCGCGCGTCGTCTCTAGTCCGATGCCGCGATTGGCTCCGGTAATAAAGGCAACCTTCTTCTTGGTCATAATATCGCTTCCTTCCCGTCGTTTTTCTCAGTGCGTTGCCGTCCGTGTTCTGGATCTACCGCCCAGATTTTCGCCATGACCCAAGACACCAGCAATGCTACTGCACTGCCGATTGAGCCCTGCTTTGATCATGTAAAGGCTAAAGCCGATCAGTTGCTCTCGCCACTTCATTTCGCTCAAACGCGAACTAAGCGTCTTCCGCCAAATCTGCGAGCGCGGTGGTGAGCTTGGTGTTTTCGGAATAGTCCACCGGGCAAGTGATCACCGAGACCGTATTGGAAGCCAATGCTTCCCGTAGCGCCGGCAGGAGTTGATCGGCAGCCGTGATGCGATAGCCCTTTGCGCCAAAACTCTCGGCGTATTTGACGAAATCGGGATTGGTGAAACTCATGTGAGATGAGCGGCCCAATTCAAGCTCCATCTTCCACTTGATCAAGCCGTAGGCGCCGTCTTCCCAGATCAGGATCACGAAAGGAATCTTCTCGCGCATCGCCGTTTCGATCTCCTGCGAGCTCATCATGAATGCGCCGTCTCCCACCACCGCCAGCACCTTGCGTTGCGGAAAGACGAGCTTCGCAGCCAATGCGCCGGGAATTGCGAAGGCCATGCTGGCCAGCCCATTTGAGATCAAACAGGTGTCAGGTTTGTAGGTTGGGTAGAGACGCGCCATCCACATCTTCGCCGCTCCCGTGTCCGCGAGAACAATATCTTCCGGCTCCATCGCAGCGCGGATGTCAGCCACGATACGTTGCGGCTTCACCGGGAAGGAGTCGTTCCGCTTGCCTTTCTCGATCTCGGTTTCGCGCAGCCGCCGCGGCGCAAAATCTTGAGTGGGAATGCCGTATTTCTGCGACACGGCAGCACCGAGCGCATCCAGCGCGGAAGGAATGTGCCCCTCAATGCCCACTGAAATGGGATAATGCGCGTCGACTTCCGCGGGGATACGGTGAATGTGAATGATTTGCTTGTCCGCCTTGGGATTGATGCGTGTGGGAGAGAATTCCAGCAGGTCGTAACCCACCGTGATGATGACATCCGAATGTTCGAAAGCGTAATTTTGATAGTCCCGCACCATAAATCCCACAACCCCGAGGGAGTTTGGATGCTCGTCCGAGATAACTCCCTTGCCCATGAAGGTTGTCGCGACAGGGATATGCAGTTTTTCGGCGAAGCGTACCAATGCTTCAGAAGCCTGATTACGCACCGCCCCGTGTCCGGCAAGAATAACTGGATTATGTGCTGCTTTGAGCAGCGCGCTTGCTCGCGCGACCTGCGATGGCGACGGCGCGTCGTCGTGCACCACGTTGACTTCCAGCGGTCGCGCGCCTATTGGCGCGGGCGCCGCTTCTATATCTTCGGGGATTGCCAGATAGACTGCCCCGGGTCGCTCTGACTGCGATTGTTTGAATGCTTTGCGTATCAGTTCGGTAGTAGACGCCGGCGTCAACAACATGTCCGCCCATTTAGTTGCCGGCTTAAAGATGCTGACCAGATCGAGGCTCTGGTGCGACTCCTTGTGGAGACGATTGACTCCGGCCTGCGCCGAGATCGCGACCAGAGGCGCCGAATTCAGATGTCCATCGGCCACCCCGAGCAAAAGGTTGATAGCTCCCGGGCCGAGCGTGGCAGCGCAAACCCCCGCCTTACCTGTGAGGCGGCCGTAGACCTCCGCCATGAACGCAGCGCCTTGCTCGCTGCGGACGAGAATGAACCTGATCGACGAACCGCTCACGGCATCCACGATCCGGATGTTCTCCTCGCCGGGAAGGCCGAATACATATTCGACTCCCTCTTTTTCCAAACACTCAACCAAGAGTTGCGCGACAGTTTTGTCTGATATCAGCATGTTTCCAATCTCAAAGTTTTGCTACGTTACTCGGGGGACCGAGGTCCGTTCCTTCTTTGAGAGGATCGCCCATCTTCTTCGTCTTCATGAGCGCGACAAAGCGCTCGGTGAACGCCGCGCGCACGGGCTCGACGACGATAAATCGCTTCGCGGCGATGCAGCTCTGGCCGGCATTGATCAGTCGCGAGTTGACGCACGTCTGCACCGCCTGGTCGAGATCCGCGTCCTCGAGCACGACGTAGGGATCCGAACCGCCCAGTTCGAGCACCGTCTTTTTCAGCACCGCCCCCGCCTGCGAAGCGACGGCCATCCCCGCGGGCGTGCTGCCGGTGAGCGTCACTGCGCGCACCAGAGGGTGCTCGATCACCGCCCGCACCTGCGCGTTGCCGATGAGCAGTGAACGAAACGCGCCCTCAGGGAAGCCTGCCTGGTTGAAGATCTCTTCGATGACGAGCGCGCAGCCCGGCACGTTCGAGGCGTGCTTCAGCACGCCGACGTTGCCGGCCATGAGCGCAGGCGCGGCGAACCGATAAACCTGCCACAGCGGAAAATTCCACGGCATGATCGCCAGCACGACGCCGAGCGGCTCGAATGCGACATAGGATTTGGCGCCTTCCGTCTTGATGATGTCCGGCGCCAAGTGCGCTTCTGCGTTGTCGGCGTAGTAGTCGCACGCCCAGGCGCACTTCTCGACTTCCGCGGCGCCCTGCATGAGCGGTTTGCCCATCTCCACGGCCATAAGCTTTGCGAGCTCGTCTTTGCGCTTGCGCAGCATCTCGGCAGTCTTCTTCATCGGCTTGACCCGCTCGGCGAACGGACGTTGTTCGCCATGTCCGCCAGGTCTCGTGCGCCTGCGCGACAGCAGCCGCGGTCTGTTCGGGGGTCGTTTCGTCGTAGCTCTTGATCGTCTTGCCGGTGGCCGGATTGATTGATGTGATTGCCATAATTCACCTCAGTCTTTTTGATTTTAGTTTAGAACAAAGATTGAGCGAATCCATATCAACTGCTGCTGGAAACCCTGCCTCCGGTTAAATCGAATTTCATGGCTTTCGCCTTTTCGATTTCCATATTGAAGTCACGCCACTGATGCGAACGCCATCGAAGGACAGACGAATAGCGGATTCAACCCCACGCGAGAGAACGACGCGATGCAACCGCTGCGGCAGCCGCACTCGCTGCAGCGGAGGCGACGAAGCTGCGCAGTTTGATCATGCGATCTAGCGCTGGTCTTCTCTTAGAACGTACTTAGCCTGATGCGTCAGCCGGTCACTGTTTCAAAGATAGTTTGGCCATGCTTGTGCCAAACTACAGCGGCGCCAGAAAGCATCTATAAATTGCGCAAATCTAATCTCGGTTTCGCAGCGGGATCTCGTCGCGGCACTCGCTCCTCCATCACCTGTCATGCCATTTGTGATCAAGTGATAGGAATTTGCTATGGCGCCATCCGCTTCAGGAGTCCGTCCCGCACGATCAGCGTGTGAAACAAGATCGCCCCAAAGTGAGCGATGAACGTCAGGAAAAAGAGGTATGCAAGGAGGGTGTGCGCCGTCCGCAAAAGCGCATACAGCATAGCATCATGCGGCAGGATGAAAGGCAGATGCACGGCGCCAAAAAGGACAATCGGATAGCGCGCGGCCGACAGCATTCCCCAGCCGACCAGCGGGAGAACGAACATCAAACCATACATCGTGAATTCCGACGCCGTTGCCATCAGACCCTCCATGTGTGACATCGTGGCCGGAAAAGGCGGCGGCGGATTCAAGAGCCGGTTCACGAAGCGAACGACGACCAGGATCAGAATCGTGATGCCCAGCGGGCGATGGATCGATACGAGCACATGGTAGTTGTTCAACGAAGCGACCATGGCAACGCCGATGCAAAGCATGGTCAAGATCATCGCGGCCATCGTCCAGTGCAGCAGCCGCGAGAAGGCGGTGAATTGAAGGCGTTGGGTTGCCATTCTCAGCCTCCTTTACCCACGTCGGCTGACGTGATCGCGCTCGGCTGCTTCGTTTCGCCGGCACGCCTTCTGAACGACTGCGCGTACACCGCTGAGCGAGCACTCAGTAAAGGATCGTCGGATGGCTTGATACCCGCGGGCAGCACCAAGGGGTCGAAGTTGATATCCGTCGCGGCGCTGGTCTCATCGCTTTCCACTCGATCAAGCGTCAAGGTTCCCACATCGACCTGTTGGCGCTCCGCTGGCCAGGCGATGCTGGCGTCGTTGGTGGGATCGCCCGGTTGCCCAATGATGACGACGAGGCGCCATTGCAGCGGTTGGCGATGGATCGCGGCGATCAGCGCGTCAAAGAGATAATTCTTGTCTTGAGGTGCCGAACCGGTGCCTGCCACCTCGAACGGCTGTATCGGCGTCATCAGCCAGCGTACCGGGATGGAATCGCCCGCCGAATTGATGAAGCGAAACGCATTGAGACCATGGAACGTGCTGTTGCCAAACCCGGATGAGACCGGCTGGCCCTTGATGACCGTCAGCGCCTTTCACGGTTTCAGGATGGCGTGCGAAAAACGCCTCCATCTTGGCTGGATCAGGCTTGCTCGTGGCGGCGTCGGGCTTGGACGCGATCAACAGCTCGTAAAATGCCTCGGGCATACGTACCGGAAACACCGGCAGACTGACCATCGCGGTTCGCCATACTTCACCATCGGGAAGGGAAAACTGAAGTCCCAGGCCGCGCACGGCATCCGGCCGGTCGGCAACATAGGGCTGTCCTCCTCCGAAGGAGAAGCGACCGATCACAGGCACGCGTCCCGGTCGAAAGACGACTGCCCGCGAAAGACGGACTCCATTTCCATTGCTTTCAAAGAACCCCGAAACACCCACTCCCTTGGCATGATTGCGACGGAAGCCAGGGTGAACCCCATCGACGTACTCGAAAACGTCGGTGAACCGGGCGGGGGTCAGATCGTTCGGAGTCAACCAGCCGCCGAAATAGGCGAACGTTCCGGCGACCACCGCAAGTGCGACGCCGATCAATGCGAATCTTGCCAGCGTGCTGGCTTTGCCAAGGCGCAAGCCGCATGGCTTCTGCTGGGGCTCCAGGGACTTTCGACATCTTCAACTCCAATCAAAT
>CAVWLW010000074.1:0-172163 GCA_963755715.1 uncultured delta proteobacterium
ATGACCCATCGAGAAGCCAATGACTAGCTTTGTTACCCAGGTTCGGACCTTGTTGTTTAGGATAACCGTCATGTCACGGAGCTCCTAGTGTGCGCGGTCATAGGAGTGATTTTGATTCATCTCCCGGCTCTTGCCCTGACCGGTTTTTAAACCTATGCAGCCCGTCTATTGCGCGCATTTTGGTTTAACTCGGGAACCTTTCAATGTCACGCCGGATCCAAGTTTTCTCTATTTGAGCGCGAGCCATCAAGTGGCCCTGGCAAAGCTCATCTATGGGATTCGGAGACGAAGAGGTTTTGTGGTGCTAACCGGAGAAGTGGGCACTGGCAAGACCACGTTGCTTCAATGTCTTTTGGAAGAGCTTAACGATGGCCACACCCGCTCTGCTTTCCTTTGCGATGTAACCGGCGGCCCTAGAGACCTCCTTCGCTCTTTGTGCCAAGATATTGGTTTAACTCTACCAAAAGAAACCGATATCCAGGACTATTTAATCTCCTTAAATGAGTTTCTGCTCGAATGTTATCAGAAAGGCGACAACGTCGCCGTGATTATCGACGAAGCGCAGAATTTGTCTACGGAGGTACTGGAGCGCGTGCGGCTTTTATCGAATTTCGAGACCAGGCAAGACAAGCTTCTGCAAATCGTTTTGGTTGGACAACCCGAACTCAGCAATCGCCTAAACGAACCCGAGCTGCGCCAGCTCAAGCAGCGTGTGGCGCTAGCGTCATCACTTAACTCCACTGAGCCTATCCGAGTGCGAGGAATACATCGCCAAACGGCTTGAGATCTCCGGCGGCACTGCCTCGCTGTTTACCAACGGCGCGATACGTACCGTGCATACTTATTCCAGTGGCGTGCCGCGCCTCATTAACATCCTCTGCGATAATGGGCTGTTCAGTGCTTACACTTTACGGAAGCCGTCCGTGGAACCGGCCATGATCGAAGAAATCGCTCAGGATCTACATCTCACGGTTGCACCGCCGAGTGGCCTTGTGGGACGGGAGAGCACTGCCATGAGCCCGAAGAGACATCTCTTGGGCGACGCAGACAAACGGGAATCCGAGCTCACTGAATTTGCAGACGAGGCACGCCACGGTCAAGTCCCAATCAAGCCCGTAGCGAAGCCAACGGCGCACCCTGAGTTGTCGCACATAAATCAAAGAGCGCTCATCAAATCCTGAACACTCCAGCGCGGCCCGAGAACAGCTCGCAGAACAAGTTTCAAGTGATACCAGCGTTCGTATCTAATGGGTTCTTTGAGTCGATGGCCCACGCCCTCGTCGAAGCCCTGGGGCCGATGGCCTCGATTATCATCCAGGATCAGATCGCAGCCATGGGTGAATCGAAGAATGCATTTCCAACAGTTCGACTTACGCAGCTGATCGATGAAGCCAGTCGTGAGATCGCAAATGAAGAGATGAAAATTCAGTTTCACGAGCTGATGTCCAAAGAAATCCACGCCATCGGTTATGATCCGTCCAGAAGTCAATGATTAGCTTCCTTACCCACATTTCTGGCGTTCCTTTCAGGCGGCATCATAACCGTCGTGGCGCTGCTAGTCTGCGCCGTAGCGACTGAAAGCGAAGATGAGACCGAAAAAGGAATAGTCGCGAGAAGGTCACGAGTCGGACAAGCGTCTAGCGGACACACCGGGCTTCATTATCAACCAACATTTCTCGCCCCAATGTTTCAGCATCAAACCGCCCGAAGACATACCATTAATTATATCCCTGAGGACGGGATACGAGCTTGGGATCTCTCGGGAAACGGTTTGCTAGAATAGGTATTTCGTTCCCTGTCGGGAGATTGTCAAGCAGGTCGGCCTGACGATTCCACCGAATGTGCTTGCAAGGGCGGATAAGGTGATTCGATGAAGAAGTCGGACGGCCCGCAGGAGCAGACAGTTGTAGGAGCGAATCCTGACTGGAGCTGAATCAGCCTGTCAGATGGATAGTTGTTTTCCCCAGAGATTGCCGTTACGGCGACTGGGGGAACCGGAAAAGAAACGTACCCAATGGGCTTTGACCCAGGAAGATATGAAAAATTGCGTGTGGCTAAAGCCTAAACTAGTTGCGCAGATAGAGTTTGCCGAGTGGACGCCAGACGGTCACCTGCGGCACTCCATCTTTGTCGGTTTGAGAGAAGACAAAGACGCAAGCGGGGTTGTACGGGAAATCGGCCATTGAGCCAAACGAAAAATAAACGCGTAGGGGCGACCGGCGGTCGCCCGGATTTATCATTGCGGCCGCTGCGGGGAAATCTGCCCAAGAACCGATCCAACCGCACTTCCGCGCTACAATTGGGGCAATCGATGGCGACCAAGCGCGGCACATAAACCATGTTGCCGAATTCAACCGGGACTGGCTTCGGGATCTTCATCGCTTTGATGATCGCTCCGCACGGACAGGTCACCTTGTGATCTTTTGACGCTGATCGCGTCGACCACTAATCGATCCATACGTAAAGCTAAACCAATTCATCCAGTCGCCGACCCGGTTAGGCGCCAACAAACGTTGATGCCATCTAATTGCTCTACGACAATTGTTGGGAAGGTGACGAGTTTGCTTATTGCTTTAATTTATTTTCCAGAAGCGGTGGCGGCACTCTCTGCAGCGGTAGGGTCTGATAAAAACCAAGCTCAACGCTTTCTCTGCTAGATTCGTCAAATAAGATGGCCGCACATCCGTACTATCGCAATATGGGCAAATTAGGCTTTTACTTTTATTTGCCGTCTTCCCATCTTGCCCGGTTGTTAGCCTGACTCTGCGCCGCACCCGACCGCTCACAGCGCTCTCTCTCTTCGGTTCTGATGACGATCTCGTCATTGTGAGTTCTTTGATTTGAATAGAGAGTCAGCGAGAAAGCTAAGCCTCGTAATCTCATTGACGATCTCAGACCTGCCTGGATCCCCTCTCGGCGTCTCGGCAAACTGACGTGCAAGCTTATCCATTCGTCGCAAGAGCGTCGGACTCTCGGAAGGCAAGCTCCTTGGCGGTTGGCCGGAGCGCCCAAGCTTTTCCTGTATCCTTTGGATTTCGTCCCGGACGGTACCTACCTGCGAAAGCTCCTCGGCGATTGCCAGCGCACGAGGATCACCCTTTCGTATTGCGGTATATTGCCGCGTCAATTCGGCCAAACGTTTGTTCACCATTTTCAAAACAACGGGAGAAGGCATAGTGCCTGCTGATGCCTCTTTCACCGCGTAAATCGGATCCCAAACCAACGGGCGTTCCGTGCGGTGCGCTGTCCTCGCACTGTCCCGCCCATTCACTGCCTTGGTCAGTGCTACTGCTCAGAAGGATTCGTGATGGCAACGCTAGAGTTGGTTCAAGAAGAATTAACCGGCTACCCCGCTGGCACGCAATGGTCATGCCATGGGCGAACAATTCTAATGCCGCGATTTGTCGGGCGTGCAACAAAGCGTCTTGAAAAAAGAGTAAGTGAAACGTTTACAACCTGTCTCTAAAAACCTGACAGGAAGAAAGGAGCCGGGGGTCCGCCACGACCGATTTCTCAGTCGTTGAGATTGAACTGAATGACGCGTCAGGATTTTGGTAGAAGGATAATCTCCAAACGGAATGGGCCTGTCAGCACCCCATGAGTTTAAGCTGGGATTATCCGTCCCGAGTCGTGGACGAGCGTCGCCGAGCCCTAAACGGCGTCTGCGAGCCGGTAAAGCAAAGCTTTAGTTTCCTCGAATCCAAGACATGCATCGGTGATGCTCTGACCGTACGTTATGGGTGCATTCTGACGGCCCGCGACAAGATGGCTCTCGATCATCAGCGCTCGAATAGGTGAAATTCTTAGGTTCCCCATGATCGCGTTTGCCACGTCGATCTGCCGGGTCGCATCTTTGTCGCTGTTACCGTGGCTGCAGTCCACCATGAGGACCTCGGGAAGCTCGGCTGCGCGAAGAAGTCGAACCGCGCTTTCGATGGAGGCCGCATCGAAGTTGGGCCCGGTTTCACTACCGCCACGGAGCACGAGATGAGCGTAGGGATTGCCGGTGGTTTCCAGGATAGCAGGGGCGCCTTCCTTGGTGAGAGACGGAAAAAGGTGTCGGCTGCGCGCGGCCTGTATCCCGTCCACAGCTACCTGGACGTTACCGTCCGTGCGGTTCTTGATGCCGACCGGCATCGACAAACCCGACGCCAGCTCTCGGTGTATTTGGCTCTCCGCGGTGCGGGCTCCGATCGCACCCCAGCTGATGAGGTCGGTGTAGAACTGGCCAAAGGTCGTATCGAGAAACTCAGTCCCTGCGGGGACGCCTAGCTCCAAAATATCGGCGAGGAGTTGCCGAGCCAGTCGTAAGCCCTTGTTGATATGGTAGGACTCATCTAGGTCCGGATCGTTGATGAGTCCCTTCCAGCCCACCACCGTTCGCGGTTTTTCGAAGTAGACGCGCATGACAACGAGAAGCGCATCGGATAGCGCGTCGGCGATCGGTTTGAGTTTGGTTGCGTATTCGAGCGCGGCCCTGGTGTCATGTACAGAGCAAGGCCCGACTACCACGAGTAGCCGCGCATCCTTGCCGTCGAGAATCGCCTCGATCGCTCGGCGCGCCTCGTATACTCTTGTTGACGCGGTGTCGGTAAGAGGGATTTCCTCGGCGAGTATGGCCGGCGCGAGCAATGGCCGGGTTTTGACGATACGTAGATCGTCAGTCTTCATATCCCCGTTCGCAGTCTAGAAAGAACCGAAGAATTTTCGAAACAGCTACGCTTCACCGCCTCTGCGAAAACGCAAGGGGCTGGCGAAGGGACAAAATGGACTACTATCCTGCATTTTGAATAGAGGGTACCCGACTACAGGAAATTATGTCAACCAAGTGCCAGGACCCGTACCCGTAGCGTCTATACCCCAGTCTGTAAGGTGGACCGGAGTTTTCTCTCAAGACCAATCTCTGAACAGAATGTATTGCTAATATTCGCTGATAGCTTCAAATTATGGTTGAAATGAGTTCAGTTTGTTTCAAGCCTTTGATCCGAGGTGAATTCAATTACACCACATAACAAAGTCCGCCGGATGAACAGACCTACTTATCAATTTTCGGGCAAGCCCGGGCCGTCCCTTTTATTTGCAGCTAAGGAGCTGACGGCTCCGACTTTTTTACGATGTCTAGAAACGCCATGAGTTGCTCGATAAATCCTATTTGTGCCGGAAGGATGCGCTTGCGGGCCTCCGGGATATGGAACCATGCGCCGCGATCGACTTCGGGGAATTCTTGCGTCTTTCCAGACTTTGGCGGCCACTCCATCGAAAATAGGTTACTGCGAAGCTGGGCGGGATCGCAGTCACCTTCAATCGCCCACGCGTGAACTATTTTACCGCCGGATTGTTTCACCGGATCGAGCGCGCGAAAGTCGCCGTCGATCGGGAAACCGGTTTCTTCGGTAAATTCACGCTTGGCGGTCTGAAGCGGGTCCTCGCCTTCGTCGATTTGTCCCTTGGGCAATGACCATGCGCCAAGATCTTTCTTCGACCAGAAAGGGCCGCCGGGATGAACGAGGAAAACTTCGAGCTCGCCGCGACGGCGATACAATAAAAGTCCAGCAGTATTTTTTTTCGCCATGATTCCTGTCGTCGTAAAATGATTATACGTAACAGAATTAGGCTACACCACGAAGCACAGGAAGACCACGAAGATGACATACTGCTCCTTACCGCAGTTGCGCGAGACAACGCGGAGGGAAAAAATCGGCAGCAGTACTGATTCAGACGATAGATCTAGCCGGCTTGGATGCTGCGGGGAAAAGGTCGTGCTTGGTGAGAAATTCGATCATGAAGCGATCGAAAAGCCAGGGCTGCTCGATTTGACAGGCGTGGCCGGCGCCGGGCAAAGTCTTCAGCTCGCAATTGGGTATGCGTGCTTGCAGCGCGAAAGCACGTTGATGGCTGTTGTCCTCGCTGCCGGTCAGAATGATCGTCGGACAGGCGATACGCTCATGATGGCCGTCCGGATAAGGCTGCGCCAGCGCTTTGAACTGATGGATGATCGTTTCCACGTCGGCGTGTTCGTTGCGTTCGCTGAAAAGGTTGGCAAAGAAGTGCGCCAGTGGAGTGGTGCGAAACGCCGCGCTTAGATCTTCGAACGTGTAAGCCCAGCGATAGTCGATGCCATTGGCCGTGTAGTTATCGATCCTTCCTTTGGTGAATTCCTTGTTCGGATTGTAACCGGTGCCTGACAACACGAGCGCCGCGGTTCTGTTGGGACGAAGGTGGTACATATGGGGGGCGAGCGACGAGCCGACCGAACAGCCGACCAGAATCGCTTTTTCGCCGGGGAGCGCGTCGTCGATCGCTTCCCAACAGGCCTCGGCCATGTCGTTCATCGTCAGGCCGGCGTCGGCCTTGGGCGAGCGCCCGTATCCCGGAATGTCGATGGCAATGCAGCGATACCAGGTCGACAAATGCGCCATCTGAAAAATCCAGCACGCATTGTCCATGGGGTTGGGATGAATAAAGGCGATTACCGGTCCCGTGCGTCCCATTCGTTCGTAGTAAAGCGGTCCGTGAATATGCTCGGCCATGATGATGCTCCTTTTCAGGCTGTTGAAAAAGGCTCATTTGCTTCGTTGCGCTCAACCGATTTCACGTCAACGTACAAGAGTACGCCTCCGCTCATCGATCTTCGCACGCCTCGCAACTGAACCTTTTTGACCAGCCTGAATCTATCCACGTAAATTAGTTTTCGCGAGGCTTGAACGGATTTTCCTTGCCAAGTCCTTTCATCAAGCCGGGTTGCGCGCCTTTTTGCAGAGAATCGGCGAGCGCGACGAGATATTTTTCTTGCTCGATAGCCTCGTAGAGCGTCATCGAGCCGTCGGCTTTTAATGCTTTGCCGCCCATGAAATGAAAGGAGTGACAATCCCAGTCGTAGAACTCATCCCCGCGGTCGCATATTTCTTTCCACCTGATGCCGACAGGACTTCGGTGCAGACCGGTGCGCGCCGGCAGCGCCTCTTGTTGCTCCAGGGAAAGATTCAGATCGGCCTTATAGCCTGCTTCTTCGGGAATGCCATCCCACATGCGACGATAGTTGGGTAGGAATTCATCCTGGCGAACCGTCAGTGCTGTGTGCATGTCCCACCAGGTTCCATGTCCGGATACGCGCTCATCGACCTTGTCGACCAACTTGTAAACTAGCCGGCCGCCCGCGCGCAAACGTAAAACCAGTGTTCCCTCGGCGGTCTTAGAATTTTGCTCCGGCGCGATGCCACAATACTTTTCGAAGAAGGCGGCGGTTCTTCCAAGGTCGCGCGCGCCGTAGACACAGTGGCTGATGCGCCCGACTTTCTCTTCCGTGGCGATCTCCATGGCGCCTTCCGGCATCCGCGAGGGTGCCCAGAACTCATATTGGTTGCCGTCCGGATCGGCGAAATAAATGATCGTGCCGTCGTCGCCGTCGGCAGCCGTGCGGATTGCGCCACTGTGCGGAATCTTGTGCTGATCGAGCCGGCGCAAGTGCATGTCGATATCCTCTGGCCGGATATAAAAGCCGCAGCGCGGCAGATCCTCGCCGAGAGCTTTGGCCGGCGGGTAGATCTCGGGCTGGAGGAATGCTCCGATGCGGCACGAACCGCCGTCCCACCACAAGAAGCTGGTGATCTTAATGTTTCTTTTCCGCGCGGCGGTCGTGAGCCCGATGATGGGCCGCCGGGTTATGCCTGTGGCGTTGACTGCCCAATCTACCCATGCGCCCATATCGTTGGTGCCGACGACATAATGATCGATCCAATGCACTGCACCCCGTGGTTCGACGTCATTCATTATAGACCTCCGGCAATTTTACACTGAAAGAAAGTTCCAACCGTTCCAATTGTTGCGATCGGGCATTCAACGTAGCGAGCGGCATTCTTCCCGTCGCGTAGCAAACGGCGGAAAGACTGTCAAGCGAGTTTTCGTACAACGTTAAATACTCTGTAAAGCTTCCGAATGGCAAACGGCCGCAATCACCCAAATATTTAGTGCTGATCGACTCAACGAGCGCCGATGCGCCGGCTCACCGTGGCCACATAGATTTCTCGCAGGAACCACACCAGGCCGAGAAAGAAAGTCAACATCGCCCCGATGATCCGGCCCGGCCGATGGGTCATGACCGCGAGGATCGCCCGATGCCGGAAAGAAGAAAAACCGACGCCACGGCGGGCTGGATCGGATGCGCGACGGCGACGTCGGAAAACTCAAGCACAAAGTAATCCGATCTGCATCAGGTGTTGAGCTCCCAACGCCTTAGTCTCGGTTTATTATTTTTTATCAATTCGACGCGTCGAAGTCTGCAGCAGGGGTGAAATGGAAATCAGTCTGCTCGGGCTCGTCTTCGATGCCGTTCGAGTTGGCGACAGCGACGCTTTGGGTTAGTCTACGCCGTGCGACGGACTCGCTCAGGGAGGCGATTATGGCGACAGTGAAAGGGCTCGGCCACGTGGGGATTTACGTGCGCGACTTGGAACGGATGGTGGAGTTTTATCGCGACCTGCTCGGCATGCGCATCACCAAGCAGAATTGGCGCGCCGGCGTCGTATTTCTAAGCGCCGATCCGGCGAGCGTGGATCATGAGATCGCGCTCTTTCGCGGCCGGCCGGACGGCGCCGAGCCGCACTCGATCAATCAGATCTCGCTCCGCGTGGCGACGCTCGACGATTTGCGTGTCTTTCATCGGCGATTGGTGGCCGAAGGTCTGCGGATCGACGCGGTGGTGAATCATGTCAGCGCGCTCGGCTGTTACTACTTCGATCCCGAAGGCAATCGCTCGGAAGTGTTTTGGCTGACCGGCCGGGCCTGTTGGGTGCCGATCGTGCATCTGATCGACATCGAGCAGCCCGATGAAGCTGTCCTGGCTGAGGTCGATAAGCTTTGGGAGCGACTGCGCCATGTGGGCATGGGCGAGCGGATGGCCAATGAACCGGCGACGCTTCAGTTGGAATAAATTCAAAGCAGCGGGGCATCGCCGCCCGACGCACATCGAGGAGGACCATGGATCTTCAACTCAAGGGCAAAAAAGCAATCGTCACGGGCGGTAGCGCCGGCATGGGCAAAGCAATCGCTCGCCAGTTGGCGCGCGAGGGTTGCGACGTCGTCGTCGGCGCTCGCACCGAAGCGCGACTGCAGGATGCCGCCGCCGAGATCGCAGAAGAAACAGGACGCAACATCGTTCCGCTCGTCGTCGATACGCTCGATGCCGCATCGATCGAAGCCTTCATTCAGCGGGCGGCCGAGGCGCTTGGCACAATCCATATTCTGGCCAATTGTGCCGCCCGCGTCGGCGGCACGATTCCTGATAACATGGAGTCGATCAGCGACGAGCAGATCGTCAAGGACTTCGAAGAAAAGTTCCTGGGCTACTATCGCTGCGCCCGCGCCGCTGCGCCGTACATGAAGCAGGCCGGTTGGGGTCGCATCGTCAACTTGAGCGGCGGCGCCGGGCGCACGCCGGGGACGGGCATCAGCACGCCGGCGCGCAATATTGCCTGTGTCGCGCTGACGAAGTCGTTGGCCAATACGCTCGGTCCTTATGGAATCAATGTGAATGCGATCTATCCCGGCACGACCATGACCGAAGCGGTCTCGGAGCGCCTCCGTGAGCAGGCGAAACGTCAGGGCAAAACTCTCGAAGCTCATCTGGACGAGCTACGCCAGCGCAGCGTGATTCGCCATCTAGTCAGCGCCGAAGACGTCGCCCAGGTCGTCACGTTTCTATGCTCGCCCTTGGCCATCAGCATTACCGGCGAGGCGATCTCGGTTTCCGGCGGAGTGAATGCCGACATGCACTACTAGTGAACCGTCAGCCGAGTGGCAAAAAAGTTTAACGCACAAAAGGTGAACACGATCGATCTTGCCATTCAGGCGTGGCCTGCGGGCAACAAACGTAGCCATGCCTTTTCTCGATGACGATTTTTCGCTAAGCCTAATCGATGGCCAAAAAATTCAGCGACCAATTAAGGCTGCGCGCCGAGCGCATATGGCGCGCGATCGATGCTCATCCGTTCCTGCGTGAGCTGCACGCGGGCACCTTGCCGATGAATCGATTTATCTATTTCATACTGCAAGACTACGTTTATCTTCTCGACTTCGCTCAAGTGCTCGCCCAGGGCGCGGCCAAGTCTCCCGATCTCGAGACTCTCGAATTATTCTGCCGTCACGCGCTCGGCGCGGTCGAAGTGGAGCGAAGCTTTCACGCCAGCTTCGGCAAAAGTCTCGGACTGACACGCGGGCAACTCGACGAAGTGAGCAAGGGACCGATGACCCAGGCGTATATCGGCCATCTGCAGTCGGTGGCGCGCGGCGGCACCCTTGGCGAGATCGTTGCGGCGGTGCTGCCCTGTTATTGGATCTACGGCGAGGTCGGCAGGCGTTTGTATAAGAACCGGCCGCGCAAGCCGAAAATCTTTCGTGAATGGATCGAGATTTATGCCTCGGAGGAATTTTGGAAACCGGTGCGTGAGCAAATTCAGCTAATGGATAGATTGAGCGTCGCCGCAAAGGGCCGCGAGAAACGGCTCATGGTAGAGCATTTCATTCTGAGCAGCCGGTACGAATATATGTTCTGGGAGCAGGCTTACCAGTTGGAAAGTTGGCCAATATAAATTTTTTCGATTCAGATCGTTTCGCCTCTTTTAAAGAGTTTCCCGCTCCGGGCCGTGCCGGTGAACGGCAAGCCGCCGTGCCGTGACTCCTATTGCAATCAACCGCAATTTCCGTCACATACATTCTCGCGTATGAGACACTACTCCTGGTTGTTGATCATCTTGTTCCTTTTTGGCTGTGCCAAGGTTGTCTCGGTGCAGCAGATTCCCGAGATCTCTCTCGGTGAGTCGACTTTTTTCCCCACCATCGAAGCTCACACTGACGCGCCGATCACGGCGGGCAACCGGATCGACGTTTTGCTGAACGGCGATGAAACATTTCCGGTTATGTTGCGCGAGATAAGAGCAGCCAAGTCGACGATTACTTTTGCCCAGTATCTTTTTGAAGGAGGAACGTTAGCGACCGAATTCGCGCAGGCATTCGCGGAGCGCTGCCGGGCCGGGATCGAGGCGGACATTTTGCTGGACGATCATGGATCGAGTAAAACTCCCGCGGAAATTATCGCGTTGATGCGCGACGCCGGCTGCCACGTCGAATTTTTTCGCAGAGTGGAAGTGCCCGCGGTCATTTTTCCGTGGAAACTGCTGCAATATAACTATCGGAGTCACCGGCGCATTCTCGTCATCGACGGCAGGGTGGGATTTACCGGCGGCTATGGAATCAGCGATACTTGGCTTGGCGACGGACGCACCCCGGAGCATTGGCGCGACACCAACGCCCGCATCGAAGGACCCGCGGTTAAATTTCTCCAAGCCGCCTTTGCCGAGAGCTGGTTGGAAACCACGGGCACCGCGATCGGCGGCGCGGGCTACTTTCCGCGCCTCGAGCCGGTCGGCAAGCTGCCGGCGCAAGTCGTCAGTAGCTCGCCGGCGGGCGGCAGCTTCCAAAACTACATGCTCTTCCTGCTCTCTATCAATTCGGCGCGCAAAACGATTTTGATCGCCAATCCTTACTTCATTCCCGATGACGTGATGACGGAAGCATTGCTCAAAGCCGTCAGCCGCGGCGTGCGCGTGATCGTGTTGGTGCCCGGCAAGATAGACAGCCAGCTGACTTACACGGTGAGCCGCGGCCACTACGGCGGTTTGTTGCTCGGGGGCGCAGAGATCTTCGAATATCAAGCAGCGCTGATGCACGCCAAGACGATGGTCATAGACGGCATCTGGGCGACCATCGGCAGCACGAACTTCGACAATCGCTCGTTCGCTTTAAACCAGGAGCTCAATCTCACCGTATACGATGCCTCGCTGGCGCACCGCCTCGAAACGATTTTTCAGGACGACTTAAACTATTCGAAAAAAATAACCTACGAAGAGTGGAATTCGCGCAGTGTCTTCGAACGGCTCTTCGAGCTTTTCGCCTTTCCGGTCAGAGAACAGCTCTGAGTGATGGGCGCTGAGGTGGGAGCTTGTTCGCCACGTCATTCACTTTTTCGCCGGATTGAGACGGGGTTATCCTGCTCCGCGCCGGTTTGACGCGCGCGCTTTGGCATTGATCCGATGTTCGACCTGCCGATCAACGACATGACGATTCAAGTCAAAATGATGCCCACGATTGCCAGACCCAATCGGTCGAGGCCGACGGCGACTCCGCTTCGCCCAAGCGTGACCGTGTGACGACGCCTCATTTCGTAAGGAACGTGGTTCCTTTTCAAATTGCCCGAGGCGAGCGCAATGGCACATTTATTATTTATTCCGGGGTGTTTGGGTCGTCGCGGCCGCGCATTTGCTAGTTTTCTCGGGTTCCTATAAAGTCTTGTTGGATCATGCCTTGATGCTAGTGGCGCGCAAGAGGTCGAAAACCGGGTAGTAAATTCCTCATCGGCATGGACTGCGGCGTGGATACCACGCCGAAAGATTCCCGGTTTTGCCCACCCTCCCTCTTCCTAAAGCTGTAGATCATTAAAATCTCGGTGACAAAAGTCAGATGTCCGCGCCCAAGGAAGCCGTCGCTGAAGATGGCGAATTGAACAAGCGCCGACGCCATGGAATTGCAAAATAATGAGCGATATCGTTCATCGCTCGTCGGTGGCGGCAAGTTGAAGGAGCATGAAGGATGATTGACGCGGCTAAGCGACTGTTTGTCGGGATCAAAATCTCCAAGGCATTGCAACATGAATTGGACAGCCCGGCGCCGGGGACCCAACATTACTTCGAAGGGAGCGATACCAATGATTTTCTTCAGATCATCAGCGTCGGAGAGCAAAAATTCATCGGCAGATACATCAAAGACGGATTCCCGGCGACGAGTATCGTAGACGTGAGCCGCAACGTATGCAGCATTGTGAAATTGATCACCCGCGGCCGGCGCATCGAGGACAATGACGTCGAAATTTATTCCTGTTAACCCCTTGCAGCCAAAGAATCGCTGGGGCTTTCTTGTTTTCGGATGGAGGTTGATATGCTTGAGAGAATTGAGATTCGTTTAAGAGACGGCACATTGGTACGGCATAAAAAACGGGGCTATCAAGGCAAGATCGAAGGCACGACGGCAATCAAGGCCTGCTTTACCAGAGACGGAACCTTGTTGAATACGCCGGTCACAAAAGAAGCTTTTCAGTATCGCGTAGCGGTCAGCGGCGAGTCGATGCGCCAAATCGCTCCCGAAGAAGATTTAGAGATCCTCGACGCCACCGCGGACATTGAGTGCGTGATTTGCCATAAAATGTTTCGCACCAAACCGGGTTTAGTGGGTAAAGCGGGCGGACGATGCGCGTGCGGCGGGTGGATCTGTACCGCCTGCCTGGGTTGTCAAGCCGAAGAAGCGACAGCGGCCGCGACACACTGTAAAAGCCAACGCAAACGAGTCTTAAAAAAGCTCGCCAGCGTTAAATAACTTGCGCAGTTCGGGCGGCGTCTTTCGGTGTGTCGATTTGCCGAGTTCTTGTTCGTGACCCGCTCGGCTGTTTTCGAATTCAGCATTGCGCGCGCGGCGTTCTGCGCGAAGCCACATTGCCCAGTACAAATCGATCAGATTTCCTGTTTAGCGTACTCGCAGCGCGGGCATGCTGAGCCTGCCAAAACCGGCCAACCGCAGTCGTGACAATTCGTCACCGGCTCGCCCAACATTCCTCGCACCAGCGAGCCGCAGCGTCGGCCGCCGCACGGGCCGGTACCGACGCCGGTGCGTTTACTGACTTGCTCAAACGTTTTGGCGCCGGCCTGAATCGCTTTCACCACAGTGCCTTTGCGGATCTTGTTGCACAGGCAAGCCGGTTTGAAGTTCTCGATGACCGCCTGCTCTCTGGCTTTTTGCTCTAGCTCGTCGATGGCGAGGTATCCTTCCTAAGGTCCATTAACCGCACTTTAGCACAAAATCTCTCGAATCTAATTACCTGACGCCGATAACCAAGGAAGACGTGAGCGGGGCTGGCAGCTTAGTTTCTTGGATTTGGGTCAAGCCGGCGCGTGTCATCCAAGCTTGGATTTCAGCAAAGCTATAACATCGTCCGCCGGCCGTGGTTAGAAGCATCAGCAAGCTAAAGATCGCGCCGACCGGCGGGTTTGCGCGGCTTTCCTCGAGGATGTGATCTTTGATGACCAGTCGTCCAGAGGGTCTAAGATTTGCCGTCAGTTTGCCCACGAGCGTCTGATTCGTTTGATAATTTTCGCCGTGAATGATGTTGGATAAAAATATCAGGTCGTAATTTTCCGGAATCGGGTCGCTGCGATAATCGCCGGCAATCAAGCGGATTCGCTCGCTCAGACCGGCGTCGCGAACGTAGCGTTCGGTAATCTTGAGCGTCGCCGGCAAGTCGAAGATCGTGGCGCGGAGCCGGGAAAAACGCTGGCAAAGGCCGATCGGATAGGTCGCCGGTCCAGCACCAATGTCGAGCAGCTCTTCCACCCCGCGCCAGTCAAGAGCGTTCGCCAATGCATCGGCGTCGCCGCGTGCCTTGACCAGAGAATCCATCGCCTGGATAAAAACCTCGGTTTCCGTTGGATCCAGTTGATACATGTCGGCCGGCCGCACCGGCTGGCCGGAACGAATCGCTTGCGGCAATTGCTCCCAGCAATGCCAGAGCGACGATTCGAAACGGATCATCGCGCCGAGATATTGGGCTGAGTTTTGTACGCAAAAATTGTCTCGCGATTGGCGCGAGAGAAAAGGCGTAGTGTTGTTTTTCGAGGAGATTTAGCGCCACGAGCGCGTTCAATAACAATTCAGTTGCGGCGGTATCGAGGACAAGCCTAGCTGCCACCGCTTCGGCGCCGAGCGGTTCGTTGTCCAAGACATCGAAGATCCGAAGCTCGACGGCGGTCTGCACGATGCGCGCTTCGACATGGCCGGCGGCGAGGTTCATCAATTGGGAGAAATTCATTTCATTCTAATGTTCCATCTCGCAGGGCCGATGAAGAAGTCCGTTTTCGCATTACTCGAGATAGCGTTTAAGAAAGATTTCTCCCTTCGGTCGAAATGACAAGTATTGTTCGGCGCAGGCTTGCGCTTCGGGTTCAATCGCAATCGGTTTAACGCATTCTCCGGATTTCGAATTCTCCAGCGCTAGAGTTTTTCGATGATGCGGTAGCTGCGGCTTTTCGGTTTCAGCGGGGCGAGGATGCCGGTTTTTACCATCAGGCGAATTTCCCGATAGGCCGTGTCGCGATCGACTTCGGCGATTCTTTCATACTCGGCGGTCGAAAAGGTCTTGCCGTGGCAGTAGGCATAGGCGAGCAGGCGGCGCTGGCGCAGATTGATCTGCGTCGCGTTGAATTGATTGAGCCATCGGAGCGTCGCCTCGTCGTACACCGGCGCATTGCGCAAGGTGACGGTGAAAAGAAAACCGTCGATCGATAACTCGGGTGGATGCAGGCCGTAGCTTTCCATTTCCTGAAACATGCGCGGTACGCCTTCGCCCATTTCGCGCAGATAGCCCAGGTCGGCGAGGGCGCGCACGAGCAGCGGGTTGCGCGAAAAGTGAATGCTTTTCTGCCGACGCAGCTGCTCGAGCGTGACCGGCGCCGGCGGCAGACCCGGGCTACGCACGACGACGTGATCGTCGAACATCCAGATCTCGATCGAGGCGCCGTTCAGCGCATAGTCGCGGTGCGCCACCGCGTTCACCAACGCTTCTTGCCAAGCGAAAGTCGGGTACTCAAGGCGCTCGCGAAAAAAAAGATCGTGTAAGATTGTCCGTTCGCGAATATGTTCTTTGATCCGTCCGACCGCTTCGCCGATCAACCGCGCCAAAGGAGCTTCGAAGCGAATGCGCTTGACGACGTTGAGCGAGCTGCCGAATTGCCGGTCGGTGCCGTCGTATTTGACGAAGTCGATGCCGGCGCGTGGATGCCAGCGCGTCGGCTCTTTCGCGAATAGCAGCAGTGCCGCCATATTGGGGGAGGGGAGCCCGCGCGAGTGGTCGAGCAAGTGGTACGTGTGGCTGAGCACGCTCTGAGGATCTTGACCGTCGTGCGTTTTCTTGACGAACTCCTGGACCAGGTCCGCATCGAGGTCGAACCAGGTTGCATTGAGCGCTTGCTGGCGTTCGAAAAAAACGCTTTTCTTGGCTTCCTTGAGCGCGTGGATTTGATCCGCCGGCAGCGACGCCGTCTCGGCGGCGACGCGGTAAAACGACCGGCCGCCGGCGACGCGATAAATCTCCGAGCCGGACGGGACTTCGAACTTGAGTAACTGCAAATTGCCGAGGCGGACTTTTTCACAAGCCGGGTTGAGCGGCGGGCGCAGCATATTTTGCGGGCTTTGGATCAGCGATTGCAGCTCGTCGTGATCGTAGGGAATGCCGGTGACGCTCTTGTCGGGCTCGACACCGACCAATAACGCTCCTCCATCCGCGTTGGCCATGCCGGAGAGAACCCGTGCGATCTCGCGGGCGAGGTCCTCTTCGGATTTCTTCTGGCCGCCGCCGCGGCGGTACTCGTGCGCGCTGATAAATTCAAGAAACTGGCCGCGCTCTTGTTTCAGCAGCAGTCCGATTTCCTCTGCTTGCATGGAATTCATTGGGCAGGAGTGAGGGGCAAGGCGTGACGGGAAGCTCCAGTCCTTACCGTTCACGCTTCATTTATTTTTTCCGCGGCGTTCAGTTTGACAATCTCCAACACTATCTGCGCTGATAAATTGAGATCTTTCAGATCGAGCCACTCGTTGACCGTATGTATCTCGCGCATGCCGGTCGATAGGTTGGCGACGACCAGGCCTTTTTGATTGAGCACGTTGGCGTCGCAACCGCTGCCGGTCGCAAGAGTCTTCACTTCCAGGCGCAAATTTTTCGCCGCGGCATGCACGAGCTGGACTATCGGCGCGTTCTCGGGCACGTCCATACGATCGTAATCGCGCTCGATCTTGGCTTCGACTCGGGCCAAATGACGCTTGCCGTCGAATTCGAGTACGTAACGCGCCGCGGCTTCCTCAAGGCAGCGCTTCATGTGCTCGGTCTGCCGATCGAGTTTTTCCTGGCTGTGGCTGCGCGCTTGGGCTAGCAGAACGACCTGATTGGGCACGATGTTGACTGCCATGCCGCCTTCGATGACGCCGATGTTGGCGGTGGTCTCATGATCGATGCGGCCCAGGCGCATTTGCGCGATGCCGTCGGCGGCGACTTTGATTGCGTTGATGCCTTTTTCCGGACAGATGCCGGCGTGGGCTTCGAGGCCATGGACGCGAAACTCCATGCGGTTGGCCGCCGGCGCTTTGGTAAAGAGAAAGCCGACAGAGTCGCTATCGAGCACGAGACCCGTGCGCGCGCGCAAGCGGCTCACGTCGAGGCATTTGGCGCCGATCAAACCCGCCTCTTCGCAGATCGTGAAAACCACATCGACGGCGCTGCAAGGTATGCGGTTTTCTTTGATCACGCGCAAGACTTCGCAAATGATCGCAACCCCGCTCTTGTCATCGCCGCCGAGAACCGTGCGTCCGTCGGTGCGCAGAATATCGCCGTCCAAAATCGGCACGATGCCTTCGCCGGGAACCACGGTGTCCATGTGGGCCGAGAGTAGCAGCGGCTCGGCGCCGGCGACGTTGCCGGGAAAATGAGCGATGAGATTGCCCACGTTGCCGCCGACCTTTTCGCCGGCGTCGTCGATCGAAAACCTGTTGCGCCGAGCTCTTCCATCTCGCGCTTCAGGCGCATGGCGACGTTAAGCTCTTTGCGCGAGAGACTGTCGATCTTGATGAGCTCGATCAGGAAGTTTTTGAGACGCTCTTGATTGATCAAGCCCGCTCGAATTTCGGTCTGATTCATGGTCGAAGATTCGTGGTCGTCCCTTCTTATATGGCTTGGCGAATGTTTTCAATTAACAAGGCGATGCCCTGTCCGCCGCCGATGCAGGCGCTCCCCAGTCCGAAACGGGCGCCGCGCCGGTGGAGTTCGTACATGAGAGTAACGGTGATGCGGGCGCCGGTGGCGCCCAAAGGATGGCCGAGGGCGATGGCGCCGCCGTTGACGTTCACCTGCTCGCGGTTTAGGCCTAACTCGCGTTCCACGGCTAGATATTGCGCGGCGAAGGCTTCGTTTACTTCGATCAGGTCGATTTGATCCAGCCTGAGTCGAGCGCGCTCCAGAGCCGCGCGTATCGCCGATGCCGGCCCGATGCCCATCATGCTTGGCTCGCATCCGGTGATCCCCCAGGATCGAATTTTCACCGCCCCCTTGAGTTGGTATTTTTCCGCGTTCTCCTCGGTAGTGAGGATGACCGCCGCCGCGCCGTCGCAGATGCCGCTCGCGTTTCCCGCCGTGACGACCCCGTCTTTTTTGAAAACAGGCTTAAGCGCGCCAAGTTCTTCGCGCGTGGTTTCCGGCCGCGGATGCTCGTCGCGCTGCAACGCCGAGTCGATCGGAACGATCTCTTGGCCAAGACGCCCGGACTCCAGGGCGAGCTTGGTCCTCATTTGGCTTTGATAGGCGAACTCATCGGCTTCTTTGCGGGCAACGCCGTATTTGGCGGCGAGTTTTTCCGCGGTGTGCGCCATCGAAAGATCGCAGTAGCCGTCGGTTAGCGCCGACCACAAGGAGTCCTCGATTTTTCCTTCCTCGCCGAGGGCGATTCCCCAGCGCGCGTTTCGGATCACGTGGGGAGCCTGGCTCATGCTCTCGGTGCCGCCCGCCAGCACGAATTCCGCATCGCCTAAAAGCAGCATTTGGGCGGCGGTGATGATCGACTGAAAGCCCGAGCCGCACAGCCGGTTAAGCGTGAGCGCGGGTGTCGATTGCGGGATGCCGGCGCGAAGCCCGATGTGGCGCGCCAGGTAAATCGCGTCGGCGCTGGTCTGGAGCGCGTTACCGAAGATGACATGATCGATATTTTCCGCCCGCACCTGGGATCTTTTGATCGCCGCTTGAGCCGCGACGACACCGAGATCGGTGGCGCTCAGGTCTTTCAGCGCGCCGCCGAATTTGCCAAAAGGCGTGCGGGCGCCCGCCAGGATGACGATTGTGCGATCGGTCGGCGCGGCCATAAGTCAAATCTAACATGGAAAATTGTCGCGTGGCAATTTAGAATCATCGAGTATCCAAACCGCAAACCTCACAAGGGGAGCGATCAAAAAGGGGGACGAGTCTATGGCGTCGGACATTCGCAAAGTTGGGGTCGTGGGCATCGGTCTCATGGGCAGCGGCATCGCCCAGGTCGCCGCCGCAAAGAACTTCGATACCGTTGTTGTCGATGTGAGCGCGGAGATCATCGCCAAAGGCATGGAACGAATCCGCGCTAGCGTACGGCGGCTGGTGGAGAGTTACCAGAAAACGAGCGGCAAGTCCGGCATCGCGCCGGATGAAGAAAACGGAATCATCGCGCGCATCAAGCCCTCAACGGAGCGGAGCCATCTGCTCGATTGCGACATCGTGATCGAAGCGGTGGTCGAAGATGAGCCGGCAAAAAAGCAGCTCATTTCGTCCTTGGCGCAATCGGGCTATCAAAAACTCCTGGTTTCCAACACCTCGTCTATTTCCATCACGCGCCTGGCGAGCGCGTATTCGTCCCCTGAGAAGTTCATGGGCATGCACTTTATGAACCCGGTGCCGGTCCAGCCTGGCTGCGAACTCATCCGCGGGCTTTTGACCTCGAAGGAGACCTGGGAAAGGGTTGCGGCCTTCTGCGGCGAACTGGGGAAAGAACCGATCTTTGCCGAAGACAAAGCCGGCTTCGGCATCAACCGCATGTTTGTGCCGTTCTTGATCGAAGCGGTCAAAGTGATCGAAGAGGGGATTATGAGCTGCGAAGACGCCGACAAGACGACCCTATGCCTGGGCCATAAGATGGGGCCGATCAGCACTTTGGACTTCGTCGGCTTGGACACCACGCTGGCGATTGCCGAAGTCCTGCGCGAGGAGCTTGGGCCGAGCTATCGGGCTCCGGATTTGCTGCGCAAGTTGGTCGCTGCGGGTTTTTACGGCGTCAAGAACGGCAAAGGGTTTTATCTTTGGGAAAAAGGAAAAAAGACAGGCGTCAATCCCGCCGTCGCGCGCTACCATAGAGCCGAACTCTAAGGTTTGACTCCAAGAAAGTTTCCCCGCCAAGGCGCAAAGGCGCCAAGGTTAGGAGAGTTCGAAGAAACTTTTTAACTTTGCGCCTTTGTGCCTTGGCGGGAGACATCGTTTTTCCAATCTTGCCCCTTGGCTAGCTTTTTGCCGCCAGCGTCGGCTGCGGATTTTCCAGGCGTTCGATGATGACGTTTAAGAAGCGCGCGGCCTCCACCCCGTCGACCACCCGGTGGTCGAATACCAGCGAGAGCGGCATGATCTTGTGAATCGCAATCCCGCCGTCGTCAACGACAGGTCGGTCTTGTATGCGACCGATTCCCAAGATGCCCACTTCCGGATAGTTGATGATCGGCGTGCCATAGGTCGCGCCGATCACTCCGTAGTTGGTGATCGTAAACGTGCTGCCGCGAAGCTCGGAAAGATCCAATCTTCGCGTGCGCGCCTTTTCCGCCAGGGTGCTGATCTCCTGCGCCAGATCGAGGAGGCTTTTTTGGTCGGCGCGCTTGATGGCGAATACTATGAGGCCATCGGCGGTGTCGACCGCGATGCCGACGTTGTAAAATTTTTTGAGCAAGATTTCCTCGCCCTCGTCGTCGAGCGTGGCGTTGAGGTAGGGATGAGCCTTCAGCGCGTCGAGCGTGGCTTGGATGACATAGGGTAGGTAAGTGAGCTTGATTCCCTCTTGCGCAGCGATTTCTTTTTCTTTTGACCGGATGCGATCCAAGTCGGCGATGTCCGCGTCCTCCCAAATCGTAACGTCGGAGACGCGCTGACGGGCCGCGTGCATGCGCTTGGCGATGGTGCGGCGCAGGCCGCGTAGAGGGACTCTCTCGATGGGGCCGGAAGCGTCGGCGTCGTAAACCGTTTCAGGAGGTAGGTTCTGGACCGCGCGTTCGACATCTTCGCGGGTAATTTTCCCTTCGCTGCCGGTGCCGTGAATCTTAGTGAGGTCGACGCCGAGTTTTTTGGCGAGGGCACGCACCGCCGGTATCGCTTTCACCGGCGTCGGCAGCTCGATCATTTCCTCGTCGCCGAGGGAACCGACGACCGTGCCGCGATCGGTTTGTGGCGCCCGGGTTTCGGATTGGCCGGCTTCGTCGGTCTCGATCGTCACCAGGATCTCGCCGACCTTCGTGAGATCGCCTTCCTTGTGGTGTAGTTTGACGATCTTTCCGGCGTGCGGCGAGGGCAGAGCAACGATCGCCTTGTCGGTTTCGATCTCGACGATATCCTGATCTTCAGTGACCGTGGAGCCTTCGGCGATCAACCACCGGACGATTTCCGCTTCGCTGATGCCTTCGCCGACATCGGGTAAGTGAAATTCCTTGATCATGGCTGTCTACTGACGCCGGCGGTCAGGCGCTCATAACGCGATCGATGGCGTCGGCGACCCTGCGGGCGTCGGGCAAAAAGCGCTGCTCTAGCTTGGGCAGCGGCATGACTACGTCGAAACCCGTCACCCGTTCGACGGGCGCTTCCAAATCAAGCAATGCTTTTTCGTTGATTCGGGCGGCGATCTCGGCGGCGACCCCACAACTGCGCTGAGCTTCATGCACGATCACGGCTCGGTTGGTTTTTTTCACCGACTCGATAATCGCATCGGTGTCGAGCGGAGAGAGGGTGCGCAGGTCCAGCACTTCGCAGCTCACGCCGCGATCGGCCATCAGTCGCGCGCCTTCCAGCGCCACGTGAAGCATGGCGCCCCACGCGATCAAGGTGACGTTCCTCCCTTCCATAACGACGCGCGCTTCGCCGAGCGGTATCGTATACTCTTCTTCCGGCACTTCTTCGCGCAGGGAACGGTAGATTTTTTTGGGCTCCATGAAAATCACCGGATCGGGATCGCGAATCGCCGCGAGCAACAACCCCTTCGCTTCGTAGGGGGTCGACGGCACGACGACTTTCAAACCCGGGGTGTGGACGAAATAAGCTTCGTTGCTTTCCGAATGATGTTCGGGCGCATGGATTCCGCCACCGTAAGGAATGCGGACCACCAATGGACATTGATACCGGCCCCGCGATCGATTTCTGATGCGCGAGGCGTGGGCGACCAATTGCTCCATGGCGCCGAACGCAAATCCTTCGAACTGCAACTCGGCGATGGGCCGCAAACCGTAGACGGCGAGCCCGATGGATGCGCCGATGATCGCGGATTCGGAGAGCGGCGTATCGACGACGCGATTTTCGCCGAACAGGTCCAATAAGCCCTGCGTGGCCCTGAAAACCCCGCCGTTTTTTCCGACGTCCTCTCCCAGAACCAGCACTCGGTCATCGCTTGCCATCGCTTGCTTGAGCGCCAGGTTGATCGCCTCGACGACGGTGAGCTTGGCCATCTTTGCCTCCGCGGATGTTCGTTTAGTGAGACCGTCCGTTGCCGTTTAATAACGTTTCCATTTGTTCGCGCAGCTCCTCGGTCATTTCCTGGAAAATGAAGCGAAACATATCTTTCGGTTGCGGCGGCGCGATGGCTTGCAGCTCTTCAACCGCGGCTTCGACTCGAGCGCGCGCGTTCGCCGTCGTTTGCTGTCCATAGGCTTCGTCCCACAGACCCTGAGAAATCATATAGCGGATCAAGCGGTCGATCGGGTCTTTCTTTTTCCACTGCTCGACCGTCTCTTTGCTGCGGTAGCGTGACGCGTCATCGGCCGTGGTATGATCGCCGATCCGGTAGGTGACCGCCTCGATAAACGTCGGACCGCCCCCGGCGCGCGCGCGCGCCAGCGCCTCATGGGTGGCCTTGTACACTGCAAAGGCATCGTTGCCGTCGACTTGAATGCCGGGAAAACCGTAAGCGATGGCTTTTTGCGCCAGTGTTTGCGCGGCGGTTTGACGCGTCAAAGGAACCGAGATCGCCCACTGATTGTTCTGGCAGAAAAAGACCACCGGCAGCGAGAAAACGCCGGCGAGATTGAGGCCTTCGTGGAAATCTCCCTTTGACGTGGCGCCGTCACCGAGATAAACGAGCACCGCGATCTTATCTCCTCTCAGTTTCGCGCCCCACGCGGCGCCTGCGCCAATCGGAATCTGCGTTCCCACCGGGATCGTGATGGGAAAGTCGTTTTGTCCTTCGGGAATGTTGCTGCCGCGCTCATCGCCCGCCCAGTACTGTAAGATCATGCGCGGTGGTAACCCTCTGACAAAGGATGCGCCGGGCTCACGAAAAGACGGAAACATCCAATCCCCAGGCTCAAGGGCAAAGGCGCTCGCGACCTGCGCGGCCTCTTGGCCGAGAATAGAGGCGTAAGTGCCGAGCCGTCCTTCGCGCTGCAGCTTGAAAGCTTTCTCGTCAAAGGTACGGGCGAAAACCAACTCTTCGTAGAGCTTTTTGATTTGCTGGTCGGTGAGGGAAGGGCGGAGAGACTGATCGCAGTTGCCATGCTCGTCTAGAATCTGGAGCCATTCGATCCTGAAGTCCTTAGCGATCGTCCTAGGCATGATGGATCCTTTCTGCTGGCTTCGCTCTGCTTACATCATGAACCTAGTATACCATTCCAAATCCAAAAGGTGAATGTGTAATTCTCATGCCGCTCGATCGGCTAGTTCCGTTTGGATCCGACGGCTTCGTTCGAAGTCTATGCCCATTCGCTGGCAGCCCTGAGTTGAAATTATCTCTTCCGGCATTCGGTTTTTCTGCTACACTATAATGGAGGAGCAAGCCGCAACGGTTAACGAGGAGGGGGCTCGGCGTGACGGTTCGACAGTACCGAGAAGCTCCGAATCTCCGGTCAACTCATCCGCTCCGCAAGAACACAAGTTGCGGATGCCACGGCAATCCTGTTGTTCACTCTCTCGCTCCGTGCAGCGCTCTGACGCAGGGTGCCGGTAAAATTGCTCCGTTTTTGATCTCCATCGCCGGGATGTTTCAAATTCCTTGCTTTCAGGTGGAGCGAAAATCCCTCCTGCCCGCGCACGCGGGCATCCAGTGGGGTGGTGGGGCATACGCACAAAGCCTGGATTCCCGCTTTCGCGGGAAGGACGGAAAGACAAGCCGATCTCTCTTCAACACTGCCAGAATCCCTCGGATTCGAGCCGAGGGTCGTTCAAATGCCGATACGATATCTTGCCGATCCCAGTTAGAAAATTTCTATAGCATCCCGACGATGTCCTTGGCGCCTTGCGCCAAAAGCGGAGGTCTCCATGCAGCGCGCCGTCATCGTTAGCGCTTGCCGCACGCCGATCGGTAGTTTTCAGGGGAAATTATGCCGCCTATCGGCCACGCAGTTGGGCAGCGTGGTGATCAAAGAAGCGTTGGACAGAACGCGTCTGGTGGCCGATCAGGTCGACGAAGTCATCATGGGAAACGTGCTGTCAGCGGGCCTGGGGCAAGCGCCCGCGCGTCAAGCCGCCTTGGGAGCGGGCCTTCGTTACGATGTGACGTGCACGACAGTAAATAAAGTTTGCGGCTCGGGCTTGAAGGCGGTCATGTTGGCTGCGCAGGCCATCATGACCGGCGACGCCGAAGTGGTCGTTGCCGGTGGCATGGAAAGCATGAGCAATGCGCCGTACTTGCTCATGAAGGCGCGCACCGGTTATCGACTGGGATCGGGTGAGCTGGTCGACAGCATGATTCACGATGGCCTGTGGGACGTCTACAACCAATTTCACATGGGCGCCGCCGGGGAAATTTGCGCGCGGATGCTCAAGATCAGCAGAGCGGAGCAAGACGATTTTGCTCTCCTGAGTTACGAGCGCGCGCGCAAAGCACAGATGAACGGGCAATTCGCGCGCGAGATCGTCGCCGTGAAGCCGCAACAGGGAGGGCCGGAAGATTTTCCTATGTTGGCAGAGGACGAAGAGCCCAAGCGGGTCGATGTGTTGAAGTTGCCAAGCTTAAAGCCGTCCTTTGAAAAACACGGCACGATCACGGCGGGCAACGCATCTTCGATCAGCGACGGCGCGGCCGCGGTGGTGGTGATGGCCGAGGACCGCGCCTACGCTTTGGGGCTTAAGCCGCTCGCGCGCATCGCCGGTTATACCACTTACGGCACCGAGCCGGCTTGGTTTACAACCGCGCCGGCCAAAGCGATTGCCGCACTGCTGCAGCGAACCGATCGCAGCGTGGCATCCGTTGATCTATTCGAGATCAATGAGGCCTTCGCAGTGTGCTCAGTTGCGGTGAATCGAGAACTCGAGCTGGATCTCGACAAAGTCAATATCCGAGGAGGCGCTGTGGCGCTGGGACATCCCATCGGCGCCAGCGGCGCGCGGATTCTCACGACGCTGCTTTATGCTCTCGAAGATTTGAGTCTAAAGCGTGGGGTTGCAAGCCTGTGCATCGGTGGTGGCGAAGCGGTGGCGCTAATGGTGGAGCGGTAAAAATAGTCTCGCGTTTCGAGTTTCGGGTTATTCGAAACTCTAAACCCGAGACCTGGGAGCTGGAATTCTTTCAATGGACTTCGAGTTGACAGAAGAACACCGCATGGTTCAAGAGATGACGCGCAGTTTCGCCGAGCGCGAGATCAAACCCGTCGCCTCGCGCATGGATCACGACGGCATTTATCCGGCGGAGTTGGTGAAAGAGCTCGGCCGGATCGGGTTGATGGGCGTGTTTGCGCCGCAGGAGTACGGCGGCGCGGGACTCGATTTTGTCTCCTACATTATCGCGTTGGAAGAAATCTCTAAAGTTTGGGCCTCCCTCGGCACCATCATGAGCGTGAACAATTCCTTGGTGTGCGGCCCGCTCCTGCGCTACGGCAGCGAAGCGCAGATCAAGCGATATCTGCCCTTAGTTGCCGGCGGAGAGTGGACCGGCTGTTACGCATTGACCGAACCAACGTCCGGTTCCGACGCCGGTTCCATCCAAACCCAGGCCAAGCGTGTGTCGGACGGTTATCTCCTCAACGGCGCCAAAGTTTTTACCACCAACGGCAGCTGCGCCGAGCTCGCGATCGTCTACGCAGTCACCGATCCGAACCGAGGGAAGCAAGGCATTTCGGCTTTTTTGGTCGAGCGGCGATCGCCGGGATTTATCGTCGGCAGGATTGAAGACAAGCTCGGTTTGCGCGCTTCGGAAACCGCCCAGCTGATCTTTGAAAATTGCCATATCAGCGAGGAAAATTTGCTGGGCCGAGAGGGCGAGGGATTCAACATCGCGCTCGAAACTCTTGATAGCGGCCGGATCGGGATTGCCGCTCAAGCGACCGGCATCGCCCAAGGCTGCCTCGATCAGGCGCTCGACTATAGCCGCGAGCGCCGGCAGTTCGGTCAAGCGATCGCCAATTTTCAAGCGGTTCAGGCGATGCTTGCCGACATGGCGACGGAGATCGATTGCGCGCGGCTGCTCACCTATCGCGCCGCCTGGCTCCATCAACAGCGGAGAAAAGTGACGGCCGCAGCGGCCATGGCAAAATTGTTTGCGTCCGAAGCTTGCAATCGCGCCGCCTATAAAGCGGTGCAGATCCACGGCGGCTACGGTTACATTAAGGATTTTGCCGTCGAGCGTTTTTTTCGCGACGCGCGGGTTACGACGCTTTACGAAGGAACGTCGGAGATTCAGCGCCTGGTCATCGCGCGCCAACTGGTTCAGGAAGGAGCGGGTCCCGATGGATCTCGCCAAGAAAGTTTTTAAGAATCTGTCGGGCATCGAAATCCAAGAGATCTACACGCCCGATGATCTCAAGGACCTCGATTACGAGCGCGATTTAAATCGTCCGGGCGAGTTTCCCTTTACGCGCGGCGTCTATCCGACCATGTACCGCGGCAAACTTTGGACGATGCGCCAGTTCGCCGGATTTGCCGGCGCCAAAGAAACCAACCGGCGCTACCGTTATCTTCTCGACCAAGGGACGACCGGTCTATCGGTCGCCTTCGATATGCCTACGCTCATGGGCTACGACTCCGATCATCCGCGCGCCAGAGGGGAAGTGGGCCGGTGCGGCGTCGCCATCGATTCGGTGGCCGACATGGAAACGCTCTTTCGCGACATTCCCTTGGATCGAGTCAGCGTATCGATGACCATCAACGGCCCGGCGATCGTGTTATTTGCGATGTATCTCGTCGTCGCCGAGCGGCAGGGCGTGCGCTTTAAGAAACTGCGCGGCACTTTGCAAAATGACATCTTGAAAGAATACATCGCGCAGAAGGAATGGATCTCGCCGCCGGCGCCGTCGCTCAAGCTGATCAATGACATCGTGAGCTTTTCACTGGAGTCGGCGCCGCTCTATCATCCGATCAGCATCAGCGGCTACCATATCCGCGAGGCCGGATCGAGCGCGGTGCAGGAGCTCGCGTTCACGCTTTACGACGGACTGACTTACGTCCAATCCGCCATCGAGTCGGGGTTGCGCATGGACGACTTTGCGCCGCGCCTGTCTTTTTTCTTTAACGCGCACAACGATTTTTTCGAAGAGATCGCGAAATATCGCGCGGCCCGCCGGCTTTGGGCGCGGGAGATGAAAAATCGCTTCGCGGCCAAGGATCCGGCCGCGCTGGCGCTCCGGTTTCACGCCCAGACCGCTGGCTGCGCGCTCACCGCCCAACAGCCCTATAACAATGTAGTTCGCGTCGCGCTCCAAGCACTAGCCGGGATTCTCGGCGGAGCGCAGTCGCTGCACACGAATTCCCTCGATGAGACCCTGGCCCTGCCGACCGAAGAGGCGGTGAAGCTCGCCTTGCGAACGCAACAGATCATCGCCCATGAATCGGGCGTGACCCATACGATCGATCCATTGGGCGGCGCCTATTACGTCGAGTGGTTGACCAACCGCCTTGAGAGCGAAGCGCTCGGCTATTTTACCAAACTCGATGAAATGGGCGGCATGATTCGGGCTATCGAGCTCGGTTATCCGCAAAGTGAAATCCAGCGTGAGGCGCTGTCGTATCAAAAAGAGATCGACTCAGGTGAGCGCTTTATCGTCGGCGTCAATGCGTTCACCGAGCCCGAGCGGGCACCGGTCAAAACTCTCAGGATCAGCCAGGGAGTGGAGCGCCGCCAGATTCAAGAGCTGCGGAACAGAAAAAGACAGCGCAGCGAAAGGCGGCTACGCTCCGCCTTGAACCGGCTCGAACGGGTCGCCGAGGAACAAGGCGATCTGATGGCGCCGGTCATGAATGCCGTTAGATCCGAGGCGACGGTGGGTGAGATCTGCGATGTGTTTAGAAAAGTCTACGGCGAATATCGCGAAACTGGAACGATTTGAAAATTAGAATGTCGGAGTAAGGGAGTGATGAAGTCAAGGGTTGCGGAATTTGGAAGGTTGGGCTGGGCGGGCCGGCTCAGCACTCCGCTACTCCATTACTCCACTCCGATAAATGATTCGCATGAGATCCGCTAACCATCACCTGCGTGTACTCCTCGGCAAAGTCGGTCTCGACGGCCACGATCGAGGCATAAAAATCGTCGCCCAGGCTCTCCGCGATGCCGGTGTCGAAGTGATTTATCTCGGCATTCACAACAGCGCAGCGGAAATTGTCCGTTCGGCGGTTCAAGAAGACGTCGATGCCATCGGCATTTCGATTCATTCGGCGGCGCATCTTTCGCTTTTCAAAGACCTCGCCGAGGGACTGAAACACAACCGCGCCCGCGATATCGCCGTGTTTGCCGGGGGCATTGTCCCGGCCGAAGATTTTCCGAAGCTAAAAAAACTCGGCGTGAAAAAAATCTTTGGCCCGGGTGCTCCGCTCGGCGAGATCGTCGCGTTTGTAAAGACTTTTACAGGGCGGAGCCGCGCGAAGAATACCGCGGCGAGGCGCCATGAACTTTGATCTGAGCGAGCAGCATAAGCTGCTTAAGCAAACCATGCGCGAGTTCGCCGAACGCGAGATTGCGCCGGGGGCGCGGGAGCGCGATGAATCGGCGCGGTTTCCCCACGAACTTGTGCCGAAGATGGCCGAGCTGGGCCTCTTCGGCGTCATGGTTCCCGAGACGTATGGCGGCGCGGGTCTCGATGCGCTGAGCTTCGCGATCGTTATCGAAGAAATTGCCCGTGTCGATGCCGCCGTGGCCCTGATGTTGGCTTCGCACAATTCGCTCTGTGCTGGGCATATCCTCGGCTTCGGCAGCGAAGAACAGAAGCGGACTTATTTAATTTCGCTTGCAAGCGGCAGGCAGTTGGGTGCCTGGGCGCTCACCGAACCTGAGGCCGGCTCGGGAGCGAAGTTTCTTAAAAGCCGCGCCGTGCCGCAGGGCGGGGGTTGGGTGCTTAATGGCGAGAAAATCTTTATCACGCAGGGATCAGTGGCTGGCATTTACGTCGTGATGGCCGCCACCGAGCCTGGGTGCGGCGCCGACGGCATCTCGGCCTTCATTGTCGAGCGCGGGAGCAGCGGCCTCGCCGTTGGGCGCGTGGAAAATAAGCTGGGGGTGCGCGCCTCCGACACCGCTCAGCTTCGCTTCGAGAACGTCCGTGTGCCTGCGGAAAATCTTTTGGGCGAGTTAAACTCGGGTTACCGAGATGCGCTGGCGGTCCTCGACGGCGGGCGTATCGGCATCGGCGCGCTGGCCGTCGGCATCGCGCGCGCAGCTTTGGAGCAGTCGCTTCACTACGCCAAACAGCGGCGCCAGTCCGGCCAAGCGCTCGTGGAATTCGAAGCGATTCAATGGAAGCTCGCCGACATGGCGACGGAAATCGACGGCGCGCGGCTGTTGGTGTACCGCGCCGCGGAGCTCAAGCAAAAAGGCTTGCCGTTCAAACGGATGGCGTCGCAGGCCAAGCTCTTTTCATCCGAGGTCGCCGCGCGGGCGACGACTCAGGCGATCCAAATCCATGGTGGCGCCGGCTACATGAAGGATTTGCCGGTCGAGCGCTATTTCCGCGACGCCAAACTTTGCGAGATCGGCGAGGGCACTTCGGAGATTCAGCGGCTGATTATCGCCAAAGAGCTGTTACGGCAAAACGATGGCCAAGGCGCGGCTTAAGAAAGCTCAAACGGCTCGGCTCGATATCAGCGACCTTTCCGCCGCGGTCTTGCGCGGCGATCACCGAGCGGCCGGCCGAGTGCTGACCTTGATCGACAATCAAGACCCGTTGGCCCGAGAAGTCCTCAAGCGTCTCTTTTTTCGCACCGGGCGCGCATGCGTCGTTGGCATCACCGGCGCCGCCGGATCGGGAAAGAGCACGCTCGTTAGCCGCATAGCCGAAGAGCTGCGCCGGCGAAAAAAGGAAGTTGGAATTCTGACCGTCGATCCGACCAGTCCGCTTAGCGGCGGCGCGCTTTTGGGCGACCGCATCCGCATGCGCGATCATTTTCTTGACGACGGCGTGTTTATCCGAAGCCTGGCGACAAGGGGAAGCTTGGGCGGCATTTCCAGCTCGGTTGTCGAGGCGGTGCAACTTCTCGATGCGCTGGGCAAAGAATACATATTGATCGAGACCATCGGCATCGGCCAGGACCAGATCGATATCGGTGGCGTCGCGCAAACCGTCCTGACGGTAATGACCCCCGAGAGCGGCGACGAAGTGCAGGGGATCAAGGCGGGGGTGTTTGAGATTACCGATTTCTTGGTCATCAACAAAGCCGACCTGCCCGGCGCGCAAGAACTGTTTCTCAAATTCAGCAGCGCCCCGCCCTTCGAGCACGTGCCGATCTTGAAAATTTCCGCGCTGCGCGGCGACGGCATCGCCGATCTCCTCGATCGAGTCGCCGTGCGTTGGGCCGACTTCGCGACCTCGACGAATCACAAGCAGAGACTGATGGAAATGTCGCGAAAGCAGCTGCTGGCGCTGCTTCGCGACGCGCTGATGGCCAGGGTGAGAAAAAAAATCAGCGAGGATCACATTGAAAACTGGATGAGGCGGATCGCCGAGCGGCGCCAGGATCCTTACAGCGCGGTGCAGGCGATTTTGGCGAAGATCGGCCTCTAAATTCATCGCCGGTCTGGCGAAGACAGACGTTTTTTCGATCGGAACTCTTGTCGCACGAGGGGCGATTCTCTTCGCCTGTCGATAACGGATGAGAGAGATGCTCACTCCGCTGGATTCTTTCGAAGTGAATGGCGAGCGGGGCTTCTTGCCCATATTTCTTGCCTCCTTGCTGAGTCGCCGAAAACGTTTTTACTTCTTGACGGGCCGAAAACCCTCGATGTCGAGAATCGATCCGTGTCGTAACCGCTTGGGCTTGACGATGACTTCAACTCTGCTGCCGATTTTAACTTGCTCGGGCTCGGTGACATCGAGCAGATAATGGAGCAGCGCCGTGGTGGCACCGTCTAATTGTGCGAGCGCCAAAGCTCGGGGGCGCCGTAGCGGTCGGCGATCGCGGTCGACATGGCAGATGGTGAAACTCACGAGTCGGCCGGTGGGTTTGACTTCCACCCGTTCGGTGAGTGCCGCGAAACATCGTTCGCAGTAGGAGCGCGCCGGCAGATAGACTTGCTTGCATGGCCGGCAACGAGTGGCAATGAGCTGGGCGCGGCGCTTGAGCGCTTCAAAAAAGATCTGGCCGCCGCTGCCCGCGGTATACAAAGACGTAAGCGGGATGGTGCCGGGCCATGCGATAGGATCTTTGCTCGGTGCCGATCGAGTCATCTCGGTTCCTCGGTTTGTTTCACGGGTTCCCAATAGGCGATGTCGGTCACGCTTCCGCGGCGCTTGGACGGCGCGCGCCATACCGCGCGCACCGCCATGCCGACTCGCACCTGCTTTGGCCGCACCTTTTTGATTAGATGGAGGATGCCCATGCCGGGCGAAGCGCCGTCGATTGCGATGACCGCGGGGATCTCGGGTTGCTTCAAGCGACGCACGTCCCAGGAGACATAGCAGAGAGAAAAGGTGAGGATCCTGCCGGTATCGTTTACGTAAACCCAATCGTCGGTCGGGCGAAAGCAGCGCTCGCAAAACATGCGCGGCGGAATCATGACCCGTTGGCAGCCATCGCAGCGCCGGGCGATCAGCCGGCCCTGCTTGAGTTCTTCGAGATAGCGACCGATGGCTTCGCCGCTGTCCCAACGATAGCTCAGCTTCGGTTCATACGAAGTTGTGAAAATCTTGCCGCGCGATTTTTGTTTGTCGAGCGGGGTGCCAGCAAATTTCTGGATCATAAATATATTTTTACTCCGGTTTCTTCGTCCCCATAACAACGACCGTGCCGACTTGCATCAGATCGCCCCAAGCTTGAGCGACGCCGCGCTCGGGCTTGCCGGGCACTTGGCGTTTTGCCGCCTCACCGCGGAGCTGCCAATAGAGCTCACAGATTTTCATCATGCCCGCGGCCGCGATCGGATTGCCGACGCCGAGCAGCCCTCCCGAGGGCGTCACGGGCAAATCGCCGTTGCGTTCGAACACGCCGTCGGCGAGCAGTTTCGGCGCCTGTCCTTTGGGCGCGAGCTGCAAACCTTCGAGGTGATGGAGCTCTTTGTAAGCAAAGGGATCGTAGGGCTCGGCGATATTGATTTCCTTGCGCGGCTCTTTGACGCCGGCCATCCGGTAAGCCATCCAGGCAGCTTTCTCCACGTATTCGGGATAGGCCAGATCGCGATTGGTCCAGTAGGCGCTATCCAAACACCAACCGACGCCTTGAATCCAAATCGGCTTATCGGTGACGCGGCGAGCCACTTCTTCCGCAGCGATGACAATGGCCGCGGCGCCGTCGCTGGTCGGGCTCACCATCAGTCGATGGACCGGCCAAGCCATGATCTCCGAAGCTAAAACGTCTTTCACCGTGAGCTTTGCGCCGAGCTGAGCAGCCGGATGATTCAGGGCGTTCCTTTTGTTTTTCACCGAGACCCGGGCGATCTCTTCGACGGTGATGCCGTAGGTTTCCATGTAGCGGTTCTGTTCCAGAGCAAAGATCCAGAGCAGATTCGGTTTTAGCGGTTGTTCGGTGATGGGATCGAAAATCGTCAGAAACGCCGCCTGGGGATGGGGCTGGCAAGTCGACATCTTTTCTTCGCAGACCACCAGCGCGGTGTCGAACATTCCCGAGGCGACTTGGAACCAGGCTTGAGCGACGGCGTACACGCCGGTGCCGCCGCCGACGTAGCAGCGCAGAAAGGGTTTGCGCCATGCGCCACAGCCGTCGGCGAGATACTCGCTTTTCATGTGCACGCCGTCGAAAGCATCGGGCGCGCTGCCGAGAACCACGCAGTCAATCTGCTTAAGCTTTAGCTCGCTTGCAGCCAGCGCGGAGCGGGCCGCCAGCCAGGCAAGCTCTTTCGGCGTTTCGAGCGCGCGGTGCATGAATTTTGTCATACCCGCGCCGATGACGGCGACTTTGCGCTTAGCCACGGGGAGGCTCCACGCCGAGGATGACCACCGCGCCGCTGGTGGTCGGAACGCCGCGCCATGACTGCGCCAGGCCGATTTTCGCGCGCGACAACTGGCGCTCGCCGGCCTTGCCGCGCAGCTGAAGCACTAATTCGACCACGCGATAAAGCCCGCTCGCTTCCAGCGCCAGACCCATCCCCAACGCGCCGCCGGAGACGTTCGCCGGCATTTTTCCATCCTGGCGGGTTTCACCCGCCTCGATGGCGCGGCCGGCTTGGGCCGGTTTGTCGTATAGACCGAGCGCGATCAGATGTTGCAGCTCCTTATAGGCATAGGTGTCGTCGACTTCAAAAAAATCGACCTCATGGGGGGACTTAATACCCGCTTGACGGTAAGCCGCTCGAGCTGAGAGTCGGGCGTACTCGGCATTGCTCCAATCGCGCGATTCCAAAGTCGGACTGTCGGTCGCAAAGCCGCTGCCCAAAATCCACAAGGGTTGGCTGGGCGCTTTGCGCGCTTTCGCTTCGTTTGCGACGACGACCACGACGCAGCCGTCCGCGCTCTTGGCCAGCTCGGCTTCACGCAGCGGATAGGCGAGATAAGGCGATGATTCGACTTGCGCCAGATCGGTATCGAGCGGGTACGCGGACAACGGATTACAACGCGCGTTGCGCTGGTTTTTGACGACGACTTGAGCGCACTGGGAGCCGGTGATGCCGCTTCGACTCAAAAAGCGGTTCATTTCCAGCCCGGCTATGGCGTGGGGTGTAAGGCCCAGCGGCCGGTTGTAGACCGGATCCAAAGCATAGTCGAGAATCCAGTCCGGCGTTTGGACGTTGGAAGCTTTGCTGTGGGCCTCGACGGCGACGATCTCGGCAATTCCGGAGCGAATCTGCATCAGCGCATCTGCGATACCGTGAAGCCCGTCCTGAGTGAGGGTGTGCATCGGCTTTTGCACCGCGCCGAGCTGATCGGGGGTGTATTCATCGAAAATCGATATACCTTCATTGAGATCTTCCGCGCAGGTGACGAAGGAATCGATCTCGTCGAAGCGAACGGAGGCATCGGCGTAGGCCTTTTGCGCCGTCTCAAACACGAGCTCCTTGAACGAGCACGCGGGGGTCGCCGGTTCAAGCGGGCTGAAGCCAATGCCGATGATTGCAATGCGCTCTGCCATGGGGTCCGCACCGCCTAGATTACAGCATGGAGCCTCCGATTATTTCGGAATCGCGACACGCCGCCATATTGGTTCTCCTCGCAGCACGATAGGCTCGGGTCAAGCTGCGTGGGGCGCCGTCAATGTTCTTCGTTCTCGCTCGCGCTCCCGGAGCTCGCGCTTGAGTATCTTCCCCGCGGGATTGCGCGGCAGGCTGTCGATGAACTCGACGAATCGCGGCGCTTTATAATCGGCGATGCGCGCCCTGGCATAATCGATGATCTCCGGTTCGTGAGCGGCGGCGCTCTGTTTCAAGACGACGAAAGCTTTCACCGCTTCGCCCGAGTCTGGATCTTCGATGCCGACAACTGCCGCTTCGCTCACGCTCGGGTGCTGGAGCAAAACTTCCTCGACCTCGCGCGGCCACACCTTGAAGCCCGAGACATTGATCATGTCCTTGGCACGGTCCACCAGATAGAAATAGCCGTCGGCGTCGGCCCTGCCGATGTCCCCGGTCAAAAACCAGCCGTCGCGGATGACTTGGGCGGTTTCTTTGGGCCGGCGGAAATAGCCCAGCATCACGTTGGGACCCTTGATTGCGATCTCTCCGGTCTCGCCCGCCGGCAGCGCGCGTCCTTCGGGGTCGACGATTTTCATCTCGACTTTTTCTAGGGGCGTGCCGACGCTCCCTTCGCGGTACAGGGAATCGTGGTTGTAGCTGGCGAAAGGCGAAGTCTCGGTCAGGCCGTAGCCTTCGTAGATGATCTGCCCGATTCTTCGTTGCCATTGGCGCGCCACGACCACCGGCATGGGCGCGGCGGCGGTGAAGCAGTAGCGGACCGTGCGGAAATATTCCTCGATATTGGGCTCGGCGAGCAGATGCTGATAAACCGGCGGGACGCCGAAAAACATGCTGACGCGATGGCTTTTGACGGACTCAAGAATTTCTTCGGCTTGGAAACGCTCGTGGAGCACGAGCGTTGCGCCGGCATCGAGGGCGGCGTTCATGATAAAATTTTGACCGAAGCAGTGAAAAAGCGGCAGATAGCAAATCAGTCGATCGTCCGATGCCATTTGCGTGTGATGCCGGGTGGCCTGGATATTGGAGATGATATTGCCGTGGGAGAGCAACGCGCCCTTCGGTTTTCCCGTGGTTCCCGACGTGTAAAGAATTGCTGCGCCGTCATTGTTCGCTAAATCTGCGGCCGAGGTTTCGCCCGATGCCAGCGCGAGAAAGTCCTCGAGCGGAAATACATCGGCGCGCTGCGGCTTGTCGACGCACAGGATCTTCTTGAGCGAGGGAACTTCCCTGGCGTCGGGAACTTGCTCGATGAGCTTGTTTGCGGTGATCAGGACCGATGATTCGGAATCGTTGAGAATAAACTTAACTTCGTCGTGCTTGAGCATGACGTTCAATGAAACCGCGATGGCGCCCAGGCGCACGACGGCGTAATAGGCCGTGATGAATTCCGGCCAGTTTGGTAAAAAGAGCGCGACTCGATCGCCGCGCTTGAGGTGGGCCACTTGTTCGAGCGCTGAGCTCAGGCGGCAAGCTCGCTGGTAAAGCTCACCGTAGGCGATGCTCTCGCCTGCAAACAAAATCGCCTGCTTCTTGGGAAAAAGACCGTTGCCGTATTCCAACACATCGAAGATGTTCATGGTCCGGCCCTCCAGTCGGGAAGAGGAATGAGCCTTTTTTGGATCAGCTCGCCGACTTTGGCGATGTCTCGATCCAACGGCCTATCCTCGTCTAAAAACGTCACTTCGCTTCTCACCGTGGCATAAATGGCCTGATTGCCTTTGCCGAGATAGTTGGCCGCGCGCCGCAAGTCGATGGCCTGGCAGAGCGCGATGAGCACCATCGCCACGGCCTCTCGCGCCAGGGCGGTCATGTCCATGGCGGTCAACGCCGAGTGCGTGCCCAAGCTCACCATATCTTGGTTGTACTGCTCGGTGGGCAGGGTATGGATCATGCTCGGCTGAGCGAGCTGGCGAAGGGCGCAGACCAGACTCGTCAGGCACAGCTGCACGCCTTTGAAGCCGGTGGAAACTCCGGGATTGGGCGACAGATTGGACGGCAGCCCGTTGCTGAAGCGCTCGTCGACGAGCATCGCCATGATGGCATGAAGCCAGTTGGCCAAGGTGGCGAGATCGATTTTCCAGCCATCGAGCGCGCGCGCCACGTGACCGCCGTAGAAATTACCCGTGTGGTAGATCTCGCCCCGAACGGGATCGACCAACGGGTTGTCATTGACGGAGTTGGCCTCGCGCTCGAGGGTCCTTCGATATTCCTCCAGAGCGTCGAGAAGCGGGCCGAGACCTTGCGGCGCGCAGCGCAGCGAGTAGGGCGACTGAATGCATTCCTCGGCGCGGACCACGCCTTGACGCTTCGCCTCTCTGGTATCGCTCAGCTGAGCGCGGAGGAGGTCGAGGTTGCGAACATTGCCGCTGGTGCTGAGAAGCTCGCGGCAAAAAGCTGCCGCGGTGATCTGGCCCGGATGGTTTTTTGCCCGGTGAATGGCGTCTTTGAACGGGTCGTCAGTGGCGCCAAGCGCTTCCAATGCCAAGCTTACACACGCCAAGACTGAAGCGGTAAGATAAGCGCCGTCGTCAATCACCAGCGAGCCAATCCCATTCATCACGGTGGTGCCGTTGACCAGGGCGAGCGCCTCCTTGGCTTCGAGCCGAAGCGGTTCCATGCGGGCGTCGGCCAGAGTTCGATCTGCGGGCCGGACCGTTCCTTGATAATAAACCTCTCCTTGACCCAAGAGCGCTCGGGCGATGTAGGCCGACGGAATCAGATCGCCGCTCGCTCCCACCGAGCCGTAGCGCGGCACCACAGGCGTGATGCGCTTATTGAGGAGGTCGAGAAGTTTTTCGATGATCACCAGGCGCACACCGGAGAATCCTTTGGCCAGCGCGTTGGCTCTGAGCAACATCGCCGCGCGTACGGTGTCTTCCGGCAAAGCCGTGCCCACCCCGCAGGCGAGGAACTGGAACATATTTTCTTGATGCTTGGAGATTTCCGAAGACGGGATGAGATAGCGCGCGTTGCCGCCGAAGCCGGTATTGACGCCGTAAATGATCTCTCCGGCCGCTAGTTTTTTCTCTAACAGCCGCCGCGACGCAGAAATTTTTTCCCGTACGTTGAGATGGGATACGAGTTCAACACGCTTACTGAGACGGGCGACCGAAGCGACCTTCGCGATCGTCAGGCCATCTCCGGAGATTTCCACGAGAGAGGGATTCATTTCCATGAGACCCCCCAGCTGCAAGTCTAATTATAGCATCCACCAGGGGGCATGAAACAAGGACCATTGCCACGAGCTGGAAAGAACGGAGAGAAGGGTGGGAAAGGCGCCGAAGATTATAAGGGGCGCCGCGCAAGCGCGTGAGTCGCCGTGCCGTAAAACGATTCCGCGGCTTCCATCAGGGTCTCCGATAGCGTCGGATGGGGATGCACCGAATCGGCGATGTCACGCGCAGTGGCGCCCATTTCCACGGCGAGTACGCCTTCGCTGATCAGTTCGCCGGCGCCGACGCCGACGATGCCGACGCCGAGGATGCGCTCGCTCTCCGGTTCGATAATGAGTTTGGTCAAGCCGTCGGGCCGATCCAAAGTGAGCGCGCGGCCGGAAGCGCCCCAGAGAAATTTGGCGATCTTAACCTCGATGTTTTTTTGCTTGGCTTCGGTTTCGGTGAGACCGCACCAGGCGACTTCCGGATCGGTAAAAACCACTGCGGGGATCACTACGTTTTCGAATGCGCTCGCTTCACCGAGCATCGCTTCCACGGCGATCTTTGCCTCTTTGAATGCGCGGTGGGCGAGGAGGGTGCCGCCGTTGACGTCACCGACCGCGTAAATGTTCGGGTCTTCGGTTTGCTGCTGGGCGTTGCATTGAATGAAACCTTTGTCATCTTTGGTGACTTTGGTGTTTTCCAGTCCAAGATCGGCCAGATTGGGCACGCGCCCGACGCTCACGAGGACGCGGTCGTAAAGTTCCTCGCGCTGCTCTTTGTTGATCTCCGTGATGACTTTGATCTGCTTGCCGGCGGTGGCCATCTTGAGCACTTTGGTGTTCAGGCGGATCTCCTTGAAGGCCTTTTGCGCTACGCGACTGACCGGACGCACCAAATCGGGATCGACACCGGTAAGAATCGAAGGCAATGCTTCGAGGACGACGACGCGACTGCCGAGAGCGGCATAGACGGTGCCGAGCTCCATGCCGATGTAACCGCCGCCGACCACCAATAGGTCTTGCGGGACATCGGGCAGCTCGAGCGCCTCCGTGGAGGTCATGATGCGTTTGTTGCCGAGGTCGAAGGCGTTGGGCATGGCCGGCTTGGAGCCCACCGCGATGATGGCTTTTTCGTAACGGATAAATTTCTGGCCTGCGTCGGTCTCGACCCGCAGAGTTTGCGAATCTTCGAAGTGGCCGCGGCCGTGCACGACTTCGACGTTGCGATGCTGCGCCAGAGTTTTAATTCCCTGGCCGAGTTTTTCGACGATCGATTCTTTCCACGCGCGCAGCTTGTCCAGATTAAGATTGAGCGCGCCAAATTCGATGCCGCGTTTGGACGACTCCTTCGACTCGCGCATGACCGCAGTAGCATGCAGCAATGCCTTGGACGGAATGCAGCCGACGTTCATACACACGCCGCCGAGCCGGGGATTTTGTTCGACGAGAGTTACTTTTTTACCCTTGTCAGCGGCGTAAAACGCGGCGGTGTAACCGCCGGGGCCGGCGCCGAGAACGAGGATTTCAGTGCTGGTCGGTTCCATAGATTAAGGTTTTACTTGAGCTTCAAGTCGGCTTCATCGAATGCTTCGAGTCCAGCGATAACGTCCTTTAAAAAGCGCACGGCGTCGGCGCCGTCGAGAACGCGGTGATCGTAGGCGAGGCAGAGCGGCACGATCGTTCTGATGGCGATCTTTCCATCGATCGCGACCGGTTTGGCCTGCCCTTGCCCGACGCCCAAGATCGCGACCTGGGGCGCGTAGATGATCGGCGTAAAGTGGCTGCCGCCGATGCTGCCCTGGTTCGAAATCGTAAACGTGCCGCCTTGCAGCTCCTCGAGGGAAATCTTGCGTTGGCGGGTCTTCTCCGTGAGCGCGTGCAGCTCCTGCGAAAGCTCAAAAAGATTTTTCCGATCGACGTCGCGCAACGTCGGCACGATCAGCCCGCCTTCGGTATCCACCGCGACGCCGATGTGGCAGTAGTCTTTGTAAACGATCTCGTGGGCTGCTTCATCCATGCTGGCGTTTGTGCGCGGATGCTTTTTCAAAGCGCGGCCAAGCACCAGCAGCAAAAACGACGTGAACGTGAGATGGGCGCCCTTTTGCTCATATGCGGCTGCATGCTTTTTGCGCAGCGCCAGCAGCGCGGTAATGTCGGCGTCGGCGAATTGATTTATTTTCGGGATCGTTGTCCACGATTCCACCATCCGGCGGCTGACCGTGCGCCGGAGCGGCGACATTTTTTCCCGGCGTATCGGCCCCCATTTGGCAAAATCGATGGCTTCGCTCGGTGCCGGAGTCGGACCGCTGGCGGAAGCGGCGGGCTGCGCGCTTGACGGGGCGCTGTGAAATGCGATCTGCTGCAAGCGCTGAACATAAGCGCGCAGATCGCCGAGATTGATTCTGCCGCCGGCCTCGCTGCCTTTGATTCTCGTTAGATCGATGCCGAGATCGCGCGCGATCTTGCGCACCGACGGCGGCGCGGGTGGCGGCGCGCCGCTTTTCGACTCGTAATGGTAGTTTTCCACGGCCGCGGCAGTGGTTGCCGGCTGCGTTTGCGGCGGCGTGGTCGGCCTCGTCGGTGGCGCTTCAGTAGTGGCCGGCGCCTGCGGCGGCTTCGCGCTCGCAGCGCTTGCGGTGCCGCTCGATTCAATGGCGATCAAGGCTTGGCCGACCGCGACTTCCATGCCTTGCTTCACGTAAATTTTCGTCACAATGCCCGAGCTTGGCGCAGGGATCGAACCCACCGCTTTTTGGGTTTCGAGCTCCATGATGGCCTGATCTTTTTTGACTTCCTGGCCTTCGGCGACCAGGATGCTTACGACCGTGCCGGACTCTACACCTTCAGCGAGCTGGGGAAGTTTCACGTCCATGAAAAATTTTTGCGAATGCGTTTTTGAGAGTGATCAGAGGTAAAAAGGGAATGGCTTTTCGGGATCGACACCGAGCTTCTTGATCGCTTCCTCGACGACGCTCGCGGGAAATGCTTCCTTTTGATGGAGCGCATAGAGGGTTGCGACGGCTGACAATTCTGCGTCGACCTCAAAAAATCGCCTGAGATTGGACCGCGTGTCGCTCCGGCCGAAACCGTCGGTGCCGAGCGTCGTCAGCCCGCCGGGCACCCACGGCGCAATCTGATCGGGAACCATCTTCATATAATCGGACACCGCGACAAAAACTCCTTCCTCGTTTTGCAGGATTGATTCTAGATAGGATAATTTTGGCGGCGCCGTCGGATGCAGCATGTTCCAACGCTTGGTTCGCAACACGTCGCCGCGCAGCAGCTTGTAGCTCGTCGCGCTCCATACATCCGCCGCTACGTCGAATTGTTCCGCGAGAATTTCTTGCGCGCGTAGTGCTTCTCGGAGCAGCGGGCCACTGCCGAATATATGCGCCTTGTATTTTTTACCCCTGGTCGCGGGCTTGAGCTTATATAAGCCTTTAAGTATTCCTTCTTCGGCGCCTTCCGGCATGGCCGGCATCGGATAGCTCTCATTGTAAAGCGTGAGATAGTAAAAATACTCTTCGCCTTCTGCATAGAGGCGGCGCAATCCGTCTTTCACTATCGCGGCGATCTCGTAAGCGAACGCGGCGTCGTAGGTCAACAAAGTCGGAATGGTGCTCGCCAGCAAGTGGCTGTGGCCGTCTTGATGCTGTAACCCTTCACCGTTGAGCGTCGTTCGTCCCGCTGTCGCTCCTAACAAAAAGCCTTTTGCCTTGCTGTCCGCCGCCGCCCAGATTAAATCGCCGATGCGCTGGAAACCGAACATGGAGTAGTAAAAGTAAAATGGGATCATGTTGACGCCGAGATGCACGTAAGACGTGCCCGCGGCGATGAACGACGACATGGCGCCTGCCTCGGTAATGCCTTCTTCGAGAATCTGGCCGTCTTTGGCTTCGTTGTAATAGAGCAACGTCTCGCGATCGACGGGCTCGTAGAGCTGTCCCTTGGGAGAGTAAATACCGATCTGGCGGAATAACGAATCCATGCCAAAAGTCCTCGCTTCGTCGGGAATGATCGGGACGATGCGTTTGCCGATCTCCTCGTGACGCAAAAGCTTAGTCAGGATTCGCACGGTCGCCATGGTGGTCGACATAGAATGGTCGCCCGAACCTTTGAGGAATTCCTCATAATCGACAGCTTCAGGAACTCTTAAGGGCTTCGCCCTAACTTTCCGTTGCGGTACGAAGCCGCGCAGTTGTTTGCGCCTTTCGAGCAAGTATTGGGTTTCCGGGCTGTCGAGCGGCGGGCGGTAAAAGGGCGTCTCGACGACTTCTTCATCGGGCAATGGTATGTCGAAGCGGCTGCGAAACTCTCGCAACTCGCGTTCGTTGAGCTTTTTCTGCTGATGGGTGATATTCCGACCTTCGCCGGCTTCGCCCATGCCGTAACCCTTCACCGTCTTCGCGAGAATCACCGTCGGCGTGCCTTTGTGTTCGACCGCCGCTTTGTAGGCGGCGTACACTTTCATGGGATCGTGACCGCCACGCAGCAGCTTGCGAATCTGGTCATCGGTCATAGGATTGACCATCTCAAGCAGTTCAGGGTACTTGCCAAAAAAATGCTTTCTGGTGTAACTCCCCGGCTCCACCGAGTATTTCTGATAATCGCCGTCAACCGCTTCTTCCATTCGTTTGAGTAACAATCCTTTATTGTCCTTCGCCAATAACGGATCCCAATCGGAGCCCCAGATGACTTTGATGACATTCCATCCCGCGCCACGGAAGAGCGCCTCGAGCTCCTGAATAATTTTGCCGTTACCGCGAACGGGGCCATCGAGACGCTGGAGATTGCAGTTTACGACCCAGATGAGATTGTCGAGATTTTCCCGCGACGCTAGCGTCAGCGCGCCTGAAGATTCCGGTTCATCCATTTCGCCGTCGCCGGCAAAACAGAAAATGCGCGGCTCTTCACCGCCAAGCAGCCCACGGCTTTTGAGATAGCGCACGAACCGCGCCTGATAGATCGACATAATCGGCGCTAGTCCCATGGAGACCGTGGGAAACTGCCAGAAGTCGGGCATCAGGTACGGATGCGGATAAGATGACACGCCGCCGACGCTGGAAAGTTCCTGGCGGAAATGATGCAGCTTGGGCGCGTTGATGCGCCATTCTACGTAGGCACGCGAATACGCGCCGGGCGACGCATGGCCTTGAAAGTAGACCATGTCAGGATGGTCATCACCGTCGCCGCCGCGGAAGAAATGATTCTGAGCGACTTCGTAAAGTGTCGCGGACGACGCATAGGTCGAGATATGTCCGCCGATATCGGGATGGATGCGATTGGCTTTGACCACCATCGCCATCGCGTTCCAACGGATATAACTTTTTATGCGCCGTTCGATCTCGCGATTGCCCGGATAGGGCGGCTCTTTTTCCGGCGGGATCGTGTTGATGTACGGCGTGCTCACCATGTGCGGCAGGTTGATACCTGATTGACGCAACCGTTCGATGAGCTCTTCGAGAACCAACGAAGCGTTTTCGGGTTGCTCGTTCTTTAGAATATATTCGAGAATAGATTCCAGTGAGGCGACCCATTTGTGCCGATCGTTTTTGTTTGCGCGGCCGTTAGGACGCTCGCTTTCGACCGTGGTAACGGTGGGAATATCTTTGTTTTCAGGTTCCATTTGCGCTTGCTGCTAGTATTTTAGCAGACAACAAAATAAGTACAAAATCAACTGAACTCATGGAATATCTCGATCTCACGTTTGCCGACCCGGCCAGCAATCTCGCCTGCGACGAGGCGTTGCTCGACTGGTTTGAGAGCTCACCATTCGACGGTGCGCTCCTGCGCCTTTGGGAGCCGCAAAATTACTTCATTGTGCTCGGGCACTCCAATCGAGTGAGCGATGAAGTCAACCTTTCAGCCTGCGACAACCGCGCGCTACCGGTTCTCCGACGCATGAGCGGCGGGGGCGCAGTCGTGCAAGGTCCGGGCTGTCTTAACTACTCGCTGATTTTGCCCAGCGCCTCCTATCGGCTGAAAAGCATCGGCGCTGCCTTTCGTTACGTTTTAGAACGCCATCAGCGCTTTCTTGACGATCTGGCCGGCGTGAAAGCTCGCATCGAAGGTGTCAGTGATTTGACGGTTTCGGGGCGCAAATTTTCCGGCAATGCCCAGTACCGAAAATCGCGCTTCGTGCTTGTCCACGGGACGTTTCTCTTGAACTTTGACCTGCCGCTTATTGAAACCTGCCTGCGGCTGCCACCAAAACAGCCGGCCTATCGTGCGGCTCGGTCCCACTTGGAGTTCGTCGCCAATCTCAATCTTGTTTCGCGAGAGGTGCGCGACAGTTTGAGAAAGGGTTGGGAGGCGAATGAGCAATTAATACAGGTGCCATTGGCTCGGATCGAGACACTCGTAGAAGAACGTTACGGACGAGAGGAATGGTCGAAAAAATTTTGAGGCGTGTACAGGGTCCGTCGCTTGAATGCGTAGCGATGCTTATGTGAAAAAAAATTGGTGGTGGTGGTAGGAGTCGAACCTACGACACCGCGGATATGAGCCGCGCTGAAATAATTAATCACGGGTTGACCCGCGACCCCGGAACATTTTTCTCGAACGGGTCCTGGACCTTTTCCGGAGGAATCTCCACGTCGCGCGTCGATCTCATCGCCATAGTAAAGCGTCGGCGTGCCGCGCAGGGTGAGCAGCAGCATCGCCGCCAAACGCGCCTGCGCCGGACCGACCCGGGATGCGATGCGCGGCCGGTCGTGGTTTCCGAGAACCCAGTTTGGCCATCCACGCTCCGGCAGTGCCGCTTCGTATTCCCCGATGATTCAAGCGATATCACGCGCCTGCCAATTCGCGAGGAGAAGCTGAAAGTTGAAAGGGACATCGACGCCGCCAAGATCGACGCCATAGTATTGTACGAGCCGCTCGATGGGCAGATAGATTTCACCGATCAGCACCCGATCTTTGTACTGATCGACTAGGCGCCGGACCGCAACCAGCGACACAATATGCTTTCTTTCACTCGTTCGCTATCCTCGTCCAGTCCTTCTCTTTTCACCAGCAAGAAAACGGCAGCGAGACTCCTTGCAACGAAGAAAACCTTGCTTCGCTTGTAGCTTCCCTTCGTCGATCAGCGCGCGAAAAAACCTTTACCGCGAAAGAGATATTGATCAATGCGCCATTCTGAAAAGCGATCTTTGCCGGTAGGCGCTAATTTTGCACTAAATCATTGACCATCCTGCCGCGTCGCGAACGTGTTGATGGAAATGGCGTATCTCATTGGGCCGTGTACGTCATTTCCGACATTAACCAGTCTGGGTGAAAAAATTCGACTGGATTATCATACGTATTGATCGCGATGATCACGCTAAATCGTTAGGGGTGATCCGGCAGTTTTATTGATGTGCAGCGAATGCCTACGATAGCAATTGAAGCTGTCGAGAAAGTCCATTGAATGATTGTCTTACATAATTTAACAACGAAAAAGCGGGCGCAGACTACTCACTCGAAGAGAGCCGTAACTCACTATGCCCCAGGGTGTCTTCGCAGGTTGATCCGCCGGCTGATAAATTGCCATCTACGAGCTTTAGCGCTTTTCTATAAAAAACGACCTGTTCCTCTGAGCTACTGGTTGTCTTTTCACTCGGCCGTCGCAGCTCTGTCTCATTCTTCTGATCCTCTGTTGCCTAGTCAAAATTGCCTTCAGAGTAGTGGCGCATCTTTGCCAATACGAGAGTTAAAAGAAGTGTTGCGTCACGATTTATTAGGAATGTGGGCTCTGGATGCCGATACTATCACTTTATTGTGGAAACGAATTCGGCAGGATCGACCGAAGGTCATTATCGAATGTGGGGCCGGAGTGAGTACTCTAGCTTTAGCAAAAAGTATAGCGGACTATGAATCGGGATCAGAGACTTTTGCGTCGTTGCTTTCATTCGAACAGGATCTTTGGGTGAAGGAAGGGGTTGAGAAAAGACTTGAGATATGTGGGCTGAAATCCGTGACGATATTGCATGCGCCTATTTCGAAAGAAGGAGAGTACCAGTTCGATGAGAATCAGTTGAGAGAACATCTAGGGTCCGAAAAAGTTGATTGGGTAATCGTTGATGGACCGGCCGGTCCGGAGGGCTGCCGCGTATCAACGCTCCCTTTTCTGGCGCGTTTTTGCCGTCCAGGAGCACGCTGGTTTTTAGACGATTCCTTTCGCGATGGGGAACTAAGGGTGTTGAATCAGTGGAACCGTATGCACGGAATTGTGGTTGAAGGGATCTATCCTATTGGCAAAGGATTAGGTGTCGGAATCGTGGCGGATCCGCAGCAGGTTGCTCGGTCATGAAAGTCCCTATTCTCAACCCAAGCGCGTACGCCAAATTTTGGCTCAGACCTGCTGCAACTGTACCGAGACCGAATATCTGCAACGTGAGCGGTTGATCTTATATTTGAGCCAAGCCCTCGCTCCGCCGGCCGAACTCGTAGTAGAGGATCCTTTGCGTTGGCGATAATGCCCTCAAACTCCAGCGTCTTGGCTACGCGGATCAACTCCGCTGGCTTGGCCTCGAACGCCACGGATGGAAGCACTGGGTAATGGAACTTGGCCAGCGGCTTTTCGAGCAGTTCGCACCGCTCCCTCTAGATCCGACGCGGCTTGATCGCTCGGTGCTTAACCAAATGACCGACCAACTGCTTGTTCAGATCCGCAACCCGCTTTTCGCCAAATCTCTGGTTGAACTTGATCAACGTGGTGGCATCGGGAACCGTATCCATCAACGACAGACGGCAGAAATATCTCCATGGCAGTCTTCCCGAACTTCCGTCTCAACTTCTTCGTAGCTCAGTCCCAGCGAAACTTCAGATACATCATGCGCAGATAGATCCCTACGGCTGTGCCGGGTCGGCCCATGCTCTTATCGAAAACTTCTTCGAAGGGTTTGACCAGTGCGGGGCTCGACAGAAGCTCGTCGACTTTCTTGAGCTCGTTGTCCGACTCGTACAACGACCGATCGATGAAGCCATCGCCAAAACTCATCTGCTGAGATATTGCTCTGCGCATAATTTCTTTTTCTACATCAAAACTACAATGACACAAGAAAATTCTGACTTTTTCAGTGAGAACTAACTAACACCGAAACCTCGACTAAAAGACCCTCGAAGGGTCGAGCATCTCTCGCCGATTGGTATTTATTGCAACCGACGGTCGGAGAGAGCGCCGGATCTCGGCGCGGTGAGAGAAGGTGAAAACAATTTAGTCACTATTGAGGAGTTCGGCACAGCGCGATATCTGCCACCATCCTATGGTGTCACGCGTGTTGTCGATGCGTTTTGACCGTCGCATCAGAAGCCGCCGAAAAGCGAATCTCGCAAATAATCGGAATCGTAGCGGCGGTACGCGGCAATTCATGCCACTCGGCGCTAATTTTGCACACAATTAATCGGTAATCGTCCTGCCTCGTGGAAAGTGATGGGGAAAACGCGGGTCTAATTGGGCCGTGTACGTCATTTCCAACATTGACCGATCTGGGTGGAAAAAATCGACTGGATTATCACGTGGCACACATAGCTACAGAGTGCGAAGCGGAAGCAAAACAATGATAATCGTGCGAACCGCACAGTTGATTGAGGGACTGAGCGCCAAGCTTCGACTGCGCGGGTCGCGGTAAAAGATCGCCAGCGATTGCCTTGCGCAGGAGAGGTGATGAAATGTCAATAAAAACGACTCTCACTAACCTTCCTACGATTGCACTTCAAATCATCGGCGGAATCTTGATTCTCACATCGATGGTGGGCTTCAGAAGTGGTGGCATGCTTTGGCCGATGCTCGGCTCCGGGACTGGAACAGGGTTGCTTATCTTAGGGTGGGAACGGACGAAAGAAAAGCACGCGGCGCTACAAGATGATCAGGAAAAACCCGAAGCAGTGCCAACCACACGACCTGTCCGTGCGGCGAGGTGATCGCCCTGGGCGAATCCTGACCTGCCTGTGGCTCGGTCACGACACATATATGCCTCAAGTGTGGCGCGGAAGTGCGGCTGGATCGGTTCTTGAAAGACTTCACTTCCGGCCAGAATTGAGCTAGGCAGGCATTCGCATCGTCTTTCTCATCATGTATTCTTCGACAGGTGTGACCCTTTAGCATATTTTCTTTTCAAGGTCCTTTTTTGTATCCCGACAAATTGAGGCATTGGAATTGTGCGCCTTTGGCCTAACCGTTGCTCGCCAATAGTTTCGCCAGCCAGTTAGTTCTTCTTGAACCCACATCGAGCATTGTCTAACAAATGACAGTACGAGGGCAACGCACCGGCAGCAGGTATTATGCTTGTCTTGAAAATGGTGAACAGACATTTGGCCAAGTTGACGCGGGAATATACCGCAACACAAAAGGGTGATCTCCGTGCGCTGGCAATCGCAGAGGAACTTTCACAGGTAGGTGATGAGACACACGAGCTTGCAACCACGACGAAGTACATGCGGACTGTTGAAGAGCGGATAAGGCACGCTGTTGAAAATCTTGGGGGCGATTCTGGGGGCGATTCAATGGCCGCAAATGGCCGCGAAACGTCGGATTTGGCCAACTTGCAAAATTTGAATGCGTTGGCGAAAGCACTGACAAACCACGGTTATTTCAAAGGGAATGTTGGTGGCGGTGGTAGGAGTCGAACCTACGACGCCGCGGATATGAGCCGCGTGCTCTGACCAACTGAGCTACACCGCCGGGGCAAGTTAAACTTATTTATGATGACGTGAGTAAAAGATCAATCTCTCAAGAAAAGACCGAAGGTAAATTCCACTTGCGCTGAACCGAAGTCCGATTGATGCTCTTTTTTCCTCGGTGAATCTGGTAAAGAACTTTCTCATCTACATCGAGGCATGTCAACATGTTGCCATAGACGAGGCCGGTATCTAAGCCGACCTTATAAGGAAGATCGTACAAGACGGTGGACTGGGGCGTATGGCCGAAGAGCACGGTGTAGGGAAGACCGTGTGAGCTGTAAATAAACGCGTTGCGGATCCAGAAAAACTCTTCGTCGGTTTGTTCCGTCAAGGGCTTTTGTGGGTGGATTCCGGCATGCACGCACAAAAACGAATCCATCTGATGATATTTCTCAAGTGTTTTATAAAAGCGCACATGAGCGACTGGGATCGCCTCAAAAGCTTGCGCCGGGAGGAACTGATCCGGTGCCACTCCATAGCTCGCCAAAGTGGCCTTGCCACCGTTGATCAGGAACATGTCGCCGTGTTGACCGTCCAGACCGAGATAGGACAAAAACATGTCCTCGTGATTGCCTTTCAAAAACACCCATTCGATCCCGTCTAATTGTTGTCGTAAGGATATTAAATAGGCAACGACAGCCGCGGAGTCAGGCCCGCGGTCGATGTAGTCCCCGAGGAATACCACGGAGTCGCCGCCGCGAAGCGGCAGGGCGTCGATCAAGCGACGCAGCTCCTCAGCACAACCATGAATATCGCCGATAACGTAACGGCTCATGAACGGAATCCTAAGCTACTCGTTAGTGCCGCGCAATGCCAACAGCGCCGGCTGGAAAAACAACTGCGAGCCGGGTATCGTCTTCAGTAAGGTTATTCATCGTGAAGGTCCGGGAAGTCTATTCCAATTATCTCATGGTTACAGGAGTGATTTGCCTGGTCATGGGAATCGGCAACTGGACGGTGGGGGTCATCGAATCGTCCAAGTATCAGGCCCTCTTATACAAGACGGCGCGTACTGGCTTGGAAGAAAGCTACCGAAATTTTCAACAGTTGGATCACCAGAAAAACGAAGAAGTGCTCCGGCGCATTAACGAAGACCGGGAAAAGTATAATGGCGCCAGAGTCAAACTCAATTTTTTTTATATAGTCTTAATTGGCGGGCGAGTGCTGTTTATCATCGGGGCAGGTTTAACTTTGGCGGCGATGGTGTACCTGATCCGGCGCGACAGTCAAACTAAAGTCAAACGCCTGCTTGAAGTCCCCGGAGAAAACTAGTCGAATTCGTTTTTATTTACTTAGAAGGTTTGGATTTCTGATACTTGCGGTAATCGTAGCCAGTGGCCATGGCCAATAAAATGTCTTCCATCCCGCCGCTCTTTTCGCGTCTCAAAATCAATAAACGATCATAAAATTCTTTGAAGTCTTTATGGACGCGCTGGCTGTCCTCGGCAGCGCGAAGATAGAAATCTTTAAGCCGGGTCACCGTAAAGCGCAGAGCCGAGAAGCGCAACTCGTTCGGAAATGAGTCCCATTCGGGCAGGGAAAGAGGGCGCAAGCTCTCGTAGCCCGAGATCAAGGCTTCGAACCGTTCGATGCGATAGCGATCCTCGATAAAGCAGAGGGCGTTGACGGCCGTCGCTAAATCGTAGATGAGCTTGCCACGGCAAGCCGCCTCGAAATCCATCACGCCGGTGAGCCGGTTCCCTTTGAACTTGACGTTGTCGGGAAATAGATCGCCGTGAATGATTCCTTTGGGAAGATTGTTATCGAGATAATTTTCTAGATAGGAAAACTCGTCGTCTAAAACCCGTACGATACTTTTTAGGTGTGACGGCATCTGCCGCCGCACATCTCGATAGATCGCGACGATGCGGTTGAACCCGAAGCGGTTGTCGATGCCTTTTTTGTAACTTCGGCCGATCAAATGCAGATTGGCAAGAGCATGTCCTAGCGTGCTCAAGTGTGTCGCATTCATGGCCTCGACGGGTAATTCAACGCCGTCGAGATGACGCGTTACGGTTACGCATTTTTCCTGAAATTCCAGATGATACCTACCGCTTTTGGTCTTAAGAGGTTGCAGGCAGGGAAAATTTTGTTTGCGAAGATGGAGCAGCAGGTCGAGCTCTTGTTTGACTTCGAGCTCGCTTTTGACTTCGTCGACCTTGGCAAAAAATTTTGCGCGCTTTGTTTCGATCAGATAATGGGTGTTTACCGACCCGGTACGTATGCCGCTAAAAGATACCAGGTCGCCGAGCGCAAACTCATCCACCAGTTTGGCAATGTCCTTTTTTGATAGTGTCGTATAAATCGCCATTCAACTGCTTTCTCTCATTCGAGCATTCCTGGAATCCTGAGATGCAGGCCGGCGCAGTCAAAAGAGCGCAGGCTAACTGCTCTATTTATAATGGAAAAATGGTCAAAGGTCAATAATGCTAGTTTTTTGTTTAGTTTTAACAGTAGCTTGGGATGTAAAAGACATCCTCCACATTGCTTATTTTGCGCGCACTTTGCGCGCAAAACTAACTTAATCACCCTTTAATCAGCGTGACCAATGTTATCTTCCCGATATGAATCACGGCAATGAAACTGAGAGAATTTTAGCAGGAATCGACTCGCATCAAACTCAGACAACATGAGGACCCGCGACGGGTTAGGCTATCTGGGGCATCGGCTAAATCGATATTCGTTGAATAAAAAAGACCCTAGATCTTTGGTCCAGAGATTCTGGTTCTGATAGGAAAGGGGCCGCGGATAGAAGCGATTTGGCCGATTTCATTCACATAGATCCAATATGGCCCCAAAAGGCAGTCTATGACAGGCGATATCCAAATTTTTTTCTTGACAATTGTGCTCAGCTTTTCCTAATCTCGCCCCGAAAATTTAGGATTCTCTTTATTTATTCGAAGCTCACCTAAGCGTCAGAGGTGACACCGCCTTGCGCCAGTGCTGCGAGTGAAGAAGAGATGTACGGCATGGCTCCGTGGTATAACGCGCCGCTAACATCGCGCGCGAGGAGGTTTCATGGCTTCGGGCAAGGTCAAATGGTTTAATAACGCAAAGGGTTACGGTTTCATCGAAAAAGAAGGCGGCGGCGATGTGTTCGTCCATTATAGTGCGATTCAAGGGGAGGGATTTAAATCCCTCAACGAAGGCGAGAGTGTCGATTTTGAAATCGCCCAAGGCGATAAGGGACCGCAAGCGGTTAACGTCGTGAAACGGTAAGTTGCCATAGAGCGGCCGGTGTGGCAAATAGCTCCGCGAAGTCGCTTTGACTTTTGCTGCTGCGGCTTTGCTATCCTTCCCATCTAATCAAGAGCATAATCGCTTGTGCGCTGCCTTAGAATCGCGTCGAGCGGTATAGCGATCTGGCTTCTTGCGCGTTCGAACGAATGCGGATTTGTTTATTCGACACAAAAAGAGTAATTTTCTGGTAGAGTAAGAGAGCGGTCAGATCGTCACCAAACGGTCAGCGGCTTTACGAATGCAGCAAAATAATTCCGAAATTAAGTCCCATTATGGACAAGACAAGCTGCTCGCCGAAACGGTTGTTCTGACCCGTTTGGATAAGGCGGTGGGCTGGGCGCGCAAGTATTCCCTTTTTCCTTATCCCTTTGCTACCGCCTGCTGCGCAATGGAATACATGTCCCTGTCGATGTCGCCGTACGATATCGATCGCTTCGGTGCGCTGCTGCCGCGCTTCAGTCCGCGTCAAGCGGATTTACTTATGGTTATCGGGACCGTAACCCACAAGCTTTCACCCGTTTTAAAGCGAGTTTATGAGCAGATGTCCGAGCCCAAGTGGGTGATGGCTTTTGGCGCCTGTGCCGCCAGCGGTGGATTTTACGACAACTATGCGACAGTGCAGGGCATCGACCGGATCATCCCAGTCGACGTTTACGTGCCGGGCTGTCCGCCGCGGCCGGAAGCCGTGCTCGACGGCCTGATGGAGTTGCAAAGCCGCATTGCTTCTCAGAAACAGCCGATCGGCTAGGTTCCCGCGCGTCTTCTGCATGTCGCTTCGATTGAAACGGAAGTCTTCCGCGCAGTGGATGAGGGACAGGAAAGTTTTCAATTTCCGTTAGCGCGGTTCTAAGCATGGCTGAAGACAAAGATCCCTTGAAGTCTGCGCGCGGCGATTTTTATCATCAAGGCATTATCACTAAACTGTTTCCCTCGAACAATACTGGCGTCGTGCGCACTGAAAATGGCCGCGAGCTAACTTTTTCCTACGAATTGGTGATACTCGTTGGCGAAGCCAAGTCGCCGCTCGATTTACATGTCGGTGAGGGAGTGGGCTATGACTTGGGATGGACCTCGGCGGGTCTACGAATCACCAAGATCAAGACTTATCCCAAATCCGATGTCGATGGCAGCGTGCCCGGTTCAGAAGGGCAACCCGGTTAACGCAAGAATCTGCCGGCCTAAAATCTCGCCGACGAAAACTCCCAAGAGCGCCATATAAAATAATCCGGTGGCGGCCATGGTGTGCGGTATCAGCAGGGTGCGCCAAATCATCCAAGCTAGAATCAGCGGCGCGGCCTGGCCGACCACGAGCCTTGTTGTCAGCAGCATCGAATGATCCTGCCATAAATGCTGCATTGCAAATAAACTTTGTGGTGCGCCGAAAAGATAGAGTGCGAGGGGCGAACTCGCCAAGAACGCGCATTGCGCGATCAGCGCCACCAGAAAGAATTTAAAAATACGAATAAAAGGATCGAGGCTTTGTCCGGTGTCGATGAGATACCAATGGCCGATCAACATGCCGACCGTAACGCCGCCGAGTAGAAGAGAGGAGAGGAAAAAAGCGGCTGGGTAGAGAACCGATTCGACCGAAAAAAAAGGCGCCTGGTAAAAACCATGCGCGCTCAGCGCCAAGCCTGCGGCGCCGATCAGCACGGTCGACGCAAAGCTCCGCGCGCGAAACGTTTGCCTTTCAATCCACAGGGAGATCATGTAGCAGGAAAAACAAACGATGAAAGCGACGTGGAAAATAACTTCGAGAGCGATGCCCACACTAAACTGCCGCGATAAGGTTTGCCAGTAGAGCGAGCTCTTACCCGACAAACCGAGCAGCGCAATCACGTAGAGAACGCCTGCCGTCGACTTGTAAAAAGCCCGTTCGATCTCATGAAACGGCGTGCCTGCCAGGGCAAAAAGGCCGCCCAAAGCGATCTGATAAAAGAAAATTAGAAAACTGCTGGAGAATCCTTGCATGAAAGCTACATTACGAGGCGGGCGCGTGCGGTTTGTCGGCGACGTGCATGCAGACGGCGCCGCTCAGAAACTTTCGTATGGTGACATGCTCGAATCCGGCGGCGCGGATGATTTCCGCGACTGTGGCCGGCGGATGAAACTGCCGTACGGAGTCGGAGAGATATTGGTAGGCGCTGCGATCCTGCGCGAGAAAGCCTCCCATGCGCGGCATTAAACAATGAAAGTAAATGGAGTAGAGAGTCGCAAACCAGCTTGGCTCGGGAGGAAACATATCCAGAGAGACAAATCTGCCGCCGGGCTTGAGCACGCGCATCGACTCGGCGAAAAACAGCGGCAGATCGGAGACATTGCGTAGCACGAAGGCCGCCATGGCACCATCGAACTGTGCGGTTTTAAACGGCGCAAACATCGCGCTGCCCAGGACGAAGGCAGTGCTGGCGCCGTCCGCCGCGCGCGCCCGTTTGGCTTGCGCCAGATTTAACATGCGCAGCGAAAAATCCAGACCGACGAAATTTCCCTTTCCCTTGGCGATGGCCGCGGCATTCAAAGCGAGATCCCCCGTGCCCGTGCCGATGTCGAGAATGCGCGGCTGGGCGCCCCTCAGTACGGCGCGGATCGCTTGGCGCCGCCATCTGGCGTCGAGGCGAAAACTGATGATGCGGTTGAGCAGGTCATAACGGCCGGCGATCCGATCAAACATGTTTTGCACGGATCGGTCGCGTGAATGATTGACGGCGAACATCGGCTGAAATCTGAATGACGGAAACCCGTGAGGAAGACCCGGGAGCTAGAAATCTCGATCGATGATCAGTTGGACTAGGCTTTTGAGGCCGTTGCGGTACATCGACGGTGGCAGCTTTTTTACTGCTTTCAGGGCCTCACGGGCATAGCGCTTGGAAAGCGACTTTGCTTCTTGGATGGAAGAACCGGTCTTGATCGAATCGAGGGCCGCGTTGATTTGCGCTTCGGTCGGCTTGCCGTTCTCGAATGCGCCGATGGTCGCCGGATCGCCGTCGATCACCGACAAAATGATCGGCAAAGCGGGATTGCCGTCACGCAGGTCCATGCCGATCGGCTTGCCCAACAGATCGATGTGGCCAACAACGTCGAGAATGTCGTCGACCATCTGGAAGGCAATGCCCATATTCAGGCCATAACTTTCAGCCTCGTCCACCAAGGAGGAATGCGCGCCGGCGAGGTAGGCGCCGACCTTAGCTCCGGTATGAAATAGGGAAGCGGTTTTTCGCTTGACGATCTCCAAATAATCTTCGACCGTGACGGCGCGGTTGCGATTGAAATGGCCTTGCAAGATTTCACCTTCGGTCAAGAGTGTGCAGGCGTCGGCGGTCCATTGAACCACCGTCTCGTCAAATTTGCCGGCAAACTCAAAAGCCTTGATGAAGAGAAAATCGCCCGTGACCAACGTGGACTTCAGGCCGAATTTCTTGAATGCGGATTCTTTGCCGCGCCGCGTTTCGGCGCCATCGATGATATCATCGTGCAACAACGTTGCGGTGTGAATCAGCTCGATCGCGGTGGCGATGTCGACAATATCCTGGGTGCGCTGGCCACCAAAGGCAAAATACGCCAAAAGTGTGACCATTGGTCGCACTCGCTTGCCACCGCTGTCGATCAGGTGGCTCGCGATGCGAGTCAGATCAAGCTCGCGCGACCTAACCGCGCGCACAAGGTTTTCTTCTACGAGCTGCAGCGACTCACTGACGCAACTGAACGGATCATCGGTGCCGTGAAGCAAGGGAATTCTCCGTTCGGCGCCGGGCACAACCGTCGAATCTGCTTGCAGGCTGCTCGATTTATTTTTTTGGATCAGAGATACTCCGCGCGCTGGCGAGAAATCTATGAGAAAAATGGCATAGATCACCGATTTGGTCAAGCCAAGATGAGCTCTGCGCAATGGTCGCGCGACGGATCCCTCGCATCTTGACCGTCAGGCGCGACTAAATTCCTGGCAAACGAAATGGGAAATTCACTGCACGCGCCCATAATTATGGCGGTTTTTTCTTGACAAGAATGAGCGACCCCGAATATATAAACGCCAAACAACATTCACGATTTGCTCGTTGGTAAAATATCCATCGAGCGCAGAAGGAGGGGAAGACATGGAGTTTACCTTATTTATGTTGCGGTGGCTGCATTTTCTGGCGGGTATTACGTGGATTGGAATTCTTTACTATTTCAATTTTGTTCAGACGCCGTTTTTTGCCGAGACAGAGGCGACGGTCCGGACGGGAGCGATTCAGAAACTCGTGCCGCGCGCTCTGTGGTGGTTTCGTTGGGGCGCGATGTTCACGTTTCTCGCGGGTATCGCGATCTACATTCTGCGCATGGGCGAGATGGGCGGGGGCCTCTTTTATTCCTCGTCTTACGGTGTGACGATCACCGTCGGCGGTTTGATAGGCACTCTGATGTTTCTCAACGTCTGGCTCGTGATTTGGCCCAACCAGCAGATCGTGATCGCGTCGGCCAATCAGGTCGCATCGGGCGGCCAAGCGTTGCCCGCTGCCGCGGGGGCCGGACGGCGCGCCGCATTGACTTCCCGCACGAACACTGTTTTTTCGATTCCGATGCTGCTTTACATGGGCGCCGCCAGTCACTACGCGCCGATGGTGCACCAGTCGGATTCTCGTGGATTTTTTTGGCTCTTGGTCATCGTGATCATTGGCGCAGTTGAGTGTAACGCACTGATCGGCACTCAGGGCCCGACCAAGGTTCCGCTAGACAGCGTCAAAGGCACGTTGTGGATCGGATTCCTACTCGCGGGTATTCTTTTTCTCTTGACGCTCGGCTTGACTTAGATGATGCATTTTTCTCTATTTGAGGTAGGCGGCTAAATACTGGATATCGTCTTTCAAGTAGGGAAACTGCGGCATTACTTTAGTGGGACGCTTGGGTTTGTAGTTGGGCGGATAAGAAGTGGTCAGGACCCGCGTCTCGATCAATTCTCTCGATGACCCCTTGATGGCAGGTCCGATCGGTCCATCTTTCGATGGATCGTTGTTGTGGCAAGCTACGCAGTTTGCGACGAAGACGGCTCTGCCCCTTGCTAAATCTGGATTGCTTCCGGATGCCGGTGCGTCGTTGGAGTCCTTCGAGCAGGCAACAAAGCCAGCAGCGACCAAACTGATCAACAAGAGTATCCACAATAGTTTCATAGGGCGCTCGATTGGCAGCGTGTTCAAATACTCCGTCCGTGGACAACTTCGTAAGTGCCGCGCCTCGTTGATGCGAGCACAGGCGCATCGCGAGCTTCTCTAGAGAATCTTCACTTCCAAATAGTATGGAATGGCGCGGCATCCAGCCGAACGATCACGTGAGCACGCGATGATAGCATTGCCGCGAGGATCAGTGGAAGCAGGTTAGTCGATAGAGAAACTCGGGTTTGTATGATAGAAATCGATTGTTGGTGCGAAAGGGGGGAATTGAACCCCCACGGCCTTTCAGCCACAGGATCCTGAATCCTGCGCGTCTACCAATTCCGCCACTTTCGCCAACTTGGTCAACATCCGTTTGTAAGCATTTTATCTAACTTGCGGTGTCGGCCTTGTCAAGTTTACAAAAACGGATGATGACTTTATGAGCAAGATTTTTATTGTCCAGCCGCACAAAATGCTGCGCCACGCGTTTGCCATCGCTTTATCGCCGGATCATGAGGTTGAGATTTCCAAAACCATGCCGGCGTCGGCGGATCTGCAAGGGAGCGATCTTGCGATCGTCGATGCCGCGTCGCTGCGCGAGCGCAGCTCATTGACGGCGCCGGAGCTTCATACGATTCAAAGCTGGAAGATTCCGATTATTTGGATTGACGACGACGTGGAAATCCAAGCGCCGACGCGGGATAAGTTGCTCCGTTTGAAAGCGCCGATCGATAAGGAGACGCTCAAAAAAACGGTGACGCAATGCTTGGGGCAATCAGATGCGAACCAACCGGCTCCCAAGACGAAAAGCCGCGCGCCAGCTGCTCTATCGAATGTCAAGCCGCCCGAGACGAAATCATCCCAGTCCGCGGTCGACGCGGAGAAGAAGTTTATCGAGTTAGTGGACATCGTCGAATAGCGGTCGGTTCAGACTGGAGCGGAAGAACAACAATCTACAATCCACCTATGCAACTGTCCAAGGCTTACAGTCACAAAGACGTCGAATCAAAATGGTACGCTCACTGGATGAACGCAGGCCTTTTTGCCCCGGCGAAAGGCATCGGTCGATACTTCTCGATCGTGATTCCACCGCCCAACGTTACCGGTTCGCTGCACATGGGCCACGCGCTCAACAATACGCTGCAAGACATTCTCTGCCGCTATAAACGCATGGATGGCTTCCGCGTGCTGTGGGTTCCGGGCACCGACCACGCCGGTATCGCGACCCAAAACGTCGTCGAGCGGCAACTGGCGCAGAAGGGAATAAGCCGCACCGAGCTCGGACGGGAAAAATTTATCGAGAGAGTTTGGCAATGGAAACGGGAGGCCGGTGACGCAATCCTGCATCAGCTCAAGGCGCTCGGCGTTTCCTGCGACTGGGCTCACGAACGCTTCACGATGGACGAAGGGCTTTCGCGCGCGGTGCGCGAAGCATTCGTCAAACTCTGGGAGGACAAGCGTCTCTATCGGGCGCAGCGACTGATCAATTGGTGCCCGCGCTGCAAAACCGCGCTCGCCGACATCGAAGTGGTGCACGAAGAGGCTGACGGCAGTCTTTGGCACATTCGTTATCCCCTGGCCGATGATCCAGCACACGCCCTTATCGTGGCGACCACCCGACCGGAAACCATGCTCGGCGATACTGCCGTCGCCGTGCATCCGGATGACGAGCGCTATCAAGGATGGGTCGGCAAAAAAATTCGCTTGCCAATTACCGGACGCATCGTCCCGCTCATCGCCGACCCATTGGTCGATCGCGAATTTGGCACCGGCGTGCTGAAGATCACGCCGGGACACGATTTTAACGATTTCGACATCGGCGAGCGTTTCGGCTTGGATAAGGTCAGCATCTTCGACGCCGACGCGCGCATCGACGCCGCTTCGTTCTTGGATCGCGGTGAGAGCGGTGAATGGATCGAACGTTATCGCGGCAAAGATCGTTTCGAAGCGCGGAAGTTCATCGTCGCGGAATTGAAGGAAAAGGGCTTTCTCGAAAAAACCGAGCCGCATAAGCTCGCGGTCGGTCGTTGCTATCGCTGCCAGACGGTCATCGAGCCATACTTAACGCCGCAGTGGTTTGTCGATATCAAGCCGCTGGCGGAGCCGGCGATGGCGGTGGTGCGCGAGGGCAAGATCAAGATTATTCCCGAAGGCTGGAGCAATTCCTATTTCGCCTGGATGGAAAACATCAAAGATTGGTGCATCTCGCGACAAATTTGGTGGGGCCATCAAATTCCCGCCTGGTATTGTCTGCGCTGCGAGGCGTCGAACTTGATCAAAGGCGCGGACGGCGAATATCGGCTCGGCAAAGATGCTAAACCGATCGTTGCGCGTGAGGTCCCGGCAAAGTGTCCGACTGTGTGGCGGCAAAGAACTCATTCAAGACCCCGACGTGCTCGATACTTGGTTTTCTTCTGGCTTGTGGCCGTTCTCGACGCTGGGTTGGCCCGATCAGACCGTGGATTTGAAGGATTTTTATCCAACTTCGACGCTTGTTACAGGTTTCGACATTCTTTTTTTCTGGGTTGCGCGCATGATCATGATGGGACTCAAATTCATGGGCGACGTGCCGTTTCGCGACGTCTACATCCATGCATTGGTGCGCGACGAACAGGGACAGAAAATGTCCAAGTCCAAGGGCAACGTCATCGATCCGCTCGACGTCATGAGCCAATACGGCACCGACGCGTTCCGCTTCACGTTGGCCGCGATGGCCGCCATGGGACGCGATATCAAGCTCGCCGAAGATCGGATCGCAGGGTACCAAAACTTCGTCAACAAACTTTGGAACGCCGCACGATTCGTGCAAATGAATTTGGGCGCGGCGGATGGCGCTAACGGCAATTCCAGCGGCGTTATCGACGATCGCGATCTCGGCTTCGCCGAACGATGGATTCGCTCGCGGCTCGCCTTTGCCATAGCCGAGGCGCGCAACGCGATCGACAGCTATCGTTTCAATGACTATGCGAACGTTCTTTATCAATTTACCTGGCACGAGTTCTGTGATTGGTACATCGAGATGAGCAAGCTTGCGCTCAATAGCGCCGACGCCAACGTGGCGGCGCGAAGCCGAAAACTTCTGCGCGAATTGTTGGATCAGATTCTCTTGCTGCTGCATCCGGTGATGCCGTTCGTGACTGAAGAGATTTGGCAGGTGCTAGGCGACAACCGCACCAGTGTCATGGTGCAGCCTTACCCCGTCGCGCAACCGGGCTGGATTGACGAAGAAACTGAAAAGCAAATGACGTTCTTGACCGGAGTGATTCGCGCTATCCGTAATCTTCGCACCGAGATGAATTGTCCGCCGGGGAAAGAAGTGCGGGTAGTTTTTTGCGGAGCAGATGCGGATCTCGCTTTTCTGCGCGAGCAGGAAGCCTACCTACGTTCGCTCGCGCGGGTCGGCGCGTCCGAATTTCGCCAAGCTGGCGACCGGCCCAAAGGCGCGGCCACCGCTGTGATCGGCGCCATGGAAATTTATTTACCGCTGGACGATCTCGTCAATCTCGACGAGGAGCGAGCAAGACTAGCCAAAGAAGTCGGCAAGGTCGAAGACGAACTGGCGCGAGTGCAAAAGAAACTAGCCAATGGTGATTTCCTCGCCAAAGCCAAGACCGAAGTGGTGCATAAAGAGCGGGAAAAGGCGACCCAGTTCGAGGAGAAAATTCGCACGCTGAGAAGCAGCCTGGAGAAGATTCAGGAAATCCAGGCGGGAAGGAGCTAAGCCGGTGGATATACACGTTAGCCCGCAGATAGAAAGATTGATCCGCGACTCTCTCGATGAGGATATTGGCGCGGGAGACTTGGCGACAATGGCGACGATCTCAGCCGAGTCGCGCGGCACAGGATTATTCCGCGCAAAAAAAGAGGGCGTGGTGGCAGGTTTGGTTTTGCTCGACCGTATTTTTTATTTTATCGATCACAGAGTCGAGGTGCGCTTGCGCGCCAAGGACGGCGCGCAGGTCACGCCAGGCATGGTAGTGGCCGAAGCGATTGGGCCGGTGCGGGCGCTGCTACTCGCCGAACGCACGGCGCTCAACTTTCTCCAGCGCTTATCCGGCAATGCGACGCTCACGCGCAAATACGTCGAGGCGGTGAAAGATTTTCCCTGCAAAGTTCTCGACACCCGCAAAACCACGCCGGGACTGCGCACGCTGGAAAAATACGCTGTGCGCATGGGCGGCGGCATGAATCACCGAATCGGCTTATATGACGCGGCACTGGTGAAAGACAATCACATCGAAGCGACGGGTTCGATCGCAGAAGCGGTGAAAGCCGTGCGCCGGCACGCGCCGTTCATGGCCAAAGTGGAAGTGGAGGCGAGCAGCTTGAAACAAGTTCAGGAAGCGATCGACGCGGGCGCCGACGTGATTATGCTCGACAATATGACCTTGGCGCAGATGGCCGAGGCGGTGAAGCTGGTTAATAAACGGGCGTGGGTCGAAGCTTCCGGCGGCATCACGCTCGAAACGATTCGACAAGTCGCCGCCACCGGTGTTGATTTTATTTCTTCTGGCGCGCTCACTCATTCCGCGCCAGTCGTTGATTTCAACATGAAGATTACTATGAATGTCGAAAAGTGATCCCGGTTTCATGCCAGCCACGGCCAGCGGCGCGCCCCTCGACGTCAGAAAAGTTCAAGAACAATTGACAGCGCGGCGCCTTGGCGCCAAGTTTCACTACTTCACCGAGATTAGCTCTACCAATACACACGCGCGCGAACTTGCTGAGCGCGGCGCCGCCGAAGGCGAGATCGTGATCGGCGAAACGCAAACTCACGGGCGCGGTCGCTTGGGCCGGCACTGGGAATCGCCGTCCCTCGTCAATCTTTACTTATCGATCATTCTTCGTCCCAAATTGGCGCCGAAGCACGCGCCGCAGATCACTTTGATGGCGGCTGTCGCCTTGGTGGAGACCTTTGCTCCGTTGATTGCACAGGCGCCGATAATCAAGTGGCCCAATGATATTTTGGTGAATAGCAAGAAGCTGGCGGGGGTTTTGACCGAGGCGGCTTGCTCGGCGGACCTGATCGAACACGTGATCCTCGGCATCGGCATCAATGTCAATTATCGCGTCGATTCGATGCCGCCGGAGCTTCGTTCACGGGCGACTTCCATCGCCGATCTGACGCGGAATAACGTCGATCGCGAAAACGTTCTGCTGCGATTGATTCAGGCCCTCGACCGGTGCTATGGAGAGCTTGAAGAATTCGGCTTCGACGCTCTGCGGCGGCGTTGGGAAGCGCATTTCGGTTGGCGCGGACGGCGCGTAAAGGTTCAGCATCTGGATCAAGTTCTCACCGGCCGGGCGCGCGGCATCGAACGGGATGGAGCGCTGGTTCTTGAGGACGATCATGGAGTGCTGCACAGTATTTATGCCGGAGACGTGATTCCGTTGGAGACTTGAAGTCCAATCCATGCTTCTTGCCATCGATATCGGTAACACGAACATCGTTCTCGGCCTCTATCAAGGCAGAAAACTAGTCACCCACTGGCGTCTCGCCACGCAAGCGGAACGAACCGCCGACGAATACGGCGTCATCATCTCGCAACTGATCGATTACTCCGGCCATCGCTGTCAGCAGATTTCCGCGATCGCGGTCTCGTGCGTCGTGCCGCCGATGCTGACGACCACGCAGGAGCTTGGGCAAAAATTTTTCCGAATCGATCCTTTGGTCGTCGGGCCGGGTATCAAGACCGGCATGCCGATTCTGTATGAGAATCCCAAAGATGTCGGCGCTGACCGCATCGTCAACGGCATCGCCGCCTACGAAAAATATCACGACTCCTGCATCATCGTTGATTTCGGCACGGCGACGACGATCGATTTGATTTCCAAGAAAGGCGAATACATCGGCGGCGCCATCGCGCCGGGGCTGTCGATATCGCTGGAAGCGTTGGTTCAGCGCGCCTCGAAGTTGCCGCGCATCGAGGTCATCAAGCCCAAAGAGGTCGTTGGCCGAAACACCATCCATTCGATCCAAGCCGGGATTTTTTACGGCTATGTCGGGTTGGTGGACGGCATCGTGCGGCGCATTCAAGATCAACACGACGGCCGTTCCAAGGTCGTCGCCACCGGCGGCTTGGCCCCTCTGGTGGCGTCGGAATGTTCGAGCATCGATGAGGTGGATGAATTTTTGACGTTGGATGGTCTGCGCATTATCTACGAGAGGAATTCGCTTCAAGAAGTGAAAGTGAGAGCTCAAACTTAGGATAATCCGAAGGGAGGAATCCACTGTCATGGCTGCAACGGAGCTAGACAAACTTCGTAATCTCGGCATTCTCGGCCAAGGAGGTTCCGGGAAAACCTCTTTGGGAGAGGCGATGTTGTTTGCGGCGGGAGCCACCCAGCGGCTGGGAAAAGTTCAAGACGGCACGTCGGTGTTGGACCATGAGCCGGAAGAAATCAAGCACCATGTGTCGATCTCGACGGCGTTTCACTCCTTACCTTGGAAAAAATACGCCATCACTTTGATCGATACACCGGGCTACGCCGCGTTTCTCGCCGACTCGATCACCTCCATGCGCGCGTTCGGTGGCGCGGTGTTTGCTCTCAATCCCGCCGTTAGGCTGCGCGTCGAGTCCGAGCAATTGTGGGCGAGAGCCAATGAGGACCGCGTGAGCCGCCTGCTTTTCGTGACCAAGATGGATCATGAGCCAGGCGACGTCGAACAACGGATCGCGCCGATTTTAGAAACCTTGGAAGCCAAAGGGGTCTATCTGCAAATGCCGATCGGCGCGGAGGCGAATTTCAAAGGCGTCGTCGATCTAATAGGGATGAAGGCGTATCTGTACGAAGGAGACGCGGGCAAGTTTGCCGAAACGGAGATTCCCGCGGATCTGAAGAGCACTGCCGACGAGTGGCGGCAAAAAATGATCGAGGACGTTTGCGAGACCGATGATCAACTGCTGGAAAAATTTCTTGACGGCAAGGAACCGAGCACGGAAGAATTAAAAAAAGCGATCCGCGAGGGCACCAGGGAACAGAAACATCTTTCCGATTCTCTTTGGCGCGCCGTTACGCCAAATCGGCATCGCGCAATTGCTCGATGCTGTCATCGACTATCTGCCATCGCCGCTCGATGAGGGCGAAGCGGAGGGGGTCAACCCCGCCAATGGCGAAACGATCAAGCGCGCCGCCGATCCCAACGCTCCGTTTTCGGCCTATGTGTTCAAAACCGTGATCGATCCGTTCGCCGGCAAGCTTTCGATCATGCGGGTCATGTCGGGAAAAATCGCTCCGGACGTGACTTGCTACGTGCCGAGCCGGCAGGTGAAGGAAAAAATGGGTCACTTGTTTCGCCTCGAGGGCAAGAAGCAAGAAGCCGTGAAAGAAGCCGTGGCCGGTGAAATTGTCGCAGCGGCGAAATTCAAAGACATCGCCACCGGCGATACGTTGTGTGACGAAAAGGCGCCGGTCCGCTATGACGGCGCCGCGCATTTCTCGCCGAACATTTCTTTCGCTCTGGAGCCGAAAAGCAAAGCCGATGAAGACAAGTTGCCGCAAGGCTTGCATCGCATGATGGAAGAAGATCAGACTATCGCGATGCATCGCGACGAAGAAACGCGCGACTTTATTCTTTCCGGTATGGGGCAGCAGCACATCGAGATCATCGTCGAAAAATTGAAACGCAAATACGGCGCGGAAGTCATTCTCAAAGCGCCCAAAGTGCCGTACAAGGAGACCATTCGCGGCAGCGCCAGCGCGCAGGGACGGTTGAAGAAACAGACCGGCGGGCGCGGCCAGTTCGGCGATACTTGGCTCAAGGTCGAGCCGTTGCCGGCGGGCAAGGGATTCGAATTCGTCGATCAAATCGTCGGCGGCGCGATCCCGCGCAATTATATTCCCGCCGTCGAGAAGGGCGTGAGAGAAGCGATGGTGGCCGGCTATCTGGCAGGTTATCAAATGGTCGACGTGCGCGTGACCCTCTACGATGGATCGTATCACGACGTCGATTCTTCCGACATGGCCTTCAAGATCGCCGCATCGATGGGATTTAAAAACGCCGTGGAAAAAGCCAAGCCGGTGCTTTTAGAGCCGGTGATGAATATGGAAATCTCGGTGCCCGACGAGTGCATGGGCGACGTGATCGGCGACCTGAACAGCCGGCGCGGCAAAGTGCTCGGCATGGACACCAAAGGCCACACCCAGGTGATCAAATCGCGGGTGCCGATGGCCGAGGTTTTAAAATATGCGCCCGATCTGCGTTCCATTACCAGCGGGCGTGGCGAGTTTCATATAGAGTTTTCCCATTACGAAGAGTTGCCCGCACACTTGGCGGAAAAAGTGATCAAAGAAGCCAAGGCAAGCAAGGCGGGGGAGCATAACGGGGAACACAAAGCGTAGGGTAGTTGTATGGCGCAGTCCTTCGACCAGTTCAACGCGTCGTTGCTTTATTGCAGCAAATGCGGCCGGGCGATGCCGGTGCGTGAAAAATTGTTGCTGGTGCTGCCGGATGGCGAGCTTTATGACTACACTTGCCAGGGGTGCAACAGCTCGGTCGGGTCCAAAACTGAAAAAGCTGGGCTCGATCCAACGGGGAAAAATCCGCGATCGAGATTGGGAGGGCTTTAGCGATGGTGGTGATCGATTCGGACGCGCATGTCTTAGAGACAAATCATACTTGGGATTACCTGCTGGAGTCGGAGCGCGACATGCGGCCGCGCATCGTGCCGACGCCGAACGACTCGTTATCGGGCGGGGAATCTTGGTTGGTTGACGGCACTTACATCGGCAAGGCGCGCAACGTCGGCCACGATACCTCGAGAGAGGCGCGCGAGATGGAAGACATCAAAGCCCGTCTCAAACACATGGACGAGCTCGATATCGACATCCAGGTGCTGTATCCGACGATTTTTCTGCGCCCGTTCACGCGCCGTCCGGAAGTCGAGCTGGCCGTGACCCGGAGCTACAACCGTTGGCTGATCGATATATGGAAAAAGGCGCCGGAGCGCTTGCGCTGGGTGGCGGTGCTGCCGCTCTTGTCCATGGACAAAGCAATCGAAGAAGCGCGCTTTGCCAAAGAGAACGGCGCCTGCGGCATCTTCATGCGCGGCTTGGAAGGCGACAAGCATATCAGCGACCCACATTTTTTTCCGATCTATGAGGAAGCCGGCAGACTGGATCTGCCGATCTGCGTGCACTCCGCCACCGGCAGCTTCGCGGTGCATGATTACTTTCTCAACGAGTGCGGCTTTAACAAATTCAAGCTCGCCGTGGTCGGCTCTTTTCACTCGTTGATCTTCAATAAAATCCCGGACAAATTTTCGCACACCAAATGGGCCTTCATCGAAGTGAGCTCTCAATGGGTGCCCTACGCGATTCACGACTACGCAAGGCGGTTCGAGCGCAGCGGGGTTAGCGTCGACAAGAGTCAGGTGCTGCGCAGGAACAAGATCTGGATCACGTGCCAGACCGATGACGACCTGCCCTACGTGCTTAAATATTCCGGCGACGACAGGCTCGTGATCGGCACCGATTACGGCCATAACGATACTTCGTCCGAAATCTTGGCGCTGCGCAAATTGAAGGAAGACGGCGCGGTGCCGACTTCCGTCGTCAACAAAATCCTCGATGACAATGCGCGCGCTTTATATGGCCTATGAGACTTATTTACTGTGACTGGACATGATTATTGATTTTCAAGCCCACGTCTTCCCCGAAGCTTACATCGCTGAAATGAATCGTCTCGACGGCGCCGTCGTTCTCGAGGAGCCTGATCCGCACAGCGGCATGAGGTACTTCTACGATAAGAAACTCAAATGCCGGATCAACACCGCGACGTTCCAAGGACAAGACATCGAAAAACGTTTAAAGCACATGGATGAATTGGGCATCGATATCCACGTGCTGACGATTCCCGCGCCCGGCGCGGACCGCTTCGAGAGTGATGACGCGATTCAGATCGCGCGCGTCGCTAATGATGCGATCGCGGCGATCGCGCGGCGCTATCCCAAACGGTTCATCGGGTTCTTCACCCTGCCGACCTGCGATATCAAAGCGTCGCTCGACGAGCTCGAGCGCTCGGTCAATGATCTCGGCCTACGCGGTTTCGGCTGCTTCGTAAATCTCAACGGCCAGGCTTTGGATCGGGAAGAGCTCTTTCCGATTTACGAACAGCTGGTGAAATACAAGCTGCCCGTTTACCTCCATCCGACCGCGCCGCTGGCGACGGAAGCGACCGGCATCGACATCATGCCGACCTTGATCTTCGGTTGGGCGTTCGACAGCAGCGTGGCCATGACGCGCCTCGTGTATGGCCGGGTGCTCGAGCGCTTTCCGGAGATCAACTGGGTTGTCGCTGACGTCGGCGGTGTGTTGGCGTTCTTCGCGCAGCGCGCAATCAATATCTACACGGGACGCACCGACGAGATTCGGCACAAGTATGGGTTGAAAGAAAATCCGCTAGACTCGTTTCGACGATTTTACGTCGACACGGCCGATCACCCGGCATCGACGCTTCGTTGCGTGAAAGACTTTTTCGGTACCGACAGAATGGTCTTGGGCACCAACTATCCTTATGGCCCGGAAGAAGGTTGTGTGCTGGTAAAAAACAGCCTCAAGGCGATCGACGGACTCGATCTCGATACAATGGACAAAGAAAAAATTCTCGGCGGCAACGCGGCGGGAATTCTTGGACTTGGAGCAACATGAATTTCGCCAAAGCGGCACGACCGGTGATGATGGGGCAAAACGGCATGGTGTCCTGCGGCCATCAGCTGGGGGCGCTTACCGGTATCGATATTCTTCGGGAAGGCGGCAACGCCGTCGACGCCGCGCTCGCGGCGGCGTTCGTCATGGCGGTAGTCAAGCCTGAGACGAGCGGTCCCGGAGGCGATCTGTTTGCGCTTGTCTACATGAGAAAGACGGGCAAAGTGGAGGCGCTCAACTCCAGCGGCCCCGCGCCGGCGAAAGCGACCATCGAGTATTTTCAGGAGCACGGGTTGAAGAGCATTCCGCAGTATGGACCGCTGAGCATCGCGGTGCCGGGCGCGGTGGACGGCTGGTTGGAGCTGCACAAAAAGTACGGCACGAAAGACTTATCGCGGTTGATGGCCGACGCGATTCACATCGCGCGCACGGGTTTTCCGATCTCACAAGAATTTGCCGAAAGTATCGACGAGTTCAGCAATGAATTTCCCTGGGTCGATCGCTGCTACCGTCGGCCGTTCGGCATGCCGACGCCTGGAAAGATACTTGTACAAAAGGGTTTGGGCGACGTGCTCGATAGGATCGCGCAAAAAGGGCGCGACGGTTTTTACGCCGGCGAAATCGCCGATAAAATCTGCGCGACGATCAAAGCCGAAGGCGGCATTCTGGCGCCCGAAGATTTGCAGCCAATCGTTTGTCAGTGGCTGGATCCGGTCAGCTCGACGTACCGTAACACGCTGGTTTACGAGCAGCCGCCGGTATCCCAGGGCTTTATGGTTCTCGAGATGCTCAATATTGCCGAGCTGTGGCCCTTCCACGACGGCAGCATGAGCCAGGCTGATATAATTCATTGCCAAGTCGCGGCTAAGAAGCTGGCTTTCGAAGACCGCATCCGTTACCTGGAGGATCCGAAATTCGGCGATCCGAAAATCGCTATGCTGATTTCGAAAGAGTATGCAGCAAAGCGCCGTGAATTATTCGGTGAGATCATGAATCGGCCGACGGCAAGGATCGCGAATCAGAGCAGCGACACGACGTACCTTTGCGTGGCGGATCGAGACGGCAACGCGATTTCATTTATCCAGAGCGTCTTCGCGCCGTTCGGCTCGCGCGTGATCGCCGGTGATACCGGCGTAATTATGAATAATCGCCTGTGCAGCTTCGGTCTCGATCCGAGCAGGGCCAATGCGGTCAAACCGGGAAAACGTCCGGCGCACACGCTCAACACCTACATGGTTTTCCGCGGCGACGAAGTCTTCGCCGTCGGCGGCAGCCCCGGCGCCGACGACCAGCCGCAAACGAACTTCCAGATCATTCACGATCTGGTCGATTTAGGGATGGATCCGCAAAGCGCCGTCGAAGCCCCGCGCTGGAGCCATCAACCGGGCACGCCGCCGCGCGACCAATTACCGGAGTCACTGCGTGTCGAAGAAGGCTTGGATCAACTGACCCTCGATAGTTTGCGCGAAAAAGGTCACGCTGTGTCGGTCGTCGAGCGCTGGTCGTTCGGCAGCGCGAAAGTGATTGTCAGAGATCAAGAGAACGGCTGTTGGCTCGGCGGCGCCGACCCGCGCCGTGTCGCCTACGCGTTGGGCTATTGATTCGTCAAGCACCGCGAAAGTCAGTTTGCTGGCCGCCCGCTTCCTTTAACATGCTGCTCAAAGGGTAACGCTTCGCCTTCCGACCGGCACAGGAGTAAACGTGGAAAAGATCGGTATGATTGGCACCGGCGCGATGGGATTGGCGCTGCTCGAACGGCTCAAGGTCGCGGGCGTTAACGCCGTCTGCTACGACGCCTACGCGCCGGCGCTGGAGCAGGCGGGGGCATTGGGCATGCGCACTGTCGGCAGCTCGGCGGAAGTTGCCGCGGAGTCGACGCTGATCGATATCGTCGTACGCACCGATGAGGACATGGTCGATTGCGTTATCGGCGCGCATGGGGTTTTGGCGAATGCGCAGCCGGGAACTCTATTGTTGCTGCACAGTTCGATACTGCCGCAGACGATGATTAAAGTCGGGCAAGCAGCAAGCGGCAAAGGCGTGCACGTGGTCGATGCCTGCATGACCGGCGTGCCGGACGCTGTGCGCGCCGGTGAATTGTGCTTTGTTGTCGGCGGCGCGGAGGACTTGGTGCAACGCGCCAGGCCACATTTGCTCAAGATGAGCAAAGAGGTTTTTCACATGGGGCCGCTCGGCACCGGCGCCGTGGGAAAGCTGATCGTGAACATGCTCGGCGGCGCAGAGACGCTGATTGTGCACGAAGCGATTCAGATCGGTTTGGCGGGCGGCATTCCTTATCCGAAGGCGCTAGAGATGATGCGCCGCATCGGCCACAATAGCGTGCTCAACCGCTGGCAGCGCACGTTCGACCCGGTGGGAAACGATCCGCTGCCGAGATCGGGCCGGAACGTTTTGAACAAAGACATTCCGCTGGTTGCCGAGTTGGCACGGCTGCACGACCTCGATGTCCCGATCACTCGGCAATTGGCTGCATCGGCCAAGCGCATTGTCGATGCCAATGAAAAACGCAACAAGAAGTCATAGTTTTCGTATGGCCATCGCCGACGAAGGGAAAAGCAAAAATTGAAATTCAGTCTGTTTACGGAAATTCAATGTCCGCCGGGCTCGTCACCGACGGCGCGGCTCGAAGAATTCATGGAACAAGCCGAGCTGGCCGATCGCTTGGGATTCTACACCTACTGGATTGCAGAGATTCACTGCCAGCCTAAATTTTCGCTGCTCTCCGCTCCTTACGTTGTGCTTGGTGCGGTGGCGCAGAGAACCAAACGTCTGCGCCTCGGTGTCGCCGTCAACACATTGCCGGTGCACCATCCGGTGCAGCTTGCCGAAGAAGCGGCGATGCTCGATCTGGTCAGCAACGGCCGGATGGATTTCGCCGCCGGCGGCGGTCATCCGCACAGCCGAGCGTATGAATGCTTCGGCGCCGATCACAAGTCGACTCACGACGTCATGGCCGAGTCGCTCGAAGTGATTCGCAAAGCGTGGTCCGAACCGACGCTTGCCTACAGCGGTAAGTTTTTTCAGATTCCCGAAGTGATCGTCAATCCGAAACCGGTGCAGCATCCGCTGCCGCCAGTCTACATGGCAACGAGCTCGCTCGACGGCGTCGAAGTCGGCGCGCGCTTGGGGATCAATATGTTCTTGCCGATTCACACGCGCGCCCCAGAACAGGTTGTCGAGTACGCGCAGGCGTACTGGGACGGTCTGAAGAAAAATGGCCATGAACCGAAAAGCCGGGAGCTCGGCTTGTTGATTCCAATGCACTTGGCCGCGACGACCGCCGAAGCGAAAAGCCGCGCGGAAGCCGGCGTGATGAGTTATTTCAAAACGATCCTCGACCTGCGCTTGGATTACACCGATTGGCTGACGCGACGCGGCGTCGAGCTGCCGTCGCGCTTGCGCACTGCGGCGGGAACGATGGTCGGGTTCGACACGGTCTGTGAAAAACATGCGGTCATCGGCGATGCCAATCTTGCCGTTGAGAAACTCAAAGAACTGACGCAAAAAACCGGCGCGACGAATCTGCTCACATGGTTCAACATCGGCACCGTGCCGCATCCGCTTGTAAAGGAGTCGATGGAGCGGTTTATTAAAGACGTGATGCCGAAGCTGTAAGATCGGTGTGTAGGGGCACGGCAGGCCGTGCCCGCATCGATGCACCGTGAAACTGTAATCGGAGGATTAACATGGAAGAGTTGACCGAACAAAAATGCGTAGCTTGCCGCGTCGGCGCGCCGTCGGTGACGCCGGAGGAGACGAAAGAACTCCAGCCTCAAGTGCCGGAGTGGCAGATCGTGACTGAAGACGGGATTCCGAAATTGGATCGCCTGTTCAAGTTCAAAAATTTCAAAGACGCTATTTCATTTACCGACGAAGTCGGCGCAGCGGCTGAAGAAGAAGGTCATCATCCACGCATTACGACGGAGTGGGGCAAGGTTGCCGTCACGTGGTGGACGCACAAGATCAAGAATTTGCATAAGAACGACTTCATCATGGCCGCGAAGACCGACGCGATCTATAAGAAGTATGCTCAGTTGTAAGCATTCCACCAGGTTTTTGGGTAACCGGCATTAGATTGATTAGAAGAACCGCGAAATACTAACGACGCAGCGCTGGAGGAAATTTCTTAAAGGCGAGTTTCATTAGCCAGCGATTTTCGCTGGCATCGGGTTCCAGAGCGAAGTTCCACCGTTTGTATCCAGGGGTGGTAGCCACCAGGCTACGCAAATCGGCGATGATCCAGTCCAAGCCTTTACGCTGAGCTTGCGCGTGAAGCGGCCCTGTTCGTCGAACGAATAAATAGCGATTTCACCGAGCACGTCCGTGCCGTCGATACGATTGACGACAATAAAATGAGACAAAAGAATAGCCTCATCGATTCAGGCTTCCGAGTATTAATAAAAGTGTTTATGCAGAGATCTGCATGGAGAACATGATCGTCGCAAGAGCTCTTGGCGGTTGTAATTTTAGATTTTTAGAACGATTAGGACGCTAATGCGGTGGCCAAATCCGTGCTCACGGTTGCCGGCTATTGCATTACCTGATCGATCACCACATCTACGTTCTTTGTCCCCACTTCCGCAGGATTTTTTTTGTACTCCCCGGTCATGTCGCCGGGGGTGCGGGTGACGGGGTTGCCGTCTTTGTCGAGGCGAACGGTGAGGTTGATCTTGCCGGTGAAGGGCGTGCCTTGCATCATCACGTTTTCCTGACTCAACGAGTAGGTAAGCGGAAAGACCGGCTTGTCGATTTTTTTGACGGCGAGGGGCGGGCCGCCGGCGCCGCCGCCGGGGCGGGCGATGATGAACAGCGCGGCGTTGGGATCGACGTTGGCTTTGAGCTTCGGGTCGATAGTGATTTTGCCACTGATTTGTGCGGACGATGGCGCAGCGGCTGTCGGAGTCTTCTCAGTTGCGGCTGATCGGGTTGAGTTGCCGCCGGTCGCCGGGATCTCGGCGAGCACTTTGACGATCTCATTTCGTTGTTCGCCTGCGGGAAGGAGATTCAAAAGCCGCTCCAGGATTTCACGCGCGCCGGCAAAATCTTTTTTGTCTTGGTACAAGACCATCCCTTTGCCCCAGAGCGCCATGGGAAAATTCGGCGCTTGAGATAAAGCTTTGTCGAAGGCCATCAACGCGCCGTCGCCGTGACCGGCTTGCACCAAAATAAATCCCATGTAGCTGTGTGCTTCCGGATTGTTCGGATCGGCGGCGAGGACTTTTTTGAAAGCTTCGATCGCTTTGGGAAAATCCTGATTGCCGAAAGCCTGTTTGCCTTCGTTGAGCGCTGCGCGGACCTCGACGGATGAGGAGTTGGTGCCGGTCAGGAAATCGCCGGTCATCGTGTCGTTTTCCGATTCGCGCGGGCGCACCGACTTGGTCAGCATCACGCCTAACGCCAGGCCGAAGAGCATAAGAAAAGTTCCACCGGCAATGATCTGCCAGCGGCGGAATTGAGATGGGTTGGCGTTGACCTTGACGTCACGAGCGCGGGACTTGCCCGCAGGCGCGGGCTTGGCTGCGGGCTCCGGCGGCAGCGAACCGAGTTGTTGAATGACGGTGCCCGCTTTGGTTTCGATCTCCTGCTTGAGCCCCGTGTAGTCCGACTCAGAAAGTTTGCCGGATTGAAAGTCGAAGTCTAGATCGATCAATTCATTGCGCAGCCGGGCGCGCTCGCGCAACAGTTGGGCCTTGGCGCTCGCGTCTTCAAGATCAGGCTCTTCGACATTTTTACGCAAAAGCTCAGCGCGGATTTGTTGAGAAACCGGCGCCGGAGCCGCGCTTTGCTCCGCGTTTTTTTTCCTGGCCACCCAGCGCCGCACAAACCAAAGCGCGGCGCTGACGCCGAGCACGAGCACGACGTACGGCAGGATCCACAAAAGCGCGCTGAAACCGGTAGTCTTCGGTTTGAGTAGCACCCATTCGCCGTATTTCGACACGAAGAAGGCTTTGATCTCGTCAGGCGATTTGCCGGCCTGCAGCTGCTCGCGCACGATGGCGCGCATCTGCTGGGCCATTTCCGAAGGCGAGTCGGCGACCGAAAGATTTTGACAAACGACGCAGCGCAGCTCGGTGGCGACAGCGCGGGTTTGGTCGTCGAGATCGGGCGCGGTTGCGGCGTGGAGTGGATGAACGAATAAGACCCATAGGGCGAATATGGCAAATAGCGTGCTTGGGCTCATCGTCTTCATCGAACCGCCGAGTAGTCGCCTTTTCCTTCTTGGGCGCTGACGATGCCTTTGGCGGCTTCTTCGAGCTTGGCGATGACGAGGGCTGCGCGGATGCCGCCGACGTGTTTGTAGGTGATCCGTCCTTGGGGATCGATGAAAAAACTCTCCGGTATGCCCCACGTGCCGTAATCGACGCTGATCTTGCCGGACTCGTCTTTGCCGTTGGGATAGCTGACGTTGAACTCCTTCAAGAATTCCGACGAATTCTTGTCGGTGTCCTGCAGCGCGACGCCGAGAAAGACCATGTTTTTGTCTTTGACTTTCTGCCAAGCGGCTTCGAGATCGCGGGCTTCTTCGCGACAAGGCAAACACCAAGAGGCCCAGAAATTTATAAATATGGCTTTGCCGCGGAGATCGTCCAGCGTCAGCTTGCGCCCGTCGAAGAGCGTGACCGTAAACGGCGTCGCCGGCTTGGCGATCAGCGGCGAGACGATGTAGCGCGAATCGCGCCTGAAGCCATAGGCGAGCAGCGCCAAGACCGGCGCGATGATGAAGATCGTGATCGCCAAGCGTCGCCAGGGCATCTAGTCCTCGCTCCGCTCGGAACGGCAGATCTCTGCTCGCAAAATACAGATTGTGGATTCCAAAAAGATCATGTCTCCGAAGATTCCGTCTTTCTCATCGGCCAGATGCAGACGAGAGTTCCCAAGGCGATGACACATCCACCAATCCACATCCAGATCACCAACGGGCGAACGAGCACTTTTAAGGTGGCGTGATTGCGATCCACTTCGCTGAAGCCCGAAAGAATCAAATAAATATCCTCATCCAAGCTACTCTGATGCACCGCGCGGCCGATGGGTGACTGTTGGGTCGGAAAAAATTTCAGCGCCGGGGTCAAAATGCCTTGATCGTTGCCGTTGTGAAAAACTCGAAAGGCGCCTTCGACACGAAAATGGGTCGGTTGCTGTGAGCCTTTTAAACCTTCGAACTGGACACGGTAGTTACCAAGTTGCAGTTCCTGCTTCACGGCCATCGTTGCTTCTTTCTCCAGGCTATAGGTCATTGAGCCGGCAATGCCCATCATGATCAACACGATGCCCAGATGAACGACGAATCCGCCGTAGCGCCGCTGATTGCGCCGCGCCAGAGTTACCAGACCGTAGAGGATGCCTTCGCCGGCGATGCGCTTGCGCGCGCGCAGCGCCAACGCGGTGTCGTAAAGAATCGAAAATACGACGAACGCCAACAGCGTAAATCCTAACAAGGGCAAAAAGTCGTGTACTTTCCAGGTAAACAATCCCAAGCCGAAAGCAAGCGAAGCGGTAGCGGGCCAGAAAAAATTGCGCTTCAGGTTGTCCCAAGAGGCGCGTCGCCAGGCGATCATCGGTCCGACGGCCATGAGAAAAACTAAAAAAAGAAACAGCGGCACGGTGACGGAGTTAAAATAAGGCGCGCCCACGCTGACTTGCACGCCGGCGACGGCCTCGGAGAGCAAAGGAAAGATCGTTCCGAGAAAAATCGTAAAGAGCGCCGAAACGAGCACGATGTTATTCAGCAAAAAAGCCGATTCGCGGCTGACCATCGAGTCGAGCTCCGGTTGCTCCTTGAGCAGATCGGCGCGATAGGCCACCAGGCCAAAGGACGCGAGTAGGATCACGGTGAGAAAGCCAAGAAAAAAACCGCCCACCGGTCCCGATGAGAACGCGTGGATCGACGACAGGATGCCCGAGCGGGTGAGAAAGGTGCCGAAGATGGTGAGGCTGAAAGCGACGATGATCAGCGACAGGTTCCAAACCTTCAGCATGCGCCGGCGCTCCTGAACTTGAATCGAGTGCAAAAAAGCGGTTGCCGGTAGCCAGGGCATGAACGCGGCGTTTTCCACTGGATCCCACGCCCAGTAACCGCCCCAACCGAGGACATGATAGGACCACCAGGCGCCGACCAGATTTCCCGCAGTCAGGAAAAACCAGGCGATAATCGTCCAGCGCCGCGTACTGACGATCCACGCTTCGTCGAGCTTGCCGACGATCAGCGCCGCCATAGCAAACGCATACGGTACGGTGAGACCGACGAAGCCGGTGTAGAGCAGCGGCGGGTGCGTCATCATGTTAGCGTCTTCGAGCAGCGGATTTAAACCGCGACCGTCGAGCGGCACCGGCGAAATGATTTCGAAGGGATTCGACAGAAAGCCGACGACGCCAAGAAAAAAAGCCGATACGATACAAAAGATCATGATCACCCAGGGCATCATGTCTTTGTGCCGGTCGCGATAGAGCCACGCGACGACGCCCGAGAAAATGATCAGAATCCATTCCCAAAGCAGCAGCGAGCCTTCGAGTGCGCCCCACAAACCGGTCACGCGATAATAGATCGGCGTGGCGCGAGTCGTGTTGAAGGCGACGTATTTAATGGAAAAGTCCGTGGTGACCAGGCCGTAGATCAAAGCGGTGGCGGCCACCGTGACCAAAACGAATTGCGCGAGAATCGCATAACGCGCGATTGACAAATATCGTCGGTCGCCTGAGCGCGCCGCAATAATAGGGCTGACGATCCCCGCGAGAGCTATGATAAAAGCCAGCAGGATGGAGCTATGGCCCAGATTCGCGGTCACTTGACGTAGGCTTCCTTGGCGGGAATGAAACTTTTAGCGGCGTCTTTGCCGTCGGTGTGCGGGCTGTACTCTTCGGCGTGTTTAGCCATGATCGTCGTAGCTTGAAACACGCCATCTTTGCCGATGCGTCCTTCGACGACAGCGCCCTTGCCTTCGCTAAACAAGTCCGGCGGCACGCCTTTGAAGAACACCGGAAAATTTGTCGTGCCGTCGGTCAGCTCGAAGCGGTAGGTGAGATTTTGCAGGTCTTTTTGCATCGATCCCTTTACGACCATGCCGCCCATGCGCAAGAACTTATCGGTGGAAGTATTTTCTTTGGCTCTTAGCTCGGATGGGGTGACGAAATAGACGATGGCTTCTTTCATGCCGCCAATGATCAAGTAAGAGATTGCCGCGAGAATAATGACCCCGCCGATCAAGAAACGTTTACTTTTTGACATCGCGATCCGTCGCCTCCACCGAGCTGAGCACGTCCAGCTCGGCTTGCGCGCTATTGTAGCGCCGCTTCAACGAAATGAGGTACAGCAGGATTACCCCCCAGACAATTCCATACGCCAGCGCAACAAAACCCCAAGGTCCCATCAGCCGCCTCGCGCCAAGCGCCGCGCTTTGATCTCACCACGCATTTCACCGAACCGATAGCGCAACGATAGCAAATAAAAATAAAGCAACAAGAATCCGACAAAACTGATCGTTAAAGCGATCAGCATCGACGGATGAACATTTTCCCAGGGAGCTTTGTTCGGCTGTAAAATCGACGGCGGTTGATGCAAGGTGCGCCACCAGTAAACCGACATGTGGATCAATGGAATGTCGAGAAAGCCGATGATGCCCAATACCGCCGCGGCCGATGCGGCGCGGTTTTCATCTTCGATGAGCGATCGCAACATCAAATAACCGATATAGATCAATAAGAGGATCGCTGTGAGGGTAAGCCGCGCATCCCAGGTCCACCACACGCCCCACGTTGGGCGTCCCCAGATCGAGCCTTCGATGATCGTCAGCGCGGTGAACAGCACGCCGAGCTCGGCCGCCGAGTGCGCCAGGATATCGTCGCGCTTCTCACGTTTCCACAAATACATGCCGCTGCCGATGAACACTAAAAAATAAGAAAGATAAGCGGTGAGAATGCTCGGCAGATGCAGATACATGATGCGCTGGACTTGGCCTTGATAAGCGTCCGGCGGCGCGATCACGAGACCCCAATACAGTCCGACGGCGATGGCGATGAGCGCCAAGGCGCCGAGAATGCCACGGCGTTTTTTGATCGGTCGAGCGCCTTTCTTCATGTCAACTCTCGATGACGTGATCGAAAAGCAGGACGCCGAGGGTCAGAAATATCACATCAAAACCTAAAAGCAGCCGGAGCCAGGGGAGCGCCTCGCCGAGTTCACCCATGCGCAGAATATTTTCCATGCAGCGGATCGTCGCCAGTATGACTGGAATCATTAAAGGAAACAGCACCAGCGGCAGCAGCAGCTCGCGCGCCCGGGCGCGCAGCGTGACCGCTGCCATCATCGTTCCCAGGCCACAAAAGCCAACGGTACCTAACAAACTAACCAGAAATATTTGCGGTAGCAAATTCCATGAATGGAGATTGAAAAGGATCCAAAAGAGCGGGATGACCACGATCTCGACGAGAAGCATCAGGATCAAGTTGAAGCCGGTCTTGGCGAGAAACAGCGCGCCGCGATCGAGCGGCGACAGCAGCAGCGCATCGAGGCAATGATTTTCACGCTCGGCGTTGAAAAGTTGGGCGAGACCCAAAGTGCCGGTGAAAAGGAACGCCAGCCAAAGCAGCGCCGGCGCCATTTCAACGATCTTGTCCGGCGCGAGATCGAAGGAAAAATGAAAGACAAACAGCAGCAGCGTGCCGAAAAAAAACATCGTCAACAAGCTCTCGCGCCGGCGCAACTCCAGCAGGAGATCTTTCCAGAGCAGCAGGTAAGTTTCTTTGAGCAGCGTCATGGGTCGCCGTGCGGCAGAAATTCACCGAAGGCTTGATCGAAGCTCGGCCAGGGCTGGCGTTTGGTTTCGTCGAAAGTCACCCGACCTTGATGCAAGATCACGGCGCGATTGCACAGCCGCAGCACGCGCGCGACATGATGCGAGGCGATGACGACAATGCCGCCCCGGGCACATTGCGCCAGCAAAAAATCTTCGAGCAGATCGACGCCGCTGCCGTCGAGCACGCCGTAAGGCTCGTCGAGCAATAAGAGCTCGGGTTGCAAAAGCCGCCACTTGGCGATGGAGAGACGGCACTTCAGGCCGCTGGAAAGATTGGCCACGTATTCGCTTTGGCGCGCGGCGAGCTGAACGGCTGCAAGATTTTCCTCGATGGCGGCGTCGTGCGGGCGGCGATAGAGCGACGCGAAGAAGCGGAGATTTTCCCCCACTGTAAGATTCTCGTATAAATGATCAACGGGAGACAGAAAACCGATCTTTCGGCGCAAGCCGGTGTTCCCGGGCGCAAATTCGGCGCCGTCAAAGCAGATCGATCCCAAGGTGGGGACGATCAATCCAGCGAGCAGTCGCAATAAGGTTGTTTTACCGGCGCCGTTGGGTCCGAGCAGGGCGGCGAGCTGTCCCGGTTGAAAATCGAGACGGACATCTCTAAGCGCCCACAAAAAACCGTAGGCTTTGGATAATTTGTCGATGGACAGGTGCAAGATCTGGTTCCGATGGCGACGCAGGTTTCGAGTATCGCTGCCGAGTCGCTCGACTATAGTGAGGGGAGGTTGCGGTTGCAAGTACGGTGGAAGTTTTGCTTTTTGACGCCTTAGTTTGACATTATTGCTGTAACTCCCCTATTTAGTAGTTGCGATCGTAGATCGCGCCTAAAGGAGGAATTGATGAATCCGATGGTCACAGTCACGGGATTTTGGGACGCCTTTGTCACCAAGATCGCGGTATTTCTACCGAACCTGTTCTTTTCCATTGCGATCCTTCTGCTCGGCTGGGTGATCTGCAACGTGATCAAAAGAATCGTCGTGCGTCTGCTCAAGCTCTGCCAGTTCGATTCGCTGGCGGAGCGCGCCGGTATCAAGCAGATTCTCGAAAAGGGCGGGATCAAGCAGGCGCCTTCCGACATCATCGGGCTGCTCGCTTTCTGGTTTCTTTTTCTGATCGCGATCGTGACGACGCTGGAGACGCTCAATCTTGAGCGGCGCCACCGATACCTTGCACACGATTTATCTCTACATTCCCAAGATCGTCGCGGCTTTAGTGACGTTGATCCTCGGGCTTTATTTCGCGAATTTTTTGGAAACCGTGACGCGGACCTCCTGCGCCAATGCCGGTCTCCACGCCGCGGCATCGATCGGCCGTGCCGCTTATATCGGCACGACGATCTTCGTCGTCGCCGGCATCTTTGAAATCCTCGATATCGCCTCCGAAATCGTCATCTGGGCATTCATTTTGGTCTTCGGCGCGGTCTGCTTGGCGCTGGCTCTGGCCTTTGGTTTGGGCGGCAGAGACGTCGCCGGGCGCTACCTGGAAAAGTGGCTAGAGCAGAAGAAAAACGAGTAGTTAAGCGCCTTGACTCGCCCTAGTTTATCAGTTAGTTTCGAGCAGTTAAAAATTCATTTTTAAGCAAATAGCCTAAGGTGCGTTTAGATTTGTAGAAGGCCCTTAGGCTATTTTTGCAGGTGAGGAGAACATGGCAGAGTATAAAGTGGTAAAAGTCCCGACGGGCGGCGCAAAGATCACCATGGGAGCCAACAAAAAGCTTCAGGTTCCCGACAACCCAATCATTCCCTATATCGAAGGCGACGGCACCGGGCGCGATATTTGGCGCGCGTCGGTGCGCGTGTTCGATTCGGCCGTGGAAAAGGCCTACAAGGGCAAAAAGAAAATCCACTGGATGGAAGTTTACGCGGGCGAGAAGTCATTTAAGCAGTACAATAGCTGGCTGCACGATGAAACCGTGCCGGCGTTCACTGAGTTTCTCGTTGGCATCAAAGGGCCGCTGACCACTCCGATCGGCGGCGGCATGACGTCGCTCAACGTAGGTTTGAGGAAGTTGCTCGATCTCTATGTTTGCCTGCGCCCCATTCGCTACTTCAACGGCGTGCCGTCGCCGGTCAAGCATCCTGAGTTTGTCGACATGGCGGTTTTTCGCGAGAACACCGAAGATATTTACACCGGCATCGAGTTTCCCAACGGCACCGAAGCCAACGCTAAGTTCAAATCGCTGCTCAAGGAAAACTTTCCAAAAGAATATGCCAAGATTCGCTTTCCAAACACCGCAGCCGTCGGTTTGAAGCCGGTCTCGGTCGAAGGCACCGAGCGTTTGGTGCGCGCGGCGATTCAGTGGGCGCTAAATAACAAGCGCAAGAACGTAAACTTCGTCCACAAGGGCAACATCATGAAATATACCGAGGGCGCGTTTATGGAATGGGGCTACGCCCTCGGAAAACGCGAATTTCGCAACGATGTGGTCAGCGAGCGCGAGTCGTGGATCCTAGGTAACAAGGAAGCCAAAGCGAATATTTCAGTGGAAGAAAATGCCAAGCTGATCGATCCGGGCTTCGACATGATGTCGCCGGCACAGCAGGGCGATATCAAAAAAGAAGTCGAAGAGGCGCTTAAACTTTGGCCGACCCACGGCGACGGCAAATGGAAGTCAAAGTTGATGCTCAAAGACTCCATCGCTGACGTAACGCTCCAATTCGTGCTTATCCGGCCAAAAGACTACGACGTCATCGCGACATTAAATCTGAACGGCGACTACCTCTCCGACGCTTTGGCAGCTCAAGTGGGTGGCATCGGCATCGCGCCCGGCGCCAATATAAATTACGAAACCGGCCATGCGGTTTTCGAGGCGACCCACGGCACCGCGCCGAAGTATGCCGACCTCGATAAAGTGAATCCGGGATCGGTTATTCTTTCCGGCGAAATGATGCTCCGCTACATGGGTTGGGGTGAGGCCGCTGATCTCATCATCAAGGGAATCGAGGGCGCGGTTAACAATAAAACCGTGACCTACGATTTCGAACGTTTGATGCCGGGATCGAAGCTGGTGAGTTGTTCCGGATTCGGCGACGCCATCATTGCCAATATGTGAAGAAGTGCGCGCTGAGAGATTCAGTTGTAGCTTGATTAAAATAGGTTTGAGGGAGTTATGGCAAGGAAGAAAATCGCGCTTATTGGCGCGGGCAATATCGGCGGATCGATGGCCCACTTGGCGCTGTTAAAAGGGCTCGGCGACGTGGTGATGTTCGATGTCATCGAAGGGCTGCCGCAGGGCAAAGCGCTCGATTTGTCCCATGCCGGGCCGATCGAAGGTTTTGACGGCAGCGTCATCGGCACCAACAAGTACGACGATATTGCCGGCGCCGATGTTTGTATCGTGACAGCGGGGATCGCGCGCAAACCTGGCATGAGCCGCGACGATTTGCTGGGCACCAACGCCAAGATCCTGACTTCAGTGGCGGACGGAATAAAAAAACACGCGCCAAACTCCTTTGTCATCGTCATCACCAATCCGCTCGATGCGATGGTGACCTTGATGCAGCGCGCGCTGGGTTTTCCGAAAAACCGCGTGGTCGGTCAATCGGGAATTTTGGATTCTTCCCGTTATCGTTCGTTTATTGCGAAAGAACTGAATGTTTCCGTAAAGAGTGTGCACGCGACGGTGTTGGGCGGTCACGGCGACGACATGGTGCCGGTGCGGAGTTCCTGCATTGTCGGCGGCGTCCCAGTGGAGAAACTGATCCCGGCTAAGCGGCTCGATGAAATCGAAGCGCGGGTACGCAACGCCGGCGGCGAAGTCGTCGCGCTCTTGAAAACGGGATCGGCCTATTTCTCACCGGCTTCGGCGGCGATTCAAATGACGGAGGCCTTCCTCTTTGACAAGAAGGAAATTCTTCCATGCGCGGCGTTGCTCGAAGGCGAGTACGGCGTCAGCGGTTATTACTTCTGCGTGCCGGTGATGATTGGCGCCGGAGGCGTTGAGAAAATCATCGACATCAACCTCAATGCCGCCGACAAGAAGGCCTTCGACGAATCGCTCAGTCATGTTAAAGACATCGTACAAGCGATGAATCGTGTTTTGGGCGTCGCGTAACCGAGTCGAAATTCAGTAGTCTTGAGACCCTGAGACTAATCGTCTAGTCTTAGGGTCTCGCTTTATCACGCTCTAAACCGATGAACATCCACGAGTTTCAAGCCAAGGAAATTCTCAAGCGCTTCGGTGTCGCCGTACCCCGAGGAATTGTGGCTACGACACCGGAGCAAGCCAAAGCTGCGGCGCAAGAGCTCGGCGGTGGAGTGAGCGTCGTCAAAGCGCAGATTCACGCCGGCGGGCGCGGCAAAGGCGGCGGCGTCAAAGTCGTCAAGAGTCCGGACGAGGCGGCGGCAAAAGCGCGTGAGATGCTCGGTAAAAATCTTGTCACGCATCAAACCGGCCCGGAAGGCCGCCAGGTCCGCCGGGTGCTTGTCGAGCAAGGGCTCAATATCGAGCGCGAGCTTTATCTGGCCATGGTTTTGGATCGCGCGCAGTCGCGCGTGACCGTGATTTGTTCGTCGGAAGGCGGCGTGGAGATCGAAGAAGTGGCCGCAAATCATCCGGAAAAGATTTTGAAAGAAACGGTCGATCCCGTGATCGGCCTGGCTGCTTTTCAATGCCGCCGCTTGGCATTCGCGTTGGGCGTCCCGCCTGCATTGACCGGAAAAATGGTCGGTGTCATGCAAGGGCTTTATCGCGTCTTCGAAGAATGCGACGCCTCGCTCGCCGAAATCAATCCACTGATCATCACGAAGGAAGGCCAGGTGATGGCGCTCGACGCCAAGATGAATTTCGACAGCAACGCCTTCTTTCGGCAGAAGGAAATTGTCGCGCTACGCGACTTGGATGAAGAAGACCCGCGTGAAGTCGAGGCCAGCAAATACGATCTCTCGTATATTTCGTTGGACGGCAACATCGCCTGTATGGTCAACGGCGCCGGCTTGGCGATGGCGACCATGGATATTATCAAGCTCTACGGCGGCGAGCCGGCTAATTTCCTCGACGTGGGCGGCGGCGCCGACAAGGAAAAGGTCGCCCAGGCTTTCAAAATTCTTCTGGCCGATGCGCGAGTGCGTGGCGTGCTGATCAATATTTTTGGTGGCATTATGCGTTGCGACGTATTGGCTCAAGGCGTTGTGGATGCCGCGCGCGAGCTGAACATCAGTGTGCCGTTGGTCGTGCGCATGCAGGGAACCAACGTGGAGCAGGGCAGACAAATCCTCGCCGAATCCGGCTTGACGATCATTTCCGCAGAAACGATGGCCGAAGCGGCGGAGAAGATCGTGAAAGCAGTCCAAACAAATTAAAAATGCAAAATGAAAAATTAAAAATGGATAGGGCGTTGCCTTTTTTAATTTTTAACTTTTAATTTTAAATTTATTTTTGATAGCACATGTCGATCCTCGTCAATAAGCAAACCCGTGTCTTGACCCAAGGCATCACCGGGGCGACGGGGCAATTTCACACCAAAGCGTGCAAAGAGTATGGCACGCAAATGGTGGCTGGCGTCACTCCCGGAAAAGGTGGGACGGTGTTTGAAGGCATTCCGATCTTCGACAGCGTTGAACGGGCGGTGCGGGAGACCGGCGCTGACGCGAGCGTGATTTATGTCCCGCCGCCGTTCGCGGCGGATGCGATCCTTGAGGCGGCTGATGCCGGAATTCCCTTGATTATCTGTATTACCGAGGGCGTGCCGGTGCGCGATATGGTGAAGGTGAAGCGTTACCTCGAAGGTCGAAGCTCGCAACTGCTTGGCCCGAATTGTCCGGGCACGATTACGCCGGGAGAGTGCAAGATCGGCATTATGCCGGGACACATTCACAAAGCGGGAACGATCGGCGTGGTTTCGCGCAGTGGCACGTTGACGTATGAAGCCGTGGATCAGTTGACCCGTTTGGGCATGGGGCAGTCGACTTGCGTCGGCATCGGCGGCGATCCGGTGCATGGATTTGAATTTATCGACGTCTTGAAAATGTTTAACCAGGACTCGGGAACCAGCGCGGTAGTGATGATCGGCGAGATCGGCGGCAGCGCCGAAGAGGAAGCCGCGGCCTGGATCAAGCTCAACATGAAAAAGCCGGTGGTCGGTTTCATCGCCGGCCAGACGGCGCCGCCGGGGAAAAGAATGGGCCACGCCGGCGCGATCATTTCCGGCGGCAAGGGCACCGCCAAAGAAAAAATCGAAGCGATGAAATCTGCCGGTATCCGGCTGGCACCGTCACCGGCCACTATCGGTCGCACCCTGCAGGAGGCAATAGGAAAGTAATGAGTGTTGAAAGAACCTTATCGATTGTCAAACCCGACGCAGTCGGACGAAATCTGATCGGCGAGATTCTGCGCCGGTTCGAGGCCGCCGGTCTCCGGATCGCCGCGGGAAAACTTCTGAGACTGTCGCCGGAGCGAGCGCAGGCATTTTATGCGGTGCACAAGGAGCGGCCGTTTTTTGCCAGCCTGTGTACCTATATGTCTTCCGGGCCGATCTTCGTGTCGGTTCTCGAGGGGGAGAACGCGATCGCGAAAAATCGCGAGATCATGGGCGCCACCGATCCCGCGAAAGCCGCGCCGGGAACGATTCGCAAAGATTGCGGCAAAGACGTCGAGCAAAACGCCGTCCATGGCTCGGATGGAGCGGAGACCGCTGCCGGTGAAATTGCTTTCTTTTTCAGGCCCGACGAAATTTTTTAACGCGTCCCGCATTCGTTCTAAACCGGGCGACCCGCGAGCGTTGCAACGACAAACCGCGAACGTCTTTCGAGCGTTAATTGCAGCGTGAAGCCCAACATCAAAGATTTGAGCTTCAAGGAGCTGACGGCGTTTCTGAGCGAGCACCATCATCCTGTCTATCGTGCCAAACAGGTATGGCAATGGTTGTTTCAGAAGCGGGCGATCACGTTCGCCGAAATGACAAACCTGTCGCGCTCATTGCGCGAGCAATTGGACGAAAATTTTAGCATCGGCCGATTGCAAACCTTGCGGCGCGCCGAGTCGCGCGATGGCACCGTCAAGTTTCTTTTCGGCCTCGTCGACGAGGTGAGCATCGAAAGCGTGTTGATACCGGAGCCGCGCCGGTTGACGCTTTGTGTTTCGACCCAAGCCGGTTGCGGTTTCGGCTGCGCTTTTTGCGCCACTGCGATTTTGGGTCTGAAGCGAAATTTAACGACTAGCGAAATCGTCGATCAGATTCTCGAAGCGAGCCGCACGCTGGGCGATGATGGGCGCATTACACATATCGTTCTCATGGGCATGGGCGAACCTTTGGCCAATTACGACCAGACCGTCAGAGCGCTGCAAATCATGACCGATGGCGAATGGGGCATCGGTATCTCGCCGCGCCGGGTGACGCTTTCGACCGTCGGCTTGGTACCGCAAATCGAAAAACTCATGGCCGAGACACGGGTCAATTTAGCGATCTCGCTGCACGCGCCCAACGACGAGCTGCGCGGCGAATTGATGCCGGTCAATCGCAAATATTCTCTGACGCAACTGCTCGATTGCTGCCGCTCGCTGCCGATACCACGGCGCAAGCGCATCACCTTCGAATACGTCTTGTTGCGCGGCGTCAACGATTCCGAACAGCAAGCGCGCCAGCTTGCCAAGCTGCTGCGCGATATTCCGAGCAAGGTCAACGTGATTCCATTCAATCCCCATCCCGGCAGCTCCTATTTGCGGCCGGCGGGCGAGGATATTGTTCGTTTCGAAAACGTTTTGCACGATGCCGGCGTGCAGATCAACGTGCGCCGGCCGCGCGGCGATGACATTCAAGCTGCTTGCGGGCAGCTTCAAGGCGAGGAACAGAGCCGCACGCGGCGCGGAAAACGCCTTGCTGCAGAAGCCGTCTGATACGATCATGGGAGCACCTATCATTGGCGTGATCGGCGGCAGCGGTCTTTATCAGATGAGCGAAATCGAAGGAGTACGCGAAGTCGAGGTCAAAACGCCTTTCGGCAAACCGTCGGATCGACTGATTCGCGGCCAGCTGGGCAACGTCGAACTGATTTTTTTGCCGCGCCATGGCAAGGGACATCGTTGGTTGCCTACGGAAATCAATTTTCGCGCGAATATTTTTGCGCTGAAGAAACTCGGCGTCGGGCAAATTATTTCGGTCAGCGCCGTCGGCAGTTTGCGCCAGGAGATCGCGCCCGGACATTTAGTCGTGCCCGACCAGTTCATCGACCGCACGACGCAGCGCCCGAGCACTTTTTTTGGCCGCGGCTTAGTCGCACATGTGAGTCTGGCCGATCCTTTTTGCAAAGATCTATCGGCGACGCTGATCGACGCGGCGCGGTCGGAAGGCGCGCAGGTTCACGCCGCCGGCACTTACGTGTGCATGGAAGGGCCGCAGTTTTCGACTCGCGCGGAATCACATTTGTATCGGAGCTGGGGCGCTCATGTGATCGGCATGACCAATCTCCAGGAAGCCAAGCTGGCGCGGGAGGCCGAAATCTGTTTCGCCACGCTCGCGCTCGCGACCGATTACGATTGTTGGAACGAGAGCGCGGGAAACGTCGAGATTGAGCATGTATTGACCGTGCTAAAAAACAATGTGGACCTGGCCCAGCGTACGATTCGGCGCGCCGTGGCGAAACTGTCCGCGCCGCGCGCCTGCGCCTGTGCGTCGGCGTTAAAGGATGCTATCATCACCGAACGCGCGCGCATTCCCAAGAAACTCCGCGCCGAGTTACGGCCGATTATCGGGAAATATTTATGAGCGTCTTAGTGGTTGGCACCGTTGCTTTTGATTCGATCGAAACGCCTTTCGGTTCCGCCGAGCGCATCCTCGGCGGCTCGGCCTCTTACTTCGCCCTCGGCGCAAGCTTTTTCGCGCCGGTGCGGATCGTCGGCGTGATCGGCGAGGATTTTCCGCAGGACTATATCGACCTTTTCAACCAACGCAACATCGACATCGAAGGCATTCAGCGCGAGAAAGGTGACACGTTTCACTGGCGCGGGCGCTATCACGAAGACATCAACTTGCGCGACACCATCGAGCTGCATTTGAACGTCTTGGCCGGCTTCGAGCCAAAACTGCCGGAGCGCTACCGCGACGCCGAATATGTTTTTCTCGGCAACATCGATCCGCTTATGCAGATGAAAGTGTTGGACCAACTGCGGCGCATGAAGCTGGTGGTGTGCGACACCATGGATCATTGGATTCGCGAGAGCCAAGAAGAGCTTAAGAAAGTTCTGCGGCGCATCGAGATCCTCGTCGTCAACGACTCGGAAGCGCGACTCCTAAGCGGCTATGACAACATCGTCAAGGCCGCGCGAGCGATCCTCAAAATGGGACCGAAGATGGTACTGATCAAACGCGGCGAGTACGGCGTTTTGCAGTTTTCCGACTCCTCGGTCTTCGCCACGCCGGCCTATCCGCTCGAGGAAGTTTTCGATCCGACCGGCGCGGGCGATTCATTTGCCGGGGGGCTCATGGGCCATCTGGCGCGCTCGGGCGATCAAAGCCAGGGCGGATTGCGCCGGGCGATCGTTTACGGTTCGGTCGTGGCTTCGTTCACCGTCGAAGATTTCGGCGTTAAACGGCTGACCGATGTGTCTCTTGGCGAGATCGAAGAACGCTACCAGCGCTTCGTGGAGTTGACCGATTTCCACTCCTGAGCCGATGGAGCTGTCGATCGTCATTCCGGTTTATAACGAGGAAGAGAACGTCGAACCGTTGATCGGAGAGATCGAAGGCGTCTTGGCGGCCGCGGAGAAAACCTACGAGATCATCGCCGTCGATGATGGCAGCAAAGATCGCACGTTCATGATGCTGCGCCAGTTGCACGGGACCCGGCCTCGGCTCAAGATCGTCAGGCTGAAGCGCAACTTCGGGCAGACCGCCGCGATGGCGGCCGGCTTGGCCTACGCCAAGGGTGAAATCATCATCGTCATGGACGGCGACGGTCAAAATGATCCCGCCGATATTCCCGAGTTGATTAAAGAGATCGAAGAGGGAAACGATCTGGTGGCGGGCTGGCGTTCTAATCGCCAGGATCCGTTTTTCCGCCGTCGCCTGCCTTCAATGATCGCCAACCGTCTGATATCCTGGACCACGAGAGTGAAGCTGCACGACTACGGCTGCACGCTCAAAGCCATGCGTAAGGACGTTGCCAAGAGCCTGAGGTTGTACGGCGAAATGCATCGCTTCATTCCGGCGATCGCTTACGAGCGCGGCGCGCAGATTGTCGAGCTTAAAGTGAATCATCGGCCGCGCTTACGCGGCGTCTCGAAGTACGGGATTACCAGAACTCTGCGCGTAGTGTTGGATCTACTAACCGTGAAATTCTTGATCAGCTATTCGACCCGGCCGTCGCACATTTTTGGGCCGCTCGGAGTCTTCAGCGGCGGCATCGGATTTGTATTTGGAGTGTATCTGACTATTGAAAAATTCTATTCGGGCATGGCGATCGGTGGCCGGCCGTTGCTGTTGCTTGCCGTATTGCTGATCTTTCTCGGTTTTCAATTTCTCACCATGGGATTGCTCGGAGAGATGCTGGCGCGCACATATCACGAATCACAGAACCGTCCGATATACGTCGTCGGCGAGGTGTTGGCGCATGGAGGACGAGTCATGAAGTTGGCGATGGTCGGCGTTGGCTACGTGGGGCTGGTGGCAGGCACTTGCTTTGCCGAGAGTGGCAACGACGTGACCTGCGTCGACATCGACGAGAAAAAGATCGAAATGCTCAAGGCGGGCAAGGTGCCGATTTACGAGCCGGGCTTGGAAGAAATGGTTCGGCGCAATTTCGAGGATCAGCGCTTGAGCTTTACTACCGATTTGCCGAGTGCCGTTAAAAATTCGCAAATCATATTTATCGCTGTTGGCACGCCCCAGGGGCCGACCGGACACGCCAACCTTGAATATGTCGAGGCGACAGCTAGGGGCATCGCCAGAGCGATGAACTCGTTCAAAATCATTGTCACGAAAAGCACGGTGCCGGTGGGCACGGCCGACCGGATCCAACAGTGGATTGCCGAGGAAACTCAGCAGCCTTTTGCGGTGGCGTCGAATCCCGAGTTTATGAAGGAAGGCGCGGCTGTGGAAGATTTTATGAAACCCGATCGCGTGGTCTTAGGCGGCGACAACGCCGAGGCCTTGGAGACCCTCAAGGAGCTCTATGATCCTTTCTTGCGCACCGGAAATCCGATTCTTGTGATGGATTGCCGTAGCGCTGAAATGAGCAAATACGCGGCCAATGCTATGTTGGCAACCAAGATATCCTTCATCAACGAGATTGCGCACCTGTGCGAAGAGATGCAAGCCGATGTGGGCGAAGTTCGGCGCGCGATCAGCCTCGACCGGCGCATCGGGCCGCACTTCATTTTTCCCGGCGTCGGTTACGGCGGCTCGTGTTTTCCGAAAGATATCCGCGCCATGATCGGCATGGCTGGAGATGAGCCCGCCATGCCGCTCCTCAGAGCAGTGGAACAGGTGAACGAACAGCAAAAGGGACTGCTGTTCCAAAAAGTGAAAAGGCATTTCGGCGTAGAGTTGGCGGGGTTGACCTTTGCGATCTGGGGGCTTGCCTTCAAACCACGCACTGACGATATGCGCGACGCGCCGGCGATCACCGTCATCGAATCCCTTTTGAGCGCCGGCGCGCGAGTGCAAGCATTCGATCCGGAGGCGATGGAGGAAGCGAGAAAAATCTTCGGCGACCGCATCCAGTACACGCATCGAAATTATGACGCGCTGCACGGCGCCGCGGCGCTGCTGATTCTGACCGAGTGGAATGAATTTCGCCGGCCGGATTTTTCGCGGATCAAAGGATTGCTCAAACAGCCGGTGATCTTCGACGGCCGCAATATTTACGATCCGATCGATCTGCGCAAGCTCGGCTTCACATATTATTCAATAGGACGGAACCATGTCTAGATATCTGGTGACGGGCGGCGCCGGTTTCATCGGTTCTCATCTGTGCGAGAGTTTCCTGAACCAGGGACATGAGGTGCTCTGCATGGACAACTACTCCACCGGTGCCAAACAAAATGTCGGCGCGTTTCTCAAAAACCCGCGTTTCCGTTTCATCGATCATAACGTGAGCCGCTACATCGAAGTGCCGGAGCCGCTCGATTACATCCTGCATTTCGCTTCGCCAGCGAGCCCCGTCGATTATTTGGAGTTGCCGATCCCAACCTTAAAAGTTGGCGCTTTGGGCACGCACAACACGTTGGGTCTGGCGAAAGCCAAGAGCGCGGTTTATTTGCTGGCGTCGACTTCCGAAGTCTATGGCGATCCGCTGGTGCGACCGCAGACGGAAGAATACTGGGGCAATGTCAATCCGATCGGGCCGCGCGGCGTCTACGATGAGGCGAAACGATTTGCCGAGGCGATGACGATGGCGTATCACCGTTTCCACGGCTTGAACACGCGCATCGTGCGCATCTTCAATACTTACGGGCCGCGCATGCGCTTGCACGATGGCCGTGTGGTGCCGAACTTCATCATGCAGGCGCTCAAAGGAGAGCCGTTGACGGTTTACGGTCAGGGCGAGCAGACGCGCAGTTTTCAATACGTCGATGATCTCGTCATCGGGCTCAAGAAGCTTCTCGACGCCGATCATCACTTGCCGGTCAACATCGGCAATCCGCATGAGATGACCGTCTTGGAATTCGCCAAAAAAATTATCGAGCTCACCGGCTCGAAAAGTTCCATCGTCTACAAACCCTTGCCCGAGGACGATCCGCAAGTGCGCCAGCCCGATATCACCAAGGCCAAAAAGATTCTCGGCTGGGAGCCCAAGGTGCAATTGGAAGAAGGCTTGGTCAAAACCATCGAATATTTTCGCGCCCGGCTGGAGGAGCAGAAGACGTGAGAATCATCGTTACCGGCGGCGCGGGTTTCATCGGCTCGAACATTGTCGATGCTTATTTGGAACGCGGTCATGAAGTGCATATCTTCGATGATCTCTCGACTGGGCAGAAGGCGAATCTCAACGCCAAAGCGACGCTGCACGAGGTCGATATCGCGGCTCCAGAAGCGGCACGGCGGATCGAGCAAATCAAGCCGGATGTTTTGTGCCACCACGCGGCGCAAATGGACGTGCGCCATTCCGTCGCTGATCCGACGTTTGACGCGCGCGTTAACATTCTCGGCTTTATCAATTTGCTCGAAGCCGGCAAAAACGCCGGCGTGAAAAAAGTTATTTTCGCTTCTTCAGGAGGCGCGGTTTACGGCGAGCAAGAGACGTTTCCCGCCGCCGAGGATCACGTCACGCGGCCGGCGAGCCCCTACGGCGTGAGCAAGCGGGCGGGCGAGCTTTACCTGTCTTATTACCACCAAACCTTCGGCTTACCGTACATCGGGCTGCGTTACGCTAACGTTTACGGTCCGCGCCAATCCACCAAGGGCGAGGCCGGTGTCGTCGCCATCTTCTTGTCACTGCTGCTGCAGGGCAAAGCCCCGGTCATAAACGGCGATGGACGGCAGACGCGTGATTACGTCTACGTCGGTGATGTGGTTGCCGCCAATGTTGCGGCACTGGATGCGCAATTTGTCGGTGAAATAAACATCGGCACGAGCATCGAGACCGACGTGGTGACGATTTTTCAGCACCTGCGGCAAGCCGTGGGCAGCGAGATCGACGCGCGATACGGACCGGCGAAACCCGGCGAGCAGCGACGCAGCTGTATCGATGCGGGTCGGGCCGCGCAAGTGCTTGGCTGGCGTCCCACGATGGCGCTCACTGAAGGGCTTCGGCGCACCGCTGCCTGGTATCGGGATACGACTGGCTAATGACTCTGGATCACATCAGGAATTTTTCCATCATCGCGCATATCGATCACGGTAAATCAACGCTGGCCGACCGCTTGCTCGAATTCACCGGCGCGGTCAGCGCGCGGGAGAAAACCGATCAGATTCTCGACAGCATGGACCTCGAGCGCGAGCGCGGTATTACCATCAAGGCCAGTCCGGTCTGCCTGAGATACCGAGCCAAGGACGGCAAAGAGTATAAGCTCAATTTGATCGACACCCCCGGGCACGTCGATTTCACTTACGAGGTATCGCGCAGCCTGGCGGCCTGCGAAGGTGCGCTGCTCGTCGTCGACGCGGCTCAAGGAGTGGAAGCTCAGACTGTGGCCAACGTGCACATGGCGCTCGATCACAATCTGGAAATTCTTCCCGTGATCAACAAGATCGATTTGCCGAGCGCGGAACCGGAGCGCGTCAGAACCGAGATAGAGGACGTCATCGGCCTGGATGCTTCCCACGCCGTGTGCGCGAGCGCCAAAGAAGGCATCGGTACGGAGGAGATCCTCGAAGGGATCGTGCACTACTTTCCGCCGCCGAAAGGAGACGCTTCGGCGCCCTTGCGAGCTTTGATTATCGATTGCCGGTTTGATCCTTATCACGGCGCCGTCGTGATGACGCGTATTTTCGACGGCGCCATGCAAAAGGGCACCAAGATTCGCATGATGGCGAGCGGCCACGCGTTCGAAGTGCTGCGCCTCGGCGTTTTCTCGCCCGGATCCGTGGAGGTCGCGGAACTAAATGCCGGCGAGGTCGGTTTCGTGATGGCCGGCATCAAAGAAGTGGCCGAAACCCAGATCGGCGACACGATCACGACGGACGATCGGCCGGCGCAGGAGCCGTTGCCGGGATTTAAACCGATGAAGCCGATGGTTTTCAGCGGGCTCTATCCGACCGACTCAGGGCAGTATCAGGCTTTGCGCGACGCGCTAGAAAAACTGCGGCTGAACGATTCCTCGTTTACCTACGAACCGGAGACTTCGCAAGCGCTGGGCTTCGGTTTTCGCTGCGGCTTTCTCGGCTTGCTCCACATGGACATCGTTCGCGAGCGTCTCGAGCGCGAGTTCAGCCTGAGTCTGATCACCACGGCGGCAACGGTGGTTTATCGCGTGATCACAATTGCGGGTGCCACGCTCATGATCGACAATCCGGTGAAGCTACCCAACGAATCGGAGATCGAGCGGATCGAAGAGCCGGTCATCCAGGCGACGCTTCATCTGCCTCAGGAGTTCCTCGGCGGTGTGCTGAAGATCTGCGAAGAGAAACGCGGCACGCAAAAAGAAATCCGCTATTTGGGCCCCAAGCGGGTGATGCTCGTCTATGAGTTGCCTTTGAATGAAATTGTCGTAGATTTCTATGATAGACTTAAATCGGTGAGCCGCGGTTATGCATCGATGGATTACGAATTGGCCGGCTATCGACCGGCGGACCTGGTAAAACTGGACGTGCGCATCAACGGTGATGTCATCGATGCCATGTCGATGATCGTTCCTCGGGAGAAGGCCTATTACCGTGGCCGCGATCTCGTGCAGAAAATGCGCGAGCTCATCCCACGCCAGCTTTTCGAAGTCGTCATCCAAGCCGCCATCGGCAGCCGGGTGGTGTCCCGCGAGTCGGTGAAGGCGCTGCGCAAAAATGTCACCGCGAAATGTTACGGCGGCGATATCACGCGCAAGCGCAAACTGCTCGAGCGCCAGAAAGAAGGCAAGAAGCGCATGAAACAGGTCGGCAAGGTGGAGATACCTCAAGAGGCGTTTCTCGCGGCGCTCAAAGTTTAGTGGCAGGGTTGCCAATGGCTTCAGAAAAGGTGAATAAAGTGAAAGATCAAACAATCATGGAGAATTCAACTACGGTGAAGGCGAAGTCGACTTTCCGCGAATACGCGGAAGCGATCATCATGGCGCTGGTTTTGGCGCTGTTTATTCGAACCTTCATCGTGCAAGCGTTCAAAATCCCTTCCGGCTCGATGATTCCGACTTTGGAGATCGGCGATCACATCCTGGTCAACAAGTTGTCCTACGGTTTGCGCATGCCGTTTTTGGAACGCTACTTATTCCAATATTCGACGCCGAGCCGGGGCGACGTGGTGGTATTCATCTACCCGGAGGATCGTTCCAAGGATTTTATCAAGCGCGTAATCGGCGTCGCTGGCGATACGGTGGAGGTGCGCGCTAAAAAAGTTTTTATCAACGGCAAGCAGGTCGAAGATCCGCACGCTCACTTTGCCGGTTACGATCCCCAGGCGGGCGCGGTAGGGAGCGGCGATGACTACGGGCCGAAAGTGGTGCCGTCCAATCACATCTTTGTCATGGGCGACAATCGCGACCGCAGCTACGACAGCCGTTTCTGGGGCTTTGTCAATCTCGAAGAGGTGCGCGGCAAAGCCTTCTTGATCTATTGGTCCTGGGACGGCGGCGACCGCTGGGTGCGCTGGGAACGCTTGGGCAACATCATTTACTAGGGGAAATAATTTGCGAGCGTCGATCAAACAACGGATGGACAGAGCTCCGTGACAAAAAAAACAAAAATTTTCCTGACGATTTGGTCGTCCCTGCTTGTCGTTTTCGTGCTGTTCAATATTCTCATTTCGCTCGGCAACCAATCGATTCAAGCCGAAGTGGGCGAGCGCCAGCAAGAAATCGCCCAGACGATCCAACTGGAAACGCTCAACCGCCAACTGATCACGGTGCTCGCCAGTCTGGCGGTCAAGACCAACGACGAACAACTGAAGAAAGTCTTGGCGGACAGCGGCGTCAACCTCGGCAACGCGCCTGAGGGCGCGCCGGCGAAAAAGTGAGGCATCATGGCCGAGGAAAATGACAAGATTCTTGAGCGCGAAGAAACCCTGGAGGATTCTGCGGTCCCACAGCCGGTTTCGAATCTGCCGTTCATTATTACCCTCGTGGCGTTGACGATCTATTTCGTGTTTCAGACGCTGCAACTCGCAACCGAGCGAAGTAATCTCGGCATGGTGAAAGCCAATCAAGATGCGGCGATCCAGGAAGCGCAGAAAGTCCAGACTCAGTTTAAAACGCTCGTGTCAAAAACCGGCGAACTGGCGGCTCAAGGCCATGCCGGCGCGAGGATGGTAATGGAAGAGCTGCAAAAGCGCGGTCTCGGCGCCGCGCCAGAAGCGCCGACGCCGGAAACGAAGATGCCGGAAACCAAAGCGCCTCCAAAGAGCGAGACGAAGCCCGCCAAGTAATTTCGTTACGGAGTATTCAGTTTGGCGTATTTGGCCAACCCGACTTGCGTGCGTTCGCTATTTTTCGATTCCAACGACGGGCAAGCGCCAGCGCCGTCGTTTTGTCTGTTGAACCTTAGCTGATTTCAATTTAGGCTATTTTCTCCACTTTACAGAGAAAACTAATTTGAACACGTCTTTTCACCCGTTAGTCCAGCGCTGGTTTGCCGAGAAATTCCAAACTCCAACGCCGGCACAAGCGCAGGGTTGGGAGTCCATCGCCGCCGGAAAATCCACGTTGATCGCGGCGCCGACGGGGTCGGGCAAGACCTTGGCCGCGTTTCTCTGGTCTCTCGACCGGCTGATCAAGCGCGCGCTCAACGGCGGGCTCGATGAGTGCACCAGCGTGGTTTATGTCTCGCCGCTCAAGGCGCTTGGCAACGATATCGCCAAGAATCTGCAGGCGCCGCTGGCGGAAATTTACGATCTGGCGGGACGCGAAGGAATTCTTCTGCCGACGATTCGCGTGGCCGTTCGTTCCGGCGATACGCCGGCGCAAGAGCGCCAAGCGATGGTGCGAAAACCGCCGCATATTCTCATCACGACGCCCGAGTCGCTTTATATTTTGCTCACTGCCGCGCGCAGCCGCGACTTCTTGAAAACCGCCCAGACATTGATCGTCGATGAAATCCACGCGGTCGCGCAAGACAAACGCGGCGCGCATCTGGCGCTATCGCTCGAGCGTCTGGATGCGCTGGCCGAACGGCCGCTGCAGCGAATCGGCTTGAGCGCGACGCAAAAGCCGATCGAAGAAGTTGCCCGTCTGCTGGTCGGGACGCGCCATATTTCAGCGGACGGCGCGCCCGGCTGCGCCATTGTCGATGTCGGTCACAAGCGCGAGATGGAGCTTCACATCGAGGTGCCCGATGAAGAGCTCGGACCGATTATCCGCCAAGATATCTGGGCCGCGGTCTACGATAAGCTCGTGGCGCAAATTCAGGCGCACCACACGACGTTGATCTTCGTCAACACGCGCCGTTTGGTCGAACGCGTGGCGCACCAGTTGACGGAGCGTTTGGGCGAGGGCAAAGTCGGCGCGCATCACGGCAGCCTATCGCGCAAGACTCGCCTCGAGGTCGAAGAGAAACTCAAATCCGGCGAATTTTCGGTCGTTGTCGCCACCGCTTCGCTGGAGCTCGGCATCGACATCGGCCACGTCGATGTGGTCTGTCATATCGGTTCGCCGAGAAATCTGGCGGTCCTGCTGCAGCGGGTCGGCCGCTCGGGGCATTGGCTCGGCGCGATTCCCAAAGGCATTCTCTATCCTTTGACCCGTGACGATCTGTTGCAATCGGTCGCGGCGATTCGCGCCGTACGACAGGGGCAGTTGGACAAGCTCAGCGTGGTCAAGAAACCGCTCGACGTTTTGGCACAGCAAATGGTCGCGACGGTAGCGAGTGTGACACCGTCGGAAAAGGCCGCTGGCAAGAAGCGCGGCCATGAGCAAGACGGCATCTCGGAAGAGGCATTGTGGCAACTCGTTCGTGCCGCTTATCCATACAGAGAGCTCACGCGAGAAGAGTACGAGCAGTTGCTCGAAATGCTCAGCGAAGGTGTGGAAACCCGGCGCAGCCGGAGGAGCGCTTATATTCACCGCGATCGTATCAACGGCATGCTGCGGGCGCGCCGCGGTGCGCGCTTGACCGCGATCACCAACGGCGGCGCGATTCCCGATACCGCTGACTACGATGTCATCGAGTTTCCGAGTGAAACCTTCGTCGGCAAAGTGCACGAGGACTTCGCCATCGAAAGTCTCGGGGGCGATATTTTTCTGCTCGGGAACCGTTCCTGGCGCATCCGCCGCGTCGGCTCGGGCAAAGTTCATGTCGAAGACGCCCAAGGCCTTCCGCCGACGATTCCTTTCTGGATGGGCGAAGCGCCGGGGCGGACGCTGGAATTATCCAAAGCGGTTGCCGATTTGCGCGAGGACTGTCGCGGCGAAGCTGGCGGACCGAGCCGGAGCGGCGCAATGGCTGATCGAAGAAGTTTCCATGCCGCCGAGCGCCGCCGAGCAAATCGTCAATTACGTCGGCGAAACTGTGGCGACTCTCGGCACGGTGCCGTCGCAGGAAAAAGTCATCGCCGAGCGGTTCTTCGACGAGGCCGGCGGCATGCAGTTGATTCTTCATTCACCTTGGGGCGGGCGCATCAACCGGGCCTGGGGCTTGGCGCTGCGCAAGCGTTTTTGCGTGAGCTTCGACCGGGAGCTGCAGGCGGCGGCGACCGACGATGGCATCTGCATTTCTCTGGTCGAACAGCACTCGTTTCCATTGAGCGATGTTTTTTTGATGCTCAAACCGGCGATGCTCGAAGAGAATCTGACTCAGGCCGCGCTCGCCTCGCCGATGTTCGACAACCGCTGGCGCTGGAACGCAACTCGCGCTCTGGCGATCCAGCGTCACAGCGGCGGCCGCAAAGTTCCCGTGGCGCTTCAGCGCATGCGCGCCGAAGATCTTTTGGCCGCGGTTTTTCCCGAACAAGTGATGTGCCAGGACAACCGCACCGGACCGGTAGAGCTTCCCGATCATCCGCTGGTCAAAGAGACCATCGGCGATTGCCTGCACGAAGCTATGGACATGGATGGCTTGGCGCAAATTCTCGCGCGCATCGAGAGCGGGGCGATCGAAACGCTCGCCATCGATACGCCGGCGCCTTCGCCGATGGCCCATGAGATTCTCAACGCCAATCCCTACGCGTTCTTGGACGACGCGCCGCTGGAAGAACGGCGCGCGCGGGCGGTGTCGCTGCGCCGTGTCGATCCGTGGCTGGGCCGTGAATTCGGCCGGCTCGATCAAGCGGCGATCGACGAAGTGCGCAAACAGGCATGGCCCGAAGCGCGCAATCCGGACGAATTACACGATCTCTTGCTCGGCGTCGGGTTATTGCCCGTCGAACGGCGGCCCGATTGGCAGGCATTGGCCGCACGAGTTGATTAAGAACCGCCGCGCCACCGTCGCTGTCTGGCACGACGAAGATACCGAACGGCGCGCTTATCTCGCCGCGGAGCGCAGCGACTTGATCCGGCTCGCGATCGGCGGGGTTCTCCTCAATCCGCCGGTGGAACTGCCGCTTGGTTTCAGCGAAAACGTTGCGTCGCCGGAGGAAGCGTTTAGAAAAATCGCTCAGGGTTGGCTCGAAGTCAGTGGGCCGATTACGGATCGAAAACTCGCGGCGAGCTTGGGGCTACCGTTGAATAAGATCGACGCGGCGTTAATCGCATTGGAAAGCGCCGGTGTCGCGATGCGCGGCGAATTTACGACCGAAGGCGGCGCAAACGGCGGCGTCGAGTGGTGCGATCGAGTGCTATTGGCGCGGATTCATCGTTTGACCTTGGGCCGCATGCGCAGAGAAATCGAGCCCGTATCGGCGGCGGACTTCATGAAGTTTTTGCTCGCTTGGCAACACGTCGCTCCGGGAATGCAATTGCGTGGACGAGACGGCGTGCTGCGCGTGATCGAGCAATTGCAAGGGCTCGAACTCCCGGCTCCCGCATGGGAGCAGCATGTTTTGCCGGCTCGGGTCGAACGCTACGATCCCGCCGACCTCGAGCATCTTTGCCTCGCGGGTGTGATCACGTGGGGGCGGTTACGAAGCGGGGCGAGCGCGGTGGAGGACAGCGCGCGGCCGCCCGTGGCGCCGCGCCGAGCTAGGCGGCTCTTGGCGCCGGGGCGAAACGCGCCGATCTCGTTTTTGTTGCGCGAGGATCTCGGTTCGTTTTTGGAGCCGACGGCGCAGCGTCTCGAGGAAATCACGACACTCTCACCGATGGCGTTGGAAGTCGCTCGCTTTCTCGAGCGCCACGGCGCTTCGTTTCTCGATGATATCGCGCGCGGCACCGGTCTCTTGAAGATCAAGGTCGAAGAGGCTTTGTGGCAACTGGTCGCGCATGGCCGCGCCACCGGCGATGGGATTGCCGGGCTCCGAGTTCTTCTGACGCCGGCGCACAAACGGGTCGAACGGCGCCGTACGCTGCGGATCATCTCGGGCGGGAAAAGCCCGGAGCGATCCATGCCAGTGGGCCGCTGGTCGTTGTGGCGCAATCACGGCGCGGATGAGCGGAGCAACGACGAAGCGCGATCGGAGCGGCGGGCGCGGCAACTGTTGCAGCGTTACGGCGTGGTCTTTCGCGATTTACTCGCGCGCGAACAGATGTCGCCGTCCTGGCGCAGCTTACTCGGCGTCTATCGGCGTTTGGAGGCGCGGGGCGAAATTCGCGGCGGGCGCTTTATCGACGGATTTGTCGGCGAGCAGTTCGCGTTGCCGCAAGCGGTCGATACGCTGCGCGCAGGAAGACGCAACGAGACAGGGCAGGGACCTGTGATTGTTTCGGCGGCCGATCCGCTAAATTTGATCGGCATACTGAGTCCCGGCTCGCGGCTCTCGCCTTATTCGAATCAGGCCATTGCCTACGAAAACGGGATTGCTATTGGTTCAGGTTTGTTGGGCGAGCTGCGTAGTCAGTTGCAGCACGCCTCGGCGCCGCAGCCCGGTTAGACGATGGGTTTTGAGAAAAAGCTCGGTCTTAGCGAACGAAATGAGCCTGGACCAAAAGAATTCGGCCCAATAACGGCGTGGAAAACCGCAAACCTTATGGCAATCGGTTTTGCGGATCAGGGATGAAATCTAGGGTCGCGCCTGGCCGTTTATCTGTTTTAATGTTGGCGCGCTTAGAACCTCTTTTAAAACCCGGATTTCAACGACATCTTCTTGTAACCGAGTCAGACCTTCTTTGGCGCGATGGATTTCCCCGAGCATGGAATCAAGCTCACCGATGCTGATTGATTCCAGCGCCTGGCGAATCTTGCGGTTCATGCCGAACAAATTCTGCATGCCGCCTTTATCGGAAATCTTGTTGTCCAAATCGATATATACGCGAGTTAGGCCTTCCATTTGGCTCTTCACGTCGTCCACGGGTTTTCCTCCTTGTGTGCTTGCCACAAATGTTGGGTTGATGTACCTACCACAAATCATGTTTGTGATTCGAAAACAAGCACGGAGGGATTCTAAGTAATATTTTGTCGCAAAACATGAAGGTTAGCGTAAAAGTTGGAGCGTTTTGTTGTATTTTCATCGGGTCGATCATTGAGGTGATTTCACATGAGCGAAATCCGCAGCGTCGGTATTCCCAGTCCGCGCGTTGAAGGCGAACAAAAAGTCGGCGGTGACGCGGTCTACGCCATCGATGTCGTGTTGCCCGACATGCTCTGGGCGAAAGTTTTGCGCAGTCCGATCGCCCATGGCCGAATAAAAAAAATCGACGCCGCCAAAGCGCTTGAATTACCAGGCGTGCGCGCCATCGTTTCCGGCGCGGATCTCGCCGGCGCCAAGATCGGCAAAAAGATCGTCGACATGCCGCTGCTCGCCGACGGCGTGGTACGCTACGTCGGTGAAAAAATCGCCGCGGTTGCGGCGGAGAGCGAAGCGATCGCCGAAGCCGCCCTTGATTTGATCGAAGTCGAGTATGAAGATTTACCGATTGTCACCGATGCACTGGAGGCGATGGCGCCGGGCGCCCCCCTGTTGCATCCGAACGTCGCCGAATACAAAGGACTGCTTCATAAAATCGAGACTCCGAGCAATGTTTTTGTCGCGCTCCATTGGAAAAAGGGCGAGGTGCAAGAGGGTTTTCGCCAATCCGACGTCGTCATCGAGAATACTTTTACCGTTCCCGCCGTCCACCAGGCCTACATCGAGCCGCACTCGTCGCTGGTGCGGCTGAATCCCGACGGCACAGCGGACATCTGGTCGTCGAACAAGAGTCCGTTCGCGCTGCGCGATCAGGTCGGCAACGCCTTGCAAGTCGCGCCGGCGAATCTGATCATCCATCCTTGTTACGTCGGCGGCGACTTCGGCGGCAAGGGCGACGGCAACGACGTGGCGCTTTGCTATGCCTTGGCGAAAAAAAGCGGCCGGCCGGTCAAGCTCGTTGTCGATTACACCGAGGAGTTGACCGCAGGCAATCCTCGTCACGGCGCCGTCATCCAGGTGAAGACCGGCGTCAAAAAGAACGGCATCTTGATCGCGCAGCATGTGCAATTCATTTTCGATAGCGGCGCTTACGGCGCTTACCGGCCGCAGGGCTTTTTGGTTGGCGCTCATGATGCGCCGGGGCCGTATCGAGTGCCCAACTGTTTGGTCGAAGAAAAATACGTTTACACGAACAAGATGCCGTGTGGCTACATGCGCGCGCCGGGTCATCTGCAGGCAATGTTTGCGTGCGAGAGCCAGACCGATCTGGTGGCTCGTCAACTGAAGATCGATCCGATCGAGTTTCGCCGCATGAATTTGATGCACGACGGCGACGCCGCGCCGCTCGGGGAGGTGATCCCGCATGTGAAGGCCACCGAAACCTTGCTGAAGGCGCTCGATGAGTCGGGGTATCGCCGCGACAAGAAAAAAAATATCGGCCGCGGTTGCGCGATCGCGGACTGGGTTTCCAAAGGCGGCGAATCTTACGCTTTTGTCAAGCTCGATGAGGAAGGCGTCGTGACGCTTTCTTCCGCGGTGACCGACACGGGGCCCGGCGTCTTTACCATGATGCGCCAGGTCGTCGGCGAAGAGCTCAAGGTGCCGCTCGATGCGATCCGGGTCGAGATGTTGGACTCGTCAAAAGTCATCAAAGACACCGGCGTGCGCGGCAGCAGCAGTACGCGCGTGCATGGCAACTCGGCATTGGACGCGGCACAAAGACTGCGCGACGCGATTCTCAACGTCGCCGCGCGTGTGATGGACGCCAAGCCGGATGAATTGATATTGTACGACGGCGGCGTCACTCATGGCCGGGCCGAGCGGCGCATGACCTACGGCGAGATCGCGCGCGCCAACGGCAAACCTTTGATTGCCGAGGGCCATTATCTGAATATGGCCGACGGGCCGGAAGCTTCGCTAGTGGCGCAGGTCGCCGAAGTCGAAGTGGACGAGGATACCGGCGCAGTGCGCGTGAAAAAACTGACCACAGCGCACAACACCGGCACGATCTTAAATCCCTCGACCCATCAAGGTCAGATTGACGGCGCGGTCGTTATGGGATTTGGCTACGGGGTGATCGAAAATCTCGCCTACGACGAGAGCGGCAAAGTTCTGGCGGCCAATCTGGGCGAGTACAAAATTCCCAACATCCAGGATATTCCCGAGCTCAGGACGGCTATTATCCAATCCGATTTCGGCAGCGGACCCTACAACAGTATGAGCATCGGCGAGACGGCGCTGATCCCGACCGCGGCGGCCATCGCCAACGCGATCGAAGATGCGATCGGCGTGCGCATTAAATCTCTGCCGATCACGGCGGAAAAGGTATTGAACGCACTCAAGGGACGGTAACGCACACACCGATTGCTGGTTCGGGTTAAGGCGAATTTTTTTTCCATCTTGATGTATGGGCAATGCTGTTCTCGGACCGGTCGAGCGAATCGTCAAGGCGACTCGCTATTCACTGAGCGGGTTAATCGATGCGTGGCGCACGCAAGCGCCGTTGCGGTACGAATGTTTCGTGTTGGCGATCATCGTGCCGTTGGCGTGGAGCCTGCGAACAACCGCTGTCGAGCGTTCATTGCTGATCGGCAGTTGGCTCTTGGTCATCGTTGTCGAGCTCATCAATTCAGCCATCGAAACAGTCGTCAACCGGATCGGCAGCGAGCCCCATGACCTCTCCGGACGCGCCAAGGACCTAGGATCTGCCGCGGTTTTCTGTTCCATCGTTCTGGCCGTGACAGTCTGGCTGATTCTGTGCCTCGGGTGAGCGATTAATGAAAAATTTTTTGGAGTGAATTATGAATCGCTGCACGCGTCGTCAGTAATGAGTGCGTGCAATTCGACCGCGTGGTTGTAAAATCTTCGTAAGAAGAGCTGAAAAAGACGCTCAAAAGTCAGGATAGCGATCGGCTTGGGCATCTTCTGGATTCCCGCTAATTATCAAGGTTTGTTAGCTGGAAAGGTCGATGGCGATATGCGAGCCGAGCCGCGCGACGCGATCGACCTTTCGCGGCGAGGCCGGGATTTGCCGGTTTAAGTCGAAGCTAAGGTCAAAGCCTGGAGCAAAATCTCGGGTATCCGAGTGATTCGGCCGGATTGATCGATGCAGGCATGCGCGGTTTTACCGCCGGCTAAAAAGCTGCCGTCAGTTTCGCGTGAGATCCGATAGACGAATTTTAACGAGGCCCGGCCCAATTCTACCAACGTGGTTTCGATTTCTATAAGATCATCGTAGCGCGCCGATTGGGTGTAGCGGCAGTTTACTTCCACGACCGGAAAATGAAATCCTTGCCCCTCGATGGTCGAATAGGGCAAGCCGATTTGACGGAGAAATTCCGATCTGCCACTCTCAAACCAGCGGAGATAGTTGGCGTAGTAAACGACTCCCATCTGATCGGTATCGCCGTAAATGACGCGGTACGAACTGATGCGTTTGACGCTTGGCTGCTTTTTCATGGCAAAATATCTTTATTTGCTTTTGCCGATTTTCTCAATGCGCCTCGGCGCCGGCGACTTGCCTTGACAAGCGAAACTGAAGTGTGATTTAAGCTGATGAAAATTATTTTTCTATTATGATGAAGCGGCGTTGACGATGAGCCGCGTCATCTTTGAGGAGGATGAATCATGAACAATGCCTTAAAAGATTATTCCTGGTTGCTTAGCGTCGCCCTGTTAGCGGTGCTAGGCGTTGGGTGCAGCTCGGTGGAAGAAAAGCCGGCGCCGACGCCGCCGGCAGCAGCGGCGAAACCGGCTCCCGCTCCGGCCCCGGCTCCCGCGCCGGAGAAATCAGAGTCTGCGAAGGCGTCGAAAACCAAGGCGGTTGAAGTCGAAGGCGTGATCAGTGCGGTGGGCCAAAGAACGATCACCTTTCAAATGGAACGCAAAGGCAAAGTGCGCGAAGAAGTCGTTGGCGTAGATGACAAAACCAAAATCGAAAAGAGCGGCGCGAATATTAAGCTGCGCGAGCTTCAGGAGACCGACAAGGCTTTGATCAATTATGAGCCGGAAGCCTACACGCCGGCGATCGCCATTAAAGTCACGGGCAAAGGCGAAATCCAAAAGGTCGGGGGCGACGATTAGGAACGGTAGCGGTCGGCTCGATCGCCGCCGACCACCTCCAAATCAAACGACTGATCTTCTCTCAGAATTCTGAACGAGATCCGTTCCCCTGGAAGCTTTTTCCACATTTCCTGGTAAAGCTCCTGGCGCGAACGGATTTCTTTTTTATTGACCGTGAGAATGATGTCGCCTTGCTGCAGACCAAACTTCGCGGCGGGTCCAGTCGGCACGACGCCGCCGATGACGACATGCCCGGCCATAACCTCCGGATAGATGCCAAGCCAGGGTCTTTTGGGACGGCTGCGAACTTGCCCGTACTGCTTCAGTTCCCGTTCGTAATTCCGATAGTAGTCAATCGGAATCGCCAGCGAAAATTTCCCAACTTCGCTTAAATTCAAAGATACGATGCCGGCCAATTCGCCGCGGAAATTGGCCAGCGTGCCGCCGCCGAAGCCGGGATTGGACGCAGTGACCCGAATTGTTTTGTCGATCATGTATTCCCACTGGCCGTCATAACCCTCGACGGACGTTACATAACCACCGCTGACCCGCCGTCCGGTTCCACCGCTGCTGGCAACCATCACTACGGGCTGGCCTAAAGCGATCGAATCGGCCGGCGCCAGCTTGAGATAGGGCAAATTTTGCGCGGCAATTTTAACCAGCGATAGTCCGGTTTCTTGATCTTGAGCCGCTACTTGGGCCGGATATTGCTCGCCGTCTGGTAAGGTCACGGTAATCGAAGATGCGCCGACGGTCACGTAGTGAACCGTCAGGATGTAACCGTCAGAGTCGACGATCGTGCCAGAACCGACGCGCTCTGAACCCAGATTGCTCGCTGATGGATGACTTTCCGGAATATTAACGTGAAGATCCACCGTGGCGGGTAGGATCGAGTGAATCAAACCGATATGGCCGTTCAAAACGCGACTCCTTCGGCGTCGTGGAAATATGGCGGATTGGTAGCGTCATCATTCTCGCCGGAAAACAGTCTGCCCTGCCACGTGTCGCGACTTTCGAGAGCCTCAAGGATGGCGTTATGGACGCCGAGTTTGTCAATCGACCATTCCGGGGCGACGGTGATAGCGCGGTAAGTTTCGCCTGACAATCGATGGATGATCATATTCGGATTCAAGCGCTCGAGAAAATCCACTACCAAGGCGACGTACTCGACGCGGCTAAAGAGCGGAACTTGTCCGGCTAGGTAAAATTTTTCCAACGGCGTGTTCTTGATCACATGGAGGTTGTGCAATTTGACTCCGTCGATCTGCAACCGATTGAGTAATTCCGGCGTTCTCAACATGTCATCGCGGCTCTCCCCTGGAAAGCCGAGAATGAGATGGGTGCAAAGCCTTAGCTCGCGTGCTTTGGCGCGCTCAACCGCGTCGATAAATTCCCTCAAGCCATGACCGCGATTGACCCACGCGAGCGTACGGTCGTACATGGATTCGAGTCCGATCTCTAGCCAAAGATAAGTTTGTTTCGCTAGATCGCGTAGCAGATCGAGCGTCTCATCGGCAAGGCAATCCGGCCGCGTTGCGATCGACAGTCCGACGACGCCGGGAAAGCGCAACGCCTCCTCGTAAAGCCGGGCAAGCTTGGCCGTGGAATCATAGGTGTTCGTATAGCTTTGAAAATAGGCGATAAATTGCTCCGCCTTGTGGCGCCGCTGGATCGCCAAAGCGCCTTTTTCGAGCTGCGTCGTAACCGAAGTGCGCGGCCGGTAGTCTTGGGCCGTGTGGCTCGCGTTGTTACAATAAATGCAGCCGCCGACCGCTACTTTGCCATCGCGATTGGGACAGGTGAAATCCATGCGCAAACCGATCTTGTAGACGCGCGCATCAAAGCGATCGCGCAGCGCGCGATTAAACGAATTGAATCGCTTTTCGCGCCAACGTTGTGCAAGAGAGTTGGGGAAATTCATGAGACGAACCTAAAAAGAGTTAACAAAAAGACTAAGAATACTCAAGGTGAAGAAATGAGCCCGAGTTAATCTGAGAGCCACGATAAAGCCCCGGAACGAGTCCTGGCTTACGATGGAAGTCGCGAATATATCATGGGCTTTTCGCAACTGGAGGGCTGTCCTTGCTTGACAATGAAGAGAAATTGTCTATATTCATTTAACACTTGACGGCCCGCGCGACCGCTGATGAAAATCTCCGTTGACGAGATTCCTCAATCACCCAAAGAGATCACCTTCTCGGAAAGCATTGAGGAACTTAATGAGATCTACCGCCGGAGTAATAGCCGGGATTTTAGTTTTCCACCCCGTCTGGACGTAGACTTGACCTACTACCGCTCGGGGCGGGAGATTTTTTTGAGCGGAGCTTTTCATGGATCATTCAAAGGGTGCTGCGGGCGCTGTTTGGAGCATTATGGGTTTCCTTTAAATAGTCATTTCGACATCGTTCTCACACCCGATCCCGCCAAGTTAGAGCGCGGCGCGGAAGAGTTACATCGGGACGAGCTCGGTTTGAGCTATTATTCGTCGGATGAGATCAATCTGGAGCCGCTGGTCGCGGAGCAAGTCATGTTGGCGTTACCGACTCGACCCCTGTGTTCGGATAATTGCCGCGGCTTATGCGGCCATTGCGGCGCCAATCTCAACAAAGAAGCTTGCAGCTGTTCCACCGTGGTCGGCGATCCGCGCATGGCGATTTTCCGAACGCTTAAAGTCGGTCGATAATTCGCCGCTCCATCTCAAAATATTTCCGCCGCGAACACGCGGAGAAAGCCAGGACTAACCGATGCCGGTACCGAAGCGAAGAACTTCAAAACGGGTCAAGAATCAACGTCGCGCGCACGATGGCTTGACCAAACCGCAATGGAGCACGTGCTCCAACTGCGGCGAAACGATTTTACCTCACCGCGCCTGTGCTCACTGCGGCTTTTATCGTGGCCGCGCCGTGCTCCAAGTCGAGCAAAGTTAAGCAGTCCCACGACATATGCCGAAAATCGCCGTCGACGCGATGGGTGGTGATCGAGCTCCGCAAGTGGTTGTCGAAGGGGCGGTGCTCGCGGCCCAAAATCACAGTGTCGAAATAGTTCTGGTGGGCGACAAAGAGGCGATCGAGCGCGAGCTGGCCAAGCAGAAGGACGCGCCGAGATTTTCCATCGCCGCCGCTTCGCAAATCGTGCCGATGCGCGAGTCGCCGAGCGCCGCGCTGCGTATAAAAGATTCTTCGATGAAGGTCGGCTTCGAATTGATGAAGCGCGGCGAGGTCGATGCCGTGGTGAGCGCCGGCAACTCGGGTGCGATGATGGCTCTCGGGATGCTCGTGATGGGGACTTTGCCGCAGGTCGCCCGACCGGCCATTCTGGTGGTCGTGCCGACCTCGGATAAGGGCACGGTGATCATCGATGCCGGGGCGAACGTCGACTGCAAGCCGCACCACTTAGTTCAATTCGGTCTCATGGGATCGATTTACGCCGAGCGGATTTTGGCCGTAGCGGAGCCGCGCGTCGGGGTTTTGAGCAATGGTGAAGAGGAAGGCAAGGGCAATGACCTGACGCGGGCGGCGAGCGCGCAACTCGCAGCCACGTTCGTCAACTTCATCGGCTATGTCGAAGGCCGGGACATCTTTAACAATAAAGTCGATGTCGTCGTCTGCGACGGCTTTACCGGTAACATCGCGCTCAAGACCATGGAGGGCGTCGCGAGCTTTGCCGGTGCGGTATTGAAAAGCGCCTTTCAAAAAAATCTTTCCAGCCGCGTGGGCTATTTGCTCAGCCGCAAGTCGCTGGCCGAAGCCTATCGGCGCTTAGACTATGCGGAATATGGCGGCGCGCCGCTGATTGGTTTGGACGGCGTGGCGATCATCGCTCACGGCGGCTCCAATCCGCTGGCGATCAAGAATGCCATTCGGGCGGCGGGTGACGCCGTTGATCAACAGATCAATCGCCATATCGCCGACGCCTTGGGTGAGATGGACGGCGCAGCGGAAAAAAGAGAAGGCTTGCCGCGGAAACTGTGGCAGCGCTTTAAATCTAAAATCGAATCCTTAGGCGACAAGACGGAAGCCGAGAGCCATCCACCGGAACGGAGGCGGGGTGGCGATTAGTCATCTCGCCTTCGTTTTCCCAGGTCAAGGGTCTCAGTACGTCGGCATGGGGAAGGATCTCAGCGCCGAGTTTGCGCTCGCCCGCGAGACTTTCGCCGAGGCCGACGACGCGCTCGGATTTTCTCTCAGCGGACTTTGTTTCGATGGTCCCGAAGCCGATCTCAAGTTGACCGAGAATACCCAACCGGCGATTCTCGCCGCATCGATCGCCGCTTTGCGAGTGCTCGAAGCCGAGACGCCGTTACGCCCCGCTTTTGTTGCCGGTCATAGCTTGGGCGAATATAGCGCGCTCGTTGCCGTCGGTGCGTTTAAGTTTAGTGATGCCGTCAAGGTTGTGCGCGAGCGCGGACGCTTGATGCAGCACGCTGTGCCAGCGGGCCAAGGCGCAATGGCGGTAGTGCTGGGCTTGGAGATGGATGCCGTGGGCGCGCTTTGCGTCGATGCGGCTTGCGGCGAAGTGGTGTCGCCGGCCAATTTCAACGGCGCTGGACAAGTGGTCATTGCCGGGGCGAGGAGCGCTGTTGAACGCGCGATGGCATTGGCGAAAGAGCGCGGCGCCAAAAGAGTATTGGATCTGCCCGTGAGCGCGCCGTTTCACTGCCAGCTCATGCAGCCAGCGGCGGAAGGTTTAGAACGGACACTCCACGACGTCGCGGTTCAGCCCTTCGATATCGGCGTCATCACCAACGCCGAAGCTGACGTCAATCGCAGCGCCGAGCGGGTCAAAGCTTTGCTGATCGAACAAGCGGTCCGGCCCGTGCGTTGGGAAGAGTCGGTTAAAAAACTGGTGGCCTTGAACTGCCATCGGGCCATTGAGATCGGTCCCGGCAAGATCCTGAAGGGGCTCATGAAGCGTATCGCGCCGACTATGGAACTGGAGAATTTCGAAACGCCGCAAGATCTATCGAAAGTTGTCTCGGCGTGGAGCCAATGAGTTTCGAGGGTCAAATTGCCTTGGTCACCGGCGCCAGCCGCGGCATCGGCCGAGCAATTGGACTGGCCTTCTCCCGTGTCGGCGCGTACGTTATCGTTAACTACCGTGGCAATGAGGCGGCGGCGCAAGAGTCATTGGCCGCTATCGAGGCCGCGGGAGGGCACGGCGAGCTTTGCCAGTTCGACGTCGCGGAGGAAAGCCAAATCGAAGACGGCCGCGAAGAAAATCGTTGACCGTCACAAGAAAATTGATATTCTCGTCAACAATGCCGGCATCGCTTCCGATAATCTTCTGATGCGCGTCAAACCGGCGGATTGGGACGCAGTCATCGGGACCAATCTCAAGGGCACGGTCCTCTGCACAAAAATCGTTTCTCGTTATATGATCCGCCAGCACTATGGCCGGATCGTGAATTTATCTTCCGTGGTCGGACAAACGGGCAACGTTGGACAGTCGCTCTACGCGGCGTCCAAGGCGGGAATCATCGGCTTCACGAAATCCCTGGCCCGCGAAGTGGCTTCGAGAAACGTGACGGTGAATGCCGTGGCGCCGGGCTTTATTGAAAGCGACATGACGGCTAAATTGCCGGAGCAGCTGCGCCAGGACTTTCTCCACTCGATCCCTCTCGGTCGCTTTGGCACTTGCGAGGAAGTCGCCGAAATGATTGTATTTCTCGCTGGGGAGAAGGCTGGCTATATTACCGGGCAAGTGTTCAATATTAACGGTGGGCTGTACATGTAACGAATCTGTAGCAGGAGGTATGTGAAGATGGCGGCGTCTGTTCAGGCTAGGGTGAAAGAAATTGTCTGTGAGCAACTTGGGGTAAGCGCGGAAGAGGTGACCCCGGAAGCTTCCTTTATAGAAGACTTGGGTGCTGATTCTCTAGACATCGTCGAGCTGGTGATGGCGCTCGAAGAGGAATATGAGATGGAGATTTCCGACGAGGACGCGGAAAAAATAAAAACCGTCCAGGATGTCATCACCTACATCGAAGCTCATCGTTAGGAACTCCGGATCGCGCAGAGCGCTTTCGGGCTGGTTGATCACCCATCGGCCATCGGAGAAGCAACGCAAATCGCAGGGGAGTGGCGTCCAGGCCCACGTTCCTGCGATTTTCTTTATCCCAAGATTGCGCTCGGCCAATTCGCTGGAGAATTTATGATCGCATTCGCCTGCGACCATGGCGGCGTGGAGCTTAAAGATTTTCTCGTCGATAGCTTGCGCACCGATGGCGTCGTTATCGGTGATTACGGCACCCACGGTAAGGATTCAGTCGATTACCCGGATTATGCGCGTGAAGTTTGCCGGCGCGTGGTCTCGGGAGAAGCAGCGCGCGGCGTGCTCGTCTGCACGAGCGGCATCGGTATGTCGATCATCGCCAATAAATTTCCCGGCGTGCGGGCCGCACTGGTGCAGGACCTAGACGGCGCGCGCTCGAGCCGCGAGCATAACGACGCCAACGTGCTGGTTCTGAGCGGCGCGAAGACCGACAAATCTTTGGCCCGACAAATCATCGACGCCTGGCTCGCCACGCCGTTCGCCGGTGGACGGCATCAGCGCCGGGTAGATAAGATCACTCAGACGGAAAAAGATCTCGGTATCCGGCTCATCGTCGAAGCGGAGAAGAAATAGAGCGAAGGAAGTCCTATGTCATTTCTCGAACAAGCGGACCCAGCCGTGTTCTCGGCGATTCAGAAGGAAACGCAAAGGCTCGAAGGCAACCTGGAGCTGATCGCCTCGGAAAACGTCGTGAGCGAAGCGGTGTTGGAAGCGCAGGGCTGCGTGATGACCAACAAGTACGCGGAAGGCTATCCGGGCAAACGCTACTACGGCGGTTGCGAGTTCGTCGATGAAGTCGAGTCTTTGGCCATCGCGCGGGCAAAGGAGCTTTTTAGCGCCGATCATGCCAACGTGCAGCCCCATTCGGGCTCGCAGGCGAACATGACGGTTTATTTGTCCGTGCTAAAACCGGGCGATACCTATCTAGGTATGAACCTGGCGCACGGCGGGCATCTGTCGATGGGTAGCCCGGTCAATTTTTCCGGGTTTATTTACAAAGTGATTCCTTACGGCGTGTCCGAGAAAACCGAAACGATCGATTACGACGAAGTCGAACGCTTGGCAAAAGAGCACCGTCCCAAATTGGTTGTCGCTGGCGCTAGTGCCTATCCGCGCGTGATCGACTATCCGCGCTTTCGCAAAATTGCCGACGATATCGGCGCTTTGCTGATGGTGGACATGGCGCATATCGCTGGTTTGGTGGCGGCCGGGTTGCACCCGAGTCCGGTGCCGTACGCCGACTTTGTTACGACGACGACTCATAAGACCTTGCGTGGCCCGCGCGGTGGCATGGTGCTGTGCAAAGCCGAGCACGCCAAGACGGTCGATAGCAAAGTTTTTCCCGGCATGCAGGGCGGGCCGTTGATGCACGTGATTGCCGCCAAAGCGGTGGCGCTCAAGGAAGCCTTGAGCCCGGAATTTAAAATTTATCAGCAACAGATCGTCAAAAATGCTCAGACGCTCGCAAAGGGCTTGATGAGCCATGGTTTCAGGCTGACTTCCGACGGCACCGACAATCATTTGATGCTCGTTGATCTGCGCAAATCCGAGTTGACCGGCAAGGTCGCTCAGGAGACGCTCGATAAAGCGCGCATTACGGTGAATCGAAACGCCGTCCCGTTCGACACCCGTTCGCCGTTTGTCACCAGTGGGGTTCGCATCGGCACGCCGGCGGTGACGACGCGCGGCATGAAAGAGCCGGAAATGGCGATCATCGCGGATCTTATCGCGCGCGCTCTCGATCACGTGAGCGACGCCGCCGCGCTACGATCGATCGCCGACGCGGTCGGCGAGCTGTGCGGAAAATTTCCGGTTTATCCACACCGGCTGGGAAACGTGGAGCGCGATAGAAGATAGAAGATCGCGGTTCGCGATCGGCCATTCACGATCCTTAGTAAACGCTATGAAATGTCCCTTTTGCCATGAGACGGAAAATCGCGTCATCGACTCGCGCTTGAGCAAAGACAGCAACATGATCCGGCGCCGGCGCGAGTGCGGGCGCTGCAGCCGGCGCTTTACCACCTACGAGCGAGTCGAGGAAATGATGCCTCTCGTCGTCAAAAAAGACGGACGGCGCGAGAGCTACGATCGTTTGAAGATCATCAATGGCTTGAAACGGGCCTGCGAAAAACGTCCGGTCAGCATCAATACCATCGAAGCGATCGCTGACAGGATCGAACGAACGATTCAAGAACGCGGCGAAAAAGAAGTCGCCAGCTCGGTCATCGGTGAAACTTTGATGCGCGAGTTGCACGACACCGATCCGGTGGCTTACGTGCGTTTTGCATCGGTGTATCGCTCTTTCAAAGACATCAGCGAGTTCATGGTCGAGCTCGAAGAGTTGCTGAAGGAACGCAAGGGCATGCCGCTTATCAAGGTCGCCGAGGCGCGCCAAAAGAGGGAATAGCATCTTTGTCGGCGTCACGCTGGAGCGCACAAGATCTCAGATATATCCGAAGGGCGTGCCGCTTGGCTCGAAAGGCGGCGGGCAGAACCAGCCCCAATCCCATGGTCGGCGCGGTTCTCGTGCGCGCCGGCCGAGTCGTCGGCGCTGGGTTCCACCAATTCGCTGGCGGTGATCATGCTGAAATCATCGCACTCAAGCGCGCCGGCGCGAAAGCGCGTGGCGCCACGCTCTATATTACGCTGGAGCCATGCAGCCATCAGGGGCGCACGCCGCCGTGTACCCGTGCGTTGATCGGCGCCGGTATCAAAGAGGTCGTCTGCGGCACGAGGGATCCCAATCCGCTGGTTGCGGGACGAGGCTTTCGCAAGCTCAGAACGAGCGGGCATCCAGGTGCGGGTCGGCGTTTTGGAAAACGAATGTCGCGCCCTGATCGAAAGTTTTTCTAAATTCATCACGCGTCGCCTGCCGTTCGTCACGCTAAAGCTAGCTGCGACCCTGGACGGCAAAATCGCCGCGGCGAGCGGCGACGCGCGCTGGATCAGCGGCGAAGATTCGCGCCTGACGGTGCACCGCATGCGCAACGAGGTTGACGCGGTCGTCGTTGGCATCGGCACGGTTAAAGCCGACGATCCGCAACTGACATGCCGGATCCCGGGCGGCCGCAATCCGCGGCGCATTGTCCTCGATAGCCGCCTCGGCATCGACTTTTCCGCGGCGATCCTGCATCAGGTTGATCCGGCAAAGACGATCATCGTCACTGGCACGGCGGTTTCAATAACAAAATTGCGCTCGCTCGAAGCGCTCGGCGCGCAGGTTTGGTCAATGCCACTTCGGCATCGAGAGGTGGCGTGGTTGCCCTTGCTGCGGAAACTCGCGGCTTTGGGCATTGTCAGCGTGATGATTGAAGGCGGCGCGGCGGTCGCCGCCTCGGCTCTCAAAGCCAAGATCGTGGACAAGATCATTTTTTTCTATGCGCCGAAGTTTATCGGCGGCGATGGACGGGCAATGATTGCTCCGTTGAACATCAGGCGCGTGCGAAACTCCATCCCGTTAAAAAAAATTCGTGTCGAGAAATCCGGCGCTGATTTGATGATCACCGGCTATTTTTAAAACGGCAGCCTTGGACGGCAATCAACAATTCATTGGAAAATCAGAGCATGTTTACCGGACTCATCGAAGACGTAGGGACGATCGGCGATTTGCGGCTGCAACAGAAGTCGGCGGTGCTGACCGTCAAAACCAAGTTGCCGGTTCGCTCGATGGCGCGTGGCGCGAGCGTGGCGGTCAATGGCGCTTGCTTGACCGTCGTCAAAAAGGGCCTGAGGTCGTTTACCGTGGACGTCTCGCCGGAAACTTTGCAGCGCACCAGCCTGGAAACTTTAACCGTCGGTAGCATGGTTAATCTGGAGCGGCCGATGCGTTTAGCCGATCGGCTCGGCGGACATTTAGTGACGGGGCATGTGGACGGTGTCGGCGCGGTCGCGGCGATCGAAAAGCAAGGCGAGTTTACCATTATTACTTTCGAGGTGCCGGCGCCGCTCGGCGCCTTGCTGGTGCCGAAGGGATCGGTCGCCGTCGATGGCATCAGTTTGACGGTCAATGTTTGCCGCAAACAGCGATTTTCCGTGGCGATTATTCCGTTTACCTTGCGGCACACTAATTTGCGCGCCCGCAGGGTTGGTGATAAGGTTAACATCGAAACCGATTTGATCGGCAAATATGTGCAAAGCTTCATGCGCCAAAGCGGCTAGAACAACGCCGCGCAATTACACTCTGCATTTTCGCTCTCATGTCGCTCTCTAGCATCGAAGAAGGTCTCGAGGAGATCCGCAACGGCCGGATGGTGATCCTGGTAGACGAGGATGCGCCGGAGAGCGACGGCTTTTTCTGTCTCGCGGCGGAAAAAGTTACGGCCCAAGCGGTCAATTATATGTTGCGTTACGGACGCGGCATTGTTTACGTGACGTTAGTGGACGAGCGCATTCGCGAACTCGGCATTCCTATGGTGCCGGAGGAGAACAGCCGACTGGCGGGATTGCTCTGCGGCGCGTCTTTTTCGATCAGTTTGGAAGGCGTGCACGGAGTTTCCGCACAGGGACGAGCGCACACGATTCAGGCGGCGATCGCTGACACGACCAAACATGAGGATCTCGTCATCCCCGGCCATGTGCAGCCGCTTCAGGCGCGCAGCGGCGGTGTTTTGGCACGCTCAGGCCGAACCGATGCATCGGTGGATTTGGCGCACTTGGCCGGCTTCAAGCCGGCGGGTGCGATTTGTCAGATCCTCGCCGACGACGGATCTGTGGCATTGCTGCCGGGGTTGAAGCGGCTCGCTGAAGAGCAGCATTTGAAAATCGTCTCGGTCGCGGATTTGATCGCCTATCGATTGCGCAACGAGAGCTTGGTCCGACGCGTCGCCGAAGAAGAGTTTCCCACCATTCACGGCGGCATGTATCGCGCCATTGTCTATCGCAACGAAGTCGACGGTCTGGAGCACATGGCGTTGGTCAAAGGCGATATCAGCCGCCCCGATCAGGTGCTGGTTCGGGTTCATTCCGAATGTCTGACCGGCGATGTGTTCGGCTCGGAGCGCTGCGACTGCGGCGATCAGATTCGTCAGTCGCTGCACTTGATCGACGAGCGCGGCCGAGGGGTGCTGATTTATATGCATCAGGAAGGGCGAGGCATCGGCTTGACCAACAAGATCAAAGCCTACGCATTGCAGGACCAGGGACGCGACACGGTCGAGGCCAACCTCGAATTGGGCTTTAAAGAAGACTTGCGCGACTACGGCATCGCCGCGCAGATTTTGCGCGACTTGCGCGTGGAAAAAGTCGAGCTATTGACCAACAATCCGCGCAAGATCGCCGGGCTGGAAGTTTATGGCGTCAAAGTCGTCGAGCGCGTACCCTTGGAGGCGCCGCCGCGCGACAGCAATATTCATTATCTGCGAACGAAACAAATCAAGCTCGGCCATTTGTTATCGAATCTCGAAGCCAAACCTGTGAAGCGATAGAACACGCGCGGGCGCGGCCATGAGCAAAATCATCGAAGGCAAGAAAGACGCGCAGGGCCTGAAAATCGGTATCGTCGTGAGCCGCTATAACCATTTTATTACGGAAAAATTACTCGATGGCGCCTTGGACGGATTTAAAAGCCACGGCGGGGACGATGACAAAGTAACGATCGTGCGGGTTCCCGGCGCTTTCGAGATTCCGCTGATCGCCGATAAGTTGGCGGCCAGCGGCCGATACGATGCGCTGGTCTGTTTGGGGGCGGTGATTCGCGGCGACACACCGCATTTCGATTATGTTTGCGACGCGGTCACACGCGGCATCGGCGCGGCAGTGCAGGCTCACAAGATTCCCATCGGCTTCGGTGTTCTGACGACCAACGACGTGCAGCAGGCGATGGAACGCGCCGGTGCGAAGGACGCCAACAAGGGTTATGAGGCGCTGTTGACAGTCGTCGAGATGATCAGCGTGCTGCGCCAGTTAACGTAGCATCGAACGGTTTTTACCATTCATACTTCAGAGTCACCATTGTCGGCGGATCAAGACAGTTTTTTGCCCGGCCATTCGGTCAAGGGCACACGGCGCAAGGGGCGTGAGCTGGCGCTCCAAGCGCTGTATCAGATCGAGATCACGAGCGATCCGTCGGTCGCGGCCGTGGATCTGTTCCTGCAACATTTCGAGGGCAATGCGGCGGCCAAAGAATTTGCCCGCCGCTTGGTTTCCGGGGTGGTGAGCCAGTCGGTTGAAATCGACCGGCTAATTGCTGAATGCACGGAAAATTGGAAGCTCGCGCGGTTGGCGAAAGTCGATCTGGTGGTGCTGCGCATGGCGACCTACGAATTGGTTTTTTGCCCCGACATCCCGTCGCGCGTCAGCTTGGATGAGGCCATCGAGATCGGCAAGCGCTTCGGCAGCGCCGAATCCGCCACTTTCATCAATGGAGTGTTGGATCACGTGGCGCAATCCAGTGGTGTCAAATCGGACTGATCCAAGCTCATGGAAGAACGCTACCAACCCAAAGCGATCGAGGAAAAGTGGCAGCAACGCTGGGAGGCTCGCCGCGCATTCACCGCGAGCGAGGATGCGGCAAAGCCCAAGTACTACGTCCTGGAGATGTTTCCTTATCCATCCGGCCGTATTCACATGGGGCACGTGCGCAATTACTCCATCGGCGACGTGGTCGCGCGCTACAAGCGCATGCGCGGTTTCAACACGCTCCATCCGATGGGCTGGGACGCCTTCGGCTTGCCGGCTGAAAATGCCGCCATCGAGCGCGGCGTGCATCCGGAAACGTGGACGCAGGAAAATATTCTCTACATGAAAACCCAGCTCAAACGCATGGGACTTTCCTACGATTGGGAGCGCGAGCTCGCCACTTGCGAGCCCGAATACTATCGCTGGAATCAATGGATCTTTCTCCAGTTTTTCAAAAAAGGGCTGGCTTATAAAAAGAGCTCCTTCGTCAACTGGTGTCCGTCGTGCGAGACGGTTTTGGCCAACGAGCAGGTCATCGACGGCCGATGTTGGCGTTGTGATTCGCTGGTCACGCAAAAAGAGCTCGAGCAATGGTTTTTTCGCATCACGGATTATGCGGAAGAATTGCTGAGCGATTTGGACACGCTGAGCGGCTGGCCCGACAAAGTGCTCACCATGCAGCGCAACTGGATCGGCAAGTCGGTGGGCGCCGAAATCGATTTTCCCTTGATCGGACATGAAGGGGCGCTGCGCATTTTCACGACGCGACCGGATACGATCTTTGGCGCGACGTTCGTTTCCCTCGCGATCGAACATCCATTGGCTTTCAAGCTCGCCGTCGGCACGGCGCAAGAAGCCGCGGTGAGAGCATTCATCGAGCGATTTAAGAATATCAGTCAGACCAACCGGGGCGCAGAGGAAGGAGAAAAGGAAGGCGTGTTCACCGGCGCCTACTGCCTAAATCCGTATACGGGTGAAAACATCCCGATCTATCTCGCAAACTTTGTGCTCATGGAATACGGCACCGGCGCGGTCATGGCGGTGCCGGCGCACGATCAAAGAGACTTCGAATTCGCGAAAAAATATGATCTGCCGATTCGCGTGGTGATTCAGCCGCGCGACCGCGAGATGCAGTCGACGCCTTTGACCGAAGCCTACGTCGATGAAGGAGTGATGGTCGATAGCGGCAGTTTTTCCGGCTTGGCGAATACGGTAGGCAAGGAAAAAGTCGCCGCTTACGCCGAGGAAAACGGATGGGGCAAGAAAGCGATTCGCTATCGTTTGCGCGATTGGGGCGTGTCGCGCCAGCGTTACTGGGGCACGCCAATACCCATCATCTATTGCGATCGTTGCGGCACGGTGCCTGTGCCGGAGAGTCAATTGCCGGTGCTGCTCCCGAAAGACGTTCCATTTACCGGCAAGGGCGGTTCGCCGCTCGCCGAAAGCAAACTTTTTTCCGAAGTCGCTTGCCCTCAATGCGGCGGTCCGGCGCGCCGCGAAACCGACACCATGGACACTTTCGTGGATTCGTCGTGGTATTTTTTGCGTTACACGTCAGCCAGATTTACCGAGGGACCGTTTGACGCCGAAAAAGCACGCTATTGGATGGCGGTGGATCAGTATATCGGCGGCGTCGAGCACGCGGTTTTGCATCTTCTTTACGCGCGCTTTTTTACCAAGGCGCTGCGCGATTTGGGCCTGGTCAACGTCGACGAGCCGTTCAGTAACCTCTTGACCCAGGGAATGGTCTCAAAAGAGACTTACCGATGCATTGAGCATAACTGGCTTTTTCCGGGAGAACTCATCGGCTCGGAAAAAGAAGGCTGGAAGTGTCCCCATTGCGGCCGACCCGTGGAACGCGGCCGGGTGGAGAAAATGTCCAAGTCGAAGAAAAACATAGTCGACCCGGAGGAATTGATAAATCTTTACGGCGCCGATACCGCGCGTTTGTTTACGCTCTTTGCCGCGCCGCCGGAAAAGGATCTGGAGTGGAGCGATCAAGGCGTCGAGGGCGCTTATCGTTTTCTCTCCCGCTTGTGGAGATTCATTTATCAAAACCGGCAGTATTGGTTTACCAGCTCAGCCAATGGCGACGATAGTCAAGTTTCAACGGAACTGCGCGATCTGCGGCGCGCGATCCACCGAACCATTAAGAAGGTCGGCGACGACATCGACGGACGGTTTCATTTCAATACGGCGATCGCCGCGATTATGGAACTGTTCAACGCTCTGAGCGCGGCGGCGCAGATGAGACCTGAGTCGAGCGCGGCAAGGCAGGTCGTTAAAGAAGGGACCGAGGCGATCATTGTGCTGCTGGCGCCGTTTGTCCCGCACGTCGCGAGCGAGCTGTGGGAAGAGTTGGGTCATGGCCAGCACTTGGATCAGGCTCCGTGGCCGAGTTACTCAGAAGCGGCATTGGCGGAAGAAGAATTGCTGATCGTCGTTCAGGTGAACGGCAAAGTGCGCGGCAAGATCACGGTGCCCGCCGACGTGACTCAGGAATATATCGAAACCAATGCGCTGGCCGATCCCAAGGTCCTCGGTTTTCTGGACGGTAAAAATGTCCGGCGGGTGGTTTACGTGCCGCGCCGCTTGGTCAACATTGTCGTGGAGGGCTAAATGATGCGATCCTATTTTTGGCTGTCGCGCTTCGCGGTGTGGTTATTTGCGATGATGACTGTGGCGCCGCTTGGCGGCTGTGGCTATCAATTTGTCGGCGAGAGCTCTCTATTGCCCAAAGAGGCCCGGACGATCTACGTCGAGCCGTTCGTCAATCGCAGCCGCGATGTCGGCTTAGACAAGGAGCTGACGACGGCGTTGAGAGGAGAGTTTTATCGTCGTGGTCAACTTAAGATCGTCGATAGCGCCGAGCAAGCGGATGTTATTCTCAGCGGGGTGATTCGGTCTTTCGCGGACAGCACCGCCTCGGTAAACCGCGACGATGAAGTGCTGCAATACGAGTCCCTGCTCATTATGGATGTCACCTTGCGGCGTCGCGAGCCCAATGAAATTTTGTGGCGCGGCCAGGGAGTGCGGCTCAATCAAGTGTACGCCGGTTCAAGAGCAGCGGTGGTGACGACTTCCTCGGCATTTCGCACCGGCACGTTCAACTCAACGGATGTAAGCCAACTGACGGACATTCAGCAGACCGAAGTAGACCGTAGAGCGACCAGAGACCGACTGATGGAGCAATTCGCCAGGGAACTGCACCAGCGCGTCACCGAAATGTTCTAGCTGGAAGTGGCTTTCTTCAGGAACCGGCTTGTCGATCAAGTCCTGGGGAAGAGGATTTGCTTTAGCTGGACGCGCCAAGGCGAAATTCAGCACGGGAGAGTCGAGACAACCAGCGTGATGCGGTATTACTCTTGATAATCCCTTTGCTAACGGCTTTGCCCAGGGCTTTGTTGACGGCGCGAATTTGCGTCTGAGCCTCGTCGCGATTTTTCGCTTCGACCGACTGCCGCGCTTTTTTGATCAGGGTTCTTAGTTTCGACTTAATATCGATGTTGCGCGCCCGCTTATTGAGGCTCTGATGATGTCTCTTGATCGCTGACTTGTGAATGGCCAATGCGTACCTCCGTAAAAATAACTAGTGAATCTCTACCATCGTCCTGGTACGGAGTCAACGCGACTTTTGGCTCGTTTTTTCAGTTCCGCTCCACTCAAGAAAGGATTTTATTCAAACGCACCCATTGCTTCGCTGATGCCTTCGGCGACCGGAAGAAGAAAGGGTGAGCGACAACGCCCAGGGGGACCGTTGAGCAGGATGACCCGCGGCGCGGCCCCAAACGGCGTCGAAAAATTTCGGATTCAACAGTGAACGCCGGTTTACTGCAATTTTACCGATAATTTGCAAGTTAACGAAATTTCAACATTTGTTTGGCTTGGAAATTAGGCAATTCGCTAGGATCCGCGAGTTTTAGCCTTGCGCGCCGTGGCCCTCATCGGTTATCAACAAGTTATGCACATTTGATGTGGTCTAACCTAGAAGCTCTTCATCGGCGCCATCAGCGCGTCAAAAACATTTGTGAATTCTTCGCCGTGTGTGCGGCCCTCAAAAGAAATATTTTGCCGATTTTTAGGCCGCGAACTTTGAAAAATGAGGAGCACTTTGATCAGAAAAAATGAAAAAGAAATCGCCCGCCTGCCGCAAACTGGAAAATTATCTGATAGTCGGTGCGATTGAGAAAAAACGAAATCGCTAGCGCGTAGCCATACCCACTCGGTGCACAGCCGGCCGATAAAAATCGCGCGTTACGAATCCCGGCAAATCATTAAACATGCTTGAATCTTCAATCGACATATGCGATAAAAAATCCTTAACGGACGATGCTTTGTATACGTGTGACGGGAAAGGAGGTGAACTAAGGATGGGAAAGAAACTCGTGTCATTGTCGGCAATCACCCTCTTCGCTTTTACTCTAACGTTTGTGGGCTGCGGTAAGAAGGAGGAACCAGCTCCGCCTCCACCTCCGCCAGCTCCAGCAGCGCCACCAGAACCAGCGGCGCCGCCAGCGGGTGATCAGAAAGCGGCTGAACCGATGAAGGATGCAGCACCGGCTCCTGATAAGGCGCCAGAGAAAAAAGACGAGGCGAAAACCAAGTAAGGTTCGCAAACCTTATTGCGGTTTGAAGCAACCGAAAAGGGGAAGGGTTTTTGACCTTCCCCTTTTTTTGCAATTTCGGGTTACGGTAGTGGACTGTGGCGAGCGCTGCTCAAATGACTCTGACGGAGCATCTGGAGGACCTCCGTTGGTGTTTACTCAAATCGGTCTTAGCCATCATTCTTGCCTCGACGATCGGCTATTTATTTTCCGATTCGGTATTTAGTTTTATTGTCGCGCCGCTGCGGCAAAGCCTGCAGCCCGGTCAAAATCTGATCGGCACCAGCGTTACCGAAGCGTTTTTCGTCGAAATCAAAGTCGCGCTCGCCGCCGGCGTTCTCTTCGCGTGCCCGGTCATCTTTTATCAGATTTGGCGTTTTATCGCCCCCGGGTTATCGAAGAGAGAAAAGAAATGGGTCGTCCCTTTTGTCCTGTGCGCCACGCTGTTTTTTGTCGGCGGATCGTTGTTCTGCTATCGCTTCGTTTTGCCGGTAGCGTTTAAGTATTTTATCGAACAGTACGAAACTATGGGCGTGAGCCCGGCGATACGGATCGGGGATTATTTCACGTTTTTCTTTCGCATGGTGTTGGCGTTTGGCGTGACTTTCGAATTGCCGGTCTTTACTTTTTTTTTAGTGCGGGTCGGCGTGTGGGACTACCGTTTCATGCTGCGGTCGTTCCGCTACGCCTTGGTGGCGATTTTTATCATCGCCGCAATCTTGACGCCGACTCCGGATGTGATTAATCAATGTCTTTTGGCCGGGCCGATGCTGCTTCTGTATATTCTGAGCATCGGGGTGGCCTATGTGTGGCGCAAGAAAGAATGAATTTACGACCTGAATCAGGGATGAGGAGGAGTAATGATCTCGTTTGTTATCGCGATTAGCTGCTTGTCGTTGGCCTTTGCAGTCTATTTGGCCCGCTGGGTGCTTCAGCGGGACATGGGAACGCAAAAGATGCAGGAGATTTCCAACGCGATCAAAGAGGGCGCCGAAGCGTTCATGTCGCGGCAGAACCGAACGATCATCAGTTTGTCGGTAGCGTTGGCCGTGCTGATCTTTCTCCTCTATGCCTTTGTGCGCACGCCGAGCCCAGCCGATCCGGTGCCGCCGGTGGCGATGGCTTTCTGGACCACACTATCGTTTGTCCTGGGCGCTGCCTGTTCCGTGATTGCCGGCTATGTCGGTATGTGGGTATCCATTCGCTCTAATATCAGGACTGCATCCGCGGTTCGTTCCAGTCTCAATGAGGGCCTTCGGATCGCGATGCGCGGCGGTGCGGTGTCCGGTTTGTTCGTCGTCGCCATGAGTCTATTGGGAGTCGGCGGCCTCTACGCTTTGCTTGAGTCCCTGGGCCACGATCCGCAAAAGATCCCTTTCACCATCGTCGGTTATGGGTTCGGTGCTTCGTTTGTCGCGCTGTTCGCCCAGCTCGGTGGCGGTATTTACACAAAAGCCGCTGACGTGGGCGCCGATCTCGTCGGCAAAGTTGAGGCCGGCATCCCGGAGGACGATCCGCGTAATCCCGCGGTGATCGCCGACCTGGTCGGCGACAACGTCGGTGACTGCGCCGGCCGCGGCGCCGATCTGTTTGAATCCACCGCCGCGGAAAACATCGGCGCGATGATTCTCGGCGTCGGACTCTATCCTTACTTCGGAATCAAAGGGATCGTTTTTCCCTTGGTCGCCAGGGCCCTGGGGCTGATCGCATCGATCGTCGGTATTATGATCGTCAAGACTGAGGAAAAGGGCGATGCCATGGCGGCTCTCAATCGCGGCTATTATGTGACGAGCATTCTCGCGGTTGCCGGGTTTTTCATGACTGCCAAATTGCTGCTCGCGGTCGATGTGACCAAGCATCCTGAAGCTGAGTCCGCGTGGATCTATTTCTTCCTCTGTGGCGTCGTCGGCATCCTGATGGCCCAGGCGTTCGTTTACATCACTCAGTATTACACTGAGTATAAATACCGGCCGGTCAGAGAAATCGCCGAAGCGTCTAAGACCGGCCCGGCCACTAACATTATTGCCGGCATCGCCGTCGGTCTCGAATGCACGGCGATTCCGGTCTTGGTGATTTCGGTGGCCATCATCACCTCGTACTATCTTGGCCTGGCGAGCGGTGTGAAGAATGCCGGCCTGTTCGGCACGGCTGTGGCCACCATGGGTATGTTGGGCACCGCGGCTTACATCTTAGCTATGGATACTTTCGGTCCGATCACCGACAACGCCGGCGGTATCGTCGAGATGAGCGGCCAGCCGGAAGAGGTTCGTCAAAAAACCGATCGTCTCGATGCCGTCGGCAACACCACCAAAGCTCTGACCAAAGGCTACGCCATTGGTTCAGCGGCGCTGGCGGCGTTCTTATTGTTTTCGGCGTACCTCGACGAAGTCGCTCACTACGGCCATCCGTTGGAAGTTGTCAACATCGCTAAGCCGGAGGTGTTTGTCGGCGGGTTGCTTGGCGCGATGCTGGTTTTTCTATTCTCGTCTTTCGCGATTCGCGCCGTCGGTAAAGCCGCTTACTATGTTATCAACGAAGTGCGCCGGCAGTTCAGAGAAAATCCCGGCATTCTCCAAGGTACAGTGAAACCGGATTACCGCCGCTGCGTCGATATCGTCACTGTCGGCGCGCTCAAGCAGATGATCGTTCCCGGCCTTCTCGCAGTCACCATGCCGGTCGCCGTCGGTCTCGTTTTCCGTATGTTCGGCATCGGTGCGGAAGCGGTGGCGGCATTCTTGATGGTCGGCACGATCGCTGGCATCTTGATGGCAACGTTCTTCAATAACAGCGGTGGCGCTTGGGACAACGCCAAGAAGTTCATCGAGAGCGGGCAGTACGAAGGCGGCGGCAAAGGTTCCGATCCGCACAAGGCCGCAGTCGTGGGCGATACCTTGGGCGATCCGTTCAAAGACACCGCCGGCCCGAGCTTGCATGTCTTGATCAAGCTGTTGGCGACGATCACGCTGGTCTTGGCGCCGTTGTTCGTTTGATTGCGATTCGCCGACTGCGAGGGCCTCTCCACCCGGAGGGGCCTTCACATTTTCCGGCATAAAAGTTTGTGCTAAAAATTAGTCTGCTACTCCGTTCCTCGCCCGGATGGTGGAATAGGTAGACGCAAGGAACGTAAAAATCCGGGCAGTGCGAAAAATCGAATACTGCATGGGAAACGGGGAGTTAAGCCAACTCCCCGTTTTTATTTAATCTTTCCATACTATCTCGGATTGTGCTAAACGTTCAGATTGTCCACATCGGGCGCATTCTTCACCGAATTTGTTTACAGGGTGTTTACATAGATGGCGGCAACCGAGTTTGCTCCATCTATTCAGGTTTTTATTTACCCGGCGAAACTAACCTTCGCGCGATGGCAAAATGCCTGACAACAAACCCAACGAAATAAGCCTTGCGTTACTGAACGAGCGCATGGATCAGTTGACGCGCAAGATCGGGATATTGGATCACGACGATCCGCGCCGCGCGAAGATCTTCAAAGAGATGCTACGGCTCAATGATTTGGCGAGGGAGATGAAAAAAGATGGCAAATAACGAAATCGAAGCGGCGACCCCTTCCCCTGCCTGAAACACCGCCGTTTTATCAGCGCTCAGAGGAGCTGAAGCAGCTCATGTGTCGGCCTCTTCATGTGAAGACGCACTCACTTTCAAATCGATGAAATTCCTTCTCTGGCACACCAAACTTTCGTAGGACCAATCGCAATTTCTTGCTCCAACGTTCGGCAGTTTCGTGTTGGGCTTTGTGGCTCACGATCAAACAAATATAAGCGCAGACAGTCTTGGAGTGGCCATTGACAAGCCGTTTAGGAAAGTGCTCGGCCCAGCTCCGCTCTATATCCGTTTCCTCGATCGGGTTCATTGCTAGTCTAATTATTCCAGAGCGTGACTATAGGCAAAGCTTAGAAACAAGAGCCGTAACGTTCTACGTATTTAGGATCAGCGAACATACACGAATCACACACGTACTGTTCGTTCTCGCGCCGGTACTCTTCCCACTTTGTCATGTCATAAAAGCCAGCGGTAAACTGTTCACCTCGAATCCCCTCAACGATTTGTTTGCAGCGGTCACAGAGAACTTTAATTGTTTTGATTCGAGAGTGCGAAGAGGCTTTAACTGACATGCACTGTCTCCTTCCTTCCCGCTACCGTAAAGCAGGCCGGGGTCTCGCTACCTGGACGTGGAGAAACACGGCTTGGCCTGCGACCGCCCGCCTTCAATGTGCGATTATCCGTGCCCCGGCCCGGTTCTTTTTATGGTTGCCTTGTATTGCAGAACCCGGAGCGACAACCAAGCGAGTTCTGCCGGATCATCGGTCCATGAAATCCGCTCGCTTTTGTTATTGACTACGACCCAGGCGCACAGTTTGTTGACATACGCCAATACTGGCCGGTCGTTTAACCAGCGGTCCATTCCGCGTTCTCCTTGGATGTTAAGCCCGTTGTAAAGTGGAACGCGAAAAAAGAAAGAAAGCCGATTGCCGGTTGAACGCTAATCGATTAATTGTCTAGCCGCTGACGTTTTCTTAGAAACGGAAGACCGCCGAAGCCCACCGCGAATAAAAGAAGCGAAGCAGGCTCCGGAACTGCCGCAGTTGGCGATCCTGAAGGTGTAAAGCTCAGGTTCGCGATCTGGCCGGTTACAGTTCTCGTATCACCAAACTGAGATGCTGCAGTATAGGACGCTGGATCATTAACCGAGATATCGAATGCGCCGGTACCGAGCGCATTGGAATAAGACAGATGCTGAGCGGCGTTGGCGAAGTCGATCGTTAGCAGACTACCGCTGCCAATGTTATTTGAATTGCCACTGCGCAAAATCGTCCCGAAGATATCAGCTGTAAAAAGCGCCGGGCTTCCGGACACGACCGGATCGGTAAATGTAATTCTCAAAGTGAAGTCAGTAATGCCGTCTTGACTCCCGAACGGCTCTTCGCAGCCTCTGCTTCCGCATACATTGAGGGTAAAAGTTCCGAGATTTGTCAGGCTCGTCGGACCAGGACCGATCGGCACGTCGATATTTACAAAGCTGGCGCCTGTGTAGGTTAGGAAGGTGTCGATAGTTGTCGGCGAACTCGTATTAGTGTTTCCCGTGAACAAAATCGCTTGCGCTGTTCCGATAATGCCCAGCGCTCCAGCAAGTAGAGTCGCTAAAAAAACAAAACTCAGCATGTTTCTCTTCATTTCTTTGCCCCGCTCGGAGAACTTCAAGATGATTTACCTCGGTAGAGCAATTGTTAGACCGTTTTCAGATCTGATTGACTTTGTTGCATTTGATCATGCGAAATGGGCTTTAGTTGTAAACAAGATTTACGGGATTCGAAGCGGGGTTAGTGCCCTCCGAATATTTCGATCTTTTTCAGTGTCAATATTGTCGGAATCTGTGACACCGCGGCGGCAGATTGACGTCGGTAGGATTATGCGTCTTTGGAAAGACGAGCGGCTGGCCCAATGCCCATTCGGTAGATCCCTTCTTTGTTTTTTTGCCATTGGACATGCCATCCGGTTGGTAGTGTCGCTGCATTGCGGCACGAAGCAATTTCAATGCGAAAGGCTTGTGCATTATTGCTCGATCGACAAGCGATCCGTAGGAAAGGCGGTAGTTACGATCACGGGTATGTTGCGCGTCGACGGATCCGCTTTGAGCCGCCCTCGTGCTACTAGCTTTCTGTCTCGTGTTCGCAACGGCCGGCCTGTGAAGAGCATCCGAACCGCGTTCGAACGGGCAATTGAAAAAGCGGCGATCGAAGATCTACGATTGCACGATTTCCGACATACGTGCATTAGGCGCTGGGCTACGGAGGGAATTCCGCAGCGATCATAGCCGCGGCCGGACACCATTCGATCGAGCAGAACAACGACTACGTGAACATGAAAGACGATCATCTTCGAGCAGCCTTCAAATTGTTTACACCACGTTTACACGGTAAACCGGTTGAAAATCAGTGCGTCGCAAGTTATTGATTTTACTTACGCCCGGATGGTGGAATAGGTAGACACAAGGGACTTAAAATCCCTCGGACCGAAAGGTCTGTGCCGGTTCGAGTCCGGCTCCGGGCATCACATCCAATTACAATTAAATGGGTAAAATCATGTTGCGCATGGTTTTTAACAAAGCAAATTGACGAGCGGTTTGCGACGCAATTATCCGCGATTGTGTTATGGGAGTTGACGAAGTAGCCGCTGTCACGAAAGGCATAACCCATGTCTGTGATCACTGAGATCGCGCGCGTGTTGCGTGATCAGTTCGTCGCTCTCATCTTGGATAACGAGGTGACGGTGGGAGAATTCGTCGTGCAACCGCCGCTTCCTTGGCTTCGGCTCGTCCAGGAGAACGGTGTCTTTAGAGTAGCGCAGGGCTATCCCACGGTCTTGAGCGCCGCGCAAGCCAAGTTCGAGATGAAGAACTGGGATCAGGTTTCTGGGCCGAGCATTCAACGCGCTTTAGACGGAAATCAATGGCGGCGTAGACTATGTGCTATTCGGCAACAATGCCGGACAAGGCCTGCCGCTGGCGCAGAGTCTGGCGCCAGACTTGATCACCGAACACGCCGCGATTATCTATGCCAACAGTCTGCCGGAGAAAAAAATCTATGAGCAATTGGGTTACCGGACTTTTTTTCGCCGCCGCGAGGCGGTGTCCCGCCTTTTGGAAGTGTCCGCCAGCGCAACCCGCCCGCTAGCGCTCTGTTTCATCAATACCATCCAACATAACGAGCTTAACTACCACGATCCGTAGTCGACCTGCATCAACGCAGACGGCGAAACGGCGCGCGCTGGAAACATCCGACTAAGATGCCGCTCGTTGCTCGTGGCAAGACGCGTCGGGATTACGAGTCGCCACCTTGCAATAAGAAGGCGCAGGACTGTTGAGCTGCGCACGAAGCGATAGCTGTTCGTTAGCCGTGACGGGGATTTAGTACGACCCTGAAGCTACTGCAATTGCGTCGAATCAATCGGCATCTATGCCGCGCGATTGGTTGTTTGCGCCACGTTCCCGATCGATTCGCGCAACTTGCGAGTCGGAAGATCGAGTACGCTCTGACGTGCGGCATCGGGCTCCAGCGATAAATGATGACAGATCCAGATGAAACTTCCGATGGCGTCATCTCGCGAAGAAAACCATAGGCGCGCGGAGCGTGCGATGGGGTCGCGCCCGCTAAGATCTGTTTGGGCCTGGAGAAGCACGTTGGCCCATAACTTTCGCTCTGCGTCGGTTAACTGATCGGGTTCAATCATTTCTTTCTACTCCATGTGTGTCTTGAACTGATTTAGTCACTGTCGTTTCGCCAGCGTGATGCTAAGCAAGCGTGATGCCCGGCGAAATTTATCGCTGTCGGTCAGATTTATCGCTAGTATTGACGCGAGGTTGCGCCGCTTCAGCGGAGACCTCACAAGTTTGTCGGTTTCCTTTCAATTCCTTTCAAAGCGGAAATTTTCGGGCATAAATCGACAATTTTGTGCAAAGCCAGACTAAACCGCCGACTGTCATGGCTTAGAAAAACATCCATTTAGTGGCAAAGAACTGCCAAAAAGTCTGCGTGTGGGATTAGGGAAGGAGAGAGGTTCGGCTCGTTTATGCGTTCAGACGCCGCTAGTATTTTGTCGAAGTTTGAATGGGAATCAGAGCTGGTTGATTAACGCGCCTTCCTGAAATCCATGCGGCGTTAATCGCGAAAACAACGTTGAACGCGACGGCAATTACAATTAATCGTTGTACTGATTCCTGGACTGATTGGTACTGTAACGATCACGCCCATAACGCCAGTCGCGGTCACGATCCCAATCGTATCGACTATAACGGCGATCGTGGTCGCGATCGTAACGACTGTCATAGCGTCCGTCTCGATAACGACTATAGCGCCAATGGTCGTCTCGATCGTAGTAATAGCATCCGGCTGCCTACTGCGAAAAATGGATTTTACCATCATCAAAAAGCGGCATGATTTCGTAGTGATGGAGCTGCCATGGAAGTGAAATGTCACGGTTGCGGGACAGCGGCGAGGGTGCCCCATATGACAAACGCTTACCGCGTACGCTGAGATCGCAGGATAAATTCATGCACTGAGAGCGCGGACCTCGGCAAAATTATTTGACAAAAACTCCAACGCATGTTTCCGTGGAAAATCCGACTTTGTCGATCGCTCTATGAAAAAAGGATTTCATTTTGTCGCTCTAGTTGTCGCTTTGCTGTCCGTCTCTCAAGGCTCCGTGTTGGCTGAGGATGCTCCAGTCAAACTCGTCCCGGTGCTCAAGATCAATAAAGAGCTTGATAAGCGGACGGCGATAAAGCCATCGACGATTCCCAACGCAGGCAACGGATTATTTGCCGTGGTTCCGATTAGAGAGGGGGAGGTGATCGGCGAGTTGGGCGGCCGGCTGATGACCCTCGAAGACTCGATCGTGAGCAATCATTATCTCGCTTCGATACCAGAGTGCGCCTGGGAACAAACCAAACCCTACCGATATCTCAATAGCAAGGATTTTGGCGGCAACGTCAGTCGAACAAATTTCGCGCCGCGGAAAGTGAACGGCATAGAGACCCATTTCCAGAATGCCGCGATCAGTCAACTTTGCGTCTATCCCTACGTTGTTTTCGTCGCTTTGAAGAATATCGAGCCCGGAACCGAGATCTGGTCCAGCTATGGTCCGCATTACGAATATGACAGATTCATGAACGAGCCCGAGGTGCGAGATTTTTTCTGTGGCCTATTAAGCATCGACTGCCACGAAAACTACTCGTACGAGTATTAAGGGTTTTGCTTGCGCTATTTCGCTCGTTGATCCGATAATTTTTCACCCGTGATCGAAGGAGGCTGCATGGAGATTTTCGATATTCATCATCATCTTGGTTCGTTGAGTGGCGGAAGTTTGCAAGAGGGCGATGACTGGCAGGAGCGGGACTATGTCAATCGAGTGCGGATTATGGAGGCCAACGGCGTAACTGGGTCGGCGATTCTAGCGGCCACGGGTTATATTCAGGCCGACGGCATCAAAGACACCATGCGTTGTAACGATACGGTGGCCGCGTACCGCAAGCGCGACCCGAAACGTTTCCCGGTGGCCTGCGGCATCGTCGAGCCGCTGCACGGCGCACGCTCAATCGGCGAGCTCGAGCGCATGAAGCATGACCTCGGCCTCAATGGCGTGGTGTGGCACAGTCGCTTTCAGGGAGTCGCCGTCGATCACGCGCTGATGCGGCCGCTGTTAAAAAAAGTCGGCGAGCTCGGGCTGGTGCCCTTGATTCACACCAATGCCGAGTCGAACCTCGAAGCCGTTTGGCGATTGGAACGACTCGCCTTGGAATTTCCAGAGCTCACCTTCGTGTCGATGGATGCGCTGACGACGAACACTAACAGCCAACTGGCTTTGGACATAGCCAAACGAACGAAAAATATTCTTTTTGACACCGCGCACGTACGGGGCCCCGCCTACGTTCGTCAGTTTGTCGAGGCGGTGGGCTCACATCGTTTGATTTTCGGCAGTCTTTTTTATTCTTATCCGGCGAGTTACGAGCATTGCGCGACGCTCGACGAGATCAAAGCGGCCAAGATCGGCGATGCGGACAAGGCCAATATTCTCGCACTGAACGCAAAGAGGCTCTTTAGTCTTTCTTAACCATAAATCTCGCCGACTCACCGCAAGCGCTGTGCACGCCTGGCGTCGATTCAATCCCGCGTGGAAAAGGTCGGGGTCGGGTGTTATTGTTTTGATTGTGCTGCATACAAGCTTCACATCGGTTTCGATCGTCTTCGGCTACTCGGAAGAAATATTCCAGAGTCGCGTCGAGGAGGAATAATCATGAAACTGACCTTCCATGTAATTGCAATTTTTGTCGCGACTGTCGTTTTCGCCGGATGTTCGACGACCCATCCGATCGTGACTGAGTGGCGCAATCCGGGCTACAGCGCGGCTTCGTTTAAACGCATTATGGTTGGCGGTTTGGGCGGCGCGACCAGTGTCCGGCGCAATTTTGAAGACGAATTCGTCACTCAGCTCAGAGCGGCCGGTATCGACGCGCTGCCGAGTTACCGCTCGATGGCTGAAGATGAAAAAGTCGACGAAGCCAAGATCAGGCAAGCGGCAGAAAAAGCCGGAGCGGACGCGGCGATCTTGGCGCGCCCGATCCATGTCGAGGAAAAGACCCAACTTGGCCCAGGTTATTTTCCGATTCCCTGGTTTGGCTTCTACGGTCCGCATGGTGGTGCCAGTTGGTACGGCGGTTACGGCGCGCCGAGCGTCTATCGTTACAATGAGTTTACCTCGGAGACGACGCTCTACGATCTCGGCAAGAACGAAGTTGTCTGGACCGCTGCGATTAGAACGACCGAGCCGGAGGACGTCAAAGCGGCGATCAAAACCTACGTGACAGCGGTCATGCGGGCGCTCGACGAGAAACAGTTACTTGGCCGGCGGTCTTGAGAAAACACGCCAACGAAATTTAGCGCAAACCACGATTAGCACGTTCGATTCTTCACGGGAGCGATACTGACGGAGCGCTCCACACCTTCACCGTAATTTGACAATCCAGCCCGCCTATGATTCCTCGGATGTAAAATCAATCAAGAGGAGAGATGCGCAAGTTAGCACCGATGAAAATCTATCATTTTTTCGCCCTCTCGATCGCGCTTGTGCTTATGGTCCCAAATGATGCGCGACCGACGCCTGATAAAGCACCGGCGCAGCTCGCGCTGTTGAAGATTAACCAAAAATACGAGAGCAGAACTACCGTCAAAAAATCCATGATCCCCGGCGCCGGCAACGGCCTGTTCGCTACAGTGCGAATCAAAAAGGGCGAAGTCATCGGTGAGCTCGGCGGCCGCCTCGTTTCGGCGGACGATTACCCCAAAGGTAATCACTACCTAGCGACCCTGCCGGAATGCGCCCGCGATAAAATCCGGCCCTATAAATACATCGACAGCAAGGATTACGGCGCGAACGTAAGCCGCATCAATTTCGCGCCGAGCGCAATAAACGGCAGAGAAACCAATTTCCAGAACGCGGCGATCAAGCAGCTCTGCCAGCATCCCTATTTTATCTTCGTCGCATTGAAAGATATTGAGCCTGGCGCGGAGATTTGGTCGAGCTACGGGCCCAACTATGATTATGACCGATTCATGCAGGTGCCCGAAGTGCGAGACTTTTTCTGCGCTCGCTTGAAAATAGACTGCCGTGAAAAGTTCGTTTTTTCACATTGACAACTTGGTTGCCAGTTTGACCAGGCGCCGCTAGATTGTCTTTCCCTCGGTTGCCTCGCGCTACGCATCGATTGCGGCTATATCGAACGATTTAGCTTCGCCGCCCCGGTGAACTATAATATTGTCATTTCACAGTTTGCGGGAAACGGTTATGGACTACAAAACCGACGATCTACGAATTAAGGAAATTGACGAGCTGGTCGCGCCGGTGGATTTATTGCGTGAGTTCGCCATGACGCGCAGCGCCGCAGCGACCGTCTGGCAGACGCGCCAGGAAGTTCACAAGATCCTGCACGGCGCCGACGATCGGCTCTTAGTGATTATGGGGCCATGCTCGATTCACGACGTCAAGGCGGCCAAGGATTTTGCCCAGCGGCTCCATGAAGCCAAAAGCCGGCTCGCGGCCGATCTATTGGTTGTGATGCGGGTGTATTTCGAGAAGCCGCGCACGACAGTGGGTTGGAAGGGGTTGATCAACGATCCTAACTTGGACGACAGCTATCGCATCAATGACGGTTTGCGCATCGCGCGCCGATTGCTCCTCGATCTCAACGAAATGGAGATGCCGGTCGGGTGCGAGTTCCTCGACATGATCACGCCGCAATATATCGGCGATCTGGTTTCCTGGGGAGCGATCGGAGCGCGCACGACTGAAAGCCAGGTGCATCGCGAGCTCGCCTCCGGTTTGTCATGCCCGGTCGGCTTCAAGAACGGCACGGACGGCAATATTCGCATCGCCGTCGACGCCATTCGCGCGGCGCAGGCGCCCCATCATTTTATGGCGGTCACGAAAGCCGGGCGCTCGGCGATCGCGGCGACCACCGGCAACGAGGATTGCCACATCATTTTGCGTGGCGGCAGACAACCGAACTACGATGCTGAAAATATCGCGGCCACGGTAAGGGCTCTGGCCGAAGCGGCGATTCCGGCGCGGATCATGATCGATTTCAGCCATGGCAACAGCGGCAAGGATGAGCAGCGCCAGCTTCTCGTTGGACGAGACGTGGCGGCGCAAATTGCGTCCGGCAATGGCGCTATTTTCGGCGTTATGGTCGAAAGCCACTTAAAAGCCGGCCGCCAGGATCTGCTTGCCGGTAAGGAACTGGTCTACGGATTGAGCATCACCGATGCCTGCATCGGTTGGGAAGAAAGCCGTGCTCTGCTCGACACGCTCGCCGATGGCGTGCGTCGGCGGCGTCTCAAGGCAGCGCTGGATGACGAATCCGAATAGCAATCGTCGTCTCGAGATTGACGCGGTTGCCATTGTTTAGCGCGGGGGACTTTCTCGCATCAGAACCGCCCGGTGTTCGCAGCCGTGCTTCGCCTTGCCGCGCCGGAACCCGAGCCGAGAAATTCATTCGCTATCGCCGTCTTGACTCGCTTTGCCGGTCCGCTTTATCTTTGCGAAACAATTCATTGCGCGTTTTTCTCGTTAGCCAGACTGCTTTCGATCGGTGCGGTTTACGCCGTGACGGTAACAACAAACAGGAGTTTCATCGCCATGAAATTTTTCTCGTTACGCCTACTGGGTTTGCTGCCGTTATTGTTTTTTCTCGAGCTTCCAGTGCAAGCAGCGGCGCCGCTGACCAAAGTGGTCATGACTTCCGGTTCGGCGAGCGAGCGCGACGGTGTGGTCTACGTCGCACAAGACCAAGGGTTGTTTCGTAAGTACGGTCTCGACGTGAGCTTTGTCCAAGTTCGCAACGGCCCGGTTGCCATGTCGGCATTGAGCTCGGGCGAGACGCAGTTTCATTGGGGCTCGGTTTCGGGCGCGAATCTCGGCGCGATCGCCGAAGGCGCGGACTTGGTTTTCGTTGCCGGATTCATCAACCGGCTCTCAGGCATGTTCATGGTCAATCCGCAAATCAAAACCCCGGCGGAGCTGAAAGGGAAAAGCGTCGCCGTTAACAGTCTGAGCGGCGGAGGGTGGATTTTTTCGATGTTGATGTTGGACTACTGGGGCCTCTCGCCCGAGCGCGACAAGATACAGTTCAGGACCTTGGGTGAGCAGGCGGTGATGGCGCAGGGTGTCATCAGCGGCACGGCCGACGCGGCATTTTTAGGCTACACGTTCGGCAAAATGCTTCAGGGCAAGGGCTTCCGCCTTTTGGCCGATAGCGAGAAGCTGCCCATTCCCTATCAAGGCTCGGGTGTCATGGCGAAGCGGAGTTTCATCAATGCGGCGCCGGCGACATTGGAAAACGTGCTCAGAGCTTTGCTCGATAGCGCGGCATTTATCCGCAATCCGGAAAATAAGGCGCAAGTGACCAAAGCGCTCGCCCGAGCGTTGCGCTTCAAACGGGTCGAAGACGCCGAGGACGGTTATCAAAGCATGGTCAATCTTTACGAGCGAAAAATTTACCCGAGCGTCGAGGGCATTCGCAACGTGATCCGCTTGCTCGGCGCCAACAACGAAAAAATTCGTCGCCTTAAGGCGGAAGATTTGGTCGACGATAGTGCCGTTCGAAAAATGGAGAAAGAGGGGCGGTTTTGACTCCGGCATCGGCTTTAAAAAGTCGGGAGGTTGTGTCATAGAGGAGGCGCCGACGTCGATCGATATCACGCAAAATTCCAAAGGTAATTTCAGACCAGGAGATTTACAGTGGCTTTTCAAAAAATCGGTATCATGAGTATCGGCGAGATGGGATTTCACTGGGCGAAGCTGCTCAAAAGCCACGGCGTGGAAGTGCTAACCTTCGACCAGGACCGCGGTGAAGTGAGCCGCAAACGCGGCGAAAACGCCGGGGTCAAGTCGGTGGGCTCGATGGCGGAATTGGTCTTAAACGCCGAGTTGATCGTTTCCATCGTCGTGCCGTCGGCGGCGGCGCGGGTCGCGGCGAAGGTCGCGGAGGCGGTGAAAACCGCGGGACGAAAGGATCTCTTGTTCCTCGATGCCAACGCGATCTCGCCTATGACTGCGGATGAAATTGCCGAAACCTTGCGTCCCGCGGGCGTGAATTTTGTCGACGGTGGCATTATTGGTTCGGCAGCCAGAATAGGAAAGGGAACGATCGTTTATGTTTCCGGTCCAGCGGCGAGCCGGCTGCAAGCTTTGGAAGAATTCAAGATTCCGATCAAAGTGCTGGGCGCGAACACCAACCAAGCCTCGGCTTTCAAAGTAGTCTATGCCGGTCTCACTAAGGGGTTGCAGGGATTGTTTTGCGAGCTTCTGATGGGCGCCAGGCGATTCGGTTTGCTCGATGAGATCCGTGCGCAATATGAGGAAAGCTTTCCCGGATTGCTCGATAAAGTGTCCGGCTCTATTGTCGGCTTGCAGATTCACGCCGGCCGGCGTGCCGAGGAGATGGATGAGTTAAAACGAACATTTAATCACCACGGCATGGACTCTTTCATGGCGCCGGCGGTGCAGAAGGTGTTGGAAGCAATCGCCGCTTTGGAAGTAGGGAAGGCTTCAGCCAGCGGCGCACGTGAGGGCGACCTGCAGGAAACGCTGGAGCTGTTCTATAAAAAAGGACTATTACAGATGGCTCCCGCTCGGGAGAATTCTAAAGCGGGCCTATAGCCATAGAGCCCCATTCTTGGTATGGAGTGCAGAACACGAATTTGAGGGAGGGCTAAACCAGTGTCCAGAGTAGAAAAGAAACAACCGCAGTACGGTTCCGACGTCGTCGTCGATTTGATGAAGGCGTTCGATATCGAGTACGCGGCCTTCAACCCCGGCGCGACCTTTCGCGGTATTCACGACTCGATCGTCAACTACGGCGGCAATTATAAGCCCGAAGTGATCTTCTGCCATCATGAAGAAATCTCCGTTGCAGTGGCCCACGGCTACGCCAAGGCCAAGAACAAACCGATGATCGCCATTTGCCACAACATGGTCGGATTGCAGCACGCCAGCATGGCGATCTTCAACGCCTACATCGACCGCGTGCCGATGATGGTGCTCGGCGGCACGGGGCCGATGAACTCCAAGCGGCGCCGCCCGCGCATCGACTGGATCCACACCGCGCTCGTCCAAGGCAATCAGGTGCGCGATTACACGAAATGGGACGATCAGCCGTATTCTTTGGCGGATGTACCGGATTCCTTTATCCGCGGCTACCGGATTGCGACGACGGATCCGACCGCGCCGGTGTACATCAATTACGATGCCGATATTCAGGAAGATGCTCTCAAGAGCGCGTTCGATATACCTGATGTGAACCGTTATTCGGCGCCGGCGCCGATGCAGGCAAATCCGGAAGCGCTGCGCAAAGCGGCCGAGATGTTGGTCAACGCGCAAGCGCCGATCATCATCGCCGATTCGCTTGGGCGCAATCCCAAAACCGTGCCGGCGTTGATCGCATTGGCGGAACTGCTCGCGGTTCCAGTGGTCGACAAGGGCGGACGATTTAATTTTCCTTCGGTCCATCCCCTGGATGCGACCGACGGCGCGCGCGAGCTGTTGAAAAAAGCCGACTTTATCTTGGCGCTCGACGTGGCCGATCTGTTTGGCTCGCTTACGACGGTGAGCAAGCAGACGCGCAATTGCGAATATATCACGTCGCCGTCAGTGAAGATCGCCACCATTTCGATGAACGATATGCTGGTCCACTCCTGGGCCAACGACTACCAGGCGCTGCAAGCGATCGACGTGCCGATGAGCGCGGACACGGCGGTGGCCGTGCCGGAATTGACCCGGCTCTGCCGCGAGCTGCTCGGCAGCGACAGCAAGAAAAAGGCAGCCATCGAAGCGCGCCAAAAAGAGTTGGCCGAGAAACACAAAAGCCGCCGCGCCAAATGGCGCGCCGACGCCGAAGGCAAAGGCTCGCAGAAAGAAATTTCCACCGCCTGGTTGGGCTTGGAAGTGGGCGAAGCGGTCAAGCGCGAAGACTGGGTCTTGGTCAATGGAACTTCGAACGGTTGGACGCGCCGGCTGTGGGATTTTACCAAACCGAATCAGTCTCTGGGCGGTAGCGGTGGTGCTGGATTGGGCTACGGACCGGGCGCGTCGATCGGCGCCGCGCTCGCGCTCAAGGGCACCGGTCAGCTCGCCGTCGCGATTCAATCGGACGGCGATATGTTGATGACCTCGAGCGCGCTTTGGACGGCGGCCAAGCATCGCATCCCGCTGCTCATGGTAATGCACAACAATCAGTCGTACTACAATTCCGAAGAGCACGGCATCGAAGTCGCCAAGTTTCGCAATCGGCCGGTGGAGAACGCCGGCATCGGCACTCACGTCGATGATCCGGCGATCGATTTCGCGACGATGGCGAAATCATTCGGCGTGAACGGCGAAGGACCGGTGCGCAACCCGGCCGATCTGCGTCCGGCCATCGAACGGGGCGTCAAGTACGTGAAGGAGAAGCAGTTGCCGTATCTCGTCGATGTTATCGCCGAGCCGCGCTGATTTACGGGAAATTGTCGCACGATCCCTACCGCGAATTTCGTCAGGCCGTCGACCGACCGGAAGCTAAAATCGACCTCGGTCGCGCGGCCTTGACGATCGCGTTGAGCAACTATCCCAACCTCGACATTGCCCAATATCTCGGGCGCATCGATCAGTTGGCCGTGGAAGCCGCCAGCCACGGCGGCGCCGAAGCCGACGTTTACCGCGCCGTCGCCGCGCTTAATTCTGTGTTGTTCAACCAGCACGGTTATCGCGGTAACGCCGGAGATTACTACGATCCGAGAAACAGTTTTTTGAACCAAGTGATCGAGCGCAAGATCGGCATCCCGATCACGCTTTCAGTTCTCTATCTCGAAGTCGCGCAACGCATCGGCTTGGCGCTCGAGGGAGTAAACTTTCCGGGCCATTTTCTCGTAAAACACGAGAGCGACGGCCTGGAGATCTTCATCGATCCGTTTCATGCCGGTGAGCTGAAAAGCCGCGAAGATTTAAGCGCCATGTTGGACCGCTTAAATGGCGAGAAAGTTACCTTTCGACCGGAATTCCTCGCGACGGCAGGCAAAAAGCAGATCCTTAAGCGAATGCTCGGCAACTTAAAGGCGATTTATTTAAGGGATGGAGATTTCGGCCAAGCTTTATCCGTGTTCGACCGCTTGATCATCCTCGATCCTGCGGCTGCCGAGGAGATTCGCGACCGCGGCTTGGTTTATTTCGAGGTGGAGGACTTAACCCAGGCACGGGAGGATTTTGAAACCTACCTTCAACTCGCCCCCGATGCCAGGGATGCGGCCGCGATTCGCGAGCAGCTCGCCAGATTGGCCAAGCGCGGGACGCTGGTTCACTAGCCACGCGACTTCGTGCCCGGCTATTTGGAAAATTCTCGAAAACTGTTCGCGAAGGAAGTTGTCAAAGAAAAGTCTTTGACCATCGCTTTGGCGAATTTCCACGGGCGGATCTGCCAGAGCTTCAACTGGCGCAGATCCAACAGGGTCTGCGACCAGATGCGCTGCAATTCCTGGCGCGAGTAAACGATTCGGTTGTTGAGGACATCGAACTTGATCAAGCTTAACTGCGCTTTCGACGGCAAATGCCCGCGCAGCCGCGTATAAGCGTCCTGCCATACCTGGATGCGGTCGCCCAGTCGGATGCCGGCCTGGATGCTGTGAATTTCATCGAGCACGCGGCGCGCCGCTTCGCTCTCGCACGGCCGCAATTCTTGGATTTTTAGGCGCAAATGTTCCCACTGCTTCAAGAAGCGATTGAGATCGCTGCGGTTGTAAACGACCCGCGAGGAGAGATCTTCCAATTGCTCGAGTAAAGTGCCGGCGCGTTCCGACAAACTGCCCTTCGCGCTGGTGTAGAGATTTTGAATTTCACCGATCTTGAGCGCTTGCCAGATGTCGGTTTGAATTTTTTGGATTTGCTCGATCCAGCGTTCCTCGGTCTCGCTCCGCTTGCGTGTTTGCAACCAGACCTCTTCCATTTCTTTGAGAAACTTGGCCCAGGTGATGAGCAATGCGGTTGTTTCTTTCGAACGTTTCCATAGATGGACCGGCAGCGAATCGACGGCGAAGCCCGAGCGGCGGGTCTTGCGGTCTTTTAGGCGGAAAAAGCCGGCGACCATGGGATGCTGTTTTTCGATGAGCGCGGCATTTTTATACCAAAAAAAGATCGACATCAGGTTCCAATAGTTCTTCGGCGCATTGGTCCAGTGGGCCAGAGTCTTGATCATGTTTTCTTTACTGTAAAACGCTTTCCAAGCATCCTCATAAGCTTCGGTCCATTCGTCCGCCGTCATGCGCGGATGCTCGATGGTGGCATGAAACGAGTCGCGTTTGTTGAAGTCCGGGTCCATCCATTCGCCGCGCTTTTTCATTTCGCGGTGATCGTGCGATCCGGGAAGAGGCGTCAGCATAAAAAACGAAGCCTGATCCGGACCGACTTCGTCCATCAGAAAGCGAACGTCCTCGGCGACTTGCGCCTTCGAATCCCACGGCAGGCCGATGATGTAGCCCGTGTGCACCAGCACGCCGGCGTCGTGCCATTCCTTGATAATACCGCGGTACTCTTCGACCTTGTTCTGCTTCTTGCCTTCGGCTTCGAGGTTTTGCGGGTTGACGCTTTCCATGCCGATAAACACCTGGGTGCAACCGGCTCGGGCGGCGAGAGGAACAAAGTCCTTCGGCTTTTTTTGCCAGATCCACTTGCATCATGAACGAGACATCGAGCCCTTCCTCGCGCAGCTTGATGATCTCTTCGAAGGTTTCGCGCCAGAGCTTTTTGCGCGCGAAATTATCGTCGGTAAAGAAATAGAAGGATAAGCCGTGATCTAGATAATTCCGCCGCATCATGGCGGCGATGCTCTGCGGGCTGCGCTCGCGCATCTTGCGTCCCTGAACGTTGATGATCGTGCAAAAGGTGCACGCAAACGGACAGCCGCGCGAAGTATCGGCGGTGGCAAAACTCGGATAGGCGAAGTGTTCCATTGTTTTCGCGCTGGTCTGGGGCAGCGGCGCATCTTCGATATCGACGAGATTTTGCAGGTCCTGCGCGAAGCTATAAAGCGGCTTCAATCGGTCGTGCAGATAGTCGGCGAGAATGCCTTCCCATTTTCCCTCGACTTCGCCGGAAACGATGCAAATGCCCTCGCGATAGAGCTCTTGAATGTCGGGCTCCTGATCGCTCAGCATGTTGATCGTGCCGCTGGTGTGAAAGCCGCCCATGATCACGGTGATTCCCTCGGCTCTGAAAATTTTTGCCATGTCCATGGCGCGGGGAAATTGATTGGTTTGGACGCCGACCAGGCAAACGAGCAATTTAACGCCCGGCGCTTTGCTCCAGCTGATAATTTTTGCCGTCGGCACTTTTTCGGCGGTTTCATCGAAAGTAGTAACGTCGATCGGCAGGGTTCCGAAAACGCGCCGCGTCTTGATGTCTTCGGTCAGGCCATGGAGCACGTTCAAAGTGTTGCTCGGCAAGACGCCTTTCCAAAAACGGATCACGTAACCTTCGTCGTCGTATTTGGACGGTTTGATTAATACGATATGAAATTTTTTTATGTGATCGAGCATCGGTCCCGTCGCCTCCCGAGTGCTTGTAAGTTGCTGGCGCATCTTTTATAGATAGCGAGAACACACAAGGTCATTCACTCTAACAACCGCCTCCCTTCATGTCAAGATAAAATCAAAGTTAAATAGCGATTCTCGCAGCGGAATTTTGCATTTTTGATGATCCAGGTTTTGCACCTCTCGAAAATCTACGGGCCGAACCGGCGGGCATTAACCGATATCAATTTAACAATCGCCAAAGGCGAGCTTGCCTTCATCAGCGGCCCGAGCGGCGCAGGGAAATCGACCTTGCTCAAGCTGCTCTTTCGTGAAGAGGAGCCGAGCGAAGGGCAGATATTGATCGACGGTAGCAATATCACGCGCTTGCCCAGCCGCGGCGTGGCTCAGTTCAGGCGAAAGATCGGCCTGATTTTTCAGGAGTTCCGGCTGTTGCCGCATTTGACCGCGCTCGACAACGTCGCCCTCGCCGCGCAGGTGATCGGCGTGTCGAAACGCGAGAGCCGAACCAAAGCGTACCAGTTGTTGGGCGAGCTCGGCTTAAAGGAACGTTACGACGCCAAACCGTTCACGCTCTCGGGCGGCGAGCAACAACGCGTGGCCATCGCGCGTGCCCTCGTCAATGAGCCGACCTTGCTGTTGGCGGACGAGCCCACCGGCAACATCGACGAAGAAACCGCCGGGGAAATCATGGGACTGCTGGTGCAGATTCGTGATCGAGGCGCGACGATCCTGATCGCGACGCACGATCGCCAAATCATCCGACGTTACGGCAGCCGATTAATCCTTCTGGACCACGGGTTCGTAGTCGACGATCTAGCGCAAGGGAGCGGCCGATGAAAATATCATTGGTCGGTTTGGTGTTTCGTCAAGTGGGAACTAGTTTTCGCCATCTATTTTGGACTCATGTGCTGACCGCGGCGACGATGGCGCTCACGCTCTTCAGCTTCGGCGCGTTCATGCTTTTGCAGACCAATTTGGAATATCTGCTCAAGGGCTGGGGCGATCAACTCCAAATCACCGCCTACTTAAATAACGGTCTCGCCGAGCCCCAAGTCGACGCGTTGATGCAGCGGATCGGGGCGATGCCGGAAGTGGCGCGGGCGCGGCATATTAGCCACGCCGAGGCGTGGCGCGATTTTCAGACGGCCTTGGGTGCGCAATCGGGGTTGTTGGACGGCTTGCCGCGTGATGTTTTGCCGGCATCGATTGAAATCACGATCAAGCCGGAAAATCGCAACGAGAAAATAATCGGGCAGCTCGCCGCGCGTCTAAAAGACGACAACGACATTGCCAGCGTTGAGTATCCGCAAGAGTGGGTCGAGCGGTTGGAATTGGTAGTGCTCGGGGTCGGGTGGGCAAAATGGATTTTGGGCGGCGTGTTGTTCTTGGCGACTTTGTTTATTGTTCGGAGCACGGTCAAGCTGGCGCTCTTTGCGCGCAAAGAAGAAGTCGAGATCATGCAACTCGTCGGCGCATCGGAAGAGTTGATCCAGGCGCCCTTCGTACTCGAAGGCATGATCCAAGGGCTTATTGGAGCGGGCGTTTCTCTCGCGGCGTTATGGGGAGTATATTCCCTTTTGCAAGACCATATGCCGACCATCGGCTTTTTTTTGGCACCCTTCGGGCAATTGCAATTTTTGGCTCCGCATCACATCGCCCTGCTCGTTGCTACAGGTTGGCTGTTGGGTTCGGCTGGTAGTCTTTTTTCGCTGCGGAGGTTCATTAAAACGTGGCATCCTTCGAGCGCGAAATTCTAATTTCATGTGTCGCCCTATTTCTAGCGATTCCGGGACCGGCGCGGGCGGCGCAGTCTAATCGCGACCTCGAGGGCATCAGGAAAAAAATCGAAAATGAAAAAAAAAGCCTTTCTCAACTTCAGGTCAAGGAAGGCTCGGTGCTTCAAACTCTGAGTAAAATTCAAACCGACCTCGAAAAGCGCCGCAAAGAGTTGAGTTTGGCCACTACCAAGCTGGCGTCTCTCGCCGATGAGCTGCGCGCTCAGGAGTCCGAGGCCGAGCGGCTGGGCGACTCGATCGCCGCGCGGCGGGATATCTTGCAAAAACGCGCGGCGGCGCTGTATCGCTGGCAAAAGGGCGGCAGCCCGCTGATGATTTTCAACGGCGCTGTCTCGCTCGGCAGTTTCTTGCACCGGCGTAAATATCTATCGACGGCGATCTCTTTTGACCGCGAACTGCTCGCGAACCTGCAGGAGGAAAGCCAGCATCAAGAGATCTTGCGCGAGCGTCTGGCGCGCAAACAGGCTGAATTGAGCGAGCAAAAAAAAACCCTCAGCCTTGCTCAGGCATCGGTGCGCCAAGAGGCGGAGAAAGAAAAATTATTACTGGCCAGTCTACGCCGGGAAAAAACCACGCGGCTGCGCGCTTTGCGCGAGATGGAAGCGGCGGCGCAACGGCTCGAAAAAATGATGGACGAAATCGCCAGGCGCGCAATGATCAAACCGAGACAGCCACCCTCGGCGCCTTCAACCGGCGTGGGGCTGGAGGCGTTGCGCGGCAAATTGGATTGGCCGGTGCACGGGTCGGTGAGCGCGCCGTTTGGCAAATATAAGCATCCGGAGTTTGCCGGCGAGATATTTCGTAAAGGGATCGATATCGACGCGCCGATCGGCGAAGAGATCAGAGCCGTCGAAAAGGGCACCGTAGTTTATGCCGATCGGTTTTCCGGCTATGGTAAAATGGTGATCGTAGACCATGGCGAGCGTTACTATACAATTTACGGCCATCTTTCTGAAATAATTAAGAAATCTGGGGATGAAGTCAGGCGCGGCGAGGTCGTGGGCCGGGCTGGTGACAGCGACTCGCTGGCGGGCTCGAAGCTTTACTTTGAAATGCGCAAAGACGGCCGCTCCCTCGACCCGGTGCCGTGGTTCAAGAAGCAATAGCTATTTTATTTATCTTGCGATAAACTCCGGGTTGTCCAGCACTCTTTTCGAGGAGACATACGATGCGAATGGTTCGTAAACATGGAGCGCCGTTTTTGCTCTTGGTCGTCGGGATTGCTTTGGGATTTTTTCTTTCCGCCCATTGGGTGCCCAACGTCTCCGCCGTCGGACGGCAGGATTACGAGAGCTTGGAAGCTTTTAGCAACATTCTCTCGATCGTTAAGAAAAATTATGTCGACGACGTGCAAACCAAAAGTTTGGTGAGCGGCGCGATCAACGGCATGTTGAATTCTCTGGACCCACACAGCGCCTATCTCACGCCGGATCTGTACAAAGATCTGCAAAGCGATACCCAAGGTCGCTTTGGCGGACTCGGCATTGAGATTACCGTCAAGGGCGGCATTCTGACCGTCGTCTCACCGATCGAAGACACGCCCGCGGCCAAAGCCGGTATCAAGCCGGGCGATCAAATCTTCAAAATCGAGGAAGAATTCACCAAAGACATGTCGTTGGTCGACGCCGTGAAAAAAATGCGCGGCTTGAAAGGCACGAAGATCAATTTGACGATCAAGCGCGAGGGTGTCGCCGACCTTTTGGACGTGACGATGGTGCGTGACGTTATTCGCGTGCAAAGCGTGCGCAGCCGCACCTTGGAACCGGGCTACGTTTATATCCGTCTAGCGCAATTTCAAGAGCGAAGCGACCGTGACATGCAAAGGGCGCTGGAAAAGTTGGCGGCGGAAAAGGGCGGCATCAAGGGACTCGTGCTCGATCTGCGCAATAATCCAGGTGGCCTGTTGACCCAAGCCGTGCGCGTCTCGGATATGTTTTTGGAATCGGGCTTGATCGTTTACACGGAAGGGCGCATCGACTCGCAGAAGCAGAAATATTTTGCCCAAAAAGACGGGACTTGGACGGATTTTCCGATCGTGGTTTTGGTCAACGGCGGCAGCGCCAGCGCGTCGGAGATCGTCGCCGGTGCTTTGCAGGACCACAAGCGCGCGGTGGTGCTCGGCACGAAAACTTTCGGCAAGGGCTCGGTGCAAACGATTCTGCCGCTCGATGACAACTCGGCGTTGCGCCTGACGACCGCGCGTTATTTCACGCCGAACGGCCGCTCGATCCAGGCAACCGGCATCGTGCCCGATATCAACGTCGACAATGCGCCGACCCAGGAGGGCAAGCCTGACGCGCCCAAGCGCCCCGGCTTACGCGAAGAGAATTTGCCGGGCCATCTGCAAAATCCGGTGCCGTCGCCGGAGCCAAGCTCTCAACCTCAGCCGCCGGATAGCGAAAAGGAGAAGGAGAAGCAAATCCCGTCTTCCGGGCCTACCGGCGACGAGACCATCGACAACGATACACAGTTGAAGCGCGCTCTCGATTTATTAAAAAGCTGGGATGTATTCAAACAAGTCGTGCAAAAAAAGGCGGCCTGACATTCGTCGAACTTTGCTCTATTGCCATCGTTTTTTATTAGCCCTCCCCTCGGAGGGCTAATTTTTTTGTGCTACAGCTAATCCCAATGGCCAGACAGATTGAGCGCGAGATTGATCTACCTCTGTTTGCCGCCGCGACGCGGAAATTCTTGAGCGTCACCGAGCTCAACGAGCTCATCAAAGGGACTTTGGAATCGCGCCTCGACGCGCTCTGGGTGCAGGGCGAGATCTCCAACTTTCGTGTGCCGCCCTCGGGGCACTATTACTTCACCCTGAAAGACGACAAGAGCCAGATCTGCGCGGTAATGTTTCGCCGCCAAGGAGGGGGCCTGCGCTTCCTCCCGGAAAACGGCCTGGCGGTCCTCTGTTTCGGCAAGGTGAGCCTTTATTCTGTGCGCGGCGACCTGCAGCTTTATGTCGACGATATGGAGCCGCAAGGACAAGGCGCGCTCTATCTGGCGTTCGAGCAGCTCAAGAAAAAACTCGCGGCTGAAGGCTTATTTGCCCAGGAGCGAAAAAAGCCGCTGCCATTTTTGCCGGCTACGATTGGCATCGTGAGCTCCGATCGCGGCGCGGCTTTGCACGACATGCTGCGGATCATTCGTGACCGTTACGCCGACCGGCGCGTCGTGATTCGCCCGGTGCGGGTCCAAGGCGAAGGCGCGGCCAAGGAAATCGCCGAAGCCATCGCCGATCTGAATTGCTTCGCCGGCGTCGAAGCAATCATCGTCGGACGGGGCGGCGGCTCGTTGGAAGATTTGTGGGCCTTTAACGAAGAGATCGTCGCGCGCGCGATCTACGCGTCGAAAATCCCGGTCGTTTCAGCGGTCGGCCACGAGATCGATTTTACGATCGCCGACTTCGTCGCCGATCATCGCGCGCCGACGCCCACTGCCGCCGCGGAATTCATCCTGCCGCGCAAACGCGATTTGCTCGAGCAGATTCAAGTGCTCGAGCTGCAACTGCTGAAAGAAATGGAGTTCAAGCTCGAAACGGCGAAAGAAAACTTAAACGCGCTGCTCAAGCGACTGACCGATCCCGGGCGCAAGCTCAGAGAGAATCAACAACGCTTGGATGAGCTGTCGATCGATTTACTAAGGAGATTTCAAGAGTGCGTGCGCCAAAGTAAAAATAGTTTGGCGGAGCTCGCCGGACGCTTGAGCGCGTTGAGCCCGCTGGCGGTGCTCGAACGCGGCTACGCGATCGCCCATAAACTGCCAGAGGAGCGGATTGTGAAGAGCGCCGCGGCTTTGCAGGCCGGCGATCTAATCCGCATCACGTTTGCCGAAGGCCAATCGTTTTGCCGTGTGGAGGAAAAAAAATAACGTGACAAGATGGGCCGCAGTGATCTTGTGCGCCGGCTGGCTCGTCGGGGCAGTATGCGTCGATGCGAGCGATACAGCGGCGGTCAAATGGCCCAAGGCGCTCGAACTGTTTCAAGGCGGCTTGAGTGAAATCCATGTGAGCGGCGCGAACCTGATTGACGTGAACGGTCGCATGGGCACGACGCCGATTGTTTTCTACCCGAACGGTCCAGGCTCGTTTGCGGCGATCATCGGCGCCGATGTCGAGGCCAAGCCGGGTTTATCCAAGGTTTTGCTGACGGCGATCGACCGCGCCGGCGCGCAACGCGAGCGCGTGATTCCATTTAGGATCAAAGCCAAGGCGTTCCGCAAGGAATCGTTCAATGTGCCGCCCAGCTTCGATCAGATGAGCGAGGAGACGCTCGAAGCGATTCGCCGCGAGCAGGCAACATTCGCGCGCGCGTTCGCCTACTCGGTTCCCGAGCGGCTCTGGGAAGCGCCCTTCGTTCGTCCGGTGCCGCAGGAGGCATCGGCGTCGTCTTTTGGATTTCGCCGCATTATCAACGGCACCCCGCGGGCGCCGCATAGCGGCACCGATCTCTCCGCGCCGACGGGGACGGAGGTGGTCGCCGCCAATCACGGCCGGGTCGTGCTCGTCGGTAATTTTTTCTTCGCCGGCGGGAGCGTCGTCATCGATCACGGCGGCGGGCTCTTTACCATGTATTTTCATCTATCGGAGTTTAAAGTCGAAGAAGGCGCGCCCGTGAAAAGCGGCGAGCTGATCGCTTTATCGGGCTCGTCAGGGCGGGTCACGGGGCCGCACCTTCATTGGGGCGCGCGCTTGGCCAATGCGCGCATCGATCCGCTCGAATTGCTGACGAGAATATCGGTCAACTCGGAAAACGCAGGCGGTTCCAAGTCGGTTGTTAAGCAAATGGAGAAATAATATGGCGGGTAAAGAATCGCTAAAACAAACTTACGAAGCGGCGCTGGAAGACATCGAGCGGATCGTCGAGCAGTTGGAGTCCGGTGAGCTCTCGCTGGAGGATTCCCTCGCTGTCTTCGAAAAAGGCGTCGGTCTCACCAAGTACTGCTATCAAAAACTCGATGAGGTTGAAAAGAAAATCGAGCTGCTGGTTAAGGACAAAGACGGGAAATTGCGCTTGAAAGCGTTCGAAGAACTGCCGGGTCAAGAAGACGATTGAACTTACTTATCCTGCAACGCTGTGCCGTTCGGTTTTGATATCGGGTTCAAGATTTCTTGTCGCACGTAATGCCGGAAAGATTTTTTACCTTTCTTTCCATGAACGTGATGAGCTCCAGCTTGGTGGAAAAATTATCGCGGTAGATTGCTTCTCCGAGCGCGATATGGCCGATCCATGGTTTTTCCTCATCGTAACGTAACCCGGCCGGAATAATCGGCACCTTCCCGCGCAAATAGCGCTCGGCCGCGCTCGCAATGTTTACGAATCCCGCTTTGAACGGCAGGAACGATGTGAAAGGGGCGAGGAAGCACTGCACACAGAGCCAAGCCGTCATAAAGATGATGATAGTGGCGCGCGACGATGAGGACCGGGCCGTGCGCGGGAATGTTCGGCAAATCTGAAGCGACGGTTTTGAAGCGGTTGGCTGCTAAACCGACGCGCGAGCAGGCGCATGGCTGTGTCGATTATAGTTCCGGTTATGTCTATCACGAGAGCACCTCGCGCAAGTTCAATTCGAAAGCCTATATCGAACGCATTGCGGCGACCGAAAAAGGTTGCGAGCGGACTAGCCGCTCATTGATTGGCCTGCCGCTCGATCTGCCGATTGGAAAATTTCTTCAAGCACGCGATGGCGGTACTGAAAAATCCGTTCGAGATCGGGCGCAACGAAAAATTTTTGCACGAGCCGGCCGCCGGGCACGGCATATTCGACTTTGTCGCCAACAAGGGTGCCATTGTCCTTCTCGGTAAAAGTGTGTTCGTGCACCCAGAGCGAGTAGGGACCTCGGGTCTGGCGATCGATGAAGCGATGGGGCGGCTGCCAGACTTGGATCTCGCTCTGCCAGCGCAGCGGTATGCCCCGCAGGCGCAGCCGATAGTCGAGCAAAGTGCCTTCGCGGATTTCGATTGCCGGCGGCGTCAGGATTTCGAAACGGAGCCAATCCGGCGTCAGAGCGCTGGAGATTACGCGGGTCGGCAAAGAACTTGGAAAATTTGATCGCGCGCTTGGCGGAGCCAGAGTTGAGCTTTCAAATCGATATGTTTTCATCACGGATTCATTCGAGCCCGCTTGCGCTGCTCTACACATGATTGCGCAGCATGAGTTCCTTAGGGCTCGGCGATAAATAAATCTGCTGGTTCAAATAAGGCGACGTCGTATTTCTTGACATAGTGTTGGATCAACGTGACCGGCACGATCAGCGGCACCAGTTGCTTGCGGTAATCGCGGATCAATTCCACCAGCTCGCTGCGCTCGGCGGCGGAGAGCCGCTCGGAGAAATATCCCATCATGTGGTCGAGGACATTGGCGTGTTTTTTGGCGCTGGCGTGAATCGCCAGCGCTTCCATGAAGCCCCGGCCGTATTCCTCGTAGGCTCCGCGCAAAGGAATTTTTTTTACGTCGGCGACCAGGCGACCGAGCCGGCGATAGTGGCGCTCGCTATGCGCCAGCAGCAAATATTTATGCCGGGTATGAAATTCCACCAATGCGCCGGCGGACTTCGATCCCGCCAGGGCTTCCTGCCAACGATGATAGGCGAAAACCCGATCGATAAAATTCTCGCGCAGCGCGGGATCATTCAAGCGGCCTTCTTCTTCCACGGGCATCAGCGGAAATCTGGCCATGACCGCGGCGGCGAATAAGCCGCGACCGCGGCGTACCGGCAGGTTCTTCGCGCCGTAGACGCGCACCCGTTCGACGCCGCAGCTCGGCGAGTTCTTTTTGAACACATAACCGGCGAGCTTTAATTCGACTAATTGCCGCATGCGCACAGCGGCAAAACGGTGCATCGCGTGCGTCCAATCCTTCCCCGAGCGCTCGGCGATCAGCTGGGGCTTGTCCGGCGGGCCAACCAACCGCAGTGTTTCGCGCGGCACACCCATGCCGACTTCGACTTCCGGACATACGGCAACCCACTCGACGAAACGGCCGAAAGTATCGCTTAGAAAATTATCCCGCTTGTGTGCGCCGTCGTAGCGAACATTTTGGCCGAGCAGGCAAGCGCTGATGCCGAGCTTCGGTTTGGGGCGATTGGATTCTGTCATGGCAATGTATGATATTAATATCATTTTAATAAAAAAGTCAATTATACTTGACTAAAACGGCTAATTTGGTAAAAAGAAGGTGATTAGGAGCTCATATGAAAGTGGTTATCACAGGAGCGACAGGGTTAATCGGCTCGATCTTGACCGATCGACTGTGGAATCAATTTCACTCTGTGGTGCTGCTGAGTCGGAAACCGCCCTCGGAAATCAACGTCACAAAAAAGGAATGGTTCGCATGGCAGCCGGGCGTTGGCGGCGAATGGGAGAAGGCCATCGACGGCGCCGACGGCATTATCAACTTGGCCGGCGAACCGATTGCCGCCAAACGCTGGAGCGTGGCGCAGAAAGCCAAGCTGCGCTCCAGTCGAATTGACGCAACCCGATCGTTGGTCGATGCAATTTCCAAGGCGAACGTAAAGCCAAAGTTTTTAATCAACGCGTCAGCCGTAGGTTATTACGGGCCGCACGGGGATGAAACCGTGACGGAAAAGACCGGCTCCGGATCGGACTTTCTCTCGCGTCTCTGTGTCGAGTGGGAAGACGAGGCAAGAAAGGCCGAAGCGTTCGGCGTCAGAGTCGCGCTGGTGCGCACCGGCATCGTGCTCGCCAAAGGCAAGGGAGCGTTAGCCAAGATGGTCGCGCCGTTCAAGATGTTCGTCGGCGGTCCCTTAGGCTCCGGCCGACAGTGGATGCCCTGGATTCATATCGAAGATGAGATCGAGCTGATTTCCTTTCTGATCGAAAACGATGCGGCGCGCGGTGCGTTCAACGCCACCGCACCGAATCCGGTGACTATGGAAGTATTCTCTAAAACGCTCGGCGACGCGCTCGACCGGCCGTCGTGGGCGTCGGTGCCGCCGTCGGTGTTGGCGATCTTGGTGGGCGAGATGGCCGAGATGCTTTTAAATGGCCAGCGCGCCATGCCCGAGGCGGCGTCGAAGCTCGGCTACAATTTCAAATATCCGCATCTCGCCGGTGCACTGAAATCGCTGAAACTATAGGAGCGGCGAGAGTTGAATAACACGACAACAGTGGCGGTCGCACGACATAGGTAGGACAAAGTGAATATAGTCAAAAATCACTCAGATTATTTGGCGGAACATTTGGTGCCAATGCGGCAACGTTTCAGCACCGCCCTCGGGCGCGGCGATGCCGAGGACGCGGCGCAAGTGATCGACGAGTTGCTGGCGGGCCAGAGATCGCTTTTGGAGATTTATCTGGAGGTCATTGCGCCGGCGTTGGTGGCCATCGGCGACTCGTGGTGCAGCGGCGAAATCGGCGTCGGAGACGAACACCTGGCGACACAAATCGTCATCGAGCAGATGGATCGGTTGCGCTCTTTGTTCGTGACGCCTGAAGCGCGCTCGCCCTATCGCGTACTGGTCGCTTGCATCGAAGGGGAGCAGCACTTCATCGGCGCTAGAATGGTCGCCGACCTCTGCTTGTTGAAAGGCTGGGCGGTCGATTTCCTCGGCGCGAACACGCCGACGACTGCCGTCGTCGAGATGGCCAAGCGACGCCATGCGCATTTGGTGGCGCTGTCCGTGACGATGGAACAAGGCATGACCCACGTGCAGCGCCTGCTCGATGAGTTGGCGGCGCTATCGCCCGCACCGAACGTCGTTCTCGGCGGCCAGCTTTTTGCCGCCAACGCCTTGCCGGTGAGTCTCCAGCGCGGTTGCGTCATCGCGCGCGACGCCACAGACGGCATCGAGCTGATCGGCAAGCTGCTGCGGGCGGATCGGCCGAAGGCTGTGCTGAAAGAATATTTGTTGGTTTTGGCCCGCCGGGTGCGCGAGCTGCGTACGAAGAAAGGTTGGACCCAGGAACAATTGGCCGAAGCTACCCGGGTCACCCGTGTCTGCATCGTCGCCGTCGAAGGCGGCAAACAAAACGTTTCGATGGATATACTCGTCCGCCTCGGCCAATGCCCTGGCCGTAACGCCGGAGGCTCTGCTGGCGAGCGATAGCGATTTGCCCCCAGTCCCGAGGAGAGATGCATGAAGAATCCGATCTTCGAGAGCGCCAGCGCGGCGATTGCGCCGCGTAACAAACCGTTTAAAGAGCGCCACCAGAGCGGCGACGAGGATGGTCTTGCTTACGCCCTTCCCGATGACCATCGCTTGGGCAAGCTGCTTGGCTTTGACGCCGCTCCGGCGGTTGGAAATATTCTTATGGACGTGTTGCTCCGTCCCGTGGCCGATCTGACTGCAAACCCCGGTAAGCGCATCCGTGCGCAATTGGTTTCGTTCAGCTACCGGCTTCTCAATGGCGATCTGCCGTTGTCTCTGGCGGCAGCGACGCGTTGCCGGTCTTGCGCCGAAGCGATCGAATTGATTCACGCCGGCTCGCTCATCGTCGACGATATCGAGGACGGCAGTCCGATGCGTCGGGGTTGTCCGGCGCTGCATACGCGCTACGGCATGCCGATCGCGCTCAACGCCGGCAACTGGTTATACTTCTGGCCTTTCCAGTTGTTCAAAGAAACCGGCCTCGGCGAAGACGATTTGCTGCTCGTGTATGAGCGTTATCACCGCACGCTGCTGCGCGCCCATTTCGGTCAGGCCCTCGATTTAGGCGCGCGGGTCGACACGTTGACGCAAGATGCGGTGGCCGAAGTGTGCCTGGCTGCGATGCGGCTTAAAACCGGCGCGCTCATGGGCTTCGCCGCTCTCTTGGGCGCCACGCTTGCCGATGCTTCGGAAAGATTGCTGTCGACGCTCGACGAGTTCGGTCGGGACTTGGGCGTGGCGCTGCAAATGTTCGACGATTTGGGCAACGTTATCGGTAAATGCGAGCCATCAAAGCGCTACGAGGATTTGATTTTATCCCGGCCGTCGTGGGTGTGGGCCTGCGCCGCGCAGCGCAGCAGCCCGGCGGATTACCGGGACTTCGTCGCCGCGGCGCACAGGCTGCCCGAGGCGGCTGACTTGCAAGCGTGGATGGAACGGCATTGTTTGGTACAGGAGACGCGGCAAAGCGCCCGCGCGCATCTCGACCGGAGTTTCGACAATCTCAAAAATCGTTTGAGTGCCGAACACGTGCGCTGGTCGGCGCGCGCTTTTGACGAGCTGCGCGCTCTCGGCGAGGAGATCGCGGTGGCCTATGGCTAAGGTGCGCGCGGCGGTGATCGGCAGTGGATTCGGCGGCCTCGCCTTGGCGATCCGCTTACAGGCGGCCGGCTGCCGCACGATGCTATTTGAAAAACGCGATCAGGCGGGTGGGCGGGCGTACGTTTACCGTGATCAAGGTTTTACCTTCGACGCCGGGCCGACGGTGATCACGGCGCCGGATTGTTTGCGCGAGCTTTTCACGCTCGCCGGCAGGTCGATGGACGATTACGTTGAGCTGTTGCCGGTGAATCCCTTTTATCGCTTGTTCTGGGAAGACGGCTACCGGTTCGACTATTCCGCCGACCAGGCGCTGATCGAACGGCAGATTGAAAAAAAATCGCCGGCCGACGTGGCCGGCTATAGGCAATTTTTAAAATATTCGGAAGAAGTGTTTCGCGAGGGTTACGAAAAACTCGCCCACGTGCCGTTTCTCAACTGGTCGAGCATGGTTTCGGTCGCGCCGCAGTTAATTCGCCTGAAAGCCTATCGCTCGGTCTACAGCATGGTCGCCAAGCATGTGCGCGATCCGCATCTACGCCAGCTCTTCAGCTTTCATTCGCTCTTGGTCGGCGGCAATCCGTTTACGACGACTTCGATCTATACCTTGATTCATTGCCTGGAGCGCAAGTGGGGCGTTTTCTTTCCCAAGGGAGGCACCGGCGCGTTGGTGCGGGCGCTGGTCAAACTCTTCAACGAGCTTGGCGGTGAAATTCGCTTTAATGCGGAAATCGCCGAGATTTCGACGAACGGCGATAAAGTTACCGGCGTGGTGGACGGGGAGGGGCACCAACAGGCTTTCGACTTGGTGGCGAGCAACGCCGATGTGGTTCATACTTATGGCAAACTGCTCGGGCACGAGCCGCGGGCTCAGCGCATGCGCAAATGCCTGGCGAAGATGAACTACAGCATGTCGCTGTTTCTAATCTATTTCGGCACGCGGCGAAAATATCCTAATCTCCTCCATCACAATATCATCTTCGGGCTGCGCTACCGCGAATTGTTACAAGACATTTTTAGTCGCGGCCGTTTGGCTGAAGATTTCTCGCTTTACCTGCACGCGCCGAGCCAATCCGATCCGGATCTGGCGCCGCCCGGCTGTGAAACTTTCTATGTGCTTTCCCCAGTGCCGCACCTGGGCAAGCTCAATCTCGACTGGAGCGTCGAAGGGCCGCGCTATGCTGAGCGCATACTCGCTTATCTCGAACAGCGCTACATGCCGGACTTGCGCCGCGAGATCGTTGCTCAAAGAATCTTTACGCCGAGGGATTTCCAGGTTGAGCTGAATTCTCATCTCGGCTCGGCATTTTCGCTCGAGCCGCGGTTGCTGCAGAGCGCCTATTTCCGAGTGCACAATCGCGACGAGAATATCAACGGCCTGTATTTCGTCGGCGCGGGGACCCATCCGGGCGCCGGTATTCCCGGCGTCGTCAACTCGGCGAAGGCGACCGCGGGCGTGATTTTGCAGGATTTCGCCGGTGTACTGGCAAGCGCACGGCTAAAGGCCGCGGAGTTTTGCTATGCATGAGGCTATGACTCCGGAGGTAAAAACGGCCCTCGACGAGTGCCGTGAAATCATCCGCAAGGGATCGAAAAGTTTTTCCTTGGCCGCGCGGCTCTTCGATCCGGCGACGCGGGACGCGGCATTTTTTCTCTACGGCTGGTGTCGCTACTGCGACGATCAGGTCGATCAGGTGGGCCGGAGTGAAAGCGCGGCCGAGCTCGGGCAACGGCTGAAAGCGCTCAAGGAGCGCACGGCGGCCGCGTTTGGCTTCGCGCCGCAGCGCGAGCCGGTTTTTATCGCCCTGCAGTATATCGTGCACCGCTACGGCATTCCGGCGCACTATGCGCTGGAATTGATCGAGGGCATGGCGATGGACGCGCGCGGCACGCGGTACACGACTTTAAAAGAGCTTTTGCTTTACTGCTACCGCGTCGCCGGTACCGTCGGTCTGATGATGACCCACGTGATGGGCCTGCGCGATGAGCGCGCGCTTAGACACGCGGCGGATCTAGGTATCGCCATGCAGCTCACTAATATCGCGCGCGACATTATCGAAGACGCCAGCATGGGCCGGATCTATCTGCCGGCGGGGTGGTTGCGCGAAGCCGAGATCGAGCCAGAAGAGCTCGCCGCGCCACACAACCGCGTGAAGTTGGCGATGTTGACGCTGCGCTTGCTGCACGAAGCCGAGCGCTACTACCGCTCCGGCGACGAAGGCTTGTGGCATCTTTCGCTTCGCTCCGCCTGCGCGGTCACGGCGGCGCGCCGCGTCTATTCCGAAATCGGCCGGCTGCTGATCGCCAAGGGCGCGCAGGCCTGGGACGAACGGACTTACGTCACCGGCGCGCGCAAGATATGGGTGGTGCTCCGCGCGGTTGCCGGTTTGATTCGCTCGGTGCCGGCGCGCTGGTTTCAACCCTGGTCGCCAGCGCCGCTGCGCGCGATTTGGAAAGCGTCCAATGTGCAATAGGTCGAATTTCTCCGGAGGATCTATGTCCATCGTGCCCTGGCTATTTTTAGCCGTTCAAGCCGCCATCGTCGTCGCCAGCCTTTTGGGCTACGGCATTTTTACCGCGCGTCCGGATCTGCTCCTACAGGTCGATCCGCAGGCGAAATTTTTTACCTGGGCGTTTCACGGCTTTGCCGTTGGCAACATGCTTTTCGGCGGGCTTGCCGTCGTCGCCGATGCGCTTTGGACGGATCGGCAAAAAGCTCTTTGGGCGTTCGTTGCCGTTTATGTCGTGAGTCTCACGAGCGAGCTCATGGGCACGACCTACGGCATGCCCTTCGGCGCCTATTCGTATACTTCGCTGCTCGGTGTCAAATGGTTCGAGCGCGTGCCGCTGTTGATTCCGCTGAGCTGGTTCACCATGAGTTGGGCCTGCTGGGTCATCGCACGGCTGCGTGCCCGCGGTGCCAGCGCCGTGTTGCTCGGCGCATCTTTGCTGGTGGCGTGGGATCTTTTGCTCGATCCGGCGATGAGCAAAGTGACGAGCTATTGGGTGTGGGGAGAAACCGGCAGTTACTATGACATGCCTTGGATGAATCTTGTCGGCTGGGGCGTCACCGGTCTAGTGCTGTTCATTATTCTCAACAAGATGGCGCCTGATCCGAAGAGTAGCCCGCGCTTCGCGTTTTGGGTGTACCTGGTTAATTTTGCCTTGCCGTTGGGCTTTTGCATCTTGAATCGTTACTGGCTAGCCGTGCTCGCCGGACCCTTGAGCATCACCTTGGCGTGTTTTGTTTTTACCCGCGTGTGGCGCGGCGGATTGAACCAGCAGGATTCTCCGGTAACTTTCGCCGCCGGCCGGGGCTAAGAGCACGGTATTAGACAGCCCGACGTTCGACAACGAATTGCAGAGAATGTCGCTCTCCGCTGAAATCAACTGATCTGGCGGAGGGCGACAGCTTGCGCATTGACCTGAGGGCCAGCGAAATGAGAACTGTATTGATGGGCTGAGGAAAGGAAAAGAAGGCCAACAACCATCCACCGAGTCGAGCATGGTGTCAGGGTTTGTCGCACTGATAGGTTTGGTTGTTTTTGGTTTTGGATTGCTGCTCTTGTGGCTATCCGTGGTTTCTTTCGACCAAGGCATACGAGACTTCTCTCTCTGGCTGTCCTTTAGTCTCGCTCTTTTTCTTATTTTCGCTGGGAACTACACGTACACAAAATTCCGGAAGAGAAGGTTCATCAACAAGGCCCAGGTTGCTCAGCTCTTTGGCGTAAAAAAGAACATCATCGACCGGTGGTTGCTCGATGGCAAGCTACCGAAGCCTAGAAGAAGGTTAGGATTCCGACGTTGGGATTACAACGAGCTCGTGGTTCTGCTGAAGCGACAACCGAAAATCTAGTGGCGCGAAATCTGAACGAGACACTAAACTAAGTTGTCCTGTTCCGATCGTCAGCGCGCCGAGTCCAAGCATCTCACCGCCGTTGCCGTCAGGGGTTTTGCGGGTTGAATGTGACTAAGCCGCAGCCGGTCGCCCACGGGACAATGGGCTCGTAGGCAAGCAATTCGGCTTTCCAGCTCTGCACCGCGCCCGCGAGAGCGATCCAAGTTCTGATTTCATGACCGCCGGACCCGGCGTCGGTATTGATTTCATCGTGGCTGTACGCAGTCAAACGCGCGCGATTGCCGCTGATTAGATTTGCCAAAAACATTTTGTCGAAGGGAACGTTGATTTTCCCGTGCTTCGCCTCGCCGGGCCAGTGCGACAGGCCTCCGGTCGCAATTAGGGCGATTCGCTTTGGATTTTTTTCCAACGCCCGGCCGAGAAACTCGCCGAGCGCGAAGCAGCGCTTCGCGCTCGGCATCGGCGGCGTGAGCGTATTGATGATCACCGGCACAATCGGGATGGCCATATTGGGATTTAAGAAATGCAGCGGCAAAAAGGTCGCGTGATCGAGCAGCAATTCGTCGGAGAAAGTCGGATCGAATCCGCCGTCAAAGCAGGCGTCGATCAATTGCGTTGCCAATTTTGCGTCGCCGGGCACTCGTGTTTTGGGGATCCGCAGCCATTCTTCGACCGGGCCGTCGTAGTGCTCGGCGCGGCCGATGCAGAAGGCGGGCATGCGTTGAGAAAAAAATTCGCCCAGTGCTCGACGGTGAGGGCGACGATGACATCGGGTTTAGCGCCCGCGAGCCGGGCGCCGAGCTTTCGATAGTTGCCAAGAAAATTGTCTGCTTGCGCTTTGGGTGCGGCTTCCGTCCAGGCGGTCATTCCGGGGGCATGGCTGGCGGCGCAGGCGAAAACGATCGGCATGAATTCACTCCAATCCTTTTAGTGCTTTGGCATAATCTTCGTTGGAAACTTTGTTGAGCAAGGTAAATGGCCTGAGCAGCAGGGAGTGAACGCCGATCGTATAAAGAGCGCGGACATCGACGTTGAGCACCGCCGCCGACTCTTGCTCGGACAATTCATAGCTCTTGACGAATGCGGCGGGATTGCGGCGATAGCTCTCGCGCTGCGCCGCGTCGCGATTGACGTGATAAATCAGTTTTTGTAGTTGATAGAGGCTCATCAAGATCAATCCAATTTTTGGTGTAGCCAGTCGATCACGGTTTTAAAAATATTGGCAATGGAGCCCATGTGGCCGCCCGGAAAGAGGCGTATCGCCTTGGGATTTCCATGCTCCAGGAGCAGATAAAAATCATCGAGCGGCACTTGCTTGTCTTCTTTGCCGTTGACGATCAACATGGGCGCGCAGGGCTTATCGAGCCAGCCTTGGTCGAGCAGCGACAACGCCGGCATGACTTGGCAAAGTTCGTCGAACGTTTTCTTGCCGAATAAATTGGCGCGTGCCTCGATCAAGTCGAATAAATAGGAATCTGCGTGGCGCGATCGTTCCTGCCATTCGGGTTGAAAGAAATAATGGATGCCGCCGCCCCAATTGACCGCCGCGCGCAGTTTGTCCGGCGCCAGGTGCGCCAACTTGGTCGACCAATAGCCGCCGAAGCTGGCGCCGACGACGGCAATCTTGTTGGCGTCCACCTCGGCCCGCTTCAGCAGATATTCGAGCGCGGTGGTGTGCACGATGTGGGCATCGGGTCCGGCCAATTCCGGGCATTCGCCCGTGCCTGGGCTATCGATGATAAAGCAGCCCCAGCCTTCTTTGACGAAGGCCTCGCCGAATGAATGGCGTTCTTCTTTCCAGTTGTCGATGCCGCCCCAGTGCATGATCATCGGCGCGGGGAGCTTTTTCGGTAGTCTTAAATGACCGATGACGGCTTTTCCTTGAAGCGGGATGGCAACTCGCTCGACCGGAATATCGAAATACTTAGACGCCGCCAAAAACATCTCTCGGGTTTTTTTATAACCGTGGTGTTTTCCCGCCGTGCTCGGAAACGGATGACGGGCGATGCCGTAATAGCCGTAGGATTTTAGAAACGAATCTTTCGCTTGAGCGGCGTCGTCGGCCTTCTCCGCCGCCGCGGCTTTTTCCTCCCAGCGCGCGCCGAGCGCGTTCCACGCCGCGGCCCAAGTTTCGCCATCAAAGCTCGGCATTTTGGCCAGCGCCTCTTCCGCTTCGGCCTTGTCGGCGTGAAGAAAGGGCGCGCGTCGCCCGACGCGCTCGCGGATATCGTCTTTAACTTCTTCGATGGATCGTGCCTTGCTCATGTGGAAAATCCTTTGCTGCGGTTACGCCGGGAATCGTTTGGCAAAATGCCGCCGCGCTCATTTCTCAGTGAGGTTGCGCGGTCAAATCTTTCGAAGCCGCCAATCCATGATTGTCGGCGCTATTGCTTCTCGCCTTAAATTATCACCGGCAAGTTGTCAACCTGAAATAATGGATCGAGCTTTGAAAGATTTTGCTCAGAGGTGATTCGCGACAAATCGGCCGGCGATTTACCCGGTAATTTCCCGCCCGTGGGTGTTGACGTTTAAACTTCACCATGTCATGCAATTAATTCATGTTCCCTGCTTACAAAGCGATTTTATCCGGTGTAGATTTTTTTTCAGTCTCGGCATGGAGCAGCGCATGGCCGCGATCATAGACGGCAAAGCCGTCGCCAAGGAAGTTCAAAAGCAGATCAAGGAAGAAGTGGAAGGTCTCGATCGGCGCTGGGGATGGGCGCCGGGTCTGGCGGTGGTTTTGGTCGGCGATGATCCGGCGTCGCACATTTACGTGCGCAACAAGGAGAAAGCGTGCCGGGAGGTGGGCATCAAATCCTTCGAGCATCTGTTGCCGGCGACGATCCCGGAAAAAGAATTGCTGGCGCTCGTGCATCAGCTCAACAAAGACAACGACGTGCATGGCATCCTGGTACAGTTGCCGTTGCCGCCGCATATTCGCGCGGAAAAAGTTTTGGAAGCGATCTCGCCGCGCAAAGACATCGATGGCTTTCATCCCATGAGTCAGGGAATGTTGCTGCTCGGCGGCGACGGCTTTCGACCGTGCACACCGCTCGGCATCATGAAGCTGCTGGCGGCGGCGGGTTGCGATCCAAAAGGTAAAACCGCCGTGGTCGTCGGACGGAGCAATATTGTCGGCAAGCCGGTGGCGCTGATGCTGCTCGAGAAGCACGCGACGGTGACGATCTGTCATTCGCGCACCGCGAGCTTGCGCGACGAAGTCGGCCGGGCCGATATTTTAGTGGTGGCGATCGGCAAGGCGGGATTGGTCCGCGGCGATTGGATCAAGCCCGGCGCGGTGGTGATCGACGTCGGCGTCAATCGGTTAGCGAGCGGCAAGCTGACCGGCGATGTGGAATTTGACAGCGCCAAGGAACGCGCATCGGCGATCACGCCGGTGCCGGGCGGCGTCGGTCCGATGACGATTTGCATGTTGCTCTACAACACCTTGAAAGCCGCGAAAAACTCACTGCAGCGCGAGCGTTGAGCGATCGATCACGAGTGGATCTATCTGCCGAGGTCGCGCCGATGAAAAAAACTCCGCTCTACGCCGCGCATCGCCGCGCCGGCGCGAAAATGGTGGAATTCGCCGGCTGGGACATGCCGGTGCAATATCAGGGCGTCATCCAGGAACATTTGACCGTGCGCGGCCAGGCAGGGTTATTCGTCACCGGGAAGACGCCGCTGAACATGGGCTACGTCCGGGAGAGGCTGACTTCTGCGCGGAGGGCCCGGAGGCGACCCTGAGCCTGGTGTCCACCACCAACGGGGCGTACGGCCCGGCGATCGACGACGTGACCGTCACTCCGCGCCTGCGCTCCGCCGAGGCGGAGACCGAGTCCGGGGCCAAGGTCGGGGCCGGGGCTGAGACGCCGCGACAGAACGGCTGACGCCCCGCGCCGCGGGCCAAGCGACGCACGGGAGTCCCGGCGGCGCCGGGACTCCCGAAGGGGTCTACCGGGTGCCGCCGGGCTTCCAGAGGATCTCGTCGCCACCCGCGGCCACCCGGCAGAGGATGAACATCAGGTCACTCAGCCGGTTGAGGTATTTCGCGGTCAGCGGGTTGACGTCGTCGTGCGCCTCCAGGGCGGCCCAGACGGTCCGCTCGGCCCTCCGGGTCACGGTCCTGGCCACGTGGAGCTGGGCGACGACCGGGGTGCCGCCCGGCAGGATGAAGCTGCGCAGCGGCTTGAGCCGCTCGTTGAACTCATCGCACCGCTCCTCCAGCCATTCGACGTAGGAGGGCTCGACCCGCAGCGGCGGGAACTCGGGGCTCTCCACGACCGGGGTGCACAGGTCGGCGCCGACGTCGAACAGCTCGTTCTGGATCCGGACGAGGACCCGGGTGATGTCCTCGTCGTCGTACCTCGAGGGCTTCGGGCTGGTCGCGCTCGAGGCCGCCGCCCACGGCACGCCGGCCGTGGTCTCAGACCTCCCGTGCTTCGCCGAGACGCTGGGCGACGCCGCGCTGCGGGTGGCGGTCGGCGACGCCGGCGCGCTCGCCGACGCGCTGCTGCGCATCGGCGGCGACGACGCGCTGCGCGCCCGCCTGGGCGCCGCCGCGCGCGAGCGCGCCGCCCTCTACACCTGGAAGCGGGCGGCGGCCGCGCTGCATCCGCTGCTGGCGCAGGCGGCGGCGTGAGCTTCACGATCGTGACCGTCCTGCACGACTCGGCCCCCGAGCTGCAGCGGCTGCTGCCCTCCCTGCGCGAGCACGTGCCGTCCGACGCCCAGCTCGTGGTCGTCGACTCGGGGTCGAGCGATGACGGCCCCGCCCTGGCGCGGGCCGCCGGCGCCGAGGTCATCGTCCTCGACGGCAACCCGGGCTTCGGGGCCGCCAACAACGCGGGCGTGGCCGCGGCGCGCCACGCCGTCGCCGTCCTGCTCAATCCCGATTGCGAGCTGCTCGACTCCGGGCTGTCGGCACTGGCGACAGCGCGCCGCGGGCGCCGAGGCCCTGCTCGTCCCGCGGCTGATCGAGGCCGACGGAGCGCTGCAGCGCAGCGCGCACCCGCTGCCTGGGCGTCCGATGGGCCTCGTGCGCGCCGCGCTGCCCACGCGCGCGCTGCCCCAGCCCCACCGCGCCCGCCGACCACGGCGCGTGGGCTGGGCCATCGCCGCCTGCCTGGCCGCGCCGAGCGCCGTGCTGCGTCGGCTGGGTCCCTTCGACCCCGACGCGTTCCTCTTCTACGAGGACATGGACCTGTGCCTGCGCGCGCACGCCGCGGGGGTGCCCACCATCCTGCGCCCCGAGGTGGTGGTGCGGCATCTCGGCGGGCGCAGCACAGCCCGCGAGTTCGGCGGCGAGGCCTTCGACCTGCAGGCGCGCCGCCGCCGCGAGGTCGTGGGCGCGCGCCTGGGGGCGCGCGCCCTGCGATACGACGACGGCGCACAGGCCTTGACCTTCGGCCTGCGCGCCGCCGTGGGACGCGAGCGGGGCCGCAACGTGGCGGCCCTGCGCGCGCTGCGCGCCGCACGGCGGATGGCCACCGCCGCACCGCGTTAGCGCAGCCGGACTATTTGACGACGGCCTTCCCTAGTGGCGGGCCATCGGGTCGACGTAGACGTCGTCGATCCGCCACTTCGCGCCGAGCCCGATGGGCGTGAAGCGGAAGGCGACATTCGCCTTGCCGCCGTTCAGCACGCCGAGGAGGTTGGCGGTGACGAGCGTGGGCAGCGACGGCGCCCAAGCCTTGCCGCCGACGTTCACGCCCAGCGGCAGCGTGATCACGCCACCACCCGGCGGGTAGTAGAGGATCGAGATGCTCATGAGCGACAGCAGACCGCCGTCGTTCGCCGCGAAGAAGCGCATCGTCGGATCGAGCACGCCGACGCACACCTGGGGCGTCGTCGCCGAGCTACCGGACGGCAGCGACAGGGCGTTCTTCTCCCCTGCCCCGTGAGCCGCGAACGGCTCGCTGCCGGCGACGACCTTCGCGCCACCCGTCAGCTTCCAGCCGTCCATCGCGCCCTCGAACGTGCCGCCCGGAGCGAGGACGTAGTTGGAGTTGTCGAGCCAGCGCGCGAACGGGTGCTCGATCGTCTGGGCCGGACAACCGTTCAGCCCGACGTTGAGACCGTCGGCCGAGGCGGCCGCGGGCATGGCGCACAGCGCGAGAGCGGCGATCGTGCCGGTCATTGCGCGGCGCAGAAATGACGTCCGTGTCAAAGCATGTCCCCCTGTGATGTCCGTAGCGCCGTTCGGCGTCCATGGACGGCTTCGACCCATCGCCAAGCGGACATGAACCTGCGCCCAACGGCGCCGAACATGCGTCCAGAAGAAGGTGCGTCCCGCCCCCGCGCGCGCCGATGAAGGGGATGCGCCATGGCTCTCGCAGACGACGACCCCTACGTCGAGGAGCTCCTCGGCAATGCCCCGGGCCGCGCCGCCGCGCCGCTGCCCGCCCGGGAGCTGCTCGCCGAGCTCGCGTGCGGTGCGCTGCTGCTTGCCGCGGTGGCCGCGCTGGCGCTTTTCGCCCCGTCCGGGCGCGCGCTGCAGCCGATCGTGGCGCTCGGGCTGATCGCCCTCTTCGCCGTCGCCCAGCAGGTGCAGTTCGAGGTGGGGATCGGCTACACGGTCCCGACCCAGCTCGTGCTCATGCCGATGCTGATCCTGGCGCCGCCGGCTCTGGTCCCGCTGCTCGTGGCCGCCGGCCTGCTGATCGGACGCCTGCCCTCCTATCTGCGCCGCGAGGTCCACCCGTCGCGCGTGGCCTTCGTCCTGCCGGACGCCTTCTACGCGGTCGGGCCGGCGCTGGTCATGGCCGTGCTCGGGCCCGCGCACGTCGGCCTCGACGACTGGCCGGTGCTGGCCGTCGCTCTCGCTGCGCAGGCGGTCTGCGACGCCGGCTTCACCGGGCTGCGGATCTGGCTGGCTCTCGGCACCCCGCCGCAGATGCAGCTGCGTCTCTTCGCGTGGGTCCTCACCGTCGACGCCGCGCTGGCGCCGGTCGGCATCCTCGCCGGCGTGGCCGGCGAGCACCAGCCGCTCGCCGTGGTGCTCGTGCTTCCCATCATGGGCCTGCTCGCCTTCTTCGCGCGCGAGCGGCGCGCGCACATCGACAAGGCGCTCGCGCTGTCGCACGCCTACCGCGGCACCGCGCTGCTCATGAGCGACCTGCTCGAGGCCGACGACGCCTACACCGGCGGCGAGCACAGCCACGGCGTGGTGGCGCTCGCCCTGGCCGTCGGCGACACCCTCGGCCTCGGCGCGCGCGACCGGCGCAACCTCGAGTTCGCCGCCCTGCTGCACGACATCGGCAAGATCCGGGTGCCCGACGAGATCATCAACAAGCCCGGCAAGCTCACCGACACGGAGTTCGAGATCGTCAAGCGCCATCCCGTCGACGGCCAGGAGATGCTCGAGCGCGTCGGCGGCGTGCTGGCGGAGGTGGGGATCATCGTCCGCCACCACCACGAGCGCTGGGACGGGCGCGGCTACCCCGACCGCATCGCGGGCGAGGCCATCCCGCTGGCCGCGCGGATCATCTGCGTGTGCGACGCCTACAGCGCGATGACCACGAATCGCCCCTACCGGGCGGCGATGCCCGTCGCCGACGCGGTGGCCGAGCTCGAGCGCTGCGCGGGCGACCAGTTCGACCCGGCCGTGTTCGTGGCGCTGATGCAGACCGTGGCCAGGCACCCCGAGCACCGCCCGGCGCGGACGCTGCTCGAGCTCGCGGCGTAGCCCGACCAGCCGCCGCCGGGCGACGATTCGCTCTCAGCCGAAGGCTGCGGCAGAATCGGCTTCGTGATCCGCTTTCGCTTCGGCCACGAGGACCTGGTCCGCACGCGCTTTGCCATCTCGCCGCTCTTCGACCTGAACTGGAGCACGGACGTCCTGCGCGATCCCGCCGCGCACTCGCTGCATCTGCCATGGGCGCGCGCGGCGCGCCGGCGCCTTGAGGGCTTCGACTACGAGTTGCTCGACCTGCTGGCCACGTCGTCGCCCCACGGCTATGCGCCCGACTTCGTGTCGCCGCCCCCCACGACCCCGCTGGCCGAGCTGGACGACGAGCTGGCCCGCGTGCGCGCGACGCCGCACGCGCAGGTCGCCCTCGAGGTCGGCTGGCGCTTCGAGGGCATGGCGGTGCCGGAGGCCGCGCGAGTGCTGCTCGACGATCCCGAACGTGGCCTGGCAGAGCTCACCGCGATGATGGCGCAGTACTTCGAGCGCGCGATCGCCCCGTGGTGGCCGGAGATACGGGCCGCGCTCGAGGACGACATCCTGCATCGCGCGCGGCGCCTGACCGCGGGTGGCGCCATCGAGGTCTTCGAGGACCTCCATCACCAGGTCCATTGGCGCGACGGCGCACTGGAGGTCGACCGCCCCTACGAGCAGCAGGTCGACCTGAGCGGGCGCGGACTGCTGCTCGTCCCCGCCGCCTTCGCGTGGCCGCGGGTCTTCGCGATGTTCGACGAGCCGTGGCAGCCGGCGCTCATCTACACCCCGCGCGGGTTGGGATCGCTCTGGGCCCCTACCGCGACAGCCGACGGCGACGGGGAGGCGCTCGCGGCCCTGCTCGGCCGCCGCCGCGCGGCGATCCTCGCGACGCTGGGCACGCCGGCGGCGACGAGCGACCTGGCGCGGCGCCTCGGCGCTTCGGCGGCAGGCGTGAACGAGCACCTGGGCGTCCTGCGGCGCGCCGGGCTCGTGCGCGCGGTCCGCGACGGCCGGCGCGTCCTCTACTCCCGCACGCCCACGGGCGACGCGCTCCTGAGCCGGGCCTGAAGTGGTTCGAGCTGTCCTGCCCGGCGGCCGCAGGACGACCAGAGGGCAGGACGGCTCGCCGCGGCCCGTCGCGGACGACCCGCCTGGGCCCCGACCGCCGCTCACTCCTTCCCCTCGAGATGAGCAGTTCGTGACGACGCTGCGGCTAGAAGCCGACGGTCGACCGCCCCGTCCAGGATGACCCGGCCACGCGACTGGCCCGCCGGCCGCCGTTGTCCGAGCAGCTTGCGTCGATCACGTCAAGGGCGCCAGAGGTGGATCTCGCACTCGTAGGGGACGTCGACCGGCCCGTCGGGCGACCAGGGCGCGCACGCGCTCGACCAGCGGTGCGCGGGTCGCCTCGTCGAGCGCGGCGATGAAGCTCGTCGAGCCGACGCGGTCGGCGACGGCGTCCGCGTCCATGCGCTGGGTGAAGTCGAACTTGACCTCGGTCAGCTCGCGGCCGGCGAACGTGTCACGCCAGGCGCCGCTGGCGTGCGCGGGCGCGTCGCCGCGATAGGGCGCGATCAGCGCGCTGATCTGCGCGTGCAGCTCCGAGGACTCGCTCGGGCGGCGGTTCCAGGCCAGCGCGAGCGCACCGCCGGGGCGCAGGACGCGCTCGATCTCGGCCAGGGCCTTGGGCCCGTCGAACCAGTGGAAGGCCTGGCCGACGGTGACGGCGTCGGCGCTGTCGTCGGGCAGCGGCATCGCCTCGGCGGTGCCGTCGAGCGCGCGCGCCGTCGGCCCGATCGCAGCGCGCATCTCGGCCACCGGCTCGATGGCGATCACCTCGCAGCCCAGCGCCGCCAGCGGCCGGGTGAGCTTGCCGCTGCCGGCGGCGAGGTCGACCACCGTCCGGCCGGGGCGCAGGTCGAGCTCCTCGCGCCAGCCACGCGATCGCCTCGGGCGGATACTCGGGCCGCGCGCGCTCGTAGGCCTCGACCGAGCGCGCGAAGCCGGTCGCCGCCGAGGGGTGGACCATCAGAACAGCCCCAGCTGGCGATCGTCGATCGCCACGGCCACGGGCTCGAGCTCTGGGATGTCGGGCAGCGCGCGCGGCTCGGGCAGCTCGGGGCGCTCCTCCTCGCCGCCGGGCTGCGGCGGCGGCCCCATCGCCAGCAGCTCAGGCAGGCGGGCGAAGTCGGTCCGCAGGACCTCGACGTTGGCCGGCGTGTAGAGCGCGGCCGCGGGGTGGAAGATCGGATACAGCCGCACCGCGCGGGTGCCGATGACGCGCACCTCGTCGCGCCCGTGCAGGCGCGTGATCCCGGTCGGGTCCGCGCGCAGGAGCTTGGTCGCGAAGTTCCCCAGGGTGCAGATGACGCGCGGCTCGATCAGCTCCACCTGGCGCAGGAGGTACTCGTGGCAGTTCTCGATCTCCTCGGGATGAGGATCGCGGTTGCCGGGCGGGCGGCACTTCAGCGTGTTGCAGATGAAGACGTCGCCGCGCTGGAGGCCGATCTCCTCGAGCAGCTTGTCCAGCAGCTTGCCGGCCTGCCCGACGAAGGGCAGCCCCTGCTCGTCCTCGTTGCGGCCGGGCGCCTCGCCGACGAACATCAGGTCGGCGTCGGCGTTGCCCGAGCCGAAGACCACGGTGGTGCGGGTCGCGGCCAGCTGGGGGCAGCGGGTGCAGTCCCGCGCCTGGTGGTAGACGGCCTTGAGCGCCTCCCGGCGCTCCTGCTTCGAAGGCGGCACGATCCAAGCGTAGACACAGCCGCGGCCGGGCTTGGGCGAAGAAGCCGCAACCTGCGCAACTCCGTTGGACCGACGGGGTACGCTTTGTCCACATCACACGTGACCGGCACCCCGATCCGGGGGCTGGATCCGACATCAGATGCAAGAGAAGATCGCCATCGTGGGGGACGGCCGCCTTGGCCGCGCCCTGGCTTCCGCACTGCGGGCCCCGGCTCCGCACGGCCGCGGCTACACCGGCGCGGGCGCCGACGCCGTGCTGCTGTGCGTCCCCGACGCCCAGATCGCCGCCGCCGCGGCCGCGATCGAGCCCGGCCCGCTGGTGGGCCACTGCTCGGGGGCGACGGGCCTCGACGTGCTCGCCCCGCACGAGGCCTTCGGGCTGCACCCGCTCATGACCGTGACCCGCGCCGGCGGCGCGTTCGCCGGCGCCGGCTGCGCCGATCGCGGGCACGACGCCGCGGGCGCTCGACTTCGCCCACCGCCTCGGCCTCGCCCTGGGCATGCGGCCGTTCGCGATCGCCGACGAGGATCGCGTCGCCTACCACGCCGCCGCCTCGATGGCGTCGAACTTCCTGGTCACGCTCGAGTCGGCGGCGGCGCGCGCTGGCGGCGACGGCGGGCGTCGAGCGCACGATGCTCGTGCCGCTGGTGCGCGCCGCGGTCGAGGCCTGGGCCGTCGAGGGCGACGCGTCGCTGACGGGGCCGATCGTCCGCGGCGACGAGGCCACGGTGGCGCGCCATCGCGAGGCCATCGGCGAGCGCGCGCCCGAGCTGCTCGGGCTCTACGACGTGCTGGCCGACGCGACGCGGGCGGTGGCGGCGGCATGAGGACCGTGCGGACGATCGCCGACGTGCGCGCGGAGCTGCGCCCGGCGCGGCGCGCCGAGCGCGTCATCGGCCTCGTGCCGACGATGGGCGCGCTGCACGAGGGCCATCTGAGCCTCATCCGCCACGCGCGCGCCACGTGCGACGTGGTCGTCGATGTCGCTCTTCGTCAACCCCGCGCAGTTCAACGCGGCGGGCGACCTGGCCGCCTACCCGCGCGACGAGGAGCGCGACGCGGCGCTGGCCGCCGAGGCCGGCGCCGACCTGCTCTTCGCGCCGGCGCTCGACGAGGTCTATCCGCCGGGCTTCGGGACGACGGTCCACGTGAGCGGCCTGACCGAGACGCTCGAGGGCGAGCACCGCGGCGTGAGCCACTTCGACGGCGTCACGACCGTCGTGACCAAGCTGCTGAACATGGTCGGGCCCGACGTGGCGTTCTTCGGCCAGAAGGACGCCCAGCAGGCGCTCGTCGTCCGCGCGCTGGTGCGCGACCTCGACCTGCCGGTGCGCATCGAGGTCTGCCCTACCGTGCGCGAGCCCGACGGCCTGGCCCTGTCGAGCCGCAACGTCCACCTGCGCGGCGCCGACCGCGAGCGCGCGCTGGCGCTGCGCGACGCGCTGGCCGCCGCCGAGGCGTCACTGGGCGCCGGCGAGCGCGACGCCGGAGGTCCTGCGCGCAGCCGCGCTGGCCGCGATGCGCGGGCGCGGCGTGGAGCCCGACTACCTCGAGCTCGTCCGCCCGGACGACCTCTCCCCCGTGGCGCGCGTCGACGGCGAAGTGCTCGTCGCCGTCGCGGCCAGCGTGGGCAGCACCCGTCTCATCGACAACACCATTCTCAACGCCAACGGACAGCCGGGAGGCTGAGTCGCCATGAGCGCACACCCGAACATCCAGACCCCGGCCGACGCCTCGCGCCTGCCGATGACCCTGCCGCGGCTGTTCGAGAAGAAGCGCCTCGGGGAGCCGATCGTCATGGTCACCGCCTACGACTTCCCGAGCGCGCGGGCGGCCGAGGAGGCCGGCGTCGACCTCGTCCTCGTCGGCGACTCGGGCGCCATGACCGTCCTGGGCTATCCGAGCACGGTCGCGGTCGAGCTCGACGAGCTGCTCGTGCTCGCGCGCGCCACGCGCCGCGGGCTGCGCACGCCCTTCCTGGTCGGCGACCTGCCCTTCGGCTCCTACGAGGTCTCCGACGAGCAGGCGGTGCAGACGGCCTTCCGCTTCGTCAAGGAGGCGGGCTGCGACGCGGTCAAGCTCGAGGGCGGCGGCAGGTGAGCGTCGCGCGCGCTCGCGCCATCGTGCAGGCGGGCATCCCGGTCATGGGCCACGTCGGCCTGACGCCGCAGACCTCGACCGCCCTGGGCGGCTACCGCGCGCAGGGGCGCACGGCGCCGCCGCCTCGCGCATCGCCGCGAGGCGCTGGCGCTGCAGGAGGCGGGCTGCTTCAGCCTCGTCTTCGAGGCGATCCCCGCGGCGGTCGCGGCCGAGCTCATGCCGCGCATCGAGGTCCCGGTCATCGGCATCGGCGCCGGCCCCGCCACCGACGGCCAGGTGCTCGTCTTCCACGACCTGCTCGGCATCCGCGAGGGCCTCGGCGCGCGCTTCGTCAAGCGCTACGCGTCGCTGCAGGACGAGATGGTCGCGGGCGTCGCGGCGTACGCCGACGACGTGCGCTCAGGCCGCTACCCGGGGCCCGAGCACGGCTACTCGATCGACGAGTCGGAGCTCGCGGAGTTCCGGGAGGCGCTGGCGGGGCGTGTAGCGCAGGATCGCTGTGAGGCGGTCCGCGACGGTCTGCGGGTCGTAGCGCAGCTGGCGCCAGGTGAAGCGGACGACTCGGTAGCCGGCGGCGAGGAGGGCGGCGTCCTTGGCGCGGTCATCCTCGAACGCCTGGCGGGTGCGGTGGGTGTCCCAGCCGTCGGTCTCCACGACCAGGCGGTGCGTCGGGAAGTAGCAGTCGACCTCGAGACCTGGGTGGTCGGGGGCATCGAGGGAGACGTTGAAGCTGGGCTCGCGGCAGGCCGTGGTCGCGTACGAGCTTGCGCATGCGCGCTTCGAGCTCGCTGCGGGTGAACTGGGGTCGTCTTGGATCGCCGTCGGCCAGCCGCCTGGTGCCTCGGTGGCCGTTGCTTCGCTCGATGACGTCTCTCGATCGCTCGGTGGTCGTAGAGCTGGAGGCGCTCGGCCTGCGCGAGCGCTCGCTCGAGGTGGTCGCTCGGGACTTGGCCGCGATGTCGAGCAGCGTGCGGTGCGACGGTGGTGATCGGAATGCCTTCGTGGTTGGTGGTGTCCTGGGCATCGAGGGAACGAGAGCGGTGCAGGCGGATCCCCGGGACGCCTTGCGCGACGCGGGGGCGGTGACCTCGGGGCGCGGCGCGTCGTATTGAGGAGGTTCCAGTGCACCGCGGCGCTGAATGGCTGAGCACCGCGCCGGGCCCGCAGGCCATGACCGCCGCCAACCAGCGGCCTTCGCGCGGCACGGGGCGCCACCGACCGCGTAACGCCGCGGTGCACCCGGCGCAACCGCCCGCACCGCACCCGCCGCGTCACGGCCGAGCGCCCGACGCCCAACGCCCGCAACTGCGCCAGCGACACCACCCCCCACTGACGCCAGCCAGCTCCGCGACCGCCAGGTCGAGGGGTATGCTGCTTCATCCCGAACATCCCTCGGACTCAGCCACCTGCAAGGTGCCCCGCCGCGAAGACGGACTCTCCGACGCCCAGCGGAATGGCGGGAAGCAGGGCCGGCGGGAGCGGGTCAGTCGCTCCCGCCGGCGTGGAGCCGCCATGACGACGTCAGCTGCCCGCGCCCAGCGCTCCGGGCAGCGCGAACGAGGGGTCGGTGGCGGCGGCGATCGTCGCGGCGTCCACCGCGAACGGCGCCTCGGCCTTGTAGGAGTCGAGCTTGACCAACGGACCGCCCTCGATCGCCGCGCCGCGCCTCGCACCAGCGCCACGGCAGCGAGATCGGGCGGCGCGACCGTGACCGGCTGCAGCGTCGGGCGGTGCAGCCACCACTCGGCGTTCGACGAGGTGAGCAGCACGCCGACGCGGTGGCCGGCCGGGAGCTTCCAGTCGTCGCCGTAGAGGTCGAAGCGCCAGCCGTTGCCCGACAGCAGGTACGTGCCGCGGCAGATGAGCGTCGCGTTGCCGCCGGAGTCGATGTCGTAGACGTCGGCCACGAGGTTGGCGTCGGGCAGCGCGATCGACGCGTCGACCGTCACCTTCGGGACGCCCGCGAAGTGCGCGTCGTGGGCCAGCGGCGGCGAGAACGTCCAGATCCCCTGCCCGGGGCGTGCGCCGTCGCCGGTGCCGTTGTTCTGCGCGTCGTCGGTGTACGAGCCGGGCTTCAGCGGGGTCGACAGCACGAGGCGTCGGCCGGCGGCCAGCTGCCTCCGCGCGCCACGTGCCGTCGCTCGTCTCGACCGCGACCGGCGGGTCTGCGACCGACGGCGTCGACGCCTTCAGGTAGCTGGTCGTAGAAGCGCATGGCCTCGTCGAACCAGCCGTGGCGGCCCATAGCCAGGCGGCCGTCGGCGTCGACGTCGTTGCCGCGCACGTGGTCCCACATGCCGAACCACGCGCGCTTGGGGCCGGCGACGTCGTTGAAGAGGTCCCAGGCGCCGTCGGGCTTGGTGTTGTTCTCGAGGAAGCCCTGCGTCAGGAACAGCGGCGTCGTCTGCCCGCGCGCCTTGGCGATCAGGTCGCGCGCGCTGCCAGAATGCCGAGCCGTGGTCGTCGCTGCTGCTGGTCGAGGCAGTTGCGGCGCAGGCACCCCGGGCGCGCGGTGTTGTTGGCGCCGTTGAGGTTGTAGGCCGGGCGTGTCGCCGGTCGTGCCCGGCGTGCGCGTCGATCGCGTCGTAGAGCGCGGGCGTCGGCGAGCGAGTTCTGAAGCGGACCCGGTTCGTGTAGAGGTAGCGGTACAGGTCGTAGACCGGCTCCTGGGAGACGACCGCGTCGAGGCCCGGCCGGCTGCTGGCGACGCCGATCAGCCCGGTCACGCCGTCGTAGGACTTGCCGTACATGCCGACCTTGCCGGTCGACCACGGCTGGGCCGCCGCCCACTCGACCGCGTCTTGACGTCGGCCTGCTCGCCCGGCCGCCCCAGTCCAGCAGCCACGTCGAGCCGCCGAATCCGCGCAGGTCAACCATACGTACGTGTAGCCGCGCCCCATCAGTGGGCGCCGTCGACGAAGTCCTAGAAGCGCGAGGCTGGGCCCGTTGGCCCGATCGGGTCGTAGGGGCGTGCCCTCGACGGGCCCCGCCGGCCCGGTCCGCCCGGGCGGTGGAAGACGGGCCGACCGAGAGGATGACCGGCGTCTTGGCGTCGGC
>CAVWLW010000075.1:0-30000 GCA_963755715.1 uncultured delta proteobacterium
GATGGCATGCAATCGGTCGGCGATATATTCCGCCAGATCGGTTTCCGACCACCGGCCATAATCTTTGATGACCGATTCCTGCTGCTGTAACTGTTTCAGCATCGCATTAGTGGAATGGAGCAGATCCGGCGGCAGCGCGGCTAGGTCTTGCGCGTCGCGACCATGGGCATCGACAACCCCTGCGAGACGCAAAAGCGGCATGATCTTGGCGCGAACATTAGAGCGATCGCTGAGCCGGTTGTGGTTAAGAAGCGCCCACAGGGCAAAAACAGTGTCTAGATCGGCATCGTTCGCCAATACGACCCAGTCGCGCTTGGAGAGGTCGAGACCCTTGCGAATCAATACCATCGCCTGTTCGCAGGTGGCCAGGGATCGAATGCATCCTTCGCGGTGATCGAGGTTGTAGAGCTCCTTCTGAACGTCGATGAAAGGATCGCCTTGCGCTGCGCCGTCGAGAAAAATAGTTCCAGCTCGGTATTTGCGCGCCTCGGTTGCGGATATCGCGAGTCCACGCTCGGCCCGCACCGTCACCGTGGGCGCTTCCACGCATGTGAGTATTCGTGTCTTGCCCTCTTGTCGGATGTGATAGCGATTCGGAACCGTAGAGGGCTTAGTCCAATCCAAGTCCTTCTCGAAAAACCGTTCAGCTTCGCCATTACCCCGCTTGCCGTCGTCTTGACGTATTGCGGGGTTTATCCCCTCGGGTAATGGTGCTCGATGAGGAGACGACATCCCTAGCGTCCAGCCATCGTTACTCGTGACTGAACGCGGCTTACTTCTCGTGAAGTCATCGGCCATATCGTTGTTCGAGCTGTTGGCCAGCCGTTCCCGCTGTAAGAGCAGCACGCGAGCATCTTCGATAGATCGGCAGGAGAGCAATATGTCGCGGATATGGTGAGCAGTGTCGTTAGACCGCTCTGTCGTCGACGAAAACATCGCGTTTAACTTGTGAATGTAGTCGCTGTAACCTCCAGCCCTCATCGGATTGTATTCCCAAACTATTTGCCATGGCAGCAAACCTCCCAATGCCAGGCGCACGAGCCCGACGGAGGGTGCCGGCATATCCGCAGCCAATAAAAGAGCGCGCTCACCGCTTTGGAATTTGATCTGATAGAAGGGTTCCCGTTCTGTGAAATGACGAAGCACCCTCAAAGCAGGACCAATGCCCGTTTCTTTTCCGATGAGCATCTTCGCTTCTCCGGTTTTGATCGAGCGTACAAGTTAGCCGGACTAACCCCCGTTGGGTCCTCGCTAAAAAGCCGCTCGGTGGATTTGGTAAAGCTGTCACCAGACATCCAGCAATGCTTATGCCTCGATAGGATCCTCTGACAGAACTGACTAAATTGCACACAACGGTCTGAACACGGGGCAGGAGCTGACAGCAGTGCCGCGATTAGGAGACGGATTCGTGTAGAGCCGCGCGAAAATGTGCTGCTGTCAATTTCGAACTAAGACGCTGTCGAAAACTGACCCGCCACTGAAGCGGAAACGGATATCGCGGATGTCTTAACTTTGCCTTGGCCTCTTGAAAACTGGCTTGTTCGCCTTTGACACCGCCAATGTTGATCCAAAATCAGTAGGCAGCAGCCAGCAGCAACGGTTTCATATCCCCTTCAGTGTCGGCCTTAGCATGATTCGGCGGCCAAATCAGAAACGGCGATTCGCATGGCGGCTTCTCAATGTTAGTTCCTAATGTCTTTCGACCCTTGCGTCCTTTGCGATCTCTGCGCGAGATACTCTTATCCGAAATACTGTATTAACGCCTTTCAATCGCCGCGTCGTAATAGGAAAGATCGATGTACTTCTCCACCGGCGGGAGCGGCGGATTGAGAAAACCCATCTCCGCGCGCAGTTCGAGCACGGACTGGACGCCTGGCAGATTCACCGCTGCCGCTGGATACATGCCGTAGTCCGAATCCAGCAGCGCACCCAAGGTCTCCGCCGCCGCGTTCCCCTCAAGGCCGTTATGTGCGGCAAGAAGCGCCAAGCAAGCTGGGCGATTGCTGGCGTCGAAACACCACTGCGTCGCCTCAACGTAAGCGCGGATATAGCTCACCAGCAAGTCGCGATTCTGCTCCGCCCACGAACGTTTCGCGGCGCCCACGGTTCCCTGATAGCAGGAAACGATTTGATTGCCGCGCGCGAGCAGGTGGCAGCCCCGCGCCACGGCGTTGCCCGCGAACGGCGGCAACAGCATGGTGCCGGCGACTTTGCCCTCCAATAGCGCCTGATAACGCCGGTCAACGCCGCCGATCTCGACGAACTTGTAGTCGTCGGGACCGAAGCCATTCGAGCGCAGCAGTTTTTCCAGGATGAAAACGAAACCGCTCGCGCGCGCATCGACGGCCAGTTCCTTGCCGCGGAGCGACTCGACGGTCGTCATCCCCGGAGCTCCGACGATGCTCAAGAGGCCGCTATGGAGTCCCATGAAGATAAAGAGGCTCGAAGGACCGCCGCCGAAATCTTCCACATCGGCCACGATATCGTCGGCGCCCGTGTGGCCAATCTCGAATTCCCCCTTCCGCAAAGCGTCGCTGATATAAAGCGAGCCCGGCGTATAGGTTATGTCGATATCGAGACCATGCCGCTCAAATATTCCCTGCTCCCGGCCGGCGTGCACCGGAAGATTATAGCCGGCCCGGAATTGGATCAGTCTAAGTCTTGTAAGACTGGCCATGGGAATCTCCTGAGGACTTAGTAAAGAATGGACGGCATATAACAGCCATCGGGATCCTGATATTCGCCCATCGCCATCAACGTCATCGGCAATACCGAGCGCCTTTTCCCACCCAAGATTTGAAACCGACAACCGGAAGCCGGTCGCACAAGCGGCTATTTACTTGGTGCCAAGCCAGCCGTGCTCGGACAGGTCGATCGTCACGCCGTCCGGCCCGGTGAATTTCACCTCGACGTTGCCGCGCTTCGCCATCTCTTCCGTTCCCGGATAAGGGCGGTGCACCGCTCCCGCTTTCTCGATACGCGCCCTCGCCTGTTCCATATTCTCGATCTCGACGCCAAAGTGGTGCAGGCCGGTGTACCGGAGCGCGCCCTCTGTAGTGGCAGGGTCGTCGTATTTGAACTTCAGGATCGCGAGGTTCACGTGACCGTCGCTCAGGTAGTAGCCCTCCGCGGTCGGAGAGTTGACCTTGCCGACTTCCTTCAAGCCAAGGCCCTCAATGTAGAACCGTGCCGTCGTCTCTGGGTCCTGCGTAGCAATTGCAATATGCCTGATCCGTGCCATTGTTCACCTCCATCTTTTTGATTTCTCACCCCGTTGTCCCACCGTCGTCGACGACAACCTTTTTTAGCGCCGGCAACTATAGGCTCATCCCCGGGAGCTGCCAACCGATCCACTGGGGAAAGTAAAAGGGGACATTCAACTTTTCTTCGAGACCGTATCATCGCAGTCCATCTGGCTCTCCCCAGCGGAAATTTAGAATGTCCCTTTTTTAAACCAATACCGACGCAACTCCTCCAGTTCCGGAATGCGCCAACTGCCGGCTCCACTGCCTATTATTATTTCGTACGCTTCTCCGACGTAGAGCATTGGTCCTTGCCGATTTGTTTCTCCGTCTTTTTAACTGCCAATTGTCAGCTTCGGGCTAGGATCCGCTCCGCCAGATAGGCCGCATCTTCCTCCGGACCCCCCAAGCTAAGAAAGGCGGACTTAAGCTTGTAGAGCCATTGCAATCCAAGAAAATAAACCCCTGCAGCCCGAGTGACCCCACGCGCATGAATCGGTTCTCCTGTCTCATCGAATATAGGAAGCTTTACCCAATCAAAGTCGTAGCGGAAACCGCTGGACCAGACGATGGAATTGATACCAGCCGCTTTGAGGTCCATTTCCAGGATAGGGCTTGTTACTTCTTTTGGGTCGGGCAGATCAACCTCGGCCGGATCCTGTTCGCAATCCATACGAGTCTTCTCAATGTAGTCATCTACCGATCTCTTGAAATCACCAAACCACTTGTCGCCTTTCACCATGTTCTCCTTAAGATCGGAAGCTAGGATTAGCCGACCATCGACAAAGCCGTTCATGCGGCCTAAAAGAATCATTCCTTGGGAAGCCATGCGCCGGAGATCAACGTCGTAACCACCGTTGACACCGGTGAGCAAAGGAACTGGAGCGTATTTCTCTCGCGGCGACGGCAGCGAATCCGCTCGACGATCCCAAGCTCCCATGGTCCATCGCCACCAAACGTAGTCTCGCCCGCGATATCGTCGCGGTACGCGGCGGTGCTGGCCCACTGAAAGGTAAACTCGCCTTCCGCTTTCATTGAGTTCGTCGGCAATCTGACAGCCCGATGCGCCTGCGCCGACGATCAAGACTGCGCCTGGCGGAAGCTGATCAGGATTGCGGTAATTGCTCGAGTGTACTTGGAAGATGCTTTTGGGCACATCAATATTAGATTGTGGAATGGCTGGGACTCTGCAAGGGACCAGTTGCAATAACCACATTGGAAGCCTCTATTGTCGAACCACCAGCGTCAAGCAGGTACCGCTGGGAGTGTGCGCTTTGTCTCAAAGAAGTCACTTCAACACCATTGCGCATCGGTGCTTTGATAACGGCAGCGTAGTCTTCCAGAAATTTGACCACCTGATGCCCCGACGCAAAGACGTCTACATCATTTCTTTCGTATTTGTAACCAGGCAGCATAAGAGCCCAGTTAGGAAAGTTAAAACGAAATGAATCCCAGCGTTCGCTCCGCCAACGCTCACCCACTCGGCCCCGTTCGAGGATTACATGCCCGCGTCCAGCTTGACTGAGAAAATAACTCATGTTGAGGCCGGCGTGCCCGCCGCCGATGATGACCGTCTCAATCTGTTCGTTCACAACGGATTCCTTTCACGTAAGCGGTTTAATTTTTCCAACCATCACATGCCTGCTTTGACTGCCATGAATTCGCCATTGCCCACGGGAACGAGACTGGTTGTGAAGATCGGATCGGCTTGGACGAGAGCGACGAACGGTGCCATTTCCTGCGGGTGAGAAGTAGCGTTGTCCACGACGAGCAGACCGCCAGGGCGAAGCACTCGTCTTAAATTCGGCCCACCAGCCGGGATACTCGGGACGCTCGGAATCGAGAAATATGAAATCGAACGCGGAATCCGCAGTGCGTTCGAGCACTCGACCCGCGTCGTCTTGAATAGACGCAATAAACGAGGCTAATCCTGAACGAGCAAAGGTTTTTGTTGCCAGAGTGATCTTGTAGTCGGAGAACTCCACCGTGGTTACGGAGCCGCCTATTGCTTGAGCGGCGCTCGCGAGCCACAGGGTCGAATAACCGTTGGACGTGCCGATTTCCAGTACTCGGCGCGCAACTGTCGCACGCACGAGTACAGCCAAGAACTCGCCGGTGTCGCGCGTGATATTGAGCATCTTTCGCGACCGCTCGGTTGTTGCACTGTCATTGCCATTGCCGAATTGCTCCAGCTCGGCAAGTAGCTCCTGCAGCTGGTTGTTCATAGAGTCCTCCGGAAGTTCATTGCGCCGATGGCAAGGGGCCGTTGCAAGCGAAACCGATTACCGCAAAAACCAGAGCCGCGCACCTAAGGTCCTAAAAAAGCTTCCGGCGAAACGGAATAAAGATCGGATGTCACCTTGGTGACACCCGGTATGTTTTTCACGAACTCTATGACTTTGTCTTCCACCCCGTGGTCGACTCTACCCTTGACGTAAATATGCTCACCATCGGCGCGAACTTCGAGGGCCGATCCTCGAATGTCCGGCGATGCCAATAACGCGGCATAGACCCGAGAACTAAGGGCGAGATTCTTGAAAGCTTGATCGGATGTGGGAGTGAGCTGATACTCTTCGAGCTTCGCTGCCTCCACAATCACGCGCTTAGCCCCATCTCGGCGCATCTTGCCCATGTTGAGAACCAGATCGTAGCGATTGGGATCCCTCCAGTCTGTTCCGAACATCGCCATCAGCCTGCGGCTGCGCGCCTTATCGATCTCTTCGAGATAATGGCGCGCCGCAGCGTCAGTCAGATTTTGCCGCGCACGAATTTGTTCGATGCGATGTTCGATGGATGCGGTCAAAAGCACTTTCAACACGTGCTCGATACCGGGCAAGAGCTCATGACCCAAGTGGCCGTGGTAAACCAACTGGCCGTCTTGTGCCAGCTCGCACAGCGCAGCTTGAAGAGCAATCCGGTAGGGACGCAGATCCTGCAGTAAGCGCTCCCACCAGTGCGGGCCTTTCTCGACGATTTCATTAAGCTTGGCTTCGGGTATGCGATAGCGCCGGCTTGCTTCGACGAGCACCTCCCGCCCGACACATCGATAGCCCAGCGCATCGGCAACTGTTTCAGCCAATTCCTGACCTTCTCCAGAAGCGCCTTGATAAATTGTGATGATCGGCATGAGAGGTGTCCTCCCAAGATTCATTTCAACAATTGGTCGCCGGCGTTGATCATTTGAAACCCGCCCATTGCGAGAGAGAATCTCTGACACTCGTTTCGATATGCTGATTCACTTTGCCCGCCATTAAACAGCCTATCGAGCCGGCGATTGGACCGGAGACTTCAAAGAATTTTTGAGCAACATCAATACCAGGTCGTCATGCTGCTTGCATTTACCGTAACGTGTTGAAATCGAACAACCTGCCAATTTCATTTTGCGGCCGGACGCAGGCAGAAGCGTATCCATCCGTTCACAGTGGTGTAAACTTAGATACTCGCGTGCGAGCACCCGCCACGGAATGACACCTTCGCCTGAAACCTCACCTTCGCAACTCGGTCACACGATCACCGCCGCTCCTTTAGGGACCGGGTGGGCGAAGACCTTGGCTTTTTCTCACAGCCTCGTCCATCTCTTCAGGAGTGATGAGTGCCGTGGCTTTGACGTTGGCTTGGCCCGCTCCATTTCCCGCAATTGATATTGCCGCAGCGCTTAGGTTGCTAGGAAAATCGACAATGGCAAAAACGTCGGTGTCACCGAAGGCAAAATAAAAAGCCTCTAATTTACCACCGACCGATTTGAAGAAATTGTTCCGCTACTTGTTTTCGCCAAGCATCCCTTTCATCTCATCGGCCGCGGAAGACTCGGCGGCTCCCGAATTGTTCCTAAACGGAGACCGCGACTCCGTAGTCGGCCGCATCGACCTTCCCCTCGGGAAAGAGCTTCGATTCCTCCATCCAGCGTTGTGTCCGCTCGAACATTTCCCGTGTGTAGGGCTCGAATACCAACCGCTCTCCTGGCCCGAACCCGCCGACATCGATCCTGTCGTGATATTTTTCCGGTAGCTCTTTCAAAAAATAGTGTTTGTAACACTCCGGCTCCAGATCGATGTCTCGTTGCGCGCGTTGCAGCGCGTTAAAGTAGCGTCGAACGTCTTCGACGTCCGCATCCTTATGCATCAGGAATCCGATCATAAATGTCGTGTCGAGAATTCTTCGGCACCCCTGTTGCTCGACTAGATATAACGGAGCACCAAATAGGTTGGCGGCTTGGACCTTGCGATCCAGCAACGCAGCTAAACGATCCTGAGGTTGGCCGATATAGCTGAGCTTGATCTCATCGGGTTTGAGGACCTTTTCCAGTGCCTGGATGGCAGAAAAGTAACTGCCGGAGTGATAGCCCACTCCCACTTCGACGTTGGCCAGGTCGCGCGGCTTCTTGATCCGAGACTCTGCCGGAACGACTATCGCTGAGGGCGTCACCGAGTAGGCGTGTCCCCACATGCGGCCATGGCCCGAAGAGGATGCCATGTTGACCGCCCAGTGGCAGGCGCAACTTATGTCGGCGGCGCGACCGCGCTCCATATTCTCGAAAGCACCGCGCTTTACTTCGGGCGCGGCAGTTTCAGTGGACTGAACGAGAGCGTAGCCGGACGCCTGGGTTGCGTAAGACATCAAGAATTCGTAATCCAGCCCCTCGTCCCTAAAATATCCCTTTTCCTCAGCGACCCATTCCTGCAGACGCCCATGCGGCTCAATACGGAATTTGCCCATAAAAGATACCTCCATTTCATCGCTAATCATTAAGCAACTTAAACTGCTATTTCTTGGTGATCTCGAAAATCGTGGTTGTGCTGCTGATTTCGTGCGAGATTAGAGCCGTTGCGCCCCAATGGCTCGCCCGAAACTTAGCCGGAAAGCGTCAGCCCAGACAGATGCGAATCGAAACGACGATGTGACTGGACCGAGCGACCCAGCCGACTTGCTGGGCGGACAATAGGCCGACTAAGGACTTGCGTCAAGGAGAAGATTTTCGCGAGAAGCCCATTGTGAAGTGCGGCAACAGAGTAGCCTGCCAGTGATGAAACCACTCCAACGCGGTTAAAGTTCATCGAGCAACTTTCATTGCTCTCGATACGATCACGTCTTGTTAATGAAACCATTTTTGTTGCCATTAGCCTGCCCTCCATTTGATTTCACCCAATGGCAATCACCGTGCCAAGATCGGCAAGGTCATGCTTGTTTTAGTAATTTGTTGAATTTGCGTAGAATGACTTGCGCGGGATTTTGTCTCGAGCTTGATCGGGCAACAGGAAGGTAAGTTCCCCGTTACTACAGGGTAATGAAAAGATTACCCACTGCGCAGTAGCTCGGCTAAGCAGTTAATGTATTAGGATCCGAGAGGATGCGTGGCGGTTGTCGGAGGGGGCAAAGTATATTCTCGAAACTACGCCCGCGGAAAGTTCGGAGTTGATTTATATTGCTGGTCTTAATCGTCAGTGGATTCGTAGCGCTCTAATCAATCTAATGAGGGACTTTTCATGAAGACCCAGGGTCTTCGCCGCAGTTATCCGATTACCGCGGTTCTGAGTGAGAACCCTTGAGACCAGCTCTCTTCGGAAGTTATCTACCGCGTTGCGGTAAGAAAAGCTCTCGGCCTTGGTACTAGGGTCATAGCCAGATATTGTCGGCGGCAAGTCGGCAACACTAATGACTGCGTCTTGCCCAAGGACGACTGCGTGTTCGATCACATTGGCCAGTTCTCGCACATTCCCTGGCCAGCCGTAGCCGGTAAGCTTTTCCAAAGCTTCGTCGGTGATCGCCGTAAAATGCTTCTTAGCATCGAGGGAAAACCGTTTTAGGAAAAATTGCGCTAGATCGGGTATATCTTCCTTTCTTTCTCTTAACGGCGGCAACGTAAGTGAAATTACGTTAAGACGATGGTAAAGATCCTCGCGAAACCGCCCGTCCTGAACATAGGCGGCAAGATTCCGGTTAGTCGCCGCGACAATGCGCACATCAACTCTAATGGATTTTGTGCCACCCACTCGCTCAAACTCCCGCTCTTGCAGAAAGCGTAGCAGCTTGGCCTGAACCTCCGACAAGATATCGCCGATCTCGTCGAGAAACACCGTTCCACCATGCGCCATCTCCACCTTGCCTTTTTTCAGCTGGTGCGCGCCGGTAAAGGCTCCTTTTTCGTGGCCAAACAGTTCGCTCTCCAAAAGCTCTTTTGAGAGACCTGCGCAATTAATGGCAACGAACGAACCGTCTTTGCGCTCACTCCAGTTGTGAATGGCGCGCGCAAAAAGCTCTTTCCCGGTTCCGCTCTCTCCTAGAAGGAGTACGGTCGCCTTGGCTTTCGCTGCTTTCCCGGCCGTTTCCACGGCCTGACTTATTTTGGCACTCTTGCCAACCAAGAGCTCGTAGCGCTTGTCTGTCTCTTCAGAAAGGATTTCTACTTTTCTCTTAAGTTTTTGCTGTTCGATGGCTTTCTGAACGACTAACACGATATGGTCGAGCTTAAAGGGTTTGGGAATAAAATCGTATGCGCCCTCCCGCATCGCCTCGACGGTGAGTTCTATCGAGCCGTACGCAGTAATCATCACGACGGGAAAATCCCTTCCTCTGCGGCGGATCTCCTTTAGAACGTCGATACCGGTTATATCTGCCATGGCGATGTCCAGGAGCGCCAGTTGCGGATCGTGGCGTTCGAGAACCTCCAATGCCTCTTTTCCGCCAGTCGACCGTAAGACACGGTAGCCGAGCGACTCCAGGCGATCACTCAAGATCTTCCCGATGTAGGGATCATCGTCGGCCACAAGAATTGTCTCACCAGAATGTTCCATGATTCCTCTCCTTAATGCCCGGAGGAGTTATCGATTGCGTGGGCAAGGTGAAGTGGAACGAGGTGCCTTTCCCAATTTCGCTTTCCACCCAGATCTTGCCGCCATGCGTTTCGACCACCTTTTTGGAAATGGCAAGACCTAGGCCAACCCCTCGTGACTTCTCTTTGCCGGGCCGTGTAACCTGGTAAAATTCGTCAAAGATTTTTTTCGTCTCTTCAGAGGGGATCCCCGGCCCGGTATCAACGATCGAAACCTGTGCCCATGCGTCACCGTTCGTATGAGCAGACACGATCACTTTTCCCTTTGCCGGGGTAAATTTTATGGCATTGCCAATAAGATTTGTGAGAACCTGCGTAATTCTGTCTCGATCGGCCCAAACAGTCAGATCGGGGTCGATAAGGCCAATTTGGAGATCGGTGCGCTTGTCCTTAGCGATAGTTCTCAAGCCATTGGTAACTTCTTGCAGTAAGGCGGGCACAAAAATAGCTGACGGCTTCATTTCCGCTCTTCCAGAAGAGATGATCGAAAGATCCAAGAGATCCTCAATGAGCCTAGCCAGTCGGTCTGTGCTTGCTCTGATGTCCTTTATGTATTCGCTCTGTTTATCGTTAAGTGGCCCAATAATGCCGTCAAGCAAATTAGCGGCGAGTCCCTCTATCGCCGTAAGCGGTGTTCTCAACTCATGGGAGACATTGGAGAGAAAATCGGACTTCAATTTATCTAGTTCTTTGAGCTTCTCGTTCGCGGTCACAAGCTCCCTTGTCCTTTCGGCCACTTTTTCCTCTAATCGGTCGTAGGCTTCCTGCAGCGCTCCAGCCATCTTATTGAATTGTTCCGCGAGAGTTTCGATTTCATCGCGCGTCTTTAAATCGACACGATAGCTCAAATCCCCGCTGCCGATGCGCTCCACTCCTTCGCCGAGACGCGTCAGAGGGCGCAGCACTCGCCGCGCGACCAACCCGCTCGCTAGAAGCGCCACTCCGAGCCCGATCAAAAGCAACGTGGACGTACGCAATAGCGATCCGTAAAGCGTTTCGTACACTTCCTCGATGGGCCGCTCGATGAAAACCGCCCAATCAAGCCGCGGGATCAGCGCAAAAGAGCTGATCACATCCTTGCCGTGGAAATTCTTTGCCTCTCGGAACTTTCCCGTTTCGAGGGCGGATCCGAACGCGGCGCGGACCTGCGCGAGATCGGCTATGTTTCGATTTTGTAAGACTAGGGCGATATCGGGATGAGCGACCAAATCGCCGGATCGCGTCACCACATAAGCGTATCCCGCTTTGCCGGCTTTGATCGACGACACCACGTCCCAGACGTATTTCAAATTGACTTCAGCCAGAAGCGCGCCAACAATTTCACCTTTGAAGTGTTCAATGGGCAGCGCGATCGTTAAATAGGGTTCAGAGTTTCGCGCAAAAAAAACCGGACCAAGATAAGACCGCCCCAGGCGTGCCTGTTGGAAAGCCATCGACGACGAATAGTCGGAATCTTTCGCGGTTGAGACAACTCGCAGGCGAGAGAGTTGCGCCAGTCGCCTTCCCCGATCATCAAGGATCGTTGCTTGAGTGATCGCCGGCGCAAGATAAAAAAGCCTTTTCAGCTCAAATTTGAAATCCGGCGCCACACCCTGCCCCTTCGCGACCGCTTTCATGGCCGTCTCGATATCTTGAATGAAGCGCTCGATCTTTAGCGCCGCCACCGCGGCAGCTTCTTGCTGTAATAGGGCAAGGTGTTCTTTGCTCTCGCGGTAGCGAAAGAAAATTTCCAATAGTCCGCTGGCAACCAACCCACCCGCGACCAGGATTACGGAGATGAGAAAGTAATGGCGTAATAACCGCCCTGGTTTCCCTACAAGTCCAATTTGGATTTTGGATTTTAGATCTTGGATTGATCGGGAAATCATTGCCGTCACAGGCGCGGAATCGCGCCTTCACACTCGTCACTCGACACTTGACACTCTTCTCACTTAATCACTTCATTCGCCCACCTAAGCACGTCGCTAGGGGATTGTTAGGCCGAGAGTTTTGGCTGTCTTGAGATTGATCACCAGCTCAAACTTTGTCGGTTGCTCGACAGGCAGATCGCCTGGCTTGGCTCCCTTCAGGATTTTGTCCACGTAATAGGCGACGCGTCGGTCGCTGTCCGCGAGGTCTGCGCGCGTAGGACATGAGCCCGCCGGCATCTACATATCCTCTGTTGCCGTACACCGACGGTAACCGGCTCTTTAGGGCCAAGTCCGCGATCCGTTTTTGGTTAGCAGCAAATAGCGGGGCTCCGGGCACATAAACTCCATCCGGGCGCCACTTAGTGACCGCAGCGAATACTTGCTCGAATTCGTCCGCAGCTCGTACTTCCCAAGAGCGAATAGTCAGCCCCAGTGCACGCGCTGGGACTGGGAGAACCTCTTTCACCTCGCGTACGGTGGGCGGATTGCCCGGATCGTATAGCACCGCAACACGGGCAAGTTTGGGAACCGCTTCTTTGAGCAGTTCCAGGCGCTTACCGCCCAGTTCTCCGGAAAGGAGCGTGAGGCCGGTAACGTTGCCGCCGGGACGGGCAAGGCTTTCAACGAGGCCTGCCTTGACAGGATCGAGCCCACCGCCCATCATAACAATGGGAATCGTCTTGGTCGCATTTTTGGCCGCCTGGACTGTCACGCTCCCTCCTGCTGCCACGATGATATCAACCTTGAGACGCACCAGCTCCGCCGCTAGGTCAGGGAACCGATCCGGCTTCCCTTCCGCATATCGATACTCGATGGCCATGTTCTGTCCTTCTACGTAGCCAAGCTCGCGTAGAGCTCCCCGAAGCCCCTCGGAACGAGAGGACTCACGAGCTGGCTCGAACTGCGATAGATACCCTATCCGGTAGACTTTCTTCGGCTGCTGCGCCTGAGCCACAGCGCCCGTCACCACGAGCACGAAAGCGATTACCGAAATCCCCCGCGATCGTCGATTTTGGATTTTCGATTTCAGATTTTGGATTGATTGGGAAATCATTCTCGTCACAGCTGCGGAATCGCGCCACCCCACTCGTCACTCGACACTCTTGTCCTCACTTGATCACCTCATCCGCCCACCTAAGCACGTCGCTGGGGATTGTTAGCCCGAGGGCTTTGGCCGCCTTGAGGTTTATCACCAACTCAAACTTCGTCGGCTGCTCCACGGGCAGATCGGCGGGCTTGGCTCCCTTCAGGATTTTGTCCACGTAATAGGCTACACGCCGGTAGTTTTCCGCGAGGTCCGCCGCGTAGGATATGAGTCCACCGGCAGCGACAAATTCTCTGGTGCCCACCGATGGTAACCGGCTCTTTAACGCGAAGCCCGCGATCCGTTTTCCTTCAGGACGCATTATCGGGCCCGAGACAGCCACATAGAGTCCGTCCGGGTGCCACTTATTGATCGCAGTGAATGCCCTGTCGAAATCGTCCGCAGTTCGTACCTCCCAGGGCTGAATAGTCAACCCCAGCGCGCGCGCCGCGACTGGGAGAACCTCTTTCACATCGAGTACACTGTCCGGAATGGTCGAATCGTAGAGAACCGCGACACGAGCAAGTTTGGGAACGGCTTCTTTGAGCAGCTCCAGCCGCTTTCCGCCTAGTTCTCTGGCAAGGTTTGTAATGCCGGTGACGTTCCCGCCGGGACGGGCAAGGCTTTCAATGAAGCCTGCCGCGACAGGATCGCCTCCAGCGCCCATCATAACGATGGGAATCGTCTTGGTCGCATTCATGGCCGCTCGCATCGGTGGGTTCCCTGACACTAGGATGATATCAACCTTGAGACGCACCAGCTCGGCCGCAATCTCAGGGAACAGATCGCGCTTCCCCTCCGCATATCGGTACTCGGTAGCGATGTTCTGTCCTTCTACGTAGCCAAGCTCGCGCAGAGCTACGCTAATTGCCTCGGAACGGGCGGACTCAAGAGCTGCATCGTTATTTGACAGATAGCCTATCCGCGGGACTTTCTTCGGCTGCTGCGCCTGAGCCACAACGCCACCGAACGTGAGCACGAAAGCCATGACCGAAACCCCCAGCGATTGTCGATTTTGGATTTTCGATTTTAGATTGCCGGAAAAAGAAATTAGAAATCCGAGCCAAGACTTTTCATTCATGAGCTTCCTCGTTTTCTCTCTGATCACTCTGTCCGTCCATGTGAGCACTTCATGAGAAATCGAAAGGCCGATCTGGCTGGCTGTTTTCAGATTGATGCTGGCTCGAACGTCTTCGGCTGCTGCACGGGAAGATCGGCGGGCTTCGCGCCTTTCAAAATCTTGTCCACATACGTAGCGGCGCGTCGGAGCAAGTCGGGAGTGTTAGCGCCATAGTACATCAGGCCGCCGGCTTCCGTATATTCCGTTTGTGGGTAAATCCCCAGGAGCCGGCTGCTGATAGTAGCGAGATTTGACGCCCACTGCGAGATGTTTTTATCCCGATTGATGGGAAGGCCAGACAATGCCCACCATATTCGAGAACCACCGACACGCTTTTGCGAGGAGTCCCTGCCGTCGAAATAGTCGGTTACGCGATTGATCCTCGCACCGGTAAGCTCGAACCAACCAAAATGCTCTTACTCTAACGGCGAGGGACTGGCTACTTTCCCGCTTTGGGAAAAGTTGCTAGCCCTGTCTTCCCCCCGGGAGCTTTTCGACAGTAGAATTGGCTATGAGAAATCAACCCGGACAATCCCCGGCTCTTTTCCCTAGTTCGCTGCCCAGAGTGTACTTAGGGTAGCGCGTAAAGTTTCTGACGATCTTCTCGAAATAGATCGTTAGGTCGTATTTATAGATCGGGAGATGCTCATAGCGGTCCATTTTCTCTTAGCTGCAATTGCCAAACTGGGAAAAGCAGGAGGGATTTCCCCCTGCACCCCCAAATGCAAAATTACCAAATAACTGAAAACCCAATCACTGAACCCCATCAATTCCCTGTCCCGCCGCGCACGCACCACACTTCGCGGGTGGCGGTCTTATCGGGGTTGAACACGTTGCCGCTGGCGAAGCCCACGGCCCACGCGCGGCCGGCATTGCTGGCGTTGGTAGTAGACGACCAGTGCAGGGTCGGCAGCACGTTAAAGGGATGGCCGGCGGGGAGCGCCGGAGTCGTCGGAGAACCCTGCGAGGTGTCCACAAGACTTGCCAGCTCCTCGATCGACGGAAGCCGCCACCCTTTACGGCCCCCAACCTCTAGCTGGTAGCAGTGACTGAGCGCATCGGGGGCGGTAGCACCGGGGAGGGGGGTAGAGAGTACCGTCCAAGGGAAAAGCTCTGTGCTCGGCGACTGCTCCCAGACGCGCCCGGTCTCCTTGTCCAAAACAGCCGCGCCGCCGAACTCCTTTAGAACCTTAAATCTGCCGTGACCGTTGATTTGCTGGTCCCACGTCGTCCCCGGGTCGGCAAGCGCCAGTGCGGCAAACCCGACAAAAGTAATTATACCGATCAAACTAAAATAAAGTCTCTTCATGAAAAGTGCTCCTTTTTAAGTTTTGACTTGTGGTTTTAAGAAACCGCCAAAGTGTCGACCTGAAAAGGAGGCGACTGGCGGCCCCCGTGCGACGAGCAAGGGCCGCTGTAACCACGTCAAGAGCTTTTCTGCGTGAGTACTCACAGGGCGCGACCACTAGGGTCGGGTCTTTGCTCTTGCTTCGCCGCAGTCTTGAGTTGTTCAAGCGAGCGCATTAGAACCTGTCAGAAAACGTTTACAATCGTTGTGGCGTGAAGAGGGTAGTTCCTCTCACCATGAAATTCAGTGGCGTCAGATTGAGAGCTTGCATCGCCGTGTCGGAGACCGCTACTCCAGTCGGATATCTTCGCTTGTCCAGCCGCACCGTCGAAAATTAGCAAGGTAAAAAACTAAACGGCACTGTTGCTCCGCAAGCAAAGTGCCAGTTCGTGAAGATCAGATCGGTTATTGAATTTGCTTGAGTAAAGAAGGGAATTTTTGGTTATTGATTCTACTTCCCAGCGGGAGAGTCTAGGGGCAGGTAACCTTCAAGTTACCGGCAGGGACCGAAAGGTTACCTTGGCATTGAAAGCACTTGCAGCCTGTCTATGAGATTACTAGCTTAAAGGAGTGAATGATCTGCGCGGACTTCTTTTATCATCTCCTCAGCGGGAAAAAATCGACCGGCTTATCAAGACGAGCCCTTCTCCAGCTCTCGCACGATCCAACCTGCAGAGACTCATCGAGGCCGGTGGCATCAATGCCTTAAAGAGAATCTCGGAACAGCACCTCCCTATCCTCCTTCGCCTTCTCGGAGGGAGCGCGTACCTGAGCGAGATACTCATACGCCAGGGAAAAGATTGGCCCAAACTCTTTCTGCGTCAGATCAAGATCACACAGAAATCTGTCGCCCAACAACTCGCCGACTTGGAGCCCTTGGTGAAAAGCGCGCCATCCCTCGCCGAGTTTTGCGCCGCTCTAAGGCAGCACAAACAGCGCGAATATCTGCGCATCGGCGCGCGCGATTTGATGCCGGCAGTAACGATGGAAGAGACTGTGCAAGAGCTATCGGCTCTGGCAGAAGCCGCGCTCGACGCGGCTTACCGGTTCTGTCGAGCGGAAGTCGAGAAAGACTATGGGGTCCTCCATCTAGCCGGAACCGAAAAGCCCAATCGCTTCGTCATCCTCGGTATGGGAAAGCTTGGCGGCAACGAACTCAATTTCAGCTCCGACATCGATGTAATCTTTCTCTACGAGAGCGACGAAGGCGAAAGCGCCGGCGGGCGCAAAGGCAAAACCGATCCGCGATCCTTTTTTGCAGAAGTAGGGAAAAAGATTATCCGCGCCATGGGCGAGGTTACCGAAGACGGTTTCGTTTTTCGCATCGATCTCCGCCTTCGTCCGATGGGCAATAGCGGACCGCTCGTGCAATCGGTGAACTCTTCGATGCTCTATTATGAATCCTGGGGCCAATGCTGGGAGCGCGCGGCTTTGATCAAAGCCCGACCGGTCGCCGGCGCGCTCGAGCTGGGCAACGATTTTATTAAAGAAATTCAACCGTTTATTTTTCGGCGCTATCTCGATTACACCACGGTCGATGAACTGCGCCACATGAAATTGCGCATAGAGAACGAGCTACTCAGCGGCGGCGATAAAGAGCGCAATCTCAAACTCGGTTACGGCGGCATTCGCGAGATCGAATTTTTCACTCAGGCGATGCAACTGGTCAACGGCGGCTACGTACCGCAAGTGCGCGGGCCGAGCACGTTGCCGGCGCTGATTGAACTGGAGCACCATCAATTCATCGCTGCGGCGGAGCGGGACAAGCTGACCGACGCTTATCGCTTTCTGCGCCAAGCAGAACACAAAGTTCAGATCGTCCAGGAGGCCCACGCGCATTCGATACCCGAAGGCACAAACGAAGAGCAGGCTTTCGCCCGCCGCCTCGGTTATAAGCGCAAAGGCAAGCTCACCGAGCGCCAGCTTTTTTGGCGCGACCACCGGCGTCACACGCGCGCGGTGCGAAGTATTTTCGACCGGCTGTTTTATGGCGCGCAAAAAGAGATGGAAGGCGGCGCCGCCTCGTCGACCGGCTTCGTCTGGAACGATCTCGATCGGCGTGAAACCGTCACCTCAGAGCTGGCGCGAAGCGGCTTTAAGGATGCGGCAACGGCCTATAACAATCTCCTGGAGATCCGCGACGGCGAAGTCTTTGCGCCGCCAAGTTCAAAACGGCTGAAGGTGATGCGAATATTGGGACCGGCGTTGATCAGCGAGATCATCAAGTCGGGCGCGCCCGACCAGGCGCTGATGAACCTCGCAAAGTTCAGCCACAGCATCGGCGGGCGCACGGGTTTTTTGACTTTGCTCGCCGAAAATCCCGAAACGATGCGCCTGCTCGTCACGCTATTTGCCGAAAGCCAATTCTTGACCGACTTGATTTTGCATCGGCCGGAACTGATCGATACTTTGATCCGCGTCGATCTCACGCGGATCGACAAGAGCCGCGATGAAATGCTCGGCGAGCTGCGCGCAGGCCTCGATGAGGCCGAGGACATCGAAGGCAAGCTCAATGCGCTCAGACGCTACAAGACCGAAGAGTTCATTCGCATCGGCTTGCATGATCTCGGCGGCGCCGTCGACTTGTTGCAAGCGCTAAGGCAGCTTTCCGATCTTGCCGAGACCTGTGTCCAAGGCGCGCTCGATGTAACACTCGCGGAAATCGGTCAAAAATATGGAACGGTTCCGCGTGGACGCTTTACCGTCATCGGCGGCGGCAAAATGGGTGGACGCGAGATAGATTACAATTCCGACCTCGATTTGATTTTCGTGTACGACGCCACCGAAGACGCGCAGAGCAGCGGCGGGCCGCAGGGCGCGCTGCCGGCGCATGATTATTATGTGCGCGTCGGACAAAAACTACTCTCTTACTTAGCAGCGCCGACCGAAGAAGGCATCGCCTATAAAATCGACATGCAGCTTCGCCCGTCGGGCAAATCCGGCCCCTTGGTTTCGTCGCTCGCGGCGTTCCGCGAGTATCACAAGTCGAGCTCGCAACTATGGGAGAGACAGGCGCTGATCAAAACCCGCCCTGTTGCAGGCGATGCTGGACTGGGTGAAGAGGTTGAAAGCATTACAGCGGCGTTCGCGTACGGCAAAAGCTTGGACCGCGCACGGCGTCGGCGAAATTCATCATCTGCGCATGCGCATGGAGCAAGAGCTGGCCGGCGAAGACACGACCCGTTTCAATCTAAAAAAAGGCCGCGGCGGTTTGGTGGACATCGAATTTCTCACCCAGATGTTGCAGCTCACGCACGGCCATCGTTTTCCCAACTTGCGCCGGCGCGGCACTCTTGAAGCGCTGCAGGCGCTCTACCGGGGGAAAATTTTAAAGCGCGACGACTATCGGTTGCTGTCCGGCGGCTATTTGTTCTTGCGCCGCCTCGACCACCGCTTGCGTTTGGAGCGAGACCAATCCATCGATGCCTTTGAGGCCGAACCCGGCCGGCTTGATGGCATTGCCAGAGCGCTCGGTTATAGCGCTCGCCGCGCTCGGGGAAAAAGAGCCAAGAGTGAATCTGGAGAAAAGCTGCTGAACGATTATCGCGTCAGACGGGAGGAGATCCGCGCCTGTTATGAGCGCTATTTCCTCTCTCCTGAGGAACCAACGAGCGATTAAATCGTCTGGACTAGTTAAACCACGATGGGAAATTGAAAATATTGTGTACTTTTTAAAATAGAATTATTGACAGTAGCACATTCGTGCGGTATGTTCGGCTCATGAAAACACAATTGCTGAAGGGCATTGCCCTGGCATCTTTGGTCACCGTAATTTCGAGTCCTCTTTACGCACAATCGGCAGCGCCGAGCACTAATGCTGCCGAGGAAGGCGTCGGAGAGACAGCGGGTTACGGCGTCGGCGCGGCGGTCGCGAGCATTTTCTATATCCCGGCGAAGGTCACCTATGCGGGCTTGGGGTTGCTGACGGGCGGCCTCGGGTACCTATTGTCCGGTGGGAGAGCGGACGTCGCGAACAACATTATCTACCCCGCAGTGCGCGGTGATTATGTCGTGACGCCGAGCAACCTAAAGGGTACCGAGCCGATCTATTTCGTCGGCGCGCCACCGCCCGAGATGAGCCCGCGGGCCGACGCTGCGGTTACGAACCCGACCCCCTAGCGCCAAAGCAAACACCGCGTTTCGACGTTTTAATAAAGTCCAACAAGGCCACGACATCCTGACTGGCCTTGTTGGATTCCTCTACTTCTTTGACCGCCAGCGCAAGATTGCGTTCTTTTCGAAATAGGATACGGAAAGCTTCGCGGATCTGACGGATTCTTGGTTCATCGAATCCAGCTCTCTTCAATCCGACAACATTGACACCCCGTACCGTGTGCTGCCAGTCGATGATCGCGAAAGGCGGCACATCCCGGCTCGTGCCGCTGAGCCCGCGCATCAGCGCATAGGCGCCGATGCGCACGAACTGGTGCACCACGCAATTGCCGGAGATAAAAACATTGTCGCCGACCTCGACATAGCCGCCGAGCAACGCGCCATTGGCCAGAATCACGTTGCTGCCCAACCGGCAATTGTGGCCCACGTGGGCGGTGGCCATGAGAAAATTGTTGTCGCCGATCAAGGTCGAAGAACCCGCCGCGGTGCCCCGATGGATTTGTACGTGCTCGCGAATAATATTGTTGTTGCCGATGCGCAGGTAGGTCTCTTGGCCTTTGTAAGCCACGTCCTGAGGTGCGCCGCCGAGCACCGCGCCCGGATGAATTTCATTGTCTTCGCCGATCTCGGTGCAACCGGTGAGATAGGCATGCGCCATCACGCGCGTGCCGCGCTTGATTTTGACCTGTCCCTCGATAACGACGTAGGGACCGATCTCGGCGCCGGAGTCGATCTCGGACTTGGGGTCTACGATGGCCGCGGGATGAATCGACATTAAAAAGATCGGCCTAGCTAATTGACTTGCTTCTTTTCGTCGTCGTCATCGTCGGCGCGGTTGTAATCGACTTCTTCACCGGCGATTCGATAACGCTCTTGGGTCCAAGCGCCGAGATCGATAAGCCGGCAGCGTTCGCAACAGAAAGGTCGGTGTGGATTGTTTTCCCACTCGACTTCCTTGCGGCAAGTCGGGCACTTTACCTTGAGAGACACAACGCCCTCCCTAAGTGTCCAGTGTGCTTTGAGCAAAAAGTTCTTCGACTTCGAGCTTTCTTGCCAACAGCCCCTGATCGAGTGAATAGCCGATGAAGCGCTCGAGGTTGGCGCGATTTTTTTTAACTCCGTGCGGCCAAGGATCCGCGCCGAAGGTGTCTCTCTCCTCCTCGAACAAATGCCGCCCCCAAACGAAACGCGACCAGTTCGGGTCGTCGTAGTATTCCATGCAAGCCGCTTTGGCTTTGTCGAAAGCGGCAGTGACGTTCGCTGCGAGCCATGGATTTTGCTTGAGCACCTCGTCCTTGAAAGCGATCAGGTGCATGATGGGATAGTAACCGTTCTTGCGGAAATATTTCGCCTCTTCGCCTTTCGGATCGGCGAATAACCGGCGAATCTTAGCGCCGCCACGCAGCGCTTCTTTGGGAGGATGCGGCATCATGAGCGCATCGAGCTTGCCGTTTTCGAGCATCGCGCCCATCTTCTGACCGGGCTGGAGCAGTTGCATTCTGACGCCTTCCAGCGGTCCCAACGGCACGGCTTCGTCTTTAGAAATGTACCAATCAATCTTGCGCCAGGGAACGCCATACTCGGCTTGCAAATCGCCCCGCGCGAGCACCGACAAAGTTGTTTGAAACGTGCTTAGGCCGACTTTCCGATCGATCAGCTGCTGCGGCGAATTAATGCCCGCATCTACGTTGACCCACATCTGCGACAAACTAAACAGCCGCCGAGGAAACACCGGGATCGCCGTAAACGGCATGCCGCGGCTCTTGGCGACCAAATAATTCGATAGCGACAGCTCGCAAATATCGAACTCGCCCTTTTGCAGCATGCGCTCGTGGCGGTCCTGCCCGTGCTTTAGCGGACTCGACTGGCCAACTTCCAAAACTTCCAGATTTACCCCGTCCACCTGCACCGAGCCATCAAAAAAAGGAATATGCCGGTCGTAGTGAGACAATGCCATCGATAATCGCAAATCAGTCATGTTGAATCCCTCTGTGCGTTTCTTTTGCTTACTGTATTTTCCGCGAGCTTTCCACCATCAGAATCTTGCTGCCCAATTTCAGCAAAGTTGCAAACCGGTCGTCGCGACTAGCTCGCTGATTAACACGACGCGAATGTCGGATGACGCAAGGACCGGTTGATTCCAGCGGTTCGCCTCATTTTTTGTAGCCGCCCACAAGCGCTCGTCTGCCGCCGTCCCAAAAGCATTTCACCTCGACAAAGCCGGCCTGTTTCAACCACGCGAGCTGCACTTTTTGTGACGGCGTCATGCGATCGAAGTTCAGAAAACAACCACCGGTTTTAACCAGGGAAAAAGTCTCCGCGTAAATGGATCGAATGATTTCCGGTGCGCGGACGTTGTGAATCGCTATCGAAGAAACGACCGCATCGAAGGATCCTTTGATTTTTCGGCTCCAGCCCGGCTTGCTGAAATCACAAACGACATACTGGAAGCGTCCTTTGAACGGTTGCATGCGCTGGCGGCCGAGTTTGGCCATCTCGGTCGAGCCGTCCTGGCAGACCGCTTTGGCGTTGGGAAAGTAGTTGAGCAAGAACTGGGCGAGTGCGCCATAGCCGGCGCCTAGGTCTAAAATGTTGATCGCAGCGCGTGAATCATCTGCCAGGATTTTAGCGATCGACCGAAAGATCTTCTCGCGCTCAACTTCTCTTTCATCCTGACGTTCGGCCCACTCCGAAACGTATTTCTTGGAGCTCCAATCATGATGGTCCCAAAGGTCGACAATTTTCGCCATCTTCAGCCTCCGTAAATAATTGGCTTCAATTCAACTCGCGAGTCACTTCGTCAAACAGCTCGTCGACACCGACCCGTTTTTGAATCAGCTTTTGCTGCACTGAATATTCGATGATCAGTTCCAAGCTACGGCGAATTTTTTCTACTCCAAACTGGAGCGTATCCATGCCGGCTGGCGCCGGCGCCGCATGCTTGCTTTCGCGCAGCATACGGAAGACTTCTTTCACCGCCGCTGGGCTGGATTGGCGCAGAGATTCTTTGACGACTGCCATATGATTGATCGGCAGCGCGGCGTTTTTCCGGCACCAGACTTGGGCCGCCTCGTTGGGATTTGAAATGACGGGCCGCAATCTCGGATCGTTGAGATCGGCAGCGCCGACCACTCCCGCATCGATCTCGCCGTCGAGCAACATTTGGACGAGCGGCTTGTCCGCGGGCGCGCGTTCGGCAGTGGCGGGATCATGATATTCGGCAACGTGCGGATCTTCGAAAGTCACCCACTTGATACTATCGAGATCGACGCCGTGATCATTTTGCAGGATGCCGCGAATCCACGCTGCCGTGGTCACCGAATAGGCGCGGATGCCGACGCGCCGGCCCGCGAGATCGCCGGGCGTAAGCCGGCCGCGTTCGGTATTGTAGACAAGGAATGGGTGCGGCACGCTGCCGACGATAACTGCGGGCAAGAGCACGAGCGGTTTGCCATAGGCCTTGGCCTGCAAGAATGTAACTATAGCCAATTCCGCGACGTCGTATTTCAGGTGACGCACGACGTCTTTGAACGCTGTGTTCGGTACTTTCACGTCGGCAAAGTCGAAGACAACCGCAGACGAACGGATTTCGCCTCTCTTCAACACGGAGGTGTTCGAGTAATCGCCCAACAATGTGTGCAACCTCAGGGCAGGTGAATCGTTGTTCATATCTTGACTATCCTTTCGAGACGCGCCGCTTCTTTTGAGTACCAAGCTGAGCCACAATGCACAATCGAATTAACTAATCTTTAGAATGATAAGCGGACAGGCAGAATATCACTGCAACTAATAAATTCTGCACGCTCACCAACTCTCCGTGCCCGGCTCGCCCTTCCACGGACCGACGATCTCGTCCGTCACCCAGCCACCGTAAAAGAAACCTGACTGCGGGCGTACGCGCTCGTTATCGACGAAGCATTCCAGACGTCCGGGATAAAAAGAAAAGTAACCGGCGATTAACTCATAGGGAGGCTGAGCAGTTAGATAGCTCCAACCCACGGCCTCGCGCGGTGGCGTTGATGTTTTTAGAGCCCAGTACTTTGCCGCCCCTTTCCATTCACAAATAGACGCGCCTGGAAACGACTGCAGCAGTTCGAGACGCACGTCCTTTGGCGGAATATAAAACGTCGGCGGACCCGCGGTTTCCAAAACGCGATAAGTCTCGTTCGAGTCGGCGATCGTCATAGCTTGAAAACGAACAATGACACGTCGTCTGTCGACAATAAGCTTCGGCGGGCGAGGATAATCCCAGACAGACTCCTGGCCGACACCCGGCGTTTCAGCAAATGACGGCCGCTTCTGGCCGGTATATTCCCACCTGTTTTTCATTACGAGTCGAAACCTCGCATAAGATAAATTCTTGTGTTGGATGCGCCGGTCACGGCAGGTTGCTTCGAAAGTCCGCGGCTCGCCGGCGCGCATCGCTTCGTTTAATGTCTTATGAAGGTTAGCTCCGCGGCACTCATAATAGCTATCCCGTGGCTACTTCATCGTCTATACTACTCAGTGTGGACAACAACGGCGAACCTCCGCTAGCGTGACGGATTGTCGAAATGGTTGGACTAAAACGTCGGCGAGAAATTGTTTACGGTTAAAGGCGGCACAAGTGGAACAACAAACGAAAACATTGGCCGATCTCGGAGCACAAATCGACGAATGGCTGCGCACGCAGAACGACTTCGTCAATGCCGATCAGTTCGCCGGCATTCTGCGAACCTTGCTCAAGCTGGCCCAAGATAACACCGAGCGGGGCGATCTGAAAATCTTGAATCGAGCGATGCAGGAGCTGCGCCACGCCTTTAGCATCTTCGCTCCGTACCGCCACCTGCGCAAGGTTAGCATTTTTGGTTCAACACGGGTGCAGGAAAACGATCCCTATTATGATCTAGCGCGCAGTGTCGCACAGGAACTCGCGCACGCCGGGTTTATGGTGATCACCGGCGCCGGTCCCGGCATCATGCAGGCCGGGCATGAAGGCGCCGGGCGAGAGCGAAGTTTCGGCGTGAATATTCGTTTGCCTTCGGAGCAAGCTGCCAACCCGTTCATCCGCAACGATCCGAAGCTCATGAACTTTCACTTCTTCTTCACACGCAAGCTCATGTTCGTCAAGGAAGCCGACGCGGTAATCATCTTCCCCGGCGGCTTCGGCACCCACGACGAGCTGTTGGAGTCGATCACCCTGGCGCAGACCGGCAAAACGCACCTCGTGCCGATTATTTTGATGGACCTGCCGGACGGTACCTACTGGACGCGCTGGCAAGAGTTTCTTCGAGATGACGTAATGAGCCGAGGCTACATCGTCGAGAGAGAAATGGCCTTTTTCAAAATCGTCACGAGCGCCGAGGCAGCCGTCAAGGAGATCACGACCTTTTATCGTAACTTTCATTCTTACCGCTTCGTCAACCGTGACTTGGTGATTCGTCTTAATTATCCGCCGACGCCTGCTTTGATCGAGCGTTTGAATCGCGACTTCGCGGATATCGTGACCGGTGGCCAAGTGCGCCAAACCGAGCCGCTCCCGGCTGAAGCTGATGATCCCGGCAAGTTGCATTTGCACCGCCTGTTGATGCGTTTCAACCGCGAAGACTACGCCCGCCTGCGCCAAATGATCGACGTGATCAACGCCGAGGAATTATCGGCCCAAGCGTAATATTCAGCACCTTGAGCCCAAATCTCGAGATGCACGTTTTCGTGGTAAGCATTTTAAAAAGCTGGCTGGAGTTATTTTTGCCCTCTCTGGTTTCGTTTGGTACCGAGCTCATCGAGAATCGACAAGTCGACGACCCGATTCGCGCTAATCGTGCCAAGTTTTTTGTCCATGTAGGCAGACATCCGGATCAGATTCTTCACCGCATCATCCGGGGGATAAAGCGTCGCCTCGGAGTTGGCGTGCAAATATTGATAGGCAAAGTCCACTGCCTGGGCGTCATTACTATTTAACAATTGCGTCAAAGGCCGCATCGTTCCTTCCTTATTATCGATGAGATAACGCGTTGCATCGGAAAAGGCTTTGACGAATTTTTTCAGCGTCGATCGTTGGCCCGCGAGATAGGATCGTTTTACTGCGATCGGCCCATTCATGAACGGCGTCGGCCTGCCGCGCAATACGAAAAACCCTCTTTTCACCATGATCGGTTCGAGGAGCGCGTCGGCGAGGGTGGCGTCGATGCCTCCTCTCATTAACGCGGCCACTCTCTCCTGAGAGCCGCCGCCCATCTGCAACAAAGTAAGATCCTTCACCGGGTCGAGTCCGGCGTCCTGTAAGAGAACGTGAATGACGAGCCAGGGTTTGCTGCCGGCACGATTAACCCCGACTTTCTTTCCGCGCAGGTCACGAATGTCGGTGATTTTTTCCCGTGTCACCCAAACGTACGGTACAAGGTTGTCCCAACTGCCCACGGAAACAATATCCGCTCCTTGTAAATTGCTGGGAAGTAAGCCGGTGGGCGCACCCACGACGGCATGAACATCACCGGAAATCAGCGCTTGGTAAGTAGTGGGCGCGCTGTTGATTCTGATCGGCTCGATGGTGAGTCCCTCTTTTTGAAAAAAACCCTTGTCGGCGCCCACCAGCACAGGAAACGCGACCGTCGGGAATAAAGGAATGGCCACGCGCATCGCTTCCTGGGCCGGCACGCTTCTCGCGGCAAATGCAACAACGAGTGCCGCTAGCACCGAGCCAAGCAAAGATGCAATCTTCATGATGCTCTCCCGAACTGAGCCGACGAGGATCGTGATCCGACTGTTAAAACACGAGCTGTTTCGATCACCAGGAAAGTGCTTTGGGCCACAGTCCACCTGCAACATCGAGATCGATACCATAGATCGTGCACTGAGAATTTTGCAACTTGAATTTACGCTCGGTCGAACTAGAGCAGACAGTTCGGCGGGCAAACCTTGGCTCTATGCAGGATAACCGTGATAAATCTCGCGTTTACTTGGGTTGCAATTTCGCCGTGCTGGGATATTTACGATTCATGTTGTCTGTAGCTAAAAAACGACAAGCGAATGAATATGATTTGCATTTCTGCGGATGGCGAAATCGACCTTCGTTATTTTTCAACGACTAAAGCGCAACCAGTAGCAGGTATCGTAATTGCACCAAACGCGAATATTGCAATCGTAAAAAAGGAGGCTTTCCAATGAGCGATCATATTTACAAACAAGTCGAGTTGACCGGGTCTTCCAAAACGAGTGTGGAAGACGCCGTCCAAAATGCCATTACCAAGGCTGGTAAAACATTGCACAATATTCACTGGTTTCAGGTCGTCGAAACACGCGGCTACGTCGCCGCCAATAATACCATCGATTACTGGCAAGTGACGATTAAGCTGGGGTTTCGGCTCGACGATTAGATTACACCTGTATTCGGCAGCAGCGCGTGGTAATTATCGAGCGGCGGGGTAGGGCTTCCCCATGGCGCCGCACTGTGCGCGAAATCCCAAGACTGCGACGGTCGGTCCGTGTGGCAGAAAAAGCTATTCAATTGAACCGCTTACAGGGCAAACCCTGGCGGAACCCGGTCGTTCATCGCCGCACTATCGAAAATAGAATCGGCACATTATTGACGTTCTGCGCGTCATCTTCTGTCATTAGAACCGCGCTGGCTTACCGCGATTTCGCGCGTCCTTACCTGGTATGAGTTGTGCGCGCTACGCAAGGCGTGAAGAAATGGTTCAAGTGGATTAAACGAAGCTTCGTAATCCTGCTGCTCTACGGCATCGGTATCGCTGAAGGATACTACCTGCCTCGGTACGGCATCGAATGGTTGCTGGGAGGAATAGGGGCAACCGCCTTTCTCGCCGGTCTTTGGATGCGCGCTCATTGGAAACTCTGACCAGAGACTTTCCCTAGCACCGCCAGGGTTCTGCTCCTAACAAATAAAGCGGCCCTTGGGGCTCGAAAGCATTTTTCATCAAGCCCCATGTTGTACCGCTGCGCGCTTTTGCATTTCCTCGGGCGAGACGTCTTCGATGTGCGTCGCGAAAGACCAACAATGTCCAAACGGATCCTCTAAAACACCCACGCGATCGCCGTAAAACTGATCGGCCACCGCTCTCAAAAGCTTCGCTCCATCGGCAGTCGCGCGCTTCACGAGAGAATCGACATCTTCTACGTAGACGAGAATATTGACAGGCGTGCCGCCGATTGATGGCGGACTTAGAAAATTCATTTCCGGATATTCGTCTGCGAGCATGATCGCCGCTGCGCCGATTCGCAACTCGGCATGGCCGACCCGTCCGTCGGGTTGCGCCATACGCATCACCTCGCGCGCGCCAAAAGCACTTTTGTAAAATTCGATCGCGCGCGCAGCTTCCTTGACACACAAATAAGGCGTCGCTCCTCGATACTCCTCAGGAATGGGGTTCACTTTACCTGCCATGACAACTAATCCTCCTTGACCGCGCCAGTCACTCAGGCTTCAAGCAATGCGCTCAGCCATGTCGCTTGAAGTATTGCACTGCATGCTCATGCTTTTCCGCCCCACTGCGGGTATCAAAGGTGCCAAGGTTTCGCCGCTTGCCGGTCTTTGGATTTATTTTTCGCGAATAAAGGCGATATTTGCCTGAAGCAAGTTTTCGGATCATGTTGTTAGCTCCTTGCCGGTCTTATTAGATATGAGACCATTCGACAGCCAAACCCGTGCCATCATGCCTTTCAAGAGACGGTCGCTGCACCAAAAGGATTTTTTTCGCGAAAACATGGCGATGCGTATCAATTGTCGGACACGCAAGCCTGATTGTTCGCAAATTCCCGACAGCTATCACCCATGGGAAATTTGACATTGAACCAGAAAAGCGTGGCGTGATGTGCCGCCAAAGCCGCCATAGACAGAGTTCCCCTGAGATATCGAGGAGTGCCAATTGAGGTTATTTCAATTTTCGAACAGGTAGCACTGTGACCTGTCATCTTGGGTAACCCAGAGCGCGGCCAATACATCTTCGGCAGTTCACCGCCCGCGCAAAGGCCCGCAACCGCGGGTTCCCACTACTTCCCCTTGCCAGCGCTCGCGAGAGCCTTTTTGATGACGTCGCGGATTGCATCGAGCTCGTCGATCCAAGCGGGGTTCAACCACAGGAATTTTGCGCCTTTCACCCGACGCGCGCGCTCATTCACCTTTTCTTTGGAGATGTCCTCGCGCAGCGAATCATAGAGGCCGCCAGTCTTCTGATTGGCATCGAGCCACGCTGTTTGGCCTTCGCGCGACAAAAGCCAGTTGATGGCAACTTTCGCGGCGTTGGGATGAGGCGCGCGATTGAAGTAGCTCAGTGTACCGTTATATGCCGTAACCGACGATCCTTCTTTGAGCGCGCCCGGCAAAAACTGCATGAGCGGCAAACCCTGCATCATCGCCGTATCGACGTCCCGCGCGCCGATGCCAAAAGCAAACTTTCCCGCGCTGAGCCAATCGAGCATTTGCTCGTTGGAACGCACGATAGCGATATCCGTATCAGCATGCAGCCGGCGCAGAAATTCCGCGCCCAGATCAGGCTGCTTGTAGAAAAAAATATGTGCCGCGCTGATCGGCCCAGACACCAGGGGGTCGACCGACACAATCTTTCCTTTCCATTTCGGGTTTAATAAGTCCCAGTAAGATTTGATCTCAGATGGATTTACCAATTTTGTGTTATAGGTGATCTCGCCGCTGCGCGGTGTGCCTTCGAAGACAAAAATGTAACGGTTCTCGGGATCGTCGTAGTGATGCTTACCCTCGTACCAAGCGGAAGTGTCGACGACTTCGGGCAACAGTAATAAAGGTTTGATCGGTTCTAAAATCTTGGCGCGGTGAAATACCGTCAACGGAGATATGTTCCCTGAGATGTACAAATCCACAGCAAACTTTTCCGCCCGCCGCTCACTCATGACCCGCTGACTCAGCTCTGGGCCTCTGCCCGCTGCCATAGTCACTTTGATTTTCGGATATTTTTTCTGAAAGCCGTCGCGAAACACCGGTTCGAAGGCTTGGGTCATGTAGATCGTCAAAGCACCTTCTTCCTCCGCCGCCTTGATCGTCTTATCCCAATCCGCTTGCCAGACCGGCTTCGACTCTGCGGCATAGGAAATGAAGGAAAGCGCGAGGCAAAAAAGCATTACTTGGATCGCCGCAATGCTGAACCGAGTTAGCTTTGTCATGGGAACTCCCTCGTTCCGTCTCTGTTAGGAATGAACTAGCTTTTATTTCCCGATTGACGCCGGGTCAAGAGACCGTTGACGTATGATATCAGTCAGGTTCAAAGATGGGGCTTATTAAGGCCGGAAATCGGATGAAGCATCTTTTATACGAACACCTTGCATCAAGAGAATCGTCATTCGAAATTATGTTGGTCGGATACTTTCTGCGTCAACCTAATGG
>CAVWLW010000075.1:40000-88482 GCA_963755715.1 uncultured delta proteobacterium
CATGGCGCCGCAAATAAATGCCGCTTCGATCGAATGCAGCAACACGTTCTGCGCATAGCTGTAACGATACTTGAGCCGCCCGAGGAGCTTGATGATTTCCGGATGTACACCGGCGACGCCGACATCAAAGATCGCCTTCTGCCCGGCCTCTCGAATGGCCTCTTCGATCTCCTGTTCTGATTTTCGCACCACCTCTTCGATTCGGCCGGGATGAATGCGCCCGTCCGAAACCAACTTTTCCAGTGATAACCGGGCGATCTCCCGACGAATCGGATTATGACCGGAAATCACCACGGTCTCCGGCGTATCGTCGACGATCAAGTCGATGCCCGTCGCAGCTTCCAGAGCGCGAATATTGCGGCCCTCACGCCCAATGATCTTTCCTTTGAGCTCATCGTTGGGCAAAGGAAACACCGTTACCGAGCGTTCTGCGACGAAATCGCCGGCAAGACGCTCGATCGCCAAGGCGACAATCTTTTGGCTTCTGCGCACAGCTTCTTCCTTGGCTCCCTCTTCGACGACGCGAATTCGCTTCGCAGATTCCAACTTGGCCTCTTCGAGCATTTGATCGATAAGACTTCGCTTCGCCTCCTCTCGCGTCAGGCCCGCAACTTGCTCGAGCTGTTTTCTCGCTTCGTCAACATGCCGCTCGTATTCAACCACTTTTTCTTCAACGTTCCGTTCTCGCGCCTTTAGGCTCTGATCTCGCTTGGCGAGCTCATTTTGTAGCTTGTCCAGGGAGTCGACCCGTTTGTCGATTCCCTCTTCTTTGCTGATCAAGCGCCGTTCCTGATTCTGCAGCTCTCGGCGCGTTTCGCGCACCTCTTTTTCAAGCTCGGCGCGCTCCTTCAATACGCTGTCCTTGGCGTGAAGCTCGGCCTCCTTTTTAATCGCCGTCGCATCCTTCTTCGCTTCTTCTAAAATGCGCGCGGCGGTATTTTTCGCCGTCTCGGTTTCTGCCTTCCCTTTCTTGTCCCGCACCCAGACGACTGCCATCGCCAGTAAAATCCCGCCAACCAACCCAACTATCCCAACCAACAAACTTGCATCCAATGAGAGCACCCCCTTTCAAATCACAGAACCGACCTAACTACCGGCTACGGCGTCGAAATGCCGCAGTCGATGACCCGTTTCTCCGTGATGACATAATGAACGTCTTGATCCCATTTGGCCGTCGCCACTTGTTCGACGAGTTGAAACTCATAGGCTAACCCAACAAAGAGCGCCTGATTCGTCAAGCTTTTCAGCAGGCGGTCATACCAGCCGAAGCCTCTTCCAAGGCGATGACCGCGCCGATCAAATGCCACTCCCGGCACAAAGATAATCAAATTTTCCAATAGCGTCAGCGAGACGTAATTCGCGCCGGCCGGCTCAAGTATCCCGAATCGGCCCGGACAAAGTTCCCGAGGGGAGGAAATCTCGAAGAAGCAGGGTCTATCTTCGTCACCGATTCTTGGATAAAGAATCTGTTTTTTTCTTTCTAACGCGTCCGCCAATATCGCAGCCGTGTCCACCTCGTTTTCGATTGGGCTGTACAAAGCGACCGCTTTCGCGGCGAGGTATTGTGGCAAGCGAAGTGCTTGGGATTGGATCCGCCGGCTCCACAAATAACAATTGGCCGGAGCGTGCGATTTGCGCCGAGATAACATCGCGCGGCGCAGATCACCTTTAGACTCTTCCAAAACAGCTCCCTGCATAAAATACCAGAGAGGCTTTGAAGAGGCAGGAGAGAAAATTGGCGCTGGGAGAAGTGTGCGGCTAGAGATCTGATCGGCGAGGTGGAGAAGTCGGTCCCCTCAACCATCGCCCCTCGCAATGCCCAGAAATGCCCACGACCTGAGTCGTTGCGAGCCTGGTATCCCTGCGAATTCTAGGATTTTCCGTAACGGGCCGTCGTACTCTTAGCGAATCGAAAAACAGAAAAATCCAACGGATCAGATCCATTGCAATCGCTTTTCTCCGTTCCCTCATCTTTCCACGCCGCCTCAGTTCCTCATTCTAATCTGAACAACCTGGAGCCCAGTGAGTTGGCCCCTATCCCTCATCAGTCAGTGTCATAGCAACTTTTTTGGACAACTGCTCCAAACGATGCAAAATCGCCTCGTGCGTGTCCTTCAATCGATGGTATTCGTCGGCGATATTCAATGCTGCTAACATCGCCACGTTGGTCTTGGCGACCGACTTGGACGCGCGCATCAGTTCTTGCATTTTACCGTCGACATAGCCAGCCACCTTCAGCATGTAGCCTTCTTCGGCGTCGCTGCTAATGGTGAATTTCTGTCCAAGGATCTCAACGTCCAGAGCTTTTTTCATCGACACACCAGCGTTCAATCGGCCAGATCCAGGCTCGCGAACTGGCCCATGATTTTGTCCAGCTTCTCTCGGATCTCAATGCGCTCGCGCTCATACTGCCGGACCTGACCCTTCAAATGGTGCCACTCGCTCTCTTTTTGTTGAAGTTTTTTTTCGATGGCTTGCTTCTCGGTTTTGATGCGCTCATGGGTTTCGAGAAGGCGGTTGATCGTCGCCTCGAGCTGTTCAATATTGTGGAAAGCCATCGTCGTGTGCGCCGTAAAACTTCATGTTTGAGTTTAGTTTCAACCTATCACCTTGTCAAGCTGAACCTGCGCGTAAGAACTGGCGTACAGAAGACGGATTTTTCGACTGGTAAAAATTCGCGCACGCAACCCTAAACGAAAAAGCTACCGCTCTAATAACAGCGCGCGGACATCGCGCAGCACGGCCTTCGAATCGGGCGACGGGCCGACGTACGCGAAACGCATGAGCCTTTTTTGGTCGACGATCGCGGTGAGCGGTGTGTGATCGACGAGGCCCCGCCCCTTGCGTTTCACGCCGACGCCGAAGTTTCGCCAAACTTTTCCGAGCGCGCTTACTTCTCCCGTAAGAAAAGACCAATTATCAAAATCCGCGCCGTAGCGCTTGCCGTACGCCGACAAAACTTTCGGCGCATCGATTTCCGGATCGGTGGTGACCGTCAGCAAATGAACCTGTTTGCGTTCTTCTCTGGTAAGTCCGATTTGGACTTGGCGCAACGACGCGGTTATCAAAGGACACACGTCCGGACAGGTGGTATAAGCGAACGCTACGATCACGACCTGGCCTGTTAAATTGCTCAATTCGAAGGGCGCGTCCCGCTGATCGGTGAGCACGAAATCGTTGATCGGAACTGCTGCAAGCCGGCGCTGCGCACCCGGTTGTTTTGCGCCGGGATTGTTTCCACCGGTTGCTATTTCTCCAACCGCGAGCGCCAGGAAAAAAATTATTACGGACAAGCTGCGGCAATACATACGATTACGGTTTTTTCGTGTCGGTGGGTTCGTCGTAACCGAGGACAGTCTCCCACGGAATATTGCAGTGCGCGACAACCAAAGTATCGAATCTCTCCCACCAGGCCAAATCGCGCCCCTCGCGGCTTAAGAAGCGAACCATTTGCAACATGTCGGTGATCTCGGCCGGACGTAGAGCGGGTTCGAACGCCGGCATCAAGCCGCGTCCCTCGGCAATAATTCGACGAATCTGATTGTTGCTCTTTCCCTGCACTGTATCTCTAAAATCAGGCGGCGCCGATGGCAAACTCGCTGCCAAGGCGCCGTCGCCTCGACCGACGGGTCCGTGGCACGCGATGCACCGCTCGGCGTAAAGCATATCCATGCGCGCGTTGCGGCCGCAGGCAACGAGCCCGATTAAGAGAAAAAATATTCGTGCAAAACCAAACCAAGTCACCGAATCCACACGTAACACAGGAATAGCGCGCTGCCAAACTATGCCCAGGAAGAAGTATTGTTTGACACAATATTTGAATTCGTGCTACGAATTAAACAGATCAATGAATCATTTATCACGTTTTGGCGTTTCTCTTGAAGAGGATCTGCTGGCGGCATTTGATCTAAGTATCACCGGTGTCGGTTATCAGAACCGTTCCGAGGCGATCCGCGATCTGATCCGCGATCATCTGATTCAGAAAAAAGTAGGCCAGGCCGACGCCGAGGTCATCGGCGTTGTTACTCTAGTGTACGACCATCGCGTCCATCGACTCGGGGATTTGCTCGCGGATATGCAGCACAAAGCGGAAGTTGCCGTCAATGCTAGCCTGCACATCCACCTGGATGAACACAATTGCTTGGAAGTGATCGTCATCCGTGGCCGGGGCGACAAGGTTCACGAGATTGCCGGGAAACTGATCGCCACCAAAGGCGTGCAAAACGGCAAACTCGTAACCACCACGCCGGAAATGAAGCATTAATTTTTTTGTCCTCGGGTAACACGAATTTCGCGATTGTACTACGACTAGGAGAATAGCAATGTTAAAGCCGCACTTTTCCATTGCTACTATTTACCGACTCATACTGATGATTTTATTGGCAAGCGGCGGTGCGTCTGATCGGTTGCAAGCGGCCGAAATTGACCCTTCTCAGGTACCGTCGGCGACAGGACAAAGCACACAGACAGGTTCGCCGCAACCAACAGAGATTTATGTATTTGGCGAACAGCCGGTCTCAACCGCCACCGAAACAAGCGTCCGGCAAAAAGATTTTGAGCTTCGGCCCACCGGCACACCGGTCGATATTCTCACCAGTTCTGTTCCCGGTCTCTACACGGTGCAGCATCAGGGAGGAGGGAAAGCGGACGAGTATTTAATTAGAGGATTCGATGCGGATCATGGAACTGATTTCGCGATTTTCGTCGACGGCATTCCCGTCAATATTGCCGAATAATGCCCATGGCCAAGGATACGCCGATCTTCACTGGCTCATCCCGGAAATCGTCGACCATATCGACGTCACCAAAGGACCCTATTTCGTGCAGTATGGCGATTTCGCCACAGCGGGCGCGGTCAATATCCTTACTAAACGGCGGCCAGCAGATTCAATTGCAAGCATTTTGGGTGGCAGCTACAGCCTGCAACGCTACCTGACTATTTTGTCCCCTCCCGAAGGCACGCTCTTTCAACCCTACGTAGCTTTCGAGACCTATCACGAACGCGGGCCGTTCAAGGATCCGCTGGGCTACAACCGCTATAACCTTTTTACCAAATTCACGCTTCTCTCGACGGCAAATTCCAATCTGAGTTTTTTGGGAACATTCCATCATAGCTACTGGAACGCTTCCGGAGAGATCCCGTCGCGTTTGACCAGGCAACCGGGAGCCGTTCTTGGGCGCTTTGGAGCCGTCGACCCGAGCCAGGGAGGCAATACCGACCGTAATAATCTGAATCTCGTTTACAACTATTCAGATGCTCGCCAGTCCTTCAACGCGCAGGCCTGGGGATATTTCTATAGCCTCGACATCTACAATAATTTTACGTTCTTTGAGAACCCACCTGACTGTGAATCTTGTCTACCCAATGGAGATATAGTTGGAAATGAGATCGAGCAAAGAGATAAGCGCGGAGCCGGAGGTTCCTATCTCAATTACCGGCGCAACTACAACGCCTGGAATATTCCAATGGAAACCTTGGTTGGCTTTTCAAGTCGAACCGACATTGCTCGAGTCGGCCTGTTTAACGCAGTCAATCGCAGGCGGCTGAGTACCCAGCAGAACAGCCAAATCAATCAGACCAGTTTGGCGTGGTATGCCCAGCAAGAGTTTCGACCGACCGATTGGTTGCGCGCTCAGATAGGAACGCGGCTCGACAAGTTTTTTTACAGCGTGCGCAATCTCAGTCCGGACGCTGCGATTACAACCAGCGGCACATCGCAGGGCTTCATGGCCAACCCGAAGGTCAATCTCATTTTCACGCCCTTCGCTGCCGGCAACTGGTATACGCCGCCGCAGTTGTATACGAATTTCGGCGGCGGTTATCACAGCAACGACGCCAGAGTAGTTGTCGCAAATCCCGATAAGGCGCCGCTCGCACGCGCGCTCGGCGGAGAGCTCGGTCTAAGAACGAAATTATTCAATCGTCTCGACCTGGCCGTTAACTACTGGTACCTCCATTTGTCCAGCGAATTGGTGTTGGACGGCGACACCGGGCAATTTGAACCTGCGGGAGCCACCCGCAGGCATGGCCCTGAGGTCGAACTCCGATATCAAATCAACGACTGGCTGACCTCGGATCTCGACGCTTCTTACACCTGGGGCAGATTTGTGTCGGGCCCGACTCAGGGTGGAGCGATCCCCAACGCGCCTCGCGCGTTGGCTTACGGCGGGATAACCGCGCGTCATCCCTCCGGGCTGGAAGGACGCCTGCAAATGCGTTTCATGGGCAGTCGCTATGGCGACGAAGAGCGAATATCGCTACTTCGGCCATGGATGATCTTCGATCTTCTGGCCAAATACGTCTGGCAGCTTTATGAGTTCAATTTTTCGATCACCAATCTGGCCAACAAGAAGTGGTGGGCGGGCCAACAATTTCACACGTCTCAAATACGTAATGACCCGCGATTGCCTACCATCAACGAGACTGCTCCCGTCAACGACATCCACTACACGCCCGGCGGTCCGTTGACGGTGAGAGCAGGAGTGACTGTGCACTTCGAGCTTCCGCGATTCGGCCGTCCGTAATCACTAGGGAGAGGCCTGACTCGGTCAACAATGTTCATTACACCACAGGAAATCCGCTGGGCACTTTGAAGTCTGGTGATTTTGGATTTGATGTGAGGAAAACGCATGAACGCATGGATTGCAAAGCTTACAGGTGTATCGGCATACGGGCATGAAAGCGTGATCGAGACTACATCATCGAGCCACGAGTTCAGTCATAAAGCCGAGTCAATGATATGAGGTCAAGATATTGCTGAGGCAAAGCTCAAATCTCAGGTCTATGCAACTACGACGGCTTTACCGGCGCTCATGACGTTTGCCTACGCAACCGAAAGTTTGGACGACGGCATTGCCTATGTGAAAGTCACGAGTCCGGGAGTCTGGGTGGTCCGCGTCGAGAAGCGCATCGAAACCAACGCCAGGGATTTCGACCTTCTATCGCTCAAGGCAACCCTCGTATTTTCCGTTCAGTGATATAAAACCGTACCATGCGAACCATTGCAGAACAGACTTCCGTACAAGAATCATCGAATCGCACGGCAATTTTTTCAATCGTCTGCAGCGCTCACTTCATCAACCATTTTCAATCCGCCATGCTCGGCGTGATTTACCCGCTGATGATGAAGGAATTGGGCATGACGTACATCGCGATCGCTTCGCTCGCCGCCGTGTACAATACCCTAGGCAGCGTCTTTCAGGCCGCCTACGGATTTGTCGTCCCCTACGTTCGGCGCGGCGTGATCCTCGGCGTCGGCAACTGCGTGCTGGGACTCTCCGTCGCCGCCGCGGGCTTCGCATCTAACTTCAATCATTTTTTTACCGCCCGCCTGATTGGCGGCATCGGCTCCAGCCCGCAACACCCGGTCGGATCAAGCATGCTCGCAAGTCATTTCGGCGCCGCGCGCGGACGCACATTGGCTTTTCATTCCACGGCGGGACAGATCGGCAGTTTGTTGGCGCCGTTGTTGGCCGCGGTGATGGTGACCTATATAGGGTGGCGCAGCGTTTTTTGGCTGGTCGGGTCTTTCGCGACAATCATCGGCATCATCTGTTTCGTTTTTCGCGACACGCTGCGCTCGGCGTCGTCGGAGCAACAAAAATCACGTCTGACTCCGGTCGGCTGGGACGCCTATAAGGCTTGCTTCAAGGACAAGAATATTCTGCTCGTGTCGCTGGTCTTTATGGCCGGGGCCGCAGGCCGCGGCCAAGACATCAATGAAGTCTACATCATTCCCCACTTCGTCCATGATTTTAACATCAGCATCACTTACGGCGCTTTTCTTTTCACCTTTATCCAGGTGGGGAGTCTGATCGGGCCGTTTGTGTGGGGCTGGATTTCGGACCGCTTCGATCGCAAGTTGGTGATTCAAGCGTCACTGCTCATGTCGGCGCTGTGCACTCTCTGGCTCGCTTGGCAGCAGCATATTTCCACCGGACTTTTCGTCAATCTGGTGATCTACGGCGCGGCGGTCACGTCGCGTCAGACGCTGACACAGGCGCTGCTCGCCGATCTCGTCGGCGAAGAGCTTTTCGATGCCGCATTCAGCCTCTATTATTTTATCGGTTTTGTTTCGATTCCTTTTTGGACGCTGATTACCGGCGGCGTCATGACGAAATATGGTTTCGGGCCGGCGTTCACCGTGATCTCGACTTCTTATCTGCTCGCCATGAGCCTTCTAGTTCTGCTGCGCGCACCGGCAAAAGCACAGAGGCTTGGCTAAGTCCTCGAACGGTAAAATCCCAATGAAACGCGTGACGTCTCTTCCGCATATCGATGAAGCCCAAGGAAACAGGATGACGAAAGATTCTTCATTCGCTCCTTCCTTGCTCGCTTCGGTAGTGATTCATCTCGCGGCGCTTATCTCGGTATCCGTGCTGATGGGTCATCAGAGCCGACTCTCCACCCAAGACTTAATTCCGATATCGCTGTTGGAACCGCCGCAGGAAACAAATACAACTCCCGCGCGCGCCAAAGACAGCCTTATTGAAAAAAAGAAACTTGAGCCCGCGCCGCAGCAGCAACAGGCGCAAAAGCCAACGCTGCGAAGCAAAAACGAGCAAGTTAAGATCGAGCCTCCGTCTCCGGTGAAACCCAAAGAAGAACCGGCAAAATCCAGCGACAATAAAGCGCCGCCGGCGCCGCCGATAGAGCGAGTCTTGCCGGAGAGCGCCAATGACGAAGGCGGCGGCGCCCCCGTCGGGGCGAGCACGTTTTCCTCCAAAGCCGATAGCGGCGTCACACCGGGCTCAGGAAGCGCAGGCGGAGGTGGCACTGCCGTCGCCGGACTCGGCCGCGGTGACGGGGCCCCGGGTTTGCCAGCGCCCTCCGGCCCGCTTCGAACGAATCGCGAAGCGAAGCCGATTCAAACGGTCCGCGCCGCCTATCCACCGATGGCGTTGCGCGCCGGACTCGAAAGCGATGTGACATTGAGAATCGAAGTCGATCCTAACGGCAAAGTGACCAAGGCGGAAATCATCAGGGGCGGCGGTGCGGGCTTCGATGAAGAAGCCTTAAAAGCCGTCCAGCAATCGCGCTTCGAGCCCGCGCAAAAAGACGGTCAAAACGTGCCGGCCGTGTTTACCTACGTTTATCACTTCAGACTACAAAAATGATCCAACAGTCGTCACCATTAGAAAGGAGATTTAACATGGCAAGTAGTTCTCACTCTTCCCACGGACACGATCCCCATCATTGGGATTCAGCTGAATATGTTTCGAATTGGGCAAAGGGGCAGGATCCCAAGGAAAGAAATCGGCAAGAAGCGTTCCGCTTGCTCGCGGATACCATTCCGTTCAACAAAACACTTCCGATCCGCATCTTGGATCTCGGCGCCGGTTACGGCGGATTAACGAAGTTTTTGCTCGAAAGTTTTCCCAACGCCACGGCCGTGTGTCAGGACGGTTCGAAAGAGATGGCCAAGCTCGGCGGCGAGCGTATGAACAATCTCGCCGGGCGATTCGAATACGTTCTCTGCGATTTTGCCGAGCCTGGCTGGAGCCAAAACCTCAAAGGACCTTTCGAAGCCGTGGTTTCGTCGATCGCGATTCATAACGTTGGCGAGCCGAAAATTATTCAGAGCATCTACGAAGATGTTTTCCCGTTGGTGAAAACCGGTGGCTGCTTTTTAAATTTCGATCGGCACCGTCCGCCGATCGCGGATCAAATGCAGTGGCTGCGCGGCGCCGGCTTCGCCGACGTGCAATGTTTTTGGCAGGACGAAAACCGCGCCGTATTCGGCGGTTTCAAGCGAGCCTAAACAAACCATGCGAGTGAAGTTGATACTGCTCCTGGCTTTGCCGTGGTTTTGCGTGAGCCTCGGCTGCTCGAGAAAAGAACCCAGCCGTGCGCCGGATGCTGCGCAAAAATTAAAGGTCGTCACGACGGTAGCGCCGATCACCAGCATCGTGGAGAACGTCGCCGGCGACAAGGCGGACATCGCCGGTATCATCCCGGAAGGGATCAATTCGCACACTTTCGAGCCGGCGCCGTCGGATAGCAAGTTGCTGAGCAAGGCCGACATAATTATTTTCAACGGGCTCGACCTTGAGACACCGACGGTAAAGCTCGCGCAAGCCAACTTGAAACAAGGAGCGGCGATCTATTCACTCGGCGACAAAACGATCAAGGAAGACCAGTACATTTACGACTTCAGCTTTCCCAAGGAACAGGGCCATCCCAACCCGCACCTCTGGTTGAATCCCGAATACGCGATGCGCTACGCGGCTCTGGCGCGCGATGAGCTCATTCGCCTCGATCCGAAAAACAAGAACTCGTATGAAACTAATAGCGCGCAGTTCATAAAAAAACTCGAAGCGCTTGATCAGGCGATTAAAGACTCGATTCAGACCATTCCGACGGGCCAACGTCGCCTGCTCACTTATCACGACTCGTGGCCCTATTTTGCGCGCCGTTATGGCTTCCAAGTGATCGGCGCGGTGCAACCGTCCGACTTCGCCGATCCGAGCCCCAAGGAAGTAATCCGACTGATCGAACAGATCCGCAAAGAAAAAGTTCCGGCCGTCTTCGGGTCCGAGGTTTTTCCGAGTCCGGTGCTCGCGCAGATCGCACGAGAAGCAAAAAGCCGATATATAGACAAGCTCAGAGACGACGAGCTGCCCGGCAAACCCGGCGATCCGCAGCATTCTTATATCGGCATGATGGTGGAAAATATGACGATCATGTTCGAAGCCCTGGGCGGCTCCGCAGATGCGCTGAAGAAAGTCGAGCCGGCGCCGGTCGCGGGTTCGCACGCCGACTATCGGAGAAAGAACTGAGAATGGTAAATCCGCACGACCATCGGCCCGGCGATCCACACAGTCTCCATCCTCCCGGCGTCGAAGAACGCTCTTACACTCGCCTCGCCGGCGTCCCGTTCGTGGAGCTGGCGAATGTCAGCAATGGCTACGGCGCCACGCCGGCGCTGACGAACGTTTCGTTAAAGATCTGGCCGGGACAGTTTATGGCGATCGTTGGGCCCAACGGCGGCGGCAAGACGACCTTGCTGCGCACGATCCTCGGCATGGTATCGACGACGACGGGGAAAGTTCTGCTGCGCGGGCGGGAAGCAAAACGTTCGGCACTGGAGCGGATCGGCTACGTGCCGCAACTGGAAACCATCGACTGGAACTTTCCGATCACCGTCGAGGAAGTGATTTCCATGGGGTTCTTCGTCAAGAGTCGCTGGTTCGGTGGCATCGGTGAGAAGGAAAAGCGCAAACTTCAGGAAATCATGAAGCGGTTGAATCTAGACGGCCTCGGCGCTCGCCATATTCGTGAGCTTTCCGGCGGCCAGCAACAGGCGGTGTTTATCGGCCGCGCCCTCCTCGGCGATCCCGAATTGATCCTGCTCGACGAGCCGGCGTCCGGACTCGACATTCGCTCACGCGATGACGTGATTCACTTCCTCCACGAGATCAATCACGAAGGGGTCGCCATCGTGCTGACGGCCCACGATTTGAACTGGGTGGCCGCCCACTTGCCTTGGGCGGTGTGTCTCAACCATCGACTGATTGCCGAAGGCCGGCCCCATGAAATTTTTAACGCCGACGTCTTAAAAGAAGTTTACAGCGGCGAGCTTGTTGTCATGCATCAAGACGGCATGGTCATGATCGGCGAACGCCCCCACGCACCGCACAACTAACATCGCAATTGATGTTCAAAAGCCGCAACCGTTCAACATAAAGTCGCAGAATTTGAAACCACTGCGTAGTTTTATCTAAGTAACGATTCTTGAACCTCCAATGTCTCTTCTAATTCCCTTCGAATACGAATTTTTTCGTAACGGCTTCATTGCAGCGGTAGTGATCGGTGCGCTCTGCGGCTTTATCGGCGTCTATGTCGTCCTGCGGCGCATGAGCTACATCGGCCACGGCCTGTCCCACGCTATCTTCGGTGGCGCGGTGCTCAGCTACGTGCTGAACATTAATTTTTTTATCGGCGGCGGGCTCTGGGCGTTACTCGCCGGCGTTTTGATTCACTGGATCAGCCACCGCCGTTGGGTCGGCGCTGATGCGGCTATCGGCGTCGTGACGACGTCCAGCTTCGCTCTTGGCGTCGCGATCATTTCCACGCACCGGACCTTTACGCGCAACATCGAAGCCGCGCTCTTCGGCAACATCCTCGGCATCACCGGGACCGACGTCTGGATCGTCGTCCTCGTCTCCCTGATCGTCTCCTGCGCGCTTTTTCTAATTCGCCGACCGCTGCTCTTCGCCACGTTCGATCCCGAGGTGGCATCGGCGTACGGCGTTTCCACCGGCAAGATCGATCTTCTTTTCATCATCCTCTTGGCGGCGACCGTGCTCGCTTCGACGCAGATTCTCGGCGTAACTTTGGTCGCCGCCGCCATGGTCATCCCGCCGGTAATCGCGCGCTACTTGACGCAGCGTTTTCAAACCCTGCTGATCGTCTCGCCGCTGCTCGGCGCATTTTGCGGCGGCGCGGGGATGTTTTTGAGCTTCTCTTTCGACATCTCTTCCGCCGCGACGATCGTGCTGACGTCGGCGGCGCTGTTTTTCTTGTTGGAATTGATCTTGATTGCGCGCAGCGCGAAACCCAGTGCCATGCACTACCAATAAGGATGTCGGCAAGAAACCGCTTGATCGTTTCCCAGACCGTGTATAGAATCGCGCTATCGTGGTCTTTTGATGAAACCTATCGCTCTTCGCCCCCGGCCACTCATCACACGCAGCGCGTCCGCGCTCTGGGCTGCGTCTTTTCTGTTTTTCTTACTCTATTCCGCGCCCCATCAGGTACATCATTTTTTCGATCAGTTTCCCCAAGCGCATCAACACGATGCTGATCATGAACATGCGCCCACCGATCGCAACAACCGTTCTGCCGCCGACTCTAACTGTGTCTTTCAAGTCGCGGCAAGCCGATGTCATCTCGGCTTGGCGTCGCAAGTTATTCCTGCTTCGCTGCCAATCCTAGTCCGCCCTCTCAGCTTCTTCCACGCCAGCGACCGCGGTGCCGATCCTTTCCCGACAGCATTCCAGAGCCGCGCTCCTCCACTAGTCTAACTGACCTCACATCAGCAGTTATTTCCAAATACGCGCGCTATTGCCAGGCCCTCAAGCAATCAGGCGCGCGCGAAGTAGTTTTCCAGGGGAGTCTATGAAGCGCTGTTTCAGCATCGCGCTTGACGCGCTCTGTCCCAATTTAACCTTAACCGACAGCGGGTCAGATAATCGCGGCTTCGGCGCCGAACGTCACGAGGTTTCAACGGCGAGAGACACCCATGTAACTCATGGAGATTGCACATTGACCATCGTTGACAAATCTCCATGAGAAGCAATCTCGACAGAACAAGTTTACGGAGATACCAATGACAAGTTCAAAATTAAAAATATTCTTGCTGATCAGCGCGGCGCTAATCTTGCCGCGCTCAGTCCAGGGCCACGACGGCTGGATCCAGGTCACCAGATCGTCGAAAAGGGTCAGCCAGTGTCTATTGCGCTCATGCACGGCAACCACTCCAACGAACATGGAAGTTTTCGTCTCGCCGGCAAATGGGATGCGCAGTACACGAAATTGCTCGTTATCGATCCGTCCGGAAAAATAAGCGATCTCACCAACACAATTGTCGACCTCGGGGAAGATCCCGAGAAGACCGGACCCAAGGGTCCGAAAGGTTCTCATCTGGCGCGGTTCACGCCAAAAACAGACGGCGTTTATATCGTGCTGGCTCGACAGGAGCGAAGCCTGCAACAAGGGGACGGGCCCAAACTGCGGACGATGAGAAACGCCAGATCGGCATTCGTTGCGCTGGGCAATCCGAAGGTCGTCGAGGCACAAAAGGCGAAAGGCTTCGAGAGAACCTTTGCGCTGAACAATCTTTTGGAGATCGTCCCGATGAGCAATCCTTTCAGCACGACCGAGAAAGGCACTCTGATCCTGCAAGTGCTATTAAATGGCCAACCGGCAGCAAACCAGTCAGTGACTGTCATTGGCCAAATGGCCAGCGCGGCGTCGGCGCAAGATCTGAAAACCGATAGCCAGGGACGTGTTCACGTCACGGTCGGTGCGCCGGACACCTATCTTGCCCGGGTCAAGTTTGACGAAGACGTCCGTCAATCATCCGAGCAAACTGACAAGAGTTCTTACGAGGCGACGTATGTCTTTCAAGTTTTCAATCGCAGCTAATCTCGCTCTGGCCGCGCTGTTTTGTGCCCGGATTCAGCCCGCTTTCGGACACGCTTATCCAATCATCGTGTCTCCGGCTGACGGCGCCTCGCTCAAAGAATCGCCGCGCGAAGTCCGGATGCAATTTACCGAGGGTATCGAGCTCGCGTTCAGCCGGATCACGGTGAAGGGAGCCAAAGGCGAAGTGGTAGGCCAAGGTAAATTACGTCAATTGGCCGATGACACCGTCGCGATCGACCTGAAGCCTTTAAGCGCCGGAAATTATACCATCGAATGGCAAGTACTCTCCGTCGATACCCATATAACGGAAGGCACGCTGCACTTCACGTTCAGCCCGGGCGGTAAATAGTCACGTCTATGCTCGCGCTCGAAGCTATTGTCTCGGCATTGAGTTTTATCGCTCTCGCGCTGTTTCTTGGACAGATCGTCGCCGCCGGTTTTTTATTGCCGGGCGGCGAGCCGCGGACGTTTCGCGCGAGTCTCATGCATGGGGGTTTAATCTCGTTGAGCGCATTTCTTGGCATCGCGCTCATCGCTCTATTTTTGCAAGGCGCAAAAATTCAGCGCGCGATCCCATCGCTCGAGTTGCTTTGGCGCTATCTTACGATGACGCAAAGCGGTCACGTCTGGCTTGGACGGGAAACCTACGGTGCGGCATTGATTCTAATTGTTTGGACTTTTGTGAAAAAGGCGAACGGTGTCAAAGCCGTTCGAACCTTCGCGGTACTGGCCCTGCCGCTGGTCGCAAGCCGCAGTTTGATGAGTCATGCCGCGGCGCTGCGCGAAGGCGCCGCCGTGGCGATCGCCGCCGACGCGCTCCATTCAATCGCGACGGCGCTTTGGGCTGGCGGTTTGATGGCTCTCTGCCGAGTACTTTTCCTCGCCGCCAAACGCTGGCCACAAGCCGCTTCGTGGCGTGCGGAAATCGTCAATCGCTTCTCTCGTCTCGCTCTTGTCAGCGTCGCGCTGATTATCGCCACGGGTACCTATCAAAGCTGGATCCACGTCGGCGGTTTCGAAACACTGGTCAATACCGACTATGGAAAGACTCTGATACTCAAACTAGTATTTTTCGTTCTTATGCTCGGATTAGGTGCGTTGAATTTATTCGCGACAAAACCCCTGCTGAAACGCCTCGCACCGCCGGCGACAACCAGCCATCGGAGAACAGGAAATCATTGCGGAGAATCGCCGTCGAAAGTATTATGGGTTTGCTAATTTTCAGCGCCACGGGCTTGCTGACCGTGCTTCCACCAGGAGTTCATGCCGTCCACCAAGCCGCCACGATGAATCGATCCGCCATCTCAACGACCGCCACCGGCACGGCTCAACCGCTGATGCTCGCAGAAGGCGCTCGGGTTAAGATTTTGTCTCCTGCACCGCAGCAAATATTCACCGGTGACAAAGTGCCGTTAAAATTCACTTTAACCAAGGGCAAGCGCGGCGCGCACGTGCACGCGTACATCGACGGTGAATTATTGGGCATGTTTGAAAGCCAACAGGGAACCTTGAATGGCATCACGCCGGGTCGTCATACATTGGAGCTGCGTGTCGTCGCCGCTGATCATCAAACGGAATTGGATGCCAAGGATCGTATTGAATTCATCGTCAAATAGGTTGAAGAGGGAAATATGAAATTTTTGAATTTGGCCGCTGCCTTCTTGTCCGTGGGTTTCGTCGCAGTCGCTCAAGAGGGCCACGACCACATGAAGAGCATGGAGACGCCAACCAAGCAGACTGAGAAAACGGCGGCGAAATCGGCTCTGAAGCCGGCTCAGGGCGCCAGCGTCAAAATTGTTTCTCCTAAAGCGGGCCAGGTCATCAAGGGCGACTCCGTACCGCTCGAGTTCAAACTGACCAAGGGCAAGATCGGCGAGCATGTTCATGCTTACGTCGACGGCGAGATGGCGGGCATGTTCAAAGGCGCCAAGGGAACCTTGAATGGCATCAAGCCGGGCCAACACACTCTAGAGCTCCGAGTCACCACCGGCGATCACAACACCGAGTTAAATGCCACTGACACCGTGCAGTTTGTCGTCAAATAGAGAAAGGATTTGTTGTGAACTGGATCTGTCACAAACAGCGCGGCCTCGCCAGGGTTGTCTTCTCACTCTTGACGGTTTTGCAGCTGTTTGGCGGGGCGAAAGATTTGTCCGGCGCCGAGCGCGCTATGGACACGCAAGACCCGATGACCGTAATCCAGAGTTACCTGCGCGCAACTTATGCCCGCGATTTCGCCGCCGCCTATCGGTTTATTTCGGCCGAAGACCGCAACGTGCGTGACGTGAATCGTTACGTTCAGCAACGCGGTCCTTACAGCGGCTTCATACTCGATGCAGCGAGAAAGCTCAGCGAATTTATCGAAGTCGGGATATTGAACGCGCAAGAATCGCCGCGCGGTGTCCGCATGGCGATCAAGTACCGCGTGCCCGACCCGCAAAAAATCGCGCCGCTGTTGTTGAATTGGGACGCTCGTCGACTGAACTCTCTGCCAGCGACCGAGCGCAAACAAATCATCGATGCGCTTGATAAGCGCCAGCACGAAGGCTCTCTTGAAATGAGCGAAGGACAAGAAATATTCGAGCTGATTAGAGAAGCGAACGAGTGGCGAGTTTTTTTGAATTGGCAAGCCGGTGTTAAAATCCCGCTCAAGCTCGACTTGTCCAAGTCGCCGGACTTGGACGTGATGCTTTCCAAGAATGAATTCGTCGTACAGCCCGGCGACTTGTTCGAGATCGTCTTAAAAATCAAAAACCGCACCCAACAGCCGATGACCGTGCGCATTGGCCATCTCGTCGAGCCCAGCACGATCGCCGATTATCTCGATTTCGTCCAGTGCGGTTTTCTCTTGCCGGTAACGGTTCAGCCGGACAAGGAACAGGAATTTTCTGGCACCTATATGCTGCGTGGCAGTCTTCCCGAAGGCGTCCGGGGCCTGAACCTGACCTACGATTTTCGTCAGCTTAAGTGAGCTGTTGCCGCGCTATCGACTGCCTATCTGGCAGCTCCGTGTTTTTTGTGGTTAATTGTTTTCAAAGAAAAAGTCCACGCCGTTCGTCTAATGCAATATGAGGTCAGAAACAGATGAAAAACTTTAGCCGCGCTTGCCTAGCGCTGTTTTGGGCCCTGATCGGTCCATGGCAATTGAGCGATTTCAATTTCCCGGCGCTGTCAATCAGCGTCGCCAGCGCGCAAGATTCATCCTTCGAATCGAAAAAAATTGTGCCCTTTGTGCCCTCGCCGCAGGAGGTCGTCGATAAAATGATCGAGCTCGCCGGCGTGAAGAAAGACGACGTCGTGTTTGACATGGGTTCGGGTGACGGTCGGATCGTCATCGCGGCGGCAAAAAAAGGCGCCAAAGCCACTGGCTTTGAAATCGATGGCGACCTGGTGAAAGAGTCGCGTGAAAATATTCGCAAGGCCGGCGTGCAGAATCTAGCCGAGATTCGCCAGCAAGATATTTTGACTGTCGACTTTTCTCCCGCATCGGTCGTGACCATGTATCTGCTGCCGGACGTGAACTTGAAGTTGAAGCCTAATCTCCTTAGCCAACTGAAACCAGGCTCGCGGGTTGTCTCTCATTCCTTCGATATGGGCGATTGGAAACCGGACAAGGTCGAGAAGGTCGACTGGCGCACCATCTATCTTTGGACCATCCCGGAAAAGCGGCGCTAATCCGAGGGGACATTCTCGACCCATAGCCTGATCTTGCCTTCGCTTACCGAATGTCCCGTATTTTCAAAAATTTTCTTCTGTTCGTTTTTAGCGCGGCCATGCTGGCGCTGCCCGCGATCTATTACATCAACGCGGCCCGCGACCGACAATCCGATGAGCCCAAGCAGGTATTGACGAAATATCTTAGGTTTCTCTATGCGCGCGACTTTCGCCACGCGTATCGTTTTATCGCTAGCGAGGATCAGCGCTTGAAACCGCAAAAGGATTACGTGCGCGAGCGCGGCCCGTTTAGCGGTTTCGCGTTGGATGCGGCACGAAAGCTTTCCGGGCTGATCGAGTTAAAGCCCGTGTCGGAGCAACCGGACGGGAAAGCGAAGCGGGTTCGAGTCGCCATGAAGCTCCCTGACGCCAACGGCGTCTCCGCGTTATTGCTCGACTGGGATGAGAAACGCTTGAATGCTCTGCCGGCGCCGGCACAAAAGAAGATCCTCGCGGCCATCGATGATCTAACGCGCCAAAAGAAATTGCCGATGATCGAAGGCGAGGAAGAGTTCGTTTTGGTGCAAGAAAATGCGCAGTGGAAAGTCCATCTCAACTGGGCCGCCGGAGTGAAGGTCAAGTTCGCTACTGTCCTGCCACCGGGCGGTGGGATCTTAGCGGAACCGATCATCAAGGAGACCATCGCGCGCTCGGACGACTTGTTCACGATCGGCTTCAACGTAAAAAACCGCACCTCCCGCGAACTCGTCACTCGCATCGTGCACCGGGTCGAGCCGAAAGAGATGGCGCCCTATCTCGATCTCGTTGAATGCGCCCTGTTGCTGCCAGTACGGCTTCGTCCCGGCGAAGAGCAGACTTACAACAGCACCTATGTGGTTCGCGGCGATTTGCCCGATGGGATCAAAAACCTCAATGTCACTTATGAGTTCAAAGTCGAAAATTAGCCGGGCAATTTTTTTCATCCTGCTCCTCAGCGCCTTTTTGGCCTCGGTCGTTTGGGCTCATATCCCCATCCCGCCCAAAGCGCCGAGTGAAATCGGCCGCCGGCCCGTAAAAATCGCCGTGCCTGATTTCACGCTCACCGATCAGGACGGCAAACCCTTTCGTTTCGCCGCGGCGCGGGGAAAATTGATCCTGGTCACTTTCATCTTTACGACCTGTCCAGACGTGTGTCCGCTATTGACGGCCAATTTCGCCGCGATCCAACGCGCATTGGAAGAAAAGAAAGTTAAAGACTATCTCTTGCTGAGCATCACCACCGATCCCGAGCAAGACACGGCGCCGGTCCTGAAAGATTACGCCGGCCGCTTCAAAGCGGACCTTCGACATTGGTCGCTTCTTACCGGCACGCGCTCGGAATTGGCCAAAGTTTGGCAGGACTTCGGCGTCCACGTGGTCAAAAACGAATCAGGCCAAGTACAGCATACGACGTTTACGACTCTGGTGGATCGCCAGGGTAATCGACGGATCGACTACTACGGCGACAAATGGCAGGACAAGGAAGTTCTAAAAGACATTCAATGGCTCGCCTCGATAAAAAAGTGAAAGCGCTGATCGCCGTTGCTTCTTGCAGCCTCCTGATCGCTTTTTGTCTTCTCTCCTTGCCGGCGCGCGCTGCCGACAACGACCAAGGCGTGTTGGAAATACAGCTCAAAGACCATCGCGAAGCGATCGACGATTTCGCCAAGTTCGATATCACGGTCGATAAAATCCTCATCAGCCCAAAGCCGGGGCTCATGTTTTGGCAAAGCGGCTGGAAAGAGTTGACGCCGTCGACCGCAACGATCGATCTGACGCAATACATCAACAAAAAAAGCGCGCGGATTTTTCGTAGCGCGATCAACGCCGGATCGTTCGACGCGTTGGATATCAAAATCAAGAGCAGCGAAGCCGTGCTTAAAAAAACTCGTCGAGCCGGCGCAAGTCAAAAACACCGTCGGCCCGATAAAAATCACGTTCCAAGTACCGGCAAAAGGCGAAACTCTCCTCGTGCTCGATCTCGTCGTCACCGACTTCTCCGACCACCCGCCGCGCGGCTACGAATTGGGAATCAGAGGCTACGAGCTCTACACCAACGGCAAGCTGATTCAGAAAGTTCCACCAGTCTAGTCCACATTCCGGAAGTTCATAGAGTCCTCTCTAATTACACCAAGCTCTTTCATTTCAACATGGTCATCGGCCTGAGGTCGCAGGACGAGCTCTATTAACTTTCTATAACTACTTTGAATAAAGGCGCGTCCTTACGAATGCTTCTGAGCATCGCAGTCCGAATATCCTAATGACCCAAACAGTCACCGCACGTGGCAGAAACTCATCGGGATTCAATGTTCGTGATTTTACAGTCTATCGTTGATAATACGTTTAACAGATTCGAAGAATTGTTTCGCGGTAACCAGACTTGCATATTTTGAAGGACGCAGGCTTGATCGAGATCGCAAAGAGAAGGGACACGAATGCAAACGAGCCTTCCGGGTACAGGCGCTGACCGATACGAAACGTGGTTAATACGCAAATCGAGAACGAAGCAATAATTGCAAGTCGAACGACGGTCCTCGGATCACTAGCGACCATTTGAGCTATTGAATATACGCCACCCAACAAAGCGTAATACAGTGGTCCATAAAGGGTGACAAGGTAAGGCGGGCGGTTAAAGTCGGGATACAACTGTCCAGTTGACAAGAATTCCTGAACTCGAAGTAATGTAGCGCTCTCTGGATAGCCGACGTCTCTGAAATGCACTAAGTTCGCAATAGTCGTGACCACCGTCACGAACAGGCCCACGACCAATAGAAAACCGATAGTACCTTCGACTATCGGAAGACCATTCGGTTTTTTAGAAGACATATTTGTGTATTGTTGAGCCATAATCTATATTAATCTTGCTACCAGAGCGCACGTGTTTGAAAGCATTTTCTCCAAAGTCTTGTCTCTACACAAACGATAAATTTATCGTTAGAATCTCTCCTGCTTAGTTTTTCTGATCATGGAAACATCAAAGACTCGGTTTATCTTGCTTGGCTTGGCCGTGGTCGGCTTGGGAATCGTCTTCGGTACGGCGCTCTGGCTCAAGCTCGGACCTCACCCGCAATTCAGCCGCGACTCGTCGAACTCGATCGACGGTTTAAATCAGTATGGCCCGGTGCCGGATTTTTCATTCATGGAAAGAGACGGCAGCGCCGTGAGCCTGTCACAGTTGCGCGGCAAAATATGGATCGCCGATTTCATCTATACGAGTTGCACCGACACGTGCCCGTTGCAAACAGCCATGATGGCGAAGCTGCAGGAAGAGTTCGCCGGCAAGCCAGACATTCAGCTCGTGTCGTTTTCCGTCGATCCCGAGCGCGATACACCGCAGGCGTTAGCGACCTATGCGGCGAAATATCAGGCCGACGCCAAGCGCTGGTATTTTTTGACCGGGCCGCGCGACCGCGTCCTACGTTTGGTGCAAGATGGTTTTCATCTGGCGGTGGCCGCTCTGCCCAGCGATACCGATCCGAGCGGCACGATCCCGCATAGTCCGCGCTTCGTTTTAATCGACAAACAAGCGCGCATACGCGGCTACTACGATAGCCGGGAGTTGGAAGCTTTCGTCCGGCTCAAAAACGATATTGAAACTTTGGCGAAAGGATAGGAGATGGCCAACGACAGCATACGAAAAAACAAGCAAGCGGCAGCCAAAGTGAATTTGCGCGCCGGCCCGAACTGGCTGCTGTTCGGCCTGGCGCTGCTCGGCATGGCCTTGTCCGGCTATCTCACTTTTTCAGCATGGCAAGGTAGCCGCGTCGCGTTTTGCACCCAAGGCGCCGGCTGCGATGTCGTGCTCAACAGCCGTTGGTCGACGCTCTTCGGCATGCCGACTTCTTTTTGGGGCTTTCTCACTTATGTGCTTCTGGCCGCCGTGGCTTGGAACAAAAACGTCGTCGACCAGTGGCGTTGGGCTTGGGTAATTGCGCTGTTCGGTTTGCTCTACAGCCTTTACCTGACATCGGTCGCTTTTTTTGAATTGCAGGCCGCCTGCCCTTATTGTCTGACATCGCTCGCCTTGATGGCGACCATCTTCATCGTTACCACATTTCAGCGGCCGAAGAGCTTGGCGAAATTTTCCTGGGGTCCGTGGCTCGCGAAAACCGTCGGTGTCGCCGTCGTTGCGATCCTCGCGCTCCATCTTCACTATGCCGGCTACTGGGGCGACACTCAGGGCCCGGAAGATCCGTGGGTCCGCGCTCTTGCCGAGCATCTCTCGAAGAGCGACGCCAAATTTTACGGGGCTTCTTGGTGTCCCCACTGTGCTCAGCAAAAGGACCTGTTTGGTGCTTCGGTCAAGCGAATTCCCTATGTTGAATGCAGCCCCGGCGGTCCGCAAGCGCCTTCGGCTCCCGTCTGCAAAGAAAAGAACATCACTACCTATCCGACCTGGATCATCAATGGACAACGCTATACCGGCGTTCAACCTTTGGATGCGCTCGCGCAGTTGACCAATTTTAAATATCAGGGGGGCAAACCATGATCGGGCGCGCATCGATACTCCGCACCGCGATGCTTTTGACGCTTCTCACGGCGGTGATTCCTTTTTCACCTCGGCCGGCGCGCGCCGATCCGTCAAAATATCCCGAGTTTGCCCAACAACAGTTACCCGACAATATTACGCCGGTCTTTATTCACATCGAGGAACTGGTCACGGATTTAAAAGGCGGCGCCAAGCCGCTGATCATCGACGTACGCAGCGAAGAAGAGTTTCGCGAAGTTCATATTCTGGGCGCGGTCTCCGCGCCGCTGGGCGACTTCAAAGATTATCTCAAGAGCATTCCACGCGACCGACCGGTCGTTCTCTATTGAGCGTGCCCCCATCACCTGGCCAGTTTGGCCTATGGCATTCTCTACGAAAACGGCTATCGCAACATGAAAGTGCTCGACGAAGGCATCGTCGGCTGGTACGAAAAGCACTATCCTATGGAAGGCACCAAAGCTCCGCCGCGGTCATAAAGCATGGCTGACAAATGCGCGGTGATCTTTTAGCGGTGGCGTCGACTCGGCCACCGCCGCGGCGATGGCAAGAGAGCAAGGCTTCGAGTTACACGCGCTCAGCTTTCGCTACGGCCAGCGCCACGAGCGCGAGCTCGTCTCGGCGCAGAAGATCGCAAATTATCTGCACGCCAGATCGCACAAAGAAATTGCCTTCGATCTTCGCGCGATCGGTGGTTCCGCGCTGACCGACCGAATCGAAGTCCCCAAGCGACGCAGCGCATCAGAAATCTCCCAAGGCATTCCCATCACCTACGTGCCGGCGCGCAACACGATCTTTCTGGCATTTGCATTGGCGCTCGCCGAGCGGATCGAAGCGCAGGATATTTTTTTCGGCGCCAATCAACTCGACTATAGCGGTTACCCTGACTGTCGCGAGGAATATATTCAGGCCTTTGAACGAATGGCGAATCTCGCCACCAAGGCCGGCGTCGAAGGCAAAAGCCGGATCAGGATTCAAACACCGTTGCTCAAAATGACCAAGGCGGAAATCATCCGCGCCGGCTTAAAGCTCGGGCTCGACTACGGGCTTACGTGGAGTTGCTACGACCCGCTTGCCGATGGCCGCGCATGCGGACGATGTGACAGTTGTCAGTTAAGGTTAAAAGGGTTCGAAGAGGCCGGCGCGGTTGACCCTATTCCGTATGCCGAGTGATTTATCGCTGTGAAAGAATTTTAAGATCCTGCCTGCTGAACTTCGGAAGTGTCGTCCTTAGTCACCAGTCTCTTAATGCGCCTTTCCGAGTCTACCACGGGGATCATCTGTAGATTGTACCGTTTCAAAAGCTGGTTGAGCTCTTCTTGATTCAGGTCTTCCGGGGCCGTGATCACGTCGGTGCGCATAACATCTTGGACGGTCTTATCGCCCGGCGTGAGTAGCAAATCCCTGAAAGTGACTACCCCCAGCAACCGTTCTTCAGAATCGGTCACATAGGCGTAATAGATGGTCTGGGCGCGGTCCCGAGCATCTCGGCGCAGAAAGCTAACAGCCTCGTCGACGGTCATATGAGATCGCAAGCGGGCGTAACTTGGGTTTATCAGGCCGCTAGCCTGGTCCGCCGCGTAATCGATCAGACCTTTCACTTCCCTGCGGGTCTTGTCATCGAGTAGCGCTAAAAGTCCATCACGTTCTTCGCCGGGCGCTTCCTGGAGCACGTCCAGTGCTTCATCAGGGGCAAGCAGTCTCATCCATAATTTCCGCTCTCCGGGTGGCAGAGCTAAAGTCAGTTGGGCCTTGTCGCGGGGACTAAGGTGCAGAAAAAAATTCTCCGCGTCATCCTGCTGGAGCAGCTTAAAGCCTTCGACTCGCTCCCGTATGGAAAGGATCGCCCAGGCCTCATAGAGTTCGCTTAGAGCAAAACTTTTCTCAGCAATTTTTCCGTCCTCACTTTCTAAATATAGTTCCCCGGCGCTGTCGTCGTAGGCAAACAGCTCGGCGTGCCGTCCCCAACTGATGGCGATGTCTAACTGTTTCTCGCTCAAATCACCGAAGTCCGCTTCCAGCTTGTCGCGGAAATAATCCCACGAGACTCGGCGATTTTCGTCCTGCTGGAGGGTTTCATAGATCCAGGCGATAACCGGCAACCGTAAGACCCGCCCGGCGATTATCGCTTTACGGCCCAGAATGGTGGCATCAGCGTACGCGCGCCCGAGCGGGGTCAGTAGCAGATCGCCTTCATGCACCGTCATGAAACCCAGCAAGTCCCCCGCCTCGACGATCGGCAAGAGATCATCGAGTTCGAGGACCAGAGCGCCGCTGATCCGGTAAAGATCGACTCGTCCGCCGTCTTCCACAAGTTTCTCCAGCAGACCGGTAAGCGCGCTGAGCTGAGCATTCGGTAAGGCCCGGGTTACGCCAGGCTGTCCAGGTTGAGTGCCAAGCGTTTCTTCCTTCGGCTTGGATTGACCGGCAACGGCCGCGTACACTTTATCGACAAGGCCTTGGAAGGCAGTATCTTTGCGTTGCCGCGGCTGACGAAGCGTGACGGGAATCTCCGTTACAATGTGACCGGGATCTTTGCCCATGATCACGATGCGATCGGCCATCAACACGGCTTCTTCAATGTTGTGAGTGACCATCAAGATAGCTTTTGTCGGGATTTTCTTTTTCAGCCATAGTTCCATCAGCTCGCCACGTAAAGCCTCGGCGGAAAGCACGTCCAACGCGGAAAAAGGTTCGTCCAAACATAACAATTCCGGCTCGACGGCCATGGCGCGGGCAAAGCCCACTTTTTGCCGCATGCCGCCGGAGAGTTCACGCGGATATGCAGATTCGAATCCGTCTAGACCGACAACGTCAATCAATTTGAGAGCGCGCTCCTTGCGAGATTCGACCGGTACCCCGCGCGCTTTCAGTGCAATTTCCACGTTCTCTTGCACCGTGAGCCAGGGATAAAGCGCAAACGTTTGAAAGACAATCGTCGTGTAGGGATTGACGCCTTTCAACTGCTGCCCGTGATAGGAAACCACCCCAGAAGTAGCGGCGTTCAATCCTGCAATGATCCGCAGCAACGTCGATTTCCCGCACCCAGATGGCCCCAGCAAGCAGACAAATTCACCTGGCTTGATGCGGAGATTGATGTCTTTGACGGCGAGAAATTGTTTGGTTTCCAGCCGGTAAGCTTTGGTGACGCTTTGAAGGTCCAACAAATCGTCGGAGTCATTGAGTGCTGTTGCAGTAACCATGGGATACCTCCGATGCAGACTATTCCATGCGATAACGTTGTTCAGCCAATCTATAGAGGCGGCGCCAGAATGTTCGATTGATAAAAACAACCGTGATCACAAGAGCGAGCGTTGCGGCCAATAGAAGCGCATAATCACCGGTACCGGTCGCCTGCGCGATCAGCGCTCCGACCCCAGTTGTAGCGTGAGTTTCGCCGCCGAATTCAACGTGTTCAGCTACGATACTTGCATTCCAGGCGCCGCCGCTCGCCGTGATGGCTCCGGTGATGATGTATGGAAAAAGCGCGGGCAAGATCAAAGTCCGCCAGCGGTCCAGAGATGAGAGGCGAAGCAGGTCGGTGGTGTAACGCAAATCTTGCGGAATAGCCGCCGCACCCGCGATTACATTGAATAGCAAATACCACTGCGTTCCCATCAACATGAGGAGCACAGCGGCGATGTTTAAACCGCCCGGCGCTTGCAGCAGCGCCAGCAACATCACGGGGAAAAGCGCCGTCGCCGGAATGGATGCAACCACTTGCACGATTGGCTGGAGAATTGCGGCAAGACGACGATTGGTTCCGATAAACACGCCGACCGGAATGGTCCAGATCAAAGTAATCGCGAGTGCAACGCTCACCCGAAGGAAAGTGGCGACGATGCCTTTTCCCAAATCCGCCCATGCGGAACCGGAAGAGCTAGCCAATAGGGTTGCTGCCCGATAACCTCCGTATAAAGCCCCTAGCAAGAAAGCAGTCAGGATCCCTATCGCCAGGCGAGAAGCCGTCGCGTCGCCAGACGGTTCAAGCGAGGCAATGACTCCACTCGTGCGTCGCTGAAACCCTCTGTCGACCCATTCACTAAAGGGCCGCCAGATGCGCGTGCCAAATTGCTCTATAACCCAGGCGCGCGAAATCAAATCAAGAAACCACGACCGCGGCGGCTCATCGCCTTCGACCATGTCGACTTTAAACTTATCGGTCCAGGCAATCAGAGGCCGCCAGACAAATTGATCGAGCAAAACGATCACGAGGACCAAGGTTGCGACACCCAAAATGACAGCGCGCAGATTTCCCTCGTTAGCCGCGGTTTGCAAATACGACCCAGTCCCGGCAAGCGAAAATCTCGGCTCCCGACGTTGAAAATTTCAGCGGCCATGAGGAAAAACCAACCGCCCGACCAACTCATCATGCTGTTCCATAGCAATCCCATCGCCGCGAACGGAAGTTCAACCGCCTTAAAGCGTAGCCAGGGATCGAAGCGAAAAACCGCGGCGGCTTCCCGCATTTCGGTCGGGATCGTGGTCATGGACTGATAAAAACTGAAGGTCATGTTCCACGCTTGCGAGGTGAAGATAAGCACGATAGCGGCAAACTCGGCGGCAAATGCTTGAGGTAGGACGGCGCTTAGACTGAGCAGGACAACCGGCAGGAATGACAGGATGGGCACACTTTGCAGCACATCCAGCACGGGCATGAGCACCGTTCGCGCGGTGCGGTTGCGCGCGGCGGCGTAACCGTAGAACAAGCTGAACAGCATGGAGAGAAAATACGCCGCCGCCATGCGTCCAACAGAAAGCAAAGCATACCACGGCAATGCCAATGGTGAGAGAGATATATCCGGACCCGCAATGACGGCAGGGACATGGAAAGCCAAGCGCACGCCAACGTAAAGAATTGTGGAAATGCCCAGCAAGATAAGCACGTCACCAACGGTGAATGCGGGGGTTTCGAGCAGCGCTGGACTGAAGCGAAATTGACGCACGCTGACCTCGGCTTAGAGACCGTCCATTGCTTGGGAATGACGGCGAGGCCCGAGAGCCGTGCGGCGTCAAAGCCTAAGCGGGACGAGCGTAGCTACGCAAATGTGGATTGTCCGACGAATCCATAGTTTCTGTAAAAAAACTACGCGCGTATCGCAGAAGAGTCAAGATAGCGATTTCGCTACAGGAACCGTCTCCGATCTTCGACTAAGACGCATGGAGTCGAACCCTGGGATCTCTACACAAATGGTAAATTAGTCGCTAGAATCGTTTCGACCTAGGGCTGTCCGAATATGCTGTCTTACCCGTTCACGCCTGAATTTCTCACCCAGCTGGAAACCCTCAGGCTGCGCACGAGAAGGGAATTTCTCGGCAGCCATACGGGAAGCTACTCTTCGCCTCGCCGCGGCACCAGTTTGGAGTTTGCCGATTACCGCAAATATTCGCCCGGCGACGATCTGCGCTATCTCGACTGGGGTATTTACGCGCGCACCGACCGGCTTTACGTCAAGGTGTTTCGCGAAGAAGTCGACCTGTTCGCCTACGTTTTTATCGACGCGAGCGCATCCATGGCGTTTCCCTCGCGCGAAGAGAAATATTTGCCGGCCACCCACATAGCGCTGGCGCTGGCCTACGTCATCTTGGCCAATCACGATCACGTCAAGCTGCATTTACTGCGCAACGCAAACCGCGCCGCGCGCATCGCCATTTTATCGCGGCCGGCGGCGCATGGCTGATTGTATCGAGTTCGCGACTTCAGCCGTTCCCGCCGGTCCGATGGACTTGGCCTCATCGCTCAGCGAGCATCTTCAACGCCTGCGCCGGCCGGGTAAAGCGATTCTTATATCCGATTTCCTCATGCCCGCCGCCGCCTACCAACAGGGATTGAATTTGTTGCGCGGTTTCAATCTCGACATCGCCGCCATTCAAATATTGTCGCGCGAGGAGGTGGAGCCGCGTTTTCCCAACGGCGGCTTGGCTCTGATCGACAGCGAGACCCAGGGAGAGATCCGGTATCAGTGGAGCGGCAATTCCCAGCGCGATTATCAATCAAAGCTGGCCCATCACAATCTGGAAATCCGCAGTTTCTGCCACCAAAGCGGCATTCACTATTCGCTTTATGTCGCCGACCGCGATCTCACCGATTTTATTTTCGCGACCTTGCCGGCCATCGGACTTTTCAAGTAAGGCCATGGAGTTTCTCAATCCCACCGCTCTCCTCGGACTGTTCGCGTTGCCTCTGCTGCTGATTCCCTATCTGGCGCGCCGAAAACCGCGCCGGCTGGTTTTTTCCAGCTTGTTGCTGTTTCTCGAAGGCGGGGTTCAAGTAAGCGGCCGCCCTCTGGGGCGCATTCATCTGCCGCCCATATTCTTTCTCCAGTTATTGCTTCTCGCCCTGCTCATTTTGGCCCTGAGCGAACCGGTATTCTCCGTTCGACCCACGAGTATTGCCATCGTCTTGGACAACTCGGCAAGCATGCAGACGGTGGAAGACGGTAAAACTCGCATGGCCCTCGCCAAGGAAAAGGCCGACGGCTTGACCACGGAGCTTGGCGTATCGGGCAAAGTCGATCTCTACACAACCACGCCGCGGCTTCAGCGGGTCAATGCCGCGCCGCTCGGCGCGATTGAAGCGAAATCACTGATCGGTGGCATTCAAGCCAACGATCTCGGCGATCCGCCGATCGATTACGACGATGCACTCGGCCGCTTGGCGCGCGAGCGCAAATACGAGCGCGTCTATCTCATCACCGATCATCCGGCGGCCGTCCCAGGGCGCCGTCGCACGGGTGATTTCCGTCGGACAGCCGAAGTCAAACTTGGCGGTTACCGCCTTCGAGGTGCGCCGTTCTTCTTTGGGCAACGCGCGCTTGGAGGCGAGCGCGACCGTAAATAATTTTTCCAGCAGGGATGAAAAGGTCAAAATAACGGTCAAAGGCAACGGCACAACTTTATCTAGCCGCGAGATCCTTGTCCGGGCCGATAAGTCGGCCAGCGCGAGCTTCGAAGGCTTGCCCGAGTATGCAAGTTACCAGGCCGAAATCGACGTCCGCGACGCCTTGCCGCTCGACAATCGCCGCTTCGCCACCGCGCCCGCTTCGCGCCACCTGCGTATCCTTGCGGTCACGCCTCTGCCTCAAGCGCTAACCAGTCTAAGATCCATTCCAGGCGTCAGCGTCGATGTCGTGGCCCCCGCCGACTATCAAAAATCAGAACGCACCGGCTACGGCCTGGAAATATTTCATTTCGCGGCGCCCGAAGTCTTGCCGGAAAATCCGGCGCTCTTCATTCTGCCACCGGAAAAGAGCTTCTTGGTGGGCCTCGGCGCACCCTTCGGCAATGTGCAGATTTCCAATTGGCGCGAATCCAATATGTTGACCCGCTATATCAATTTTAGTTTGTTTCGACCGACCTACGCTCGCCCGCTAAAACCACAGACGACCGGCGACGTCGTCATTGAAAGTCCGGCCGGAGCCCTCGCTTTCGCTCTCGAACGAAAAGGCTTTCGCTATCTCGTTCTCGGTTTCGATCCATTGCCTTATTTGGGCCGCGAAAATTTACCGATGTCGATTTTCACGCTTAATTTTCTCGATTGGTTTTTTGAAAGCGGCGCGCTCAAGTCTCAAGCGACAGGAGAACCGATCGCTTTGGGACCGATCCAGCCGGGCGATGCTATTATCGCGCCGACCGGCGAGAAGGCGTCGTTGAAATCGGGCGGCGACTATTTTTTAGATACCTACCGCCAGGGCGTCTATCAGCGTCAGCGTGGCCGCGAAACCGACCTGTATGCACGCAATTTGGCCGACGCCAATGAATCCGACCTGAGAACGCCGGCAGCCATCGAACTCCAGGGCTCGACACAAACCCCCGGTAGCGGCTCGGCGCTCTTTACTTTCTGGCCCTATCTGCTGCTTGGCTCGCTGTTGCTGTTTTTCATCGAGTGGTTTATCAACCCGCCCCTGACCGTTGGTAAATTTCGCCGTGGTTCGCGTCAAGCGGTGTAGGTTCAATGAATAATCCATTGAACACATTTCTCGCCGACATTGTTTTCGCCAAGCCATTTTTTCTCTGGCTGTTGCTCGCCTTGCCGCTTTTGTGGTTTCGCTTCCGCGACCGCCGCCTCGTGGTGTTGCTCGCGCGCAGCTTGATTCTGGCGCTGGTGATCTTGACGCTCGCCGATCCGCAGTCGGCGAGCGAGGAATCACGCGATCAGGAGCGCATTTTCGCCTACGACGTTTCCGACAGTATCCCGACTTCGATGCGCGATTGGATGAAAAGCTCGGCCCGCCCGGTCCCTGCGCCCAGTCGCCACGATCGCGTCTTCGTGTTTGGCGCCGCGGCGGCCGGGGTCAGCAACTGGAGAGAAGTACTCGATGGCGATCGCGCCAAGAATGCCGGCGCGGCGCCGGAAAAAACCAGTTTGGAAAATCTTTTCAACGCGCTTTTGGCGCTGCCCGCAGGGCCGCGCAGTCTCTACTTATTTACCGACGGTTGGGAAAATCAGGGAAACGTCGAACGCCTTTTACCGGCGGTCGCGGCCGCGGGAATCAAGATTTATCCCATCCTGCCTGCCGGGCGTCCAGCGATTGCCAATGTCGCAATAACCAAATTGCTGGCGCCGACCCAAGGAAATAGCGGCGAGAGTTTGAACGTCAAAGTAGTGCTCGATAATCAAAACGACCGGCCGGTCGAGGGCACACTCGCGCTCACCCGCAACGGGCAGGCACTCAAAACTGAGCCCGTGAAACTCAATCCAGGAAGCCAGACCTTTACTTTTCAGGCCACGCCGAGCGAAGATACCCTGACCTCTTTTCAAGCGAGCTTTTCCCCGCGCGACAAGGAAACCGACCGCTACCCGGCCGACAACCACGCCGTCGCATGGGTCAGCTCCCGGGCCAAAACCAAGGTTTTGCTGATCAACGGCCAAAGCGGCGCAGGCCGGCATCTCGAAGAAATAATCAAACGCCAGGGGCTTGAGGTTACCGTGCGGCGGCCGGAAACCGCTCCGCCAGCGTCCGGTTATAAGATCGTCATTTTTAATAATGCCGAGCGCGACCGCTTCGCATCCGGCTATCTCGCCTCGATCGAACGGCATACCGCCGAAGGAAACGGCTTTATCATGCTCGGTGCCGACGCCAGTTTTGCGCCGACCAGTTATCGCCAAACCCCCATTGAAACTATCTTGCCGGTCGAACCCAAAGAGCCGCCTAAGCGCGAAGAGAAAAACCGCGCCATCGTTTTGGTCGTGGACAAGTCGGGCAGTATGCGCGACGACAACCGCATCGTCTACGCCAAGGAAGCCGCCAAGGCCGTCGCGCGGCAATTACAGGATATCGACCTGCTAGGCGTGGTCGGTTTCGATGACAGTCCTTTCGTGGTCGTTTACATGGAGACGATGGCGCGTCTGCGCGGCGTCATCGACGCGCAAATCGATCGTCTCAAGCCCGGCGGTCAAACCTACTTTTTGCCGGCCCTGTTGGAAGCCAAACGCCAGCTCGAACGGACCAACGCTTCGCGCAAGCATATTATTTTATTGAGCGACGGTGTCACTCGCGGCAGCCAGGGCGAGCTCGTCGATCTGGTCAGCATGATGAAGAACGAGCTCAAGATTACGGTCTCCGCCGTGGCGATCAGCTCCGAGGCCGACGTCCGCGTCATGAAACGGATCAGCCAGTACGGCGGCGGCTTGTTTCATCACGTCGTCGATCCCTCGACGCTGCCCCAGATCGTGCTGGAGCAGATGCAAGACAAAACGAAAGAAGAGCCGGTAAATGAAGGGCCTTGGACGCCGGTCCAGGAACGAGGTTCGGAGTTACTCGCCGGCTTCGGCGCGCGGGCTTATCCATCGGTCCTGGGCTTTATGGAAACCGACCTCAAAAGAAATGCCCAGATGGATCTGGCGATTTCGAAAACAGACCGCCGCCTGCCGCTATTGGCCTCCTGGCGTTACGGCAAAGGGAAATCGATTGCTTTGACGACCGATTTGGAAGGCCGCTGGAGCAGAAACTGGATTCCGTGGAGCGGGTTGCAGGGGTTTTGGGGACGCCTGTTCGACTGGCTCAATCCACCGGAAGAAAATCTAATCCCGGCGCATGAAGTCCGGGTCAGCTACGGCGAAAATGGCGCCGTGCTCGATCTGTCAATCTATGATGAAGTCAGCGCCAACAGCCAGTACCGGTTCACGATCCATAACCAAGCAATTAAGGCAGAGGGCGCTCTCAACCGTTTGGCGCCGGGTCATTACCAGGCGGTTTTGCCGGTTGCGCAGCGCGGCGACTATCGAATCGATATCGTTGAGGAAAGAGGCGGCCGCCGGGTTCCCTTTCCGCCAGTCGGCTACTCCCTTTCTTATGATTTGAATAGCGAATTGCCGCGCGCAGAATTTAACCATCGACTCTTGTCGCGCATGGCGCAGGCGACTGGTGGCGAAATCAATCCGCGCTCGGTTCCGAACCAAATCTCAACGACCGTGACCAAGACCTATGAGCCGATCAAGCAGCCCTTTATTATTTTGGCGTTTTGTCTATTTCTGCTCGAAATCGCATTGAGAAAATTTGCCTTTGCTGAGCCTGACTGAAAACTTTCCAAGTTTCCAAAGGAATTCTTTGCTTTCCCAAGGGCGGGGTTTTTTGTTTGACAGAGCCGGCGAAACGGTCTAATTAACTGTAAGCTTTTTTAACTATGACTTCAGTAACGACAACGGGTCGAAGCGTCGGTTTGGCGCATCAAAAGCTTGCGCTGCGACCAATTCTTGCTTGCCATTTCAAAACCTTAACATGGCTTGCGACTTTCATCGCAGTGCTGGTGATGCATTCAGTTCAGGCCCACGCCGCAAAGCAAAAGACCCCACGCAAAGAGGCTCCCAAGGGCAAAGCCAATCCCGTCACCGTTCCCGTTCGTAAAGTCACCAACATCCCAACGCAGCGAACCCTGCTTTCCTTGCCCTTTCCTCAACCCTTCGATCCATTCGAAAAGCGCGAACATATGACCCACCGGGTTCGCGCCGACGAAACGATTTTCGATATGCTGGGTCGTTATGGCCTGCCGGAGAAGGAAAGGCAGCAGTGGACACGGTCGATGACACGCGACCTCGGCCGCCAAGTGCTGCCGGTCGGAAGAGACGTGCATCTGTATTTTAGCAATCCCATATTCCGTCAACGAACCCTAGTCCTTCCGAGCAAATTAAAGGCCCTCGAGATCGACCAAGACGACGCTTCGACCTTGACTTGGGAGCAAGGTATTAAAGGAATACTCTTTCAGAAACGCGAAAAACCGTACGACGTGGAAGTGAAAACGGTGAGCGGATCGGTGGAAACCTCACTATTCGAAGACGGACGCAAGGTCGGAATCCAATCCGCGTTGATCTCGCAACTCGCGGATATTTTTACCTGGGACATCGACATAGAGAAGGAAATCCGCCAAGGCGATACCTTTAAGATTCTTTACGAACAGCGCAGCCGCAGGGGCCAAGAAACCAAGTCAACCCTACGCATCCTGGCAGCCGAGTTGACTAATGCCGGGCAAAAACTGACGGCAATCTATTTCGAAAAGCAACGCGGCCAAGGAAATTATTATAACCTCGAAGGTCGCAGCCTGGCGCGCTCTTTTTTGCGCTTTCCGCTTGAATTTACCAGCATTACCTCGCACTTCACCGAATCGCGCTTCCATCCGATTCTAAAGACCAATTTGCCGCACACAGGCGTGGATTTCGCGGCGCAACGGGGCACTCCGGTTCGTGCCGTCGGTGACGGCGTCATCAGCGAAGCCGGCTGGAATGGTTCGTATGGCAAAGCGATCGATATCAAGCACGACTCAACATACATGAGCCGGTATGCCCATCTGGACAGCTTTGCCGTAGGCATTCGCGACGGCGCAGCCGTGACCAAGGGACAGATCATCGGCTACGTCGGTTCCACGGGTCGAAGCACCGGCCCGCACCTCCACTTCGAGCTCTACAAAGACCAGCAATTCATCAACCCGCTGAGCGTCGATTTTCCCGCCGAGGATAGCATCGAGCCGTCGTTGCAAAAGATTTTCGAAAACCAGACACAAAACTATCTCGTCGAGCTCGGGGCACCGCCGCAGTCTTAGGCTCAGCTTTCTAAACTAGCCTCGCGCCAAATTACTAAAGTCTCAATTCCTCTAAGCCCGATCCATACTGTCCTGTCCTCCCGGTTTAGTCATCGGCGAGATTACCCGGATTACTGTGAACTTGTTTTCTTACTGGCACGGGATCTGCTTGAGCTGCATTGGTCTTGTTGCGATTTTTTGATATTGCAAAGATATTTGGGCGCCCTCGTTTGAAAGCTTTCTGGCAGCGCCTGCATCATTTTGGCGGATACCTGACTTTCTGAACCGGGGGACTTCTTAGCGACTAGTATGATACAAACCGCCGTAATCCTGAGTACCGGCGACGAGCTCACAACCGGCAAAGTCGTCGATACCAATTCAGCGTTTATCGCGGATCGGCTTTTCACCGTCGGTGTAAAGGTCGCCGCCGTGTTAAAAGTTGGCGATGATCGAGAAAAGCTCCTGTGGGCGATGCATCAAGGTTCCGAGTTAGGTGATATCATCATCGGCACGGGCGGCCTCGGGCCCACGGCCGATGATCTCACTACGGAGCTGGTCGCAGAATTTCTCGGCAGAAAGCTCATCACGAACCAAGCCGTCGCCGACGCCCTCAAAAAGCGCTTCGAAGCGCGCGCCATCGCTTGGACGCCGAATAATCTCAAACAGGCCTGCTTTCCTGAAGACGCGATTATCATCCCTAACCCGGTCGGCACCGCGCCCGGGTTTCGGGTGACAATGAGGCAAGGCAAAAGTCTCATTTGGCTTTCCGGCGTGCCGCGAGAAATGATCGCCATGTTCAATGAAACGGTCATGCCGTGGATCACCACGGAGCGCGGCAAAGACAGTGAAATTTTCTCCTGCACGTTTAAGATCCACGGCCTCACTGAGTCGAAGTTAGACGACCTCGTAAAACCCGTCGACCTGGGGCCGCAAGATAAGCTCTCTTTTCGCGCCCATTATCCGGATTTGACCTTGCGCTTAACGGCGAGCGGTGGCAAAGGGCAAGAGAAAGGCTTTGTCGAACGCTGTAAACAAATTCGCCGCATCCTGGGTACGTATATTTATGCGGAAGGCGATGTCGCTCTGGAAGAAAAGGTCGGCCAATTGTTAATGGAGAAAAACCAGACCCTCGCTTTGGCGGAATCCTGCACCGGCGGTTTGATTAGCCATCGCATTACCCGGATCGCCGGCAGCTCCGCCTACTATTACGGCGGCGCGGTAACCTACTCCAATGAAGCGAAAGTGAAATTTCTTGGAGTGAAGCCGGCAACTTTAGAAAAATATGGCGCGGTCAGTGAGCAAACAGCGCTGGAAATGTCTCGCGGCATCAGGGAGAAAACCGGCGCGAGCGTCGGTCTGAGTGTTACCGGGATCGCGGGACCTAGCGGCGGCACCCCGGAAAAACCGGTGGGGACCGTGTGGATCAGTCTCGCACGGCGGAATAACCACGAAGCGCGTCAATTCCAGTTCCACGGCGAGCGCGAGCGCGTCATTCTCGGCACCTCACAAGCCGCGCTCAATTGGCTGCGGCTCACCCTTTTAGAATAGTCGTGATTCGCGCCTTTCTCGCCATCGATCTGGAGCCGCAAGTCATCGAGAAAATTTGCCGGTCCATCGACGATCTTCGAGAGCGCATTCCCGCCGTTCGATGGGTTCCGATGACGAACCTTCATTTGACGGTCAAGTTTTTCGGTAACGTCGAAGAAGCGCGAGTCGAACCGATCGCCGCGGCGCTTCGGGAGCAGCTCCACCTCTTTCCGCGCTTCACCATAAATGCTAAAGGTCTAGGGGTATTTCCCGAGCGAGGGCGGCCAAAAATTTTATGGGTCGGCTTGACTGGAAATGAGTTGGGCGGGCTCGCGGCAAAGGTCCAGTCGTCGTTGCTGCCGCTCGGGTTTGCGCCAGAACAGAGAAGCTTCACGCCGCACCTGACAATTGGACGATGGCGCGATTCCGACCGGGCGCCAAAAACGCTCAAGCAAGATCTGGAGAGTTGGCGGCATTGCGTATTTGGTCATTCCGTCGTGAACGAGGTAGTACTATTCCAGAGCGTGTTAAAGGCCGAAGGCGCGGTTTACCGCCGGCTCAAAGTAATTTCCCTCGGCAAATGAATAATAGGCCAGTTGAAGGAGGCAGGAGATGGACGTAAATCGAGAGAAGGCGATCGATCTCGCCGTGAGCCAGATCGAACGCCAGTTCGGCAAGGGCGCGATCATGAAACTCGGCGAAGCCGGCGTGCCCAAGGATCTGCCGGTAGTCTCTTCCGGATCTCTCGGTCTCGATATCGCCCTCGGTATCGGCGGCGTGCCGCGTGGCCGCGTAATCGAGATCTACGGCCCTGAATCCTCCGGCAAAACCACGCTGGCGCTGCATATCGTCGCCGAAGCGCAGAAGCCGGGCGGCATGGGCGCGTATATCGACGCCGAACATGCGCTGGACTTGAGCTACGCCAAGAAGCTGGGAGTTAATACCGATGAGCTACTGATTTCACAACCTGATCATGGCGAGCAAGCGCTGGAAATCGCCGAGACCCTGGTGCGTAGCGGCGCGATCGACGTGCTGGTGATCGATTCCGTTGCCGCGCTCGTTCCCAAAGCGGAAATCGAAGGCGAGATGGGCGACTCGCACATGGGATTGCAGGCGAGGCTGATGTCGCAAGCATTGCGCAAGTTAACTGCGACGATTGCCAGATCCATGACGGTGGTCATTTTCATCAATCAGATTCGCATGAAGATCGGCGTCATGTTCGGCAACCCGGAAACCACGACCGGCGGCAACGCGCTCAAGTTCTACGCCTCGGTGCGCATGGATATTCGGCGCATCGGCGCGCTCAAAGACGGCGACAACGTGATCGGCGGACGGGTCCGTGTCAAAGTAGTCAAGAATAAAGTGGCGCCACCGTTCAAAGAAGCCGAATTCGATCTTCTCTACGGCACCGGTATTTCGCGTGATGGAGAAATCGTCGATCTCGGCAGCGAGCTCGGAGTCGTCGAGAAGAGCGGCGCTTGGTATTCTTACAGCGGTGAACGCATCGGCCAAGGGCGCGAGGCGGCCAAATCGTTTCTCAAGGAACATCCCGAAACCGCGAACGACATCATGGCTAAAGTGATGGAAAAGATCGGCATTCAACGACGCCCAGCCGAATCCCCTGCGGCGGCCACAGTGCCGAGCGCGGACAAGAAGGAAAAAGGCAAAGTTCGGTAGCTTTAGAAGGTCATTCTGGCGCTCAAGAAAGCCGAAGTCGATTCCAAAGGAGCCGCGGCCGCGGCAGACGCGTTGCAAACTGCGCTACGCTATCTCGGTTATCGCTCACGCAGCGAAGCCGAAGTTCGACACTATTTGCATCAACGAGGCTACTTGCCGGCGGCCGTCGAAAGCGCGGTCGGCCGGCTGCGCTCATTGAAGTATGTAAATGACGAGGTCTTCGCACGCGACTGGGCGCTCGCGCGCGCCCAAGGCACGGGTTATGGCCCAAGGAGAATCGATCAAGAATTGAGAAGTAAGGGTATTAGCCAATCCCTGATTCGCGACACGTTGCGAGAGACCTTCGATCAAGTCGACGAAGCCGGGCGAGCCAAGCGCCTTCTCGCCAAACGTTTCGCCGGCGCAGCTTTGAAAGAATCCAAAACGCGCAACCGCGCGGTGGCCTTTTTACAGCGCCGCGGCTATAGCAGCAAAGTGATTTTCGATCTGTTAGGCTATTCGATAGAAGAAGATTGATGGAAATACGATGACCGGCAGTGACATTCGCAAATCCTTCCTGGATTATTTCGCAAAACAGGGCCATACCGTGGTCCGCAGCTCGTCTCTCGTACCCGACAAAGACCCGACCTTGCTTTTCACCAACGCGGGGATGGTTCAGTTCAAAAACGTCTTTCTCGGCCAGGAGCGTTTGCCCTTCGCGCGCGCCACGAGCGCACAAAAATGCCTGCGCATCAGCGGCAAGCACAACGATCTCGAAGCCGTCGGTCGCGATACGTATCATCACACCTTTTTCGAGATGCTCGGCAATTGGTCCTTCGGCGATTATTATAAAGCCGAAGCCATCGAGTGGGCCTGGAATCTGCTCACCAAGGAATGGAGCCTGCCCAAGGACAGACTCTACGCGACCGTTTACCTCAACGACGATGACGCCGAGCGCCTATGGGCGAAGATCAGCGGTCTGCCCGCCGAACGTATCAGCCGCTTCGGAGAGAAGGAAAATTTCTGGGAAATGGGCGAGACCGGTCCCTGCGGTCCATGCAGCGAGATTCATCTGGATCGCGGGCCCGAGGCATGCGACCGGCAAGATGTGCCGGGACACGAATGCCGGGTCAACGGCGACTGCGCGCGCTACATCGAGCTGTGGAATCTGGTTTTCATCCAGTACAACCGCAAAGAAAATCGTGAGCTGGAAGAGCTGCCGTCGAAGCATGTCGATACCGGCATGGGGCTGGAGCGCATCACCGCCGTGCTGCAGAACGTGTTGTCGAATTACGACATCGATTATATGCGTGCGCTCACAGCCACCACCGAGCAACTTACCGGCAAAAAGTACGGCGTCAATCCAACGGCGGATATTTCGTTCCGGGTCATCGACGATCACGCGCGCGCGGTTAGTTTCTTGATCGCCGACGGCGTCATGCCGAGCAATGAGGGGCGCGGCTATGTCTTGCGCCGACTGCTACGGCGCGCCGCGCGCCATGGGCGCTTGATCGGCCTTGAACAACCCTTCTTGCATGAAGTCGCCAAGACTGTTGCGGCGGTGATGGGTGATGCCTATCCCGAACTGCGCGCCGAAGAGCAGCGCATTCGCGAAGTCATTCGCACCGAGGAAGAACGCTTCGGAGAAACTCTAGAGAAGGGGCTCGCGCTGCTCGAGGAGGCCACGGCAAAACTCAAAAGAGAAAACCGGCAAGTGCTGTCCGGTGACGTCGCTTTCCGTCTTTACGATACTTTTGGGTTTCCGCTTGATTTGACCGAAGATATTTTGCGCGGTGAATCCATAGCCGTCGACCAGCCTGGCTTCGAGAAGCTCATGCAGAAGCAGCGCGCGCGCGGACGTGAAGCGCGCGAATCCACCAGCATGGAATCCAAGATCCAACTCGACCGCCAAGTCCGTTTCATCGGCTATGATCGGCTCGCAGGAGAATCCTCCGTGCTGGCTATTTATGGCAACGGCGCCGGTCTAGACGAAGCGGTAGAGGGAGATGAGATCGAGCTGCTCACCGCCGAGACACCTTTTTACGGCGAATCGGGCGGCCAGATCGGTGATCGTGGTACGGTCACTACCGCGCGCGGCGATATTATCGAAGTCTTCGACACACACCATCCCACGCCCCAACTCACAGCGCATCGGTCACGAGTCAAAAAAGGCCGTGTCCAGGTCGGCGACAAAGTTCAATTGGCAGTCGATCCCAAGCATCGTCAAAAGATCAAGCTCAATCATTCGGCCACGCATATTCTGCATTCGGTGTTGCGCCGGGAATTAGGACAGCATGTTCGCCAAGCCGGTTCGCTGGTTACTCCGGAGCGACTGCGCTTCGACTTCAATCATAGCGGCGCTATCACCGATGAGCAGCTCGCGCTGATTGAGACGAGCGTCAATCATCATATTCGCGAAGATGCCGGCGTTTCCATTCAGGAAGTCAGTTACGACGAGGCGATCCGCCACGGTGCCCTCGCCTTTTTTGGCGACAAGTATGGCGACCGTGTGCGGGTGGTCCAAATAGGTGATTTTTCCACCGAGCTTTGCGGCGGCACTCACGTGCGCGCTTCCGGAGAGATTGGAATATTCAAACTCCAATCCGAAGGCGGCGTCGCCGCAGGAGTGCGGCGCGTCGAGGCGTTCACCGGCCAAGGCGCCTTGGATTTGATTCACAACTATGAACAGCGGCTCAAGGAGATCGGCAACCTGGTGCGCGGCAGCGCCGATGACGCCGTCGACAAAGTCAAGAAACTTTTGGAACGCCAAAAAGAGCTGGAGAGGGAAATCGAAAAACTGCGCGGCCAATTTGAAAAAGACCAGATCCCTGAATTGCTGGCGAAGCAAAGTTCCGTAAATGGAACAAAGTTTTTGATCAGCCAGGTCGACGGCGTCGACGCCAAGCAACTGCGGGATATTGCCGACCAGCTCAAAGAAAAAATTGGCTCCGGAGTCGTTGTACTCGCAAGCGCCGGCGAAGCAAACGTAAATCTGGTCGCTTCGGTCAGCAAGGAATTGACCCAGCGCTATCATGCCGGCAACATCATCAAAGAGCTCGCCGGGATAGTCGGAGGCGGCGGCGGCGGACGGCCGGAATTCGCTCAAGCCGGTGGCAAAGAGCCGGCCAAGATTGCCGCCGCGCTAAAACGCGCCGAAGAGCTGATTCGTGAGGCCAAATGATTTTCCGGCAGTCGAATTATTTGTTGGTACTCAGCAGATTGTCGCAAAGTTTTTCGGGAACGGGTTTTTGAGAGCAGCGAAATAGCGTGTTAAAGATTCGCTCCAATAAAATCGTCGAACATACTACCGGCTTCTGCGACATCATCGACATCACGCCTAAGCTTCGCGAGCAGATTCAAAAAGAAAACATCCACAAAGGTTTGCTCACGGCCTTCGTGTCGGGCTCGACCGCGGCCGTTACCACGATCGAGCATGAATCGGGATTGATTCAGGACCTGAAGGAATTCGTCGAGCGACTGATCCCGTCCGATCGCCGCTACCATCACGATGATCGCTGGGGCGACGATAATGGTTTTTCCCACCTGCGGGCCTCGCTGTTCGGCCCATCGATCGCAATTCCGATTGAGAACGGCGAGCCTTGTTTAGGCACCTGGCAGCAGGTCATCTTGATCGATTTTGACAATCGTTCGCGCACGCGCGAAATCATCGTCCAGCTCATAGGAGAAAACGAGTGAAAGACGAAAGAAAACAACTCGCCAGCATGGTGACCGAGGTCGGCGTTAACGTTCTCGATTTCCATGATCCGCGCCTGTTCCGCGACCTGTTGGGACAACATGACCAGCATATAAAAATTCTTCAGACTACGCTGCAACTAAAGATTCGTGTGCGCGGCGCGGCATTGGAGATTGAAGGCGATCCAATTCAAGTGGAGCTGGCGAGCCAGATTCTGCGCCAGCTCTACGGACTTTTAGAGAAAGGTTATCCGGTCTATGCCAGCGATGTCGACTACGCCATCCGCATTCTGAGCGGCGATTCGCGCGCCCGGTTGCAAGATATTTTCCTCGATACGATTTATATTTCGGCGCATAAACGCACGATTACGCCGAAGAGCATCGCGCAAAAAGCCTACATCGACGCAATCCGGCGTTACGACATCGTCTTCGGCATCGGACCGGCGGGCACCGGCAAGACTTACCTGGCAATGGCGATGGCGGTCGCCGAGTTGATGAAGAATAATTATGTGCGCATTATCCTCACCCGTCCCGCGGTCGAAGCGGGTGAAAAGCTCGGCTTTTTGCCCGGCGACCTGGCTGAAAAAGTCAATCCGTATTTGCGCCCGCTCTACGACGCGCTGCACGACATGGTCGATTTCGATCGCGCACGCAAGATGGTCGAGCGCGGCACCATCGAAGTCGCGCCGTTGGCGTTCATGCGCGGGCGAACATTGAACGATTCCTTTGTGATTCTCGACGAGGCGCAGAATACCACGCCGGAGCAGATGAAAATGTTCTTGACGCGGCTCGGCTACGGGTCAAAAGCGGTGATTACCGGCGACGCCACGCAAATCGATCTACCCGCGGGAAAGCTGTCCGGGCTAAAAGAAGCGTCGCGCATTCTCAAGGGCGTACACGGCATCCGCTTTGTCACTTTCACGGAAAAGGACGTGGCGCGCCATCACCTGGTTCAGGAGATCATTTCGGCGTACGAGCGCGATGAAAACCAACCGAGCGCGAGGGACACACTCGAGAAAAGCTGATCGCTGCGCGTCATACGCAGACGGACCCACGCCGGCGAATCGCTCGCCAACAGAAGTTTACTGAACCGCTTCCAACGCTACTTTCGTCTCCACGGTCTTTCCGTTGCGCAAAATCGAGATATTGACGGCGTCGCCAATTTTGTATTTTTCCAGCAGCAAGTAGAGATCGTTCGGCGATTCAACTTTTTTACCATCGAGGGCGGTGATGATATCGCCCAAGCGCAAACGGCCTTCGGCATCGCGCCGGGTCGGTTGGATTCCCGCCTTCGCCGCCGCACTGCCTCGAGCGACATCGACCACCAGGATGCCCGTGACGCCGAGCCGCTGAGCAATTTGATCATCGGCAATTTGAATTCCCAAGCCCGGACGGATGATTTTTCCGCTGCGAATCAACTCCGGGACAATGCGATTGACGGTGTCCACGGGGATAGCGAAACCAATACCGGCCGATGCCCCGGACGGGCTGTAGATCGCGGTATTGACGCCGATCAAGCGCCCGGCGCTATCGAGCAACGGGCCTCCCGAGTTCCCCGGGTTGATCGCGGCATCGGATTGGATCACGCCCTGGATTGGGCGGCGCGTGACGGATTCAATTTCGCGGTTGAGCGCGGAAATAACGCCGGTCGTCAGAGTCTGATCCAAGCCGAAAGGGATTGCCGATCGCATAGACGCTTTGCCCGACCTGTAAATCTTTCGACGTGCCGATCGGGATCGGACGGAGCCGGTTGGCCGGCGCGTCGATGCGTAGGACGGCGAGATCTTTGTCAGGCGCCACGCCCACTACCCGCGCCTTCCAATTCGATTGGTCGGCCAAAGTCACCTGCGCCGAGTCGGCGTTTTGAATCACGTGAAAATTGGTGATGATGTCACCGTTGGTGTCCCAGACAAAACCAGACCCTGTGCCTTGGGGAATCTGGTAGAGGTTCAGCGTAAATAGATCCCGCTCCACGCCGATCGTGGTGATGTTGACGACAGAAGGCGAAGCTTGCCGGAATAGATTGATCGTCGATCGCTCGTCGGAAAAAAGCTCGCCCCGCGCAGTGACCGTGCGCGGCGCCGCGCGCGGATCATTCAACGAAGCGCTACCAAGCCAAGTTTGTCTCGCAAATAGAACGGCGAGCAAACATGCCACACTGAGTAGTCCAACCCGAATGTAGCGACTCGTTGAGTTAATTTTTACGTCTGACACTTGAATGCTCCTTGAGCGAAACCCATGCAGCAATATTGCCTAGCAGTGCCGGCAAATGCGCAATTCTTATATCACCTCCCAAGTGTCTTGCCAAAAGCACTCTCGGCAGGCGCGTCAACCGGAGGAAACCAAACTACCCTGGCAGAACTTGGGTGAGCCCGCGTCCTGTAGAGCAAAGATTTGTACCTCATTCGCGCCGAGTTGCCGCGCATGAAAAAAGAGGATTTCAACGTCGAAGTGCCCGATGGCTCCCTAACGCTGAGTGGCGAAAGAAAATTTGAAGAGCGGCCAATGGCGTCGAATATCATCGCGTTGAACGTGTGGCAGGCAAGTTCACGCGCTCCTTTTTCCTGCCGGACCGTGAAAAGCGATGCGATTAAGGCGACGTATCGAGACGGCATCTTGGAAATACACGTGCCGAAAGCGGAGGAGGCGAAACCGAAGCCAGATTGCCATCACGATCAACTAACCCTTCGAAGGATTCTTAGTTTCGAAGAGTGAACCTTATAGGCTTCCCTCTTCGCATTTTCAGCCCAAGCACTGGGTCCCCCAAAAGAAAAAAGGCGCCTGATCGCTCAGACGCCTTTGTTGTTTCCTGCGGCTAGCCGAGTTGATTAATAGTCGTCGTGATCGTGTGGCATGGCCGGTGCGTCTTTCTTTTTCTCCGGTTTATCGGCGATCATCGCTTCGGTCGTAATCATCATGCCAGCAACCGATGCGGCGTTCTGCAGCGCGGTACGCACCACTTTAGTGGGATCGACGATGCCCGCTTTGACGAGATCTTCGTATTCTTCCGTCGCCGCGTTGAAACCAAACGCCGCCCCTCTGCCGGTCTTTACCTTGTCTAATACCACCGAACCTTCTAGGCCTGCGTTTTGGGCAATCCAACGAAGCGGTTCTTCGAGCGCCTTCTGAATAATGCGGACTCCGACCTTTTCATCATCTGAAACCCGCATATTGGCCAGATTCGCTGAAGCGCGAATCAGGGCGACGCCGCCACCCGGCACGATGCCTTCTTCAACCGCAGCGCGAGTCGCATGCAGCGCGTCTTCGACACGCGCCTTTTTTTCTTTCATTTCGACTTCAGTAGCCGCGCCAACCTTGACGACGGCGACGCCACCGGCGAGCTTAGCCAAACGTTCTTGCAGTTTCTCGCGGTCGTAGTCCGAAGTCGTTTCTTCGATCTGCGCCCGGATCTGCGTGATACGCCCTTCGATAGCAGATTTCTTGCCGGCACCTTCGACGACCGTGGTATTGTCTTTGTCGATGATCACGCGCTTGGCGCGGCCGAGATCTTTGAGCGTTACGTTTTCCAGCTTGATGCCCAACTCTTCGGCGATCATCTTGCCATCGGTGAGGATCGCGATATCTTCCAGCATCGCTTTACGGCGATCGCCAAATCCAGGGGCCTTGACGCCGACGACTTTCAGCGTGCCGCGGATCTTGTTTACCACCAAGGTTGCCAAAGCTTCGCCTTCGACCTCTTCGGCGATGATGAGCAACGGTTTACCGGTCTTCGCAGCGGCTTCAAGCACCGGGAGAAGATCCTTCATACTGGAAATCTTCTTCTCGTGGATCAGCAGATAGCAATCTTCGTAAACACACTCCATCCGTTCCGGATCGGTCACAAAGTAAGGAGAGAGGTAGCCACGATCAAATCTCATACCTTCGACCAAGTCCAGAGTTGTTTCCAATCCTTTGGCTTCCTCGACGGTAATGACGCCCTCTTTTCCTACCTTATCCATCGCCTCGGCCAAGATATCTCCTATGGTTTTATCGTTGTTGGCGGAAATGGTGCCAACTTGGGCAATTTCGTCTCTGTCGCGAGTCGGCTTAGAGATCGCCTTGAGCTCATCGACCACCTTCGCGACCGCTTTATCGATGCCGCGCTTGATGCTCATGGGATCGTGCCCGGCAGCAACCAATTTTATTCCCTCGCTAAAAATCGCCCGGGACAGAACCGTCGCTGTGGTCGTGCCATCGCCGGCCACATCAGAAGTCTTGCTCGCGACTTCTTTCACCATCTGAGCGCCCATGTTTTCGAATTTATCTTCGAGCTGAATTTCTTTTGCGACCGAAACCCCGTCTTTGGTTATGGTCGGTGACCCCCAGGACTTCTCGAGAATAACGTTGCGGCCCTTGGGTCCCAAAGTGACCGTTACCGCGTCAGCCAACAGATTCACACCGCGCAGAACTCTGTTGCGCGCCTCTTCACTAAAGCGAATATCTTTTGCAGCCATGTGCCTTTTCTCCTCCTTATTCGATGACTCCGAGGATATCATCTTCGCGCATAATCAGATGTTCCTCGCCATCCAGTTTGATTTCACTACCTGAGTATTTGCCGAAGAGAATCTTGTCCCCCGACTTCACCCCGAGAGGCACTAGCTTGCCATCTTCGTATTTGCCCGGGCCTACCGCAACGACCTTACCTTCTTGCGGCTTTTCCTTGGCCGTATCAGGGATGATAATGCCCCCTTTGGTTTTTTCGTCCTCCTCGATGCGTTTCACAATCACCCTATCGTGTAGGGGACGTATCTTTGTCGCCATAACACCCTCCTGAAATAAAACGTAAATTTAGATTCCTGCAGAACAGGTTGGATGCGCCCAATTTAATCTTCGATCGTCGATCGTCAAGGGGTTTGACTAGAAATTTAAAAATTTTTGTCGAAAACGCGTTTCACGGCTTGTAGGGCGGCACCGCGATGCTCCGGATATAGGCGACGATGTCGCGAACCTGCCGATCGTTTAGCGCGGCGCCCCAAGAAGGCATAAAAGTCGACTTGCCCACCCCGCTCCCGCCTTTAGAAATAATATCGATGAGAAATTTGTCACTGAGCTGATTCATCACAGCTCCGTTGGTATGGTCAGCCGGTTTGACCGGCAGCGACGCCCCTGCCACGCCGTCGCCCTTGCCCATCTCACCATGGCAGGTCGAGCAATAAGTCGAATATAGTTTTTTGCCTTCGGCTGGATTTTGCGCTTGGCTTGCCGGCGCCACGGTGAGTTCCGCCAGAACGATCAGCGCCAACCAGAAAAATGCTTTGTTCATAGTCCAATCGCCTTCCATGAAATTTTTATTTACATTCCCTAGCAGATATTTTCGCGAAGCAACAGAGCGCCTGGGCATGCAGCAAGGGAAAATTTCGGCTATTCATGGAGCGAAAAGGGTGATAAGAACTAGCCGTAAAATTTCACATCACGGGGGACGCACATGATCAAAATATGGGGCAGGACAGATTCCTCCAACGTGCAAAAAGTGCTGTGGTGCTGCGCTGAGCTCGGCATCGATTTCGAACGGCTCGACTGGGGTGGAAAATTCGGCGGCAACAACGACAAGGCTTATCGTGAAATGAATCCCAATGGGCTTGTGCCGACGCTTAAAGACGGTGACTTTATCCTGTGGGAATCGAACAGCATCATGCGCTATCTGAACGTCAAATACGGCGGCGGAAAGCTCTTCCCGCCACGCCGGAAGGCATGGCCAACGCCAACCGCTGGATGGATTGGCAGTTATCGGCTTTCAATGCGACGATTGTGCCGCTGTTTTGGAACCTGGTCCGAACTCCAGCCGACAAACGCGATCCCAAAGCCGTCGAGGCGGCATTGGACAAGACGATCAAAGCCTGGCAAGTAGTCGAAGATCACTTGGCGAAAAGCCACTTTCTTGGCGGGGAGGAATTTTCGCTAGGCGATATTCCGCTCGGGGTCTGGGCTTACCGCTGGTTTAATTTGCCGATCCAGCGCCCATCACAGCCCAATCTCAACAACTGGTACGAGCGCCTAAAACAGCGAAAGCCTTACCAGACTCACATCATGATACCGGTCACTTGAGATTTATTCCGCGCGCCAGCGGCACTGAGCCGTCAGCAACTCATGAAAATCCGGCGCTCAAAGACCCCGTTCTGGGGCGGTGTCACGCAATGTCAAGCTGCGCGCGGTAATGTGATTTCAACCTTCGTGCCGGCGTTTACGCCGTTAGCAATCGTGATCGTGCCGCCGTTTCGCTCGACGAATTTTTTTGCCAGGGACAAACCGATCCCGGTGCCATGGGGCTTGGTGGTAAAGAACGGCTCGAAGACCCGTTCGCGATTCTCCGCCGGAATGCCTTCGCCAGTATCTTCGATCGAGAGCTGCACTACAGCGCCGGCGCCATTATGGTCCGACGATTTAGTTCGGATCGTCACGCTCCCGCCTTTCGGAGTAGCCTCGAGGGCATTTGTGATCAGCACCATCAAAGCTTGTTCCAATTGATTCACATCCGAGCTGACGCTGGGCGATGTTGCATCCAAATCCAGGTCGAGCGTGACCTTCGCGTCACTGAAGCGCGCGCACATGTTTCCATCACCTCGCGCACCACCGAGTTCACTTCGACCCGACTCGGGCGCGGCTCGAGAGGTTTGGCAAAATTTAGCAAACCCTGCATGCGCTTTTGCACCCGGTCGACTTGCTGCATGATGCTCTGTAAATTTTCTCTCGTCTTGCTGTTTTGTCCAGATCCGTCGGCGCCCTCAGCGTCGAGCAAAGCGACCTGAGCTGCGGCGCGGATCGACGACAGCGGGTTGCCGATACCGTGGGCGACAGCGGCCGCCATTTCACCGACCAGCGCCATGCGCTGCGAGGCGGCAAGCTCGGCTTGCATCTGGAGCAGGTGCTCTTGTTGCTCGGCGATTTTCCGCGCGGCGCGGCGCATGATCGCGAAGAGTGAAACATACAGCAGCAAACCGCCACCCACAGCGCCCAGGAGAACCACCAATCTCGCCTCATGGACAGCTCGGAAGATCGCGTCCGGACGCCGGTAGGTTTCAAAGACGCCAAGTAATTCTTTACCGTTTTCGCCATAGATCGGCACATAGACTTCAACCACCGGTGACGTGGCTTTTCCGTCCATGGCGTTGTCGCTCTGTTGCCGCTCGCCCATGTCGGCGATCACGTTGCCGCGCAGCGCTTTCTGCAATTGGGGATTGTCGCCAAAATATTTACCGACGAGTTGCTTATTGTCCGACCAAATGACGATCGCCTTGGGATTATAGACGCGAAATCGGATAATCT
>CAVWLW010000076.1:0-113412 GCA_963755715.1 uncultured delta proteobacterium
CCGTACCGTCACCAATTGGAAACGCTACGCCATCGATTTGGCCCGCAAGGGTGTGTAAGGTGATGACCGGCTTTTGCTGGGTGACGCCCGGCCAAGGGACGCCGGTATCAACAACGTCATTTGGATGTAGTGCCCTGCGCCGACGCCTTTGCACTGCGTCAGCGTGAGTGAACAGATTAATTGCAAACGGAGGCACTCCGGAAAGGGTGTATCTCCCTTGAACTTTTAGTTGCTATGTTTGATTAAACGGATCGAGATGATTTTTAAAATTCCCATTTCCTTTGTCGATGGGTGTTTAATGGGACGGCGGCGATCAACAGCGGTATCTGGGGGAAGTACAATCATTAACCGAAGATATCATCAGAAACCTCGGCACCAGCATCTTCGAGACGCTGTTGGCGGACGTATACATGAGGGCGTTTTAGCATGGGGATGACACCGACGGAAGCGGAACTGGCCAGGCTCTTTTCGGCCTCGCGCTCGACTATTGCCCGCGCCATGCGGGAGTTGAAGCAAAGGTCTGCTGAGTCGCCAGCGGGCGGCGGCACCCGCATCACCCAACAGGAGAACGCATCGCGCTGTTCACCCCCTTCACGCAAAGCCCTTCGGATCTTGGTTATCAGCAGGCCAGTCACCGCGCCGCCTGTCGGAGCTGGCGGGTGAGGCGGAATATCTGCAGCTGCTGCAACGTCGGACAGCATGGACGGCGATGGGCTGGAGCCAGATGCTGGCAGCGGCACCACCATTAATCAGCAGGGCGGCGCCGAAATGTATCTATGCTGACGCCGAACTCCCCAAGGCGAAAGTCATTACAACAACTGGCGTTGAATATCCTGCTGACCGTTGCGGGCCTTAGCGGTGATGTGCGTCGACCGCGATATCGTCGCGTTTCCAGATCATCGCAGCAAACTGACGCTGGTGACGTACGACAATGGCGGGGCGGATATTCCTGACCGACCGCCTGATATAAGCAGGGGTGTAAACGCATCGCGTTCATTGGCTCGCCGTCTGTGTCCAGTGCGGCCTCCGATAAACTCACAGCTATGTCAACGCGCTGGAGGCAAACGGCCTGCCGGTTGATCCGAAGCTGATTCGTCCGGCGATTTTCGATGATTTCAACGAAGCCTTCTGTCGTTTCGTTGATGGCCGAGAAGCCGGATGCGGTGGATTTGCAGAAGATGGATCACTACGCCGCGTTACTCGGCCGCCAGCTCGTCGCGATGGGTTTGACGATTGGCAAGGACGTGATGCTGGCCGGTTTTGATGACGAGCCTTTCGCCGGGCTGCTGCCGGTGCCGTTGACCACGATTCACTTCCACCACGATCCGTTTGCCCAGATCTGCTATAAGCACTGGTGTTTCACAAATGGCCAATCCCGCTGTACCCGTCCCAGGCATGACATTGATCGATGTAGAGTTGGTCGTCCGCGCTCGACTGCGGCTGCCGAACCGGCAGAATGCCCGCCGCCTCCCATCCCCATTTCCCCGCCTTCGGGACTGTTATAAAATATCCTCGCTAAAAAGGGCTGCCGGTCGAAATCCTCTGGCCTGTAGCTCGGCGCAATCCATGGGATTCAATCGCTCGTCTTTGTGCCGGTTATGGAGTCTGAAATGTATTGAATTATCGCGGATTTTGTATTTATCGCCCTTAGATCGCCCGGATAGTTTGCTCCAACATTGAATCACAACGGTAGTTCCTGGCGGTTCGCGGCCTGGTCGGGTTTACCCGTCAGCTCCGGTCTGGAGGAAACAGATGCGTGCTAAAGCCTGGGTTGCGGTGGCGGGACTGGCGGGTCTGCTGGCATGGCGCTGGTCGCGAACCAATCCTCAACCCGGCGATGCCCGATGCTCACGCGGCCGTGCCGAATCGCGCACACTGGCGCAAGAGACGCCCTTCGTGCGTCTGCCGCTCGGCAGCGTCCATCCGGAGGGGTGGCTGCTGCGACAGCTGGAACTGCAAAAGGCCGGGCTGACCGGGTCGGCAAGAAGCTGTACGATGCCCTCGCGTCGAGCTCCGGCTGGCTCGGGGGCAACGGCGACGGCTGGGAAAAGGCGGCTTTTATTACGTCAAAGGGCTGATCGCCTTGGCACATACGCTGGGCAACAGGAACTTCAGCACCGTGCCCGGAAGTGGATCGACTGGACCCTGCAAAGCCAGCGGCCGGATGGTTCCTTCGGCCCCGCGTCCAATGACGATTGGTGGCCGCGGATGATCGTGCTGTTTTATCTGCGCGATACGCTGAAGCGACCGGCGATTCACGAGTCATTCCTTCCAGAATTACTTCCGCTATCAACTCAAGGCCTTGCCCCATCGGCCGCTCCATGATTGGGGACGCACCACCGGCAGGCGACAACATCGACGTTGTCCTCTGGACCTACAACCGCACCGGCGAGCGTTCCCTGCTCGACCTGGCGAAGCTGCTCTACGATCAGGCGTACCCGTGGACTTCGATCTTCACGGACAACCGCTTCTACGGCTTCGGCGACGATTTTCAGCCGCACCACATCGTCAATGTCAGCCAGGCGCTGAAGATGCCGGCGGTCAGTTGGCAGTTCACGCACAACGAGGCGGACCGCGACGCCTTCGCTGCTGGTGTCGCGAATTTGCAACGCCAGTACCAGGGCGCATCAATGGAGAAGGTAAGCAGCACGAAATGCTCTGGGCTTGAAGCACGACGGCGTCGAACTGTGTGCAGATGTCGAGCGGATCATCTCCCACAGCGGCATCGCGATCGATATTCTCGGCGACCCCGCACTGGGGGACCAGATGGAAAAAGTCGCCTACAACTCGCTGCCGGGCCACACCGACCCCCGGATGCGGCAGATCACCTACTACCAGTTGTAAACAAGCCACTTGCACTTTCGGCGGTCACGGATTCACGCAGGACTACGGCAACGGCAACATGCCGGGCCCGTATTCGGGGTTCCCCTGCTGCTGCTATAATTGGCATACAGCGTGGCCGAAGTTGCGTGCGGCGCATATAGCGGCCTGGACGCAGACGATGGCGGGTTACTGCGCTCATCGCATACGGACCCAACCGCGTAAGCACACCGTTGTCGGCGGCGTGCCGGTCACGATCACGCAAACGACCGACTACCCATTCAATCCGGGCGTCACGCTCCAGATCGAGCCGCAGCGGGCCGCAAAATTCCCGCTGGTGCTGCGGCGACCCGGGGTGGTGCAAAGCCCCGCAGATCATCGTCAACGGCAAGGCCGTAGCGGATGTCGAGGCCGGCACTTTCCACCGCATCGAGCAAATGGAAACAGGGCGATACCGTCGCGATCAAGTTCCCCATGATCGTGCGGGCGCTCGACATGGACCCGCAACTCCATTGGCCTCGAGCGGGCCGCTGAGCGTTCTCGCTGGCGATCAAGGAGCAGTCAGAAAACCCAGCAGTACATGGGTGATTTCGATGAATACGAAGTGTTGCCGGGATCCCCGTGGAACTACGCGTTGCAGGTCGATCGCATTGCCCCGGAAGTCTCGGTGCAGACGCGGCCGGTGTCGGATGTGCCTTTCGATAGCGACGCTGCTCCGGTGGTGCTGACGATGCCGGCCAAAGCGCCTGCCGTCGTGGGACCTGCGGACGTTGCCGGGCGGCCAACCGGAGCGAAGAGGTCCGACGAACCGCCGATGAGTCCGGTGACCTCGGACCAGCCGACCGAACAAGTCAAGCTGATCCCATTCGGCTCGCCGAGCTGCACGTGAGCTATTTCCCGGTGTTGCAGGCGAAGTGACCCACTCGTTTCCCAACGCACGCGGCGGGCGGGTCTTCCCTCACGCGTCCTTTTTCCGCAGGGCCTTGATCTTGTGATGCACTTTGGGGGTGACGTGGAACGTCACTTCACATCTGCCGACGCACTTCGCGGTCTTGCTTGCCGAGCGGTTGCTGCATGATGTCCATGTCGAGAACGGTGTTGAATTCGCCGCCGCGGGCGACGAACTCGGCCAAGGTTGTCGCGGCTCTTCATGCGGTAGACGGCCGGGCCGAGGCAGGGGCGGAGGAAGGTGTAGTTGAGGTTTTTGCAAGACGACGGTGTATTCGCTCCCACAGATGCCCCGAAGACATACATGCCGCCGGCGATTTCGGCATTGCCGAGCAGCGCACCGCCGGCCATCGCGCAATACCAGGTTGCAGTAGAACCGCCGGAACGGCAGATAGGCCGCGTAGCTGTCATGCCCGATCTGGCGCGTGCGGATGCCGCTGAAAAAGGCCAGCGGAAGCCAGATGAACGAGCAGATGCTGTGCCAGAAATTGTCGCGCGTGCTCAGTTTGCTGATGTACGCTTGACCTTGTCGATCCACGTGGCACAGCAGCTGGGGAGCCGGGGGCGCGGCGGTGGGGTCGTCTCGGGCACTGGGTCATTAACAGCGGGTGAATCCATCGGTCGTTTCTTCGTAAAAAACCAAAACGTCGAAAAGCTGCCGTATACCTTGGCCGTTTTTTGTACGGCGGATCAAGCCTGGCATCAACCGGTAGGCGGACCGCAAAAAGGCAGAAGACGGAAAGAATTCTGCCTGCTGCGTTTGGTCATCTGCCAACTCCAGCCATAACTGATATGATAGGCGGCCCATGAAGCATTCCCCGATTTTGCCGGTGACTTCGCTCTCGATGTTGGTCGTGCTGGGTCTGGCGGGTTGTGGTGGTGATGAGAACAGCCCCACGCCCATGCCCCCGTCGCCGAACGCGCCGGTGAATCGACCCTCTCAACCCCCGGCACGCCCACGCCCCCGGAACCGGCACCAAAACCGCGAACACGCCCTTCGTGCCGGCGAATGCCAAATACACGATCATCTGCACCCGCTATGCCGGCGGCGGGCATGTGCGGCACAGCGCGAAGGACAACCTCATCCGCAAGACCGGGCAACGCGATTTCTACGTCGTTCACCGAAGAGAGCCAGAGCACGCTCTACTTCGGCTATTACACGCAGATCGCCCGAGCCATGGACCGGGTCGAAGCGCAGCGGGCCAAGCAGGATTTGATGTTCCTGCGGTCGTTGCAGGATTCCTCGGGCAACAAGCTGTTTCCCGGCTGCTTGAAGGAAGCCCTCCCCCTGGCCGACCCGAACGGCCCGCCGGAATACGACTTGGCCCGGATCGACAGTGACAAGGCCCCGGATGACCCGAGCCGGCACCTCTGGTCCATCGCGATCGCCGCCTATACGGTCGATGCCGTGGGGCAGGGGGACGATTACGGCAAGAACCGCAAACAACTGGCGGTGGAATCAGTCATCGCCGCCCGCAAGGCCGGATACGAGGCCTATTACTACCACGGCCCGAGCGTCGAGCACGGTTTGCGTCGGTACCTGGCCGCGCTCGGCCGTGAAGGAACAGGAAAGCACCGACGCCCACTCCAATGCCGATACGGGACAGGATCTGGTCGTCGCGGCGTCTCCCTTGCCCGAGGGAATGGCCAAGCAGATCGAAAATTCCGGCCGCGACATCAAGGTGATTCAGCCGAAGATCGAGGTGCTCGATCGCTCCATGCTGGCCATGCAGCAACGATTCCACGACTACAGCGTCAACGGCGAGACCCAGGTGAACCGCATCACCGACCCCCGCACGGGCAAGGCCACCGATCGGACCCAGCCGAGCTTCCTGGTGCAAATCCCGCAGTTACAGGCGTCGCTGCTTCGAGCCGATGAACCGCAGACCCCGGCGGGTTCCCCGGACACGGCGGTCGTTCCGATAATCATAAACCCCTTGGCTCCCCGACAGTACCGGCGGCCAACTGCGATCGATCGGCCGATGATGAAGGGGCGACGATGAAACTGCTCATGGCCACCACCAACGCGGGCAAAGCACCAAGTTTGCCACCATGCTCGGCGATGCCGGCTTCGACTGGTGCGATCTCTCGGCCGTCAAAGACGTTGGCGACGTCGAGGAGACCGGCCAAACATTTCTTGCCAACGCCTGCCTCAAGGCCAGCGAGTACGCCAAAAAGACCGGCCTCTGGACCCTCGCCGATGACAGTGGGCTGGAGGTCGATGCTCTCGACGGCAAGCCGGGCGTCACCGGCGCCCGCTGGGCGGGCGCCCCCGCCGTGCCGGCACAGGGAGACGCGGCCAACAACCAGCTCCTGCTGCGGCAACTCGTGGATGTGCCGGAAGATCGGCCCACTGCGAGCGGTTCGTCTGCACGCTCGCTTTGGCCGACCCGACAGGAATTGTCCGGGCGACCACGGCACCGAGTAGAAGGGCATATCATCCGGGAACCGCGGACGAACGGATTCGGGTACGACCCGCTTTTTGGGCTTGTAGATCGGGGGCTGACGATGGCCGAACTCTGGCAGCCAAAGACGACCTCAGCCACCGTGGCCGCGGTCCGGCGGATGACGCCGCTGCTGCGAATGATTCTGAACGAAGAGAAGGCGAAGCGATGAGTAAAATTCTAGTGGCAGTCTCCCTCGGCCTTGGCGGCGGAACGGCTGATGAACCGGTGAGCGACCTCGCACCAGTTGGACGCCGATGTGCTGGTCATTCACGTCTCCGCCCCAGCAGCGGGCCAAGCCGCGAAAACGAAGAGGCCGAAGGGGATAAAGCGGTCCGCACCCTCCAGGAAGGCGTCGGCGTCCACGGCATCAACGTGCAGACCCTGCTCATGTTCAGCGACGACATCGCCCGCGCCATTCTCAACACCGCCGACGAACAACAGGCCACGCTCCTGCCCTCGGTTTGACCGGCAAGAACGTCTTCGCCCGCCTGCTCGCGGGAAATGTCCCGGTGGAATTGATCCGCAACACAGAAAGATCCCCGTGCTGCTGTTCCCGCCGGAGTTCAAGGAAGTGTAAGACTGATTCCCATTCGGTAGCCGGGGCGTCCTCGCCAGCATCTATCGCGGGCTGATCGCCACCGAAGAAGCGGTGGACGCGCCTGCCGCCGGGCGCGCGGCGTGGCGTCCTTCGCGGGCGCTGGTCTTGGGTTCGTGCTTCAATTCCACCACGCGTCCGGCGGCGGCGATGAACAATCGGCGGCCAGGGCGCTGACCGATGCGGACGCCGCCGGTGAAGCTGCCGAACGCCGGGAGGATCAGCAACTCCGGTTCGACGACGAAGCAGGAGCTTCGCGCCGCTGCCGTCGATAGTCGGCGGACCACACCTGCGGGTGGATGTGCCCGGCCAGCGTCGGACCGCCGCGCACTTCGAGCGGGTCGTGAACGAACATTCGACCCCATCCTGAATGTACGGCGAAATGATTTCCTCGAAAGCGAGAATCGGGTCGGTCGCACCGGCACGGCGGTCGTGATTGCCGAGAATGAGTTCGATCCGCAGATCCGCGTGCCGCCGCCGCCAGAGGAGCAAATGATCGTTCGCCGCGTGCGCCTGTCGGGCGCATGCAGAAAATCGCCGAGGATCAGCAGGCGTTGGGCCCGGTTGTTGCTCGAGCAGCGCATGCGGTAGAGGTCTTCGCGGTGGTGCCGCCGGGCACGGGGACGCCCAGCACAAAGGTCGCGGCCTTGCCCGACGTGGACATCGGCGACAATCAGCGTCCGCTGTGCCCAGACCCAGTACATCGCCCGGTCGCCGAGCAATTCGAACGCCTGTCCGCCGAAGTGGATCGCTGCTGGCATCAGCGACATCGTAGTTCAAGCCAGGAGGGAGGCAGAAGGCAGTATAAAAAGCTTTTCCGCCTATTCCTCCGTCGGGCCTAAGAGAAACAGCATCGCCCCGACAGGCGAAGCCATGCCGCGTGTTCTGGGTTAAGCCCTTCCAGACCATGATCGGCACGAAGTGCACGCTGACCGTGCTGTAAGCGGCGACACGCACCGTCATGCCGATCACGAAGAGCCAAAAAACCATGGTCTGCATGGCTTCACGCAAGGTCGGGTCGATCGCAACGGATTTCTTGCGTGATGGATTCGTCGCGTCGCTGCTATTCGTTGCCTGCGTTCGCGGCAAGTCGCCGTCCGGCAGAAGTCCCATACTTTCCGGCGAAGGACGCACGCCGATACTGAGAGGTATGCCTATGACCAGGAAAGTGTCCGGCGAGTATCGCGCCCCAACGCCATCCCCATGCCTGCACCGCCATTGCGAAGAGCGGCGTCAGTAAAGTTGCCGCCGATGGGGACGGCTGAGCTGATGATGGTCATGGCGCGCGCGCGGTGGCGAATGAACCAGGTATTGCCGACGGCCATCGAGGCGTGGACGAAACCGGGCGTAAAAGATAGCGAGATAATGCCGAGATAGACGATCAGGAAAGTCGTGTAGTCGTCCACCCAGGCGAGCAGGATATAGCCGATGCCGCACAAAACCGTGGCGAGAAGGATCATCGGCCGCGGACCGAAACGGTCGATCAGGTAGCCGACGAAGGGACCTTCGAGCGCACCTTCGGCGCGGGCGAGAGAGAACGCCAGCGATGTCGCTGCGCGGCTCAAGCCGAGATCTTGGCTGAGAGGAAGAAAGAAAACGGTGAAACCATAGTTGTGCAGCCCGCCACCAAGAACTCGCATGGCGGAAACCAGACCCACCATGCGCCAGCCGTAAAACATCCGCGAAAAAAATCTAGGTAGCGATTCCAGTGATGCGCCTCAAAGCTGTTTTGGTGCTGTTCGTTTTTCCCAGAAGCAGGGAGTGAAGGCAAGGAGAAAGTGCAGCACCTCGTTCGCAGGGAATGATCGCTCGGAGAGGCTGGCCGTTGCGTTCGTGCAGCGAGATGTGACGGGACTCGCTGCCGCGCGCCGGCAGATCGAATAACGTCCACTGTCCGGTGCTCCGATTGTACTTCGCGACTTTGTCTGTGCTCTAAAGGTTGGGTGACGAAATCGGGATAGGCCTTGTTATCCAGACAAAAGAACTAAGGTTCATCGTGTAATCGAGTGGGTGAAAATTAATGGCAGATTACCTCCCATGGACGGTGCCTCCCTTTTGTAAAGGGAGGTTAGGAGGGATTTTTTACAGCTTGAAAGATCGCCTCCAGCACAGACTCTGTTTGTAGCAACGCTTGTCGGTCGTCGAAACGCAAGACTTTCAATCCTTGCTGCTCGAGATACCTGGTCCGTTGGGTGTCGTATTTTGCTTGTCCGAGTTCCAAATGCTGAGCTCCGTCGAGTTCGACGACCCGTTTTACTGCCGGTGCATAAAAATCAGCGATGTAGTTGCCGATGGGTTTTTGCCTATAGAATTGCACGCCAAGAATTTGTTTTCGCCGCAAGCGGTACCCTAGGTGTAGCTCGGCGTCGGTCGGATTTGTCCGCAAGGAGCGAGCTTTGGTCTTAAGTCGGCGGTTGTAGGGTAACATCGAAAATCCCCCCAACCCCCTTTTCCTAAGGGGGGCAAACTCCTACGAACAGCATTTCTTAGCAAATTTCACCCACTCGATTACGCCAAGAGCCAGAACTAATTTGCAAATTCTCCATGCGCTTACGACTTGCCGCGTTGAGACAAACGCGGGGACCCGGTGGTCCATGACACCGGGTCCTCGATAGGCTTGCCGCGAGGGCGCGCTCGCAGGCTAATGGTGAGGTGGAGTTATTGGTTTTGTTGCCGCAATGACTTCCACGCGTTCTCGCGTTGATCTCGGTTGGCCTGTAGCTGGCTATACAAGGTTGTGACTTGGTTCTTTTGCGTTGAGTTCAACATCGACCATACCTGCTGAAACAGGCTCAATCGCTCTTGCTTGAGTTGAGTTTCTAAGCCGTTAACTTGGCTTAATAGATTACTGTCGGCCGTGCCGGTGGAATAAAGCGCGGTGTTGAGCTGTTCGCGCAGCGACCTGAGCTGGCTGAACAACGGCTGGGAATTCTCCCGGTTGCTTTTTATGAGACTCTGCACCTGGGTCTTTTGATCGCCCGTCAGTTGGGCGGCACGCATTAGGAAAAATAAATTGGGGCCTCCCGCACCCGCGCCCCGCCGATGTTGCATCTGCGCGAAAGCCGGGCCAAACCACAATCCGACGGCCAGCAATGCAAGAAACGCTGTCAGTCTGAAATGCTTCGTTTTGAAAATCATAGAGCCTCCTTTTGAGTCATTCATCGCACAGCCAATTAAATGTCCGAGGCCGTCAATCTGCACAAGCCGCCTATCGTGGCCCTAACCTCGCATCCTGACTTTTGCAGAGTTCCCTTCTCGGTTCTGAATTTTTGTGAACCGCCCACGACGATTGCAATTTAGCGACATCGACATCCTATCTCCGCCTAGAACAAAATGCCGGTGCAATAATCGCACCGTCGACGACGTTGCTCACAATCAACAAAGCCAATCGATTAACATAGGCCTCCTTTGGTTTGGACTCCGACTTTGTGCGCCATGGATATAACTTAGACGCCGGCGTGAGGAATAGTGTTTACGTGAGAGCGCACGGCAACCCGTCGACGGTTGGAATAACCGGAAATTGATTCGAAGGGTTTCGCGAACGACAGAACAGCCACACAACTCTGTCTCGTTAGTGTGGCGATGTTGCGTGATTTGAGCGGTAAACTCGGTCGGCGAGTAAGTAGATCGATTCGCGAAACGAATTCAGAATCCTGAATCGCGTCTGACCCAGTTAGCTGCGCCGGTCAACGTGGCGGAAAGTGGTCTCGTACGGCGACAAGTCATCAGAGCGAACCCCCCCAATGGGCGCTTTACCGCCCGGCCTGAGCCTTCAGCGCTTTGAGTCTCGGCTTCGCTGCGCGGCGTCAGGACCGCAACTTTGCGGCCTCGCTCGTACGGAATAATCACCCGGAGCGGCTGGCCGTTGCGTTCGAGCAGCGAGATGTGACGGGACTCGGTGCCGCGCGTCGGCAGCTCGAACAGCGTCCACTGATCCGGTGCTCGGATTGTACTTCGCGACTTTGTCCGTGCTCCAAAGGTTGGTCCACACGTTGTGTTCTTTGTCCACGCCGATTTGATACGGTTGGTGCGCTTCCGGATTCGGCAGCGGGATGAGCGTGGTTTCCTTGGTGTGAATATTGATTTTGGCGAGCGTGCCGCCGAACGAGTTGCCGACATAGACGTAATCGCCGTTCTTGTCGGCGCCCATACGCCGCGGCGCCTGCGCCCAGGCGAACGGCGTATTGAAATCCGGCGGCTGAAAAGTCTCGTACATTTTCATTTGCTCGGGCGTCAGGTTCTCCATGACCGTTTTCTCCGGCGGGAGTTTGAACTCGCTGCTTTTGCCGGTCTTGATATCGCTGTAGTCGATCAAGTCCTGCGCCATGAGGAGCCACCAGCCGTTGCCCGTCCGATCTGCCGCGAGGCCATAGACGGTGGCGGTGCCTTGCTTATTTTTATAGGTCACCGATTTGAACTCGGTGAATTTCTCGTCCTTGATGTTGAACCGCAGAGCGCCGTCCGGCGCGGTGACCCAAACGTTGCCGTTCAAGTCGGCATCCAGAGTTCCCGCCGTGCCGGACATCGGCTCGGGCGGAACATAGATCGTGATTTTCTCGGTCTTGGGATCGATTTTGGCGAGGCCGCCGCGGCTGCGCTGCACGTTCGATCGGGTATTGAACCAGAGGATGCCGTTTTCATCTCTCGTGATCCCGTGGGTGCCGACGGCGATGCCCTTTTGATCGTCGAGCTTGAAATGTTTTACCGCGCCGGTTTTGCCGTCGATGCGCGCGATGGTGGTCTCGAGACTGGTGTGCGCATGGGTGATCCATAGGTTGCCGTTGAAATCCATTTGCGCGTCGTGCGGGCCGGCGACGTGGTTCATGCTCGATCCGGTGCCGAGAGACCAATCGCTGCCGTCCATCGATGCCACATGGCCGTGTTCCATCGGAAAATCATATTCCTTGATCACCGCGCGCGCCGCTTCGCCGGTCGGACGCGGGCGCAAGTTGAACTTCATCGAGGTTTCACCCGGACCGCGCGCATGGGTGAGATAGGCTACCAATTCTTTCTGGTGAAATTCGATATTGGGCGTCGCTTTGTGCTCCGGCCCTTGATAGACGCCGAGCACATTGACATGCTTCATCAGATCTAAAATCTTATTCCAACCTTCTGCGTCGAAGCGGTGCTGCAGCGGATAGCTTGCGCTGTGGCAGCCGGTACAATTTTTCCGCACCTGAGTTTTCATTCGGTAATCTTCCGGGGTATCGCCAGGAAGGGCGGCGAGAAACTCATCGCCGGGCAATTGCCGAATCCAATCCTCCTGGTTTTTGATCGGCTGCAGGACGAAATCGCGGCGCGTCTTTTTTTTCAGTTCGGCGCTGCCGTCGGCCGCGTTCGTAGGTTAACGCTTGCGCCCAGACGCGATACTTACCGTTAGCCAGTGGCGGGAAATAATAGTTGCCGGTCTCGTCGGTAAAGACGCTCGTGGTGACGGTCGAACCTTCCGCCTTGGCCGATACAGTTACGCCGCCCATCTTCTCGCCCGCCGCTGAGGTGACGGTCCCGGTAAGCAGTGAGTCGGCTCGAGCCGCGCCCGGAAAAAATCCGGTCGTACCACAAACGATGACGAGGACGATCAAGCTGGCAGCAACGGAGTGAGCTTTAGTTTTCATGGAATGACTCCTCAAGTGAGAGCAGGTCGCGATATCGTTACTGAGCCGGCGTCGGCGCCTTGGTCGCTGTCCGGGCGGTGGGAAGGTCCTGCGTGCCGGGCGGCAGCGTCTTGACGTAGGCGGCGATGGCGGCGATTTGCTCCGGGTTGTAAGTGTATTTGAAGCCCGGCATGCGCGCTGTGCCTTCGCTGATGAACTTACGCAGGAGGTCTTCCTGCCCGCCCAGATTCAGTCGAGAAAGCTCGGGTCCAAACATGCCGGATGTCAGAGTCGGTCTGGTGTGGCAGACGCCGCACGATTGCTCGAACAGCCTTCGGCCTAATTGCTGCTGTGCGTCAAGATGATTTTCCGCGGCAAATAGGTCTTGCGCCATGCCGGTCACAAAGAATACAGCGATCCAGACAACACGCTTCATCTTTATTCCTTTCCACGCCGGTTTTGACCGGAGCGTAGCCGCGCCAATGGCTTTCTGTCAACCTCGTTTTGCGCCGTATAAAATCATCGGCGGCACTCCGTTGTCCGTAGCCTGCATCGGAAACGAACTCGCGAATCCCCGCGCGCTCGCGTTGCCGAAGCACTCATCGACCCGGCTCCATACCGCGCTGCTTATAGACCGCCGCAGCTTCGGCTGAAGACAAATAGCGCAGCAACGCTTGGGCGGCGTCGGGCTCCTGTGTGTGTGCAGATACATAACCGACGAGAACAGTCGGCGTCGAAATGTCGCGCGGCAGTGGGCCGACGACTTCGACCCCGGGTTCGGTGATGATCTCGCTGATGAAAGTCAGGCCAATGTCCACCTCGCCTTTGGCGAGCAGCTCCATCGCGCCTCGGCCGCCCTGGGCGATCTTGATCTTCGGTTTCATCGCGTCAGCGATGCCGAGCTTTTGCAGGGTCTCGTTGAAACTGACGCCTGCCGCGGCGCCGCTCGCGGCGTTGGGATACGCAATGGCTTTCGATCCGAGCAGAAGTCGCTTGACCGCATCCGCGCTCGATATGTCGGGCTTCGGGGTGCCGGTTCTCACGGCGACACCGACGGCGACGAGAGCGAGCGGCGTCTCGCTCGCGGCCATGACGTGACCCGACGCAACCACGGGCTCCAATGGCAATTGCACGATCGGCACATCGAACGGTTCGCCCTTGATGACTCGCTCCTTGGTGCCGCCGCCGGAACCGAAAGTCGCCTTGACTTTGTGCCCCGTCGCCTTTTCGAAAGCCGGGATCATTTGATCCACGGCGGCGCGGATGCCGCCAGGGGCGATAAGCGTGACTTCGGCTGCGCGTACGGTACTGCTCATCGATACGATAGAGATAGGAATAACAGCCCACAGGAGAAATTTATTCATGGTGTGTCTCTCGTCGATTCTCACGGCCAACAGAAGCGCGAATCAGAACCGGGCATTGACCACTTCGCCATGTATTCGAAAAAGTTTTTCACGCTAATCAGTTCTCAATGAATCCGGCTGTTTATGATAACGAAGACCTTATCTACACTTCCAGTGCCTCGGGAATCAATCTGTTTTTTTCGTTTAATTTAGTTCTCCGGGCAGCGGTTAAAGTCGCGAGGCCGGTCAATCGTTGAATAATCAGTTGCTGCGCATCGCCGTCAGCGGCGACGCGATGTTGTTTCACATCGCGCAACCAAGGAAGCGCTTCTTCATTGGGCTTGTTTGAATACAACTCGCATCTGAATTCGGCCTCGTCATCTATGGCGTCGTGCTCACGGCTGCGGTCCGATCAGGGGCGTGGTTTCGTCAATAAAGCGCAGGCTCCGTCAAGCGAGTGCATCTAAGGGACGAGACTTTTGGCAATTTGGCAAACGCGGCGGGGCATAGCTGGGGCGTGAGGATATCATTTTCAGATTCGATGATCTCTGCTAGTTCTTCCAGGACTCTACGAGTTTTTTTGGCGTCCTTTTGCTCGGGTGATCCAGGCTCGGCATGCATAGAAATCATGCACTCCTGAACTTTATAAGGCCTTTATTTACGCGGGCTTGGCTTGAGCTTGGTTCGAGTTTTTGAGTTTCTCTTTTGAAAATTCTACTGCGACGACGACAGGGTGCGAGTAAAGCTCGTTCTGCCGCGGCTGCCCTTCGGAAAATTCGTCTCCTAATTACGCTAGACTTATTGACTGGCCCCTCAGCCGTTATAAACTAAAAGGGCTGGCGAATCGATGCAATCTGACCTGACCCAAGAAATTCTAAATCTCAAAGACGGAGATCATCTCTGTCTGTTTTACGAAAAGAATCCCGCTGAACAGCTGTCCGCCCTGGTTCCTTTTATCCAAGATGGGTTATCCAAAGACGAACAATTCATTTATATCGCGGATGACCAAACCGTGGATGAGTTGGCGGATCGGCTCGAACAGAGCGGCATCAATATCGCGACCGAGATCGATCGCGGCGCGCTCAAGCTTTGGACTCGCAAGGAATGGCGCCAGCCGGGCAGGCTGTCACCAAAAAAGAAATCGCTCCAGGTTCTCGACTTCATAAACGAGGCCGCCAACTCCGGTTTCAATGGCAGCCGCTTCGCAGTCGAAATGACGTGGACGCTTGGCCCGGATATTGGGCCGGCCGCGCTCGAAGCTTGGGAAGCCACGCTCAACACCATCTTTGTCCCAGGCTTTCACGGCCGAATCACCTGCCAATACAATCGCAGCCGTTTGTCGCCCGAAGTCATGCTCGCGGCATTTCGCACGCATCCGCTTGCCATCCTAGGCGAACACGTTTATCCGAACTGGTTCTACGAAGCGCCGTTGATCCTCGACGGAATGGCCAGCGGCGATGGCAAATCGAGCGCCGCCCGAATGGAGTGGATGCTCTCCGTGCTTGAACGCAGCCGCGCCGCGCGCAAGGAGCGCGATGAGTTGATCGAGAAGCGGGCCGCGTTGAAGGAATCGGAATCCGGCCGAAAGAAGATCGAAAATGTTCTTGCGCTGATGCCGGCGGCGGTTTACGCCTGTGACGAGCATGGGCGGATCAATTTTTTCAATCGCCGCGCCGTCGATCTTTGGGGGCGCGAGCCCAAGCCGAACGACGACGATCAGAAGCTTTGCGGCGCGTTCCGGTTGCCGAACGGTTCCCTATTATCGCAGAGCGAAACGCCGATGGCCCTAGCGCTCCGGACCGGCGAGCGCACGCGCAATCGCGACGTGATTGTTGAGCGTCCCGATGGCACGAAAAACACCGTCTGCATGAACATCGATCCGCTCTATGAGCCGGACGGCCGGCCGAGCGGCGCGATCGCCGTGATCCAAGACGTCACCGAATGGGGGAAAGCAGAAGAAGCCCAGAGGCGGCTCGCCGCGATCGTCGAATCGTCCGACGATGCTATCGTCAGCAAAGATCTAAACGGTATTATCACCAGTTGGAATCGAGGCGCGGAGCGGCTCTTTGGTTATTCGGTCGAGGAAGCTATCGGCAAGCCGATAATCATGCTGATTCCGCCTGGGCACCATGACGAGGAGGCGAAAATACTCGACGCGATCCGGCGCGGCGAACGGATCGACCACTACGAGACCGTGCGCCAGCGCAAAGATGGCAGCTTGGTGCAGATTTCGTTGACCGTTTCACCTATCCGAGACGGGACGGGCGCCGTGATCGGCGCATCGAAGATCGCGCGCGATATCAGCGTTCGGATCGCAGCCGAAGTGGCGCTACGTCAGGCGGGAGAGGATTTGGCCAAAGCCAACGAAGCGCTCGAGCAACGGGTCCATGAGCGCACCGCGGAATTGGAGCAGGCCAACGCCGCGCTGCTGCGTGATATGCAAGAGCAGCGAAACCTCGAAGAACAACTCCGACAAGCGCAAAAAATGGAAAGCATTGGCACCCTGGCAGGTGGGATTGCGCACGATTTCAACAACATTCTCAATATCGTCAAAGGCTATGCGGCGTTGATCGGCCACCATCCGGCGGCAGACTCGGCGATTGCGGAAAGCGTGTCGATTATCGATGAAAGCATCGAACGCGGCGCCGCCGTCGTGCGCCAATTGCTCACCTTGGGGCGCAAGACCGAGCCGCGGTTGGTTTCGACCGATGTCAATGAAGTCGTGGCCGCCCTCGCAAATTTGCTTAAGCAAACGTTGCCTAAAACCGTTGACGTTATTTACGAGTGCCGCCCCCTGCCGGCTGTGCTGGCGGATCCGAATCAAATCAGCCAGGCGCTGCTCAATCTCTGTGTCAATGCTCGTGATGCCATGCCGAACGGCGGTAAACTCAGGCTCAGGACTACGGTCGCGGCCGGCGGCAAACTGCCGAATCCGACAACCCTCGGGGCGCAGGCTGTTTGTATTGAGGTTGCCGACACAGGTACGGGAATTGACACCGCTATTCGCAGTCGTATTTTTGATCCATTTTTCACCACCAAAAAGGTCGGTGAAGGAACCGGCTTGGGCCTGGCGATGGTTTATGCCATCGTCAAAAACCATAACGGCGCTATCGATTTTGACAGCGAAGCAAAACGCGGCACGACTTTTCGATTGTACTTGCCGATCTTGCCGGCACAGCAAAAGGCGGCCGGTAATGGCGCCAATGGCGCGTCATCTAAGGAACGCCAAGAATCTGCGGGCCAAAGAACTCTTCTGGTTGCCGAAGACGAGCCCGCCATGGTTCTCCTCTTGAAAAAAACTTTATCGGAGCATGGCTACAACGTGCTCGCGGCGCTCGACGGCGAGGAAGCGGTCGATGTTTATCAGCGCCATAAACATGAGATCGACGCTGTGCTGCTCGATATCGGCTTGCCCAAGCTCGCCGGCTGGGACGTGCTTTTAAAGCTCAAAGAAGAAAATCCAGACGTCCATGTGCTGGTCGCCAGCGGCTACATCGATCCGGAATTTAAAAACAAGATGCGTCAAGCGGGTGTCAGCGATTTCATCAGTAAACCTTACATGGTTGAAACCATACTGGCGGCGCTTGCAAAGGTCCCGAAAAAATCCGGCTCACTTGAGACTCCGATTCACGTGCAAGATCTGCTCGTGAGTACATGACGGAATCGCTTGGGCGCGGTGTCCGGCCCCGGTTGTTCACGCCGTGATCTAAAAAACACCGCGCTCATTTGCAAAAATCCTCCGGCACGCTCGGCCTTACCGGCTCGTGGGCGAATGTTCTAACGGAACGGCGGCGGGTCGAAGCGGGCGACGCTAAATTGGCGGTGTCGATGTAATCGAGCTCCCGGTTCTCGCGCACACAACGGAGCAACAAACCGCCTCGGCTCATGTCGCCGCGGCCGATGAATTCGGCGGGAACGCGCAGGCGGCTGGCGAAAATCGGCGCGAGTATCGTCAAATATTTTCCGCTGGCAATGCTGCCAAGCAAGATCACTTCGCAGTCCGCGGCAATGCTCTGAGCCAGCGTCTTGGCGCTTAGCCGCAGCGCGGCGCAGTAGCGGCGATTCTTAAGATGGATCGGCGCCCGGCCGAAGCCGCGCAGTTTTGCCAAGCGGATCATCGAGTCGTAGGGCACCAGGCCGGCAGTCGGCGTAATGATTAAAATCCCCGGGCAATCGGCCGGCGGTCGCGCGAAGGCTGCGGCATAGGTGAGCTTGCCGCGAAAATAGAGCGCGCTCAAAAAGCTAAAAAGCTCTCCCAACGGCACGCCCGTATCGCGTAGGCGCTGCGCCAGCGCAGAGCGGCTGTTTTTTCTGAGCAGGTAACGGGCGCGCAAGCCACCGCAATGCGCCGGCGAAAGCAAAAATATCCGGTTCATGGGTGCACGGCTTGGGCAAATTTCTTAGCATCGAGCGTGTTGAGAACTTCGCCGCGCGTGAGCCAGCCGCGCCGGGCCATGGCGACGCCGTACGGCAAATTGTCCAGGTTGTCGATCGAATGAGCGTCGGTGGAGATAACGAATTTGATGCCGCGAGCGCGCGCCGCGCGAATCCAGCGCGGCTCCAGATCGAGCCGGCGCGGATCGCCGTTGACTTCAATGGCGCAGCGGGCCTCGGCGATGGCGTCGAGCACTTTTTCCATGCGGCAAGCGAAGGGCGGGCGCGATGGGATCAAGCGTCCGAGCGGATGGCCCCAGATTTTGAAGAAGGGCGATTTGAGTGCGCGCAGCAAGCGCGCCGTCATTTGCTCTGAATCCATTTTATGGCGCGCGTGGATGCTAGCGATGATGATGTCGAATTGTTCGAGGAAGGAGTCGGGATAATCGAGCGAACCATCGGCGAGAATGTCCGATTCCGTGCCTTTTAAAATTTTTATTTTCACCCGTTCCTGCACTCGGGCGATTTCTTCCCACTGCGCCCGCAAGCGGTCGAGGCCGACGCCGCGCGCATAATACGCGGTCGGCGAATGATCGGTGACCGTCAAATATGCCATACCTCTCGCTTCGGCGGCCAAGGCCATCTCTTCGATGCTGTTGTGGCCGTCGGAATAGACGGTGTGGCAATGCGTCATGCCGCGAATATCTTCGAGCGTGAGCGGCTGGGACAGGTTTCCCGAGACGGCGGCCTCGATCTCGCCTTCGTCTTCGCGCATTTCCGCCGGGATGTGCGGCAGTCCCAGGCGCTGATAGATTTCGCTCTCGTGCTTGATCAGGACCGGCCGGCCTGTATTCGGTTCGGGAAAAAGCTCAATCCTTGAGAGCGCGCTAGATCGCGAATCTTGGCGACGTGGCGGCGCGAGCCGGTCTGCGCCAAAAGCGCGCCGGCGTAATCGTCCGGCTTGACCACGACGATCTCGGCTTGCAGCCCGTTGGCCAGGCGCCCGCGACAGTGACTTTCATCAAGCTCATCGGTACGGGCCAGCGCCGGAAAGCCGAGAAAGTGATCGAGCACTTCTCTCGGCTGATCGCTCGCAGCGACGATGACAATCCGCCGTAGGGTTTCCTGGCGCCGCCGCAGGGCGCCTGCGATGTCCGCTTCGATTAGCTCTGGGGAGCCGCGCAGGTGGCGCAGAATTCGTTCCGCTTCTTCGAGCGCATGATTGAGCGGCACAGAATTATCTTTGGGGATCTCGCATTTTTCGATGTCGGCGAGCAGCTTTGCCTGCGACTTCAAGCCAAAGCCTTTGACCTTGCTGACTAGACCTTCCTGGCAGGCGGATTTCAGATCGGCGATGCTCTCAACGTGCAGCGCATCGTTGAGCGCGATGATTTTCTTGAGACTGAGTCCGGAAAGCGCGCTGAGCTCGACGGCGCCGGGCGGCAGCGCTGCACGCAACTGCTCTAGCAGATAGCATTCGCCGGTGCGGTAAATCTCCTCGATAATCGCCGCGAGCGCTTTGCCCACGCCGGGGATTTCTTGCAGACGCCCGGCTTTGACGAGCGCGTCGAAATCACCTTCGAGATTTTCCAAAGCGCCCGCGGCGCGCTCGTACGCTTGGGCCTTGAAAAGATTCTCGCCCTTTATTTTAAGAAGCCGGGCGATTTTCCTTAAATCAGCGGCAACTGCAAATCGATCCTGCATGACTTGGACAATTCTATAACTACTTTCCGTTATCTCAAGTCGGCCGGCGAGCCGAGGGATCGAATCAACGCGTCGCGCCGCGGTGGTGGTTCAGTTTCAATCCGCCGTGAGTCTTAACATCGAGAAAGATTTCTCGCTGCCGCTCGAAATGACAACTAAATAAGCATTTGTCATCTCGAACGAAGTGAGAGATCTTTCTTAAACTGAACCACCACCGCGCTCGCCAAGCTGGACATTTTACTGTGCTTGGGATAAGCGGGGCATATCGTATTGACCCCAGGAGCGACGATGGAACGGCGCACGATCATCATCTCGCTGACGGTTTTTATTGCTGGTGCTACTGAAGCCGGCGTTTTCGGCTGAAACGCCGTCGAAGATTATCAACGTCGCTGTGCCGGCGGTCTCGCTGCTCCAGGCGCCGCTGTTCGTGGCCATCGACGCCGGGTCATTCAAAAAATACGGTATGGAAGTGCGCTACATCGTCACCGGCGCGCGGACCATTCAGGCGCTGGTCGGCGGCTCCGTGCAATTTGCCCAGGGCGTGTCCAGCCGCACGGTTCCCGCCGCGGTGCTGGCTGGAGCGGACGCGGTATTGATCGCCAACTTCAGCGATAAACTGCTGTTCACACTTCATGGCGCGCCGGAAATCAATTCGCTGAAAGATTTAAAAGGAAAAGTGGTTGGCGTCTCCGGCCTCGGCGGCAGCACCGACTTCGCCACGCGATTGGCGCTCCGCGAAGCGGGACTCGTTCCCGACAAAGACGTGGCCATCCGCGGCGTGGGCGGCGCGCCGGAGACCGTCGCCGCGCTCAAGGCGAAAGTCGTGCAGGCGGGCACCCTTTCACCGCCTTCTTCATTTGTGGCGAAGAAAGCCGGCTTTAAAATTTTATTCGATATGTCGAGCCTCGGCGTCGATTATGTTTCGTCGGGCCTGGGAATTAAAAAAGCTTCGCTTGCGGCGAATCGGTTGGAAGCCAAACAGTTTCTCATGGCGATGATCGAGGGCGCGAAGATTTTGACGCGCGATGAAGAGTTTGCCCTGCGCGTGCTGACCAAACACACCAGAATTTCGGATCGCGACGTGCTGAAACAGAGCTACGATTATTTGCGGCCCTATTTTCTCAAGGTTCCTTATCCCTCGGCGCGAGCGATTAAAGATACGTTGGACGCGCTCGCCAAGGATTTACCCAAGGCAAAAGACGCCGACCCGAGAGATTTCATCGACAACTCGGTTTTGAAAGAGATCGAGGCGAGCGGCTATATCGAGGTCGTCTATGGAAAATAAACCCTATCGATTCATTTCGGCTGACGATCACATCGATCTGCGTTGGCTGCCGAAGGATCTTTGGCGTGAACGCCTGCCGATGCGGCTGCGCGAGCGCGGCCCGCATGTGATCGAAAATGAGAAGGGCTCATTCTGGACCTGGGAAGATCAACTCTTCAGCCCGCATGGTTACTACACGGCGGCGCAGGGCAGCGGCGCCATGTGGGCGATCGAACGCGGCGGCGTGATGCGCGAGGGCGAGCTTCGCCCGACTAACGCCGAGCTTCGTCTGGTCGATATGGATCATGACGGCGCCGAGGCGTCGGTTATGTACGGTCCGACGGACCCCATGCCGATTGCTGACCCGGAGCTCAGGCGCGCCTGTTACGAAGCTTATAACGATTGGCTAATTGACTTCTGCGCCGCCAAGCCCGAGCGCCTGATCGGCGTCGCGCAGCTCTCGTTGGAGGACCCCGAGGCGGCGCGTGGCGAGCTCGAACGTCTGGCGAAACGGGGCGGCCTGCGTCACGTCAATATCCTAGCCTCGCGCGCGAACCCGCCGGTGTACGATGATGCTTGGGAGCCCTTCTGGACGCTCGCGGAAGAAGTCGCTATCCCGATCGGGTTTCATCTCGCTGTCCTGGTCAAAAAGACGCGTCTCGATGCCGGCGATCCCAGCGGCGCCAATCCGGCGATCGCGATCGCTTCGCGCTTTGCCAAAGAGCCGCCGGGCGTTCAGCTGCTCGAACCCATCACCGGGCTTATTTTCGCCGGCGTTTTCGATCGCCATCCGGGCGTGAAGATCGTCATGGCCGAGGCCGGACTCGCCTGGATACCGAGCATGATCCAAGGTCTCGACATCTGGTATCAGCGCAGCCGCGACGGTCGCCGGCTCTCCGGCGACGGTCCGATCGCGCTTCCTAAATTGCTGCCAAGCGAATATTTCCAACGCCAGATCTGGATCAGCTTCGTCGATGACCCGCTCGGCGTGAGAATGGTCGGCAGGCGTCCTCGACCCAGACAAAGTGATGTTTGGTTCCGACTATCCGCATCCGGCGAGCACCTGGCCGTACTCGCAGCAAATCATCGAGGAGCAAGCGCATCATCTATCGGCCGACGTGCGGCAGAAAATCTATCGCGATAACGCGCGCTCTCTATTTGGATTTAGCCGCGGCGTCCTTGGTGTTTTTGCGTTGGCTTAGCCCGATCGTCACTGAGTCACTGATGGTCGCGCTGGTTCAATCGATTGAGAAGGGGATCCCATGAAAAGAGTCTTCCTTGCTGTTTCTCTTGTGCTCGCGCTTGCATGCTGTGTCGGTCCTGCGCCTGCAGCGGCGCAAGAATTTTTCAAGGGCAAAACCATTCGACTCATCGTCGGTAACTCGACCGGCGGGTCGATGGACGACTGGGGCCGCTTCTTGGCGCAGTATTGGGGGCGGCACATCCCGGGCAGTCCAGAAGTCATCGTGCAAAACATGGCGGGAGCCGGAACGATCATCGCCGCCAATTATATTTACAGCGTCGCCAAACCCGATGGCTTGTCTATCGGACTGGTCAACCCGGCGATTTACGTCGACCAGCTCCTGCGAGCGAAGGAAGTAAAATTCGATTGGCAGAAATTTTCGTTTATCGGCTCTCCCGAGCGGCTCGATTACGTGTTGTTCATGCGCACCGACACGCCCTACAAGACGCTCGACGATATGCGCAAGGCGAAAGAGCCGCCGCGGTGCGCCGCGTTAGCGATTAGCACGCCGAGTTATCAGTTTCCAAAGCTTCTAGAAGAGGGGCTGGGGCTTAAGTTTAACATGGTGCTCGGTTATGGCGGCGGCGGGGAAATGAATTTGGCTATTGAAAAAGGCGAGGTGCAATGTCGCGCCGGAACCGTATCGTCCTACGTCGACCGCGAGCCTACCCGTGGCTGGGCGAAGAACGGTTTTGTTCGTGCCTTGGCTCAAAGCGGCGGAAAACGTTATCCAAAATTGCCCGACGTCCCGACCATCTACGAGCTCATGGAAACTCACAAGACGCCCGACGGAATCAGGCGACTTGCTAAAGTCGTTCTCGCGTCACTTGATCTCGGCCGGCCATTTATCGCTCCTCCGGGCATAGCAGCGGACCGGCTCAAGGTTTTGCGCGACGCGTTTACGAAAGCCATGAACGACCCGGCATTAGTCGCCGACGCCAATAAAAGAAAGTGGGATCTTGATCCGATTAGCGGTGCAGAGTTGGAGTCCACCGCCAAGGAAATCATGGTGCAACCGCCCGAAGTGATCGAGCGGATGAAGAAGCTGCTGGAAAATTAGTTTTTTCGCCGCAAAAAAGAATCCGGCAAGGTCGCGCAATACCAATGCTCGGCTAGCGTGCGGCAACGTCGATCGGCACCCCGTCGGGGTCGGCCATTTGAAATTGTCCGTGTTGGCACTTGGCCAACAGGCTCAGTCGGATCTCGCCTTCGGTTCCTCCCGGTTTAGGTGAAAGAGCGGGATTTCTTTTCACCAAAGCCTGAAGATCTTTCTTAAACGAATCCAGGTTCTCGACTTTGAAACCGAGATGATCCATGTGACGCGGCTCGATGCCCGCGCCTTCGAAGTCCGTGATTGACCAGGGCGAGATGATCAGCGTGACTCGTCCGTCGGTGAGATAATGACTCGGGTCATCGGCGGGTTTTTCACATTCCTGAAGCTCGTAAACCTCGCGGTAGAACTTCGCCAGATTGGCCGGATTGAGCGCGCGCAGAACAAAATGACTGATGTACCGATCCTGCTTCCATTCCCCCTCGACGTAGACTTCCGCCCGGTTCGTCATGGCCTGCTGGGAAAGATCGAAGACGTAGCCTTCGGGGTCGTGGGTGCTGATGCCGGCGAAGGGGCGATTGGTCGGTCTTTTGATCAACTGCACTGACGGATATTTTTCGCGCAAGCGGGCGCTTACTTTTTCGACGTCTTCGACTTCTAGGCCGAAGTGCTCTAGGCCGGCTTGGCGACCCAGCTTTTGCGGAATGATATTCATGCCGATGTAGCCGTCGCCGATGGCGACCGCACTTTCGGGCCGCGGTGACTTCGATGTTTTCATGCCGAACAAAGCTTCATAGAAGCGGCTGAGCAGGGCGTAATTGTCGCTGATGATGGCGAGGTGTTTGATCTTGGCGAACATGTCGGGCTCCTATCGCTTGGGACTTTCGTTATAGATCTGTTCGATGAAACCGGTTTTTTCCAGCTCGGTCAGAATGCTGTTATCGATGAAATCATCGGCGTTGACTTTAACGCCTTCGGGCAGCTCCTTGCCCATCTGATCGACGGCGAACTTGACCGCGCGCCGGTCGCCGTAAGGAAGCTTCTTATAGACGGGGCGATAGATTTCGTAACTCTTTTCTAGAATATCGCGGTCGTTGATCTTGAGATATTTGGCCAGGACTTTGAGCGAAAGCTCTTTATCGGTTTTGAACGCTTTGATTCCTTCGACCCAGCTGCGCAAAAAATTTTTCGCCGCCTCGCGATTAGCCGCGATAAATTTTTTCGAGGTGATGACGCCGTTCACCGGATAATAAATCGGCAAGGTGCTCAAATCGATGGTGACGTGAAAGCCCATCTTCTCGGCTTGCACTTTCTTGTCGCCGGAGAGCATCGCGCCGTCGATCGCCCCCGAGGTCAAAGCGGCGAAGCGGGTCGCTTCGCCGCCGGTCTGTAAAATGGTCACGTCTTTATCGGGTACGAGCTTATAATGATGCAAAGCCTCGCGCAGCGCCAGGTCGGTAAGCGAGCCGTAGCGGCTGACGCCGACTTTTCGACCCTTGAGCTCCGCCGGCGTTTTGATATTCGGTCCCGTCACGACGGTTTCCAAGAGCTGGTCCACGCCGCTGGCGATTAAAGCTAGATCCGCGCCGCGCGCCCACGCGCCGATCGCTGAAGGGGGCGCCATGTTGGCGATTTTGACGTCTCCCGAGATAATCGATTGAATGATCGTCGACCCGCCCGGGATGTATAAGAGCTCCGCTGAAATATTATTTCTTTTGAAAAATCCCGCTTCATAGGCGATCCAGAGAGGACCTGCTGTCGGCGACAAGGACACGTACGGGATTTTTAATGTCTGGGCTTCAAGCGTCGTCCACGGCGAAAACAGCAAGAAAACCAGAAGTAATTTTCCGAGGAGGCGATAGGTCATGATGTAACCTTTCAAAAATCTGCGGTCGACATCAATTCGTTTAACAACTGGGTCGATGAAGTGCAAACAGGGATGCGAAGTGAGCTGACAAACCGGCTCCAGGAAAATTTCATCGCTTCTCCGGCCGGCGAAGTTAAGTTAACATTCGCGATTGAGCAATGTTTATGAGGCCGTTCTTATTTATCGGCGCGGTGATCTTCAGTCTCTATTGGTTTTTACCTGGGTCAGAGATCGCCCGCGTGCCTGGTGTGCTTGCACCGGATGAACCCGTGCAGAGAGAACTCTTCACCTCGTCGTTTCACGAGCAGAACGGTTATCGGATCGCGCCTCTGGCGACTTTCGATATTCGAGCGCGGGTGATTTCAGCTGCAAGGTATCGCTTTGGCCGCGAAGCGGACCTGGCGCCAGTGGATCTTGTCCTGGGCTGGGGCGCCCTGTCCGACACCAATGTCTTGAAGCAGATCAGCTTTTCCCAGAGCGGGCGCGCTTACACCTGGTGGACCAAAGCTTGGCCTGTTCCCAGAGACATGATCCAATCGCATAGCGCCAATATGCACACGATTCCGGCCAACCGGGAGATCGAGAAACAACTCAAATCCGTCCGTCCCGGAAACATGGTCCATTTAAAAGGATTGCTCGTAGAAGTTACTTCGAAGGAAGGCTGGCGCTGGAAGAGTTCACTCACTCGCACCGACACGGGCGGTGGGGCATGCGAGCTGATCTGGGTGGAGTCGTTATTCGTTTGGTGAATAACAGAAGTCGAGAACTCAGACTTCGCGGAGTCGATTTTTCACACTGGGTGGACGGATGTCGCTAGCCCCTGTCAATTTACATTCCCGATTTCGTGTCGCGAACGAGAGACGGCACATAACACCGAGTGTCTCTTGAAGTAGACGGACTCTGTCCACAGGTAATAGTTCCGTTTAAGGTGTGACCAGAGACAGCCTTACTGAGATTCGAGTTCGGACAGAATTTGGCCCAATCGGTGATCGGCGAACATTGGTTGAAGTTATTGTTTTTTATGTCGCCGACCACCGGGAGCAAATAGCAATCTCCTGGATTGCTCTTGAATAAGTCTGGGATTGTTTTATTGAACAGGTTGCCGATCGTGCCGTTTTGTAGATTCGTGCAGAACCCCAGTTCGACTGCCGGAGTACCACCACAACTGGGCAGTTGTTCAAATAGCGCTTTAATGTTTGGAGTATTGGCGCCGAGCGAATAGGTTGTCCAGCCGGAATTGCCGTGGGGATTAAACTCTAGATCTTGATTACTGGCTGAGCCACACAAGGTGTTGTCGATCGCTATGGGCATGCCAGGTATTGCCTTGATCACGGCAACTGCGCTGACGGTGACATCAGCGTTACCCGGGGCGTTTTGTCCCATCAACTTGAGCAGGGGAGTGAGGAATAGCGGTGCCTTCATCGGGGCGCCAACCGTCCCGCCGTAAGGATTGCTGCTCTCCAACGCCACGCGCACGCCGTTGGCGTTGGCGGCGGTGACCCCCGACGTCGTAATGGCTCCGGTGCTGCTGTCATATTGCACCAGGGTCACATTGTTGGCGCTGATCGTATTATTGGGGCTGTTCAAATAATTGTTACCAAAGCCGGGGTTCGTTCCGCCTGGATTTATTGAAGCGGCGCGCGCCTGGACGGTAGACAAATTTCCCGTGGGGATTGCTGATGCCGCCGCGAGCGCCGCGGCATCGACCGCGGGCTGCCCCTGAGAACGGATGTACACAAGGTGTCCCGTATCGAGCCCCATTCCGACCATAATCAAGAGCAGAACTATCATTAGAGTGGCGAATATAATCACGGTGCCGTTTTCGTTGTCTAAGCGGTTCATTATGGAGTGCCCCCGTTGTCTAACTTGTGTAGTTCTGGTTGACGCTGGTCGTTGAGCATGGCGCCGTATTGTCAAAGGGTTGATAGGTGTAGCGCATTTGAGTCGTACGACTAATGAGTATCGAGTTTGGAGCCCCGAACCCTAGCAGTCGCAAGAGCTGATAAAGGAAGAAATTGTAATTTCCCTGGGCAGTGACCTGGACATATTCAACACAAGTCGGTGCTGTTCCCTCATAGAATTTCACGTTGACGGTTTTGTTTGTAAGGTTGTTCGGCATACGACTCAATACCGCGTTTTTGACCGTCGTTGCCTCCGTTGTGGTGTAGTTGAAGTTAGGGTCCGAGCCACCGGTTTTCTGTAGTTCGGCGCCAATGCGCGTGCCCTCGCGCGCTGCGTTTTGGGTGAGGTTCGCCATAAACAGGGCGATACCGAAATCAAAAGGTATTGCCAGCGCAACCAGCAACAGAGGCGTCACCAGTGCGAGTTCCACGACACTTTGGCCCCGTTGACAGTTTGGGTCTCCAGCACGCTTTAGCAACTTTCGAATCATCGGTTCACCATTTCTTGACCCTAGTCATCAACAGGATTGATGTTCCCATCTCATCGTAGTCGAACGAACCATGTTGGTTGTGTTCGGGACACTTTGGCCAAAGAGCCGGAATACCTTGTAGTAAAAAAAGTTGTAATTGCCGGAAACCGACACGGTGACCATCTGTAAAGGACAGGTCCCGCTCAGGGTCAGAGCAATCTGCGCACTGGGAAGCAAAGCGGATGACAAACGCTTAGAGGTCGCGAGCAATATTGTATTTGTCGTGCTGCAGGGCATGTTGCAATTTGCCGCCGTTGGATTTTTTTCCGCCGCCGCGATGCGAGCGCCCTCGCGAGAAGCGTTGAAGGCAAGCTGCCCTGTGTAAAAGGCCAGGCCAAAGTCGGCGGGAATAAACGCCACGATCAAAAGAAGGATGAACGCCAGAGTGAACTCAACAGCTGCCTGGCCTTTTTGTCGCAATCTGCAGTCGGTGAAATACTGGTGCACCTTAATTGGGAGATTGACAGGTAAACCGCCACTTTGTTTAGGCATGATCTCTAATCACTCCTGCTTTAAACGAAGTTCCGAATTCTCTGACCACGGCGGCGAGCCGTGCTGAATGCGGCGAATCAATTCGGCATCGAGCGACAAGGTGGGTTGGATTACTAGTCATTGGTTCAAAAGATGATTGTCTGGTTTGATTGAGCAGTTTTTGTACCAGCGGTGATAAACAGAGAATTCCACGACTTGCGATTGAGGTACAGGTTGGATTTGACGCTGTTGACAGGAAGGCGGACAGGCTTGGCAATGCAATGTCACGCCGCCGCACGCAGCAGCAGGTAAAATGTACAACAGCTGGTTTCAACCAGCCGTCTCGGATTTGCTCTGATTTTGAGTGCCGATCGAAAAAATATTTTTCGCTAAAACGGCTATATCGATGATCCTAGTGTCAGAAATGTGTACAGTCTCAATGATCCGAATATGTTCGTACGATAAAGCTTTGCCGCGTTTTGCGCGCGAAAGTTTCTATGCTGCGCTGACTCCCGTAGAACAGAACTGGGCAAACCGCATCGATAAAAAATTCGATGCATCAAAACAATTTGCCTTTATGCTCAACGTGGTCGTGAGCCATTCGTGATCTGAAAAGTGGCCGAAGGTGGGGGCTTTTTCAGGCTGCGCACTAACGCATCAATAGCGGCCGTGAACCACCAAAACAAACAATGGTTCGACCAGGATCAATTCGAGAGTGTCAGTTAAAACGTTCTGGGAAAGCGTGCAGCAGCGAGTGTTGCGTCAATGCGGACTCATAACCGGACGGGTCGACTATTCAACAAAACCACGTAGCGCCTTCGGCGTCACGAGAATCGGCACCGTGTAGGCTGCGCTAAATTCTGCCACGGTCATGTCCAAGCTCTTAATTCCTTCGCGGTATTTTCTGAGGTAAGTTTTCACTCGGTTGCTCGCTGGAGGAGCATCCATAATCTTTGCCTCGCCGCCGATCACGGCGACGTCGCCGCCATCTTCGTCGGTATTGAAGTTTAATGAGACTTTGGGATTTCTCGCGATATGCCGCAGCTTGGCTTTGCCTCTTTCACTGAAAATTAAGATCGTCTCGTCATCCCAATGAAACCAGACCGGCCTCGGTTGGGGTGCATCGTTGAAATCGACGGTGGTGAGCCAGATTATTCGGTCGTGACGAAGCCTGCGCCTGACGTGTCGGCCTAAACGGCTGGTGAAGTCGATCATACAATCTCCGGATCAGTTGCGAACAGCCAGAGAACCTAGCCAGGGTATAATTTCACCCTAGCACGATGCTGGTATTCGGCAAGTCGGTTTGGCGGATGTATAAATGGTAAGCATCCGTTTATTCATTCCGCTGAGTAGGTTATTTTGGCCGCCGTTAGCCCCGAACAAATTGCCGTCTTGAAAATTCTTCTGGCCAGCGCGGACCCTAAATTGCTATAATTTCGATCAACAATCAGGTGGCGCGGCGCTAGAACTAGTTCAAGCCAAGGACTTTTTCTTCTTAGCGCGCCGACGAGTCCCGATAATGATGCTCTTATTAATCGCTTTCATCTTTGGCGCCGTCGTCGGCAGTTTTCTCAACGTCTGCATCGCGCGCATACCTAAAGGCCAATCGATCGTCCATCCGCCGTCGCATTGTCCAAATTGCCAAGCGTCGATTCCTTTTTATTGTAACGTGCCGTTACTTAGCTATGTCTGGCTTTGGGGCCGCTGTCGTTCCTGCAAAGAACCGATTTCATCGCGCTATCCTATTGTTGAGCTTCTTACCGCGCTGGTCTCGCTCGCCTTAATGCACCGATTCGGCCCGAGTTACGCGTTCTTCGTGACGTTTCTGTTCGCTGCAGCTCTGATCGTAATATCGTTTATCGATCTGGACGTGCGGATCGTGCCCGATGTCATCAGCTTGCCGGGGATTGTTCTCGGTTTGGTTCTCGCTATCATCGGCTATTTTATCTTTGACGGCGCGACCAGTTTCATTCCTTCGCCGCTGAGTTCGCTCATCGGAATTCTTGCCGGCGGCGGCTTTCTCCTCGCGACGGCCTGGATCTATGAGAAGATTACCGGTGTCGAGGGCATGGGCGGCGGTGACATCAAGCTATTGGCGATGATCGGGGCATTCTTGGGTTGGCCTTCGGTGCCGGTGACGCTTTTCTTTGCTTCGCTGGTAGGCTCGGTCGTCGGCTTGGCCTGTATGCTCATGACCGGAGCAGGCCGCCGGCTCGCATTACCGTTTGCGCCATTTCTATGCTCCGGCGCCGTTCTGTTCATATTCTATGGTGAAGAGTTAATTCGGTTCTACCTTCCTCCGGGTTAACTTTTGACGAAATCCCCTTAACAAATTTCGTCATCGTGCCACCCGTTGGCGTGTTGACGATTTTGATCGTGCGGACTTTTGGGAAGTTCTTTCCCAAGCTCATGCTAAATCGGAACATTCAAGCGGCGAGCGAGACGCCGCCTGCTTGGTGCGTGAATTGCACCTTCACCGATTTGTTCCGTGTAGAGAATTCATTCTAACGACGCCCGATTTTGTAGAGTTTCTTAAATCAGACAGGTTATTGAGACCATGTTCACTCATCGTTACAAACGTATATTGACAGATGGCCGCGGATTCAGTCTAGCGGAAGTATTAGTTGCGATTGGTATTTTTGCGATCCTAGCGGCCATCGCCATACCTCAGTTTGTCGCCTTTCGACCAAGAAACCGTCTCAATGGCGCCACGCGTCAGATTTATAGCCAGTTGATGTGGGCGCGGTCGAAAGCTGTGACTGAGAACGGTTCCTACGTGGTTACTTTTCCGACCAACCAAACGATGTTGATCACCGGTTCAACGACTCGCACTGTCAACATCCAATCCGAGTATACCGACGTGACGCTGACCTCAACGGCGTCGACGATCACATTTTCGTCTCGGGGAACGTCCGATGTAGCGCCAACTATTACATTAACTAACTCGGGCGGAACCAAGACGCTGGCGCTCAAAATTACTGGTTCGGCGACAATCAGCTAATGCAGGACAAAGACGTAAGCACAAAAGTTTTGCGCTCGATCAAACTCCAGCAAGGTTTCACCTTACTGGAGATTTTTATCGCTATTCTTTTATTGACAGTCGGCCTTCTGGGGACCGCGGCATTGACGACTGGCGTGGTGCGCGGGAACATCGACAGCCGGCTACTGACGACTGCGACGACCATCGCGCAAACTTGTTTGGAAGAAAATCGCCGCGTGGGTTACGCCAGTGCGGGAGCCACGCCTGCTGGAGGCTCGAACAATTGCTTGAGTGGAAATGCTACAGTTTCTATCAACGGCGCTTCCTTTACTCGGACTTTGGCCATCGATAGTTCAGTAGCCAATATAAAAACTCTCACTGTTACCGTGACTTGGTCTGAAGGAGCGGTGGGCAGCAAATCTATGGCATTAAAAACCATTTTGGCGGTTTCGTGACGACGATGAAAAATGATCGAGCTTCTGGTTTTACTCTCATGGAGTTGCTGGTATCGATGTCTATCGGCATGGTCGTACTCGCCGCTCTCGCGAAAACGTTTACCGTTCAATCACGCCAAAACACCGCCGAAGAGCAGGTCGCCCAGATGCAGGGAAACGCCCGGGCAGCTCTCGATCTTATGGTTAGAGAAATACAGATGGCTAAATACAACCCGGCGGGTACTGCCTTCTCGAGTGCGTACGGCGTGACTTACAGCGCATCGCAGTTGGAAGTCAAAGCAGACATGGATGGCAACGGAACCATTAGTACGTCAAGCGGCAGCGTCGAGGACATCATCTATGCCCGTGACGCCGCGAATAATTACATCACGCGCAAACTTGGCTCTGGCACAGCGGAGATTGTCGCGGATAACATCACCGCATTTACATTCGCCTATTATGATGCCAACGGCAGCGCGGTTACTTCCTCGGGGAATAGCGGGAACATTCGCAAAGTGACTATTAACATTACCGCGCGCACTGCGAAGCCCGATCCGAGTTATACCAGCAACAGCGGCTATCGCACCTACCAAATCAGTGCCGATATCACACCGCCGAACATGGCACTCTAACGAGGAGCGGTTTTTTATGAACCTCATTTATTGGGTGCGTGCAAATCGTCTTGGCCAAAAATTGGATGACGAAAAAGGCCTCGTCCTGATCGCCGTTCTATGTTTGTTGGCGGCCCTGGTTTTGGTCGGAACCACCGCTTTTATCGTGTCGTCAACGGATGTCAAAGTTGTCAGCAATTACAAGACCGGTCAAACCGCGCTTCAGGTGGCGATGGCTGGCACGGAGAAAGCGCGTGAGGCGCTGCGGGCCGCCAACGCGTCCAGCACCAATACCTCCAACTTTAGCGAGGAACTTGCAGCTCGCGTTGGCGCCAATGGGGTGCTCAACGGCTATACGTCTTCGACTGATGACTCGGCACTGGCGAGTTCTAGCACGTTGGTCAGCGGTTATACGTATAACGCCTATTTGACGAACGACTCGAGTGAAGGTGCCTCCAGTACGACCGACAGTAACGGCAAAGTAGTGATTACCTCGGTAGCGACCGGACCGAACAATGCTAAGGCGATTGTTACGACTACGGTCCAACTCTACACTTTTTCAACGAACAGTCCTGCCGTTGTTTATTCCAAAGACAACGTAACATTGAACGGCAGTGCGATCACTATCAACGGCAATGATGCCGGGACTTGCGGCGGTACCAATCTCTCTGCCGTCTACACAATGGACCCAGCGACGACTAACCCGAACGGCAGCCCAACGATCACGGGCGGCTATTCTCACGGAAATACAAACATCGATCTTCAAGCGTTGGTGGATCAATTAAAGGGCGGAGCTAACTATACTCTGACCGCGGACGTGTCGAATGGGACTTATGGCAGCGCGACCAACTACGTAACTGTTTACGCTGACGCGACGGGCACTCAAGCGGACCATGAACTCAGGCTGAATAACGTTACGGGGTACGGCGTTCTCGTAGTCAAGGGCGATCTGCAGATGGCGGGCAATCTTGATTGGCATGGAGTGATCATTGTCACCGGAGTTATGACATCATCGGGCGGTGGGTCTAACTCGAAGAATATTCAAGGCCAAGTCTACGCGGGAAGTTCTTCGTTGGGCGACACTACCATCAGCGGCAACATCGACATGGGTTATAACAGTTGCGAAGTGAAGAAAGCTCTGTCGAGCCAGCCGTTAAAAGTTGTCAACTGGAAACAAAACTACTGAGTTCTAGACCTAAGAGCGGTTTCTATGATGTCGCCGATTTCGTGAGTGTCGTTGAATTCGCGGCCATAGTCGACAAATAGTTTGCTGTCTTTTGAAAGCTTGTTCTTAAAAGCGGTAACTTGATTCAACAGCTCACGGATTTCGCCTGTTAACATTCCGTCCACTTCCTTCGACTTTTCTTTTAGCCGATTGAACTCGCCGACAATCGGATCGTCCGGTGCTTTCTCTTTCTTTGGCTCTTTAACTTTCTCGCTATCGGGCTCGTCAATCGATTTCATCGAGTCCGCTTGCGGTTTGTCGGTGGGCTCGCGGTCGGAGGCTGTTATGAGCCGCACAACTTGTTCCGTTTTCTCAATCCTTGCTACAAAAGAGTTTTCGATTCCAAAAACCCCGTCGTAAGTCTCAAAGAGCACCTGTTTACCCTCGCGCCAATAGCGAGTTGTGACGTACTCGTTGCCGTTTTTGAGTTTGATAACATAGGCCCCATCGACCGTGCCGATGCCGGCACCACAGGCTATAAAAAACACTCCGTATGTTAAGGCCTTGCGCATTACGGCTCCAATACTGAAATATAATTGCATTCTATCATTTGGTCGGATTTTCGCCAAAGAGTATTTCTTCGGCCTTTGTCAACTTGTCCACTCTTGACACTGCCCAGTCAGTGGCAGTATGGTCCGCCTCTCTCGGAGGCAGCCATGAAAAACGTCCGAATAGCCAGAGGCTTTTCAACTATCGAACTGATCGTCGCGATGGGCATCATGGGCGCTGTTGCCGCGATCGCTCTGCCGAAATGGAACAACTGGCTGCCGACCTATGCGTTGAACAACTCTACACGACAGATTCAATCCGAGCTTCACAACATCAAAATGCGCGCTGCGGCGGAAAACGTCGGCTTCCAGTTGGCATATCTGCAAGGCGCGAACGCTTACACGATTCAGCGTGATTCTAAGGCGCTGGTGTCAAAGCCAATCGCAGAGGGAACGACTATTACCAAGGATGGCACGATTTCATTTTCACCGCGCGGTACGGCGAGCGCGAATCGGGTACGCCTGCGCAATGCTGCAGGGGCGTGCCAACAAATCGTCGTCAGCGCGACCGGCAGAGTTAGGAGTTGCACGCCGAATTCCTGCGCCGAGGATTGCTGAGAAAAGCCGATGATAAGTCCGATGATTTTTGGTCGAGAGGACGGCTTTACGTTCAACGAGATTCTCGCCGCGATGAGCATCATGGTTGTGGCGGTGCTGGGTTATTCCCTGAGCAGCGTCGGTCTTATTCAGCGACAGACAACCAGCAGTAACTCGACCGTCGCTATTCACTTGGCGCAAGACAAACTCGAAGAGCTGCAAGCACGGCCCGCCCCTGCTGACGCCGATGTATGCCCGACCGGAGGCGATCATGGCATTTCGGCAAGACCCGGCGCCGCGGGTATTTTTGATCGATGTTGGCGTATTGCGGTATCGCCTCTGGGAGCGAGCCTTAAGCAAATCCACGTAACGGTTTTTTGGCGCGACATTGAGCCTCATGAGATTACGCTCTCGACGCTTATTTTTACCGGTGATGGATCATGAATTCTTGGTGCGGTGACAATCGCGGTGCGACGCTAATCGAGCAATTGATGTCGTTACTAATCGGATCCGGTCTGATTGTTTCGCTTTACGGCTATTTTCGCAGCGAGCTATACCAGGCACTTGTTCTTGAAACGCGAACCGCCACTCTCGAAGACGCTCGCGGCGCGTTAGATATCATGACTCGGGATCTGAAAGAGTCGGGTTCATGGGGAACCGGAAGCGCGCCTTTGGAAATCGGCGGTACCGACGACCCCAATCACGATGGCGACACAGTTTGTAACCGAGTCTACGCCGCGACTGCGGCCATGATCCACGTTCAGATGGATCTTAATGGTAATGGCAATTGCGCGGACACCACGCCGCGCGAAAATATTCGCTACGAGTTGACCGGACCGACGGCGACCTGCTCGGGTCCCAACATCATTCGTCGTAACGGCGATTGCTTGGTAGCCAACGTGGTTCCCACGGTCCCGGGAAAAGTCTTCACATTCTATGACGCCAGTGGAACTGATCTTGGCAACACGCCGCCTTTGGAAGCGATCAAGCGAGTCAAAATCGCCTTCAGCGTGCAAGTCAAGCATCCCGATCCGAGAATTGGCGGAAACTTGACTTCGGCGCTTTCGACGAGTGTCGAGTTTCGCAACTAATGTTTATCGTCATGAAAATCACAGACGACCCGCTGCGCAATTCTCGCGGGATAGTTTTAATGAGCGCTCTCACAATTCTCTCGGTTCTGTTGGCGGTCGGTATCGGCATCCGTGTGATGCTGAAAAACGATTATCAAGTAGTAGCCAATCTTCGCGGCGGAACCGAAGCTTTTTACTATTCGGCTGCAGGGATCGAATGGAGCAAAAACGAGGTCGCCAGCACGGCTGCTTTTCCTCCCGTTCCGGCAAACCAAATGAAGTCCTTCGCGGCAGGCGCTTTCGCTGTTTCATTCCTACACCCCGTTTTGGTCGGACCGCTGACAGCGCGAGTCGCGGCCCGTTCTGTCGGCACTATCGGTCCGTCTTCCCATGTGCTCGAAGCTCTCTTGACGAAAACCTACGATCTTGCCGACGGCGCGTTGGCGCTCCGGGGCGCCGCCGCGCGTATGAATATCAGCGGCAGCGGCCTGTTTATTTCCGGAACGGACCACGATCCGGCAAACGGCAATCCTCTGACCGCGGCCAAATCACGGAGCGCGATCTCAGTGTCTGACTCGACAATGAATGACTTGGTCATGGGAGCGCTCGGAAATCCCCCGCCAGTCGGGATCCTAGATAGCGCAAACGACGTCCAGGCTGTGGCGCTCAGTGACTATCTATCCGGCACTGCCATTACGCAGTTGGCCAATGATCTTTGCGCGGCTCCCGGTGCATTGGTGCATTCGGTGCCGAGCGAGGGGACTTTAGCTTTTGAGAATCAAGTTTGGGGATCTCAAGCTACGCCGCAGCTCCATTGCATCGAAGGGCAGCCGACTGGCGGCGATGGAGCAAGCTTTACAGGGAACAACAGTGGCGTTGGTATACTAGTCGTCAAGAACGCCGATTTGATCCTGAACGGCGGGTTTCATTGGGATGGGCTCGTCATCGTTTCCGGCCAAGAAGTCGGTCTCAAAGGTTTTCGGATCGAGCAGCAAAGAAGTGATGGGGGCGACCTTGATAAATGAGACCGGCGCGCCAGGAAGCGCTACGGCAATTTTCGATATTCAGGGGAATTTGCGTTTACTTTTCAGTCGCCAAGCTCTGCGCCGAGCATCCGTTTTAATCCCGAGCGTTGCGCTCAGCCAGGCCTATACGGCATTGCCGTCGTATGTTTTGCAGGATTATTGGCGCACCGTCACCCCATAGAAGCGACTGCGTTACTTTTAATTTACAATGACCCCGCAAGATGTTAAATTATTAATCTACAACGATTTGGCAACCTAAAGAACCCTTTGTGAATCAGCGCTTTGAGACGGAACAGCCGCCCGTGTTTTCGACGGCTTTATAGTCCCGGCGAGACCGGGTTACGGACGAGCAATTATGGAACAGGTGGGAGAGGGAGTTAGCATGGAAATAAAAAAGACCATAATGGTCGTCGACGATAATCCCGATATCATTACGATCGTCAAAACCATTCTGGAAGGTCGTGGCTACACTGTTTTTAGCGCCGCCAGCGGCCCCGAATTGTTAAACATGCTGCCCAATCAGAAGCCCGACCTGATTATTTTGGATATCATGATGCCTGAAATGGACGGTTTGGAAGTGCTCACTCGGCTAAAAGGCAAAAGTGAAACTGCCACGATTCCGGTGATACTGTTGACGGCCAAGGTACAGTATGAAGATGTCTTGGGCGGTTACAAGCTAGGCGCCGACTATTACATCACCAAACCGTTCACGAGCACTCAGTTGGTCAACGGCATCAACTTGCTATTGGGCGAAGGCAAAGCTTGAATTGTTTGTCTTAGCCTGATCGGATCGCTGTCCGCCCCTTCCGTTGTCGCTACTCGGTTGTGCTGTTTGCATCTTCCCGTCGTTTTCTCCATTCTTCTTATTGATGGTTCGCTTGATTACGTTCGAGGGTGGGGACGGCACCGGCAAGAGCACCCAAGTCCACGCCCTAAAGAGCTATCTTGGAAAAACCGGCCGCTCTTGCATTGTGACGCGGGAACCGGGAGGCACGGCGCTCGGTACTTCGATTCGCAAGGTTCTTTTGGAAGTAGGCGAACACGCAATCGCGTCGTCGACCGAATTGTTCTTGTACCTCGCGGACCGATCGCAGCATGTGCATGAAATCATCCTGCCGGCCATCGGCGCGGGCAAGATCGTGTTGTGCGATCGCTTTACGGATTCCACATTGGCTTATCAGGGATACGGCCGGGGGCTCGATCTTGCCCGGCTGCGTCAGCTGAACGATATGGCGAGTGGAGAAACTCGTCCCGATTTGACGTTTCTATTGGATTGTCCCGTCGAGTTCGGTCTGGCTCGCACGGCTCTGCGGCGCGCGCAATTTGCAACCGGTGCCGGCCAAGAAGATCGCTTCGAGCGGGAAGAAATCGACTTTCATCAAAAAATTCGCGCGGGATTTCTCGAACTGGCGCGCGCCGAACCGAGACGATTTCGCGTGATCGATGCGAGCCAACCCATCGAAGAGGTCTCAGCGGCCATCCGGCGCATCATAGATCAGGAACTTCTCCAATGAGCTTTGCCGATATCGTCGGTCATCAAAAACAGCTTGCGACTCTGCGCGCCGCGTGGGCGGGTGGGCGGCTGCATCACGCCTATCTGTTTCTTGGGCCCGAGGGCGTGGGCAAACACACTATCGCAATCGCGCTTGCCAAGGCGATTCACTGTCAAGCGAACGCCGACGATTTCTGCGGCCAGTGCGTCAACTGCGCGCGCATTGCGGATGGCAATCATCCCGATGTGCGCGCCCTTGAGCCGCTCGCCGACAAGAAGGAAATCAGCATCCAGCAAATTCGCGAAATCGAGCGCGAGCTCAACTATCGATCGTTCACCGGCAAGCGAAAAATCGTGATCATCGATCCGGCGATCCTGCTGAACGCCGCGGCGCAAAATGCTTTGCTGAAAACCCTTGAAGAACCGCCGCAGGAATCATTGATTATTTTGATTGCGCCCACTGCCGGCGGACTTTTGCCGACCCTGCGCTCGCGCTGTTTGCGGCTCAGTTTCGCGCCCCTGTCGCGCCCAGAAGTAGCCGCCTATCTGCAAAGGCAGCATAGAAAGAGCGCCGAAGAAGCGGCGTTTCTCGCCGCCATGAGCATGGGCAGCATCGGCGTCGCCCTCGCATTAGATAAGGATGCATTGACGGAGACGAGACGGGCCTGGATCGACAGGCTCGGCGCGCTCAAGGTGGGTGATTTCCAGTCGGCGATGACGGCCGCCGAGGCGCTGGCGGGAAATCGTGAAGAGACGCTTAGATTTATCAAGTGGGCGGAAAGCTGGTATCGAGATCTATTGATTTCCAGGATGACGAGCCGGCCGGACGACCTAGTGAATTTGGATATGCGAGCGCAAGTCGAACAACAAGCGGCGCAAATGAGCGTGGACGGAATCTGCGCGGCGATGGCCAACGCCGTCGACGCTGGAGTAGGAGTTCAGCGCAACTTGAACCGGCGTATGCTGCTGGAGAAACTCCTGTTTGGCGTGGTGGGAGAACGGCGATGAACAAAATCTACATCACGACGCCGATCTACTATGTCAATGCCGAGCCGCACCTCGGCCACACTTATACGACCGTGGTGGCGGATACGTTGAAGCGCTATTACTGCGCGAACGGCTACGACGCCTTTTTGCTCACCGGCACGGACGAGCACGGCGATAAGATTGCCCAAGCGGCTGCCGCCAATGGCACCAGCCCCAAGGAGTACGCGGATCGAATCAGCGGCTTGTTTCGTTCCACGTGGGATACTTGCGGCATCGCCTACGATCATTTTATTCGCACCACCGACGCTTACCACAAGGAATATGTGCAAAGCGTGCTCCAGAAGATTTATGACGCAGGCGATATTTATTTCGGCGAATACAGCGGCTTTTACTGCTACGGCTGCGAGCGGTTCTACACCGAGAAGGAGCTGGTCGACGGCAAATGTCCGGATCATCAAACGACGCCGGATTACATCAGCGAAAAGAATTATTTTTTTCGCATGAGCAAGTACCAGCAGCAACTTATTGAGGCGATTCAGAGCAAACCGGATCTCATTCGGCCCGAACGTTATCGCACCGAAGTCTTGGCTTTTCTACGCGAGCCCCTCGAAGATCTATGTATTTCACGCCCGACCAGCCGTTTGCAGTGGGGCATCTCGATGCCCTTCGACGATAATTATGTCACCTACGTCTGGTTCGATGCCTTGCTCAATTACGTGAGCGCCTTGCAGCACCGCGGCGCGGATTCCCTATCATCTTTTTGGCCGAAGGCACAGCATCTGATCGCTAAGGATATCTTGAAGCCGCATGCGATCTATTGGCCGACGATGCTGATGGCCGCGGGCCTGCCGCTTTACGATCACTTAAACGTCCACGGCTACTGGGTGATGGATTCCGGCAAGATGTCCAAAAGCTTGGGCAACGTGATTCGTCCGCTGGAGATGAAAGCGCGCTTCGGCATGGATGCGTTTCGCTATTTTCTGCTGCGTGAGATGGCTTTCGGTCAGGACGCAAAGTTTTCCGAGGAGGCTTTGATCACTCGGATCAACGCCGATCTGGCGAACAATTTGGGCAACCTGGTGAGCCGCGTGTTGGCGATGCAGCAAAAATATTTCGCCGGCGTGGTTCAGCCGTTAGGTTCCGAGTGGGCTGCGGAAGATGTCGAGCTGCGGGACAAGTTTATTCAGGCTGAAAACGACCTGAATAGCTACGTTGCGGAGCTACAATTCCATCGCGCTTTGGAGTCCGTCTGGTCGGCGCTCGATCATGCGAATCGCTACATCGTCCAGACTGCGCCGTTCACGATGATCAAAGATCCAGAAAAGCAAGCTCGCGTCGGCGAAGTGTTGCATCATTTGCTCGAAGTGGTGCGAACTCTGTCGCGTTTGCTCGCGCCGTTCATGCCGGACACGGCGCGCGAGTTGAGCGCGCTGCTGGCGTTGAGCGACGATGCCTTGAAAATGCCTTGGGGTCAGGGATTTGCTGCCGGTCATACGGTCAATGCGCCTAAGGTTTTGTTTCCGCGCATCGAGACTGAAGCCAAGAAATAGCTTTCTGCCAGAGTCATGTTGATCGACAGCCATGCTCATATCCAGGGCAAGGAATACGCGGGCGAAGCGCGAAGCGGTGATCGAACGCGCGCGCGCCGCGGGCGTCGAGAAAATCATCGCGGTCGGCGGCGCCGGTGACATGTCCAGCAATACCGAGGCGGTGGCTTTAGCCGATTCGTTTCCGAACATTTATGCCACGGTCGGTATGCATCCGCACGATGCCAAGGATGTCGGCGCGGACGAGCTGCGCGCACTGCGTGAATTGACATCGCACGCCAAAGTAATCGCCGTTGGTGAGACCGGGCTCGATTACTACTACAATCATTCACCGCACGAGGTGCAGCGCCGCGTGTTCACCCAATTCATTCACATGGCGCGCGAGACTGGCTTGCCGATTGTGGTTCACGAACGCGACGCGGCACAGGAAGTTGCTGAATTACTGCGCAGCGAAGGCGGACGGGAATTGCACGGTGTCATTCATTGCTTCACGGGTAATTATGAAGCGGCCTCGGCTTATCTCGATCTAGGATTCTACATTTCCTTTACGGGCATCATCACGTTCAAAAACGCCGAACCGTTAAGGCAAGTAGTCCGACAAGTGCCGTTAGAAAAAATGTTCGTTGAAACCGACTCGCCATTTCTCACTCCGGTGCCGCACCGCGGTAAGCGCAATGAACCGGCGTACGTGCGCCTGGTAGCTGAAACAGTAGCGAGTGTCAAAAACATTTCATTGGAAGACGTTGCCAGGGTTACCACCGAGAACGTGCAAAATCTTTTCAAGATTTAGTTATTAATTGACGCTTTGTTCGAATGCTTCAGCCGCTGCAACATCCGAGCTTCATTCAATTCCGGCGAGAAATTTTACGGCAATGTTTAACGTTTCTCGCTCCAGCGAATGCCATTTGGCTGCACAAAGGAGAGCGACGAGATGTGGCGCGTGCGGTTAAACTTTTCCTCGCCGCTGCCGCCGGGCTTCTCATCGAAGTAGGTGATTTCCAATACGTAGCGCCCGGCCCACGGCGTCGGCAGTGTGATCCGGCCTTGGTCGTCGGTCACAAGAGGTTTTTCCCACTTGGACGGACCGATGATCGTGAGCTCGGCTTTGGCCAACGGCGCGGCGAAAAATAACAGAACAAAAGTTTTGCCATTGACTTGCGTGGGCACCAACTCCAGGTCGAGCTTGGCGGCGGTTTCCGATCGCCCGGCCTTGGCGTAGTAAATCGTTTTAGTGACGCCGCCTTTTTCCTTGTCCTCGCGCGGCGGAACGCTGCTGTCCACGAAACGCACGTCGCCGCGGCCTTTGACGGCAAACTCCAAATTGTTTTCGTTCCTCTTGACCGGCAGCGGCTCGTCGCTTGCGCCGAGAAAAACCCGCGGCGTTTTGAACCGGTCAAGGAGACCGCCGGTTTTTTCTCGGATGTCGTCGATCCATTCGCCGAAGTAGGCGCGCGCCGGGCCGTCGCCGTCGCGTTCGAGCCAAACAAAATGGGCGTGCGCCGTATCGATCAGCGCCAAGATGAGTATCGCGATATTGATCAATCGTAACATTGGCGTTCTCCTTTTCACGCCGATATAGCCGTGAAACTCTGCTGCTGCAAGTTTACCAGCACGCCGTTGATCCAAGCTGCGGCGGCCCGGTTATAATCGGCGTCGCAATCGACGCGCGGATAAAACCGCGTGGCGCCGTGGCGCTCCAGCGCGGCGTCGAAGTCGCGGCCGCACTTGCAGAAGTGATCGTAAGTCGTGTTGCCGAGGGCGAGCACGGAAAATCTAACGCCGCGAAGATCGAGGCCGTTGCCGTGCACTACTGCTTGCCAAAACGGCGCGGCGTCGTCGGGTGGTTCGCCATCGCCGTAGGTACTTGCCACGACCAGCAGGTAGTTCGCTTGGGTGAGCACGTTCGGTTGGCAATGCGCCATGTCGCGGACACGCGCGGTTAAACCGGTTGGGCGCAGCGCGTCAGCCAGTTTTTTCGCTAGCGTCTCCGAGTTGCCGGTCACGGTGCCATAAAGAATCAACACCGACTCGCCGTTGGACGCCGCGGCAGCGTGCTCGCGCGCGAGATCCTGCACCGCGTGGGCGTGGCCGTTGGCGCCGTCGGACTCGATGGATTTGCGCTTCGCTCGATGGATGCGCGAGCGCCGCATCGACAGCTCTCGGTCTGGTGTGGGTTAAGAAAATTGCTTTGATCGGTATTTGCATTCATCACTGACTCCTCAGCAGTAAATTCTTTCGGTGTGCGGCGCCAAGAGCGGAAGCGACGCCAGGCCATGGCCAAACCGGTCCAGACGAGAAAACAGCCGCCGAGAGAGGCGAGTCCGGCGACGGTCTGGCCGGGCAAGCCGAACGCTTCGCCGGTGTGCAGCGCGCGCACCCAGGTGCGCAGCTTTCGCCCCGTACTGTTGTTGGCATAAGGCTCCCATTTCACGACGGCGCCGGTGGCGCGATTGAGCGTGAGTTGCGAGCGCTGAAATGGATGAAAGGCATCGGGTCCTTGTATCGAAGCGGTGACCGGCCCGTCGCCGTGCGGTTGAAAACGCAACATGATCATCACCCAACCCGGCACCTGCTCTTGTGCCCGCGCCAATAGAACCTCGAAGCTCGCCGCTGGAACAGCAGCGCGAGTTTCGTCGCGTTGGCCGCGCGCGCGTACTCCTTGAGCTGTGGGATCCACGGGCCCTTCGGCCCGGCGTGGTGGTTCGCTGCCCGTAAGCGTGTACAACAAGTCATTTGCCCAGGGATAGGACATGACCGCCGCGGTCAGCGTGAGCACAACCAGCACCGTTGAAGACCAAAATCCGATGACGTTGTGCCAGTTCCAGTCGCGCGCTTTGCCGCGCAAGCGGGTACTGAACAGCAAACTCATTTTGAATCCGCGCCATTGCCAGCTATGCGGCCACCAGAGATAGACGCCGGTGATCGCAAGCCAGAAGAAGGCGAGATTGCAGGCGCCGGTGATGGCGCGGCCGTGGCGCGGCCTTCGCCTTCGGTGCCGAGCCAGCGGTGCCAATCGACAACGTCGCGCAGAAAATTATGGGTCGGCCGACTGTCCGCCTAGGATCTCGCCGTTGTAGGGATTGACGAAGACGGTATTGTCGCGGCCAAGATTGACCGCCACCGATGCTGTGGGATCGGACTTGACCATAATCGCCGCCGGGCGCGCTATCGGGATTAGCCGCGCGGACTTTGGCGATGAGCTCGTCGTAACTCAAGCGTCTGGCGTCAGGACCGGGCACGACCCAGCGCGCGCTACGTTCCGAATAGTCGCTGATCTGGGGTTCGTACATGAGTACCACGCCGGTGAACGACATGATGAAGATCACCAAACCGGCGCTGACGCCGGCGAACAGGTGGCTCCAAAAAATTATTTTGTGTAGCAATTTCATAATCACTACTCTCCGTCTCAAACTAACCGACCGTGCGGTTCTTGAGATCGCTGAATTCGGCGCGCAGCCAGTCGCGCAAAAGATCCTTTTCGTAGCGCAGGTAGTCTTCTCTCAGCCGCGAGTCCCGTCGTTGATAGTCGACGTCAGTCAACTCGCGTTTGCCTTCTTTGATGACCCGGCCGTTATCGTCGATAAGACGAAATTCGAGGACGATGCGCGGCGGATAAATGCTCTTGATGATGCGCGTCTGATTGAATGGCACGCCAAGCCATGGCTCGAAGTCGCCCGCCAGTTTGACGTCCGTAACTTTGATCGACAGCTGCATCTCGGGCGGCAGCGCGCGCTCACCGGTTTCCTGCATGAACTTTGCGAGCGCGGCGAGCAGGCCGTGGGAATTGTGTTCCCATTCGGTGCGTCTTACGTCGGTAAATTTCTCCGGTTCGACGAAGGTGACAGAAACGCTCGAAACATGTTCCGGGGCTACAAATGGCGTGGCGCAACCCGATACGAACAAGGCGGCGATGATCAGCACTCGATAGATAGGGCGAGACAAAGAGCGCATTACCATTTATACCTCGGCGCAGCGCCTTAAAAGGTTGTGATAACAATTGGTCAATTCCACGACGGCCGCATGGTTGGGCAAAGCTTGGTTGACTTTGTTGATGGCCATGTCGAGATCGAAAAGCAGAGTTCGCTGGCCGTCGTCACGCACCATACTCTGCACCCAGAAAAAAGCAGCCAGTCTGACACCGCGCGTCACCGGCGTCACATGATGAAGGCTACTCCCCGGGTAGACCACCATATCCCCCGCAGGAAGTTTTACCGAGTGCGATCCATAAACGTCGTCGATGACTAGTTCCCCGCCGTCGTACTCATCGGGTTTGCTAAGGAAGAGTGTTGCAGAGATGTCGGTACGAATGCGGTAGGGCGTGCCGGGAATCTGCATGATAGAGTTATCCAAATGTATCCCGAACGTTTCGCCGCCTTCGTAGCGGTTAAAGAGCGGCGGAAAGACCCGGAGCGGCAACGCCGCTGTGATGAAGAGCGGGTTGCGCTCCAGCGCCGCCACAATCGTATCGCCGAGCTCCCGCGCCTCGGCGCTGGTATCCGTGATCTGCCGGTTTTTTTTGACAATACTCGATTGGTAGCCGGAGGTCGCCCGGCCGTCCACCCAGGCCGCGCGGCTCATGACCTCGCGGCAGTGGGCGACTTGTTCCGGGCTTAACACACTAGGAACCGTGACGATCATAGATGGGTATCCTCAGAATCTCGCGCTCACGCTGCCGATGAACGTGCGCCCGGCCCCCGGCACGCTGTGCGAAGGATGCACGGCCTCAATGAAGAACTGGTTGGTCATATTCAGAGCGTTGAAACGCAATTGAATTTTCTCCGTCAGATTGTACGCGACCGTGGAATCCCAGCGGATGTAGCCGGGGACGCGGTTAATGTTGGCGTTATTGGCGTAGCGGCTGCTCACGTAGGTGGGCCCGCCGCCGATCTGCCATTTCTCCAGGAAGTCGTAGGTGCTCCAGAAGTTGGCGCTATACTTGGGGATGTTTTGCGGGACTTTGCCTTTAAGGGGAATGGTGACTCCCTCCACTACTTGAGTATCGTTCGACTTAAGGATCTCCGCGTCAAGATAGGTATAGCTCGCAAAGACGTTCCAGCCAGGGAGAATGCGGCCAACCAAACTCATCTCAAATCCTCGCGATCGTTGTTTGCCGTCGAGCGCCTGAACGCCGGTTGCCGGGTCATTGGTGCGGGCATTGGTCTTTTCGATGTTGAATAGCGCCGATTGGAGATTTAGCGCGCCCTGCAAGAAGCTCTAATTTTGCGCCGATCTCGAAGATCTCGTTTTTTTCCGGCGCCAGAGCCTCGTTGTTGGCGGCAAGCACCAACCCTTCGGCCGAGGGATTGAAGGATGTGCCATAGGAAAAGTAATAGCTTTGCGTCGGCCTGGGATGGAAAACCAACCCGCCGCGGTAGCTCATCAGATTATCCGTATGCTCGAAATCTATCCCGCCCGGCAACCGGTTGTCTTGTTTAGCGCGGTAGTAGTCGTACCGGAGCCCGCCGACGATGTCGAAATATTCGCCCAGCCTGATCTGGTCGGCACCATAAATACCGAAGCCGGTCGCCAGCGTGTCTTGCTTCACGTTGACCGTTTTGGCCGCCGGCAACTGGTTGTTATTAGGATCGGAGAGGGTCGTAGCGGGGCCGGCGCTTGCCCAACGAAGTTGATCGAAAGTTTCACGGCCCACCTCCAGGCCGGTGGTGAGTACGTGCTTGAAGCTGTAGGTATCGAATTTGGCGGTGAGATCCATCTGATTGCTGAGAATACTTTCTTGCGTATCTCGTTCCGGCCGACTCCTAGTGACGCCGGTCACGATGGCCGCGGGTCCATTACAAGTAACGTTGCTGCATGTCACGGCGGGAATGCTGGGATCGGCATGGCGGTCGATATGGCTGTAGCGCAGCACGTTGCGCAGGCTTATCTGATCATTGAAGGCGTGGTTGATGATGCCCGTGCCAATATTGGTAAATGTTTTTTCAAAGTCGCTTTTGGTCAGCCCGTACCACGTGTCGCGGTCAACGCGCACCGGCTTGCCGTGGAGAAAGGGCAATCCATCGTCCGGGATATTGTCCTCGTGCTGACCGAAGTAACTCACGGTCGCCTGTGTCGGTGTGCCCAGACCGTAGGTAAATGAAGGTGCGATGCCTTGGCGCGACCCTTCGACATGATTGCGCTCCACGATATCGGCTCGCTGCGCCATGAAGTTCAAGCGCAGAGCGGAGTTTTCCCAAAGAGGCTGATTGAAATCTCCCGTGCCCCGGAAGTACGTGCCACTGCCGCCGTTGAACACGCCGCTGTACAGAGATTCGGATAGCGGCATCTTGCTCACCTGGTTGATGATGCCGCCGGTGGAGCCGCGACCGAAATAGCTGGAAGAGGGTCCCTTGATAACTTCGACGGACTGGATATTGAAGACGTCGCGAAAATAGGATCCTTGATCGCGGACACCGTCGATGAACATGTCATTGCGCGCGTTGAAGCCGCGCAGCGTGAAGCCGTCTCCCTGCGAGCCGCCGGCTTCGCCTGCGGTAATGCCGATGCCGGAGACGTTGCGCAGCGCGTCGCGCAGGGTGGTGCCGCCCTGCTCCTGGATTAACTTGTCCGGCACGACGATAACCGCTTGAGGCGTGTCTTGCAGCGGCACGGCAAATTTCGGCAGCGAAGACTGCGGCACGACATAGGGGCTATTTTGTTCTTGCACTACCACCGGCGGCAGGTTGATAGGTTCCTCTTTCTTGGGCTCCGCAGCGAAGGCGTTGCTGGCCAGAGCGAAAGAAAAAGCCACCGCCCGGCTGACGCCTTCGCCGGCCGCAAGACACATTTTTTGCAAAGCTGTCTTGTTTTGTTTTCTATCGTTGGCGCGTTTTTGTTGTCGACTCATGCATTCCTCCAATGAAGTATATTTTTGCTGGCTGGCATGAGTCGGCTCATACTCTGGCTGGCTGGGTTGGTAAGTTTTATTTCGTCAAAATAAGCTTGCCGTTTCGCGTAATGCGCAAGTTGTATTCCTGATTCTGATGCACGATGACGATCTCGCTGTTGCCTTGAAAAAGGTGGTTGCTTTCGATGCGCGGTTTGGGGCTAGTCGAAGCGGACGCGATCGCGCCGCCCGGTCGTTTCATCGCATAATCCATAAGTATCTCTCTCATCGGTTTTCCTAGCGAAGCTCGAACTTCACCGGCAACATTACCCATACCGCCACCGCTTCCTTGCCCCTGCGAGCCGGTTCGAAGAGCCATTTTTTTACGGCGTCCATCGCGGAGAGATCGAGCTCGCGAAAGCCGGCGGATTGCTCCACGATGACGTCTGAGACCCGGCCGTTTTCCAGCACGCGCACGCGGAGCGTGGTCACGCCCTGCGCGCCCGCTCTGCGCGCCGACTCCGGATAGCGCGGCTTAACCTGATAGCCGCCGAGCGGCCGGGCAACGCTTGAAAGCCCTTCGCCGGAACCGCCGCCGCCGGTGCCGTCGCCCTTGGCGCCTCGTCCCAGACCCGCGCTGCCAGTGCCGCCACCGCCGCCTTCGAGGCTGCTGCCGCCGATTACAGCTGTGTCGCCTTTGCCGAAAAGATTGCCGGCACCGGCGGCGCTGCCTTCGGCTTCGCTTGCTTTGGATCCGAGATTCCAGCCTGCGTTGGCCGAGCCTTTGTTGTCCGACAATGACGGCGGCGGCGCCGGCTCGATCGGCTTTTCTTTGATTTCTGCTTTAGAATTTCCCAGCGGCGGCACGGGCTTGGTCTCAAGCGTCGGCTTGGAAAGAAGTTTCGGCGCGGTAATATTTTTTGGCTTTGGCGCCGGCGGAGGCGGTGGCGCGACTTCGATTTTCTTCGGCTCCTCGACGCGCGGCACGTCGACGAGCTCGATGGGCACCATGGCGGGTTTGATCGGTTTGGCGTGCATTACTAATGCCGCCAGCGGAATGATCCCCAAATGAATCAACGATGACGCAGTAAATGACGATACCAACCAGCGCTCGTTCATTTTTTCTGCTCCTTTGGTTTGACCGCGATCGCCATCTTGGCGACGTTGGCGCTGCGCGCGATGTCCATGACTTCGACGACATGGCCATGCTCGACGCCGTCGTCGGCATTGATCACGACCAAAAGCTCGGGATTTTTGGCGATTAGCCCGCCCAATCGGTCCGCTAAAGAGGTTTTCTCGACGGGCTGTTTATCGAGAAAGATCTGGTGTTCTTTATTGATCGTGATGGCCGCACTCTCGGCCGGCGCTTGCTGGCCAGAAGCGGCTTTGGGCAGATTGACCGGCATGCCTTTGAATTGCGTCATCGACAAAGTCGAGATCATGAAAAAGACCAGCAGGAAGAAGATCGTATCGATCATCGGGATGATCTCGATGCGCGCTTTTTTTATGCTGCGGCGTTGAATGCGCATCAGTGTTTCCCCGCTTGGACGTGCAACTGCAATTCGAGCGACGAGCTGAAATGTTCCATCTGGTCCATTTCCCGTTCCGCCCGCGCGGTGAAGTAGTTGTAGGAGACAAGGGTCAGGATCGCGATCAACAAGCCGGTGGCCGTGGCGATCAAAGCTTCGGCGACGCCGCCGGTAACGGCGTGAGGTTGCCCGATGCCCACATCGGCCATGACGTCGAAGGAGCCGATCATGCCAACCACCGTACCGAGCAAGCCGAGCAGCGGCGCGAGCGTGACGATCGTGTCGAGCACGCCGAGACGTCTTTTCAGCACCGGGATCTCGGCCTGGGCAGCCGCTTCCATCGCCTTCGCCGGCGCGGGATTGCGGTGCGCAATGCCAGCGGCCATGACTCGCGCGATCGGTTGCTGCGAGGTTTTTCCCAGCTTCAAGGCTTGGTCGAATTCGCCCTGCTCGACGTGCGTCAAAATTTCGCGGAGCACCTCTCGCGATTTCAGTTTCGCCCAAAACAAGATTCGCTCGATGGTGAGAGCGAGCGAGATTAAAGAACAAATCAGGAGCGGTATCATGACGATCCCACCCTTGACGATGACGGCAACGACCTGCGCCATGACTAGTGCACCGATCCTTTCTTGACTTCTGCGTCGAGTCGCTCGACGCTGTCCGCCACGCTCTGCAACGCCAGCCCCAGGGCGCGCAAATCATCGAGGGAGATATGCAGCACACAATTGCCGTAATGAAAGTGGACGGTATCTCGACTGCAGTTGCACAGAGAGACCGACCATTTGCCTTCGCGCGATTTGATTCCATCCATTTTGACCTCCAATAAAAAAGCCCGAAGTCCCGCCGATTGTTCCGGCGCGCATCGGGCTCTGGATTCATGACCGCTGGCCGCTGACTTATTTCGTATATTAAAATGAAAATTAGTTGTCAACACTAATAAAAAAGATTAGTCTATACGAAAGACTGGGCAAAAGGGCTCTAATCAGAGTCAGCTAGTCGGTTTCGACACGGTTGGTCGGTCGGTTGCGGCCAACAACGGAATGACCCACCGTCTTTTACAGCGACGACACTTGAGCTCCACTCCATCTGGCACTAAACGGGCCAGGAGATTGCCGCATTGACAGCGTAACGGCTCAGCGGGCGATTTTTTGGCGGCTTCTTTTTCCATCGAAAAACCAAGTAAATTTTCACGTTTGCTTCGACCGTGGCAGCAAGCAGACGCGAGCGAATCAGGCGCGATTACGGCGGAACTCTTTGTCTCGATGCCTTGCAGCCCTGCTGCGGGCGCTGTTCGAGGGCTTCTCAAGCTCGAGCAGCTTGGCGGTCCAGCCCCGCCCCGCCAGAATATGGGCGCAGAGAAGCGGCAAAGCGATCAGACCGATCACCCAATGGATCGTGCTGCTAAATTCGCGCACGGCGTCATCGCTCACGTAGTAGAGCAGCCAGCCGGATAGCACCAGCACGCCGTTCAGCGCGATCATCGTGAAGCCTGACAGACGGTTTGCCTTCAGAGCGGTGCCGCGCCGGATATGCGCGATGAGCGTGCCCAACAGCGCGAGGTAGACAAGCATGGTTGCGCCGTGAACTTTCATGCTGATCGTTTGCAGCAAAGTTCGCGCTACGCCAAGCTCCGGATCCTTGAACCACTCGATAAGCAGCCACAAGCTTCCACTGCCCCACAAAACGCCGAATACAATATAGAAGAGCCGGCGGTGCCAAGGTTCGAGCCGCACCTTCTCCCGCAGCAAGGCGACGATCTTGGCGGTGCGATCAGTGGCTTTATCGCTCATTGGATCTCGATCCCACTCAGATTATCTCCTGCATCTGAGCGGGCCTAAACCGCGGTGGATTCCCGAGGCTTCGCCGTCGCGCCGATTGCGCAATGCAACGAACACCGCGCCCGTCGATGATAATCGCTTGTGCGCCGAATTGCGGCAAAATTTTTGCCGCGCGCCGCGGCGCCAGACGAACGACCTTGGTGAGCGCATCGGCAATCAGGCAACGCGGTGCGACGACGGTGACGCTCTGTTGCCAACGCATTGTGGTGTTTCGTCGCGGATCGACCAGTGGATCGGTGCTATCGCCATCTTCGCGGCGCTCGGTAAAGCAGCCGCTGGAGCTTGCGACCGCCGCGTCTGTGAGAGTGCCAAGAGAAAATAATCGCGACGCATCTTCGGGGTGACGAATATGGATTGGCTGAGGGGCGCCGAAGGCGTAGAGATCGCCACCGGCGTTCACAATGCCGCTGTCGACGCCGTTGCATTTGAGCGTTGCAGCCGCTCGATCGACCGCATAGCCTTTGGCAATCCCGCCAAGATCAATCCAGGCGCGGCGTCGTAACAGCACGCGATTGTCGGAAAGCAAACTCAGGTCGCGGAAATTGGCTTCTTCAGACGGCCATTCAGCATCTTCCGGCTTGGGCAAAAACCCCGCAGCGACGAGCTTGCCTCCGACCGTGATGTCGAACGCTCCGTCGGAGAGCGCGCTGATTTTTTGCGCCCAGGAAAGGACTTCATAGGTTCTCGGGTCAACTTGCTGCGCAGTCAGAAGCGGCGCGCGATTGAGGCGCGCTATATCGCTGTCGGTTTCGTGAAAACTCATCAGCCGATGGATGATTTCAATTTCACGAAAAGCCGCCTCGATGGCCGGCGCGGCGTTCTCGCCTGCGGCACCGACTTCGACGAGCGTACCCAGCAAGGGCCGGGCGCGGCGTATTTCATTTGAAAGCGACTTCATAGGTTGCCAAAACCCGTTTCACGCCGTCGGCGATGTGGCGGCACGAGAGCGTCGCGCCGCTGATGTTCTTGATGTCTTTATTGAGTTTGAGCGGCGCCGCCGCGTTCTTGCCGACAAACTGCGCGCGCCAGTCGGCGTTGCGCACTTCGTAGCCGTAGCTTTCCCGATAGGTCAGGATCTCGATTTGCTTAACCGTGCCGTCAGGCGTTGAGGCCGACGGCGTAGGTGATGAATTCGTGTTTGCCCACCACCTCGTCGACTACGAAGAAGCCGCCGTTGGCCACTTTCCACAATTGTATTTCTTTGTGCCTGACGTTGGCGTCGCTGCGCCGCGCAATTTCACGCGCCTGCTCGTTAGTGAGCGTGATATTAGCCGGCGCGAGTTTTTCCCCAGGGAAAATCGCTTGTTGTGCTTGCTCCACGGTCAGATAAGTGGCGCCATACGCGGCTGGGGCCAGTATGGCGATGGGGATCTGTGCCGCCGGTAGCCATATCCATTTCGAGGTACGCATAGCTATCCCTTACTAAGTGAAGCCGAAAGCGTCATTGCGGCGCGGATAAAAATCCGTAAGCATTGGCGTCTGCCCCGGAAGAATGCCGCTCTCTAAAACACCCATGCAACCTTGAGACGAAATTCGTATCGTTCGTGCTCTTCCAATTCCAGGTTGCGGGTTCGTCCCGGTGTAGGCGGCGTGCCAGCCACCTGGTTCAAGAAGGTGAAAGTGAACCACCATTTTTCTGCGGCGTAGTGGATATTCGGCCCGAGAAAAAAAGCGCCCTCCTGGGGACCTTTAAATTCAGGATATGCCGCATGATAGCGGCCCTCGAGACCGACAAACCACTTTGGTGCGAAGCGATAGGAAATGCCCAAGGTATGCTCTACCTCCAGCTCTCTTTCACGCTCTCCGCTGGATTTGAACTTCGCCCACTCGGGCTCCAATGTCAGATTGTAGCCGAGGGCCAGTTGATCGTCGAAGAAGTTTTTTTGCAAAATAATTTTGCTCTCCAAGCCGAACTGATCCATGCGCTCGCCGGAGACCCTGTCAATTCGCGAATAGGACGGTTCCAAATACAGAGATAGTCCGAAAAGATCTTTGTAGACGCTCAACAGGTTGTACTTGAAGGCGAAATTCACGCCATTAAACTCGAGCCCACGAGAAATGTCGCGGTCCGGATCGTCTTCGAGGGCGCCGCCGGAGATCTGGTGGGACCGGCCTTTCAGATAAAAAGACGCCTGAAAACGGTCCGTGAAACCGTGTTCCAACTCGAGCATCTCATCCCAACCTCGGTATGTGCCTTTACCTTTGCTAGCACGAAGGGTGAGCCAATTATAAAGTTCGGTGCCGCCCTTTGGCAGGGTATCGGTACCATAAAGATAACCCCAGAGATTTTCATCGGCGTGAGCCGGCGGCAGAAAAAACAGCGCGGCGATCCACAGCACCGCCGCCAGCGCTAGGGGAAATCAAATGATCGAAAAAACATGACTGCTCCTTTCAAAGATTAAAGTTGAGGCTTGCTCGCTTCGTTGGATTGCACATCGGTGACCAGCACTACCTTGCTTCGTGCACCCATCTGTACAAAAGAAATTCATAGCCCGACTCCTTCCTTAGTTATTTTGCGAAGCACTGGGCTCTGGATTCTCGACCTCTGGCCGCTGAAGGATCCTGTTGTACGAAGCTTTTTACACGACTTACACTGTCTATCCTCACGGTTCCTTTGGTATCGACGCGGAAGAATCGACGCGACGTTTGCAGCGCCGGCACTTGATTTCTACGCCTTGCGCTGACTAACCGCGCCAAAAGACTGCCGCAACAACAGCGGAGGGCGTCCTCATCGCGCATAGCTAGAACGGCATCCTGCCGCGATGTTTGATCCGGGCTTAAACTGCGAACTAAGACTCCACAGGTCCTTTCTTTCCTGCGCCGACCCACAGGAAAGTCGCAAAAAACGCGCATAGCATAAGCGCTTGAGCCGCTAAACTTTCCAAGGTCGGATAAATTCCCAGCAGCGGAATCTGCGGCGGGAAACCAAGGGGGTTGTCGAAACCCAGCCCGCGGCCTGTAACTCTTTAATACCGTTACCGGCGAAAATGAACGCAATGATATAAAGGAAGGTTCCGGTGACGCCGAAGAAATATTTCAACGGAACTTTGAGGCCGAGCTTCAAAATGGCAAAGGTCAGCACGACAAGAACCGCCAGTCCGGCGATGAATCCCCAAAGAATCAGATGATGGTCGTTTTCGTTCTGCAGCCATAGCGCTTGGTAAAACAACACGACTTCAAAAGCCTCACGATAGACGGCAAAAAATGAAATTCCCACCAGTCCGAGAATCTTCTTGCCGTCGACCACGTTCTGTACCTTGTCGTGAATGAAGCTCTGCCACTTCTTGGCCTCGGACTTCGTATGCAGCCAATAGCCGACGTAGAACAAAGCTACGGCGGCAAAAACCGAGATAAAGCCCTCCATGCTTTCGCGATGTTGTCCGCTGAAAGTCAAAAACGTTTGAGTGGCGACCCAGGTGAGGCCGCCGGCGACGAGGGCGAGGACCCAGCCGATGATGGATGTAGCGAACGGCATGCGGTGGCGCCCATGACTTTGAGCATCGCCAGGATCGCGGCTAGAACCAAAGTCGCTTCCAGTCCTTCGCGCACAATGATCAGCGCGGAATTGAGGAAAAAATAGATGCCCGAGTAGTCGTCGTTGCGCGCGATGATTTCGCTGGCCCGATCGAGACCCGCTTCGATTTCACTGCGCCGTTTGTCGATCTCTTCCGGCCCAACTCCCTGTTTGATGGCGTTACGGTACGCGGTGAATAAGCCCTCGAGGCTGCGGCCGAAGGAGGCGTCTTTGGCGAATAAGGCGGGCTCGGCCAGCTCGTAGCCGTCGATGTAGGCATCGACGGCCTTTTGATAGGCTTTTTCTTTTTCTCCGGCGGCATAGAGCGCTGCGCTTTCGCGCACCAAGTTCCGAGTCAGCACCAGCGGGTCCGCCGGCTTTTGTTCCAACAGACCGCGGCGCAGATAAGCGAGGACATCGTTGACCTGATCTTCCTGATCGAAATAACTCTTAAGTTGTTCCGATAGCTGTTCATCGGAGTCGGTTGCGAGATTCGCCACGGCGGTCAGCTCCGCCGGCAATTTTTTCTGCTGTATCAGCGCCGCGCCGCGATCGGCTTGTTCGCGCGAGAAACGCAAGGACATGACATAGAACGCGACCTGCCAGCGCTGCTCCTCGCTGAGCGCCGCAAACGAAGCCATCGCCGTTCCCTCCACGCCGAAGCTCGCCGTGTTGAAAGCCTTAAACGGCGACAATCCCGCCATTCGCTCAGGATCGGTGAAATTCGCCGGCGCGGGCGTCTTGGGATTCATCGAACTTCGCCCCGGTCCATCGCCCTTGCCGCTCTCGCCGTGGCATTGGGCGCAATTCTCCACGTAGAGTTTTTGGCCTGAGTCCAAAGACGGCAACTGTTTAGGATACGGAACGATTTTATATGCGGTGATCAGTTTTTCTTTGGCGTTCTGGGCGAGCTCGGCGACGATCTGGGGCTCGGCTTTTTTGTCGATCTGTGCGGCCAGTGATTTAATAGTCGATTCGATTCCGGCTCTGTCCGCCTTGTCGGCTTGTTTGAGCTGATTGAAAAGTTCTTGGCTGCGCTTGGAGAACTCCTGCATCTCGGCGTATTCGTCGGCGCTCAGGATCTTGCCGTCCTTGACGGCGTTTTTGTAGTCGCTGCCGAGATAGTCGAGTAGCGAGACCAGCCGCTTGGCGTCATCCGGTTGGGCGAAAGCCAGAGGCGCGGTGCTCAAGAGCGCAGCGATTGCCAGGAAACAAAAGAAGAGACGGCGGATACCGGGAATTCGGTTAAGTCGGTTGTCTGAGAAGCTACGAAAGCAACGGGTCGAGGTGGTTTTATTATGAGATGGAGGTTCCATAGATCACGATGCTGTGCGCCGCCAGAAGATAGCGCCTGTCGTAGCCAGGCGCTGATGCCGTCCATGACAAGCACGATCACCAACACCAATAATAAGATGGTTGCCAGCCGCTGATAGTCCAAACTCTGCAGATAGATTTGAATGACGAAGCCTAAGCCGCCGGCGCCGACGAAGCCGAGCACCGAGGAAGCGCGAATGTTGTACTCGAGCATGAACAGCACTTGGGCGAGAATCGCATTGGCGGCCTCGGGGACGATCACGAAGCGGACGAGTTGCAGCTTGGAAGCGCCGGTGCTTTGCACCGCCTCGATGATCTCCGGATCGGTGCCTTCGAATAAGTCGGCGTAGATCTTGGCGAGATAGCCGACGGTGTAAGCGGCGATGCCCAAGGTGCCGGCCAGCGGGCCGAGACCGACGAGGATGACGAAGATAATCGCCCACAGCAGCACGGGCACGGTGCGAATGCCCGCCGCGATAAAGCGCGCAAAGCTGGAAACCCACGACGAAAACAACCTGCGAGTGCCGAGAACGCTCAGCGGTAGCGACGCCAGGAAGCCGAGAAGGGTGCCGGCAAACGACATTTCAACGGTCTCCCACAAAGCGGCGCCGACGGTCGGCAGGATGCCGACGTCCGGCGGCAACATCTCCGAACCAAGAATGCCGAGATTGCGCACGCCGCGCGCGAGGCGCTCGAGATCGAAAAAGCCGAGGTGCGCCAGCACGGCCAACAAAAAAAAGCCGGTGGTGGCGGGGAGAACCAAGCTGGTCTTCACAGGCTGGCCTCGGCGCGCGCTGACTCGCGCAGTTGATTGCCGATATAGCCGGGCACGATCTCGCCGTCTTTGAGCGCGAGCACGTCGTCGCCGAATTGACGCGCCAGGCCGAGCCGATGCATGCTCATGACGAAGGTAATGTTTTCTTTATCGGCGGCGCGGCGGATGCGCATGAGAATCTCCGACGCCAGGGCGAGGTCCAAGTCGGACGCAAATTCGTCGGCGATCACGATGCGGGGATGTTGCAGCAGGGTGCGCGCGATGGCGACTCGCTGGCGCTCCCCGCCGCTCAGACGAAAAACCTGCTCGGAGCGCTTGTGGGCGATGCCCATCATATCGAGCGCGGCCTCGGCCCGATCCGTTTCGGCGCGCGGGAACAGGCTGAAGAGTGCTTTGCCGACGCCGATCCGGCCAAGTGAGCCCATCAAAACATTGTCGAGCGCTGAGAGACTTCTGACCAATCCCAATTGCTGCGGGATGTAGCCGATCACAGAACTGAGCCGGCGTTGGCCAAAGCCACTGGTCGGCTCGCCGAAAACCGCGACCCGCCCTTCGTTTGGTTTCAGAATTCCCGCCAACACCCGCAACAGCGTGGTCTTGCCGGTGCCGGAAGGGCCCATGATGACCGTGTGTTGACCGGCGGGAATCGACAGCGACACATCGCGCAGTACCCAATCGCGGCTGCGATAGGCGAACCAAACTCGGTCCGCTTGGAGAGCGGGTAGCGCTGTCGCTATTCGAGGTCACAGACGCTCCGTAAACTTTAGATTTGCCGCTTTCAGATATTTTTGCAGCGAGCCGAGATGCTCGCTTGCCGTAGTCGGCTTGAAGCCGACGAAGATGCTGGAAATAAACGTGCGCATGAGCTCGCGGTGCTCAGGCGCGCCGAGCTTGACGATGGTTTGCACTGCGCGGGTGCGCAGCGGGTCTTTCAACTCTTTGCTGAGCACGACGGCGTGGGAAGGGATCGGCCCTTGCTGCTCGATGGTGCGGCTGCCGGCTAGAACTTCATTGTAAAGCTTCTCCGGCACGTCGCCGGCGATGATCGTGGTGTCGACTTGGCCCTGCTTCAAGCGCTTGCCAGCACTGGCCGTAGCCGCCGCCGAACAGCACTTCTTTAAAATAGCCTTTGGGGTCGGCTTCTTTGCCTTCGCCCGGCTGCAACAGATTCATTTCGATCATGCGGCCCATCGGCGCGACGAATCCAGAGGTCGAAATCGGACTGGGGAAGCAAGCGCTCTTGCCCTTCAACGAAGGCAGGTCTTTGTACGGCGAGTCGGGAGCAACAACCCAATAAGAAAAATAGTGCGGCGCCTCGACTTTATCTTTGCCGTGCAGCACCTGCCGAATCTCCGCCAGGGCGACTTCGGCGCCGCCGAGCCGGACCGCGAGCTGCGCCGGCCATGCCGACATGAAGGCGAGGTGCGCGTGGCCGAAAGCGAAGCGATTCCACCACGGCGGCGTAACTGCTTGGCACGTAGATCTCGACTTTGGTTCGGCCACCCAAGCCTTTTTCCATAAACTGCTGCAACGGTTTGGCCTTGTTCAGCATCTCGTCGCTCGCCACCGTCGGTTGGATCGCAACCACGAGTTTATTTTGCGCAAAGCTCAAGCTCGGCACGAGCGCAGCCAGAGCTAAAGCGAGCACTAGGTGCTGGCGAAAATATCGCTTCATCGCGGGCTCCTTTTCGCTTGATCTAGACAACTATCTTTACTATAAGATGGTTGTGTGATGAATTGTTCATACATTAATAATTTAATAGTAACCACATGTTAAAGTCAAAAGTTCGTATAGGCGAAAGAAAAAAGTTTGTCAAGGCTACGGAAGTGCCCCAAGTCAGCCACGCCTTGGAAGACTATCTGAAATCGATCTATCAGCTCGCCGAGGAATCCCAGCCAGTCATCGCCGCGCGCATCGCCGCCGAAACCGGCGTTTCGCCATCTACTATATTTACCACGCTGCAGCGTTTGGCCCGGGAAGGTTACGTGACGATTAACCGGCATAAGGAGATCCATCTCACCCAGGATGGCAAGACGGTGGCGGAGAGAATCGTGCGCCGGCATTTTTTAACCGAACGCTTTCTCACCGACCTGCTCGGACTCGATTGGGTAAAGGCCCATCAGGAAGCACACCGTTTAGAGCACGCGATTTCTCAGGACGTGGAGGAGCGGCTGGCCAAGTTATTGAGTAATCCGACGACCTGTCCGCACGGGAACCCTATCCCGGGGGCGCTAGCGGGGCCAGCACAGAAGACTATTCCGCTCAACGAAGCGTCGGATGGGCAGAGCGTCGAGCTCGATTTCATCACCGAAGGCGGTGAGCGCGACGTGCGCTTGCTGAGTTTTCTGCAGGAGCATGGCATGCGCCCCGGCGCCAAAGTCCATGTTCTCGACGTGGCCCCTTCGCTCGGCATGATGACTTTAAAAGTCGGCGCCGACGCGTTTTCTCTAGGGCTTGAAGCGGCGAAGAAAATCCGCGTTCACTAGTGTCCTGACTCAGAAATTCGCAATATAATTCGATCGTCATTCCGGGCAAGCTGGCGCAGCTAGCGCGACCCAGAATCCAGGAATTTCAAAGGCATCTGGATATCGGCGTCCGCCGGTATGACGGATAACCGTAAACAACTTGTTTAACGAACTTCCGGGCCAGGACACTAGCTAGTCTGGCGGGTTGCTGAGAAAAGATGAGGAATGCTTCGAGCGTCTCAGGGTGACGGAAAATTACCAGCGATATCAATCCCCCTTCTTTGTCCTTGACGGACTCAAAGGGTTCTGATGCCTGTCCAAAGACGCCGAGAGGATTTTGCGATTTTGCGGAACTGGCTAGGGATTAAGTAGTGAGGACTAGTCCTCGCTGGACGGCACGGCGATGATTGATGATCCCGAGTCGGCCTGACGCTCGGCTAGCTCGCTGGTGAGAAATTCGATTTGATCGCTGAGACGGGCGTCACGATCGATCAGAATCAGGTCTCGTCCATTCACCCGGCAGCTACCGCTCTTGGCCCGATATCCTGCCTCGCGTAAGAGTTTCTCGGTGCGCACGTGGATGTTCATGCGTTTGGCGCTGAGGATGAGCTCCTGCAGGCGGGCTTCCTGTCTATTTTTTGGCGCGACCATGACCTGAGCGGATTATCCATAATATTGCCGCAATTGTAAACCGCGAGGCCAATTTTCTCCTTGCAAAAACGTCCTTCCTTGTTATCGTAACTTTGCGGATTTGATTGGAAGTTCGAACGGCGCAGGGACGTTTGCGCGCTCGGCAAACGTCAGGAGGTCGGCATGATCAAAAACATTCTTGTCCCTCTGGATGGTTCGGAACATTCCAAAGCAGCGCTCGATTATGCCATTTGGATTACCGAGAAATTTAATGGCACGCTTTTCGGCCAGCATATTATCGATACGATCTCGATCGAAGGCACTTTCTTTCACGATATCTCCGGTTCCCTCGGCTTCGAGCCGTATTTGGATTTCTCTAGCAAGATGCGAGAAATCCTCGAGGAGCGGGGCAAAACCATTCTCGAAGATTTCGCCGCGCGCTGTGAAAAGAAAGGCATCCGTTACACCGCTCATCTCGATATGGGATTGATCGCCAATGAGATTTGCGAGCGCTCCAAAGTTGCGGATCTGGTGGTCCTCGGGCATCGCGGCGTCAATGAAGAATTCTCCACCGGACTTTTGGGCACCACCGCGGAAACGATCACGCGCAAGTGTCCGCGGCCGGTTTTTGTTTCGACAAGACAATTCAAACCGGTCGAAAGCCCGCTGTTGGCTTACGACGGCAGCCAACGCGCGAGTTCGGCGATGGAATCGGCGGCGGAATTTTGCACGGTGCTGCATTTGCCGCTGACCGTGCTGACGGTTTCCCGCGACGAGTCCGTGATTCGCGCCAATTTACAGCAAGCCAGAGGCTATTTGGGCTCCTACCCGATTGATGTGACTTACGAGACCGCGAGCGGTTATCCGGAGCAGAAAATCGTCGAGCAACTGGTTAGCCGCAATCATGACCTGCTATTCATCGGCGCGTACGGCCACCGGCGGATCATCGAAATGGTGCTCGGCAGCACGACCGAATACGTGCTGCGTAACGCGCCTTGTCCGGTATTCCTGAATAGATAGGTCAACGGCTCAAAGATTTAAAAGTTCGAGGTTGCTTGACCCATGAAGTTTCTTGCCGCAGCGATTCAGATGCTTGCCACCGACGACAAGGCGGCCAATCTCAAGGAAGCCAAACACTGGCTGCGCCGGGCCGCGGCCCAGGGCGCGCGCGTGGCCGCGCTGCCGGAGGTTTTTATCTGGCGTGGTAACAAGAAATCCGAACGCGAGTCCGCCGAACCGATTCCCGGCCCGACGTCCAACGCGCTGGCCGAGTTGGCGCGTGACCTCGGCATCTATGTTTTAGCCGGCTCGATTCTCGAAGCGATTCCCGCCAGCCCAAAGGCCTACAATACGAGTTTGCTCTTCGAGCCATCGGGCAAAGTCCTGGCGGCGTATCGCAAGATTCATCTCTTCGACGTCGATCTCGCCAACGGCACGTCGCTGCGGGAATCGGCTACACGCGAATTCGGCACTCGCGTCGCGGTCGCCGATATGGGTTTCTGCAAAGCTGGCTTGTCGGTGTGCTACGATCTGCGGTTTCCCGAGCTCTATCGAGACCTAGCCAAGCAAGACGTGGATTTGATCTTCGTTCCGTCCGCCTTCACGGCATATACTGGAGAAGCGCATTGGGAAACGCTGCTGCGCGCCCGCGCGATCGAAAACCAAGTCTACATAATCGCGCCGGATCAGTTTGGCAAGAGCGCCAAGAGCTTTGAAACCCACGGCCACAGCATGATCATCGACCCATGGGGACAGATATTAGCGGAACTTCCCGACGGTCCTGGCATAATTACCGCTGAAATCGACTTGGATTATCTCGCCAAAGTGCGCGCCGAGTTGCCGGCGCTCAAACACCGCCGGCTGGTCTGAGTTCCCATGCAAGTGACCCGCACGGCGCAAAGCCATGATTGAATCTCTACTGGTGGCTGTAACCAGAGTTTCGACGATGTCGGCCGGGACGATGTTGACCGGCGCCACCGGTTTTTTTTTCGAGCGCGACGACCGGCTTTTTCTTATTACGAGCCGTCACGTCGTGTTGGATGAGGCTAGTAATCACCGGCCGGATCGACTGGAAATCGAGCTGCACGTGGATCCGAAAAACATCGCGGTGGTGACACAGATGTCGATTCCGCTTTATCGTGACAACCAGCCGGTTTGGCGCCAGGGTGTCGATTCCGGCGGCAGCGTCGATATCGTCGCCGTGGAGTTGCAACGGGCGGCGCTGCCGGAGACGATGCTTCTGTCAAGCTTTACTCCGTATCATCTCGTCACCGAGTTCGATCAGATCGAAGTTGGAACTGCCGTGCTGATCGTCGGGTTTCCCTTGGGCTTTCATGACAACTTGCATCATTTGCCGGTGGCGCGCCAAGCCGTGATCGCGTCGGCATTCGGTATTCGTTTCCAGGGACAAGGATATTTCTTGACGGACGCGAGAATGCACCGCGGCACCAGCGGGGCGCCGGTGGTCGCGCGCGTGACCACGGAGCGTTCCGGCCGCGCCGATTTCCCGTGGATGTTGCTCGGCGTGCACGCCGCGCGTATGGATGTGAGCAACCGCGATATCGACGAGGATGAACGTCTGGATCTGAATTGCGCTTGGTATGCCGACGTTCTTCTAACGCTGACTGATGAGTCTGGTGTGATGGCAAAGGAAAGACCGTCGGTTAATTTTCCGCGACAAGAAGTGGGCGCAATGAATTGCGCCCCTACGAGAACGATGCCATTTCGGTAGTCTCTAGCGGTTCTACGGTCACTTTTACTTCCAGGGTTTGAACCCCGCCGCCGTTGATCACGCCGCGCAACGGCGTGATGTCGGAGAAATCGCGGCCCCAGCCGATGGTGATATGCTCCAAAGACGGGATCAGGTTATTGGTCGGATCGAGGTCGATCCAGCCACTGCCCGGGACGAATAGAGATACCCACGCGTGGGAGACATCGGCGCCGACGCGGCGCGGCTTGCCGGGCGCCGGGCGCGTGAGCAGATAACCGCTCACGTAGCGGGCGGCGAGTCCGTTCGAGCGCAGGCATGAAATCATGAAATGGGCAAAATCCTGGCACACGCCGCGCTTCTGCGCGAAAAATTTCATCACCGGCGTGGTGACGGTGGTCGCGGCGGGATCGAATTTAAACTCGCCGTGAATTTTCGCCATCAGCGTCATGGCCGCTTCTAAGATAGGCCGATTGGGTTTGAAGCAATCACTGGCGTAACTACGCAGATCTCGTTTGACCCGCGCGTGAGGCGATTCGAAGAGAAACTGCGTCGCTTCCAAAATTGACGGATCGGGACGCCAACCGGCGCGGTAGCGAAGCGCATCGCGAACCGTTTCCCACGCCGGCGTTTCTAAGGGTTCGATCGGGGTCGCCGCCGTTGTCTCGACGTTGGTGCGAGCGACGATCTCCAAGGCGTTATGAGCTGACTCGATGGCAATTTCGATCAGCGGATTGCCGAACGGATCGGTGATTTCGTGCCGCAGGGTCGGCGTCGGCATGATGACGATTTCGTGCGTTTCACTGCGCTGGCGCGCAAGCGCTCGCGGTGTGAGATGAAGCTGCTGATGGGAGAGCAGCACCGGTTCCGAATAACGGTATGCGGTGTTGTGCTCGACCCGATAGCGGCGCGCGCCGTTTTGACTCATGCCGCCACGCTCGTCTGCGGGCGCTCACCGGCGTGAACGAAAAATCGCTGGGTGAGCTCATCGGAAATGCCGTAGGCGGCGCGTTCGCACGCCGCAAGCAACGCGGAAAGCGGTTCCGCCTGGGATTCGCGCAGTTCTTCCAGATAAGAAAGATCGAAGCCGCGCAGCGCCTGGAGCAACGAACGCGGATTGTTCAGCGGCTCGAAGCCGAGCCGTGTTTTGATCAGGTCGAGCTGGCCAGTGAGCGCCGCGAACTGGAAACAAATCGAATGCGGATTCAACTCGTCGAGCAGCAGTAGGTCGAGGACCGGCAAGAGCTCGGGCTGGCGCTGGTAGCGCGCCCGGTAGGTCATGCTGATGTTGCCGATTTCCAGCAAGGCGCCGAGCACCGTTTCGCGATCTTCCTCGGCCAAGCCGAGGATCTGAATCGTGACCGAGCTTAAAAACGCCATGCGTTCAAGCTGTCTTCCGATGACGAGAAATTGCCAAGCATCGTCCCGCGTCATGTCATCGAATGCGTAGCCGGCAAGCGCGGTGCAGGCGGGAATCACGCTGTCGAGGATCGTCAAAGCCGCTTCCAAATTTTGCGGCACCGGCTCGTGCATGCGGGCGAGGCGCTGGACGGTGCGCCAATGATCGACCGACATACGATCGCGCAGCTGGGTGGCGCAGTAAAAAAGCCGCCCCGTGTTGGCTGGAATACCGTTCCGCAACGACGGATCGCCGGCCGCCGCGATCACCCATTCCGGGGTCGCGCCGGCGGGCGGTTTTCTCTTTGCCGCTTGGCCGGATGTCGGCGCCGATGCAACCTCGCGCAAACGCGCCTTGTCAGCCAAGGCCGTGAGAATCTTGACGATCGCCAAGTGCGACGGATCGCTTTCCGTTAGTCTTTGAGCGGTGGCGCGGAGCAAACGGCCGACGTTCTCGACGCGCGCGCCGTAGCGACCCATCCAAAACAGATTTTCCACGGCGCGTGACGGTGAATAAAAACCACCGCGAACGATGTGGCGCGCGCCGAGGCGCGGCAGCAGCAGCGATTGCCATGGCGTCGCGCCGTCGCCCAGGACCCAAACGTCTTTACTCGAACCGCCGCGCTGCATGGTGATGACTTCGGTGGCCGATTCGGGCGCGATGCGCGCGAGACCGCCGGGCATGACTTCGTAGCCGTCGCCGTTGGCGGTGGCATAGAGTCGCAAACCGACCACACGCGGTTCGAACTGTTGCTTCTCGGTTGACCAGGTCGGCGCCTGGGAGAGCCGCACCCACTCCTGCGCCACGAAGGCGTGCGGCGTGGCGCGCATGCGTTCGGCCAGCGTTTCCTGGCCGGCGCGATCGAGAGTGTGGCCGAAAGTCGGTTCCAATTTCATCGAAGGAAAAGCCGGTTTGATCACCAGCTCGGGAAGGTGACTGATCGCGTGTTCCAGAGCCGGGGCTTCGCCGCACCACCAGGTCGCCACCGAGGGCAATCTCAACGGTTCGCCGAGCAATCTGTCGCAAATCGCCGGTAAGAAGCCGGACATCGCCGGTGACTCGAGCACCCCGGAGCCAAGGGCGTTGGCGATCACGATGTGGCCGGCGCGCGCCGCCGATAGGAGTCCCGCGACGCCGAGCGTCGAATCGGTGCGCAGCGCGGCGGGATCGCAGTATTCATCGTCCAGGCGGCGCAACAGAACATGCACGCGCTTCAATCCCTGCAAGGTCTTCAGATAGACGCGATTATCGCGCACGGTAAGATCCGAACCTTCGACGAGCGGGTAACCTAAATAACGGGCGAGCAAAACATGCTCGAAATAAGTTTCGTTGTACGGACCCGCGGTCAAAAGGGCGACCATCGGCGGCTCGCCGTCGGTGGGCGCCAGCGCCGCCAGTTGTTGTTGTAGAGTGCGGAAAAAATTTGCCAGGCGTTGCACGCCGAGGGAGCGAAAAATGTTTTCGTACAAAGGCGTGACGATGAGCCGGTTTTGCAGCGCGTAGCCGGCGCCCGACGGGCCTTGGGTGCGATCGTTGATCACCCACCATCGGCCGTCGGGAGAGCGGGCGAGATCGCAGGCATACAAGTGAAGGTAAGTTTTGCCGTGTGGTTCGATGCCGCGGCACGGCCAAAGATAATTATTATGCCCATGAATAATCGCCGGCGGGATTAGCCCTTCACTCAGCAAGCGATTTTCACCGTATAAATCAGCCATCACCCGATTTAATACGCACGCCCGCTGCTCGATCGCGTTGGCGAGGAAATGCCATTCTTCCTTGCCGATCACGAACGGTAAGACATCGACTTCCCAAGGCCGATCGGCGCCCTGGGGATCGCCATAGATGTTGTAGGTGACGCCGTGCTGCTCGACGGCACGGCGGATGGTTTGCGCGCGGCGGGTGAGGGCGGCGCGGCTGGCTCGGTGCGCCGCCAGCGCCAGACGCTCCCAGTGGCCGCGCGGACGCCCTTCGGCATCGAAGGCTTCGTCGTAGCGGTCGGGCTTGGGAACGTAATTCATAAATGCTGGTGCGCGCGCCATCGAGAAGCAATTTTATCACATGTCTAGCGAATTTTTCGACGTGAGGTCCGGTGTGGGGCAGCTAAACAATCGTCAATCGGCGTGTTAGTTGAAGTCTTCATCGAAGGCGTGCAGCGTAGGCGGCTATTAGACTTTGCGTAGATCGAGGGTGAAGGGAAACTCCGGGTCGGTGCAGGCTACACCAACGTCCAATTCTCCGGGAGAGTGACCGAAGCGGAAAAAGCGTTCAAGGCGGCGACTTTCGGCCTCAAACGCGTTGACGGGAAAGACCTCGTAGTGGCGTCCGCCAGGGTGCATGACGTGGTATTGGCAGCCGCCGAGACTGCGTTTCATCCAGCGGTCGACGATATCGAAGATGAGCGGCGTGTGCACGCCGATCGTTGGGTGCAATGCCGAGGGCGGTTGCCACGCTCGATAGCGCACGCCTGCGACGAACTCGCCGACCGTCCCCGTCGATTGCATCGGTAGCGGCACCTCGTTGCACGTGATCGCGTATCGATCCGGCGGCAGTCCGTTTACTTTGACTTGGATTCTTTCCAGTGACGAGTCGACGTAGCGCGCGGTGCCGCCAGGGGCGCCCTCCTCGCCCAAGACATGCCAGGGCTCGAGAGCAGCACGCAACTCCAATTCGATGCCGCGCACGGCGTAGTCGCCGTATTTAGGGAAGCGGAATTCTAAGTGCGGCGCAAACCAGCCGCTATCGAAAGGGTAGCCTGCCTGATTGAGTTCAGTCACGACATCTTCGAAGTCCTGCCAGACGAAGTGCGGCAGGAGAAAGCGATCATGCAGCTCCGTTCCCCAGCGCACCAAACGTTGCGGCTGATAGGGTGTTTTCCAAAAACGCGAGATCAACGCGCGCAAGAGCAATTGCTGGGTGAGGCTCATGCGCGCGTGCGGCGGCATCTCGAAGGCGCGCATCTCAAGCAGCCCCAGACGCCCGGTGGCGCTGTCCGGCGAGTAAAGTTTGTCGATGCAAAATTCGGCGCGGTGGGTGTTGCCGGTGACGTCGATCAGCAAATTTCTCAGCAGCCGGTCGACCAGCCAGGGCGGGCAACCGTCCGGATGTGAATCGGCACGCCGCTCCATTTCGCCAAAGGCGACTTCAATTTCGCGCACCGAATCGTTGCGCGCTTCGTCGATGCGCGGCGCTTGCGAGGTCGGACCGATGAAGAGGCCGGTGAAGAGATAAGATAGCGAAGGATGGTTGTGCCAATAGCTCAAGAGGCTGCGCAGGAGATCCGGCCGCCTGAGCCAAAGGCGAGTCCGCGGGCGTGGCACCGCCGAGGGCGAAGTGGTTGCCGCCGCCGGTGCCGGTATGGCGACCGTCGAGCATGAATTTTTCCGTTGCGAGACGGGATTCGCGCGCCGCGTCGTAAAGAAACGTCGTCCGTTCGGCCAACTCTTCCCAACTCGACGCGGGGTGAATGTTGACCTCGATCACACCGGGGTCGGGCGTGATGCGGAAGTGAAGCAGACGGGGATCGCGCGGCGGCTCGTAGCCTTCAAACAAAATCGGCTGGTTCATCGCCTCGGCGGTTGCTTCCGCGGCGGCAGCCAGCTCGAGATAGTCCTCCAGCGCTTCGACGGGCGGCATGAAGACATAGAGAACGCCGTTTCGCGGCTCAGCGCACATGGTCGCACGGGTGATCCACGCCGCGCTTTCATGCCGGTTCGGCATCCGATCGGTTTTGTCGCCCTGGTCTACGCCGCCGCGACGCTGTGATAGTGCGGTGCTTACGGCTCGTGCCGGGTCGACCTGAAAGTGAATTTGCGCGTAGCTTGCCAGGGGCGGAAACTGCTGCGTTGGATCAGGCGGGAAGATAACTGGGTAATCACTGGGGCTGGCCCAAGGCTGCGAATCGAGGGGCAGCCGCAAGCCCATGGGTGAATCTCCGGGAACCAGATAGCAACGATCGGCGCGCAAAAACCAACGTCCACTGCGCCAATGTCCCGTGCGCAAATCGCGCACCACCGGCAGCGCATAGCCAGCGACTTCCGTTAAGCCTTGGGTAAAAATGCGCATGAGACGCTCGCGTTCGAGCGGATCTTCGAGCCGCGAATCGAATGGATCGACGTTGGCGGGCAAGCGCCGCTCGCGCCACATGTAATAGTAAAGATCTTCATAGCCGGGGAAGACAAAGCTCGGGTCCAAACCGAGCCGCTCGGCGACACCACGGAGAAACTCGCGCGCGGTAGCCTCGGTGGCATCGCCGGCGTGCGTTTCATCGGCGATCAACGCTTCGTCACGCCAGATCGGTTCGCCGTCGGCGCGCCAGAAACAGTTAAGCGACCAGCGCGGCAACTGCTCGCCCGGATACCATTTGCCCTGTCCGAAGTGAACGAGACTTTGAGCGCCGTACCGTTTGCGCAGACGATGGTAAAGGTCCGCGGCCAGCCTGCGCTTGCTTGGACCGAGGGCCGCCATATTCCATTCTTCGCCTTCTGGATCATCCATCGATACGAACGTTGGTTCGCCGCCCATCGTAAGCCTGACATCGTTACGCGTCAGTTCGGCGTCAACGGCGTGACCGAGTTGGTCGATGGCCTGCCACTGTTCCTCTGTGTAGGGTTTAGTGACGCGGGGCGCTTCCCAGATACGCGCGACCGACATCTCATGCGAAAAACTGACCTCGCACTTGTCGACGGCGCCGGTGACTGGGGATGCCGATCCCGGTTCCGGCGTGCAGGCAAGCGGCAAGTGGCCTTCGCCTGCGAATAAGCCCGACGTCGGATCGAGACCGATCCAACCCGCGCCAGGCAAGTAAACCTCAGCCCAGGCATGCAAATCCGTAAAATCTTTTTCCGGCCCGGACGGTCCGTCGAGCGACTTCACATCTGCAGTGAGCTGAATCAGATAGCCCGAGACAAATCGCGCAGCCAGCCCCAGATGGCGCAGGAGTTGGACCAGCAGCCAGCCGGAATCGCGACAAGAACCCGAACGCTTGACCAGCGTTTCTTCCGGCGTCTGCACGCCGGGTTCGAGCCGGATCAAGTATTTGATGTCCCGCGACAACTGCCGGTTGAGGTCCACGAGAAAATTATTGCTGCGCTTCTTCTCGCGCGAAATGCCGCGGAGATAACACTCGAAGAGCGGTGTCAGCGGCTGCCGCTTGAAATACGGTGCCAGCTCATCCCTTTGCCAGGACTCGTACTCGAATGGGAAATACTCAGCGTGCGGCTCGAGAAAAAAATCGAACGGATTGATGACCGCCATTTCGGCGACGAGGTCGACCTCGATGCGAAATTCATTGGTCGATTCGAGGAAAACCAAACGCGCCTGATAGTTTGCCTGGGGGTCTTGCTGCCAATTGATGAAGTGCTTCTCGGGAGCGATCCGCAGCGAGTAGCTTAAAATTCGCGAGCGGCAGTGCGGCGCCGGCCGTAAACGCAGAACTTGTGGACCAAGGTTTACTTGGCGGTCATAGCGATAGTGCGTAACGTGATGGAGCGCAACGTGAATCGACATGATTTCAAATCCGCGAAACAGCGGCTTCTAATCTAGAGGAGGACTCCGGCACGGTCAAGCAAACGTTGAAGAGAAGGCTCCGGCAAAATTGCCACGAAGCATTGCACCATGACAAGCACCTTGGCCATCTTGTTCCATGTCGAGAGCACGTCGACGATCGATGAACGCCGGTTAGAGAGTTGGAGGACGCTTTAAGGCCGCTCAAGGTTCGACGCCCAAGTAGGCGTTGCGCACGTATTGCAAAACCATTCGTTGGGTGTGGAAGAACGAGCCGTTTAAAGCGATCGTCGAGCGTCTGATTTCCGTGAAGGCATCGGGCTTGCCGTAATACAGCGGCAGAATCGCGTGCTCGAGCTTATCGTAAAGGGCATTGGCTTCGACCGCGGCATCAGTTTCGCGATCACCGTGGTTGCCGATCGCCCACCCTGTGACGCCTTCGACATGCCCCTCGATCCACCAACCATCGAGCACGCTAAGACTCGGCACGCCGTTCAGCGCCGCCTTCATGCCGCTGGTGCCGGATGCTTCCAGCGGCCGTTCCGGCGTATTCAGCCAGACATCCACACCGGCGCACAAAGTGCGGGCAAGATCCATGTCGTAGTTTTCCAGGTAGACTATTTTGAGTACTTCTCGCAACTTCTCCGATAATTCGAAAATCCGCCGAATAATCGTCTTGCCGCCTTCGTCCTTCGGATGGGCCTTGCCGCTATAAATGATCTGGAAGGGTCCCGCCTGATCGGCCACGCGCTTCAGGCGCTCGATGTCGGTAAACAATAAATCCGCTCGCTTGTAGGCGGCGGCCCGGCGTGCAAAACAAAGCGTGAGAACGTTTTCGGCGAGGTGCACTTGGGTCCGCTGGGCGATTTGCGCGATCATCTCGCGCTTGGCCAGGACATGGGCGCGGTGCACGTCGGCTAACGGCATCTTGATGGCGTAGCGCAAATAAAAATTATCGCGGCGCCACTCGGGAATATAGCGATCGTAAAGACTGCGAAACGGCGGCGCCGTCCAAGTGAAGGCGTGAACCCCGTTGGTAATTGAATCGATCGGGTAATGCGGAAACATGCCGCGCGAAATTTCGCCGTGGCGCATAGCGACGCCGTTGATATAGCGGGATAAGCGCAGCGCGAGATAGGTCATGTTCAATTTGCCGTTTTGCACGCACTGCATCGCTTCCAAAGCTGCCGCCCGCTCGTTTCCCAAGACCGTCCGAACCAAATCGAGGGAAAATTCGTCATGCCCGGCCGGCACCGGCGTGTGCGTGGTGAACACGCTGCGTTGGCTGACGGCTTCGCGATCCGATTCCGTCACGGTTTCCAGATTGCCGCGCGTCGTTTCGCGTTCGAGTAGCGCGAGAGTCAGGAGCGCGGCATGGCCCTCGTTCATGTGGTAGGTGCTGATGTGCTTGTAACCGAGCGCCTCCAACATGGCGACACCACCCATGCCTAGAACAATCTCTTGACACAAACGATGCTGCGCGTCGCCGTTATAGAGCGCGTCGGTCAAGCTCTGTTCCCAGGGATTATTTTCGTCGCCGCCGGTGTCGAGAAAATATACCGGCACAACGTGCCCAAACACGCCGCGGACAACAGAGCGCCAGGCGCGAACCATGACGGCTTTGCCTGATATCGGCACGAATACGCACGGCACCATCGGCTCCAATGCTTGTTCGAAGTCCCAAGAGGCGGGGCTCTCGGTTTGATTACCGGCGCTATCGAGGCGCTGGCGAAAATAACCCTTGCGATGGAGCAAAGTGATGCCGATCATGGGCAGGCCAAGGTCGGCGGCGGCTCGTAACGTATCACCGGCTAGGATGCCGAGACCGCCACTATAGGTGGGCATGGTCGAGTCAAGGCCGACTTCCATGGAAAAATAGGCGATATAATCGGGCCGAATCTCTTTCGGGAGCATGGCTGTCATCGAATCACATCAATCTCGAATGAGAGAAAATTCAACCTGGGGGTGGTGCAGGAAGTGTACCAAGAAAGCGAAGCAGGGTTATTCCAGAAATTCAAGCAATTGCCCGGCGATCGTTGGCTTAGCACGATGGCAAGTATTAAAAATTATGCAGGGCCCGCTTAAAAAAGCAGCGTCAATGTCGGTGAATCTCTATGGATCGATCGCGGCGAGCGCTCCGCCATGTACGATACTCGGCACCGAATTCGCAATGAAGCTAGTCAGTGAAGTCGTGCGGCAGCGAAAGTGACTGACTCAGTCGGAGAAACCGTGGATCCTGCAGACAATCCTGAATCTCTCGACAAAGATCGGCCCCTGCGCGAAGACATTCGCCTGCTTGGGCGTTTGCTCGGCGACACTTTGCGCGAGCAAGAGGGCGCCGGGGTGTTTAATCTCGTCGAGAATGTCCGGCAGACGGCGGTGCGTTTTCGCCGCGACGGCGAGGCGCAAGCGCGGGCCGAGCTTCAGTCAACGCTCAGCGCTCTGAGCCTAGATGCGACCGTATCGGTGGCTCGGGCATTTACCTATTTTTCCCAGCTCAGCAATATTGCCGAGGATTTGCATCGTAACCGGCGTCACCGCGCGCACCAATTTGCCGGTTCACCGCCACAGAAGGGTAGCTTGGAGCATTCCGTCCAGCGAGCGCTGGATAGCGGTATAACATGTCCGGCATTACGTGGATTTTTCAGCACTGCGCTTATCGTCCCGGTACTCACCGCGCATCCGACCGAGGTGCAGCGCAAGAGTATTCTCGACTGCCAGCGTGACATCGCCGTCTTGCTCGAGGAGCGCGACCGGCTTCGGCTCACGCCGGCGGAGCAAGCGCGCCACGAGGACGCGCTGCGCCGGTCCGTTCTCACGCTTTGGCAGACGCGCATCTTGCGCGAGTTGACGTTATCCGTGCGCGATGAAGTCGACAACGGTTTATCTTATTTCGCCACGACCTTTCTCGAACAGATGCCGCGCCTTTATGGCGAGCTCGAAGATTTACTCGATAGCCGTTGCAGCCGCGCCGCTACTCCTCTGCCGGCGTTTTTAAAAATCGGCAATTGGATCGGCGCCGACCGCGACGGCAACCCGCAGGTGAACGATGAAGCCTTACGGTACGCGCTGCATCGACAATCTGGCGTGGCGCTGAGCCACTATTTGACCGAACTAGAACGCTTGCGCCGAGAGCTCTCGCAGTCGCTTCGTCTCGTCAAAGTGACGACCGAGCTCGAGCAGCTCGCGCGTCTTTCGAACGACGCTTCGGCGCACCGGCGTGACGAGCCCTACCGTCTGGCTTTAAGCCATATTCGCGAGCGGCTCTTAGCGACGGCTTCGACTCTGGATCAATCGCCCCGCGGCGAGCCGAACGCAGGCAAGGTCACGCCTTATGTCAATCCGGCCGAGCTGGCACGCGATCTTCAGATCGTCTCGGCTTCGCTCGAACAACACGGTTCGGGCCGTGTCGCGCGCGGTCGTTTGCGCGGTTTGTGCCGCGCCGTCGAGGTGTTTGGCTTTCATCTCGCGCCGCTGGATTTGCGACAGCATAGCGCGGCGCATGAGCGTGTCGTCACCGAGCTGTTCCGAGTCGGCGCGCGGCGCGACGGCTATGATTTACTCGACGAGGCGGAGCGGCAGCGCTGGCTCCTGGAAGAGCTCACGCTGCCGCGTTTGCTGCGCTCGCCGCACGCGGTGTACAGCCGGGAAACCGAATCGGAGCTGAAGGTTTTTGACACGGCGGCGGAGATGCAAGGGCGCTATGGCCAAGACGCCATCGCCACGGTCATCGTCTCGATGACTGCGGCGGCGAGTGATTTGCTTGAAGCAACGCTGCTGCTCAAAGAAGCGGGATTGATGCAGCTATCGCCGCAACCGCGCTTGGCGCTGAACGTCGTGCCGCTGTTCGAAACGATCGCGAGCCTGCGCGACTGCGCAAAGATCATCGACGCGCTGTTGAGCATGCCTGGCTACCGCCAGCTGTTGGCTGATCGCGGTGACGTGCAGGAAGTCATGCTCGGTTATTCCGACAGCAATAAGGATGGCGGCTATTTGACGTCGAGTTGGGAGCTTTACCAGGCGGCAGTGGCGCTCGTGCGCGTGGGCCGCGGCCACGGCATAAAGTTACGTTTGTTTCATGGCCGCGGCGGTACGGTCGGCCGCGGCGGCGGGCCGAGCTATGAAGCGATCTTGGCGCAACCGGCGGGCAGCGTTGCGGGGCAGATCCGGATAACCGAACAGGGCGAGGTGATCGCCAGCAAATATGCCGACCCGGAGATCGGCCGGCGCAATTTGGAAACGCTCGTGGCAGCGACTCTGGAAGCGACCCTGTTGTGTTCTGAAAACGAAGTGGAGGTCGGCTACCAGGAGGCGATGAACGAACTTTCCGCCGAAGCCTTCCGAGCGTATCGGGCGCTGGTTTATGAAACTCCGGGGTTCAGCGACTTCTTTCAAACCGCCACGCCGATCAGTGAAATTGCCGATCTGCATGTGGGAAGCCGGCCCGCCTCGCGCAGCGGATCCAAGCGAATCGAAGATCTGCGCGCGATCCCATGGGTATTCAGTTGGTCGCTGGCGCGGATCATGCTGCCGGGCTGGTTTGGCTTCGGCGCCGCGGTCGACGCCTTCGTTTTACGCCGCAGCGCGCGCCGGTCTTGAGCTCTTGCGCGAAATGTATGCGCGCTGGCCATTTTTCAATACTTTGCTCTCGAATATGGACATGGTGCTGGCAAAAAGCGATCTCCACATCGCCTCGCGTTACGCCGAATTGGTCGGCGACGTTGAGCTGCGTGACGATATCTTCGGCCGCATCCGGGACGAGCATGAGCGGACGGTTGCGCACTTGCTCGCGATCACCCGACAGACGGAGTTACTCGAGGGCAATCCGCTGTTGGCGCGCAGCTTTCGCAATCGCGTGCCTTATATCGACCCGCTCAATCATCTTCAGGTCGAAGCCCTGCGCCGCTATCGCGCCGGCGAAACCGACGACCGCGTGAAACGCGCGATTTTGCTGACGATCAACGGCATCGCGGCGGGCCTGCGCAACAGCGGCTGAACGGGACGATCCCGATTAAAGTAAGAGCAGATCCTCGGTTTCTTCCATTGCGTCGAAGCGCGCAAAGGATTAAAGCGTCGCTTAGCACAGCGGATAGGCGAAGACTCTGATCAAAGCCGAGGCAATGGCTTGCTGAAAATTTAATCGTTCGCTTGTCAGTCGGGCACAGAACCATCACGATTCGGCTTATGGCCGCCTGGCATGCCGGTTGCGGGAGTAGCGGGCGAAACAATTTTGTGAGAAGCGTCGGTAGTGGTTCATTTTCAATGTGCTGTGAACCCTCAGATCGGGAAAGATTCCTCGCTTCGTGCTCGGAATGACAACCAATTAAGCCTTTGTCATCTCGAACGAAGTGAGAGATCTTTTCCAAAACGGAACCACAATCGAAGCGTCGATGAACAGAGTAGTTTAGCGCAATGATCCGAAGGGCAGCCGATGCAGTTTGCCACTTACGAGACCGCGAATTTTTATGACGAGATGTTTCTCGCCGATGGCTCGCCGCGCAGCGGCGCCCGCTTGCTGCAAGAGCGCATCGCCTCGCTGCCGGACGGCGAACTCCTAGCCCGCCAAGCGGCCGCCGAACGGCTGCTGCTGCAAAACGGCATCACCTTTAACGTCTACAGCGATAGCGCCGCGACCGAAAAGATTTTCCCTTTCGATATCATTCCGCGGATCGTCGAGGCCGCTGAGTGGGATTGGCTCGAAAAGGGCTTGAAGCAGCGGGTTTACGCGCTGAATTTGTTCATCGACGATATTTATCACGAGCAAAAGATCCTCAAAGACAAAGTCATTCCCGAAGCGTTAATTCAATCGGCACGTTCCTTTAGAAAGGAATGCGTCGGCCTCAATCCACCGCAAAAGGTCTGGTGCCATATTACGGGGACCGATCTGGTGCGTGATCGTGACGGCCAGATTTACGTACTCGAAGACAACCTGCGTTGTCCCTCGGGCGTGTCCTATGTGCTCGAGAACCGCCGCATCTTGAAACGAACCTTTCCGCAAGTCTTTGAAGCTTTGCGGGTACGTCCGGTCGATGAATATCCGAGCCGTTTACTGTCCACCTTGCAGTCGCTTTTCCCCGCCGCCATGGAATCACCCAAGGTCGCGCTGCTGACTCCGGGAATTTTTAATTCCGCCTACTACGAACACACTTTTCTGGCCCAACAGATGGGTGTCGAACTGGTCGAAGGCAATGATCTCGTCGCTGCCAATGGCCGGATCATGATGCGCACGACCAAGGGGTTTGAACCGGTCGATGTATTGTACCGCCGGATCGATGACGATTTTCTCGATCCCGAGGTCTTTCGTTCGGACTCGCTTTTGGGTGTGCCGGGATTGATGGAGATTTATAAAAAAGGCCGGGTTGCTTTGGCCAACGCGCCGGGCACCGGCATCGCCGACGATAAATGTATTTACGCCTTCGTGCCGAAAATTATCGAATATTATCTCGGCGAAAAAATTATCATTCCCAATGTGCCGACCCATGTCTGCGCAGAGCCGAAAGAGCTGGCGTACGTGATCTCGAATCTAGACAAGTTGGTGGTGAAGGCAGTTAACGAATCGGGTGGTTATGGCATGCTCGTTGGGCCGCACGCGACTCCTGAGGAACGGTCGGAGTTCGCGCTCCGCATCCAAGAAAACCCGCGCAATTACATCGCTCAGCCGACTTTGGCCCTGTCGCGTGTGCCGGTCATCGTCAACGGTCAAGTTGCCGGTCGCCACGTCGATTTGCGACCCTACGTGCTCTACGGCACCGACATTTATGTGCTGCCCGGCGGCTTGACGCGGGTGGCGCTGAAACAGGGTTCTTTGGTCGTTAACTCGTCTCAAGGCGGCGGCAGTAAGGATACCTGGGTGCTGATGTCTTGAGGATCGGCTTTGGACCCGCCGGATCGTGGAATTTTGCTGAAATAAGCCCATGCTGAGCCGAGTTGCCAACTCGATTTACTGGTTGAGCCGTTACATGGAACGGGCCGAGAACGTTTCCCGATTCATCGACGTCAACTTGCAAATGATGCTCGATCTTCCCTCCGGTTCCAATCAGCAATGGCGACCGCTTGTCAGCATTTCCGGCGATGATTCGGTTTTCACTTCGCGATACGCGACCGCCACACGGGAAAACGTCATAAAATTTCTCGCCTTGGACATGGAGAACCCGAACTCTATTGTGTCTTGCTTGCGTGCGGCGCGCGAAAATTCACGCACGGTGCGCGAGGCGATTTCGTCGGAAATGTGGGAGCAGGTGAATACCAGCTACTTGGCGATTAACGCCGCGGCTTCGAACCCGCTGCTGATTCACTCGCCTTATAGTTTTTTTAACGAAGTCAAAAAAGCCAGCCAGTTATTCGACGGCGTGGCCGAGGCGACGATGTTGCGCGGCGAAGGCTGGCATTTTTTCCGAATGGGCCGCTTGGTCGAGCGCGCCGACAAGACCTCGCGTTTGTTGGACGTGAAATATTACATTTTGCTGCCTTCGCTCACCGACGTGGGTACGCCTTTGGATGATATTCAATGGGCGGCGGTGTTGCGATCGGCGAGCGCGCTGGAAATGTATCGCAAGCGCCACGGCCATATCGCGCCGGAGCAGATCGTCGAGTTTCTCGTGCTCGATCATGAATTTCCGCGTTCGATCCATCATTGCCTGACCGCGGCCAACGACTCGCTTCACTCGATCTCGGGTACGCCGGTCGGCATGTACCGCAATCCCGCCGAGCAACGGCTCGGCCAATTGCGCGCCGAGTTGGCCTACGCGGACACGGAACACATCATCAAGCGCGGCTTGCACGAATTTCTCGATGGCTTTCAAACGAAGCTGAATCTCGCCGACCAATGCATCTACGACACCTTTTTTGCGCTCCGCCCCATCGGCGCCAGTGCGCCCTATCGACCCAATCAATAGTCGTTCGTTTAGCGCGACGTTCTACGGCAGGCAATTCTCAGATTCAAAGAGCCGTTTAAATATGACTTGGTATCGAGGGGCCGCTATTTGACTCTACGCTCTGCTGGCAGCCGCTTTCTTGAAAACTTCGGCGCTCGTTATTTCGCTTGCCGCAATCAGCAACTGATCTCCACCCTCGAGTCGTGAGGAGCCACGCGGGAGTTGGATCTGCTGTTTGTGGATAATCGCTACGACAACGAGTTCGGGAAACTGGTCGAAAACCTCCGCGATACTGCGGCCAGCGAACTTTGAGTCGTCCGGCAAATTTACCGTCATCAAGATACCTTGCCCGCCATGAATGGGAACGGGCGTGCCGTGGCGCAGCAAAGAGGCTAAATGTGGCAACGTGACATTTCTGAGATCCACAAGAGGACCACGCTCGAGCACCGCGAAGGTTGCCCGGAGCATAGTTTCCAGGTGGGTAGGTGAATCGGATCTTAGCTCTACCTGCGCCTCGTATAGTCGAGGATATTTGAACCCCGACGATACGGTTCGTTCTACGACAAATGCTATCGTCGTCGCGAGCATCGACGGAACGATCAATCCATAGCCGCCAGTCATCTCCGCGACCATGATTAACGTGGCGATCGGAACGCGCGCCGTGCCGGCGAATACGGCAGCCATGCCGACGACCGCGAAGGCGGCGGTGTTAAAGCCGGCACCCGGGATGAAATGGTCTGCGACAAAAGCAACCCACGCCCCCACCATACCGCCGATATACACATTGGGACCGAATACTCCGCCCGAGCCGCCGGAAGAGATCGTCAAAGACATGGCCAATATTTTCGCGAGCGCAAGAAAGATCAGCGACCAGCCGATGTAATCTCCGGTCATTGCTTTCTGAACCCAGCCGTATCCGGTAGAGATTGTTTCGGGGACAACGAGGGCGAGCAACCCCATCAAAAGCCCGCCGATAGCCGGCTTTACATGATTGGGAATTTTTAAGGCTCGAAACAGATCCCTGATTCCGTAAAAGATCGGCGCTTCAATGGCGCCGACAATGCCAGCTACCACCCCGAGTATAGCGTAACCGACAAGCGCGATGGGCTGAGTAAAATGAACAGTTTGAGGAAAGAGAAAAATCGGCGACCATCCGACAAACAATCCGTTCACCGCGTATGCCACGACCGATGCGACGACAGTATAAATAAGGGCTTCGGTTTCAAAGGCCATGCCCGAATAGAGAATTTCTACTGAAAAGATCGCCATCCCTAAAGGGGACCGAAAGATTGCGGCAAGTCCTGCGGCCATTCCAGCAAGAACCAAGATTCGCCGTTCCTCATCTGGCAATCGCAACAAGTCCGCGAGCATGGAACCGACGCCGACGCTGATCTGCGCGGTGGGTCCTTCACGTCCGGCCGCTCCGCCGGATCCGATTGTGATGGCGGAAGCGAAGACTTTTATCAGCGGAACAATCGGTCTGACTCTGCCGCCTTTGAAGTGAAATGCTTCCACCGCAGCGTCGGTACCGTGACCTTCCGCCTCCGGGGCGAAAGTATAGACCAATATTCCTGAGAGAAGTCCGCCCAAGGTGGTTACCAGCGGGATCAGCCACAAACCCCAACTGCCGACAATAGGCTGGGGATTCAGACTTCCCGGTTCGGGTGGCTGGTAGCCGGCGATGCCGACTAGGAGCAGATGCTCGGTGAAATTCAAAATCCAGACGAAAAGCTGTGCCCCCAATCCACCCGCAACACCGATCAAGGCCGAATAAAATAAAAGCCGATACTCGTTCCACGGAGACTTGGTCAATTGCGTGGCAGGTTTAGTTTGTGGCTCAGTGCTCCCAGTCATCTATTTTCATTACCCCGTTGCAAGATTTGGAGACACGAGCGATATGTACGCCTGTATTATTTGGTCGATCTCAATGATCACAGCATTAGTTGCGACAAGCATTCTTTATCATTGCCGTAGGCGGCACGCGGTTCAAGGTAGCCGCCCGTGGCGCACGAGAGCCGTGAATGTGGATTGCCTAACGCGGATGTCGGACCCAGGCATCGATTTCGGTTTGGTTAATTAAGCAGAGTACATGCGAGATTTCGGTTGGAATTGGAAACTAGGTCTAAATACTCATTTTGACGAAATAAAACCGTATTAATGGGATTTCAAAAAGTACGTCTGCGCACGAACCATTGCGGCAACGGAAGCGTTATTCTCCACACCCGCGATGCGGAATGAAACGAGCCAATTATAAATAATATCCATTTCCAACCTCTCGTGTACTTTTTCGGCACCTTCAGTATGAAGAGACGGAACGACATTCTCGTCGCATTAAAATAGTAAAGATGGCTATACGCCTGATCCCACTTTGGGACGCCACTTATCAAACCGGTGTTCGATTCGATCGAGAATTTCGGTTAGTACGATGCCGGAGATGGCAAAGATCAATACGCCGACAAAAACTTTATCGGTCTGGAAAGTCGCGCCGGCGACGGTGATCATAAAACCGATTCCCGCCGTGGCTGCATAGAGCTCGCCAACTAGCACCCCCACCAGCGCGCGCCCCACAGCGATTCGTAAACCGGTCAGAAGAAACGGCAGGGTGGAGGGGAAAACGACGCTCTTAAATACTTGCCATTCCGACGCGCCGAAACTCCTCGCGGCGTTGATCAAATTGAGTGGGGTGGTTTTAACGCCGTCTCGTGCGTTGATCAACATCGGGAAAACCGCGCCGAGAAAAATAATTCCCACCTTGGAAAGAATTCCAATGCCCAACCAGATGATCACCAAAGGCAGAAGGGCCACACGCGGGGTAGCGTTCATGGCATTGACGAAGGGATCAAAAACGTAGCTAAGCCGCTTATACCAACCTGTCAGAATGCCGAAAGGAACAGCGACGACGACCGCGAGCACATATCCCCAAAAGAACTCGATGCTGCTGATCTTGAGGTCGTGATAAATCTCTCCCGACGAGAATAGGCCGACCGCCGCCTTGAAGATGAGCGACGGCGCGCTCATGAACATGGGGTTGATGCGCAAAATCGGGATGGGATTGTAAACGCTCAGGGCGCCGCCCATAAACTCCCACAGCAGCAGGAATACGATCACCGCCGAGGTACCCAAGATCTTGCTCTCCTGATTGAGGTAGAACTTGTAGAGTCTCGACGCGTCGGCGACGCTTACATCTAGAAGCACATCTTGCGGAGCAACTTTTTCATTGGCCATAGTAAATCCCTCCGCGTTTTTTCGCTCGTGGCGCTCTCCTTGTTGTTCTCGTAGTCATGTCGTCGGAACGTTTTTCACGACAAACCGATCGTGGCGGTTTTTCTGCCAGCATTCCTCGTCTGTGCTCCTGGCAAACCGGAAGCTCTTTCCCATAGCTGATCGTGGTGATCCGGCTCAGCCGGAATTCCCAACGTCACGAGATAGTCTTTGGCCGTTTGCGCCCGCTTTGCGCCGAGAGCCAAGTTATACTCGCCGGTGCCTCTCTCATCGCAGTGTCCTTCGATTTCCACTTGGGCCGAAGCACTGTTCTTCAGCCATCCCGAATGGGACTTGAGCACGTCTCGGGCGTCTGTCCTTAGGTTATATTGATCAAAATCAAAGTAGATATCCTTTAAAGGTCCCGAGGCAGGGGCTTTTCCCTCACGATGTGCATCCAAACTAGAGCCGGAGTTGGAGGCTGCCGTCTTGATTTGTTTTGCAGTAGCCACCTTTTGTTGTGGTTGCATCGTCGTGGTATCCGGCGGCTTCGTTGATGATTTCGTAGAACAAGCCACCAACGCCAAGAAATAGCAAAGCGATGAGAAAGCTCTTGCCAGCCACACCAGACTCGATATGCCGTCTATCTCTCATTGTGACGTCTCCTTTTTTAGAACCAGTTTAAATGCTTCTCTAATTCTCGCGTCGTCATGACGGTCGCGTTCGAAACCAAGCTCGCGAGAGTCTCCTTGGGAACCGCGCTTTTAACTGTGTTCGCCCGATCAGACACTATAATGAGTTCCATTGAGCCGCTGATATCCCTTAGATTTAAAACGGTCTCCGCCAGATCCATCTCTTCGCCGGTCGAGATCAGTATTGCCGCATCAAACATCTCGTGTTGCGCGCGCGATACTGCCATCTTTCCGTCTGGGATATGTGTCACTCTAGAAGTCGCAGCCCGAAATATAGCGTTTAATGACTGTGGAATTTCCGAACCGATAACCATGATTTTCTCGAGCGTCATCGAAAATGACCGATCTCGCCGCTGTCAGCGGACGGATCTCACAGTTGCTTCATCTAAATCGTAACAGAGAACAGATTATTCGAAGGAGCACGAGCAACCGAGATGCCAGGTCGCTACTTCCGCAGGAAATCAGGAAGTTTCAGCAAACATGAAATAGCGATTCGGCGCACACGAAGAAGTGTGTGCGGATTTTATACACTGAGAGCCAAGCTCGGAGCAAATGAGCGAAAATTTTACACGGCACCGATAGGCGTGCACGTAGGCAAGTTTTCAGCTTAGAGGAAATCTTTCCTGCTCTGTAACTACAACAGGTGGTGTCTCTTGAGTTTGTCGTAAAGGGTGCGGCGGCTAATACCCAGAGTCGACGCGGCTTTTTTCTTGTTTCCTGCCGCAGAGGCTAGAGTCATCGCGATAAATTCCTTTTCCGCAGCTTCGAGGGTCATGCCGATATGGATCGGAAAGCTTGCCAAGAGCGACTCGCGATCGGACTCTCCAGCATTTCTGATTCTCGCCGGAAGAAGATCGGAGGTGAGCTCGTTCATCTTCCGCTACCAGGACCGCACGCTGGATAACATTCTTAAGCTCGCGCACATTGCCGGGCCAGGAATAACTTTCGAGACATCGGAGCGCATCCGCGGAAACTGAGCGCAAATCTTTTTTATACATCCGACCAAATTGAGCCAGGAAATGTTGGGAGAGAACCCTGAGCCCGCCCGGTCTGTCTCGCAAGCGGGGGTAAATTGATGCGAAAAACATCGAATCTATAGTAGAGATCTTCGCGAAATCTATTGTTTTTAATCGCCGCTTCGAGATTTTCGTTAGTTGCGCCGATGACCCGAACGTCGACACGAATGTCCCTCTCACCGCCAAGCCGACGAAACGTTTTTGTTTCTAGCACGCGAAGCAAAGACACCTGGCATTTCTCATCCATCGTGCTGATTTCGTCGAGGAAGATCGTCCCGCCGTCGGCGAGTTCGAAACTGCCTTTGCGCGCAGCCATGGCGCCGGTGTACGCTCCCTTCTCATGTCCGAAGAGCTCACTGGCGATCAATTCTGCAGGCATCGCTCCCGTGTTAACGGCGACAAACGGCTTGTCTTTCCGCCTGCTTCGATTGTGAATCGCGCCGGCAACGAGGTCCTTCCCCGTTCCTGTTTCGCCCGTGATCAACACAGGAATATCTGCCGAAGCGGCGTCGATAATGCTTTGGAATACTTCGAGCATTGGCAGACTGACTCCAAGCATCCCTTCGAACTGATTGGGAACAGAGGTTTGCGCAGAGGAGGTGCGCTTAGTTTCGGATTGAGATTGTTTTGACATAATGCCCGTTCGGTAGCGAAGCGCTGTACGAATATCAGTAACGGATTAATTTGTCTATTTCTAACTACTTGCGAGCGCTCAAGAAACATCGTCGGTCACACGCAATTCAACTTCTAGACAACCTGATCCGTTGGCGACGTCGAAATCGTTGCAGTTTGGCGATGCAAAATTTGTCTTGGAAGGTCATATAAGCAGGCGCGCTCCGTGCGATTGGGAGCCTGCAGCTTAGACCCCTGATATTGGCTTTAGGTATTCCAGAGTATAAAAACCAGCTGGGTATGATTCACGAAATTTCTTGCGGTGTCTTGGCGTTGGCGGAAGCGACAAGTCGATGAAGATAAAAACACTCGTATTTTTCGTGATTCTCGCTTCAGTCGTATTCGCGGGCGCGCAAGGTCACGGAGATGCGATCAACGATCTTCTGCTGGCTCTCGTTATTCTTTTGCCGGTCGCAAAGCTGGCCGGGATGTTGGCCGAAAAATTGGCGCAACCTGCCGTCATGGGAGAGCTGCTGGCGGGCTTGATTCTCGGTAACCTGAGCCTACTAGGGATGGACGGCCTGATTTTCTTAAAGACCGACACTGGACTGGAAATTCTCGCCCAACTGGGAGTCATCCTCCTGCTCTTTGAGATCGGTCTCGACGCCAGCTTGGCCGATCTCATGAAAGTCGGCGTTTCATCGCTGCTCGTCGCCGCCGTCGGCGTGGTCTTGCCGTTCGTATTGGGTTGGTCGGTGAGCGCTTGGCTGCTGCCCGATCGTTCGTTCTACGTACACACATTTATTGGCGCGACGCTTTGCGCAACCAGCGTCGGGATCACGGCACGGGTGCTCCAAGACATCGACGCCATGCGCACGCAGGAGGCGAGAATAATTCTCGGCGCGTCGGTGATCGATGATGTGCTTGGCCTGCTCATCCTGGCTGTGGTCTCCGGTATGATTGTCGGAGCTGATCGAGGAACACCGGTCTCAGTTGGATCGATTAGCTATCTGATCGGCACCGCCATAGTATTTTTGGCGGGCTCCTTGTTTGTCGGTATCCGGCTTGTGCCGCATATTTTTCGCCACGCGGCGAAAACCCCGTCGCGCGGCGTGCTCTTCACCTTGTCGCTGAGCTTGTGTTTCCTTTGTCTTATTTGTCGGCGACGATAGGGCTGGCGCCGATCGTCGGCGCCTTTGCTGCGGGATTGATTTTAGAATCTGTGCCCATGGAGAAATATTTACAAGCGGAGGAGCTGTCGCCCGATAAAATGCTTCATCCCTTGTCCGCATTTCTTGTGCCGTTATTTTTCGTCCAGATGGGTTTAAAAATTGATTTTGGCAGCTTGTTTCGCATTGAAGTATTGGCACTGGCGACTGCGCTGACCGTGGCGGCTATCGTCGGGAAGCAGGCATGCGGGTTGGGCGCTCTGGACAAAAATCTGAACCGGATTTCGATCGGCATTGGCATGATTCCCGCGCGGCGAAGTCGGATTGATCTTCGCCGGCATCGGGCTCACTCTCGCGGTCAAGGGCGAAAGGATCCTCGATGACGCGGTGTTTTCCGCGATCCTCGTCATGGTGATGGTGACGACGATCATAACTCCGCCGCTTTTGCAGTGGAGTTTTACGCGCCATGGAAAATAGGGAACCTCTTGCAATTCCCCCATACTTTTATCGAGCTTTAACATTGTGAACTGATCCCGAGTTTTCACCACACACTCCAGCGGTTGGACAAAAATTTCTGCGGCGCCAATTCACGTCGACTGTTGTTTGACTTCAATTGCTTAGAATTTAGGCTTCCCGCCTAATTGCTAGGCATATAATTCCCTCGCCGACGACAGCTCTGGGCCATCGTTCCAAACAATTTATAAGGATTCCAAGAACTAGCACGTTGTCCAGCGTTGCTATTTAGCTATGGCATCACGGTTGCTCTAGCCCAAATGAAACGAAAAATTTTTCTGTTCAATCTTAATGGCCAGGTTTTGAGCAAAGGAGTTCCTTATGAAGATGGTCGAAGCGATCGTAAAGCCGTTCAAGTTGGACGAAGTGAAAGAGGCGCTCACCAAGGCCGGTGTCCAAGGCATGACGGTGGAAGAGGTCAAAGGTTTCGGACGACAGAAAGGGCACACCGAACTCTATCGCGGCGCGGAGTATTCGGTCGATTTCTTGCCCAAGGTGAAGATTCAAATCCTTGTGCCCGACGATAAGGCAGCGAAAGTTGTCGAGGTGATCACCGATAGCGCGAAGACCGGCAAAATCGGCGACGGCAAGATCTTCGTCACGCCGGTGGAGGAAGTGATTCGCATCCGCACCGGGGAAAAAGGCGAAGATGCAATTTAAGAACACGCACACGATATAAAGGGGGGAAATCATGAAACGAAAAATCTTTGGCTACGTGTTTGCGTTCATGGCGATGCTGCTGTGGGCGAGTTTGTCTGATCGGGTTTCTTTCGCGGCCGATGAAAGCAAGGAAGGGGCGCCAGCAGCGGAGGCGCCTAAAGCTGAAGCTCCGTCCGCTGCGCCTGCTGCACCGGCGGCGGCAGCGCCGGCGCCGAAATTACCGCCGTATTTCACAGCGACGAGTCCGGATCCGAAAACGCCCGCACCTTGGCCCGATCCGACGGGCTCTGCCTCTGGTGTGTGGGCAACTCCAGCCGGTGACGGGAAGGGTGATGTTCCTGATAAGCTGTCGATGCAAGATCTCTATGATCGGATGGCGCACAACCTATATTCTATTAATTACGTTTGGGCTCTGGTCGCCGGTTTTCTAGTCATGTTCATGCAGGCTGGCTTCATGCTCGTTGAGACCGGGCTTTGCCGCGCGAAAAATGCGTCGCATACCGCAGCCATGAATCTCATGATTTATCCGCTAGGCTGTCTCGCGTTTTGGGTCTACGGGTTCGCCATCGGGTGGGGCAACTGGTGGAATGGTCCCGTCGCTCCAGGTTGGTACCCGTCTCTAGGTCCAGGCCTGTCACTGCTCAATGAGGGTTGGGGCTTGGGTGCGGCTGTCGATGCGGCGGGAAAGGCAACAGGTGCGTTTACTTATGGCCTAATCGGTTTGAAGGGTTGGTTTTTGACCGGTGCTGTAGGCGATACCGCAGTTTTGGTGTTGTTCTTTTTCATGATGGTTTTTATGGATACCACCGCAACGATTCCCACCGGTGCGATGGCCGAACGCTGGGCCTGGAAGAATTACTGCCTGTTCGGATTGTGGATTGCGCTGCCTTATTGCCTCTACGGCAATTGGGTGTGGGGTGGGGGTTGGCTAGCCCAAGGCGGCGTAAATTGGGGACTTGGTCATGGAGCGGTCGATTTCGCCGGTTCTGGTGTTGTTCACGCAATGGGTGGCGTGATCGCGCTCGCGGGAGCCATGGTTCTCGGGCCGCGCATTGGCAAATTCAATGCACAGGGTAGACCGAATGCCATGCCTGGTCACGACGTGCCGATGGTCGCGTTGGGAACGTTCATCTTAGCTTTCGGTTGGTTCGGTTTTAATCCGGGCTCGACACTCGCGGGCACCGATTTGCGAATCAGCTACGTCGTTGTGAACACGATGCTCGCCGGCATCGTTGGTGCGCTCGCTGCAATGGTGACACTCATGATGAAGGGGCTTAAACCGGATACCACGATGATGTGCAACGGCATGCTTGCTGGCTTGGTCGCGATCACGGCGCCATGTGCGTTCGTCGATCCGTGGGCGGCGGCTGTCATCGGTTTGGTGGCTGGCTGGCTCGTGGTGGTAAGCGTGTTCTTCTGGGAAGCTCGGGGCATCGACGATCCTGTCGGTGCGATCTCCGTTCACGGAGTCAACGGGTTGTGGGGCGTTATTTCAGTAGGCATATTCGCGACCGGCCAATATGGCGCCGGCTGGAACGGTGTCGTGCGCGATGGGATGGTGAAGCTGTACGGTTCAGACGGTGTCCGCGGTCTGCTTTACGGCGATTTCTCACAGTTCATCATGCAAGTGATCGACGCAGGCACTGTGGCGGTCTTCGGTTTCGTGATGGCATTCGTATGGTTCAAAGTCAGTGATCTCATCACACCGATTCGCGTCAGCAAAGAAATTGAGATCGAAGGTCTTGATGGTCCGGAAATGGGTGTGCTTGGTTACCCAGATTTCCAGCTTCATCCATCGGCATCGGGAGGCAGTGCAGCTATCGACGTCGGCAGTGCAGCCGCGTCTGCACCTTTGGGTGTGCAAGTAAGAAAGGTTGTTACCGACTAGATGCAAGTTTCGAAGTAAAGCGCAAAACTGCCGGGATCGCTGTCAGCGATCCCGGCGGGGGCGCTTACGGTAGATTCCCGCCAGTTCTCTCTTGTGGACATTTCAACCGCCAGCAACTTCGCCGATTTCGGAGTGAAGCTTTAATGCCTACTGCTCAGAAGTTAGGCTTCACGATTAATCATTAGGCAACCCTCGCATTAAACAGGCGGTCTGATCGTTCTCCAAGCAAAAATTTCTTTTTGTTTTTGGCGGTGAGCCGAAGGTCGCGGAAATAATGTTTGTGGCATTGAGCTTGCTCATAGATTTTGGCGGCGGGCGATTCACGCGAACATTTCTACGGGGCTCTAAATCGAGGAGTTTTTATGAAGATGGTTAAAGCGATCATAGAGTCCTTCGAATCGGACGAAGTGAAGCACGCGCTCACCACGGCCGATATTGGTTCATTTCTCCAGCCGTCTAAGCGGCTGGGATAATTTTTTCACTGGATTCAAACGCGACTTCACTTAAGGAGGCAAATACATGTCAGTGAAAGACGCCTTAGAGATGGCGAAGAAGAATAAGGTCGAGATCGTGGATTTGAAGTTTGTCGATTTTCCCGGGTTATGGCAGCACTTTTCGATCCCGGCAGCCGAGTTATCCGCCGAGCTGTTCGAAGAAGGATTGGGGTTTGACGGTTCCAGCATACGCGGATTTCAATCGATCAATGAATCCGACATGATTTTGCTGCCCGACGCCGACACCGCCATGATGGACCCGTTCACCGAACACTCCACCATCAGCTTTATCTGCAACGTCCTCGACGCCATCACCCGCGAGTCCTACACCCGAGACCCGAGATACATCACCCAGAAAGCCGAGAAGTATTTAAAGTCCACCGGCCTAGCCGACACCAGCTACTGGGGCCCCGAGATCGAGTTTTTTATCTTCGACAGCGTGCGCTTCGACCAAAACCATCATGAGGGCTACTACCATATTGACTCGGTCGAAGGCTTTTGGAACTCCGGCAAAGGCGGAGACCAGCCCAATCTCGGCAACAAGATTCGATACAAAGAAGGCTACTTCCCCGTCCCCCCCATGGACCAGTACCAGGATCTAAGATCCGAGATGGTGTTAAATTTAGAGAAATGCGGAGTCAAGATCGAAGTCCATCACCACGAAGTCGCCACCGGCGGCCAGACTGAAATCGACATGCGCTTTGACACCATGACCAAGATGGCCGACAAGGTGCTGACGTATAAGTACGTGGTCAAGAACACCGCCAGGAAGAGAGGCAAAGTGGTCACGGTCATGCCCAAGCCCTTGTTTCAAGACAACGGCTCCGGCATGCACTGCCACCAGAGTCTGTGGAAAGCCGGGAAGAATATCTTCTACGACAAGAAAGGCTACGGGTTGATCAGCGACACCGCCCGATACTACATCGGCGGGTTGATTAAACACGCCCACGCGCTCTGCGCCTTCATCGCCCCCACGACCAACTCCTATCGAAGACTGGTCCCCGGCTATGAAGCGCCGATCAATTTAGTCTACTCGGCCAGAAACCGCAGTGCCTGCGTGCGTATACCCATGTACTCCACCAGTGAGAAGGCCAAGAGACTAGAGTTTAGGACCCCCGATCCCAGTGCCAATCCGTACTTTGCCTTCCCCGCCATGCTGATGGCGGGACTGGATGGGATCAGAAACAAGACTGAGCCGCCCAAGCCGATCGACAAGAACTTATATGAGCTAGAGCCCGAAGAGGCGGCCAAGGTGAAATCGATGCCGGGGTCGTTGGATCAGGCGCTGGATGCTTTGGAGAAGGATCATGAGTTTCTGCTCAGAGGGGATGTATTCACCAAGGACGTGATCGAGACCTGGCTGGAGTACAAGAGAAAGGCTGAGGTCGATGCCATCCGTCTGCGTCCCCATCCTTGGGAGTTCGCTCTGTACTTCGATATCTGATGGCAAGGACTGAGGACTGAGTAACGAGGACTGCGCAAGGAACAAACGTGACTCGCGCCGCCTAGCCGACAACTCAGTCCTCAGCGACTCAGCACTAAGCCGCGTGAGGGACCGTTATGGAAGAGGTCCTGGTTTTCCAGCATGATCCGTTCGAAGACTTAGGATTTTTCGCCGAGGTTTTAGAAAAGCAAGGATCGGATTATCGAGTTGTTCGTTTGTTTCACGGCGAAATGCCGGCGGAGGAATGGGAACATGTAAGCGCGCTGATCGTTCTCGGCGGGCCGATGAACGTCGATGAGGAGGAAAATTTTTCTTTTCTCCGCTGGGAGAAAAGAATTATTCGCGCCGCGATCGACGAGGCAGTGCCCGTATTGGGCATCTGCTTGGGGGCGCAGCTAATCGCCTCCGCGCTTGGCACGGCAGTCTTTCATGGTCCCGTCAAAGAAATCGGTTGGAGCCCAATTTCCATCACGCCGCATGGCCAGGTGGATTCGCTGCTCGGTTATTTGCCCGAGAGCGCGACGGTTTTTCAATGGCACAGCGATGGCTTCGAATTACCCGCCGGCGCGATCCGGCTCGCGTCGTCGGCCCATTACAGCACCCAAGCTTTTCGCCTCGGCAAAACGATTTACGGCTTGCAGTTTCATCTCGAAGTGACGCCGCGCATGATCGAGCGCTGGCTCGACGAGCGTTCGAAAGATTTGGCGCTCGCACCCTACGTCCTACCCGACAAAATTCGCGCCGATACGCAGAGCTACGCGCCGACCTTGAAATACTACGCGGAGCGATTTTTATCCGAGTTCGTTCGGCGCATGTCGCGTTCACGCAATCGCAAAGTGGATGGAGGCCAGGCGACTGAATGAGACGCGTCCTGGTCATCGACGATCATGAGTCCTCGCGCAAGCAAATCCTTGCGACATTAAAAGACGGCGGATACGAGATCGCCGGCGAGGGGACCAGTGGAAAACTGGCCGTGGCCTTGGCACGGACGGCGCTGCCGGACGTGCTTTTGATGGCCGTCGGTCTGCCCGACCTCGACGGGATCGAGGCGGCCCGCGACGTGATGCTCGCACAGCCGCTGCCGATCGTTCTAGTGACCAGTCACTTCGACAGCGCAACGGTAGAGCGCGCGAAATCGGCGGGCATCAGAGGATATCTGGTCAAGCCGCTGCGGGCTGCGGAACTCAGTCCGGCGATCGAGCTCGCCATCGCGCAGTTCCGCGACTTTGTCTCGCTCAGAGCTGAAAACTCAACGCTCAAAGAAACTCTCGAAGCGCGCAAGCTCATCGAGCGCGCCAAGGGCTTGTTGATGGAGCAAAGGCGTATTTCGGAAGAACAGGCCTATACCTTGATCAAGAAAACCAGCATGAACATGCGCAAGCCCATGGCGGACGTCGCTCAGGCGATCATTCTGGCCGGCGGCTTTTTCAAGGGCGAGAAGAGTTAGATAATTCCACACAGACTCGACCGCTGCCATGTCTCTAGGCAGACCCTGACTTCCACATGTGCAACAGCGGCGCAGCCCTGATCGGCAGCGCTGAAATTGCAACGATTTCTCTCGCGCGATTATGGCATAACGATTGCTCATAAAATCAACGAGGGCAACGACGCTTTCTTTGAGCAAAGGCGCTCATCGGGAATCCGATGGAGCGCCTTTTTATTTTACGAAGGAGGGTGGGATGACCAGAGCGCGGCAAAAAAGTCCGACCGGCAGGATCTTCGACAATATTCTTTTTTTGGCGGAAGTGTTCGGCGATCAGGCGGACCAAGATATCCCGAAGATGCCGGTGTTGGAGATGGCGCAGTGCTTCGACCTGCAAGCCCCGAGAGTCAGCCCTCCGAGCCGGCGTCGTAGCAAAGCCTGGGCGTTATGGAAATGAACGTAGTTGAAGTATCGGGTCAGCGACACAGCCGGCTGGGTCATCATCAGACCGTCCGGCAAGGCTCAAAACAACGAGCCGCTGCGGGTTAGATATCTGTTTCGACGCTGGTTATCGCGTGACGGTGTGCGCGTGATCGTCGACTTGAAAGAGCTGGATCAGTTCGGCGTTTGGGAAGTCGGATTGCTGACTTCATTCAAAAGAGAAGTCGATCAACGCACCGGGGTCCTTCGTATCTGCAGCCTAGATCCAAACCTGGAAGGCTATTTTAAAAAAGATCGCTTTGCGTGCCAGTTCGATATCTACCAAGACCTCGAAAGCGCGATGACGCCGGAAAGGAAGTAGGAGATGGGAGCTTGCAGCACCGCTGTGACTGAGCTCAATCCGGGCATTTTTCAGATCCGCGGCCTGGGCGGGAGCAGCCACAGCTATGTAATCAAGGGCGATTACATGAACGTGATGATCGATTCGGGTTCGGATCAAAATTTTCCAGTGCTTGAACGCGGGTTGCGCCACATCGGGATAAAGGTCCGCGACGTCAACCTGGTGATCAATTCGCACGAGCACTGCGATCACATCGGTGCCAATCGTTATTTTCAAGACTGCGCGATGATCGCCGCCTATCGTCTCGCCGCATCCAAGATAATCACGGGCGATTACTACGTGACCATGTACAAGGGTAACGACTTGAACGAAATTCCGCTGCGCGTGCACCTGTGGCTCGAAAACATGACGCGCATCGATCTGGGCAATTACAGCCTGCGTGTGTTTCACACGCCCGGTCATACGTCCGGTTGCATCTCGATCATCGAGGCGCGATGCGGCCTGCTCTTTTCCGCTGACAGCGTGTTCGCCGGCGGCACGCTTTCCTATATCGCCGAGTCGGGAAGCATCGGCGACTATTTGGATTCTTTGACTCGTCTGCGCTGTTTTGGTTTGCGCGCGCTGTATCCGGGACACGGCAGGATTTCGACGACGCCGATCGAAGACATCGACCAAGCGATTGCCAATGCCGAGAAAATGCTCGACGAGCGGAGCCAAACCAGCCCCGAGATCTTCTATCAAAAGGGCGCGGAAAGTTAATCGGCAATGCGGCCGCTCTAGGAATCGCCTCGGATGAACAAGATTGAAGAATACAAACAAGAGAAAGACGGGCTGGATATTCTTCAAGACATTCCGCGTTATGCCGCCGAAGGCTGGGAGAAAATCACCGACGGTGACAAGGAGCGTCTGAAGTGGGCCGGCGTATTTTTCCGCCGCCAGACGCCTGGCCGCTTTATGATGCGTTTGCGCGTTCCCAACGGTTTCATGACGGCGATACAGCTCCGCACCATCGGTGAAATCAGCGGTGAATTTGGCAAGGGCTTCGCTGATATCACGACACGCCAACAGATGCAGCTGCGCTGGTTTACTATCAACGAGGTTCCGGAAATCTGGAATCGACTGAGGGGCGTCAATCTAATCTCGCTGCAAACCGGCATGGATAACATTCGCGGCGTGATCGGTTGTCCGGTCGCCGGGCTCACGCCTAACGAGCTTTTCGACGCCTCGGCGGTGGTGCGTGATTTCACGCAAATGTTTCTCGGCAACAAGGACTACACAAATTTGCCGCGAAAATTCAATGTGACCATTACCGGTTGCAAGGAAGCCTGCACCCACGCCGAAGCGCAAGACATCGCCATGACGCCGGCGCTAAAAACAATCGGTGGCGCCGAGGTCCTTGGATTCAACGTCGCCGTCGGCGGAAAGATGGGCTCGGGCGGCTATCGGATCGCCTCGCCCTTGAATTTGTTTGTCACGGTCGACGAGGCCGCGGCGGTCTGCAGCCAGATCGTTCTTATTTTCCGCGACCATGGCGCGCGCGAGTTGCGCACCAAAACGCGTTTGGCCTTTCTCATCGAAGCCTGGGGCGTCGAAAAATTTCGCAAAGAATTGGAACGTCGCGTTGATCGACCGCTTGCCTCCGCGGGAATTGACCAACGGACGCCGAAGCACACCGACCATGTCGGTGTGCTTCGCCAGAAACAGGCGGGCCTCAACTATGTTGGGCTCACGGTGCCCGTCGGACGCATGACCTCGGAACAAATGCTTCAAGTGGCGGACCTGGCCGAAAATTACGGCAACGGCCAGATCCGACTGACCGTCGGGCAGAATTTGATTATTCCCAACGTGCCCGACCGCATGATCGGCGAGCTCACGAGCGAGCCCGTGCTCCAGGAGCTACGTTACGATCCTTCCGAGGTCATGCGCGGTCTGGTGAGCTGTACCGGCATGGACTACTGCCATTTCGCTTTGATCGAGACCAAGGGGTGGGCGCTGAAGACCGCGCGCGCTCTGGAAGCGAAGCTCGGCAAGACCCAGCCGCTGCGCATGCATTGGTCCGGCTGTCCGGCGGGTTGCGGCAACCACACAGCCGCGGACATCGGCCTGCTCGGCAAAAATATCAAAGTCAACGGTGAAATCATCGAAGCGGTCGACGTGTTTGCCGGCGGCGCTACCGGATGCGAGGCCAACGTGCCGGTAAAAATCATGGAAGACGTGCCGTGTGAGGATTTGGCCGGCGTCGTCGGCGGTTTAGTCAAGCACGGCGCATTCAAAGCGATGCGCCAGCAGTTGCGAAAGATTCCTCTAGCCGTAGCTGTGCCGTCCAAGCCTGCAGCCGAAGTGGAGCGGCCCATAATAAAATCTCAAGAGCTCGCAGAAGGCAGCGCGAAGTTAGTGCGCGCACGAGGTGAAGAAATGGCTGTATTCAAAAACAACGGACAACTTTATGGCATTCAAAACATCTGTCCGCACGAGGGCGGCCAGCTTTGTAACGGTTGGATCGAAGGTGGTGAAGTCGTGTGCCCTCTGCATGGATACAAATTCGATCTCAAGACCGGGGCGTGCTCGACGGATCCCAAATTGAAAGTCAGGGTTTTCAAGCTGGTGGCACAAGGGGACCAATTTTTATTGGAAGGATGATGACGTGGCTCAAGTGAAAAAAAAGCAAAGCCAAGATTTGACTCGGCGAAATTTTCTAAAACTGTCTGGCGGCGCGTTAGGTACCCTGTTGGCCGGAATGCCAAAGGGCTGGATTGGCGGCGCGTACGCCGCGGACGGTCCAGAGACGACGAGCATCCGGATTGGCATCATTGCCTTGACCGATTGTTCGTCGATCGTGATGGCGCACGAATTGGGACTGTTCAAAAAATACGGCATCGAGTCAACGATCTCTAAGGAAGCATCCTGGGCCGCGATCCGCGACAAAATCAATCTCGGCGAAAACCAGGCAACGCACATGCTTCTCGGCATGCCTTACGCGTCGACCATGGGACTTCTCGGCTCGCCGCAAAAGCCGATGATCGTCCCTTTCTATCTCAACCGTAACGGTCAGGCGATCACGCTCGACAAAGAATTGCTCGCCAAAGGCGTAAAAACGCCGCAGCAACTCAAGCCGGTTGTTATGGAAGCCAAAGCGAAGGGCGAACCGATGAGCTTTGCCATGACTTTTCCGCCGGGAACCCACGCTATGTGGATGCGCTATTGGCTGGCGTCAGGCGGTATTCATCCCGACAAGGATGTTTCGTTGATTACGATCCCGCCGCCGCAAATGGTGGCGAATATGAAAGTCGGTAAGATGGACGGCTTCTGCGTCGGCGAGCCGTGGAACGCGCGCGCTATCGCTGACGGCATCGGTTTCACCGCGATCACGACGCAGCAAATCTGGAAGGATCATCCGGAAAAAGTTTTAGCGTTTACCGCCGACTTCGCCGACAAGAACCCGAAAACCGTCAAAGCGATTCTGCGCGCGGTGACGGAGTCGAGCCAGTACATCGACAAACTGGAAAATCGCGCGCACATGGCCGAGGTGGTGTCGAAACCGCAATATATCAACACCCAGAAAGAAGTGATTCTCGGGCGCATGCTCGGCGATTACGATTACGGCGACGGTCGCAAGGAAAAGGATCCTTTGTACATGACTTTCTTCGATCGCAATACGAATTTCCCGTGGAAATCGCATGGCGTGTGGTGGCTCTCACAATTCCGCCGCTGGGGCATGGTGAAAAGCGCGCCGGATTACACGGGCATCGTCAATAAAGTTCATCGGCCCGATCTCTACCGTGAAGTCGCCAAGGAGATGGGCATTACCGTACCGAAAGAAGACATGAAAAAGGAAACACTCTTTGACAAGATCGAGTTCGATCCCGCCAAACCGGAAGATTACGTAAAGAAATTCTCGATCAACAACCTGGCGTAGAGGAAAGTCGCAAAATGGAAAAACGCATGGACTCCGCCGCGATGATCTTGCCGATGTTCGGTATCGGCCTAGTGTTGATTATCTGGACGGCTCTCAGCCTCAAGGTGGCGCCCGATTTGCCGTCGCCGCTGCGCACCTGGCAAGAAAGCCAGAACTATATCCTCAATCCGTTTTTTAAAGATGGCGAGATGAACCAAGGCATTCTCCGCTTCGCGTTTTTAAGTCTTATTCGCGTGGCAAAGGGTTTTCTCTTGGCAATCGCGATCGGCACGCCATTGGGTTTTTTGCTCGGCCTCTCGGCGAATTTTCACCGAGCTTTCGATCCGGTGATTCAAGTGCTCCGACCGATTTCGCCGTTGGCTTGGCTGCCGTTAGGTCTGGTCATCTTCAAGCAGTCGGAACCGGCGGCGCTGTTCACGATCGCGCTCTGCGCTATGTGGCCGACGGTGATCAATACGGCGATGGGCGTGCGCAGCATCAGCAGCGAATATCTCAACGTCGGTCGGGTGCTGAAACTCTCGCCGCTCAAGAAGCTCAGCAAGATTATGATCCCCGCGACGTTGCCCTACATGTTCACCGGCTATCGTCTGAGCCTCGGCATGGCTTGGCTGGTGATCGTCGCCGCCGAAATGCTGACCGGTTCGCCCGGTCTGGGAGGTTTTCTCTGGCAGGAATACAATAGTCTCGTCTACTCGCATATTCTCCTGTCCGTCATTTCCATCGGGCTCATCGGCTTTGCTCTCGACCGGCTCATGAGCGTGGTCGAGCGACGTTTCAAAACCGCGTGAGACACGCGATGGCCTATCTTGAAATCAAGGGAGTTGGCAAAAGTTATCGGCGCAACGCGACTGGCGCGTCGGCAGATAGCGCCAGGCTGGCGGTGTTAAGCGACATCAATTTGGCGATCGACGAAAACGAATTTGTTTGTATTGTCGGCCGGTCCGGGTCGGGTAAGACGACGTTGATTTCATTGATCGCCGGACTGTTGGAGCCCGACCGTGGCGAAATTCTTCTCGATGGACGGTCGATCGACGGGCCGGGTCCCGACCGCGGCGTAGTGTTTCAAAATTATTCCTTGCTGCCTTGGATGAACGTTTTCGAAAACGTCTATCTCGCTGTTGACGCCGTGGCACCTCATCTTGCCGAGGCGGAGAAACGGGAGCGTGCTGAGCGCTATATCAACTTGGTCAATCTCGGCGCGGCGATGAAGAAAGTGCCGCGGGAACTTTCCGGCGGCATGCGCCAGCGCGTCGCGGTGGCGCGCGGTTTAGCGATGGACCCCAAGGTGCTTCTGATGGACGAGCCGTTCAGCGCCCTCGACGCGCTCACCCGCGCGACTTTGCAGGAAGAGTTGGCGCGCATCTGGATAGAAACGCGGAAAACCGTCGTGATGATCACCAATGACATCGATGAAGCGATTTTACTCGCTGACTCAATCTACACGCTGACATCCGGACCGGGAGCGACTCTCGGACCCGCCGTCCGCGTCGAAACGCCCCATCCGCGATCGCGCTCCCAGTTAATCGACGAGCCCGCTTATCAGCGGGTGCGACGAGATACCGTGAATGTTCTTATGTCCGGCAGAAAGCGCGGCGCCACAGACTCAGCCGTGGAAAAAAATTGCTTCACTGAACGGAGAAACCATTAGGATGATTCCGTTTCTCGAATTGACAGGCCTGGGCAAAAGTTACGCTACCGAGCACGGCCCTTCCGTCATCGTCAAGGACTTCAATTTGCGCGTCGGTGAAGGCGAATTCGTATGTATCGTCGGCCACTCGGGCTGCGGTAAATCCACGGTGTTGTCGATCGCCATGGGCCTCAACGACGCCACCGAAGGCGGAGTGATCGTGGCCGGCCGCGAAGTGGTTGGGCCGGGATTGGACCGCGGCGTGGTGTTTCAATCTCCGGCGTTGCTGCCGTGGTTGACCGCGCGGGAGAACGTATTGCTCGCGCTCGAACAGGTCAGCCATCATAGCAAACCCGACGAGCGCTTAAAGCGCGCTGATAAGTTCCTCGCTTCAGTGGGCCTTAACGATGTTGCCGATTGTTACCCGGAGCAGCTTTCCGCCGGCATGCGTCAGCGCGTCGGCATCGCCCGCGCCTTTGCGTTGGAGCCCAAGGTGCTTTTGCTCGACGAGCCTTTCAGTCTGCTCGACGTGGTGACCCGCATGGAGCTGCAGGACCAATTGATTCGGCTCTGCGCCGAAACGCATAAAACGGTACTCATGGTCACCCACGATGTTGACGAGGCGTTGTTGCTCGCCGACCGCATCGTGCTGATGACCAACGGCCCGGCCGCCACGGTCGGCGAAATCGTCACGGTGCCGTTTGAACGACCGCGCGATCGACTCATGATCATCGACGATCCCCAATATCATCAGGCACGCAAGCAGCTTCTAAGCTTTCTCGAAGAACGGGCGGCGCGAAACAGTGACATGATTGTTGCTGTCGAAGCGCAGCCGATGGCTGTTGCCGCGCGCGGTGATGCCGGAAGAGCTTTTCCTGAACGAGTAATTCACTGGTTTCAATCGTTTCCTTCCAAATTATCGCAAACTACGAGCCCTGGACGAGTACGTCGATAATCTGAGACATGCGGAAGCCAAAGCGCTGTCGCACTTCGATTCAATACCCAGCGGATCTCGCACGACGTGGAAACGATACAACCTAACGGCAGCGAGCGCTGGGAAAAATCTTACTGTCCCTATTGCGGCGTCGGCTGCGGTCTGCTGGCAAAAATTCGCGGTGGTGCGGTGACTAGAATCAAAGGTGATCCTAATCATCCGTCGAGTTTGGGCGATCTTTGCCTCAAAGCGATCTATTTGCCGGAAGTTATCCAGACCCATGATCGGTTAGTCTATCCTCAGCTGCGCCAATGTCAGGACAGCCCTTTCAAGCGGGTTTCCTGGCAGCAGGTCATGACCTATTTGGCGAAACGGTTTCGTGCGATCATCGACGAGCACGGCCCGGATGCCGTCGCTTTTTACGGTTCGGGCCAGCTGACGACGGAGGAGTATTATGTTGCCAATAAACTGGCGAAAGGTTTTCTCGGCACCAATAACTTTGACACCAACTCGCGCCTTTGCATGGCCTCGGCGGTGGCCGGGTACAAAACCTCGCTCGGTTCCGATGGCCCGCCGAACTCGTATGCCGATATCGACGAGGCCAACTGTCTGTTGCTCATCGGCACCAACACCGCAGATTGCCACCCGGTCATCTTCAAAAGGATCAAAAAGCGCAAGCAAAGCGATCCGAAGAGAGTGACCGTCATCAGCGTGGACCCGCGCCGCACCGAAACCGCGGACTTCGCCGATCTGCACCTGCCGCTTAAACCGGGCAGCGACGTCGCGTTGCTGAACAGCATGCTTTGGGTTCTCATCCATGAGAACTTGATCGACAGCGAATTCGTTGCCCAACACACCAATGGTTTTCGCGAGCTCAAGGAAATCGTCGAGCGATATCCGCCGAAGGTAGCCGAAGAGATTTGCGGCGTGCCGGAGTGTCTGATCGTCGAAGCGGCGTTGATATTCGGCATGGCGCAAAGCGCGCTCACGCTCTGGAGCATGGGCGTGAATCAGAGCTCCGTCGGCGTGCAGAAGAACAATGCGATTATCAATCTCCACCTTGCTAGCGGAAAGATCGGCAAGCCGGGTTCAGGACCGTTTTCTTTGACCGGCCAACCCAATGCAATGGGCGGCCGGGAAGTCGGCGGCCTATCCAACATGTTGCCCGGTTACCGCAGCGTGGAAGATCCGCAGCATCGAGCAAAGGTCGAACGTCACTGGGCGGTGCCGCGCGGCAGCATCGCTCCGAAGCCGGGCCTCGCCGCCTTAGAGCAGTTTGAAGCATTGGCGCAGGGCAAGCTGAAGGCGATTTGGATTCTCTGCACCAACCCGGCTGCTTCTGCACCGGACATCGACCTGATCGAAAAAGCGCTGCGCCAAGCAGAGCTCGTGGTGGTTCAAGACGCCTATCATCCGACAGCTACCAGCCGTCTCGCTCATGTCATCTTGCCCGCGGCCCAGTGGAGCGAAAAAGAGGGCGTGATGACCAATTCCGAGCGGCGCGTCACTTATATGCCGAAGCTCGCCGAGCCGCCCGGCGAGGCGCTGCCGGATTGGAAAATTATTTCCCTGTTCGCCTACGCGCTGGGATTCGGCGCCAACTTTATGTATCAGTCGGCGGAAGAAATCTTTGCCGAGTTCGTGGCGCTCACGGAAGGGACTTTGTGCGACATCTCCGGCGCGAGTTACACGCGTCTCAAAAGCCGTGGACCGGTGCAGTGGCCGTATCCTAAATCCAAACCGACAAAAAGGGCGAGGCTGTATGAAAACGGGCGCTTCGCGACGGCCGACGGCAAGGCCGCTTTCATCGCAGTGGAACATGCGCCGCCGGTCGAGAGCCCGGACGACGACTATCCACTGATTTTAACCACGGGGCGGCTCAAGCATCACTGGCATACGATGACGCGCACGGGAAAAAATGCGGCGCTGCGGCGCCGCGCGCCCGATCCGGTTTTAGAGATCAACCGCGCCGATGCGCGCCGCGGCAATATACAAGACGCCGACTTCGTCGAGATTATTTCGCGCCGCGGCAAAGTGATGGCGCAGGCGAGAGTCACCGAAGAGATCGTCCAGGGCACATGTTTTCTGCCGTTTCATTGGAGCAGGGACGAAGGCTTTTTCAAAGCGGCGAATAACTTGACGATCAGCGCACGCGATCCGGTTTCGCGTCAGCCCGAGCTTAAGGCATGCGCGGTGCGGGTGCGTAAAGTTGCCGATTTTCCGCTTGAGGATAATTGAGATCGCTGAACTATGACCAAGAGCCTGATGGCAATGTTTATCTCGTCGGCGCAGGGCCGGGCATCTCAAGCTCATCACTTTGAAGGGCAGCGGATATCTTCACTGAAGATGTGATTTTCTACGAGTTAATTAACCGCGAGCTGCTCGATTACCGAGTGCGGAATGCGGAGTGTTTCTATGTCAGCAAACGGTCGGTTGGTGTATTGCATGAATCAACAACCCATATTTTTATTGCGAGACCGTAAATTTGGGCCGACATTTGCATTGATTCGGGACTGTTTTGTTAAATTCCGGTTCAGTTCCGTAGCAGTAATGAAAAATCAGGGGAATTGAGCATTAGGTGATTCACTGCTGGGATCGTAGCTGAGAGGTGCTGCCCAAAAGCTAGGCGCCATCGTGACTAAGATTTGAGCGATCGCAATTATTGCAGGCGTGGGTTTCTCGGGAAATTGATCCCATTGAGCGTGAAGTCTAGGACTGAAGTTAGATTTCAAGAATTTTGAGATCCAAAAGATAGACTCTCAGGTTATGAGCATGGTAAAAGCTAGTGACTTATTTTAGTGCTTTGAAATTACGAGGAGGTTGAGACGATGAAAAGGGGATTGGCAGCGTTACTCATCTTGCTGGGAAGCTCTGTGTTGCCACCGATGGCCATTCACGCGGCAGAGGAACCAACACCTGCTCCGGCAGAGGAAAAACCTCTCGGTCCGGGGTGGCTCAGTTTAGACTGTTGCGTCGGCGTATTGGATGGCAAGATCGCTGACGGCAAGGGTGCGGTAGAGAAAGCAATAGGCATTGGCATTAGCGGGTACTTTGACACGAGTTACACTTGGAGTTCGAATTATCCGAAAAGTCCCCCCAAGATCAGCGGTCGATATTTTGAAATGGACCAAAATAAAATCGATTTTAACGATTTTCATATAGCGTTGGACAAGCCCGAGAAGGATTGGGGCGTCGGTTTTCACCTCTCCGGTGATTTCGGCCGCACTGGAGAGCTGTTGAGGGAAGCGACGCTGTGGGGGAAAAGGTTTCACAAGGAACCTTCAGCCGAGGTGCGCGAGTCATATGTTACCACCACGATCCCCGTCGGTGAAGGTATTCAATTCAAGGGTGGTTTGTTTGTGACACCCCTGGGAACGGAAATCCTTCTAAACCCAGGAAACTACAACGATGAAATTACCCGCTCGTTTGCTTTTAACTACGCCATCCCTTTACGTCACCTGGGGACTCTTTTTACTTATCCGGCTCTCAAGACGCTCAGCGTGAGCGGTGGACTCGTGACCGGCTGGGATGATCCTCGTGACAACAACGGCTCGCCGTCGTTTTTGGGCGGAGTTAATTTTACCCCGTCCGATACCTTCGGGTTGGCGAGCAATATCGTTGCCGGGCCGGAACAGACGCGTAACACCCACAATCAGCGTATTACCTGGAGCAACGTAGCCACGATCAAGCCGATGGACCCTCTCACCGTTCTTCTAGAATACACCTTTGGTACTGAGCACCAGGCGTCGACCCCGACGGGACTTCGGAATGCACAGTGGTACGCCTTTGCCGCTGTTGGATCTTGGGCCTGGACTGACCGGTTCAGCACGGCAGTCCGAACGGAGCTATTTTTAGACCAGGGGGCGTCGAGAACACAAGGTTTTGCGGCCAGCACTCCCGTGCACAACGTTTCCCTAGGCGAAGTGACGTTGGCGGGAACCTACAAATTCACCAAAATGCTCCTTGGACGAGCGGAGCTTAGGCAAGACTGGGCCAATCGACCCGTCTATAAAAAAGGGGCTAACGGTGCCGATTCAAATCAGACGACTTTAGCCGTGCAGTTGCTTTATCAATACTAGGACAATTGTCGACTAGTTTCGCAGGCGGGGAGGGAGACAGAACGTTTTCCTCCCCGTTTTTTTTAGCTTGAGAATTCGCTTGTCTGTGCCGTATTACGGATACGGTATGTCGTCGTTGGTGTCGTAGGACGGGTCATGTATAAGAACAAGTTATCTCTGTCCAGTGACAAAACCTTCGATGTCTTTCCCATCATCAGCGCCTAGTCCGGACACGCAAAAGCTTTACCCGCTTTATCTCTGCCTCCTATGTTTCATGCTCTATATCTCTGCCCTTGGCATGCGGGATTTCTGGGCGCCCGTCGAGCCACGCTATGCCGAGATCGCTCGCGTCATGTTCAGCAAAAACGAATGGATCGTGCCGACGATCAATGGCGATCTCTATACCGATAAACCAATTCTTTATTTCTGGTTGGCGCTGATTGGCGCGCGAGTTTTTGGCGCCGTCAACGAATGGACGGTGCGCTTGCCCGCTGCCTTGGGCGGCGTCGGGTTTGTTTTGGCAACCTACTTATTGGGTCGAGATTTTCTCAACGCCCGAGACGGGATTTATTGGCGCGGCGGTACTGGCGACCAGCATGCGGGTGGTCTGGGAAGCGCGCTGGGCGCATGTCGACATGGTGTTTTGCGCTTTTTTCGTCTTTGCCGTCTACTTCGGCGCTCGCTCGCTTTTCCACAAAGGCCAGCCGCACGAGATATTGTTCACTTACCTGTTTCATAGCCCTGGCGACTTTAACCAAGGGGCTGATCGGCGTTGTCCTGCCCGGACTCCTGTTCCTCGCAGTAATGCTGGTTCGGCGCGAATGGCGGCTGATTTTTGTGCTAAAGCTCCACCTCGGCTTGCCGCTGTTTTTTTTGATCGCGGCTCCCTGGTTTTACTTAGTAACGCGCGCGACCGATGGAAAATGGCTCGCCGACTTTATCTATATTCATCATATCCAGCGCTACACCGCGGGCGCCGGGCATCGCCAACCGTTCTACTATTATTTGACCACGCTGCCGGCGGATTTCCTGCCCTGGACGATTTTTCTGATTCCCGCGCTTTTTGCTTTTCGGCCGTATCGCCGTCGATGGGCCGACCCGGTCGTGCAGTTTTTTGTGCTGTGGTTTTTCTCGGTATTCTTATTTTTTACTTTTTCCGATACGAAGCGCGATTTATATCTGTTGCCCCTGATGCCGACATTGGCTCTGTTCGTCGGCAGATATTTCGATGATCTGGCGACCGGAAAGATCGCGCTAAGCGCTGCCTATCAAGGACTGACGATCGCTTTCTTTGGCCTCGTCGTCATCGCCGGCTTCGCTGTTCCCTGCGCGGCATGGTTCGTCAGGCGCGACGCCTTCGCAGCGGTGTTGCCGACGAGCCTAGTGCTCCTGCTCGGTGGAAGCGGCGCTGTGTTGTTTTTATGGCGTCGCCGGCCGCTCCAAGCTGCCGGCGTCGATCGCAGCGATGATGGCATTGACTGTGCTTTGCGCCGCGATTTGGCTCATGCCCTATTTGGAAAATTTCAAATCGCCGCGCTTGTTCTCCCAGCAAGTGAATCAAATCGTCCCGGCCACGGTTCCGGTTTACGTCTACGCCGACACCATGAATGACTTTAATTTCTATACGGCGCGGGACGTTATGCCGATCCTATCGACGCCACTTGCGCTCGATGCCTTGCTCGCACGGGGACAAGGCGGCTATTTATTGATCAAGGAACGCGATCTACAGCGCTTACCGAAGCTGCCGCGCAAGTGGATCATCACTTCCGAAGCGAAGAGTAGTACGACCTGGCATCTGGTTGAAATCCGCGCGCCAACACCGGAGCATAAATGAACCCATAGGGTGGTGGTGAATGAAAGGCTTTACGATGATGAAATCGCTCCTTTGGATCGGCGCCGGAGCTTTGGCAGCCTATTTGGCATGGTGGATTTTGCCGGGTTACTTAGCAAAGAAAGAAGATCCGCGCTCGGCTGCCTACCTCGGCAAAATCGCCGCCGAGATCAATCGTTCGGTGCCGGTCATGATCGATAAGGAAACAGAGCTCATGCCGGCCGAAGGACATCAGGGCATGCTAATTTATAATTATCGCTTGGTGGGGTATTCGGTGAGCCAAGTGAATCCGCAAAAATTTGCTGCTGGGGCCAAGCAAAAGATCGCCCAGGGAGCGTGCAACCAGCCCGAGACACGCGACGACTTTCTCAAAAAAGGCGTGACCTTGCGCTACGCCTACTATGACAAAGACAAACGACATATTGTGACAGTGGATGTCACGCCTGCTGATTGCGGTTTTTGACTGTCCGGACATTTTTGCGCGATGGACATTTTTGTCGGCCGTCCGCGGTAAATTTTCCTATGCAAGCACAGAAATCTACGCTCGCCTTACGTGGTATTGATCGTGCGTTTACGGCCGGCTGTGACGACGCGAGAGAAAAGCTGGCTGCGCATAATTTTCCTCGGTTTCCTGCTTGTTTTCATCTATATGAGCGGCCTTGTGATACCTGCGTTCAGTATCGACGCGCTCGACGATGATTGCGCCAATAGCTCGCTTTGGACCGCGACCGATGTCGATCCGCAGGAATCATCGTCGCCGGAAACCGTATCGAACGTTATCCTGGTCATGTTGGACGGTGTGCGCTGGCAGGAAATCGCGGCGACGCAAAACCAAAACGCGCCGATATTTTCTTATCTCCACTCCACTTTGTCGGGCGATGGCCACCTGTTCATGAACGACCGCGTGGCGAATCCTTACAGAGTCAGCTTGCCGGCGTATCAAAGTATCTTCGCCGGCGCGGTTCAGGACTGCGCTCACAACAAGTGTGGCCGGGTTTCGACCGAGACCTTTCCCGAACGGTTCGTGCGCGAGTTCAAGCTCCATCCCAAAAAAGTTGCGACACTGGCATCTTGGAACCGGATTGCGTGCGCGGTCGAGAGCAAAGCGAAGACGACGTTCGTCAACGCCGGCGACGAGCCCTTGTTCGATGGTCCGATGGACAGCGAACAGCGCAACAACAATATGTTGCAAGGAGACAAACAATGGGAGTCGGAACACTATCGTAAAGCAGGTCGGCTGGACGAGCATACCTATCGGCACGCCATAACTTACCTGCACCGGCATCGGCCGAATTTTATGTTTATCTCGTTTGTCGACGCGGATTTTTACGGTCACCAACGGAATTTTCCCGGTTACACAGAAACGCTGCACCGGTACGATCAATGGCTCGAAGAATTAATCGAAACGCTGAATACGATGGGGGAGTACGGCCGAAAGACCACCGTGATCATGACCACCGACCATGGCCGCGGTGCTACTTCTCAGTCATGGGGCGAACACGGTGTCAAAGTTCCCGAGTCGGCGCGGATCTGGACGTACATTCGCCTGCCCCAGGATAGTTCGTTTCACATCGTTAACAAAACAAAACGTCACACCCACGTCGATCTCCGCCCGACTATCGAGGCATTGCTTGGCTTGCAGCCTCTAGCTTGTGGCGGTTGCGGCGTGAGCTTCGTAGAAAAGTCATCCTGAAGACGACAATTGGGCGAGATCCTTCACTGCGTTCAGGATGACGGTCTCTGCGCGACCGTCATTTCAAAATTTCTTTGGCGCGTGGAATTAGCGCGGGGTCGAGATTGAAGACTTCTTTCACGTTCTTCTCCAGCTCGGCGCCGTCGAGCGGGTTGATGTCGAGCTTTGCTTTGTTCGCGTCGGCGAGAAATTCGGGATCCTTCATAGTGTCCATGAATGCTTTACGCAGAATCTGCACTCGATCCTTCGGTGTGCCCGGGGGCAGCACATAGGGACGTGCGGTTGGGCCGACGCTATGAACTAAGGCTTTGATAAGTTTTTGACCCTCGTCAGTTTTGGCATAGTTGATTGCCAGCGGCAATTTTGATTGTTCGGGGTGCGGTTTGGCGACGTTTTGCAACACGATAACCACGTCGCCCGAACTTAAGCTCCTTGCTCCACGTCGCTTTGAACGATTCCCACGAATTGCAGACCCCCAAAATTTCTTGGCTATCAAAGGCGAGGCGAACATCGGCAGTGCCCTTGTAGCCGCTGAGACCAATTGCACCGGCAGGCCGATCGCGACGGCGAGAACTTTTGGAATATCATCGGTGGCAGAGCCGGCGCCGACGCCGCCGAGCTTGACCACAGTCTTGGAATTGAGCCATTGCTCGATGCTGGTGATGCCGGTGCTCTTGTGCACGCCGAGCATATAGTTGTCCTGCGCCGGCACGCCGATGTATTCAAATTTTCGCGCGTCGAACTCGACGCCGGGCTTGCCGAGCAGTTGCTGTAGGAAAAGCCCGCCAATGAAATGACCGATGGTCAAGCCGTCGGGTTTGGCGACTTTGTACATATAATTCGCGGAAATCAAAAATCCCGCGCCGGGCATATTATCGACGATCAAGACCGGGATTTCCGGGAATGTGTTTGCCCATGTGGCGCGCGATCGTGCGCGAGTACGTGTCGTAGCCGCCGCCTGCGGAAGCGCCGACGATGATGCGCACCGTTTTGCCCTTATAAAATCCGTCCTGGGCCATGGCCGAAGCGAAATGCAGGAGCGAGAAAAGCGCGCTCAACACTACGCCGATGATTGCCTTCATAGGATCTCCTGAGAACTTTGCCGCTATTTATTTGTCACGCTAATTTAGGATTTCTTTCAACTGGTTCACCAGGGATGCATTCATCTTAAAAAGTTGCCCGACGATCTTTTCGATTTCTTCGCCGGTCAGCGGGTCGGTATCGAGACGCGATTTTTTGGCATCCGCGATAAATTCCGGATCTTTCAAACTGTCGACAAACGCTTTGCGCAGCATCTGTACCCGGTCTTTCGCCGTACCCGGTGCGACCGCGTAGGGCCGAGTGATGGCCGACGGATCATGGCCGCCGAACTTGAGCAACAATTTGCTGTTCTCGTTGGTTGCGAAATCGATAGCGTTGGGCACCTTGGCTAATTCGGGATGAGGTTGAGCGTTGACCTGCAGCACGACCGCAACGTTGCCGGAGTCGAGCCCCTGGCGCCAAATCGATTTAATCGACTCCCACTGCCAGCAGCCGCCCGCCACTTCGCCCGCCTCGGCGGCGAGGCGGATTTCAGCCGTGCCTTTATAGCCGGCGACGAGTTGGATCGGCAGCTTGAGAGCCGCGATCAAAAGCTTCGCCGTGTTGTAGGTTGTATCACCCGGCGCGACGCCGCCGAGCTTCACCGGGGTCTTGGCGTTTTTCAGGCTATCGAACGTGGTAATGCCGCTGGCTTTGTTGAAGGCGCAGGCGACGTTGTCTTGGGTCGGGATGCCGATATATTCGAACTTGCGCGCATCGAACTCGATGCCCGGCTTGCCGATCACCTGATTGATCACTTGGTTGCCGTGAAAGTTGAGAATTGTAAGTCCATCGGGTTTGGCCACATTATAGACATGATTGGCGGCGACGAGGCTGGCGGCGCCAGGCATGTTTTCGACGACGATCGCCGGGCCGCCTGGAATATGTTTGCCTAGATGGCGCGCGATCAGACGGGAATAGGTATCAAAGCCGCCGCCCGCGGAAAAGCCGACGATAATTCTAACCGTCTTGCCTTCATAATAGGGCGCGGCCGCATAGGCCGGTAAGGCAAGCGCAAATGATAACGCGAGCGCGGGCCAGGATCGGAAAAGACTTTGCGCCATTCATTACTCCTTATTAACCGGTCGCGGAATTTCCCGCAATTAACTATCAAATTCACTTTGTGTCAACGGTCGCGCAGCAGCTCTGCGCGGAGCTCATCTTCCCACGCACGCGAGCCGTCCGGCGACCAATTGATCTTAAGATCGCGGATCTCGCCGGGGCGCGCGAATTGTTCTAGCTCGGCCAAAGCTTTGGCTAATACCAGTTCGTGACGCGCCCGTTCGTGCGGCGGCCCGAAAGTTCTGCCGACCGGATGATCGACGAAGGCCGCCCGCGGCGGCGTGACTTGAGTCATGATATCGTGCGCCGTGCCGATGACCAGAGTCGGAATGCCTTGGCCTTCGATCACGTGGGCGATGAGACCGACGGTCTCATGGCAAAAAGGTCAATAGGGAACGAGCAAAGCCAAGTCGACCCCGGCTTGCTGCAGTTCTCGGGCGAGCGCCGGCGCGAGTGCGTTTTCAATTTCTTCATGGCGCCGCACGCCGCCCATGAAAGAGAAGTGAAAGGGCGATAGCGCGCCGATGATTCCTTGCGCGGCCAGCTTTGCCAAAGCGGCGCGCGGAAACACGATCTCGGGGTCCTGCCTCGGCACTTGGCCGATTCCCGAATGGTGGTCGATAATGATCGCGCCGGCACCCGGATCCGCAGGCAAACGGCGATAGCTCAGGTCTTCGCGCGGAATGAAAGGCGCTTGGTCGACCAACCGCAATGCCGCGCTGCTCAGTAAAGCGATGCGCGATTCGCGCGCCGGTTTACTGAGTCCACACCAGGCCGGCTTCGACGGCGCTGCCAGCACGCGCGGCGGCTTGGGCGCCGAGTGTTGCGCCATGATCGGCAGGTATTCGAACGGCATGATTTTTTCTCTCCGTGCCGAGACTACTACGCGACTCGGCGGCGCCAATCAAGCGCCGCCGCCGAGAGTGAATTATCAATCCTATTATGGTAAGCAATTGCCCTCATGGCCGACGTCGGCGGTAATTATCGAAAGCTCGTCGAGCGCATAGACGAGGCAGCCGCGAAAAGCGGGCGCGACGCGCGCGCGATCAAATTGCTTGCTGCTGCTAAATCGCAGAGTATTGAGGCGATTCGCGCCGCGCTAGCGGCCGGGGTTACGCTCATCGGCGAGAACTATGTGCAGGAAGCCGGCGAGAAAAAAAGCGAAATTTCAACGCTGGTCGAATGGCATATGATCGGCCATCTGCAGCGCAACAAAGTCAGGCTCGCGGTCGAGCTGTTCGACGTGATTGAGTCGCTGGATAATCTAGCGCTGGCGCGAGAGCTCGATAAAGAAGGACGGCGGCGTGGGCAAATCATCCGAGCTTTTGTGGAAATCAATCTCGGCGGCGAGGAAAGCAAGAGCGGCATCGCCAAAAATCACGTGGCATCGTTGCTGGAAAGCGTCGCAAAGCTGGCCAATTTGCGAGTCGAGGGACTGATGACGGTGCCGCCGTTCAGGCAGGATCCTGAACAAGTGCGGCCGTATTTTCGCGAGCTGCGCGAGCTGAAGGAAAAACTCAGCGAGTCAGGCTTCCCCAACGTCGACCTAAAAGAGCTGTCGATGGGCATGACGCACGATTACCCCGTCGCCGTCGAAGAAGGCGCGACGATCGTGCGCATCGGCACAGCGCTCTTTGGCCCGCGCACGTGATCGGATGTTTATTTTTACCAATCTGCTGTTCGCTGTGGCTCAGGTTCTCGACTATGTTCTGTGGGCCTATGTCTGGATACTCATCGGCCGCATCGTGATCTCGTTTGTGCAGGCGGATCACAACAATCCGATTGTGCGCTTTCTCTACAGCGCGACCGAACCGGTGTTGGAGCGAGTGCGCGCGCGCTTACCGGTGATCGTCGGCGGCTTCGATCTCTCGCCGATCGTTGTTTGGATCGCCGTGATGTTTTTGCAGCATTTTTTGGTCCGCTCGCTTTATGATCTGGCTCAGACATTAAGATAATGCCTTGGAGGGCCGTGACATGAAATCTCTCTACGCCGCCGATATTCGCGAAAATCAGCCGATCGACGATCTGTTTTTGGTCGCTCAGAAAAATCACGGCGTCACCAAGGGCGGCAGCAGTTACTTGACTCTCAAGCTGCTCGATCGCAGCGGCGAAATCGAAGCGCGGATATGGGACCGCGCCGATGATCTGGGACGGGGATTTGAACGCAATGATTTTGTCCGGGTGCGCGGCCAGGCGACGCTGTATCAAGGGAAAATGCAGATCCGGGTGCAGGACGTGATGCGCGTCGAAGAATCAAAAGTCGCGGCCGAAGATTTCTTGCCGAAGAGCGCTTTCGAGCCTGACGCCATGCTGGAAGAGCTTCAGTCGATTCTCCGCGCGATCAAGAATCCGCACCTGCTGGCTCTTGCCGAAGCTTTTTTTGCCGATGCGGAGCTGATGAATCTTTTGAAGCAGGCGCCCGGCGCAAAAACGATCCATCATCCTTATTTAAGCGGTTTGCTCGAGCATACGCTCTCGCTGCTCAAGCTGATCCTCAAAGTCGTCGAGAACTATCGCGGCATCGACGTCGATCTCTTGCTGATCGGCGGCTTTCTTCATGACATAGGCAAAGTCTATGAGTTTTCCTTTGAGCGGGCGGTCGATTACACCGACGCGGGCCAGCTCTTGGGTCATTTGGTGATGGAAGTCGAGTTGGTCGACCAGAAAATTGCCACGATTCCTGATTTTCCGACGGAACTGGCGCTGCTGGTGAAGCACCTGCTGGTCAGCCATCACGGCGCCTATGAATTCGGCTCACCCAAGTTGCCGCAGACGGTCGAAGCCGTTATTCTTCATTCACTGGACGATCTTGACGGCAAGATCCAAGCGATTCAAAACTTGCCGGCAAAGGAGCCGGGCTCGAAATGGACGGTATTTCACCGCGCTTATGGCCGGAGTTTTTATCGCGGCAATTCCGGCGAAAATGGCAGCGAGTAGAAATTGTCAGCTTGTAAAAATTTGCTCTGAAACCGGAGCGTGAATTGGAGGTTCGTTGTCGTGAAGAACTTTATCGCCGGGCAATGGATCGATAAGGCGAAAAAAATCGAAGTGCGCAATCCGTTCGACGATTCGATCATCGACACGGTGCCGAAAGCCGATGCCTGCGATCTGGAGAAGGCTTTGGCCTACGCCGAACGCGGTGCCAAGGTGATGGCGAAGCTGTCGAGCTACGAGCGCTGGAAGATTTTGCGCAAAGCCGCCGATCTGCTGGCGGCGCGCAACGAGGACTTGGGACAAACCATTTCCAAGGAAGAAGGAAAAGTGATCGCCGAGGGACGCGGCGAAGCTAGCCGGGCCGTAGAAACCATGATGGGCTCGGCGGAAGAGGCCAAACGCATCCACGGCGAGACCGTGCCACTGGACGCGGATCCGACCGGCAGTAAAAAATTCGGCTTCACGTTGCGCGTGCCGTGCGGTGTGGTGGCGGCGATCGCGCCGTTTAATTTTCCGCTCAATTTAGTCTGCCACAAAGTCGGGCCGGCATTGGCCGCAGGTAATACGGTCATCGTCAAGCCGGCCTCGGATACGCCGCTGTCGGCGCTCAAGCTCACCGAGATTTTGCTTGAATCGGGCTTGCCGCCGGAAGGGATCCAGTGCATCACCGGATCGGGGGGTGAGATCGGCGACGCTCTGGTCGCGGACCGCCGCGTGCGCAAAGTAACGTTCACCGGGAGCCGGGAAGTCGGCGATCGCATCTGTCGCACCGCCGGGATCAAAAAAGTCACTATGGAGCTCGGCTCGAACAGCCCAGTTATTATTATGTCGGACGCCGACCTGGATAAAGTGGCGAACGTCGTGTCCATGACCGGCTATGGCAACGCCGGTCAGACCTGTATCTCGACGCAGCGAGTTTTGGCGGCAAAAAAAGTATATGGTGATTTTCTCGGCCTGTTGAAACCCAAAGTCGAAGCATTGAGCACAGGCAATCAACTGGACGAGAAATCGAAAGTCGGACCGATGGTCAAAGAGAGCGAAGCTGTGCGGGTCGATCAGTGGATCAACGAAGCCGTCGGCTCGGGAGCACGCCTGGTTGCCGGTGGCGGCAGGCGTGGCGCGATTTATCTACCGGCGATCGTCGCCGACGTGCACCCGGATATGCGCATTTCTCGCGACGAATTGTTCGGGCCGGCGGTGGCGGTGACGCCGTTCGATACCATCGAGGACGCTATAGCTCTAGCAAACGACAGCATCTATGGACTGGCCGCCGGCATATTCACCGAGAACGTCGAATGGGCGATGAAATTTGCCCGTGAAGCGGAAGCCGGCAACCTGCACGTCAATTGGGGCTCTCAATGGCGCGTCGATCTCATGCCCTACGGTGGTTTGAAAGACTCCGGTTTTGGCAAAGAAGGCCCGAAGTACGCCGTGCAGGAAATGACGGAATTAAAGATGGTGGTGTTTCATTTGAATGGTTGAGTAAGACAGTAAGAGTTAGAAACCTGACATTACGAGGAATGGATTGGACGCTGAATGAGATCTGACGGAAGAAAACCGAGCCAACTTAGACCGCTAAAGATCACGCCGAGCTACATCAAGACCGCCGACGGTTCGGTATTGATCGAGATGGGCGATACCCGAGTAATCTGCACAGCCAAACTGGAAGAGCGGGTGCCGCCGTTTTTGCGGAACAGCGGCAAGGGCTGGATCACCGCCGAGTACGGCATGTTGCCGGGCTCGTCCCAGCAGCGCATCGGCCGCGAATCGTCGCGCGGCAAGGTTGGCGGACGAACGCACGAAATCCAACGGCTGATCGGGCGTAGCCTGCGCTCCGTCGCTGATCTCAAGAGTCTCGGCGAGCGCTCTGTATGGATCGATTGCGATGTAATTCAAGCCGATGGCGGCACCCGCACGGCATCGATTACCGGAGCTTATATCGCCTTGATGGAAGCCGTACGTGTCTGGCGTGAGCGCGGCATTCTCAGCGCCGATCCGGTCAAGGATGCGGTGGCCGCGGTGAGCATCGGTATTGTCGACGGCAAGATTCTTTTGGATCTTTGCTATGAAGAGGACAGCAAAGCCGATGTCGATATGAATTTTGTGATGACCGGGTCCGGAAAGTTCATCGAGGTCCAGGGTACGGCTGAGAGCGCGCCTTTTACCAAGAAACAGATGGAACGCATGGCGGAAATCGCCCACCAAGGCATCAAAGAGCTGCTCCAGGCGCAAAAAAAAGTCATCGCTGCGCTCAGCTGAACCGATTTTGACGTGATCGAGCTTTTAGTCGCTACCACCAACTCGGGAAAGTTTGCCGAAGTGCGGGCGTTCTTGAGCAAGCTTCCCCTCAAAATTCTCTCGCTGAAGGATCTAACCGAGCCGCCGACGGTGATCGAAGACGGCGCGACGTTCGAAGCCAACGCGTGCAAAAAAGCTCGCGCCTTGGCGGAATTTTCCGGCTTGCTCACCTTAGCCGATGATTCGGGATTAGAGGTCGACGCCTTAAACGGGGCGCCGGGAATCTTTTCGGCACGCTACGCGGGGGAGGAGGGCGATGACGAGCGGAATAATCAAAAGCTGCTGCGCGAATTAGAAAATGTTCCGGATGAAAAACGTACGGCGCGCTTTGTCTGCGCCCTGGCGCTGTGCGGGCCCCGATCGAAGAGTGCTCTAGAATGGACCGCGCGCGACTGCTGCGAAGGGCGGATCGCTTATGCGCTCGCCGGATCGAACGGCTTTGGCTACGATCCGCTATTTTTTTATCCACCATTCAATAAAACTTTTGGCGAGATAGAGCTCGCTATCAAAGCCACGGTGAGTCATCGCGGCAAAGCGCTGGCGAGCTTGGCCGAGGCACTGCCGTCTTTGATTGATTTGCGCGCAAAACCTTGATTTCATAGGCTTCGCGTGTAAAATGACTTCGGTCATTTGACGGGGCGTAGCGCAGCCTGGTAGCGCACCTGCCTTGGGCGCAGGGGGTCGGAAGTTCGAATCTTCTCGCCCCGACCATCGAGTAGTACTGAGTTATGAGCGCTGAGTGCTGAGGGTTTCAGAGCGGATGGCATTTTTCTCCTCTCGGCACTCAGCACTCGTTATCTTTTTTGGCGCCAGTAGCTCAGTTGGATAGAGCAACGGCCTTCTAAGCCGTAGGTCAGGGGTTCGAATCCCTTCTGGCGCGCCAGAATAGTTTGTTTACGGTGAGTGTAGCTCAACTGGTTAGAGCACTGGGTTGTGGTCCCAGGGGTTGAGGGTTCAAGTCCCTTCACTCACCCCAGTTTTGCAAAAGTCTGAAGGATGAGGGATAAAGGCAGAAGAGCACGCAATGCTTTCTGATTCATCCCGCTGCCTTCCTACTTCGTCCTTTGTGTCGGGCCGCTAGCTCAGTTGGTAGAGCAGCTGACTCTT